>CAWIUV010000007.1:0-145896 GCA_963839405.1 uncultured Thermoleophilaceae bacterium
CCTCCTTCGCGTCCGGCCGGCCGATGAGCGTCTCGACCAGATAGAAGCGCAGCCGGTGGCCCGGCGTCTGGTCGTAGTTGAAGTTGAACTCGAGCTTGCCCGTGGCCCGCGAGACGAGCCAGAGCGGCAGCGCCGACAGGAGCAGGATCGGGACGATCAGCGGCTCGATGACGAGCAGCGCCACGGTGAGCCCGGCCACGCCGAGGATGCCGCCGAACGTGGCGATCAGCCCCTGCGACATCGTCAGCGGCTGGATCAGCGCGTTGGTCTGCACGCGCTGGAGGTCGTCGAAGAACTCGGGCGACTCGAACGTCTCCAGCTCGACCGCGGTCGTGACGTCGAGCGTGTCATCGAGAGTCGTCTGGCGGACACGCTCGCCGAGCAACCGTTGCGCGAGCGTCTGGAACGTGCCGGCGAAGCTGCCGAACGCGCCCGCGGCCACCAGGCCGACGAGCGCGGGCAGCGCGTCGCTCACGGAGCCGCCGGTCGCATCCGCCTCGAGGATCTCCTGGAGCGCGATCTTGCCGAGCAGCACCTGCACCGCCAGCAGGACGGCAATGAAGATTTGCGCGGCTGCCGAGAGGTAGAAGAGGCGGGGGCTCGCGTCGCGCGAAAGCCGCATCGCCGAGCGCGCCAGCTTGGGCAGGCTGCGCATCGATCTCGGAGTCTTCTTCGCCGCGAGGTAGTACGCCTGGCGGTCGAAGGGCTTGGGCTCGGCCGCCGCCATCGCAATCAGGATAAGCCGGGGTTCCGGCCCTCGCGCCGGATTGCACGCCGCGATGCGAGCCCGTAGCGCGCGATCACGCGCGCCGCGTGGCCCAGCCGGGCGACACCGATCCGCGCACGCGACGCGTGCTCGAGATGTGGCCGGCGCCGGACGAGTCCCCAGCGAGGAATGAGGAGCTGTCTGCGCCACGAACGGGCGCAGGCCGCGCGGCGGCGCAAGCAGCGCGTCCACCAACGAGATATCGGCTTCGACCTGCGCATGTGACCCGCCCAGCCAGGGGTCCTGGAGGCGTACCGCCGCGCGCTCGCGCCCCGAAAGCCGACCGCCTGCGATCAGGGAGCCGTCCGGGATCTCGGCGACCTCCTCCGCGTACCGGGCGGCCGCGGTCAGCGCGGGCGCGAGCTCGGGGTGCGTGTCCGCGATCGCGCGCACGTCGTTCGCGGGTTGTGTGGCGGCCCCGAGTGCGCCCCACCAGGCCGCCACGTCGACGAGCTGCCGCAATCCGGCGAAGCCGTCCCGGGCGAGGAACAGGAGCAGGAACGCGAGCTCGTCGGCGGGCTGCGGGCGCAGCCAGCCATCGTCCGTCGGCTCGGCGCGGGCCATCGCGGCCTCCGCGAACGACTCCTCGTACCAGTGCACCCGCCAGTGGATCTCGAGCGGCGGCAGCGTGTCGTGGAAGAGCTCGCGGTGGAGCCACGGCCGGCCGGCTTCCCGCATGAGGTCTGGCTCACGCCAGCCCTGCCGCTCGGCCACCTCGACCGCGCCGTCGAGATCGGAAAGCGTGACGAGCAGGTCGACGTCCGACGCCTGGCGAGCGCCGATGTCGCCGTAGACCGCGTCGGCCAGCGCCGCGCCCTTCAGCGGGACCACCGGGATGCCGCGCTCGCCGAGGTCGGCTGCGAGGCGCTTCGTCACCCCATGGTGGAGGAGCCCGCGCTGCCGCGCGCGCGTCCGCGTGGCCCGGATGCGCTGCGTCGCGGTCTCGGGGAGCTCGCGCTCGGCATCACGCAGCAGCGGGCCGCCGAGTGTGGAGACGAGGCCCTGCCTGGCCAGAATGTCGAAGAGTGAGTCGAAGTCGACGTCGCGCGCGAGGCCTCTCACCGCATCCGCGCGCGTCGATGACGGGTCGGCCAAAAGGCGCACGAGGGCCAGCACCATGTCCCGCTCGACCACGCGGGCAGCCTAATCTCGACCCGTGATTTCGGTCGTGGTTCCCGCCTGGAACGCCGCAGCGGTGCTGCCGCGCCTGCTCGGCGCGCTCGGCGAGCCAGACGGCCGAGCACGAATTGGTCGTCGTGGACGCGAGCTCGACCGACGACACCGCCACGCTCGCGGAGGACGCGGGCGCGAGGGTCGTGACCGCGCCGCGCCGAAACCGCTCACTCGCCCGCAACATCGGCGTGGCCGCTGCGAAGGGGGACGTGATCGCGTTCACCGACACCGACTGCGCGCCGGTCCCGGCGTGGGCGGAGGCGCTCGAGCGCTGCCTCTCGTCGTCGCCGCTCGCGGCCGGCCCGATTCGGATCGAGACACGGCCGAAGCCTGGAATGGCGGAGCGCTTCGACGCTCTGTGGCGCTACCCGCAGGAGCGCTACGTCGCCGCCGGCATCGCCGCATCGGCCAACCTCGGCATCAGGCGCGATGCGTTCGAGGCCATCGACGGCTACGACGCGCGCTTCCATCACGGTGAGGACGTCGATCTCTGCCTGCGCGCCGCCGACGCCGGCTTCGCGCTGGGCTGGTGCCCGGCCGCGGAGGTGGCACACCCGGCAGCTACCGGCCTCGGCGCGGTCGCGCGGCGCGGGTTCGAGCACGGTGCTTCCGCCCGCCGCCTCGCGCGGGCCTATCCCGGGCGTGCCGGGCGTCGTTACTGGACCTCGCCGGGCGGGCTCGTTCGTCGCGGCGCTGCGCTGCGAGCGCTGTCGGTGGAGCCTGTGGACGATCGCGGCGTGGAGCTCGCCGCGCGGGTGGACTACGGGGCGCGGATCGCCGGGTCGCTGTGGGCCGAGGTCGCCCGGCGCGCGGTCAGATGACGAGCGTGCGCTCGCGGGCGCTGCCCGCCGCCAGAGCAGCGAGCTCGGCGCCGTCCACAGCCACATGCGCCGGCAGGTGCGCCAGCGCGCCCGCGTACGACCCGTGCAGCCCGCGACAGAAGCGCAGGTAGGGGAGAGCGAGCGCGAGCGAGGCCCCGCGCGTGGGCCGCGCCAGCGCCGCGCCGGCGATCGCCGCCGCCAGCTGCGCGTGCTCGCGCTTCCAGAAGACGCCGCCGAGCATGTGGTGGCGCAGGCCCGGGTGGCGGTTCACGAGGCGCGGGACGTCCACGCGCCAGCGAGCGCGCCGGACGAGCTCGACGCCAGCCCACGTCATGCACCGCGTGCCAGACGAGCGCGTCGTTCGGCGAAGCGGGCGGGTGCGCCGGACTCGAGCGCGCGCCAGGCGAACTCCGTGTCCTCGGCGGCGGGATGCGGGAACGACTCGTCGAAGCCGCCGAGCCGCTCGAGCAGGGCGCGCGGGTAGGCGATGTTGCAGGTGTGGAAGTCGCGGTTCAGCCCGGTGACGAGATTGGAGCGCGTGAACGCGGTCTGGCGGCCCGCCTCGGCCGGCTCGGGCTCTGTGCGCCCGACCGCGATGACCGCGTCGGCGTCGTCCGCCGCCTCGAGCAGCGCGGACACCCAGCCGGGGGCCGTGCGGCAGTCGTCGTCGGTGAAGCAGACGAGCCGTCCCTCGGCCTCCCGCCAGCCGACGTTCCGCGCCGCCGCCGGCCCGCGGCCGGCGCCGCGCAGCGCGCGCACCGGGAGTGGGGGATCCGCCAGCACGGCCGCCGTCTCCCGGTTCCCACCGTCATCCACCACGAGGACCTCGAAGCCGGAGGCGTCCTGGGCGGCGAGCGACTCGAGCAGGGAACGCAGCCGCTCGGGACGGTCGCGCGTCGGGATGACTACGGAGGCGTTCAGAGCCAGCGGCGGCGGCGGAAGAAGGCCAGCATCGCCGCGAGGATGGTGACCATCGCCGCGACGATCACCCAGAAGGCCGTTTCGCCGCCCTCTCCGGGAACGCCGACGTTCATGCCCCAGATGCTCGCGATGAGCGTGAGCGGCAGGATGATCACGCTGAAGGCCGTGAGCACCCGCAGGATCCCGTTGACGCGGTGCGAGATGACCGATTCGTTCGTCTGCTCGAGCGCCTCGACGACCTCCTTGTAGTTCTCGAGCATGTCCCAGATCCGCTCCGACGCGTCGACGATGTCGTCGAAGTAGATCTCGAGGTCCTCGGCGAGATAGCGCTGCTTGTTGCGCTCGAGGTCGCGCAGGACGGAGCGCTGCGGGCGGATGATCTTGCGGAAGTTGATGATCTCCTGCTTCGCGTTCGAGATGTCGCGCACGACGTCCTCGGCCGCGCCCTCGAAGATGTCGTCCTCGATCCGGTCGAGCTTGTTCCCCATCTTTCGCAGCATCGGGAAGCAGTAGTCGAAGGAGTCGTCGACGATCTTGTAGAGCAGCAGCCCGGGGCCGCCCGACATGAGCTGCTCGCGTGTCTCCTCGCTCGAGCGGCAGCGCTCGAACAGGTACTCGACCGGGTGCAGGGGCGAGTTCGGGAGCGTTACGAGGAAGTCCGGCCCGATGAAGATGTCGAGCTCGCCGGCGTTGAGGCGGCCGACCGTCTTGTCGAAGATCGGGAAGTGAAGGACGATGAAGAGGTAGTCCTCGTACTCGTCGATCTTCGGCCGCTGGTTGCGCGAGCGGACGTCCTCCAGGTCGAGCGGGTGGAAGTCGAAGTGCTCCTCGAGCCAGCCCTGCTCGAGCGTTCCCGGCTGCTCGATGTTGATCCAGCGCAGGCCGCCGTGCTGGACGACCTCGATACGGGGCTCAGCGCTAGGCGGGGCGTGCTCGACCGACGCCGTGCGTGCGGCGCGTCTCAGCCGGGGCTTGGGAATGCTCGGCATGGCTCGGACTGAGAGGGTCGTCGGTCGTTGCTGGCACGCCTCTCATTGTATTTCGCTGCGCTACGGGCACGCCCTGCCTCTGCACGTGCCGTATTCCCTGAGCAGGTCCGAGAGCTCAGCGCGGCGCTCCGGCGACAGCTCCGGCGCGCGGTTCTCGAGCTCCCACGGGTCGATCCCGAGGTTGTAGTACTCGCGGAAGGTCAGGTCGAACGTGTCGTGGCGGTAGTACTCGGCGTAGCGGTAGCGCTTCGTGAGGATCGAGCGGAAGGCGGGCAGCCGCGGCGCGCGGTCCTCGCTGTAGGACCCGCGGCTCTCGACGAGGAGCGCCGTGCGCCGTCCGCGGTCGAGCAGGCGACCTGCCGTCGGTCTGCTTGTCGAGGCCGGCCGCGTCGAGCAGCGTCGTGGCGACGTCGATGTTCGCGACGAGGTTCGCCGTCTCCCGGCCTGCGCGGAAGTGGCCCGGCCAGCGGATCATCAGCGGGATCTGGCTCGAGGCGGGGTAGGGGAGGTCCTTCCCGACGACGCCGCCGTGCTCCCCGAGCATGAAGCCGTTGTCGGAGGTGAAGACGACCAGGGTGTTCTCGGCCTCGCCCTGCTTGCGCAGCTCATCCATCAGCCGGCGCACCATCTCGTCCACGGCGATCAGCGTTCTGCGCCCGTCGTCGCGCGCCGCCGCGAGCCGCTCCTCCTGGTGCCGCGCCGCCTCGAGGAAGTCGGGCTTGTCGGAGAGGTCCGTCTCCTGCATCGCGGGCGTCAGCGGGAAGGAGGGCAGCCGCGCGTCGCTGTGCCGCTGGGCCGGCGTGCTCGGGAGATGAGGCGCATAAGGCGTGACCCAGGCGAGCCACGGCTGGGTGTCGTCCCGCCGCTCGGCCTGGCGGATGAACTGCAGGGCCCAGTCGGCGACCAGGTCCGTCGCGTAGCGGTGCCTCGTGCGCACGCGGCCGTCGATGTTCCAGAAGGTGTTCTCGAAGCCGCCGTTCGAGATGGCCCACTCGTCGAAGAAGGGCGGGCTCACCTCGACCGGCCACGCGTTCAGGTACTTCCCGAAGATCGCCGTGAGGTAGCCGCGCCGCTGCAGCAGCCGCTGGACCGTCTGCGACTGGTCGAGGTTCGCTCCCCGGCTGTTCGAGATCACGCCGTGGTTGTGGGCGTAGCGCCCGGTGAAGAACGACGCGCGCGAGGGGCAGCACTTCGGCGTCGTGGCGTGGGCGTTCAGGTAGGTCGTGCCCTGGCGCCCGATCTTCTGGCGCGTCTCGGGCATCACCGCCATCGTTCCCTGGGCCCGCTGGTCGTCGGTCATGACGACCAGCAGGTTCGGCGGCCCCTCGTCCACCTGCGCGCTCGCGGGAGCGGCCAGGCAGAGCACGAGGAAGGCTGTGGCAAGGAGGAGCCGGGTCACGCAAATGTGTCTAGCAGGCTTGTTATGCTGCCCGGCCACATACCCGTTGCATCGAGAGGGGTGGAGGGACATGGCCCTGTGAAACCCCGGCAACCAGCTCCCGATTCGGTCGAGAGAAAAGGTGCCAAGTCCATCGAGATGTGCCGTGGAGCTTCGACTGGGGCCCCATCGTGCACAGCACGGGGGCCCGTTTCACATAGAGAGGAGCTTTTCCCTATGGCCGTCGAAGCCCTGAAGTGCAAGGAATGTTCAACCGAGTACCCGCTCGAGGCGCTGTACGTCTGCGACAAGTGCTTCGGCCCGCTCGAGGTCGCCTACGACTTCTCGTCGCTCGACGCGGCTGAGACCAGGCGCAAGATCCAGGCCGGGCCCGCGCTCGATCTGGCGCTACGCGGACTTCCTCCCGTTCGAGCGCCGCCCGAAGACCGCCCTCGACTCCGGCACCACTCCGCTCGTCAGGGCCGACCGGCTGGCGGCCGAGCTCGGCATCGCGCGAGGTCTGGGTCAAGAACGACGCCGCGAACCCGACCCACTCGTTCAAGGACCGGGTGGTGGGCGTGGCGATCGCGAAGGCGCGCGAGCTCGGGCTACGAGGTCGTCGCCTGCGCCTCCACCGGCAACCTGGCGAACGCGGTCGCGGCCCATGCCGCGGCCGCCGGCCTCGAGGCGTACGTGTTCATCCCGGCGGACCTCGAGGAGCAGAAGATCCTCGCGACGGGCGTGTACGGCGCCAACGTCGTGGCCGTGAACGGCAACTACGACGACGTGAACAAGCTCTGTACCGAGCTGTCGCACGACCGCCCGTGGGCGTTCGTCAACGTGAACGTCCGCCCGTACTACGCCGAGGGCTCGAAGACGCTCGGGTACGAGATCGCCGAGCAGCTGGGCTTCGAGCTGCCCGACCGCGTCGTCGCGCCGGTCGCCTCAGGCTCGCTCTTCACGAAGATCGCGCGCGGGTTCGAGGAGTGGATCGAGGTCGGCCTGCTGGATGGCGAGGTGCCCACCTTCAACGGCGCCCAGGCCACGGGCTGCGCCCCGGTCGCGAACGCGTTCGAGGCGGGCTGGGACATCTGCAAGCCGGTCAAGCCGGACACGATCGCCAAGTCGCTCGCGATCGGCAACCCGGCCGATGGGCCGTACGCGCTCGAGCTCGCCCGCCGCAGCGGCGGCAGCATCGACTGCGTGGACGACGACGAGATCCGCGAGGGCATCACGCTGCTCGCCCGCACGACCGGGATCTTCACCGAGACCGCCGGCGGGGTCACAACGGCGACGCTTCGCAAGCTCGCGGAGCGCGGGGACATCGGCCCCGACGAGCGCGTCGTGCTGGTGATCACCGGCGAGGGCCTGAAGACCCTGGACGCAGTCCGCGGGACGTTCGAGGTGACCACGGTGGACCCGAGCGTCGAGTCGTTCGAGAGCCACGCGGCGCTGGCGACTTAAACTTCCGCGCCATGGCCATCACGGTGAAGATCCCGACCCAGCTTCGCGCGGTCACGGCCGGCGAGGGGGAGACCACGATCGACGACGCCGGCACGGTCGGCGAGGTGCTCGACGGGCTGTACGAGCGCTATGACGGCCTGCGCGAGCGGATCGCCGAGGACGGAGACCTCCGGCGGTTCGTGAACGTGTACGTCGGCGGTGAGGACATCCGCTTCCTCGACGGGCTGGAGACGGCCGTCGAGGACGGGGACGAGGTGACGATTCTCCCGGCCGTCGCCGGAGGGAGCTAGCGATAGCGCTGGAGGGCGCGCGGGCCTGGCTGCGAGCCGTCCCGCGTCGCGACCTGCGGCTGCTCGGTGCGGCGATCGCGCTGGGGCTGGTCGCGCGCGTCGTCTACGTGCTCGTCACGTGGGACCACACGCTCGCGGGTGACGAGCCGGAGTACCACCGCGAGGCCTCGTTCATCGCGGACGGCGACTGGTTCTGGTCGTCCACGCCGTACGGGATCCCGCATCCCTCCGCGTGGAAGACGCCGGCCTATCCGGCGTTCGTCGGGCTGCTCTACTCGGTTGGGGGCAAGAACCCGGACGCGGTGATGCTGCTTCAGGTGCTCGTCTTCGGGCCGCTCACGATCGCGCTGACGTGGCTCCTGGGCCGGCGGCTGTTCGGCGCCTGGGTGGGGACCGCGGCGGCGTTCGTGGCGGCCCTGCACCCGTTCGTCTGGCAGTTCGAGGCCAGGCTCTTCGCCGAGTCGCTCGCGATCCCGCTGACGCTCGGGATCCTGCTGCTCGTCCTCGATCGAAGACCGAGCACCCGCGCGATCGTCGCCGCCGGGGCGCTCTCCGGAGTGCTGATCCTGGTCAAACCTTCGGCGCTGCACATCCTCGCGGCCGTGGTCGTCGCGATCCTGATCACCTGGGGACTGAGGCAGGGGCTTGCCCGGGCCGCGCTCGCGCTGGGCGTTTGCGTGCTCGTGATCGCCCCGTGGACGATCCGCAACTACGCCGAGTTCGACTCCTTCATCCCGCTGTCGGTGCAGGACGCGGGCATCTACGGGGTCTTCAACGACGACGCGGCGAACGACGACGAGCACCCGTGGGCATGGCGAGCGACCACTACTCGCGATGCGGACCTGTTCGACCCGAAGAACCCGCTGCCCGACGACGAGCTGCGCGCGGAGCTGCGCGAGCGCGCGTTCGAGTACATCGAGGACCATCCGAGCTCGGTTCCGAAGGCGCTCTTCTGGAACGGGCTCTCGCGGTTCTGGGACATCCGGACGCCGGACTCGGCGCTCAACGAGGTCAAGTTCCAGGGCCGCTCGCGCTTCCTCACGTGGGTCGGCCTCTTCGTCTGGTGGGCGCTGCTTGCGCTGGGGCTCCTCGGCCTCTGGTTCGCGCGGCACCGGCGCGCGCTGGTCGTGCCGCTGCTCGCGATGTTCGTGCTGGCGACGTTCGTCTACATCGGAAACTCGGGCACGCGCTATCGCGCGCCGTTCGAGCCGGTCTTCGCGGTGCTCGCGTGCTCCGCGGTCGCGCAGCTCAGAGAACGGCGCTTCGGCGCTTCAAGCTCCCCCGCACCAGCGCACTGAAGCCGACCGCATCCGCTGCGAGCCGGACGGGCGCGACCCGCCGCGCGAGCGGGCCCCAGGCGCGCGCCTCGCTGAGAAGCATCCACAGGTAGGGGAGCGCGAGCGGGAGGGCGGCGCGCCGCCGCGCGAGCAGCGCAAGCACGGCGGCGTCGAACGCCGCCGTCCGCGGGCTGAGGAACCAGCGTGCGAAGAAGAACTCGTCCCGCAGCTCGGGCACCTTGGCCGCGATCGCGGGGAAGTGCGCGAGCCGCCTGCGTTCGAGGACGTGGGCGACAGCTCCGTGGCGGAAGACCGCGTGATGGACGAGCGCGTCGGGCGCGTACGCCGTGCGCTCGCCGTCGCGGCGCGCCCTCCATCCGAACCAGATGTCCTCGGCGACCGCCTTGCCGACCTCCGGCTCGAGCCAGGCCTCGAACCCGCCGAGGCGGTCGAACAGGCCACGCTCGACGAACAGGTTCGCGGACTCGAACAGCGGCGAGGGCCCGTTCACGTGCAGGGTGCGGTCGAACGGGCCGCGGACGAACTCGGGGTCGGGCGTCACGCGGCCCTGGACGAGCGGCGCGTCTTCCAGCGCGCGCAGCCCGGCCTCGAGCCATTCGGTGGTCGGGAAGCAGTCGGCGTCGAGGAAGGCGAGCACGGGAGCAGTCGACACCTCGGCGCCGCGGTTGCGCGCGGCGGCCGGCCCGAGCCGGTCCGTGCGCTCGATGCGCAGGTCAAGGCCGGCCGTGGCGGCGGCTTCCGCCGCGAGCTCAGGAGTCGCATCGGTCGAGCCGTCGTCCACGAGGATCGCCTCGGCGTGCGACCGTCTGCGCCGCCACGCACTGGATGCAACGCTCGATCGTCTCGGCCGCATTGCGTGCGGGGATGACGACCGCGATCTCGCTCTGGGGGCTCACGGAGGCCACGGTACACTCGCGCCCTTGCCGGGAACCACGCACATGCGGCGCTTCTGGGACCGCCGTGCGCGCGAGAACCCCTGGTACTTCATCAACAACACGCTCAGCTACGCGGACCCGGATCTCGACCAGTTCTGGGCCTCGGGGGAGCGCGACGTCGACGAGCTCCTGGGCAAGCTCGGCGTCGAGCTCGAGCCCTCGGACCACGTCCTGGAGATCGGGTGCGGCGCCGGGCGCATGTCACGCGCCATCGCGGCCCGCGTGGCGCACGTCACCGCACTCGACGTCTCACCGCGGATGCTCGAGATCGCGCGCGAGCAGAACGCCGCGCTGGGCAACGTCGAGTGGGTCCTCGGCGACGGGGCGACGCTCGCCGGGGTGCCTGACGCGAGCGCCGACGGCTGTGTCTCCTACGTAGTGCTCCAGCACATCCCGGATCCAGAGGTGATCTTCGGGTACGTGCGCGAGATGGGGCGCGTGCTCCGTCCCGGCGGGTGGGCGGTCTTCCAGGTCTCCAACCTGCCCAGCGTCCACAAGCCCCGCTTCCATGGGCCGCGCCGCCGCTGGGCGTCGCTGCGCGGATGGATGCCGCGCGGGCAGCGCGATGCCGCTTGGCTCGGCACTGCGATCGAGCTGGACGCGCTCCGCGAGGCGGCCGCCGACGCGAGCCTCGAGCTGGAGCGGATCGAGGGCGAGGGGACCCAGTTCTGTCTCGTCCGCGCTCGCCGCGTCTAGGCGACGCGCGCGCTGTAGGCGACCTGCCACTGCCGCATGCGCTTGATCGCCTGCGGCCGGTGGAAGCCGAGCCGCTCGACCCGCTTCGAAGCGGGCCGCCGTGAGCCAAGCCGCCAGTCCGGCCAGGTTCGGCAGCCACCAGTTGAACGACGTGGCGAGCGGCTGGAACTCCGCGACCGGGCGCCGTGGCGACCGGATCGTGCGCGCGGGCGAGAACGGTTCGAGGATCACGAGCCGGCCGCCGGGCGCGAGCACGTCGTGGATCCGCTCCAGCGCGCCGACGGGGTCGCGGAGGTGCAGCAGGATGGCGCCGCTGAAGACGAAGTCCACCGGCCCGCCTATCCGCTCCGCCGTGAGCTCCTGCACCGGGCACTCCACGCGCAGGACCGAGGACCCGAGCGCCTCCGCGGCCAGGCGGAAGCCGCGGCCCAGCTCGAGGCCCCATTCGCGCGCGGTCGCCTCGAGCCGCTCGCGGTTGATCGCCGGCCACTCCGCCGACTCGAGGCTGGGCACGTCGATCGCGACCACGTCCGCGCCGCGGCGCTCCATCTCGAAGGCCCAGAAGCCGTCGAAGGTGCCGATGTCGAGCGCGCGCTTGCCGGCGAGGCCGGCTGGCAGGACCTTGCCGACCGTCTCGCGGAGATCGATTCGCCCCGGCGTCACGACCCCCGGCGCGAGCTCGATCGTGTGGTACCAGTCGGGGTTGGCCTGAACCGCCTCGGCCGGGTTCAGAAGATCAGTCTCCTTCGCTTGGAGCGCCGCCGGTCGAGCTCGCCGGTGACGAAGTCCGCGAGATAGGGATCGAGCTCGTCCGCGTCGGTGAAGAACCGCTCGCCGAACTCGAAGGAGCCTTCCCACCACAGGGTCACGACGCGCTCCTCGGGCGTGAGGGTCTCCTGAAAGCCGGCCGGGAAGTGGTCGCTCTCGCGCCCGTGCATCACGTGGTGCTTGAAGACGAACTCGATCCTGCCGTCACCGGCCTCGACGAGCCAGTGGTGGTGGCCCCAGCCGACCCACGGGCCTTGAAACCCGTAGCTCTGCTCCTCGAGGCGTGAGGGCGTCTCGATGTATCCGGCCTTGCCTACCCGCGCGATCTCGGCGCACACCCGCACTGGGTCGCGCACGTCCTCGAGCGTGTGCGAGCACACAACGAAGTCGAACTGGTCGTCCTCGAACGGCCACGGCTCGGCGTCGCAGATGTCGCGGCGCACCCATGTGTCGGCGCTGAAGCGCTCCTCGCCGCCGGGCTCGCTTCCGTAGAGGCCGCGCGTCGCGTGGTCCTGCATGTCGATGACCCAGTCCGCGCGCGGGAACGGCCTGCCCCAGCCGCCGACGTCGAGCACGAGCGCGTCGTCGGCGACCTCGCGAAGGATCCGCTCGCGGCTTTCGTCGAGCATGCGCTGACCCTAGCCGCCGCTAGGGTCAGCGCCCGATGGGCTGGTACCACACGATCGAGCTCGCGCCCGGGCAGGAGACGGAGGGGATGTTCGACCTGCGCCCGTTCGTCGACCGGTACGGGCTGCCCGAGTCGCTCCATGGAAAGCGCTGCCTCGACGTCGGCACCTGGGACGGCTTCTGGGCGTTCGAGATGGAGCGGCGTGGGGGCGAGGTGGTGGGGATCGACCTCGACGACGAGCGCCTGCTCGACTATCCGCCACGGCGACGGCCGCAGAAGTTCCCGGACGAGCCGCGCGGGGCGAACTTCGCCGTGGCAGCCGAGGCGCTCAACTCGAAGGTCGAGCGCCGCGTCGTCTCCATCTACGACGCGACCCCGGAGGAGCTTGGGACGTTCGACTTCGCCTTCTGCGGGTCGGTGGTGATCCACCTGCGCGACCAGCTGCTGGCGCTCGAGCGGATCGCCGGACTGGTGAAGCAGGGCGGAACCTTCGTCTCAGCCGAGGCGTACTACACGCGCGCGGGGCGGCTGCCGCTGGCGATCGCGCGCTATCGCGCCGACCGCCCCAAGGACGTCGTCTTCTGGGAGCCGAACCCACGCGCCTGGCGGCGCATGCTGTGGAGCGCCGGCTTCGACGACGTGCGGGAGCACGGCCGCTTCAAGCTCCGGGCGCGGGCGGGGTGGTCAGTGCCGCACGTCGTGCATCACGCGCGGCGCTGAAGCGCGCGCCGGTGGACGCGCGCCCACGCGCGGTCGCGGCGCACGAGCGCGCCGGCCATGTTGAGTGCCGCCGCGGTGATCCGTCTCCTGCGCCCCAGCCGGCGTTCGATCCAGTCGTAGCTCGCCTCCATCCAGCGCTCGTACGGGCGCTCGCCGAAGGCCTGCCGCGCCGCCGCGCCCGAGGCGTGGTGGACGAGCGCGCGCGGCTCGTAGATCGTCTTCCAGCCGCCCTTGCCGAGACGCCAGCCGAGGTCAACGTCCTCCGCATACATCCACTGCGCCGGATCGAACCCGCCCACCGCCTCGAACGCCTCGCGGCGCAGCAGCAGGAACGCGCCCATCGCCCACGGCACGGCCCGCGATCGGTCCGGATCCCAATGCCCCTCGATCAGCAGCCGGTCGCCGAGGCCGGGGACCACCCGGTACAGGCCGGCGTTGAACGCGAGCAGGAAGAAGATCGACGGGAAGCCGTACACGGAATGCTGAGTGGACCCGTCCGGCAGGATCAGCCGCGGGGCGACCGCGCCCGCCCCCGACTCGCGGCCGGTGGCGAGCATCCGCTCGAGTGCACCCGGCTCGAACTCGACGTCGGCGTTCGAGGCAGCGAGCCAGGGCGTGGCCGAGCGCTCACCGACCAGGTTGACCGCGCGGCCGTAGCCCAGGTTCTCGCCGGGCTCCTCGAGCCTGGCCCAGGCGAACGACTCGCGGACGAGGTCAGGCGACCCGTCACCCGAGCCGTTGTCCACCACCCAGACCTCGGCGAGCCCCGCTTCGACGTCGGGCTGCAGCGAGCGGAGGCAGCGCTCCAGGTCGTCGCGCGTGTTCCACGACACGACGGCGACGGAGATCTCGGCGCTCAAGACGCGGCCGCCGCCTCCGCGGCTGCGTCCGCCACCGCGCTCGCGAACGCCGTGTCGGGATAGCGCTCGGCCGTCGCCAGACCGCCTTCGCGCAACCGCTTGCGCAGCTCCGCGTCCTCCGCGAGCCGCAGCAGCGCGTCCGCGAGCGGGCTCGGGCCCCGCGTCCGGGTCGGCGAGCAGACAGTTGTCTCCGTCGGCGAAGTACTCGGACGAGCCGCCGCGGCCACTCGCCACCACGGGCAGCCCGACGGCCATGGCCTCGAGGGGGACGAGCCCCCATGGCTCCTCCCAGCGCACCGGGAAGAGGAGCGTGTCGTTGTCGGCGAACGTCTGGGCGAGCCGCGACCGGTCGACGCGCTCGAAGCGCACCCGGTCGCCCACGTCGAGCTCTTCCGCGAGGCGCTCGAGCTCCGCCCGGTGTGCAGGGTCGCCGTCGCCTACCACCGCGAGCGTCGCCTCGTCGGGGAGCAGGGGCAGGCTCGCGACGGCCAGGTCGATGCCCTTCCGCGGATCGACCCGGCCGCAGTAGAGGAGCCGCCAGCGCCAAGGATGCTCCGGGGCCGGCTGGAAGAGGCGGCCGTCCACGCCCGCGTTCGCGATGTGGGCATCCGGCAAGCGCTCCAAGCGACCCTTCGGTCCGCTCGCGCTGGTGTTGGCTGATGAAGACCCACCGCGTGCGCGCGCCGAGATCGCGGAGGGTCGGGATGCCGGTCAGCCTCTCGACCAGGCGCGCGAGCCGGCGACGCTTGCGGAGTGGCTTCTGCCAGCCGTCCACGAGCGGGCCGTACGTCGGCCAGTCGTCCATGACGACCGCCACCGCGGGCCGCCCCTCGCGGTGCACGTACTCGATCAGCGACATGGACATGCCGCCCATCGACCACCACGCCACCAGGTCGGGCGACCACTCGTCGAGGTGGCGCCGCAGGCTGCCCAGGTTGTGCCGCTCGAGCCGCAGCCGGGCCGGGAGGCCAACGCGTGGAAACTCGTGATCGCGCCAGTACCAGCGCAGCTCGCGATGGCAGTCAGGATCCTCCGCCACCGTCGCGTCCGGATCCGGGTTGCGGTGGTCGGTGGTGAGGATGCGGACCTCATGACCAGCCGCCCGCAGGTGCTCGACCGCGCCGCGCCAGATGAGCTCGTACCCGCCGAAATGATGGGGCGGGTACATGTTCCCGACGCTCAGTATCCGCATCCCGCGCGAGCATAATGCGGCCTACCTTGGCTTCCGGGGACAGACCTGACGTGGCCGTGGTCATCCCCACCGCGCGCCGCGAGACTCGCCTGGCCTTCGCGCTCGACGCGCTGGCCCGGCAGACCCTGCCGCGCGAGCGGTTCGAGGTCGTGGTCGTCCGCGCGGACGCGCCGGGACCCACATCGTCGGCGCCGGACGGCCTGCAGGTCAGGTTCCTGTGGGCCGCGGCGAGCTCCGGGCCGGCGGCGAAGCGCAACGTCGGCTGGCGGGCGACCACGGCGCCGCTTGGTCGCGTTCACCGACGACGACTGCCGGCCCGCGGCCGACTGGCTCGAGCAGCTGCTCGCCGCGGCGAACGGGCGCGATAGCGACTTCCTGCTCCAGGGCCGAACCGAGCCCGACCCCGACGAGATCAGGCGCCTGCACGGGCTGGCCGTGACGCAGGAGATCTCCGCGCCGAGCGGGTGGTACGAGACGTGCAACATCGCCTACCCGCGCGAGCTGCTCGAACGGCTCGGTGGCTTCGACGAGCGCTTCGGCGGCGCCGACACCGGCGACTATCCGGTCGGCGGCGAGGACACCGACCTGGGCCTGCGCGCCGTCGGCGGCGGGGGCGGAGCAGCACTTCGTGGCGGACGCGGTCGTGCGCCACGCCGTGCACTCGCGGCACCTGGGGAAGGCGCTGCGCGACACGCGCCGGTGGCGAAGCGTGCCGCTCGTGCTCGAGCGGCATCCGCAACAGCGGCGTGCGCTCGCCGCTGGGCTGTTCGGCCGGCGCGCGCACTGGGCGCTGCTCCTGGCCGACGCTGGCGGTCCCGCTGAGGCACCGCCCGCTGCTCGCCGCCGCGGCCGCCGCGCCGTATCTGGACCACCATCTGCGCGGATACGCGCGCACGCCCCGCGGGATGGCGCGCGCGCTCGCCGACCTGCCGGCGCGGGCGCTCGTGGACGGCGCCGAGATGGCCGTCGCAGCCGCCGCCTCCGTCCGCCACCGGACACCGGCGCTCTGACCGGTGAGCGGCATCTCCGGATGTCTCGGTCGTCGTGCCCACGGTGGGTCGGGAGACGCGCCTTGCGTTCCTGCTCGAGGCCCTGCAGAAGCAGACGCTTCCCAGCGACCGCTACGAGGTCGTCGTGGTGCGCGGGCGCGAGCCTGACGAGACGATCGGCTCGGCCGAGGAGCTCGGGGCGAAGGTCATCGAGAGCCCCAGGGCGGGCCCGGGCGCCCTGCGCAACAAGGGCATCGCCTCCGCCCGCGGACGGCTGATCGCGTTCACCGACGACGACTGCCGGCCCGCGCCGGACTGGCTCGAGCGCTTCGTCGAGGCCGCCGAGCGCGAGCAGGGGAGCTTCCTGCTCCAAGGGCGCACCGAGCCGGACCCGGACGAGGTCAGGCGCCTGCACGGCCTCGCCCGAAGCCAGTCGATCGTCGGCCCGAGCGGCTGGTACGAGACGTGCAACATGGCCTACCCGCGCGAGCTGCTCGAGCGGCTCGGGCGGCTTCGACGAGCGCTTCGACGGCGGGGGCGAGGACGCCGACCTGGGCCTGCGCGCGCTCGCCGCGGGCGCGCGCTCGGTGTACGTCGACGGAGCGCGCGTGTGGCACGCCGTCCACTCGCGCCACGTCTGGGATGCGGTTCGCGACCAGGGCCGCTGGAACACCATCCCGCTCGTCATCGCCTCGCACGCCGGGCAGCGGCGCGCGCTGGAGGCCGGCCTGTTCTGGCGAGCCGGCCACCCACGCGTCCTGATGGCGGTCGCAGGCGTGCTGGCGTCGCGCCGGGCCGGCCCGGTGGCGCTGGTCGCGGCAGCGCCGTACGTCCGCTACCACCTGATCGGTTACGAGCGGACGCCGCGCGGCCTCGCCCGTGCCGCGCATCGACCTCCCGGGCCGCATGCTCGTCGATCTCGCCGGCGTCGCGGCCACGGCGCGCGCCGCGCTTCGCCACCGGGCGCCCGTGATCTGACATGCGAGATCGCACTGCTCCACCCGACCTACTGGCCCGAGGTCCGCCGCGGCGCCGAGCGGATCCTGAACGGCCTCGCAACGCTGGCTCGGCGTCCGAGGGGCACGAGGTCACGGTCCTCACCACGCATCGCGGCGCGCGCACGCGAACCGAGGAGGACGGCGTTCGCGTGGTGCGCTCGTGGCGGCCACCCGACCGGCTGCTCGCTCGGCGCGCGTACGAGGACTTCCTGGCGACGGTGCCGATCCAGAGCTGGGACCTGCTCCGCGGTTCGTTCGACGTGGCGCATGCCTTCCACTCGGTCAGCGCATGGGCGGCCCTGCAGGCGCGCCGGCGCGGAGGCCCGCCGGTCGTGTTCACGACCACGGGCATCACGACGCGCGGCTACCTCGTCGCGCGCCGGTACCGGATGGACATGAACCTGACGGCCGCGGCGGACTCGGCAGGCTGCAGCGTGTTCAGCGAGGCGGCCGCGGTTCCGTTCGAGCGCTACCTGCTGAAGAGGCCGGAGGTGATCCCGCCCGGCGTGGACACGCAAGGCGTTCGCGCGGGACGTGGAGCGCGAGAAGGTCCCGACGATCGCGTACACGGGCAGCCTGTCCGACCCGCGCAAGCGGATCCCGTTGCTGCTCGAGGCGTTCTCGGAGCTGCGACGCCGGCGGCCCGAGGCGCGGCTCGTGCTGGCCGGCAAGCGCGAGCCGTGGCTCGAGCTCGACCTGCCCGAGGGCGCCGAGTGCCTGCCCGGCGACCCGACGGCCGACGTCCCCGACCTGCTCGCCCGCGCGCACGTGGCCGTGCTCCCGTCGATCGAGGAGGGGTTCGGCGTCGCGCTCGTGGAGGCGCTGGCGGCCGGCACCCCGGTGGTGGCTGCGCGCTCCGGAGCGGGCCCGGAGATCGTCACGGACGAGGTCGGCCGCCTGTTCGAGCCCGACAGCCGCGATGCGCTGGTGACGGCGCTCGACGAGGCGCTCGAGCTGACCGGCGCGAGCGACGGCGTGCCGCGAGCACGCGCGGCGGTGGGACTGGTCTGAGATCGGCCCGCGCTACGAGGAGCTCGAGCTGCGCGCGGCGCAAGCGGGATGAGCACGGTCCCGAGCGACAGGCTGCCGCCCGGCGCCAGCGGCGGAATCCGCCGCATCGCGGCGCGCGGCACGATCGTGAACGCGGCGTTCACGGTCGGGCTCGACACGCTCAACCTGCTGCGCGGGCTCATCGTCGCGGCGCTGCTCCTGCCGTCGGACTACGGCGTGTGGACGATCCTGCTCCTGGCGATCGGCACGCTCGGGCTGCTCAAGGAGGGCATGGTCGGCGACAAGTTCGTCCAGCAGGACGAGTCTGACCAGGAGCGCGCGTTCCAGCGCGCCTTCACGCTCGAGGCGATCCTGAACGGGATCCTGCTCGTGCTGGCTCTGGTCGCGCTGCCGCTGGTGGCGCTCGCCTACGGCGAGTCGGAGATCCTGCTGCCCGGCCTCGTCGTCTCTTCGCCATCCCGGTCGGCCACGCTCCAGTCGCCGCTGTGGATCTTCTACCGGCAGATGCGGTTCCTGGAGCAGCGAAAGCTCCAGGCCGTGGACCCGGTCGTCGCCTTCGTCGTGACGGTCGGCGCTGGCAGTCGCCGGAGCGAGCTACTGGAGCCTCGTGATCGGCACGCTCGCGGGCCGGATCGCCGGGGCGGCCGCGGTGACGCACGCGTCTCCATACCGGCTCGGGTTCCTCTTCGAGCGCGGCGCGAAGATGCGCGAGTACATCCAGTTCAGCACCCCGCTGTTCGTAGCGTCGGCCTCGCGGGTGATCGGCGTGCAGGTGCTCGTGTTCACGGGCGAGTATGAGCTGGGGCTGGCGGGGGCGGGCATGATCGGCCTGGCGAGCAGCATCCGTGCGTACGGCGACCGCGTGGACGCGATCGTGACCCAGACGCTCTATCCGGCGATCTGCGCCGTCAAGGACCGGACCGAGCTGCTGTTCGAGGCGTTCGTCAAGTCGAACCGGCTCGGGCTGATGTGGGGGATGCCGTTCGGCGTCGGGCTCGCGCTCTTCGCCCGCGATCTCGTCGACTTCGTGTACGGCGACGAGTGGGAGCCCGCGGTCGGCCTGATCCAGGCGTTCGGCCTGATCGCCGCGTTCAACCACATCGGCTACAACTGGACCGCCTTCTTCCGCGCGCGCGGCGAGACGAAGCCGATCGGCGTCATGGGCGTCATCGGCCTGGTCGTCGATGCTCGCCATCGCCGTCCCGCTTCTGATCGCGGAGGGGCTCGACGGGCTGGCCATCGGGATGGCGATCGCGACGGCGATCAGCCTTGTCGGGCGCGTCTGGTACCTGTCGCGCCTGTTCCCGAGCTTCCAGATCCTGATCCACTCCGCGCGCGCGATCGCGCCGAGCGTGCCCGCCGTCGCCGCCGTGCTCGCGGTGCGGGCCGCGAGCGATGCCGACCGGTCGGCCGGGCTTGCGCTCGCCGAGCTGGGCCTCTACCTGGCGGTCACCGTTCTCGCCACGTGGCTCGTCGAGCGGCAGCTCCTGCGCGAGGTCCGCGGCTACCTGCGTGCCGCGCCGGGCCCGGCGTAACCTGCGCCGCGTGGACGTCCAGGCCAAGATCGCGTCGAACCCCGTCTGGTACCACACGCTCGAGCTTGCGCCGGACGCGGCGACGCCCGGCATGTTCGACCTCCGGCCGATCGTGGACAGGCTTCCCTGGCCCGTCGTCCGCGGCAAGCGCTGTCTCGACGTGGGGACCTATGACGGCTTCCTCGCGTTCGAGATGGAGCGCCGGGGCGCGGCCGAGGTGGTCGCCGTGGACATCGAGGACCACACGCGCTGGGACTGGCCCGCGCGCACGCGCGTGCTCGGGCCGGAGCGGCTCGCGGAGATGGTCGGCCAGCGCAAGGGGCTCGGCTTCGACATCGCGAAGGAGGCGCTCGGGTCGGCGGTCCAAAGGGTGGAGCGGAGCGTGTACGACCTCGATCCGGACGAGGACGGCACGTTCGACGTCGTCGTCTGCGGCAGCCTGCTGCTCCACCTGCGCGACCCGGTGCGCGCACTCGAGGCGATCCGGGGCGTCTGCGGCGAATCGTTCGTGTCCGCCGAGCAGGTCGACCGGCGGCTCAGCTTGCTGTCCCCGCGCCGGCCGGCCGCGTGGTTCCGCGGCGGTGACCGCGTTCAGTGGTGGATTCCGAACGTCGCGGGCCACCGGCTGATGGTGGAGTCGGCCGGGTTCCGCATCACGGAAGGCCCGCGCCGCTATCGCGTCCCGCTCGGCGCGGGCCATCCCGCGCGCCGCCGCGCCGGCCTCGCGCACTCGGCGGTCCTCGCCGTGCCGGATCTCTAGCCGCCGGTACGCTCCGCGCGATGCTCCCGGTGGCGATTCTCTGCGGAGGGAAGGGCACGCGCATGCGCGAGTCCGGCGAGATCCTGCCCAAGCCGCTGGTCGAGATCGGCGGCAAGCCGATCCTGTGGCACGTGATGAGCCTGTACGCGTCGCAGGGCCTGTCGGACTTCGTCCTGCTGCTCGGCTACGGCGCAGACCGAATCCGCGAGTTCACCCAGGCCTGCCCGTGGAACGTGACGTGCGTGGACACGGGCGAGGACACGCCTACGGGAGGGCGCGTCGCTCGCGCGCGCGAGCACCTCGAGGGCGGCACCTTCTGCCTGACCTACGCCGACGGCGTTGCCGACATCGACCTGTCCCGCCTGCTCGAGTACCACCGCTCTCACGGTGCGCGCCGCCACCGTCACCGTCGTCCGGCCGCAGAACCCGTGGGGCGTCGTGCACATCGCCGACGACGGCCGCGTCGACGGATTCACCGAGAAGCCTCAGCTCGAGAGCTGGGTCAACGGAGGGTTCTTCGTGATGGAGCCGGCGGCGCTCGACCGGATCGGGCCGGACGACGTCCTCGAGCGCCGGCCGCTCGAGCAGCTCGCGGCGGAGGGGGAGCTGCGCGCGTTCCGCCACGAGGGCTTCTGGGACTGCATGGACACCTACAAGGACAACCTCCTCCTGAACGAGCTGTGGGAGCGCGGCGAGGCGCCGTGGCGCTCGCTGGTCAAGACTTGAGCTGGCGCGGGACGCACGCGCTGGTCACCGGCGCGCAGGGCTTCATCGGGTCGTGGCTGGTCAGCCGGCTGCTCGACGAGGGCGCCCGCGTCGTCGTGCTGCGGCGGGACATACCGGCGGAGTCGCGTTTCGGCATCGAGGGCCTCGAGGACCGCTGCGATGTCGTGCTCGGTGACCTCGTGGATTACGAGTCGCTCGTCCGCACGCTGAACGAGTACGAGGTGAAGGCGGTCTTCCATCTGGGCGCGCAGACGATCGTCGGCACGGCGAACCGGTCGCCGCTCTCCACCTGGGAGACGAATATCCGCGGCACGTACATGCTGCTGGAGGCGTGCCGCGCGGTGGCGGTGGTGGGGAGCGGGATCGAGCGGATCGTCGTCGCGTCGTCGGACAAGGCGTACGGCAGCCACGACGAGCTTCCCTACGCGGAGGACTTCTCGCTCCAGCCGAGCTATCCGTACGACGTCTCGAAGGCGGCGACGGACATGATCGCGCGCTCATATGCCGTGACCTACGGACTGCCCGTGGCCGTGACGAGGCTGGCGAACGTCTACGGCGGCGGCGACTTCAACTTCAGCCGGATCGTTCCGGACACGGCGCGCGCGCTCGTGCGCGGCGAGCGCCCGGTGATTCGCTCGGACGGGACGCCCGAGCGCGACTACATCTACGCGGCCGACGCGGTCGACGCATACCTCGCGATCGCCCGGTCGCTCGACGAGGACGAGATGCACGGGCGCGCCTGGAACGCGGGCGCCGGCCAGTCCTTATTCGGTCAGGGAGATCGTCGACCGGCTGATCGCCGTCTCAGGCCGCGACGTCGAGCCGGACGTTCAGGGAGAGGGCACGCCACACGGCGAGATCGACCGCCAGTTCCTCGACTCGAGCCGGATCCGCTCCGAGCTCGGCTGGGAGCCGCGCTGGGAGCTCGATGAAGGGCTCAGGGAGACGTGGTCCTGGTACGAGCAGCACCTCGACCGTGGTTGAAGTCGTCCGGTCCGATGAGGTCGCGCGCGAAGGCGGCGGCGAGCGCGTGCAGCTCGCGAGACATGTTGACCCGGACCGCGCGCTCGTAGGAAGCGCGCAGGGCGGCCCTGCCGAGCGAGAGCTGCCGGTCGAGCTCGCGTACCCGCTCGGCCGAGAACGTCCCGGTCATCCACGCGGAGCAGTCGGGGCAGCGAAGGGTCAGCGACACCTTGCCGTCGGGAAGAGCACGCCCGTCGGTCGGCTGGACGTAGGGCGAAGCGCAATGCGGGCACTCGGTCAGGTCGAGAAGCCTGGGCTTGACGCTTCGCGGCACGGGGACGAGCCGGGCCAGCTGTCGTGCAGCCGATCGCATAGGCGAACCGCAATCCACGGTAGGGGCGCATCAGGACGGAAAAGGGGGCAATACTGCGTGACATGAGCGGGAGCCGGTTGGAGCGCGTGCGGGCGGTGATGCCGCCGGACGGGGCGGACTTCGCGCAGCTCCTGGGTGAGGGTGGCGGCGGCATCGAGACCGGGGACCTGATCGCGCAGGACGCGGTCGTCAGGTTCGTCGCGCCCGGCGCAAGCGCCGAATTCGGCACGACGGGCCCGGAAGGGTTCCGCGAGGGCTGGGCCAACTGGCTCGAGGCCTGGGAGAGCTTCCGCATCTACTTCGACGACGTCTTCGAGCGGGGCGACAGCGTCGTCATGTTCGTGCGTCTCCGCGGTGTGACGAAGCGCGGCGGCGTCGAGATGGAGGAGGAGGCGGCGTCGGTGTTCCGCTTCGACGGCGACCAGGTCGTCGAGCTCGAGTTCAACCTCGACCGCGAGGACGCGCTGAAGGAAACGGACTAGCGGGGCGCGAGGCCCTCGACGAAGGGGACCTCGGTGACCTTCGGGTGCTGGACCGGCCCGTGGCCGAAGAAGCCCTCCTCGCCGAACAGCTCACCGTGGTCGGCCGTGACGACGAGCCACGTCTCCGGGGGGAGCTTCTCGAAAAGGCGCGGGAACACGTTCTCGTCCAGGTAGGTGACGGCGTCGATCTGGCGCTGCCTGAGCGCGTCGAGCTGGTCCTGGTCGAAGAACTGCTCGGGCGCGTCCATGCCCGGGTCGCCCATGTGCTTGAAGACGCCGTGCACGCCTGAGATGCGCGGCCAGTCCTTGGGGTCCTCGTGCGGCAGCGCATACGGGTAGTGCGTCTCGCCGACGTTGAGCATGTAGAAGGCCGGCTGGTCCGAGTCGAAGTGCATCTGGTCCACCATCGCGGCCATGTCGTTGTGGCTCTGCATCAGCTCGAACGTGTCGAACGAGCGGTTGATGCCGGTCAGCGGGTTGAGCACCGGCAAGGAGACCATCCCGTGGGTGCGGTAGCCGATCTCCTTGAGGAACGTGGGCAGCCACAGGTGCGGGAGGAAGCGCTTGAACTCGATCCCGTCGACGCCCAGCCGGTCGCTGTAGCGGAGGAAGTCCTCCTTGTAGTACTCGGAGGCGAAGACGTGCGGCGGGCTCGTGTGCGGGATGAGGCCGGTGAGCAGGTTGTAGTGCGACGGGGCCGTCCATGTGGCGAACGAGTAGCGCCGTTCGACCTGGCCCGATGCGCGCGAGCGTCTTCGGCTCGGCGGCGGTCCACGAGTCGTAGCGGCAGCTGTCGAGCGTGATGAAGACGAGATTCCGCACCGTTTTTCAGCTTATCCTTCGCGCCATGGACCGCCCGAACGTGCTGCTGGTGGTGCTCGACACCGCCCGGGCGGACGCGCTCGAGCCATACGGCGCGGCCAAGGGCACGACGCCGGCGCTCGCGCAGCTCGCGGCGCGGGGAAAGGCGCTGCCGCGGGTTCACGCCACGGCGTGCTGGACGATGCCCTCGCACGTGTCGATGTTCACGGGGGCGCTCCCGCGCGAGGTTGGGCTGAGCCAGGCTCCCGGTGAGTCGCCTCCCGGGTGTCGCGCGCGCGTCGAGAGCCTGGCGGATCGCTTCCTGCCGCAGGTCATGCGCGCAAACGGGTACCGGACGCGAGCGGTCAGCTGCAACGTCTGGATCTCGAACGCGAGCGGCTTCGCCACCGGCTTCGACGAGCTGCGCGACATCGCGTCGCCGAGAGCGGGCGAGATGGTCTCGAGCGAGCTCGGCCCGCGGGCGCGCTGGGCGCTCGACGCGCTCCGCGCACGCGACGATGACGGCGGCGCCCAGGCCGGCAAGGTCCTGCGCGACTGGTTCGCCGAGCCGAGCGACGGGCCTGACGTTCTGGTTCACGAACCTGATCGAGTGCCACTCGCCGTATCTCCCGCCGAAGCCCTGGAACGACCTCGGGCCGCTCGACCGCATCCGGTCGGCGGAGGAGGCGCGGAGGCACCTGACGATGATCGCGATCTGGCGCGCCTGCGTGTCCGAGTTCGACGTCCCGGCCGAGGCGCTGGAGCGCATGCGGCACCTCTACGACCGCTCGATCCGGCAGCTCGACTCGTGGATGGCGGACACGCTGACGGCGCTGGACGACGCCGGCAAGCTCGACGACACGCTCGTCCTCGTGTGCTCGGACCATGGCGAGAACTTCGGCGAGGGCGGGCTGATGGGGCACGCCTATTCGCTCGACGAGCGTCTGCTGCACGTTCCGCTGATCGCGAGCGGCCCGAACCTGCCGGGCGACGTGACGAGCCTGACCGAGGTCCCGCGCGTGATCGCCGACGCGGTCGGGCTGGACGACCACCCCTGGCCGCGCGAGGCTCCGGAGATCGCCGTCGCCCAGTTCGACCCGCCCGGCGCCGACGATGACGAGCGCAAGGTGAAGGCGGTCGAGGAGTGGGGAGCGGGGCCCGAGGCGCTCGTGAAGCTGTCCACCCACATGGACGCCGCGGTCCGGGGCGACACCAAGCTTCTGCGCCACGGCGACGAGCTCCAGCTCTTCGACCTGGCAGCCGACCCACTCGAGGAGCGGCCGCAGGTCGTCGGCCGCGCCGACGCGCCGCCGGACCTGCTGGCGGCGATCGAGGACCAGGCCGTCGGAGCCGGCGGCGCCCGTTCCCGCAGGCTCGGATGTCCCAACCGCCTCTCCAGAGGAGCTCGCCCGCATCGAGGAGCAGATGCGGACGCTCGGCTACCTGTGAGGAGCTACATCAGCCCGTCCGATGAAGCGCGTCGCGCTTCGCGGACGGATCACTCGCCCCTGGTGGCGGCTGCGCTTCCACGAGTTCGGCTCGGGCTCGATCCTGTACCGCCCGGACTGGGTGTTCGGGCCGCAGCTCATGAGCGTGGGGAGCAACGTCCTGATCTTCCACGGCGCCTGGCTGTCCGTGGAGCGCGCCGCGTGGGGCGCCACGGAGCCCGTCATCCGGATCGGGTCGAACGTCGGCATCCGGCCCTACTGCACGCTCACCGCCGCGGAGTCGATCGTGATCGAGGACTACGTCGCGATGGGCTCGTTCACGTCGGTGATCGACTCGGACCACACCTTCGTCAAGGGTGCGCCGAGCCCGCTGCACGGGCCGCTCGCGACGAGCCCCATCCGCATCGGCCGCGGCACCTGGATCGGCGAGCGGGTGGCGATCTTGCGCGGCGCGGACATCGGCGAGCGCTGCATCATCGGCTCGAACAGCGTGGTCCGTGGCCAGATCCCCGACAACTCCATCGCCGTTGGCGCGCCGGCGCGGGTGGTCGGGCAGACCGAGCCGGAGTAGACGCGGGCGGATGTGTTTGGACCCGGCGCCCTCGGGCACCCCCGGGCCATGGCAAAGGTTCGAGAAGGCACCACGGAAGGCGTCCGCGACGAGCACGCGGTCAGCGGCGACGGCAAGCCCGACACGCCCACCGATCTCGGCAAGCGCGGCTGGTGGCATGCGATCAAGCGCACGCATCAGCGAGTTCAAGGAGGACAACCTCACCGATTGGGCGGCGGCGCTCACCTACTACGCGATCCTCTCGATCTTCCCCGCGCTACTCGCCCTGGTCTCGGTCCTTGGACTGCTCGGCAGCGGGACCACGCAGACGCTGATCGACAACCTCGGCCAGGTCGCCCCCGGCCCGGCGAACGACATCTTCACAAGCGCGATCGAGAACCTTCAGAAGAGCCAGGGCGCCGCCGGCATCATGCTGATCGTCGGTCTCGCGCTGGCGATCTGGTCCGCCTCGGGCTACGTCTCGGCGTTCATGCGCGCCTCGAACTCCATCTACGACGTCGAGGAGGGGCGCCCGATCTGGAAGAGCCTCCCCACGCGTGTCGGGACCACGCTCGTCCTGCTGCTGCTCCTGGCGATCACCGCGGTGGGCGTGGTCTTCACCGGCGGCCTCGCCGAGCAGGCCGGGAAGGTGATCGGCCTCGACCAGAGCGTCGTGGACATCTGGAACATCGCGAAGTGGCCGGTGCTGATCGCGATCGTCAGCCTGATGTTCGCGATCCTCTACTACGCGTCGCCGAACGTGAAGCACCCCAAGTTCCAGTGGGTCAGCCCTGGCGGAGTGGTCGCAGTGCTCCTATGGATCGCCGCGTCGGCCGCATTCGCCTTCTACGTCGCCAACTTCTCGTCCTACAACGAGACCTACGGCGCGATCGGCGGGGTCATCGTCTTCCTGACCTGGCTGTGGATCACGAACATCGCCGTCCTGTTCGGCGCCGAGCTCAACGCCGAGCTGGAGCGAGGCCGCCAGATCGAGGGCGGGATGTCGGAGGAGAAGGAGCCGTTCCTCGAACCGCGGGACACGCGGAAGATGAAAGATCGGTCTTAGGGGTTTCGCCGGGCCTCGCCTCGGGAATTCGACGCGCGAGGCATGGATGCAAAAACCAGTTGAACTCCTAGCCGTTGAGGACAGCGCGACAGCGCTCGAGGCGATCCGCGCCACCGTCGAGCCACTCAACGCGCACCTCACAACGGTGACGTCGGGGGAGGAGGCGCTCCGCTTCCTTCTGCACCAGCCCGACGTGGCCGCGATCCTGATGGACGTCGGCCTGCCCGGCATGGACGGCTTCGAGACGGCGGCGGCCATTCGACGGCGCCAGAAGACCCGCTACGTGCCGATCATCTTCGTGACGGGCGAGGATGCGCCCGAGCGCAGCCTCGAGGCCTACTCGGCGGGGGCGGTGGACTACATCGTGAAGCCGTTCGACCCGGCGGTCCTCAGGTCGAAGCTGGCCGTCTTCATCGACCTTCACCAGCTCCGGCGCCATACCGAGGCGCTCACGCACCGTGCGCTGCACGATGGGCTGACCGGCCTCCCGAACCGCGAGCTGTTCGAGGACCGGCTGGAGCAGGCGCTGGCTCGCGCCCGCAGGCGCACCGTCCCGCTGGCGGTCCTGTTCGTCGATCTCGACGGCTTCAAGCAGGTGAACGACGTGCACGGCCATGAGGCGGGCGACGCGGTGCTCGTCGAGGCCGGCCGCCGCCTGCGCACGCTCGTTCGGACCGCCGACACCGTGTCGCGATACGGAGGCGACGAGTTCACGATCCTGGCCGAGGAAGTCGGGCGACGAGCAGGCCGCGCTCCACCTGGGCGAGCGGGTGGCGGAGGAGCTGGGCCGGCCCTATCCGGGCGGGCTGGAGATTGCAGCCAGCGTCGGCATCGCCTTCACCGCGAATCCGGCCGCCACGACGCCGGACGGCCTCATCCGCCGGGCCGATCACGCGATGTACCGCTCGAAGCGCCCCGGCGCGAGCCGCGCCGCGGTGTCTCGCGTCCGTCCCGGTCTGCTCTCGTCGTTCGGCGCGCTGACACCGCGCTTCAGGCTGCGGCGCAGGGTCACGGTGGTGCCGCCCTCTTCCCGTTCGACGTCGATGTCGTCGACCAGGGACTTCATCATCGCGAAGCCGCGGCCACGGTCCGGGTTGCCCGCGCCGCGCCAGCCGCCCGTGTCCCGGATTCGCAGGATGGCCGCGCCGTCGGCGATCTCGCCCTCGAGCTCGAAGGTGGCCTCGCGGAACCGGTAGGCGTGCTCGATCACGTTCGCGCACGCCTCATGAGCGGCCATCTGGAGATCGCGGACGGCCTGGTCGTCCGCGCCCGCGGCTGTCAGCCAGCGGCCCACGATCGAGCGCGCCGCCACCAGCGTCTTCGGCTCCGCGGGCATCGTCAGCTTCAGCTTCTTCTCGGTCAGCGGGATCATCCGGATGGCGACGAAGGCGACGTCGTCGCGCGGCGGGTCGTCGCCGAGCAGCGCGGCGCGGACGTGTTCGCACAGCGCCTCGGGATCGGTGGGGCCGTCCTCGACGACGCTCCGTAGGTTCTCGAGCGAATCGAGCAGCGGTGTGCCGCGCCTTTCGACGAGCCCGTCCGTGTAGAAGAAGAGCAGGGACCCCGCCGGCAGCTCGTAGGTGTCCTCGTCGTAGGGGTTCTCCGTGCGGGCTGTTCCGAGCGGGCTGCCGCGGCCGTCGTCCAGGAAGCGCGCGCTCGCCGTCCGGTGCGACGAGCAGGGGCGCGGGGTGGCCCGCGTTCGCGATCGTGACCTTGTCGCTTTCCGGCTCGATGACCGCGTGGGCGAAGGTGGCGAACCAGCCGCTCTCAACCTGGCGCACGAGGCTGTCGAGCCGGCCGCGCGGCCACCGAGGGCGGGTAGCCCTCGAACGCGTACGCGCGGAGCGCGTTGCGGAGCTGGCCCATGAGCGCGGCCGCACGGATGCCGTGGCCCGAGACGTCCCCGATCGCGACGGCCACGCGGCCCTCCTCGAGGACGATCACGTCGTACCAGTCGCCGCCGACCTGGGCATCGGCCTGCGCAGGCAGGTAGCGCGCGGCCATCATGAAGCCGGGCACGAGTGGGAGGGAGGGTGGAAGAAGGCTTCGCTGGAGCGTCTCGACGACGCCGCGCTCGTGCTCGTAGCGGCGGGCGTGCCGCACCGCGAGGGCGGCCCGGTCCGCGAGCAGGCTGAGGAGCGACACCTCCTGCGCGGTGAAGTCCCGCGACCGCACCGCTCCCACCTGGATCGCGCCGGTCATGCCGTGTTCGAGCGTCGAGCGGCGCCGCGGCCAGCGACTGCACGCCGCTCTCGCGCAGCAGCGGGTGGAGGACGTCGGTGTCCTCGACCACGCGGATCGCCGAGGCATCGTCAAGGCCCGCGAGGCGCCGCGCAGTCCTGTGGCATCGGGATCCGGTCGCCGCGCTCGATGGCTCCACCCGGGAGCAGGGCGGCTCCGGACGCTGTCGTGGTGCCGTGATCGGTGTCGAGCACGATGATCCCCGCGGCGTCGGCGTCGAGAGTCTCCACGAGTCGCGGGAGGAGCGCGGCGACGAGCTCGTCGAAGCCGAGGTGAGCAAGGGCGACGTCCGTGACGCCCTGGAGCTTGCCCAGCGTCGCCGCGACCGCCTCGGCCTCGCGCCGGGCCCCCTGCTCGAGCTGCCGGCGATCGCGCTCGCGCTCGGCGGCGTGCCGCTCGGTCAGGTCAGTGACCTGGAGGATCACGTGCAGCGGCGCGCCGTCCTCGTTCGGCACGACGGAGGCGCTGACGAGTGTCGGCACCGGCTCGCCCTCCGGGCGCACGAAGCGGATCTCGGCGCTGAACCCGGACAGCTCGCCCGACTCGATCCGGCTCAGGTAGTCGCTCTGCACGGCGCGGTCGTCGGGGTGGATCAGCGCCGCCGGCGGCTGCCTGAGCGTCTCCGCGTGCGAGCGGTCGAGCATCGCGAGCAGCGCGCGGTTCACGTCGACGAAGCGACCCTCGAGCGACATCAACGCGATCCCGATCGGGGCGTGCTCGAAGGCCGTCCGGAAGCGCCGCTCGCTCTCGCGCAGCGCGCGCTCCTTCTCGTAGAGATCGATGAAGACCGCGACCTTGGAGCGAAGCACGAGCGGGTCGAACGGCTTCAGCACGTAGTCCACCGCGCCGGCCGAGTAGCCCCTGAACACGTGGTGGAGCTCCTTGCTGATCGCCGTCAGGAAGATGATCGGGACGTGGCGCGTCTTCTCGCGCCGCTTGATGTAGGCGGCCGTTTCGAAGCCGTCGAGGTCCGGCATCTGGACGTCCATCAGGATCAGCGCGAACTCGTCCCGGAGCAGGTGCCCGAGCGCCTCGTGGCCGGACTGCGCGCGCACCAGCGTCTGGCCGAGCGGCTCGAGCACCGCCTCGAGCGCGACGAGGTTCTCGACCTGGTCGTCGACGAGCAGGACCTTCGCGGGCGCCACCGAGCGCTCATCTGGCCTCCCCGCCGGCCTTCGCGGGATCCAGCCCGGCGAGAAACGGGCCGATCCGGTCGAGGTCGAGCACACGCTGCGCGGCGCCGCGCGCGACCGCCGCCGCCGGCATCTCCGGGCGCTCCGCGGTTTCCGGGTTCTCGGCGATCGTGTAGCCGCCGGCGGCCGCGATGCGTGCCATGCCGGCTGCGCCGTCTTGGTTGACGCCGGTGAGCAGCACTCCCACGGCGCGCTCGCCGTAGGCGTCGGCCGCCGACTCGAACAGCACGTCGATCGAGGGGCGCGCGAACTGGACGTAGTCGTCCGTGCTGAGGCCGAGGTGGCCAGGCTCGACGATCAGGTGGTAGTCGGGAGGCGCGACGTACACCGTGCCGGGCCGCAGCGGCTCCTTGTCGTGCGCGGCGACGACTTCCAGCTTCGAGCTCCGGGCCAGCACGCGCTCGAGCATCTCATCGCCGGAGGGCGGGCGGTGCTGGGCCACGACCACGGGCAGCTCGAAGTCGGCGGGCAGCGCGTCGAGGACCAGGGCCAGCGCACGCATCCCGCCCCACGACGCCCCGAGCGCGATCAGCTCGAATGCCATCAGTCGACCCTCCGGTACAGCTTCTCACGGGGGTCGAGCTCCTCGTAGCGGTCTCTCGAGGTCGGTGAAGCGCAGCGTCTCCTTCTGGCCGAGGCCGAGAACGCCGAACCGGGCGAGGCTGTCGTAGAAGAGCCGGTGCACGCGCCGCTGCAGGTCGCGGCCGAAGTAGATGAGCACGTTGCGGCAGAGCACGACGTTGAACTCGTTGAAGGAGCGGTCGGAGGCCAGGTTGTGCTGGGCGAAGACCACGTGCTCGGTCAGGCGGTCGTCGAGCTTCGCGTTCCCGCTCTGCACCGAGTAGTAGGCGGAGAACTCGCGCTTGCCGCCGGCGCGCTGGTAGTTCTGCGTGTACTCCTGCATCCGCTCGAGCCCGAACTCGCCGGCCCGCGCGCGGCTGAGGACGTCCGCGTTGAAGTCGGTCGCGTAGATCCGCGAGCGCTCGTACAGGCCCTCCTCCTGCGAGCAAGATCGCGAACGAGTAGGTCTCCTCGCCCGTCGAGCATCCGGCGTTCCAGACGCGGATGAAGGGGTAGGTGCGCAGCAGCGGGACCACGTGCTCACGAAACGCCACGAAGAACGTGGGGTCGCGGAACATCGAGGTGACGTTGACCGAGAGGCCCGCGAGGAGCCGCTCCATCGCCGCGGGGTCGTGCAGCACCTTCTCCTGCAGCCCCGAGATCGACTCCACGCCCTCCTCCGCCGCCATGCGCCAGAGCCGGCGGCGCAGCGATCCGAGCGCGTAGCCGCGGAAGTCGAAGCCGTAATGGCGCTCGATCCCCTCGAGCAGCAGTTCGATCTCTATGCGCTCCAGCTCCCCGCCCGGCTGGGGCGCTACCGGTACAGCCACACCTGCATCAGCGACAGGAGCTGCTCGATGTCGACCGGCTTGGTGATGTAGTCGGAGGCGCCGGCCTCGATCGACTTCTCGCGGTCGCCCTTCATCGCTTTGGCGGTCAGGCAGATGATCGGCAGGTCCTTGAACTCCGGCCGCTCGCGCAGCTTGCCCGTGGCCTCGTACCCGTCCATCTCCGGCATCATCAGGTCCATCAGGACGAGATCGACGTCCTGGTTCTCCTCGAGGCAGTCGAGGCCCTCGCGGCCGTTCTCCGCGAACAGCACCTCCATGCCGCGTGCCTCCAGTGCGCTGGCAAGCGCGAACAGGTTGCGCACGTCGTCGTCCACGACCAGCACCTTCTTGCCGGCGAAGACGGCGTCCGCGGTGTGGACCTGCTCGAGCAGGCGGCGCTGCTCTGCGCCGAGCGCGGACTCGGGCCGGTGCAGGAAGAGCGACGTCTCGGCCACGAGCCGCTCGGGCGAGCGCGCGTCCTTGACGATGATCGTCTTGGCGTAGCGCCGCAGCTTCGTCTCCTGGCGCTTCGTCAGCTCCTTGCCCGTGTGGACGATCACCGGGATGTCCTTCAGCCGGTCGTCGCCGCCGATCCGCTCGAGCAGGTCGAATCCGCTCATCTTCGGCAGCTTGAGGTCGAGGACGATGCAGTCGAAGACGCGGCCTTCGAGCGCCTCCAGCGCAGCCTCGCTCGATCCGACGGCCGTGATCGTCACGTCCTCGCCGCCGAGGAGCTCGGCGATGCTCTTCCGCGCGGTTTCCTCGTCGTCCACGATCAGAAGCGTCTTCTCGGGACGCTCGATGAATGTCGAGAGCTCCGAGAACGCGCTGGTGAGCTGCTCCTCGGACGGGGGGCGCTCGAGGTGGCCCGCCGCCCCGGCAGCGAGCGCCTCGTGGCGCTCCTCGGCCGAGGACACGACTTGCACCGGGATATGACGCGTCTCGGCGGCTTGCTTCAGCTGCAGCAGCGTCGGCAGGCCGGAGCCGACCACGATCGCGTCCGGGGCCCAGTCGCGGGCGAGGGCGAGCCCCGAGTCGTGGCGGAGCGAGACGATGGACTTGAAGCCACCCGCGCGCGCCGCCTCGAGCAGGGTGCGGGCGATCTGGGGGTCCTCGTCGATCACCAGGCAGACGACCTCGCCTGGGCTGATCGCGTCACGGTCGTCGCGGATCCCCGCCAGCGCTGCCTCGTTCGTCCGCGTTGCGGGCGCTGTGGCGGGCTGGCCGTCCGTCGCCGCCGGGACCTCGCGTGGGGGCGCAGCGGGCGGACGTTCCGGGGCGTGGTACTCCCGCGGGAGGTAGAGCGTGAACGTGCTGCCCTCGCCGGTCGCACTGGTCGCCTGGATCTCGCCGCCGAGGAGCCGCGCGATCTCGCGGCTGATCGACAGCCCCAGGCCGGTGCCGCCGTAGCGGCGGCTGGTCGTGCCGTCGGCCTGCTGGAACGCCTCGAAGATAAGCCGCAGCTTGTCCGAGTCGATCCCGATGCCCGTGTCGGTGACGGCGAAGGCGATCACGTCCTCGCCGCGTCAAATGGTCGTTCGCGAACACGACGTCCGGTCCGGCGGCGCCGACGTGCAGCTCGACGCTGCCCTTGTCGGTGAACTTGAACGCGTTGGAGAGCAGGTTGCGCAGCACCTGCTGGAGCCGCTGCTCGTCGGTCGTGACTGCGTCCGGGGCGCCGTCTTCGAGAGATTGAACGCGAGCCTTGTCGGAAGCAAAAGAACGGTGACGGCGAAGGCGATCGCGTCCTCGCCGGTCGAGTGGTCGTTCGCGAACACGACATCCGGTCCGGCGGCGCCGACGTGCAGCTCGACGCTGCCCTTGTCGGTGAACTTGAACGCGTTGGAGAGCAGGTTGCGCAGCACCTGCTGGAGCCGCTGCTCGTCCGTCGTGATCGCGGCCGGCGCGCCGTCGTCCACGACGACCTTGAACGCGAGCCCCTTGTCGGAGGCGACCGGACGGAACGTCTGCTCGACGTAGTCGCACACGCCGGTCAGCTCGAGCTGCGACGAGTGCACGTCCATCTTGCCCGCCTCGACCTTTGAGAGGTCGAGGATGTCGTTGATCAGCTCCAGCAGGTCGGTGCCCGCCGTGTTGATCGTCTTCGCGAACTCGACCTGCTTCTCGTCGAGGTTTCCGGCGGGGTTCTCGGCCAGCATGTTCGAGAGGATCAGGAGGCTGTTCAGCGGGGTCCTGAGCTCGTGCGACATGTTCGCGAGGAACTCCGACTTGTACTTCGAGCTCAGCGCGAGCTGCTCGGCGCGCTCCTCCAGCCCGGCGCGCGCGAGCTCGATCTCGCGGTTCTTGATCTCGATGTCGCGGTTCTGCCGCTCGAGCAGCGCCGCCTTCTCCTGCAGCTCCTCGTTCGTCTGCTGGAGCTCCTCCTGCTGCTGCTGAAGCAGCTCCTCCGACGCCTTCAGCGACTGCGCCTGCTCCTCGAGCTCCGCGTTCGACTGCTTCAGCTCGTCCTGGCGTGACTGGAGCTCCTCGGACTGGCTCTGCAGCTCCTGGGTGAGCGACTGCGACTGCTGCAGCAGCTCCTCGGTGCGCAGGTTCGCGATCAGCGTGTTCAGGACGACGCCGATCGTCTCCATCAGCTGCTCGAGGAACGTCAGGTGGATCTCGCTGAACGGGTCGAACGACGCCAGCTCGATCACGCCGAGCACCTGGTCCTCGAACAGGACCGGCAGGTCGATGATGTTCACCGGCTCGCCCTCGCCGAGCCCCGAAGTGATCTTCACGTAGTCGTCGGGCGCGTTCTTGACGACGATCGGGCTCTTCTCGACGCGCGGCCTGGCCGACGAGGCCCTCGCCGAGCTGGAACTCGTTCGAGAGGTTCTTGCGCTTCTTGTAGCCGTAGCTCGCGATCAGCCGCAGCGTCGTGTCGTCGCCGTCGCCGTTCTCGGCCATGTAGAAGGCGCCGAGCTGGGCCGAGACGCGTCGGCGTCAGCTCGGACATGATCATCCGGGAGACCGTGCGCAGGTCGCGCTGGCCCTGCATCAGGCCGGAGATGCGCGCGAGGTTCGTCTTCAGCCAGTCCTGCTGCTCGTTCGCCTCGGTCGTCTCGCGCAGGTTGCCGATCATCTGGTTGATGTTGTCCTTCAGCTCCGCGACCTCGCCCTGCGCCTCGACGTCGATCGACCGCGTCAGGTCGCCCTGGGTCACCGAAGTGGAGACCTCGCCAATCGCGCGCACCTGAGTCGTCAGGTTCGACGCGAGCTGGTTCACGTTCTCGGTGAGCCCGCGCCAGGTTCCGGACACGCCTTCGACCTCGGCCTGGCCGCCGAGCTTGCCCTCGGTGCCGACCTCGCGGGCGACGCGGGTGACCTCGTCCGCGAACGACGAGAGCTGGTCGACCATCGTGTTCAGCGTGTTCTTCAGCTGAAGGATCTCGCCGCGTGCGTCGACCGTGATCTTCTGCGACAGGTCGCCGTTCGCGACCGCGGTCGCGACCTGCGCGATGTTGCGGACCTGGTCGGTCAGGTTGTCCGCCATCAGGTTCACGTTCTCGGTGAGCCCGCGCCAGGTTCCGGACACGCCTTCGACCTCGGCCTGGCCGCCCAGGCTGCCTTCGGTGCCGACTTCGCGGGCGACGCGGGTGACCTCGTCGGCGAAGGAGGAGAGCTGGTCGACCATCGTGTTGATGGTGTTCTTCAGCTGAAGGATCTCGCCGCGTGCGTCGACCGTGATCTTCTGCGTCAGGTCGCCGTTTGCGACGGCCGTCGTGACGGTGGCGATGTTGCGGACCTGGTCGGTGAGGTTGTTCGCCATCAGGTTCACGTTCTCGGTGAGCCCGCGCCAGGTTCCCGACACGCCTTCGACCTCGGCCTGGCCGCCGAGCTTGCCTTCGGTGCCGACCTCGCGCGCGACGCGCGTGACCTCGGCCGCGAACTTCTGCAGCGTGTCGGTCATCGAGTTGATCGTGTCCGCGAGCGCTGCGACCTCGCCCTTGGCCTCGACGGTGATCCGCTGGGTCAGGTCGCCGTCGGCGATGGCCGTCGTGACCAGCCGCGACGTTCCGCACCTGGTCGGTCAGGTTCGACGCCATGAAGTTCACGTTCTCGGTCAGGTCGCGCCAGGTGCCGGAAACGTCCTCGACTTCTGCCTGGCCGCCGAGCTTGCCCTCGGTGCCGACCTCGCGGGCGACGCGCGTGACCTCGGCCGCGAACGAGCGCAGCTGGTCGACCATCGTGTTGATCGTCTCCGCGAGCGCTGCGACCTCGCCCTTCGCCTCGACCGTGATCTTCTGCGAGAGGTCGCCGTTGGCGATCGCGGTGGTGACGACGGCGACGTTGCGGACCTGGTCGGTGAGGTTGTTCGCCATCAGGTTCACGTTGTCGGTCAGGTCGCGCCAGGTGCCGGATACGCCCTTGACCTCGGCCTGGCCGCCGAGCTTGCCTTCGGTGCCGACTTCGCGGGCGACGCGGGTGACCTCGTCGGCGAAGGACGAGAGCTGGTCGACCATCGTGTTGATCGTGTCGGCGAGCGCCGCGACCTCGCCCTTGGCCTCGACCGTGATCTCCTGAGTCAGGTCGCCGTTCGCGACGGCGGTCGTGACGGCGGCGATGTTCCGCACCTGGGTGGTGAGGTTGTTCGCCATCAGGTTCACGTTGTCGGTCAGGTCCTTCCAGGTGCCGGCGACGCCCTCGACCTCTGCCTGGCCGCCGAGCTTGCCGTCGGTGCCCACCTCGCGCGCGACCGTCGTGACCTGCTCGGCGAACGTCTGGAGCGTGTCGGTCATCGAGTTGATCGTCTCGGCGAGCGCTGCGACCTCGCCCTTGGCCTCGACGGTGATTCGCTGGGAGAGGTCGCCGTTGGCGATCGCGGTGGTGACGACGGCGACGTTGCGGACCTGGTCGGTGAGGTTGTTCGCCATCAGGTTCACGTTGTCGGTCAGGTCCTTCCAGGTGCCCGCCACGCCCGGGACGTCCGCCTGGCCGCCGAGCTTGCCGTCGGTGCCCACCTCGCGCGCGACGCTCGTGACCTGTTCGGCGAACGTCTGGAGCGTGTCGGTCATCGAGTTGATCGTGTCGGCGAGCGCTGCGACCTCGCCCTTGGCCTCGACGGTGATTCGCTGGGAGAGGTCGCCGTTGGCGATCGCGGTGGTGACGACGGCGACGTTGCGGACCTGGTCGGTGAGGTTGTTCGCCATCAGGTTCACGTTCTCGGTGAGGTCGCGCCAGGTGCCGGATACGCCCTTGACCTCTGCCTGGCCGCCGAGCTTGCCGTCGGTGCCGACCTCGCGGGCGACGCGGGTGACCTCGTCGGCGAAGGACGAGAGCTGGTCGACCATCGTGTTGATCGTGTTCTTCAGCTCGAGGATCTCGCCGGCGGCGTCGACGGTGATCTTCTGCGAGAGGTCGCCGTTCGCGACGGCCGTCGTGACGGTGGCGATGTTGCGGACCTGGTCGGTCAGGTTCGACGCCATGAAGTTCACGGAGTCGGTCAGGTCGCGCCACGTGCCCGAGACGCCCTTCACCGTGGCCTGGCCGCCGAGCTTGCCGTCGGTGCCGACCTCGCGGGCGACGCGGGTGACCTCGTCGGCGAACGACGAGAGCTGGTCGACCATCTCGTTCACCGTCGTGCCGATGCGGAGGAACTCGCCCTTCACGGGCTGCCCGCCGATCTTCAGCTGCATCTTCTGGGTCAGGTCACCGTCGGCGACTGCGTCCATGACGCGCGCGATCTCGGTGGTGGGGCGGACCAGGTCGTCGATCAGGTCGTTGACCGACTCGAGCGCGGCGGCCCACTCGCCGCTCGCCGCCGGCACGACGGCGCGCTCGGTCATGCGACCCTCGCGGCCGATGATCTTCGCGAGGCGCGCCGAGCTCCTTCGTCACGCGCGCCTGCGCCTCGATCAGCTCGTTGTAGTTCATGGCGATGTCGCGCATCAGGCCCTTCTGGCGGATCGACATCCGCTGGGAGAAGTCGCCCTTGCGGGCGGCGATCAGCGCCTCGAGCAGGTCCTGGAGGGCGGCGTCGCTGGGCGCCTGCGCCGTTCGTGGTGACGGGCTTTCCGTCACGCTTCGCGCGCCGCGCCGGAGCCGCTGCCCAGCCGGCCCGTCCGCGCCGCAGAGGACGCCGCCTGTGAGGTGGCTTTTCGCGCGCCGGGCTTCGCGGATGCTCGGGTCTGCTTGCGGCGCGTCGGTGCGTTTGGCAACGGCCCCTCCTGGGCGTTCGGGAATCGCGGCGGAGGGTAGAGCGGTCCGGGAGGTCCCGCAAGCCGCATTTAGCCTGCTGGGATGCGGATTGCGATCGTGGCGGACACCCATCTCCCGCGCGGGAGCGCGTGCGATTCCCGATGAGGCCGTGCGTTCGATGCGGTCGGCGGACCTGATCCTGCACGCGGGCGACCTTGCCGCCGCCGACGTGCTGGAGGAGCTCCGCGCGCTCGGGCCGCCCGTTGCCGCGGTGCACGGCAACATCGACTCAGCCGAGGTCGGCGGCTGCTGCCCGAGCGCCAGGTCGTGGACGGCGGGAGGGGTGCGGATCGGGCTGGTCCACGACGCCGGGCCGGCGAAGGGGCGGCTCTCAGCGGATGCGGATGGCCTTCCCCGAGTGCGACGCGGTGGTCTTCGGCCACTCCCACATCCCGCTGCACGAGGAGGCGGACGGCTTCCAGATCTTCAACCCGGGCAGCCCGACGGACCGCCGCCGCCAGCCGCGCCACAGCATGGGCCTCGCGCGCGTAAAGAACGGGCGTGCGAGCTTCGAGCACGTCTGGCTCGACTGAGGTCGCTCACAATACGCGCGTGGACCTCGACGTCATGTTCATCGGCACCGCCGGCTCGGCGCCCACGGCGCGGCGGGGGCTGCCGGCCATTCTGGTGCGGCGCGGCGGCGACCGGCTGCTGTTCGACTGCGGCGAGGGCACGCAGCGCCAGCTCCTGCGCTCGATCGGCCTGATCGACCTCGAGGAGATCTTCCTGACCCACTTCCACGCCGACCACTTCCTCGGGCTGCCGGGGATGCTGAAGACGTTCGGGCTGCGAGGACGGGAGACGCCGCTCACGATCTACGGGCCGCCTGGCCTCCGCGCTCTCTTCGAGCTGCTGCGCCCGGTGGTGGGCGGCACCGCCTACGAGGTCAAGCTCGTCGAGCTCGAGCCGAACGAGCCGCTCGAGCGCGACGGATACCTCGTCGCGCCGTTCCCGGTCGAGCACCGCGGCGGCGGGACCGCCTACGGCTACGTGCTGGTCGAGCAGGACCGGCCCGGGCGCTTCGACGAGGAGCGGGCGCGGGAGCTGGGGGTCGAGCCGGGCCCGGACTTCGGCCGCCTCCAGCAGGGTGAGGCGGTCTCCGTAGACGGCCGTGAGGTCGTAGCCGGACGAGGTGCTGGGCGAGAGCCGCCGCGGGCGCAAGCTCGTGCTCACCGGCGACACGGTCCCCGACCGAGACCACGCGCGCGATGGCGCACGGCGCCGACCTGCTCGTGCACGAGGCCACGTTCGCGACCGAGGAGGCCGACCGCGCGGCCGAGACCGGGCACTCGACGGCCCGCGGCGCGGCCGAGCTGGCCGCCGCGGCCGAGGTGGCGCTGCTGGCGCTGACCCACGTCTCGCCGCGCTATCCGCCCGACGACCTGCGCGCGGAGGCGCGCGAGGTCTTCGAGGCGACGATCGTCCCGCGCGACTTCGACCGCGTCGAGATCCCGTTCCCGGAGCGCGGCGCCCCGGTGCACATCCGCGCCGACCGCGCACGCTCGCAACCGGAAACTTCCCCACTTTCGGATTTCAGACGGCTGCCCGTCCGTACCGGCGCCGGTGCTAGGCTCGCCCGGACAGCCCCTTTAACCCGGTCCTGTGAGGCCAGGAAGGAGCAGAAGTGAGCGACAAGGTCGTCCTCGACGCCGAGGACATGCGGCGCACGCTCGTGCGCATCGCCCACGAGATCGTCGAGAAGACGGGGGGAAGCCGCCTCGCCGTGGTCGGGATTCACCGCCGCGGCGCCGTGATCGCGCAGCGGCTTCGTGACCTCGTCGCGGAGCTCGTCGGCGAGCCGATCCCGCTCGGCGACATCGACATCTCCTTCTACCGCGACGACGTCGCCATACGCAGCCAGCCGACGGTGCACGCCTCGCACATCGACTTCTCCGTCGAGGGCATGACGGTCGTCCTGGTGGACGACGTGCTCTACACCGGCCGCACGGTCCGCGCCGCCATCGACGCCCTCTTCGACTACGGGCGCCCGGCCTGCGTGCAGCTCGCCGTCGATGGCCGACCGCGGGCACCGCGAGCTGCCGATCAGGCCGGACTACGTGGGCAAGAACCTTCCGACTGCGGCCTCCGAGCGCGTCTTCGTGCGCGTCGAGGAGCTCGACGGCATCGACGAAGTGATCATCGGCGAAAGGGTGGCGGCGGCATGACGAAGAACCTGATCTCGATCAACGACGTCGGGCGCGAGGACATCGATCGCATCCTGCAGCGCGCCGCCAGCTTCGCCGAGGTCTCCGGGCGGGAGATCAAGAAGGTGCCCACCCTGCGCGGCCGGACGGTCATCAACCTCTTCTACGAGTCCTCCACGCGCACGAGCTCCTCGTTCGAGCTCGCGGCCAAGCGGCTCTCGGCCGACCTCGTGAGCATCAAGTCGGCCGGCTCGGCCGTGGACAAGGGCGAGTCGCTCAAGGACACGGTGCTGACGCTCTCGGCCTACGACCCGGCCGCGGTGGTCATCCGCTCGCCGTACGCGGGCGCCGCCGGCCTCGTCGCGCGCTGGACCGCCGCCTCGGTCATCAACGCCGGCGACGGCAAGCACGAGCACCCGACCCAGGCCCTGCTCGACGTGTACACGCTCTGGCGCCGGGTCGGCTCGCTCGACGGCCTGAAGATCTGGATCGTCGGCGACGTCCTGCACAGCCGGGTCGCGCGCTCGTGCGTCCTCGCCTTCGACCGGATGGGCGCCGAGGTCACGGTCTGCGGCCCGCCGACGCTGATCCCGCGCGACTTCGACCAGCTCGGCTGCCGGATCGCCTACACGCTGGACGAGGTCGGAAGCGCCGACGTCATCTACGCGCTGCGGATGCAGAACGAGCGCATGACCGGCGCGTACGTCCCGTCGCTGCGCGAGTACGCCGCCAACTACCAGATCGACGGCCGCAGGCTGGGCGCCGGCCAGCTGCTCATGCACCCCGGCCCGGTCAACCGCGGCGTCGAGCTCGCGTCGGAGGTGATCGACTCGCCCCAGGCGCTGATCACCCAGCAGGTCGAGTCGGGAGTGGTGGTGAGGATGGCCGTCCTCTACGAGCTCCTCGCCGGATCCGGTGCGCCCACGCCGGCCGCGGCCGAGCCCGCGCCCGAGCCGATGGGAGCCGCCTGATGCCGCCGCGCTTCGACGCGCCGCCGCTCGACTCCGCGGCCCGCGAGACCACCGACGTCCTCATCCGCGGCGCGCGCCTGGTCGACCCGCGCGCCGGGCTCGACGGAGTCCAGGACATCGTGCTGCGCGACGGAGAGGTCGCCGAGATCGGCGACTCGCTGCCCACGCCCGACGGCGCCGAGGTGATCGAGGGCGAGGGCCTCGTAGCGGTGCCCGCCTTCGTCGACCCGCACGTCCACCTGCGCACGCCGGGGCGCGAGGACGAGGAGGACATCGACTCGGGCACGCGCGCCGCCGCGGCAGGCGGCTTCTGCGCGATCCTCGCGCAGCCGAACACCGACCCCGTCGTGGACAACGGCTCGATCCTCGCCTCGCTGCGCGAGCGCGCGCGCCAGGAGGCGCGGATACCGACAGGCTTCCTCGCCGCCGTCACGGTCGGCCAGGACGGCGACGCGCTCACGGAGATGGCGGAACTCGGCGTCTCTCGGCGCCGCGGGCTTCACCGACGACGGCCGCCCCGTCGCGCGCGCGGGAATCCTTCGCCAGGCGCTCCAGTACCAGCGCCTCGCCGGCAGGCTGGTCGCGCTGCACGAGGAGGACCCGAGCCTCTCGGGCGACGGCGTCATGCACGAGGGCGCGGTCTCGGCGCTGCTCGGGATGGCCGGCATCCCGTCGATCTCCGAGTCCACGATGATCGCCCGCGACGCCCAGATCGCCCAGTTCGAGGACGCGGCGATCCACATCCAGCACCTCTCGGCGCGGGAGTCGGTCGCGGCGGTCGAGCAGGCGAAGGCCGCCGGCGTCGCGATCACCTGCGAGGCCAGCCCGCACCACCTGTGCCTCACCGACGAGGCGGTGCGCTCGCTCGACGCCGGCTTCAAGATGAACCCGCCGCTGCGGTCGGAGGACGACCGCCAGGCGCTGATCGACGGCCTGCGCTCCGGCGCGATCGACTGCGTCGCCACCGACCACGCTCCGCACGCGCGCGAGGAGAAGGAGCAGCCGTTCGAGGTCGCGCCGATGGGCGTAACCGGGCTCGAGACGGCGTTCGCGTCGCTCCACACCGACCTGGTGCTGCCGGGCGTCATCGACCTGCCGCTCCTGGTCGAGCGGATGACCGCGGGCGGCGCGCCCTTCGGCCTTCCGGTGCCGACGCTCGCCACGGGGTCGCCCGCGAACGTGACCCTGCTGGACCTCGCCGCCGAGTGGCAGGTGGGGGAGGCCGGCTACGAGAGCCGGTCGGCGAACTGCGCGTTCGCGGGGCGGAACCTGACCGGCCGCGTGCGGATGACGGTGGCCGCCGGGGTCGTCGCCTACCGCGAGCGGTCGTTCGCGATCGGGGCCGTCCCGGCGTGAGGACGCTCGACCGCGACCGGGCCGCGCTCGTCGTAGTGGACGTGCAGGAGGCGTTCCGGCCTGCCGTCGAGCGCTTCGACGAGGTCGTCGAGAACACGCGCCGGCTCATGGAGGGCGCGCGGATCCTCGGGGTGCCGACGGTCGTCACCGAGCAGTACCCGAAGGGGCTCGGCCGCACGGTCGAGGAGCTGGGCGAGGTCGAGGCCGTGGAGAAGTCGTGCTTCTCGGCCGCCCGCGCCGACGGCTTCGACCTGAACGGCCGCGACCAGGCGATCGTCTGCGGGATCGAGACGCACGTATGCGTCTCGCAGACCGCTCACGACCTGCTCGGCCAGGGCGTGGAGGTGCACGTGGCGAGCGACGCGGTCACCTCGCGCACGCGCGAGAACCGCGACGTCGGCCTCCACAAGATGGAGCAATCCGGCGCGATCGTGACGAGCGTCGAGACGGCTCTCTTCGAGCTGTTGGGCGCAGCCGGCAGCGACGAGTTCAAGCAGGTACAGGGGCTCATCAAGTGAGCGCCTACATCCTGCTCGAGGACGGCACCCGCTTCGACGGCGACGCGGTCGGCGCGCCCGGCCAGATCACCGGCGAGGTCGTCTTCAACACGGCGATGTCCGGCTACCAGGAGTCGGTCACCGACCCGAGCTACCGCGGCCAGATCATCGTCTTCACCTACCCGCACATCGGCAACTACGGCGTCTCGGCGCAGGCGATGGAGTCGGATGGGATCCACGCGCGCGGCGTCGTGATGCGCGAGGCAGTCGACCGCGAGGACGCCCCGGCCGCCGAGGGCGGCTGGCTGACGTGGCTCGCCGACTGCGGCGTGCCCGCCATCACGGGCGTGGACACGCGCGCGCTCGTGCGCCACATCCGCGACAAGGGGTCGATGCGCGGCGGCATCTTCCCCGGCGACACGCCGGAGTCCGAGGCGCGCGAGGCGATCGACGCCGAGCCGCCGATGAGCGGGCGCGACCTCGCGTGCGAGGTGACGCCGGGCGAGCCGGTGATCCTCGAGGGCGACGGGCCGCGCGTGATCGCGATCGACACCGGCATCAAGGGCTCGATCATCCGCAACATGCGCGAGCGCGGCGCGCACCTCGAGCTGCATCCGTGCGACACGACCGCCGACGCGCTGCTGGCGCGCGAGCCCCGACGCGGTCTTCCTCGCCAACGGGCCGGGCGATCCCGCCGCGCTCGGGTACGTCGTCGAAAACGTGCGCGCAGATCGTCGGCAAGGCGCCCGTGATCGGGCATCTGCCTCGGCCACCAGCTGCTCTGCCGCGCGGTCGGCCTCGAGACGTTCAAGCTGCCGTTCGGCCACCGCGGCGCGAACCATCCGGTGAAGGACCTCGAGACCGGGCGAGATCGACATCACGACGCCAGAACCACGGCTTCGCGGTGCTCGGCCCGAACGGCGCGCGAACGATCGACACCGACGAGCCGCTCCGCTGGGAGACCGACTTCGGCGCCGCCGAGCTCTCGCAGCTCAACCTGTACGACCGCACGGTCGAGGGCCTCGTGCTGCGTGACGTCCCGGCGCAGCACGATCCAGTACCACCCCGAGGCCGGCCCCGGCCCGCACGACGCCGCTCTACCTCTTCGACCGCTTCCTGGAGACGCTTGCGGCGTGAGTGTGGAGGCCAACATCGCCCTTCTTCGTGAGGGCCTCGACGTCGTCAACGAGGAAGGGCCGAGCGCGCTCCTCGAGCGCTACGACGAGGTCTTCACGGACGACTTCCGCTGGGCACCCGTGCTTGTGAGAGGCATCGAGGGCCGCCGGGAGTATCGCGGTCGCGAGGGATTTGCCGAGTACTGGCGCGATTTCCAGTCGAGCTTCGGCGAGGCCGAGTTTCACGACCTCGAGTTCGGGGCGGTCGGCGAGGACACGGTCTGGGTGAGCGGGCGCGCGGTCCTTCGCGGCACCGAGAGCGGGGTCACGTTGGAACAGCGCATCGGCTGGGTCTACCGATTCGAGGGCGCCAAGATCGCGTTCGGGGAGACCTTCTGGACTCCCGAGGAGGCGCAGGCGGCGGCGGAGCGGTGGGCGCATGCCTAGGCGTGACGACCTGCACAAGATCCTCGTGCTCGGCTCGGGCCCGATCGTGATCGGGCAGGCGGCCGAGTTCGACTACTCGGGCGCGCAGGCGTGCAAGGTGCTGCTCGAGGAGGGCTACGAGGTGGTCCTCATCAACTCGAACCCGGCGACGATCATGACCGACCCGGAGTTCGCAACCTCGACCTACATCGAGCCGCTCACGCCCGGCGAGCGTCGCGCGCGTGATCGAGAAGGAGCGCCCGGACGCGCTCCTGCCGACGCTCGGCGGCGGAACCGCCCTCAACCTCGCGCGCGCACTGCACGAGGAGCGTGTGCTCGAGCGGTTCGGCGTCGAGCTGATCGGCGCCGACTACCAGGCGATCCAGCGGGCGGAGGACCGCGACCTCTTCCGCATCACGATGCAGGAGGCGGGCCTGCGGGTCGCGCGCTCGAACATCGTCACGAGCGTCGCCGACGGCGAGAAGGCGCTCGCGGAGATCGGCCTGCCGGCGATCTTCCGGCCGGCGTTCACGATGGGCGGCGAGGGCGGCGGGATCGCGTGGACCGAGGCGGAGTTCCGCCAGCGCGTCACCGAGGGGATCGCCGCCAGCCCGATCGGGCAGATCCTCGTCGAGGAGTCGGTGATCGGCTGGGGCGAGTTCGAGCTCGAGCTGATGCGCGACCGCAACGACAACGTCGTGATCGTCTGCTCGATCGAGAACGTCGACCCGATGGGGGTCCACACGGGCGACTCGGTCACGGTCGCCCCGCAGCAGACGCTGACCGACCGCCAGTACCAGATGCTCCGCGACCAGGCGATCGCGTGCATCCGCGCCGTCGGCGTCGAGACGGGCGGGTCGAACATCCAGTTCGCGGTCAACCCGCAGACGGACGAGATCGTCGTGATCGAGATGAACCCGCGCGTGTCGCGCTCGTCGGCGCTCGCGTCGAAGGCGACCGGGTTCCCGATCGCGAAGATCGCCGCCCGGCTAGCGGTCGGCTACGCGCTCGAGGAGATCGACAACGACATCACGCGCAAGACGCCGGCCAGCTTCGAGCCGACGATCGACTACGTGGTCGTCAAGTGGCCGCGGTTCGCGTTCGAGAAGTTCCCCGGCGCGGACGGCACGCTCTCGACGCACATGCAGAGCGTGGGGGAGGCGATGGCGATCGGCCGCACCTTCAAGCAGGCGTGGGTCAAGGCGCGGCGCTCGCGCGAGCTCGACGTGTCGATCGTCGCGCCGGTGGACACCGAGGACCTGCTCAAGCGGCTCGAGATGCCCTCGGACGACCGCTACGAGCTGATCGACGTGGCGATAGAGCGCGGGGTGTCGGAGGAGGAGATCGGCGCGCGCACGAAGATCGACCCCTGGTTCGTCGCCGAGATCGCGGCGGTGGCGCGCGGCGAGGATCCGGAGGCGGGCCTCGAGCGCTCCTTCAAGTCGGTTGACACCTGCGCCGCCGAATTCGCGGCCGAGACGCCTTACTTCTACTCCGGCTGGGAGCGCACGCAGGCGCACGAGATCGACCGCGGCGAGCGCTCATCCGTCGTGATCCTCGGCGCGGGGCCGAACCGGATCGGCCAGGGCATCGAGTTCGACTACTGCTGCGTCCACGCGGCGATGACCGTGCGCGAGTCAGGGCGCGACGCGGTGATGATCAACTGCAACCCGGAGACGGTCTCGACCGACTACGACACGTCCGACCGCCTCTACTTCGAGCCGCTCACGCTCGAGGACGTGCTCGGGGTGATCGAGGTCGAGCGGCCCGAGGGCGTGATCGTGCAGTTCGGCGGGCAGACGCCGCTGAAGCTCGCGCACGCGCTCGACTCCGCCGGCGTCCCGCTGCTCGGCACGCCGGTGGACTCGATCGACCTGGCCGAGGACCGGTCCAGGTTCGGCGCGCTGATGCGCGAGCTCGGGCTGAAGAGCCCGCCGTACGCGACCGCCACGTCGCCCGGCGAGGCGCTCGAGCGCGCGGCGGACGTGGGCTACCCGCTGCTCGTCCGGCCGTCGTACGTGCTGGGCGGTCGCGCGATGGAGCTCTGCTACTCGCACGAGAAGCTCGCCGACTACCTCAAGCGCACGCGCGCGCACGCGGGAGCGGAGATCTACCTCGACCGCTTCCTCGAGAACTCGATCGAGATCGACGTCGACGCCCTGTGCGACGGCGAGTCGGTGCAGATCGGCGCGATCATGCAGCACGTCGAGGAGGCCGGCATCCACTCCGGCGACTCGGCATGCGTCATCCCGGCGATGTCGCTCGGGCCCGAGATGCTCGACCAGGTCCACGAGGCCACCGAGCGGCTCGCGCTTCGCCTCGGCGTCGTCGGGCTGATCAACATCCAGTTCGCGGTCTCGAACGAGGAGGACCTGTTCGTGATCGAGGCGAACCCGCGCGCCTCGCGCACCGTGCCGTTCGTCTCGAAGGCGGTCGGCGTGCCGTTGGCGAAGGTGGCGTGCCGGCTGATGCTCGGCGAGCGGCTGGCCGACATGGACCTGCCCCTTTCGCGACTCGGCGCCGGCAATCTCGACCACGTCTCGGTCAAGGAGGCCGTGCTGCCGTTCGACCGCTTCCCGCGCGCCGACGCGCTGCTCGGGCCGGAGATGAAGTCGACCGGCGAGGTGATGGGCGTGGCATACGACTTCCCCGCCGCGTTCGGCAAGGCGCAGGCGGCCGCGGGTGCGGCGCTGCCCGACGAGGGCGGCGTCTTCATCTCGGTGACCGACAGCGACAAGCCGGCGGCCACCCAGCTCGCCGCCTCGCTCCACGACCTCGGCTTCCGGATCTACGCGACCGGCGGGACCGCGCGCGCGATCCGGGGGATGGGGGTGCCGGTCGAGCGGATCAAGAAGATCGGCGAGGGCTCGCCGAACGTGGTCGACCACATCGACTCGGGCGAGGTCGACCTCGTCATCAACACGCCCACCGGAACCGGCGCGCGCTCCGACGGATGGGAGATCCGCCGCGCCGCGGTGGGGAGGGGGATCCCCTGCATCACGACCGTCACCGCGGCCTCGGCCGCGCAGCGCGCGATCCTCGCGCGGCGTAAGGGTGAGGTCGAGGTTCGGTCTCTGCAGGAGCTCCACGGGCTCACCCGGTCGAGCGCCAGCAGCTCCGCCTGAGACTGGCGCGGAGCACCCAACTGCGCACAGTTGGCGCGTTCAAACGGTTGAACAAAAGATCACCCATCTGGCCGATTGAGGACGTCGACTTAGGTAACCGAGACTAGGGATGCCGGCTGGCGTCTAGGCGCTCGTCCGGTACATATCCGCACGAGTCAGGTCGTGCGCACGGGGCGGCGCGCAAGGAAGCGCGCCGCCCCGTTTCTCTTCGCGAACTACTCCGTTCGGAAGCTGAACGCCCGTGAACGGGGCGTTCAGCCACTGAACGCAAAATGCGCCGAGTGGCCGATTGTGGAGCGGTCCATTCGGCCCGAGACTGAATCTCACCTGGCTCGTTCTGAAAGGACTCATTGTGGATTTCAAGTCTCGCTCGCTCATTGGTACCGGCTGTACGTGGCCGCCGACTCGCAGTTCTGACCGCACTGGCCGCGGTCATGGTGGTCGGCTTCCCGAGTTCCGCAAGCGCCGTCGACTTCGGCGGCTGCGCGGACGTCCTGGACACCATCAACGTCAACACGACGACCGACGAGACAACGCGCCGGTGCGAACGGAACTGTTCGCTGCGCGAGGCGATCTCGGGAGCGAACCCGAGATCACGAACGTCGTGCGCACGCACGATCAACGTTGCCGGCCGGGACCTACACGCTGAGCCGTCGCGGGTACGAACGAGGACGCGAACGTCAACGGCGACCTCGACGTCACACGGGCGATGACGATCACGGGCGCCGGCGCGCGGCACGCACGTGGTCCAGGACGGCGATCAGCGCCAACGGCATCGACCGCGTCTTCGACATCCGCAACGGCGGCAACGTGAGCCTGAGCGGCGCGACTGTGCGCTTCGGCGCGCGATCGGCCGACGCTCGGGCGGCGGCGTCCGGGTGGTCTCGGGCGGCACGCTCTCGTGACCGACGCGTCGATCACGGCCAACGTCGACCACCGGCAACAACAACGATGGTGGCGGCATCCACAACGCCGGCACGCTCACTGACGCTGAACCGCGTGCTCGTGGCGAACAACGGCCCCGGGGCAACAACGGCCAGGGCGGCGGGATCTACTCACTCCGGGCGCCGGCGGCGCCACGCTCACGAACGTCACGGTGACGAACAACCAGGTCGGCGGCGGCGGCGGCTGCGGACGGTGGCGGCATCGCGTTTACCGACCACCGCGAACCTGGTCAACGTCACGGTCAGCCACAACGACGACGCTCAGCTCGAGCGCGACGCCGCCGGGACCGTCTCGCTGAAGAACACGATCGTCTCGAACTCGACCGCCAGCGGCACCGGCACCGCGAACTGCGTGGGGACGATCGTCAACACGAGCAACAACCTGGACAGCGGCGACGACGTGCGCCTTCGGCGCGCCAACGGCAGCAGATCAACGCCGAACCCGGCGCTCGGCGCGCTCGCCGACAACGGCGGCCCGACCGACACGCGCGCGCTCCCGAACCCGCCCACGGCGAACCGCCGCCCGTAACGCGGGCACCTCGACCGGTGCGCCGCAGCGTCGACCAGCGCAGCGCCAACCGCGGCCCGAACGTGGACATCGGCGCCTACGAGGCCTGCGAGCTCACGAACCCCACGGCCCAGTCGGTCACCTACGGGCAGGACGCGACTTTCACGACGGCAATCGCGGGGAACACGACCGCTGCCACGGTGCAGTGGGAGGTCAGCACGAACAGCGGCGGCTCCTGGACCAACGTCCCGGCGCGACGAACACGACGCTGACGCTCACGCGACCCGAGTTCGCCCTCAACGGCAACCTCTACCGCGCGCAGTTCACGGCCGGCTCCTGCAGCGGGCCGACCAGTTCGGCGCTGCTGACGGTTGCGCGGAAGAACCTGACGATCGACGGTGCCGTCGCGAACAGCAAGACCTACGACGGCAACGACGACGCGACGGTCGATTTCACCCTGGCGACGCTGCAGGGCGTCGAGTCGGGTGACACGGTCACGATCAACAGCTCGGGCTACGAGGCGAACTTCAACAACAAGAACGTCGCCAACGGCAAGCCGGTGACGGTGACCGGCGTGACGCTGGGCGGCGCCCACGCGCCGAACTACACGGTCTCGCAGCCGAGCGGCCTGACCGCGAACATCACGCAGCTCAACACTACGGCGAGCTTCGAGGCGAACGACAAGGTCTACGACGGCACGACCGCGGCGACGACGTCCTCGCGCGACGGTGACGAGCAAGGTCGGGAGCGACGATGTCGTGCTGGCCGGCGCACGCCACGTTCGACAACAAGAACGTCGGCCCGAGCAAGACGGTGACGATCGCGACCCCGAGCCTTACGGGCGCCGACGCGCTCGAACTACAACCTGACGACCACCTCGACCGACACGGCCGCCATCACCGAGAAGAACCTGACGATCGATGGTGCTGCCGCGGTCGACAGGGACTACAACGGCGACTGATGTCGCGACGGTGAACTTCGGTCGGGGCGACGCTTCAGGGCGTCGGGCGGCTGACGAGGATCCGGGCGAGGTCGTTATCGACAGCTCGGGTCTACTCGGCGACGTTCGATGGGCCGGGTGGGAAGAACGTCGGCGCTGGACAAGCCGGTCACGGTGCTGGGTGTCGATCTGGATGGCACCGAGGCGACGAACTACACGGTTTCGCAGCCGAGCCGGCCTGACGGCTGACATCTCGGCGAAGAATCTGACGATCAATGGTGCTGCTTGCGGTTGACCGGGACTACGACGGGACTGATGTCGCGACGGTGAATTTCGGCTGGCGCGACGTTCAGGGTGTCGAGACGGTTGACCAGGATCCGGGCGAGGTCGTTATCGACAGCTCGGGTTACACGGCGACGTTCGATGGGCCGGGTGGGAAGAACGTCGGGCTGAACAAGCCGGTGACGGTGCTTGGTGTCGATCTGGATGGCACCGAGGCGCCGAACTACACGGTGTCGCAGCCGACCGGCCTGGACGGCTGACATCTCGGCGAAGAACCTGACGATCAATGGTGCTGTCGCGGACAACAAGATCTATGACGGCGACGACGTCGCGACGGTCGACTTCGACCTGGCGGCGCTGCAGGGTGTCGAGACGGTTGACCAGGATCCGGGCGAGGTCGTTATCGACAGCTCGGGTTACACGGCGACGTTCGATGGCCCGGGTGGGAAGAACGTCGGCCTGAACAAGCCGGTGACGGTGCTTGGTGTCGATCTGGATGGCACCGAGGCGACGAACTACACGGTGTCACCAGCCGACCGGCCTGGACGCCGACATCTCCGAGCTGGACACGACGGCGAGCTTCGTGGCCGAACGACAAGGTCTACGACGGCGACAACAGCGCGACGACGTCCATCGCGCACCGTGACGAACGAGGTCTTCGGCGATGACGTCGAGCTGGCTGGCGCATGCCACGTTCGACAACAAGAACGTCGGCACGGGCAAGACGGTGACGATCGCGACGCCGAGCCTGTCGGGCACCGACGCGTCGAACTACAACCTGACGACGGTCCCGACCGACACCGCCGACATCACGGCGAAGTCGATGACGGGCAGCATCACGGCCGCGGACAAGGTCTACGACGGCACGACCGGCGGCGACGGTGACCCGCTCGCTGAGCGGCGTCGTCGGCGGCGACGACGTCGAGCCTGACGGGCGGCACGGCGACGTTCGCCGACGAGAACGTCGGCACCGGCAAGACCGTGACGCTGACGGGCGCGAGCCTGGCCGGGGCGGACGCCGGCAACTACACGCTCGCGGCAGCGCGCGACCACGACACGGCCGACATCACCGCCGAAGTCGGTGACCGGCACCTTCACCGCGGCCGACAAGGTCTACGACGGCACGACTGCCGCGACGCGTGACCGGCCGCTCGGTGGGCGGCGCGGTCAGCGGCGACAGCGTCGAGCTCGACCGGCGGCACGGCGAGCTTCGCCGACAAGAACGTCGGCAACGGCAAGACCGTCACGCTCTCCGGCGCCGCGCTCGGCCGGCGCCGACGCGGGCAACTACACGCTCGGCTCGGTCGGCGATGCGACACGCGAACATCACGCCGAAGTCCGTCACCGGCAGCTTCACCGCCGCCGACAAGGACTTCGACGGCACGACGGCCGCGACGATCACGGGCCGCTCGCTCACCGGTGCGATTGCGGGTGACCTGGTCGCGCTGATCCGCGGCACGGCCACGTTCTCGGACGCGAATCCGGGCGTCGGACAAGACCGTCACCGGCACCGGCTTCACGCTCGGCGGGCCGGACGCCGGCAACTACACGCTGACCGGCGTCGGCACGACGACGGCGACGATCCGCCAGCGCGGCCCGGGGGGCAGACGCCTCCGTCCAAGGGGACATCGCGCAGGACGCCGCCGACATGCTGGGCGGGACGTCAAGCGCTCGGAGCCTCGACTTCAACGGCCTGGCGTTCGCGTTCGCCCGCCAGAACCAGGGCAAGACGCTCAACGCGGTCAACCAGGCTAAGCTGTTCGCGATCGGCGGATGCACGGCCGCCGTGCGACGATCGATGCGGCGAAGACGGTCGTCCTGAGGGGCACGAGCGCCGAGGCGGGCGCGGCGGCTACGAAGCGGATCAAGCTGAAGACGCAGAAGCTGAGCCTCGACGCCGGCGAGATGGGCGTCATCAAGCTGAAGCTGACGAAGAAGCAGCAGAAGGCGATCAGAAGGCGAACAAGGCGAAGCTGGTCGTCAAGGTGACCGTCAAATCGGCCGGTCAGAAGGCCACCGACGAAGAAGACCTATCGGCTGAAGCCCAAGAACGGCTAGGGCCGTGCGGAACCGCACGAGTCAGGTCGTGCGACGGGGGCGGCGCGAAGGATTCGCGTCGCCCCCGCTTTTCGTCTTAACTCGGCTAGGCGGGTTACATAACTCCGCCTGGCCGGATGTCCTAGGAGTCTCTTGCAGCTTTAAGTACCCGCGCGCCCGCGTGTCGATAAGGCGACCGTGGGACTTCGCACTACGACCCACCCTGTAGTGCTGTTCGTGGCGTCGCTTGCCGCGGCGGTGGCGCTTGCGCTGCCGCAGGTCGCGCTTGCGCCAGGAGTCGGCCGCGGTCGGCACCGTCTACGACAAGGGCCTCTACGAGAGCCTCGTGCGCAAGGGGATGACCCGCGACGAGGCGCGCTGCGCCAGCGCAGTGTCGGGCGCCACTGTCCAGCTCGAGCGCCGCACCGACGGCTACTTCCTGCCGGTGGATGCCGACGATCCTGCGATCGCGCCGAACGTGAACCCGCAGAAGACCGATGGCGACGGGAGCTACGGCTGGACCGCCTCCGAGGGTGACTATCGCGTCGCCGTCACCAAGCGCGGCTACTGGCGCCTGTACAGCTCCACGGTCTCCGATACGTCTGCGGTATTGGCCCTCGATCTTCCGCTGAAGCGGCGCCCCGGCACACCGCCTCCGAAGGCGCGCGACTGCGCGCCGGTGGTCGACGAGCCGGAGCCCCTGCCCGAGCCGGAGCCCGAACCCGAGCCCGAGCCGACCGACCCGTCCGACCACGACCCGCAGGTGAACGATCCCGAGCCGGCAGCAGCACCCACCTGCCAGTTCCGCCCCGTGAGCGCCGGCATCCGCGGCCGGATGGTCCGCCGCGTCGTCTTCATGCTCGACGGGCGCGTCGTCAAGCGCGCGAACCGGCCGGACAGCGACGGACGCTTCGGCATCGTGGTCGAGCGCAAGTCGCTTTCGCGCGGGAAGCACGTCCTGCGGGCGAAGGTCACGTTCGTGCGGCGCGCAAAGCGTGCGCCCGAGTCCCTGCGCCTCGTGATCCGGCGCTGCCCCGAGCGTGCCGCGCCGAAGCTCGTCAAGGCGAGCCCGGCCCGGTGCAGCACGAACCCGTTCTTCGCCTGGGTGCGCGGCAACCGCATCAGCAGCGTCTCGTTCCGGCTCGACGGCCGCCAGCTCAAGACCGTCTCCGTGGCGGACTGGCGTGGCCGGTACGGCGTGACGGTCCGGCCCGGCAAGCTGAGCCTGGGGAGGCACGTCGTCACAGCACGCATCGAGCTCGTCAACGGCTCGAACCTGGAGCAGCGCACCGTGCGCCTTCGCTTCAGCAAGTGCTCATAACCCGCACGTTTTTTCCCACAGGCAGGGTTGGCGGCGTGGGGAGTGAACCACGGCTTGATGCGCAGGCTGATCCTGTCCGCGATCCTCGTCTCTGGCGTGCTCTATGCGCCCCTGCCGCTGATCGCCCAGAACGGCGGAGGGCAGGTGCCGCTGATCCCCGTGGGGGACATGCCGAACGCGGGCGGAGGCGCAACCGCGCCGCCGCTCGAGGTGGATCCTTCCGAGGCACCTGAGCTCGTGCCGCCTGACCAGGTGGACGCGGGCGGCGGAGCGGCCCGCGCCGGCAGCGCCCACGGCTCCGGCTGAGCCGACGCCGCGCCCGCGCCCGCGCCCACCGCGGAGCCCGCCCTGGCACCCGAGGCAGCACCTCCGGTTCCTGCCGAGCCCGCCCAGGAGGAGCCGGCACCCGAGGAGCCTCCAGGAGCGCCCGCGCCCGAGCAGCAGGAGCCGGACCCGGACGAGGAGGAGTTCGAGGAAGAGTTCGACGACGAACTGGACGACGTCCCCGACGCGGGCGAACCCGACGCGACCCCCGCGCCCGTCACCGCGACGGGCCGGCAGCTTCCCCGCACGGGAGCCGACGTCCCCGCGTTGCTGCTCTCCGGCCTCGCCCTGACGGCCTCCGGGATGTCGCTCCGCGCGCTCTCTCGCAGCCGCGCCTGAGCGCAGGCCCCGACCTACCCGCAAGCTACCCTCGGGCGCATGCGCACACTTGCGCCCTTTGGCCGCCGCCTGGCACGGATTGCCGCGGTCGAGCGACATCGGCGAGTACGCGCTGCTGTGGGCCGAGGACGCTGACGGGCCGCGCGATCCGCGCCCGGGCCAGTTCTACATGCTGGCCGCCGAGGAGCACTGGGGGGCGGGGGCGGACGAGCGCCCATGGCTCCCGCGCGCGTTCTCCTACTGCCGCGCGGAGGATGGCCGCCTCGGCTTCATCCTCGAGGACGTCGGGCCGGGCACGCACCGGCTGGCGGAGCTCAGGGCCGGCGACGGCCTCTGGCTGACCGGCCCGCTGGGCGTCGGGTTCACGCCCCCCGAGGGCCGCCGGCCCCTCCTCGTGGGCGGCGGCATCGGCGTGGCCCCGATCCTGTGCTGGAGCGACGAGCTCGGCGCCGATGCCCGCGTGCTGCTCGGGTTCCGCTCGGCCGGCCACGCCGAGGCGGCGTCGCTCTTCCGCGCCGAGGCCGTCGTCGCGACGGATGACGGCTCGGCGGGCCGGCGTGCCTACGTCACCGAGCTCCTGCGCGAGGAGCTCGACCAGGACGACTCGGCGACGGTCTACGCATGCGGGCCACCCGCGATGCTCGAGGCCGTCCGCGCGCTCTGCGCCGAGCGCGGGGTCGAGGCACAGCTCGCGATGGAGTCGGGCATGGCGTGCGGGTTCGGCGCGTGCTTCGGCTGCGTCGTTCCGACGCGCAACGGCTACGTGCGGCTGTGCGTCGACGGGCCGGTCGTGGACGCGGGCGAGCTCGAGACGGCGCTCGTCCCGGGGAGCGGGCACTGACCGCCGACCGCGGCATAGAGCTCTGCGGCGTCGCCCTCCGCGGGCCGGTCCTCAACGGCTCGGGCACCTTCGACGCGATCGCGGCACGGCGCACGTTCGGTGACGAGCTGCTCGCCCGCTTCCCGTTCGACGCGTTCGTGTCGAAGACGATCACGCTCGCGCCACGGCAGGGGAACCCACCACCGCGGCTGTGGGAGACACCCGCCGGCTTGATCAACTCGATCGGGTTGCCCAACAAGGGACTCGAGGGGTTCCTCGCTTCCGACCTTCCGGAGCTCGCGGAGCTGCCGGTGCCGCTCGTCGTTTCCGTCATGGGCTTCAGCCACGACGAGCTTGCGCAGCTCGTCCAGAGCGTCGGCGCAGCGCGACGAGGTGGCGATGATCGAGCTGAACGTCTCGTGCCCGAACGTCGAGACGGGGCTCGTGATGGGCGCCGACCCGGCCGAGACCGCACGCGCCGTCGAGCGCACGCGCCCGCTCACGGAGAAGCCGCTGATCGTGAAGCTCACACCGAACGCGTCGGAGCCGCAGGCCGTCGCAGCCGCGGCGGAGGGCTCGGGGGCCGATGCCGTGTCGCTGATCAACACCCTGAAGGGGATGGCGCTGCATCCGCGCACCCGATCGCCCTGGCTCGGGGGAGGAACCGGCGGCGTCTCGGGTCCTGCGGTGCGCGCGATCGCGCTCGAGCAGCTCTACACCGTCGCGCGCGCCGTCGAGATCCCCGTGATCGGCATGGGAGGGATCCAGACCGGCCGCCACGCCGCAGATTTTCTCGCGGCCGGCGCTGCCGCGGTCGCCGTCGGGACAGAGAGCTTCCGCGATCCGGCGGCCGGCGCGCGGATCGCAAATGAGCTTGGCGTCATTTTGGCCTCTGAGCGGGGGATTTCGACTCCGGACAAGGTGCATGGACAGGCCTGATCAAAAAAGCCCTGCAAAGGAAGACAAAACCGTCAAGTAGGCCGAACTCGCTTCGACCTCGACTTGAGGTCTAGACGAATTCGGAAAAAAAGGGGGCGGAAAGCGTTGACGCGGTCCTGTGCGTGTGTAGTATGCCCGCCGCCGATGCCCTCCGCCGCCGCCGAATCCCCGCAAAAAACCACCTCGGGGGCGGCACCGGAAAGGTCGTTCACCCAGCGCATGGACGCGCTCAAGCGTGCGAACGAGATCCGCACGCAGCGGGCGCGACTGAAGCGCGACCTGAAGGCCGGCAGGGCCCAGATCCAGACACTTCTGCTCGATCCGCCCGAGTATCTCCTGACCGCGAAGGTCTTCGATCTGCTGCTCGCGGTGCCGAAATACGGCCGCGTGAAGGCCAACCGGATCCTCACGCAGTGCCGCATCTCGCCCAGCAAGACGATCGGCGGCCTCTCGGAGCGCCAGCGCAACGAGCTGGTCTCCTACCTGCGGCGATAACGGCCGCGGATCCCAAGGTTCTCGTCGTGACCGGCCCGTTCGGGGTCGGCAAGGGCACGCTCATCCGCACCCTGCGCGAGCGCGTCCCGGGTCTCGAGCTGTCCGTTTCCGCCACGACGCGCGCTCCGCGGCCCGGGGAGGAGGACGGCGTCGACTACCACTTCCTTTCAGCGGAGAAGAGTTCGAGCGGCGGCTGCAGGCCGGCGACTTCATCGAGCACGCGGAGTACGCCGGCAACCGCTACGGCACGCTGCGGTCCGAGATCGACCGCGCTCGGCGACCGCCGGTGCGCGGGCGCTCGTGCTCGAGATCGAGGTGCAGGGCGCGCGCCAGGTCAGGGAGGCGCTTCCCGGTGCGGTGCAGGTGTTCATCGCGCCGCCGTCGGAGGAGGCGCTGCGCACGCGGCTCGTCGGCCGCGGCGCCGACGAGCCCGAGCAGATCGAGCGACGCCTGGCCGTCGCGGCCGAGGAACTCGCCGCGCGCGAGCGAGTTCAAGCACGTGATCGTGAACGACCGGCTCGAGGAGGCGGTGGAGGAGCTGGTCGAGCCTCGTCGCTACGATGTGTGGTGAATGATCAAGCCACGGCTGGACACACTGCTGGAACGGGTCGACTCGCACTACGCGTGCGTGCTCATCGCTGCCAAGCGCGCCCGTCAGATCAACGCCTACTACCACAACCTCGGTGAGGGGACTTTCGACGAGTACCCGCCGCCGATGGTCGAGACCGGGTCGAAGAACTACCTCAAGATCTCCCTCGAGGAAGTAGCGGAGGGCAAGATCAACTACAGGTACCGCGTCTAGCCCGGAGGCACGGGAGTGGCGCGGATCCTGCTCGGCGTATCCGGTGGGATCGCCGCATACAAGGCTGTTGAGCTGGTCAGGCTCGCGACGCGCGCGGGCCATTCCGTGCGCGTCGTGCAGACGCCCGCCGCGCAGCAGTTCGTGGGCGCGGCCACGTTCGAGGGCATCACGGGCGCCCCGGTGCTCACCGACGAGTTCGAGCGCGATCCCGCCCGCGGCGCCTATCCGGGCGAGCCGGCGCCCGACCACGACCCGATCTCGCACCTCGAGCTCGTCCGTCGCTGCGACGCCTATGTGATCGCTCCGGCCTCGGCGAACACGATCGCCAAGCTCGCCACGGGGCTCGCGGACAACCTCCTCACCAGCGCGGCGCTCGCATGCACGTCGCCGCTCGTGGTCGCCCCGGCGATGAACAACGCGATGTACGAGCACGCGGCCACGCGCGCGAACCTGGAGACGCTGCGCGCACGCGGCGTGACGATCGTCGATCCCGGCACCGGCGCAGCTCGCCTCGAAGGGGGAGTGGGGCGTCGGGCGCCTCGCGGAGCCCCCTGAGATCCTGGCCGCGATCGAAGCGGTCCTCGAGCCGCGCGACGACTACGCGCCGCGCTCGCTCGACGGGCTGCGCGTGCTGGTCACGGCCGGAGGGACGCGCGAGCCGATCGACAGCGTCCGCTACGTCGGCAACCGCTCGTCCGGGCGCATGGGCTTCGCCGTGGCGGATGAGGCCGCCGCGCGGGGGGCCGATGTCACCGTGATCGCGGCGAACGTGTCGCTGCCGCGCACCGACGGCGTCCGCTACGAGGACGTCGAGACCGCCGCCGAGCTCGAGGACGCGGCGCGGCGGCTGTTCCCGGACACCGACGTGCTCGTGATGGCGGCCGCCGTCGCGGACTTCCGCCCGCCCGAGGCGGCCGGCGAAAAGCTCAAGAAGACAGGGCGCGACTCGCTCGACCTGCGGCTCGAGCCGACCACCGACGTGCTTGCCGCGCTGTCGGCCGAGCGGCGCCCGGAGCAGCTGCTCGTCGGGCTTCGCCGCCGAACACGGCGAGGGCGGCGTCGAGCGCGCGCGCGAAAAGCTCGAGCGCAAGGGCCTGCATGCCGTTGTCGTGAATGACATCTCGCGCGACGACATCGGTTTCGACGCGGGCGACAACGAGGTCACGATCGTGACTGCAACTGGACAACACGAGCTGGCGAAGGCGCCGAAGTCCGAGATTGCCCGAGCCATCGTCGACGTCGTGGAAGAGATGAGGCATGAGCGACGACCGGCCTGACGTCTACGACCTGTACCGTCGCGGGAGCGAGCTGCTCGAGTCGGGCGACTACTCGGCGGCGGCCATTCCGCTCGAGAAGGCCAGCCGGTTCGAGCCGGACAAGACCTCGATCCGCGAGGCGCTGGGGCGTGCGTACTTCCGCGCCGGCCGCTACGCGAAGGCGAGCGAGGAGTTCAAGGCCGTTGTCGAGCGTGCGCCGGTGAACGACTTCGCGCACTTCTGCCTTGGCCGTGCACTCGAGAAGACCGGCCGCCGCGACGAAGCTCGCCGCCACCTCGCGCTCGCCTCCAACCTGCGGCCGGAGCGGACCGACTACCGCGTCTACCGCGACCGGTTGCGCAGCCAGCCGGCCTGATCAGCCGGCGCGTCTAGCGTTGCCGCGTACGCCCGTGCGTTGAGGGAGCCCTCGACGACCAGCCCGAGCAGCCGGTCGAGCTGCTCCGCGGTGACGGCCTCCGCGGGCAGGTCGGCCTGGACCCAGATGTCGCCCGAGCGCGTGCACGCGAAGCGCGCGATGCGCGTCTGGCGGTTCCAGTGGAGGATCTGGCCGAAGTCCACGTCCTCGCGATAGGGGAGTGCGAACGCCTGCACTCGCAGCAGGCCGTCGGCGAGGCGCATCCCGATGTCGAGCGGCCAGCCGCCGCCGCGCTCCTCGTCGAGTGTCACGCCCCATTCGCCGTGCGCAACCCGGCGTGTGTCGCCCGGGAGCGCGGCGATGTAGTCCGTGATCACGTCAACCGCCGCCATCGCGAGGCAGGGTACGGTGCGCGCGATGCGCGCCGTGGTTCAACGCGTCTCGTCGGCCTCGGTGAAGGTCGACGGCGAGCAGATCGCGTCGATCGAGCGCGGACTAGCTCGTGCTGCTCGGCGTGCGCGCCGGGGACGGCGAGGAAGAAGCCGACAGGATCGCCGCAAAGCTGGAGGCGCTGCGCGTGTTCGAGGACGACGGCGCGAAGATGAACCTGTCCGTTCGCGATGTGGGCGCAGAGCTGCTCGTGATCTCGAACTTCACCGTGTACGGCGACGCGCGCAAGGGCAACCGGCCCAGCTTCGTCGATGCCGCGCGACCCGAGGATGCAGAGCCGCTCGTCGAACGCGTGCGCGCCGCGCTCGGAGCACACGGCGGACGCTTCGGTGCACGCATGGAGGTAGCCCTCGTCAACGATGGTCCAGTGACGCTCGTGATCGACGTTTAGGGGCCTATACTCCTGAGCGCTAGAACTTCATCTGCGGCCCCGAGCCGCACCTGGGGTGGGCTTCGCAGCCCACCTTTTTTCGTCCTAATGCAGACAACGAGCAAGATCCAAGAGCACATCGAGAGCCGTCTTTCCAGCGCAGAGCCGGATGTCGAGGTGCTGCTCGCGGAGGAGGTCGGGTCGGAGCGCGTGCGCCTCTTCATCGACCACCCGGACGGTGTCGATCTCGCCTTGTGCGAGCGCGTCACCAGCCATCTGCGCGACCTGCTCCAGGACTACAGCCTCGAGGTCTCGTCGCCGGGTCCCGATCGTCCGCTAGCGAAGCCCGAGCACTTTCGCCGCTACGTCGGCCGTCGCGTTCGGGTTCGCACGCGCGCTCCGATCGACGGCTCGAAGAGTTTCAGCGGCGAGCTGGTCGAAGCAGCCGATGACGCCGTCTCGGTGGCTGCCGACGCGGGGATCGTCCGGATTCCCTTCGCCGACATTCACAAGAGCAACCTGTTGGAGGGCTGAGGAGAGATGTCCAAGGAGATCGTCGAAGCGGTACACCTGCTCGAGCGCGAGAAGGGCATCTCTGCCGAGCGACTGATGCTCGCGCTGGAGGACGCCCTCCTGTCCGCCTACAAGAAGCAGCCCGGGGCGGCGAAGTACGCGCGCGTCGACATGGACCGCACCTCGGCCGATTTCCGCGTCTTCGAGCTGCTCGTCCCGGAGGAGCTCGAGGAGAAGCTCCTGGCCGAGGTCGAGCCCGCCGAGCCGGAGGTCGATCCGGAGACCGGCGAGATGCGCGAGCCTGCCGACCCCGAGCTCGACCCGGAGATGCTCGCCGAGTACCGCGAGCAGATCGACGAGCGCGACGTCACGCCGGACGACTTCGGGCGGATCGCCGCTCAGACCGCCAAGCAGGTGATCCTCCAGCGGATCCGCGAGGCCGAGCGCGACATGATGTTCGACGAGTACCAGGACCGCGTCGGCGAGCTGATCACCGGGATCGTCCAGCAGTCCGACTCGCGTTACACGCTCGTTCAGCTGCGCGAGCGCGTCGAGGCGCTGCTTCCCAAGTCCGAGCAGGTGCCTCAGGAGCGCTACGACCACGGCCAGCGGGTCAAGGCGATCATCACCGACGTCTCCAATCAGGCGAAGGGCCCGTCGATCGTCGTCTCGCGCCGTTCGCCGGAGCTGATCCGGAAGCTGTTCGAGCTCGAGGTGCCGGAGATCGCCGACGGCCTCGTCGAGATCCAGGCGGTCGCGCGCGAGCCCGGCTACCGCTCGAAGATCGCCGTCGTCTCACATGCGAGCGGCGTCGATCCCGTCGGCGCGTGCGTCGGCCCGCGCGGCTCCCGCGTGCGCATGGTCGTGTCCGAGCTGCGCGGCGAGAAGATCGACATCATCCCGTTCAACGAGGAGCCCGCGCGCTTCGTCGCAAAGGCGCTCTCGCCCGCGCGCGTGCGCGAAGTGCTCGTCGACGACGACGCCAAGCAGGCCACCGTCATCGTGCCCGACGACCAGCTGTCGCTCGCGATCGGCAAGGAGGGGCAGAACGCCCGGCTCGCCGCGCGGCTGACCGGCTGGCGGGTGGACATCCGCTCGGAGACCGAGTTCGCAAAGGAAGAGGCCGAGATGGGCTTCGAGGAGGAAGAGGCGGCCGGCCGCTGCGCCGCCATCCTCAGCTCGGGCCGGCGCTGCCCGAACGCCGCGCTGGCCGGCTCGCGTTACTGCGGCCTCCCTGCGCACCAGGAGCTCGAGGGCCAGGACAGCGACTACGTGGGCGGCGAGCCTCCCGCGTCGGAGCAGGTGCCGCCCACGGAAGAGGTCGCCGAGGCCGAGCCGCCCGAGGCGCCGGAGGAGCCCGCCGAGCCGGAGGTGGTCGAAGAGGCCGGCGGCACGGAGCAGGCAGCCCCGACCGCGGACGAGCCGGTGGACGAGCCCGAGCCTGTCGGCCGAAGAGCCGGCGCCGGAGCCCGAGCCTGTGGCCGAGGAGCCCGAGCCGGAGCCGGAGCCCGAGGAGGCGCAGCCCGAGACGGAGGCCACGCCTGAGGAACAGCCGTCCTAGGGCGGCGACCCTAGACTTCAAGGCCAATGGCCAAGAAGCGCGTCCACGAGATAGCCAAGGAGCGCGGGATGTCCTCGAAAGAGGTCCTCTCCGTGCTTCAGGCAGCCGGCCTCGACGTGAAGGCGGCCGCCTCGAGCGTGGACGAGGCCGAGATCGAGCGCGCGTTCAACGCGAAGAACGGCGGCGGGGAGGCGACGAAGGAGGCCGAGCCGGAGCCCGCGAAGGCGAAGGCGAAGCCAAAAGCCGAAGGGCGAGGCCAAGCCCGCGCCCGCAGCGAAGCCCGAGGAGAAGGCTGCGCAGCAGCAGCCCGCACGGCCCCAGCGTCCGGTGCGCTCGGACGGTGGAGGAGGTGCCGGAGGCCGGCGCCGCCGGGTCGTCATCGACTCGCAGGCCTCACGCCGCCAGCAGGGACCGCCGCCTCCGCAGCAGCCGCCGCGCCGCCGCGGGCGCCGCCGCCGCACTCCCTGGGTCGAGCCTGACCTGACCGCGAAGCCCGAGCCGGAGCAGGAGGCGCCGCCCACGCCCGTCAACTCGGGCGCCACCGTCGGTGAGATCGCCGAGTCGCTCGGGCTCTCGTCCGCGGAGGTCATCAAGAAGCTGATGGAGCTCGGCGAGATGGCCACGCTCACGCAGACGCTCCCCGACGAGGCCATCGAGGTCCTCGCCGAGTCGTTCGAGAAGAAGGTCGACATCGTCCACGCGGCCGACGAGGTCGAGGAGGAGCCGGAGTTCGAGGACGCCGACGACGACCTCATCGAGCGGCCGCCGGTCGTCACGATCATGGGACACGTCGATCACGGGAAGACTTCGCTGCTCGACGCCATCCGCGAGACCGAGGTCGCGGCGGGCGAGGCGGGCGGCATCACGCAGCACATCGGCGCGTACCAGGTGCGCCACGACGGCAACACGATCACGTTCCTCGACACGCCGGGCCACCAGGCATTCACCGCCATGCGCGCCCGCGGCGCGAAGGTCACGGACATCGCTGTGATCGTCGTCGCCGCCGACGACGGGGTCATGCCGCAGACCGTCGAGGCGCTCGACCACGCCAAGGCCGCCGACGTCCCGATCCTGATCGCGGTCAACAAGATCGACAAGGAGGGCGCCGACCCCAACCGCGTGCGCGGCGAGCTCGCGAACCAGGGCCTCACGCCTGCGGACTGGGGCGGGGACACGGAGTTCGTGGACGTGTCGGCGAAGACGAAGGAGAACCTGCCGGACCTCCTCGAGACCATCGTCACCGTCGCCGAGCTCGAGGAGCTCAAGGCGAACCCGGGCACCGAGGCGTCGGGCACCGTCATTGAGTCGCGGCTCGATCCGGGACGGGGCCCGGTGGTCAGCCTGCTCGTCGACCGGGGCACGCTCAAGGTGAGCGACGCGCTCGTGGCGGGCGCGCACTGGGGGCGCGTGCGCGCGATGCACAACTACCGCGGCGAGCGCGTGACCGAGGCCACGCCCGGCATGCCGGTCGAGGTGCTCGGCTTCGACGGCGTGCCCGAGGCGGGCGAGCGCGCCCGTGTCGTGGAGAACGAGCGCACCGCCCGTTCGCTTGCGAACGAGCGGGGCCATCGCCTCAAGACGGAGTCGCTCGCGCGCCGTCAGGGCGTGCGCGTCTCGCTGGAGGACGTCTTCAAGCGCGCCCAGGCCGGCGAGCTCGCGGAGCTGCCTCTGATCCTGAAGGCCGATGTGGCCGGCTCGCTCGAGGCGCTCGCCGACGAGATCGCCAAGCTGCCGCAGCAGCAGGTCACGGTCACGACCGTGCGCGACGGCGTCGGCGGCATCACCGAGTCCGACGTGATGCTCGCCGCTGCGTCGAACGCGATCATCATCGGCTTCAACGTCCGTCCGGTGGGCGACGCGCGCGCGGCCGCCGACCGTGAGGGCGTCGAGATCCGCAGCTACACCGTGATCTACAAGATCGTCGAGGACCTGCGGAACTCGATGGAGGGCCTGCTCGTGCCCGAGGAGGTCGAGCAGACCATCGCCACCGCCGAGGTGCGCCAGACCTTCAAGGCCTCGCGCGTCGGCACGATCGCCGGTTGCTTCGTCGCCAGCGGCACCGTCCGCCGCGGAGCGCAGGTGCGCCTCGTGCGCGACGGCACGATCATCCACGACGGGCGGATCGGGTCGCTCAGGCGGTTCCAGAACGACGTCTCCGAAGTCACGGAGGGGCAGGAGTGCGGAATCGTGCTCGAGAACTACCCGGACGTGAAGGAAGAGGACGTCCTCGAGGTCTACGAGACGAAGCAGGTCGAAAGCGCGAGCTCGAGTAGCCGCGTGGGCTACACCGCTCTGCTCGAGATTCACCTGCACTTCCCGGAGAACGGGAGCCTCAAGGGAAAGCGGAAGGAGCTGCAGTCCGTGAAGGCGCAGCTGCACCAGCGCTTCGGCGCGGCCGTCGCCGAGACCGACCATCACGACCTGTGGCAGCGATCGACGGTGACCGCATCGGTCGTCGGAAGGACCGCGGCCGACGTTCACATTTGCGCGGACAGGATTGAGCGCTGGCTCGATGGGCAATTTCCGCAGGGTGTTCGCGTTGAAAGAGCTGTCATGTCCACCGACGAAGCTCTTCATTAGGATGGCCGGCGACCGGATGCGGCGGGTCAATGAGGCCGTCAAGGAAGTCCTCTCGACCCACATCGCAGGAGATCTGCGTGATCCGCGCGTTGGCTTTGTGACAGTGACGTCCGTAGAGACCAGCCCCGACCTGCGCAGCGCGCGCGTATACGTCTCCGTCCTCGGTGACGAGGACGAGCGTGCCCGCACACTGGCCGGGCTCGAGGCCTCGCACGGCTTCCTTCAGAGCCAGGTCGCCGCCGAGCTGCGCATAAAGCGAACGCCGGTGCTCGAGTTCGTCTACGACGACTCGATCGACACCGGCATGCGCATCAGCGGGCTGCTCGAGGAGGAGGGCAAGTGAGCGTCGCGTTCGAGATCGACGCGGTCCTCGAGGAGCTTCGCTCTGCGAACAAGTTCCTCCTGACGACGCACGAGAACCCGGACGGGGACGCGCTCGGGTCGCTGCTCGGGATGCACGAGGTGCTGAAGGCGCTCGGCAAGGACTCCGTGATGTTCCTCGGGGCGGACGAGTTCCCGCTGCCGTGGGAGTACCGCAAGATGCCGCTGGACGAGGTGCAGAACGAGCCGCCGGCCGACCTCGACGAACGCACCGTCGTGTTCCTCGACTGCGGCAACATCGACCGGATGCCGGTCGACTTCCTCCAGCGCGACGGCATCCACATCGTCAACGTGGATCACCACCACGACAACACGCGCTTCGGCACCGTGAACCTGGTCGACCCGCAGCGCATCGTGCACGGCCGAGATCGTCTGGGAGCTCGCGAAGGAGCTCGGCGTCGAGATCACGCCCGCGGTCGGGAACGCGCTCTACGTCGGCCTCGTCACCGACACCGGCAAGTTCATGTACACGAACACCTCGCCGCGCGCGCACCGCATGGCCGCGGAGCTGATCGAGGCGGGTGTCGACGCGCACGCGATCTACCGCCGCCTCTACGAGGAGCTTCCGTACGCGCGCCTGCTGCTGCTGTCGCGCGCGCTGAACGCCGTCCAGCGCTTCGACGACGGTGTCGTGACCGCGACCGCCCTCACGCGCGCGGACTTCGAGGAGACCGGGCGCGGTGGAGACCGACGCCGAGGGCATCGTCGACCACCTCCGCGCGGTGGAGGGCACGAAGGTGGCTGTGCTCGTCCGCGAGCTCCTGTCCGAGGACAGACCGGCTTCCGCAAGGTCAGCATGCGCGCGACCGACGGAACCGTTGACGTCTCGCGAATCGCGCGCGGCCTCGGCGGCGGCGGGCACCGGCAGGCGGCCGGCGCCTCGTCCGAGCTGCCGCTGGACGAACTGCTCGAGCACCATCCGCAAGGGCATTCAAGAGCAGCTCTGACGGCGTCATCCTCTACGCAAAGCCGGCCGGCGTCACCTCGCACGACGTCGTGGCGGAGGTGCGCCGGGGGATGCCGAGGAAGACGAAGGTCGGGCACGCGGGAACGCTCGATCCGTTCGCCACCGGGCTGTTGCTCGTGCTCGTCGGAAAGGCGACCCGCGCCCAGCAGTTCCTCATGTCTTTGCCCAAGACCTACCGGGCGGTGGCCCGGCTCGGGTGGACCTCGACAACGGGGGATCCGGAGGGCGAGCTGTCGCAGACCGGCCGAATGCCCGATGATCCGCGGATCCCGACCGGCGATCTCATGCAGCGGCCGCACGCGTACTCAGCGGTGAAGGTGGAGGGCAGGCGTGCCTATGACCTCGCCCGCCAGGGCGAGTCGCCCGAGCTCGCCGAGCGGCCCGTGACCGTGTACCGGGCCGAACGCATCTCGCTCGAGGGCGAGCACGCGGAGTTCGAGATCGAGTGCTCGGCCGGCACGTATGTGAGGCAGCTGGTGGCGGACCTCGGCGACGCCTACTGCGAGCAGCTCGAGCGCACTGCGATCGGCGCGTTCCGGCTGGCCGACGCCGACCCGGAGCGAATCGTGCCGCTCTCCGAGGCGCTCGCGTTCCTGCCCGAGCGGCCGCTCGACGAGGACGAGGCCGACGCGGTGGCGCATGGCCGCCGGCTGCCGGGGCAGATCGACGGCCCGACCCGCTTGACCGCCGGCGGCGAGCTGATCGCGATCGGCCGGCCGCGCGAAGGGGAGACCCAGCCCGACGTGGTGTTCGTCCCGTGAAGGTCACCTCGCTGCCAGACGCCGAGCCCCGCCCGCGCAAGGTCGCGGTAGGCACGTTCGACGGCGTTCACCTCGGCCATCGCGAGGTGATCAAGGGAAACGACACGGTCCTCACATTCGATCCGCACCCGCTCACGGTGGTGGCGCCGCAGGCCGTGCCGAAGCTGCTGGACTCGCCGGCCATCAAGCGCGACCTGATCGCCGGCCTCGGTGTCGACGAGCTGGTGACGATCCCGTTCGATCGCGAGTTCGCATCCAAGTCGGCGGACCAGTTCATCGAGGAGGTGCTGGTCGACAAGCTGGGCGCCACGGACGTGTCGCGTGGGGGAGAACTTCCGCTTCGGGAAGGCCGCGAAGGGAGATCCCGCGCTGCTCAAGTCGCACAGCGAGTTCGAGACGCGCGTCGTGCCGCTGGTCGAGGTGGAGGACGAGACGGTGTCCTCGACGCACATTCGCGGCCTGGTCGCGGCGGGCGACGTCGAAACGGCGTCGCGCTTCCTCGGCGCGCCGTTCATGCTCGAGGGCGAGGTCGTGAGCGGCGACCGCCGCGGGCGCGAGCTCGGCTTCCCGACCGCGAACATCGTGCCGGCCGACCATCTCGCACACCCCGGTCACGGCGTATACGCCGCATGGGCGCACGGCCACATGGCGGCCGTCAACGTCGGCGTGCGGCCGACGTTCGACACGGGCCGAGGGCTGCTGGTCGAGGCGTACCTGATCGACTTCGACGGCGATCTCTACGGCGAGACGCTGCGCATAGCGTTTGCCCGGCGACTGCGCGGGGAACGCAGGTTCGAGACCGCCGAGGCACTGGTCGAGCAGATGAATCGCGATGTGACGGACGCTCGTCGTATCCTCTCCGCCTCAAGTTGATGAAGCCGCTCCTGCTCTGCATAGCGATCCTCCTGGTCTCGGCCCCGGTCGCCCAGGCTGCGAAGTTCACGGGCCGCACGTCCCAGGACCGCAAGGCCGTAGTGAGGACCGACGAGGCGGACACCCCAGCCCAGTTCGCATTCGTGTGGAGGGCTGGATGCGAGGACGGCGGCAACATCGTCCATCAGACCAGCTTCCTGCAGCCGTTCCGCGAGAGCTCGATGACGCGAGTCCGCGACGGCGGCCCGTACACGACCCACGTGCGCGACGACGAAGGCCGGCGCTACGAGGTCCGCGCCAAGACCCGGATGCGCGGCCGGCTCGTCACCGATCGCAAGTGGCGCGGCAGGTTCCGAATCACGATGGCGGTCTACCGGAACGATCGCTTCGTCACGAACTGCGGGACGGGCCGGGTCACCTACACCGCAACGCGCTGAGCCGCGCAGGCGTGGCTGCTACGGTTTCGCGCCGATGTCACTGACGGCTGAGAAGAAGCGCGAGATCAGCGCCCGCTTCGGGAAGGGCGAGAACGACACCGGCTCGACCGAGGTCCAGATCGCGCTGCTCACCGAGCGCATCAACCACCTCACCGCGCACATGCGCGAGCACACGAAGGACCATCACTCGCGCCGCGGCCTGCTGATGCTCGTCGGCCAGCGCCGCCGGTTTCTCAACTACCTGCAGAAGAAGGATCTCGACCGGTACCGCGAGCTCATCAAGGAGCTCGGGCTCAGGCGTTGAGCGAACTGGTCGGCCAGGACGCGCCCGACTTCACCCTTCGCAACCAGGACGGCAAGAAGGTCACTCTCTCCGAGTTGCGGGGACAGACGATCGTGCTGGTCTTCTACCCGCTGGACTGGTCCCCGGTCTGCACCGACCAGCTCAACCTCTACCAGGACGCGATCGCGGACTTCCGGAAGGAGGGCGCGACGCTCTACGGGATCTCGGTCGACTCCGCATTCAGCCACAAGGCGTTCCAGGACCACCTGGGGATCGAGTTCGAGCTTCTCGCCGATTTCGAGCCGAAGGGCGAGGTCGCCCGCAAGTACGACATGTACATCGAGAAGCACGGCACGAACGAGCGCGGCTTCGTCGTGATCGATCCGGACGGCAAGGTCAAGCACTGGCACAAGTCGCCCTCGCCGCTCGAGATCCCGGCGGCCAGTTTGATCGTCGATGCGCTAAGCGCTTAGATATTCCTGGCGCCATAGAAAGCCTTCAAAGGCTATCGCGAAGTTCTTCGGGCCGATCACGTTGGGGTGGAGGCCGCCCACCCTCACGTTGACCGTATGCCCTGGCCCGTGAGGCTCCGCCACGCGTTGCCGCAGGGCCGCACGCTGCCCGACCGGGTTTGGCGGAAGCGCCATCGCGCGCTGCTGACGCTTCTCTGGCTCCACGCCGCCGGGCTCGCCATCTTCGCGCTCGCCCAGGGATACGGCGTGGTGCACAGCCTTCAGGAGGGTGGGATCGTCGCGCTCATCGCGGCCGCCGCGACCGCCGCCGGCACCCGCAAGCGGACCGCGGCGACGCTCGTGTCTCTCGGCCTGATCACCTCGTCCGCCGTCCTCGTGCACCTCTGGGGCGGCGTGATCGAGGCGCACTTCCACTTCTTCGTGATGATCGTGCTGCTGTCGCTGTACGAGGACTGGGTCCCGTTTCTGGTCGCGGCCGCGTACGTCGTCCTGCACCACGGGCTCGCAGGCACCATCGACCCCAACTCGGTCTACAACCACGGGGCTGCGGTCGCGCATCCGTGGCGATGGGCCGCGATCCACGGCCTGTTCGTGACCGGGGCCGGCGTGGGCGCGGTCGCCGCGTGGCGCCTCAACGAGGACGTCCGCTCAGAAACCGAGATTGCGTACCAGCAGGCCCGCGCGAGCGAGGACCGGTTCAGGAGCGCGTTCGAGAACGCGCCGATCGGGATGGCACTCGCAAGCATCCGGCCCGCCGAGTTTGGCCGCTACCTCCAGGTGAACCCGGCCATGTCTGCAATCACCGGCTACTCGCAGGAGCGGCTGCTCGAGCTCTCCGGTCCCGAGATCACGCATCCGGACGACGTCGCCCAAGGCATCGAGGTCAGCCGCCGGATGGCGGCGGGCGCGCTCGAGATCGCGACGCTCGACAAGCGCTACATCCACGCCGACGGCCGGGTCATCTCGGCGCTCGTGAACATCTCACTCGTCCGGGACCCGAGCGGCGCCCCGCAGCATGCGGTGGTGCAGGTTCAGGACGTCACCGAGCGCAAGCGCGCGGAAGCAGCGCTCGCGTATCAGGCGCACCACGACCAGCTCACCGGGCTCCCGAACCGCCGCAAGCTCCTGCAGGACCTCGAGCAGCGGCTCGAGTCGCAGTCCACGGAGCCGACGCTCCTGCTCGTCTTCGACCTCGACGGCTTCAAGGCGTACAACGACACCTACGGGCACCCGGCAGGCGACGCTCTTCTCATCAGGCTCGGCGAGCGCCTGCAAGCGGCCGTGTCCGGTCGCGGGTGCGCGTACCGGATGGGAGGCGACGAGTTCTGCGTCCTGACCGAGCTGCTGGCGGATGGCCCCGAGGCGCTGGCTGCGGCCGGGGCTGCAGCCCTGACGGAACGCGGGGAGGGATTCGAGATCACGGCCTCGCACGGCGCGGCGATGATCCCCCTCGAGGCGTCCAGTGCTGCCGATGCGCTCGGCATGGCGGACCAGCGCATGTACGCGCGCAAGGGCCTCACGCGCACATCGGCGGGCCGGCAGGCCACCGACGCGCTCCTGAAGGCGCTTGCGGAGCGCAACCCGGGCCTGGGAGCGCACCTCGATGACGTCACTGACCTGTGCGAGGCCGTCGCTCGCGACCTGGGGCTCTCGGAAGAGGCGATGACCCCGCTGCTCCAGGCCGCCGCCCTCCACGACGTCGGCAAGGTGGCGATTCCGGACGCGATCCTCGACAAGCCGGGCCCGCTGGACGAGGGCGAGTGGGACTTCATGCGCAAGCACACGCTGATCGGCGAGCGCATCCTGGCGGAGGCCCCGGCGCTCGCAGAGGCGGCGAAGATCGTCCGCTCGAGCCACGAGCGCTACGACGGCAAGGGCTACCCCGATGGCCTCTCGCGGCGACGACATTCCGCTCGCGGCGCGGATCATCGCGGTGTGCGACTCCTTCGACGCGATGACTTCCGACCGCCCGTACCGGACGGCCATGAGCGAGGAGGGCGCGCTCTCCCAGCTCCACAAGTACGCGGGCACCCAGTTCGACCCGAGAGTCGTCAAGGCGTTCGTCAAGGCGATCACAGCGCCGCTCTCAGCAGACAGCCGCTGCTAGTCTGCGACGGACTCTTTCCGAAGGTCGAAAAGCAAGCACCGCCAACCGGAGGCGGCCGAAAGGAACCTAATGAATAGTGATGTAAGCCGGGTCTCCGTAGAGATCGGGGGGAACGAGATTTCGTTCGAGACCGGCAAGCTGGCCAAGCAGGCCAGCGGCTCCGTGGTCGTTCGCGCGGGGGACACGATGGTCCTCTCCACGGCCACCGCAGGAAACCTCAGGGACGTCGACTTCCTTCCCCTCACCGTCGACGTCGAGGAGCGCATGTACGCCGCGGGCAAGATCCCCGGCAGCTTCTTCAAGCGCGAGGGACGTGCCGGCGAGAAGGGCACGCTGACCGCGCGCATGATCGACCGACCGATCCGCCCGCTCTTCCCGAAGGGCTGGCGTCGCGAGACCCAGCTCGTGGCGATCCCGATGTCGGTTGACCACGTCAACCCCTACGACATCCTCGCCATGAACGGCGCGAGTGCCGCGCTGATGGTGTCCGACATCCCGTTCCCGATGCCGGTCGGCGCCGTTCGCATCGGCAAGGACGAGGACGGTGCGTTCGTCGTCAACCCCGAGGAGGAGTCACTCCTCGAGGGTGACCTCGACCTGATCGTCGCGGGCACCGAGGAGGCCATCCTGATGGTCGAGGCCGGCGCGAACGAGGTGACCGAGGCCGAGATCCTCGACGCGCTCGACATCGCCCACGGCGAGATCAAGAAGCTCTGCGAGGCGCAGCGCGAGCTGCAGAAGAAGGCCGGCAAGGAGAAGGCCGAGGTCGAGGTCCCGCAGGTGGACGAGAAGCTGCTCGGCGAGATCAAGGACAAGTTCGGCGACGCGCTCAACGAGGCCACTCAGGTCGAGGACAAGCTCGAGCGCCAGGACGCGACCAAGAAGGTCGAGGAGGAGGTCCTCGAGGCCTTCGGCTCCGAGGGCGACGAGACCGATCGGTGGAGCGCCGCCAGGCGGTCGCAGCTCGCGTTCGACAAGCTCGAGAAGGACACGATCCGCACGCGGATCGCGGTCGACAAGAAGCGCCCCGACGGCCGCAAGGCCGACGAGATCCGCGACATCTCGATCGAGGTCGGGATCGCGCCGCGGACGCACGGGTCCGCTCTGTTCACGCGCGGGCAGACGCAGGCCTTCTCGGTCGCCGCGCTCGGCACGACGCGCGAGGAGATGCGGCTCGACACGCTCGGGCTCGAGACGAGCAAGTACTACTTCCACCACTACAACTTCCCGCCGTTCTCGGTCGGGGAGGCCGGCTTCATGCGCGGGCCCGAAGCGCCGCGACATCGGCCACGGCGCGCTCGCCGAGCGGGCGCTCGTGCCGATGGTCCCGTCGATCGAGGACTTCCCGTACACGATTCGCGTCGTGTCCGACATCTTCGAGTCGAACGGCTCGTCGTCGATGGCCTCGGTCTGCGGATCGAGCCTGTCGCTGATGGACGCGGGCGTGCCGATCAAGCGCCCGGTCGCGGGCATCGCGATGGGCCTGATCAAGGAGGGCGACGACTACATCGTCCTGTCCGACATCGCCGGCGTGGAGGACCACCTCGGCGACATGGACTTCAAGGTCGCCGGCACCGAGAAGGGCATCACCGCCCTTCAGATGGACATCAAGATCACGGGCGTCACCTTCGACATCCTGCGCGACGCGCTCGAGCAGGCGAAGGAGGGACGCACGTTCATCCTCGGCAAGATGGCCGAGGTCATCGACGCCCCGCGCGAGGAGATGTCGGAGTACGCGCCGCGCATCTCGTCGATCCAGATCGACACCGACAAGATCGGCATGGTCATCGGCAAGGGCGGCGAGACGATTCGCGCCCTGTCCGAGGAGTTCGAGGCCCAGATCGACGTGAACGACGACGGCATCATCCGCGTGTACGCGCGGACGGGCGCCCTCGGCGACGCGCTGGTCGAGCGGATCGAGTCGATGACCAAGGACGTCGAGGTCGGCGACACCTTCACCGGCAAGGTCGTGAAGACCACGACCTTCGGCGCGTTCGTCGAGCTCTCGAAGGGCACCGACGGCCTGCTCCACATCTCGAACGTGAAGCCGGGCGAGCGGGTGGACACGGTCGAGGACGTGCTCGAGCGCGGCCAGGAGATCGACGTGCGCGTGGTCGAGGTCGACCGCGAGCGCGGCCGGATCGGCCTGCGCCTGGCCGACGACCCCGAGGTCGAGGGCAAGACAGCCGAGGAGCTGGCCGCGGTCGGCACCGGCGACGCCGGCCCGCGCGGCGGCGCGTGGCGGCGGACGCGGAGGCGGACGCGGCGGCCGCGACGGCCGGGGCCGCAACGGCGGCGGACGATCGCGACCGCGGCGGCCGGGGCGGCGACCGGGAGCCCGACGCGATCGCAGGGATTGACCTGAGCGCTCAGCAGCACAAGCTGACCGAGCTCGACTCGGGAGTGCGGGTGGTAACCGAGGGGTTGCCATCCGTGCGCTCGATCGCGCTCGGCTTCTGGGTGCGGACGGGGTCGCGCGACGAGACGCCGGAGCAGGCGGGGATCTCGCACTTCCTCGAGCACCTGCTCTTCAAGGGAACGGACCGCTTCAGCTCGACCGAGATCGACGAGATCTTCGACGGGATGGGCGCCGAGATAAACGCGGGCACCGGCAAGGAGACGACGTCGGTCTACTCGCGCTTCCTCGACCAGCACCTCGACCGGGCGTTCGACGTGATGGCGGACATGGTGCTGCGGCCGTCGTATCCCGACATCGACTCCGAGCGCCAGGTCGTGATCGAGGAGATCGCGATGTACGAGGACGAGCCCTCGGACAAGGTTCACGACGTGCTCTCCAGCGCGGTCTTCGGCGAGCATCCGCTCGGCAGGCCCGTCATCGGCCGCGCCGAGGTGATCTCGTCGGTCCCCGTGCCCGACATCGCCCGCTACCACGACCACCGCTACAACTCGGCGAACCTCGTGCTCGCGGCGGCGGGCAACATCGACCACGACCGGCTCGTCGAGCTGGCGGTCTCGGCTCAGGGGGAACTGCCCGCGCCGCAGAACGGCCGGGTCGATCCGCCGGGGGCACCCGAGGCGCGGCGGCTCTTCCATCAGAAGGAGACCGAGCAGTACCACCTGTGCGTCGGGGCGCCGGGGCTCTCCCGGGACGACGACCGCCGGTTCGTGCTGCGCGTGCTCGACACGATCCTGGGCGGCTCGACCTCCTCGCGGCTCTTCCAGGAGGTCCGCGAGAAGCGCGGCCTCGCCTACGCGGTCTACTCGTACCAGAGCCATTACGTCGACTCGGGCCAGACGGCGATCTACGTCGGGACGCGGCCCGAGAACGTCCCCGAGGCCTTCGAGATCATCGGCCGCGAGCTCGAGCGCATCCGCACCGAGCCGGTCAGCGACGCGGAGCTCGACCGCGCGAAGGAGAACGTGAAGGGCCGCACGGTGCTCTCGATGGAGTCGCCGCTCGCGCGGATGAACCGCCTCGGCAGCTCGCTGCTGATGGGCGTCCCGCTGCTCACGCTCGACGAGACGCTCGCGAAGATCGACGCGGTGACGCTCGAGGACGTCTCCGAGCTCGCCGCCGAGCTCCTGGCCCCGGAGCGCCTGTGCGCGGCCGGCGTCGGGGGCGACGAGGACGTCTTCCGCGACGCCGTCGGCGCGGTCAGCCCGGCGCTGGCCGCCGCGTAGACGTGATCAACGTCGCCGTCTCCGGAGCGGCGGGCCGCATGGGCGAGACCGTCTGCCGTGCGGTCGAGGCGGCCGACGACATGGAGCTGGTCGGCCGCGCGGACCCCGAGCTCGGCGTCGCGCTCGCGGACGTGCTGGGCGACGCCGACGTGGTCGTCGACTTCACGACGCCGGACGTCGGGCTTGAGAACGCGCGCGCGTGCCTGGAGGCGGGCGTGCACTGCGTGATCGGCACGACGGGCATCGACTTCTCCGAGCTCGAGGGCGTTGGCGACGCCAACCTGTTCGTCGCGCCGAACTTCGCGATCGGTGCGGTCCTGATGATGCTGGTGGGCCAGACGATCGCCAAGCACATGCCCGAGTGCGAGATCGTCGAGCTGCACCACGACCGCAAGCAGGACGCGCCGTCCGGAACCGCCCTGCGAACCGCGGAGCTCCTCCGCGAAGCCGGCGCGAACGTGCACGAGCCGATCCACTCGGTCCGGCTGCCGGGGCTGGTGGCCCACCAGGAGGTCGTCTTCGGCGGGCCGGGCCAGACGCTCGTCGGTGCGGCATGACTCGATCGACCGCGAGTCGTTCATGCCCGGCGTGCTGCTGGCGATCCGCAAGGTCGGCGCGCTCGAGCGCTCGCCGACGATCGGGTTGGAGAACCTGCTCTAGCCGAGCCCGCCGTTGCGCTTCGCGCGCGGCACGACGAACCGGATCCCGGAGCGCGAGTCGTCGATCGAGCAGGTCTTGTTGTCGATCAGGCCGCACGCCTTGCCGAACGGCACCAGCAGCATCTGGTTCAGGTAGTTCTCGTGGCCGCGCTTGCGCGTGACCAGCCAGAGCTAGCCCGAGTCCTTGATCCGGGGGCGGTAGGCCGCGAAGACGCCCTGGGCCTCGTCGAGCGAGTCGATTGCCACGATCGCGCCGTCGAGCTCGCCCGTCTTGACGAGCCCGCGGCCGCTCGCCTCCTTGACGTCCTTGCGCAGGCCGGGCCCGACGTCGCCCTGGACCTCGATCCGCTCGCCCGGCCTCACGCCGAGCTTCTGGACCGTGGTCCGGTGGCTGTAGTCCTTTTCCTTGGCTCTCGTCGCCATTGCGAACGATCCATTCTGCCTTACCCTGCACCTGCAGAGAAAAATCCGCACAGGAGGTAGGCGCATGGGGTTCATGGACAAGGCGAAGCAGCTCGGCCGATCAGGGCAAGCAGCTGGCCGACCAGGCTCAGAAGAAGCTCGACGAGAAGCAGACGCAGTTCAACGAGTCCCAGCGCCAGAAGGCCGAGGGCCAGGCTGCCGCGGGGGAGAGCACGCCCGGCGACGCCGCCGCGGGCACGCATCCGCCCGCCGAGCCGCAGCCGCCCGCCGAGCCCAGCCGCCGGAAGCGCCGCCCGCCGCCGAGGCCCCGCCGCCCTCGGGCGAGCCGGCCGAAGGACGCGAACGCGACGCCCGATCCGTTCAAGCCGATCGAGTAGGGGATAATCAGCCCCGGTGGCCGACTGGGGCATCATCACAGCCGCGCTCACGCCGTTCGCCGACGACGGGAGCGTCGACGAGGACGCGTTCGTCGCCGCTGGTCGCGCACCTGCTCGACAACGGCTCGGACGGCGTCGTCGTGGCCGGGACGACCGGCGAGGGCACGACGCTCACCGACGAGGAGAAGCTGCGCCTCTTCGAGCTCGCGGTCTCCGAGTTCGGCGACCGCGGCACGATCGTCGCCGGCACCGGCTCGAACGACACGGCGCACACGGTGCATCTGACCGAGCGGGCGACCGAGATCGGCTGCGACGCCATGCTCTGCGTGACGCCGTACTACAACAAGCCGAACTTCCGCGGCCTCAGGGCCCACTACGAGGCGATCGCCGCAGCCACCGACAAGCCGATCGTCCTCTACAACATCCCCTCGCGCTGCGTGGTGGACATCTCGAACGACGAGCTCGCGCGGCTGGCCGAGATCCCGAACGTCAGCGCCGTCAAGCAGGCGCGCTACGAGGACATCGAGCCGATCGACGGGCTCGACCTGCTCGCCGGCAACGACGACATGCTCGCCGAGGTGCTCGACAAGGGCGGCGCCGGCGGGATCACGGTCGCCTCGCACCTGGTCGGGCCCGAGATGCGGCGGATGATCGACGAGCCCGATCTCCGGAGCGAGATCCATGCCAGCCTCGCGCCGGTGTTCAAGGCGATGGCCGTCACCACCAACCCGATGCCGGTGAAGACGGCGATGGCGATGCTCGGCCATCGCGTGGGCGGCTTCCGGCTGCCGATGATCGAGGGCTCCGAGGACGAGAAGGCGGCCATCCGCGGCGCGCTCGAGCACCACGGCCTGCTGAGCGCGGTTTGAGCGGAGCCCTGCGCGTGCTGCCCCTGGGCGGACTGGGGGAGATCGGGAAGAACATGGCCGTCGTCGAGTACGAGGGCCGGATCGTCGTCGTGGACAGCGGGCTGATGTTCCCGACGCCGGACCAGCTCGGCGTGGACCTGGTCCTGCCCGACTTCTCCTACCTGCGCGAGCGCGCCGCGGACATCGAGGCGATCGTGCTCACGCACGGGCACGAGGACCACGTCGGCGCGCTGCCCTTCGTGCTGCGCGAGATCGGCGACGTCGGGATCCCGGACATCTACGGCGGCGCGCTGACGGTCGCGATGGTCCGCTCGAAGCTCGACGAGCACAAGCTGCGCGACATGCCGCTGCACGAGGATCGAGCCGGGCGACCAGGTCGACCTCGGGCCGTTCACGATGGAGCCCGTCAAGCTCGCGCACTCGATCCCGGACATGTTCGGGATCGCGCTCGAGTGCGAGCTCGGCACCACGTTCTTCACCGGCGACTACAAGTTCGACCAGACGCCGGTGGACGGCGTGCCGGCGGACGTCGCGCGGCTCGCGGAGATCGGCAGGGAGGGGATCCTGCTCCTGTGCGGCGACTCGACGAACGCCGACCGGCCCGGCATGGCGCAGTCCGAGTCGAGCGTCGGGCCGCACCTCGAGGAGGTGTTCGCGCGCATCCGCGGGCGGATCGTGATCACGTGCTTCGCGTCGAACATCCACCGAGTGCAGCAGGTGGTGGACGCGGCGCAGACGACGGTCGCAAGGTCGCCCTCGTCGGGCCGGTCGATGCGCAAGTACGTGAACATCGGCAGGCAGCTCGGCCACATCGACGTCCCGGAGGGGATGCTCGTCCAGCTCGGGGAGATCGACGACTTCCCCGACGACAGGCTCGTGATCATCTCGACGGGCAGCCAGGGCGAGCCGCTGTCGGCGCTGCGGCGGATGGCCCACGGCGACCACCCGCGCGTCGAGCTCCACGAGCACGACACGGTGATCTTCTCGGCCACGCCGATCCCCGGGAACGAGCGCTCGGTCAACGAGACGATCGACCGGATCTACCGGCTGGGGGCGGACGTCATCACCACCCGCGACGCGCCGATCCACGCCTCGGGGCACGGGAACGCCGAGGAGCTGAAGCTGATGATGAACCTGACGAAGCCGCGCTACATGCTGCCGGTGCACGGCGACTACAAGCGGCTGCGGCTCCACGGCGAGCTCGCGGAGCAGGTGGGGATCGAGCCCGACGCGATCTTCCGCGGCCGGAACGGGCTGTCGCTCGAGATCGACGAGCGCGGCGCGCGCTGGGGCGAGGAGGAGCAGGCGGGGATGATCTTCGTGGACGGCGTCGACATCGGCGATCCGGAGGACGTCGCGCTGCGCGACCGGCGGATGCTCTCGGCCGACGGGATCTTCATCGTCGTCGCCACCGTGTCCGAGCAGGACGGCCGGTCGGTGGCCGAGCCCGAGATCATCTTCCGCGGGGTCCCGTTCGTGGACGAGCAGGACGCGCTCGTCGACGAGATCCGCGAGGCGGTCGAGGACTCGCTCGCGAAGTCGGCCGAGGAGCAGGTGCGCGAGATCTCACTGCTCCAGTCGCACCTGCACGACGACGTGGCCGGCTTCGTCTACAAGCGGCTGAAGCGCCGGCCGATGATCCTGCCGGTCGTCGTCGAGGTCTGATCGATTTCTAAAGAGGGTCTGACCCCCTTTAGAAAGCGCAAATGGGGTGAAGACCCCATACGGCGCCTCGCGGGGCGCCGATAAAGGCATTACAGAGACTTCCGGCGCTAGTCGAGGGGCGCCAGGAGACGCAGCAACGGAGTGGGACCTTGAGAGAGGGGCGGCCGGCGGGCCGCCCCTTTCGCGTTTCCGCCAACCTTTGCGCGGTTACGGTGTTACACCAATATGGGCACTGAACCCGAGGCGATGGTGTGCGCTGCCTGCGGACGCCGATTCGCGGACCCGGAGATCCTCCAGAGCGGGCTCTGCCCCCGCTGCGGCGGGCAGCTCGAAGCCCCTAGAAGAGGCTGGCGAGGCCGACCAGCCCTGGGGCGATGACCAGGGCGGGTAGGAAGTTCCCGACCTTCACGTCCTTCAGGTCGAGCAGCTTCAGCGATATCCCGATGATCAGGACGCCGCCGGCGCTCGTCAGCGCGTCGAGCGCCTCGCCCTCGAGCACGTCCTCGAACAGGCCCGCGCCCAGCGACAGCGCGCCCTGGACCACGAGCACCGTGCCCGCGGCCAGCGCGACGCCCCAGCCGAGCGTGGCGGACAGCGCGATCGACGCGAACCCGTCGAGCATGGACTTCGTCGCGAGCGCCTCGTAGTCGCCCGTCAGCCCGTCCTGGATCGAGCCGACCACCGTCAGCGGCCCGACGCAGAAGAGCAGGCTGGCGGTGACGAACGCCTCGCTGACGCGCGAGTGCTCGCCGCGCGACACCGCCGCCTGGATGCGGTCGCCCGAGCCGCCCGAGCCAGGCCTCGATCCCGATCGCCTCGCCGACGAGCCCGCCCAGCAGGACGCCGCCGAGCACGTACAGCGGATCGGTGTCGCGCCACGCGAGCGCCAGGTCGACGCCCACGACCAGCGTGATCAGGCCGAGCCCGGCGAGGACCCGCTGGCGAGCGCTCTCGCTCAGCCGCCCGCCGACGAGCAGCCCGATCGCCGTGCCCGCGAGGACCGCGGCGACGTTGATGAACGTGCCGGTCAAACGGGTCGGAAGTATGCGGCCTCGGGGACGTTGGAGGTCCGTATGAGGTCAACTTCCTTACCACAGCCCTTGCCGTCGCCTTCTGCCTGGCGGCTTCTCGTCCACCGCGTCCGCCGCGCCGCTCACCGAGGGCGCCACTTGGACGGAAGCCACGATCGAATCGAGCGATGGCGTCGCGCTGCAGCGGACATCCTGCGCCCGTCGACCTGCCGGCGAGGAGAAGACACCGGTCGTCCTCGCATCGGCCGTACTTCGACCACGGCGGCACGTTCGGCGCGATTGGCGCTGCCCAGGGCGAGGACTACGAGCCGCCGGCCCTCCGAGGGCCCTCGAGCCGCTTCTACGACCTCGTCGAGGGCGCGAAGCTGATGGAGCGCGGCTACACGTTCGTGATGGTTGACCTGCGTGGCTTCGGCGGCTCGACGGGCTGCCTCGACTGGGGCGGCCCGGGGGAGACCGCCGACGTCGTCAGCGCGGTCGAGTGGGCGGCTCGCAGCCGTGGTCCACGGGCAAGGTGGGGATGTACGGCAAGTCTACGACGGCGTCACTGGCCTGATCGGCGCGAACGAGGCGCCGAGGGGCTCGCGGCGGTCATCGCCCAGGAGCCCGTCTACGACCTCTACCGCTACCTCTACGGCGACGGCGTCCGGCGCCTCAACTCCGTGCTGACGCCCGCGCTCTACGACGGGATCGCGGCGTCACCGGGGCCGCTGCTGGACGACCCGGGCTACAACACGAGCGCCGATGAACAGCACCCAGCGTCCCGGCTGCGAGCCGGCCAACTGGGCTGACCAGGCGCTGAACGACGACCACTACTCCGACTACTGGCGCGCGCGCGACCTGATCCCGAAAGCGGAGGGGTCCGAGGTGCCGCTGTTCCTGACGCAGGGGCTGCCGGAGAACAACACGGTGCCGGACGGCCTCGCGCAGTACATGCAGAACCACACCGGCTACGAGCGGGCCTGGATGGGCCCGTGGGACCACGTCCGCGGTGCAGAGACGAACGAAGAGGGGCAGCTCCTCATGGGGCGCGCCGGCTGGTACGACGAGGTGATCCGCTTCTACGACCAGTTCCTCAAGGGCGAGGAGCCGGCCGTCGAGGATCCGATGATCGCGATCCAGACAAACGACGGGAAGTGGCGCGGTGAGGATCAGTGGCCGCCTGCCGACTCGGCGACCTACACGAGCGCGCTGCGGCCTGGCATCTACACCGATGACGGCTGCGGCGGCGGCTGGGGCGAGAGCGCCACCGACGGCGTCTGGACGGTCTCACCGCCACTTGCGCGCGACTCGCATCTGGCCGGGTCCGGCCACGCGGTCGTGGACGTCTCGGCCGCGATGCCGCGCGCGAACCTGGTCGTGGACGTCTACGACCTCGACGAGACCGGCACAGGGCCGCTCGTCACGCGCCAGGCACACCTGATCCGCAACAACGGCCAGATCGAGCTCGACCTTTGGTCGACCGACTGGATCCTGAAGGCCGGCCACCGGATCGCCGTGCGGATCGCCGATGTGAACGACGACTGGTGGGTCCCGGTCGGGACGAACCAGGACGTGACCGTCCATGCCGGCTCGGTCACGCTGCCGTTCCTGCCGCAGGCGCGGGAGACCGGCACGATCCAGGGCGATCCGAGCCCGGTGCTCGACCGGTTCCTGGGCCGCACGGTCACGCTCACGCCGGAGGCGATCGCGGAGGCGGAAAGCCCGGCCTTCGCCGCCCCGACGGGGTCTAAGACGAAGAAGAAGAAGAGGGGCTGACGCGCGCTGCCGCGCGCGCGCGGGCGGCAGCCGCACGACGAAGCGCGCCCCGCCGCCGTCGCGCTCGCCGAGCGTCGACCGAGCCGCCGTGCGTCTCCGCGACCGCGCGGACGATCGCCAGGCCGAGGCCGCTGCCGCCGCCCGTGTCGCCGTGGCCGCGGACGAAGCGCTCGAACAGCCGGTGGCGAAGCTCGGCGGGGATCCCCGGGCCGTCGTCCTCGACCTCGAGCACCGCGCCGTCGTCTGACCGCAGGCGCACGCTGCACGCGCGTGCCCGGCGGGGTGTGCACGAGGGCGTTCTGGATCAGGTTGAGCGTCAGCCGGTGCAGGTCGTCGGCCGAGCCGTCGACGATCACCGGCTCCTCGGCGTATACCTCGAGCTCGTGGCGCTCGGCCAGCGGCGCCGCCTCGCCCGCGGCCTCGCGCACGACCGTGGCCATGTCGACGGGCTCCCTGGGCGCCTGGCGGCCGGCGTCCGCGCGCGCGAGAAGCAGGAGGTCGGCCACCAGGCGCCGCATCCGCTGCGAGGACCGCAGCGCGGAGCCCGCGACCTCGCGGTCCTCGCCCTCGAGCTCGGCCTCGAGGAGCTCGAGGTTCGCGAGGATGCTCGTGAGCGGCGTGCGCAGCTCGTGCGAGGCGTCGGCGACGAACTGACGCTGGCGCGCGAGCGCGCTCTCGGTCTCGGTGTGGGCCTCGGCAAGCTCCCCGAGCATCTCGTCGAGCGTGCGCGAGAGGTCGGCGATCTCGTCGTCCGCGCGCAGCCGCGGCAGGTCCACCTCCGGGTCGCGCGTCTTGGCGACGCGGCGGGCGGTGGCGGTCAGGCCCGTGATCGGCTCCATCGCGCGCCTCGCCACCGCCAGGCCGGCGAGCAGCGCGAGCGCGCTGCCGCCGAGCACGCCGAGGGCGAGGAAGACGCGCAGCCGCGCGATCGTGCTGGTCAGCGAGTCCTTCGCCTTCGCGTACTGCACGTACGCGACCGGCGTCTCGCCGAACGGCCGGTCGAGCTCGCGCGAGGTGACGCGGTACTCGCCGACGTCGCGCAGCCCGCCGGTCGGCGAGCCCAGGTCCGGCGCGCCGGTCGTCTCGGCGATCGGGTCGCCGTCCGCGTTGAGGATCCTGATGACGACGTCGTCGGCCGCGGCGAGCTCGACGCAGCTCCTCGCGGCCCGCGATCCGGAACGCGCCGTCGAGGGTCCGCTCGATCCGGACGCGGTCGTGGATGAGGTCCGCGTTCTGGCGGATCTCGTCGTCGAAGTCGGAGCGCATCTCGCGCTCGGTGAAGAACCCGATCACGAGCGCGAAGGCGAGCAGGATCGCGAAGGTGAGGATCGCGGAGGTGACCGCCAGCCGCCAGCGGATCGGCAGCATGTCGAAGCGCGAGACGATGCGGGGGCGTGGCATCAGGGCGCCCTCAGCACGTAGCCCGCTCCGCGAACCGTGTGCAGCAGCCGCGGCTCGCCGTCGCGACTCGAGCTTGCGGCGGAGGTTCGAGACGAACACGTCGACGGTGTTCGTCTCACCCGGCGAGACGTAGCCCCACACGTCCTCGAGCAGCGTGTCGCGCGAGACGACGAGGCGCTCGTTGCGCATGAGGTACTCGAGCAGCTCGAACTCGCGCTGGGTGAGCTCGACCTCGCGGTCGCCGCGGAAGGCCTGGTGCTGTGCGGGGCTCAGCCGCAGGTCCGCGACCGAGAGCCACTCCGCGTCCCGCGGAGGCGTGCGCCGCAGCATCGCCCGCACGCGCGCGAGCAGCTCCTGGCGCTCGAACGGCTTCACGAGGTAGTCGTCCGCGCCGGCGTCGAGCCCGGCGACCCGTGACTCCAGCTCGTCGCGCGCGGTGAGCATCAGGATCGGGACGTCCGAGTCCTTCCTGATCCGCTTCGCCACGTCGATTCCGTCGAGCCGCGGGAGGCCCAGGTCGAGGATCACGGCGTCGGGCTCGAAGTCGTAGGCGCGCTCGAGCGCGGCCACGCCGTCCGGCGCGAGCGCGACCTCGTAGCCCTCGAGCTGCAGCGACCGCTGCAGGACCTCGCCGATTGCCGCGTCATCCTCGACGATGAGCACTCGTGCCATGCCCCTGATGGTAGGCCGGGCGGGGGAGGCGATCAGGCGGCTACGACCTGCTCGACCCAGCCGGCCACGTCCGCGCCCGGCTCGATCTCGCATTCCCACGCCTCGTCGCCGGCGAGCCACGACGAGACGATCCGGACCTCGTGGACCTCGTCGGGCGCGACGACGGGCGGGTTGCGGGCCGCCGCCAGCCGCTCGGCCTCGGCGTCGAGCGCGGGCAGCTGGTCCTCGAGCGGGCCCCAGTCGGCCACGCGCCCGCCCGAGATCCAGAAGAGGTCCCATTCGGGCTTCACCGGATGCTTGGCGAGGACCGCCCGCGAGCCGGAGTGGACCGCGCGCACCAGCCCGCCGAGCCGCTGCAGCAGCTCGCCGATCCGCTCGCGCCGGTCGCGCATGACGGCCGCGCGCTCGTAGTGCCGCTCGGCCGACGCGCGCTCCATCTCCTCGTCGAAGCGGGCCAGGAGGCGCTCCGGCCCGTCGGCGCCGTCGAACAGGCCGAGCGCCTCGTCGAGCCGGCGGCGGTAGGCGTTCGGGTCGAGGTCGCCGAGGCACGGCGAGACGCAGCGGCCCATCTGCCCGTAGAGCGACGGGTGCTCGCGGAGGACGAGCTTCCGGCCGCAGTGGCGCAGGCCGAAGAGCGAGGTGAGCTGGTCGGCCAGCTCCTGGCACGCGGCCTTGCCCTTCACGGGCCCGATGTTCACCGCACGGCCCGCCGCCGGCTCCGGCGCCACCTCGAGCACGGGGTAGGGGATGTCGAGCCGGCAGACGAGGTAGGCCCAGCGGTCGGTTCGCTTCAGCGCCCTGTTCCCCGTCGGCCTCCACCGCTTGATCAGCCGGTTCTCGAGGATCAGCGCGCCGAGCTCCGAGTTCGTCGGGATGTAGTCGACCACCTCGGCCTGCCCGGTCCACTCGCCCGGCTGGCAGAAGTGCGCACGGGCGCGCGACTTGACCGCCACCGACTTGCCGACGTAGAGCGGCTGGCCCGCCTCGTTGCGGAAGACGTAGACGCCCGGGTCGTCCGGGAGCTTCGACAGGTCCGGGCCGCTGCTCGCGCGGGATCTTGGCCGGGGGGTTCTGCGGCGGGCGCCGTCGCGGGCCGAGCAGCCGCAGCGCGTCGCCGAGCGAGGCGGCGTTCGCGCACAGCTTCGGGAAGAGCGCGCAGAAGATGCGCGCGCACGTGAGGGCGTCGGGGAGGGCGCGGTGGGTCTCGTCGACCTCGATCCCGAGCGACTCGGCCAGCAGGGCGAGCTTGCGCTGGCGGGCGAGCGGCGCGAAGCGACGTCCCATCGCGACCGTGCAGAGGACGGGCGGGTCGGGCCACGGCGAGTCCGCCCGCTCGAACGCCTGCTTCAGGACGCGCCGGTCGAACGACGCGTTGTGCGCGACGAGCACCCGCCGGCGGAGCTGCTCGGCCACCAGCGGCAGCACCTCCTCGGGCGGCGGCGCGTCGTCGACCATCGCCTGCGTGATCCCGGTGAAGCGCTGGATGCCGCGCGACAGCGGCCGCTCGACGCGCACGAGCGACGACCACTGCTCGTGCAGCTCGCCGCCGCCGACGAGCACCCAGCCGACCTCGGTGATCTCGCAGAGGTCGCCGCCGCGGCCGTTCGTCTCGGTGTCGAGGGCCAGGAACTCCATGTCGGCCAGTGCTCTCACGGGCGCGCGATGGTCCGCCACGGGCCGGACGGACCGCAAAGGGGCTTGCCGCGCGGCGTCGAATGCCCAATCGATGGCCAGCCGCCGCCGGAAGCAGCCCGCGCGCCGCAAGCCCGCCAAGGGCCGGGCCCGCGCGCGCGCGCGCCGCTCCTACCTCTCGCGCCCGCGTCTTCCGGTGCTCGACCAGAACCAGAAGGACGTGCTCGGCCTGGGCCTCGTGGCGGCGGCGGTCTTCTTCGCGTTCGTCTTCTACCTCGGCTGGGACGGCGGCAAGGTGGGGGAGGCCTTCGCCGACGGCTTCGTGTGGCTGTTCGGCGGCGTCGGCTACCTCGTCCCGATCGCCCTGTTCGCGGCCGGCGCCATCCTCGTGCTCGGGCCGATGGTCCCGAGCGTCCGGCCGTTCAAGGCCGGCGGCCTCATGCTGCTGGCCGCGCTCATGCTCGGCCTGGCGGCGGGCACGTTCGGGCTCGGCCCCGACGACCCGCCGCGCGACGCCGCGTTCGAGACGCCGAGCTGGTTCCGCCACCACGGCGGCGCGGTGGGCGAGGGGCTCTTCTGGGTCGCCCGGACGCTCTTCCAGGAGATCGGCGCGCACATCCTCTTCGTCTTCCTGTTCGTCGCCGGCTTCATGCTGCTCACCGGCGCCTCGATCGCCGGCGTGATCCGGGCGACCTCCGAGAGCGTTCGCACCACGACGCGGCGCGTCAAGCGCTCCACGATCGAGTTCGCGCGCCTCAAGCCGCAGCCGGAGCGGGCCGAGCCCCCGGAGCCGGCCGACGCCGAGCCGGTCGTCCGCGCCACGCACGTCGAGGTGCCGTCGATCGAGGAGGAGTGGGACGACGAGGTGCCCGAGGTGGTCGAGGGCCAGGCGATCGACACCGAGGACGGCGAGGAGGACGACGAGTTCATCGTCCAGGCGCCCGCCGCCCGAGCCGAAGGACCCGAAGGAGCTGACCCCGCAGGGGAACGTCCGCTCGAACGTCACCGAGGCCGACGACAACACCTACACGGTGCCGCCCGCCAAGCACCTGAAGCGCGGCAACGGCGCCGCCGAAGCCCGTGAAGGGCGACGAGAAGGTCGGCCAGCAGCTGATCGAGGCGCTGGGGCACTTCGGCATCGACGCGCGGATCGTGGGGACCGTCGCGGGGCCGCACGTGACCCGCTACGAGCTGAAGCTCGCGCCCGGGATCAAGATGTCGAAGGTCGCGAACCTGAAGGACGACATCGCGTACGCGCTCGCCGCGTCCGAGATCCGCATCCTCGCCCCGATCCCCGGCAAGACCGCCGTCGGCGTCGAGGTCCCGAACTCCGTGCGCCGGATCGTCCACCTCGGCGACGTCTTCCAGGACGCGCCCGCCGGCTGGTCGCCGCTCACGGTCTGGCTCGGCAAGGACATCGCCGGCAAGGCGATCGGCACCGACCTCGCCAAGCAGCCGCACGTGCTCGTGGCGGGCACGACCGGCTCAGGCAAGTCCGGCTGCGTGAACGCGATGCTCACCTCGATCCTGCTGCGCGCGTCCCCGAACGACGTGAAGCTCGTGCTCGTCGACCCGAAGCAGGTCGAGCTGAACCACTACGAGGGCATCCCGCACCTGATCACGCCGGTCGTGACCAGCCCGCGGATCGCCGCGAACGTGCTCCAGAACCTGATCAGGGAGATGGAGCAGCGCTACACGGTCATGAGCGTCGCGAAGACGCGCAGCCTCGTCGAGCTGAACAAGGTGCGCGAGAAGCACGGCGACAAGCCGCTGCCGTACATCCTCTGCGTGATCGACGAGCTCGCCGACCTGATGATGATCGCGCCGGCCGAGGTCGAGGACTCGATCATCCGGCTCGCGCAGAAGTCGCGCGCGGTCGGCATCCACCTGCTGCTCGCGACGCAGCGCCCGAGCGCCGACATCATCACCGGCATGATCAAGGCGAACGTCCCGGCGCGGATCGCGTTCGCCGTCTCGTCGCAGATCGACTCGCGCGTGATCCTCGACCAGGGCGGCGCCGAGTCGCTGCTCGGCCAGGGCGACATGCTCTTCCGGCCGGCCACCGACTCGCGCCCCGCGCGCATCCAGGGCGCGTACGTGACCGAGGAGGAGATCGAGAAGATCACGAACGACTGGCGCAAGCAGGGCGAGCCCGAGATCCACGAGGAGCTGCTGGAGGCGGTCGAGACCGAGGCGGACGACGGCGACCGCGGCGACTTCGACCCCGACCACGACGAGCTGCTCCGGACGCGATCTCGACCGTCGTGCAGCTCGGCAGCGCCTCGACCTCGATGCTCCAGCGCCGCCTGCGCGTCGGCTACACGCGCGCCGGGCGCCTGATCGACATGCTCGAGCGGCGCGGCGTGATCTCGGGCTACGAGGGCTCGAAGGCCCGCCAGGTGCTGATCACCGAGGCGGATCTGCCGCGCATCCTCGAGGCGCTGGACGAGCCTGCAGGCGTTTCTGCGGACGCTTAGCCGCTCGCCGCGATAATCCCTGCGTATGCCGGGGATCGGAGAAACGCTCCGCGAGGCGCGCATGCGCCAGCACGTGAACATCGAGGAGCTCGAGCAGTCCACGAAGATCCGCGCGAAGTACCTGCGCGCGCTCGAGAACGAGGAGTTCGGCCTGCTGCCGGGCCCGACCTACGTGAAGAGCTTCCTGCGCACCTACGCGGAGAAGCTCGGGCCTCGACCCGCAGCTGCTCGTCGAGGAGTTCCGGGCGAAGTACGAGGAGCCCGAGCCGGTCGAGTTCCAGCCGATGCCCGACGCCCGGGCGCGACCGGCGCCGGCGGCCCCCGACGCCGCGCTTCGGCCCGGGCGCGGCGATCGTCGTCGCCGCGCGTCGCCCTGCTCGCGTTCCTGCTCGTCCTCGGGCTGACCGGCGGCGAGGACGAGCCCGAGCGCACGGTGGACCGCGGGCCGGAGAGAGACCCAGCCGAGCAGAAGCACGCCGGCCGCGCCGGCGCCGGCCAAGCGCGTCGAGATGCGCGTGATCCCGGCGGTGCCGACCTACGTGTGCGTCGACCGCGGGCCCGAGGAGGTCGTCTTCGAGGGCACGCTCGACTCAGCCGCAGACCTTCCGCGCCCCGCGCGTCATCCGCGTCAACCTCGGCAAGCGCTCGGCGCAGCTGCGCGTGAACGGCGAGCCCGTCCCGTTCGAGAACAGCCCCGAGCCGATCGGGTTCGAGTTCACCCGGACGGCGGAAGCGAGGAGCTTCCGGACGGCGAGCGGCCCTGCGCGTGAGCGCCCGCGCGGGGATAGTCGTGACGGGCACGGAGGTCCTCACCGGCCGCGTGCAGGACCGCAACGGGCCGTGGCTCGCGGACCGGCTGCTCGAGCTGGGGATCGAGCTCGCGCACATCACGATCTGCGGCGACCGGCCCGGGGACATGGAGGCGCAGCTTCGCTTCCTGGCCGACGAGGGCGTCGACCTGATCATCACGAGCGGCGGGCTCGGGCCGACCGCCGACGACCTGACGGCGGAGGTCGTGGGCGGCTTCCAGGGCCGCGAGATGGTGCTCGACGAGGAGCTCGAGCAGAAGATCGCGGACATCCTCAGGCCGCTCATGAAGCGGTGGCGCAACCTCGACTTCGACGCCGTCAGGGAGGCGAACCGCAAGCAGGCGATCGTCCCCGAGGGCTCGTTCGTGATCGACCCGGCCGGAACCGCGCCCGGGCTCGTGGTTCCGCCCGCGGAGGGCCGCGAGGGGCCGACGATCGTCGTGATGCCGGGCCCGCCGCGCGAGCTGCACGCGATGTGGCCCACGGCCGTCGAGAGCGACGAGTTCGCCGCGGCCACGGCCGGCCGAACCTCAGTACGAGCAGCGGATGCTGCGCCTGTTCGGCATCCCCGAGTCCGAGATCGCCGAGACGCTGCGCGTGGCGGAGCCGGTGGTCGAGGGGTTCGAGCACCTGGAGATCACGACGTGCCTGCGCCGCGCCGAGCTCGAGGTGGTGGTCCGGCACGAGCCGAACGACCAAGAGCGCCTACGAGGCCCTCGAAGGCGTGATCCGCGAGCGGCACGGCCAGTACCTGTACTCGACCGACGGAGCCACGGTCGACGACCAGGTCTCCGAGCTGCTCGGCGACATGCAGATCGCGGTGGGCGAGTCATGCACCGGAGGCCTCATGGCCGCGCGGCTGACGGCGCGGCCCGGATCCTCCGGCTGCGTCCAGGGCGGCGTCGTCGCCTACTCGAACGAGGCGAAGACGAACCTCCTCGGCGTCGATCCCGGGTTGATCGAAGCGCACGGCGCGGTCTCGCCGGAGGTCGCGGAAGCGCTGGCCGACGGTGCGATAGACGCGCTTCGACGCCCAGGTCGGCGTGGGGATCACGGGGATCGCGGGGCCCGACGGCGGCACGGAGGAGAAGCCCGTGGGCTACGTGTGCTGGTGCGTGAAGACTCGACGACGGCCGCAAGCATGGCGCGCGACGTTCGCCTGCCCGGGCGACCGCAACGAGATCCGCGACCGTGCGACCACGGTGGCCATGCACATGCTGCGCCGCCTGCTGAGCGGCGAGGAGCTACCGGTCTGACCAAGGAGCGTCCCGGCTCGCCGCGGGCGCGGCTCTTCGTCGCGCTCGACCTGCCGCCAGACGTGCGCGCGGACCTCGCCCGCTGGCGGGACGTGCTGGTCGCGCCGCGCGACGACCTGCGGCCGGTCGCCGAGCAGGCGCTCCACGTTACGCTGGCGTTCCTCGGCTATCGCCCGGAGAAGGAGGTCGAGGCGATAGCCGAGGCCATGAGCGCCGCGGCGACCGGTGATGCGCCGCTCCTGGCGCCGGGGGAGGTCAAGCCGATCCCGCCACGGCGCCCGCGCCTGTTCGCGCTCGACCTCGACGACACGGAGGGCGCCTGTGTCCGGCTGCAGCAGGCGGTCTCGGACGCGCTCGAGGCCGAGCGCTTCTACAAGCCCGAGAAGCGGCCGTTCTGGCCGCACGTGACGCTCGCGCGGGTGAAGCGCAACCAGCGCGCCGGAGCCGCTGCCCGCGGATCCGCCGCCGCTCGAGCCCTTCCGGGCGCCGCAGGTGACGCTCTACCGCTCGACCCTGCGCCCGCAGGGGGCGCAGTACGACGCCGCTGGCGGTGGCGCGCCTCTAGGGCTTGTCGAGCGCGTTCGGCTGGCCCTGCTTGTAGAGCTCGCGGTCGGCCGCCTTCGCCGCCTCGAACTCCGGCGGGTCGTAGAGCCTGTACATCGCCGCCGGCTCGGCCTTCGATCCGGACGCCTCGAGCAGCGCGTTCACGGCGGCGCGGCCCGACTCGTTCGCGCCCTCCATCGTCGCCAGGTCGACGTCGGTCTGGACGTAGTCGCCGGACAGGAAGAGGTTGGGGATCTTCGTGCGGGCGGTCGGGTCGCTTCTCCCACGAGCCGATCGTGTTCACGAGCAGCGGCTCGTCGTTCGAGTTCCGCCCGCGCGCGGGGTGCCACTTGATCGCCGGGTCGAGGTGCCACGAGTCGACCATGTCGTCGGTGAGGATGTCCTCGCCGTTGTCGTTCAGGTGGAGCTTGATCTGCTCGAACACCTCCTTCGCGACCTCGGACGGCGTGCAGCGCTTCGCCGTCTTGCCGTACACGATCCCGGGCGTGTCCCAGTCGGAGATGTCGATCGAGAAGCAGTCCACCTGGCGGCCGTCGCCGTAGTCGCGCGCGAAGTCGCGGTCGGCCCAGAACTGCGCCTGGGTGAGCGCGGTCAGCGCCCACGGCGCGTCGATGAAGGTCAGGTGGCCGCGGATGATGTGGAACGGCTTGTTCAGGTAGTACTGGATGCCGTTCATCCAGTCGACGTAGAGCTCGTTCATGAGCTCGAGCGACGGGTCCCGTCGCAGCACGGCCGGGGACCAGAGGCGCCGCGCGCGCTCGGCGGGCATCGCGCTGACGAACCAGTCGGCCTCGATCGTCCGCCGCCGCCCGCGGCGGTCCGTGACGCGCGCCGACTCGACGCTGCCGCCGTTCATCCTCGAGCGCCTCGATCGTGTGGCCGACGTGGAAGCGCACGCCGAGCCCGCGCAGCATCTGCACCCACGGATCGATCCAGGCCTCGTTCGTCGGCGCGTTCAGGATCCGGTCGGGCGCGCCGTCGTTGCCGCGGCCCTGGATGTTGTAGACGAACGCCTCGCCCATGTTCCCGATGGTGCGGGTGGACGCCTTGCGCTCCTTGGCCGCCACGACCGCACGGGTCAGGCCGCGGGCGAGGACCTTCTTGTACTCGTCCGACTTGTCCTCGGCCTGGATGAAGTCCCACCAGCTCACGTGCTCCCACTCGCCGTACCGGCGCTCGTCGCAAGAGGTGACGAAGACCATGAGCCGCTCGACGAAGTACGCAAGCTCGTGGGGCGGAAGCGAGTCCTCGTGGAAGGCGTCGAGGAGCAGCCGCCGCATGCCGTCCGGCGTGCGGGCCTCGTTGGGGTCGGGCGCGATCCCGAAGACCGTCCCGTCGGCGCGTCCCTCGGTGCGCGGCGACTTCGTCTCGCTTCGCTTCCACGAGGTTGTCCCACACGCCGTTCGGGTTGCCGGGGAACGGGGTCCGGCGCATCGAGTCGGGAACGTGGTGGTAGAAGCCGGGGAAGAAGCGGAACCCGTGCTCACCCGGCAGCGGCTTGCGCCCGCCGGCGGCCGTGCCGGCCACCGGGATGCTGCGCGCCTTGCCGCCGAGCGCCTTGCGCTCGTAGACGTCCACCTGGAAGCCGCGCTCGACCAGCTCGTGGGCGGCCGCGAGGCCGGCCATCCCGCCTCCCAGCACGGCCACGCGCCTGCCGCGGCCCGGGCGGGGGACGACCACCCGGCTGCGCGCGCTCGCCCACGAGGGCGTCGCTGCCGCTGCGGCGGCCGCCGCTCCTGCCTTCAGTACCTCCCGCCGTGACAGCCCCATGCCCATACGAACGGTACGGGGCTCCCTTCCTTGCGAAAGGGCTACAGTTCTGACCATTCAGGGGTCCGTCACTGGGGGGTGCCGTGTCTTTTCGTCGTCTTAGCCTGCTGACCGTCGTCGTCTGCCTGCTCGTGCCCGCTTCCGCGGTCGCGCAGGAGCCGCCTCCGGGCGATCACAGCCCGAACATGACGTACGTGAAGAACATTCCGTACGAGGCGCGCAACGGCGACACCCCGAACTTCGGCACCGACCAGGAGTTCACGAAGATCGGCGGGAAGTCGTACGGCCTCTTCGGCTCCTACCGCAACGGGATGCACATCGTGGACGTGACGAAGCCGGCCAGCGCGAAGGTCGTGGGCGATCTACGACTGCGGCATCACGCAGGGCGACGTCCAGATCTTCCGCCAGACAGGACGAGCGCGGCCGCGTCTTCGCGACCTACACCTCGGACACGTACGGCGACGGCACCTCCACGTGCTACCTCGACGCCGAGCGCTCGGCTTCGACGCCATCGACGAGGAGAACGAGGAGGGTCGGAACGGCACGTTCATCGTGGACGTGACGAAGCCGTCCAGCCCGAAGACGGTCTCCTTCGTCCCGGTCGAGCAGGGGTCGCACAACATGACGGTGCACCCGAGCGGCAACTGGCTCTACAACTCGAACTCGGACCTGATCACGTCGTTCGAGCCTGCGATCGAGTACTTCGACATCTCGGATCCGCGGGCGCCCGTGAGCGCGGGCGAGCTCGCGTTGCCGCCGCGGCCCGGCCTCGGCACGGAGTCACACGACATCTCGTTCTCGACTGACGGGACGCGCGCGTACTCGGCCGCGCTCTCGCAGGGCGCGATCATCGACACCACCGATCCCGGGGCGCCGGTGCTCGCGACGAGCTTCCTCGACCCGGCGATCAACGTCTGGCACCAGCTGGAGGACATCACGGTCGGCGACCGCCAGTTCCTGATCGCCGAGGACGAGTTCGCGGGCGCGGCTGGTGGGCCCGGTCTGCCCGAGCGGCGGCGTGCACGTGTACGACATCACCGGCGACAAGGTCGCGAGCCCGGAGAAGGTCGGCTACTGGAACATCGACGACGCCGGGGCCGAAGCCGACCCGCTGGCTACCTGTACCGCGCACGTCTTCCAGCTGCACGAGGACGCGCAGGTCATGACGATCGCCTACTACACCGGCGGCGTGCGGGTGGTCGACCTCTCAGGCCTCGACGGGATCAGCCTGGGCGCGAACAACCCCGCGGGCGGCATGAAGGAGATCGGCTTCTACCAGCTCGAGGACGCGAACTCGTGGTCCGCGAAGACGAACGGAGTCAAGCGCGGCGAGCCGTTCTACGTGTACGGCAACGACATCAACCGCGGCCTCGACATCTACCGCTTCGACTGGGAGGCGGAGGAGTCGGCCAACCGCGGGACGTGGCTGACGCCGGCGGAGGCGCTGACGAAGCTGACGAAGGTGTCGGCGGACGCCATCGCGGACTACAAGCTGAACTGCCTGCTGGCCCAATAGGTCGCGGATAGACTGGCCGCCTCGTGGACTGGCGGCTCGAGCTCGTGCAGGTTCCCGTCTCGGACGTGGATCGCGCGAAGGCGTTCTACACCGACAAGGTCGGCTTCAACGCCGACCACGACCACACGGTCAGCGACGAGATTCGCTTCGTCCAGCTGACGCCTCCGGGGTCGGCGTGCTCGATCGCGATCGGGACGGGCTTCGGGGAGATGGCGCCCGGATCGGTGGACGGCCTGCAGCTCGTCGTCTCAGACGTCGACGCCGCTCGCGCCGAGCTCGTCGAGCGCGGGGTGGAGGTCAGTGAGGTGGAGGACTTCCCGTGGGGCAGGTTCGTCTTCTTCAGCGACCCGGACGGCAACCGCTGGGCCGTGCAGCAGATTCCGGCGCGCTAGCCGGACTTCGTGCAGGTCAGCTTCTGCTCGTCGTCCTTCTTGCCGAACAGCTCGATCTTGTGTGAGTAGCCGTCGTCGAGGACGTTCTTGACCTTGCTCCACTTGCCGTAGTAGAGGCGTCTTGTAGCTGCCGGTCTTGAAGTTGATGCGGTGGCGCTTGGTCGTGTACTCGCCCTTGTTCTTGTCGTTCACCTTGTACTTCGTCTTGCTCTTGATGTTCAGGGTGCCGGCATAGAACGTGCCGGAGAAGGTCGAGTAGGTGCAGCCGTAGTCGCCTTCGGAGGTGACTTCGCCTCGGCGACAGGCACGACGGCCAGGGCTAGGGCGGTGAGAGAGATCGACGATGAGTCGGCGCATTAGGCTCGAAGTGAGAGCCCGACGTGGGGCCCCGGCATGCCGGGGCCCCACGAGTCTCGCTCGGGAGGGGAGGACTAGCCGTTGGCCTCGTTCTTCCCCTTGGAGGCGACGTAGCTGACGCAGTCGCCCTGGTTCTTGAAGGCCGGGCGTGTTGAACTGCTCCCAGCCGCCCTTCTTGCACTCGCTCTCGTCGACCGGCGGGCCGATCTCGACGTGGAGGCGAGAGTTGTCGATCGCGACGAACGGCATGCTGTACGGCAGCATCCAGCCGTAGCGGTTGCCGCCCACGGTCACGCCGATCACATCGCGACGGGTCGCTCAGCGTCCAGGTGTGCAGGACGTTGCCGCCCGCGTCGAGGATGCTCATGTCGACAGTGAGAACGCCGCTGCCGTTGTCCTCGAACTCGTGCTGGAGCGTGTACCAGCCCTCGACGTCGACCCGGAACGGATCACGATCGGGGTTCTTCGGCCAGCCCGGTGTGTTGTTGCTGGCACTGAGGACGACGTAGTTGCCGTCGTCGCGTGAAGCACCCCATGTTGAAAATGAAGTCACGCCTGTGCGTGTTCGCCGGCGTGCTCACGGCGGACGACCAGTCGAAACGGGTGTCGTTGGCCGGGCACTGGTCGAGGTCGAAGTACACGTCGACGCTCGTCAGGTAGCCGTTCTCCGGGAACTCGTCGGTGTAGCCACCCCAGCGCGTGAAGGCGCTGCCCGAGCCGACCTCGGCGTGCCAGCTGCCATCGGCAGACGGGACGCCGTTCGTGCCCGAGCTCACTCGGGTGATGTCACTGAACCACCCACTCGTGTCGGTCTCGAAACCGTTGAAGAACGGGGTGGGGGTGGCCGCCGAAGCAGCCGATGCCGAGACGAGCGCGGTGAGCGCCACGAGCGCTGCGGTCGTCACGGTCCTGCGAAGAGCCATTCGGGCTCGCAATTGCGCGAATCCTCATTGATCCACCTTTCTGGTGTGTAGCGGCAGTTATGTGGCAACTGCGGTTTCCAAAAGGGTGAACCAGCACCCGGGATGCTCGCCATAGGTCATTCGTCCAGGCGGCCGCGGGGGCAATCGTCGTCCGGCTCGCTTCCTACATTCGAGTGCTCACTTCGCGAGGAAAGGCTTGACCATGGACAAGGAACAGGAGAAGGCCGCCAAGGCGCGCGAATCCGCGCTGCAGAGCGCCGTCGGGCAGATCGAGCGCCAGTTCGGCGCCGGCTCGATCATGAAGATGGGCGACGAGGCCTTCCAGGTCAGCGTCAAGGCGATCTCCACGGGCGCGCTCTCGCTCGACCTCGCGCTGGGCGTCGGCGGCCTGGCCCGCGGCCGGATCGTCGAGATCTTCGGCCCGGAGTCCTCCGGTAAGACCACGCTGATCTACCACGTCCTCGCCGAGGCCCAGAAGCAGGGCGGCATCTGCGCCTTCATCGACGCCGAGCACGCGATGGACCCGCTGTACGCCAAGCGGATCGGCGTGGACGTCGACGAGCTGCTCGTCTCCCAGCCCGACTACGGCGAGCAGGCGCTCGAGATCGCGGACATGCTGATCCGCTCAGGCGCGGTGGACGTGGTCGCGATCGACTCGGTGGCGGCGCTCACGCCCAAGACCGAGCTCGAGGGCCAGATGGGCGACACCACGGTCGGCCTCCAGGCCCGGATGATGAGCCAGGCCATGCGCAAGCTGGCCGGCAACCTGAACCGCGCGAACACGCTGTGCGTGTTCACCAACCAGATCCGCGAGAAGGTCGGCGTCATGTTCGGCTCGCCCGAGACCCAGCCGGGCGGCCGCGCGCTCAAGTTCTATTCCTCGCAGCGCCTCGACATCCGCCGCATCGAGACCCTCAAGGAGGGCACGGACGCGGTCGGCAACCGCGTGCGGGTGAAGGTCGTCAAGAACAAGGTCGCGGCGCCGTTCCGCCAGGCCGAGTTCGACATCGAGTACGGCGCAGGGCATCTCGTCCGAGGGCTGCATCCTCGACCTCGGGCTCGAGCACAACCTCGTCCAGAAGTCGGGCTCGTTCTTCTCCTACGGCGACGAGCGGATCGGCCAGGGCCGCAACAACGCGAAGGCCTACCTCCGCGAGCACCCCGAGATGGCGAAGGAGATCGAGGCGAAGATCTACGAGGCGATGGGCATCGCGCAGGATGGCGGCACGGTCGCGGAGATCCCGCCGCCGGCCGAGGAGGCCGAGGCGCCGGAGGAGAAGGCCGCCTGACGACACCCGAGCAGGAGCTACGGCGGGCGTTCGACCTCGCCGGCAAAGCCCTGTCGGTCCGCGACCGCTCGGTCGCGGAATTGCGGAGCATATCTCGAGGGCAAGCGGGTCGAGCCCGACCTGATCGACGAGGTCGTGGCGGAGCTCGAGAGCACTCACGTGCTCGACGACGCCCGCTTCGCCGAGCGCTTCACCGAGGACCGGCGCGCCCTTGCCGGCTGGGGTCCGGAGCGGATCGAGCTCGAGCTCAGCAGGCGAGGCATCCCCGACGAGCTGATCGAGCCGGCCCTCTCGCAGCCGCACCCGCGAGGAGGAGCTGACGGCCGCCTGCAGCGTCCTCGGGGAGCGCTTCCGCGCCATCGAGGACGACCGGGCGCGCAACCGCGCCTGGCAGCTCCTCGTCCGAAGGGGCTACGACGCCGAGCTGGCGTACGACGCCTTGCGCGCATTTGCGCGCGGGAGATACCCTCTGATCAGTGGCCGAAAGGCCCCTTGTGAGACAGAACAACGGCATTTGCAGCGGTTTTGAATTCAACTGATCAAGACTTTGAGAACGACCGGACAACCACGGCAAGCAGGCGCGAGAGGAGGATGAGAGCGCGCAGCTAGTCGTGGCCGGACGCCCGTGAGGGCAGATACCGACGCAGCCCTGGTGTCTCGCGGGGGCATGAACAGCCCGCTTGACTGAGACAACCGAGCCCGCCTGACGCGGGAGAACCGGAGACACCGGAAATGGAGATCGTGCTGGCAGCAGTGGTCGCGGCAGTCGTGTCCGGCGGCGTCGTCTTGCTCGCGCAGCGGACCGCGCCCCGATCGGGCGTGGTGACCGCGGCCGGCCCGGCACCGGCGCCCGCGCCCGCCATCGGCGCGCGACGGCCGCGAGGCCGCCGCCCGAAGGAGCGGGCCGAGGCGGCGGCACCGCGCGCCGGAGCAGCCGGTCAGCGACATCGAGCACGAGCTGCGCGAACGGCGAGCGGAGCTCGCCCGCGCCGAGGAGCGCATCCTCGGCAAGGAGCAGTCGCTCGACGTGCGGCTCGGCGGAGCTCGAGCGGCGCGAGCGCTCGCTCGAGGACCGCAGCCGCAACCTCGAGCATCAGGGCGAGGAGCTCAAGCGGGCGCGGCAGCGCCAGCTCAAGGAGCTCGAGCGGATCGCCGGCCTGAGCGTCGGGCCAGGCGAAGCAGATCCTGCTCAAGGAGCTCGAGGACGAGCTGCGGCACGAGAGCGCCGTCCTGATCCGCCACGTGGAGGAGGAGGCCCGCCGCGACGCCGATCGCCGCGCGCGCAGCATCCTCTCGACGGTCATGCAGCGCGTGGCCGGCGGCCACGCGGCCGAGACCACCGTGTCGGTCGTCCAGCTCGAGTCCGACGAGATGAAGGGGCGGATCATCGGCCGCGAGGGCCGCAACATCCGCGCGCTCGAGACGCTGACGGGGATCGACTTCATCATCGACGACACGCCGTCGGCGGTGATCCTGTCCGGGTTCGACGGCGTGCGGCGGGAGATCGCCCGCCTCACGCTCGAGAAGCTGCTCCAGGACGGGCGCATCCACCCGGCCCGGATCGAGGAGGCCTTCTACCAGGCCAAGTCGGAGATCGCGAACCACGTCCAGGAGGTGGGCGAGCAGGCCGTGTTCGAGGCCGGCATCGGCTCGCTCCACCCGGAGCTGACGAAGCTGCTGGGCCGGCTGCACTACCGGACGAGCTACGGCCAGAACGTGCTCGCGCACTCGATCGAGTGCGCGAAGCTCGCCGGCCTGCTCGCCGACGAGCTGGGCGCGAGCAGCGCCGACGGCCACCCGCGCCGCGCTCCTGCACGACATCGGCAAGGCGGTGACCCACGAGATCGAGGGGCCGCACGCGCTGGTCGGCGGCGAGCTCGCACGCCGCTACAAGGAGGCCGAGGCGGTCGCGCACGCGATGGAGGCGCACCACAACGAGGTCGAGCCGCAGACGGTGGAGGCGGTGATCGTCCAGGTCGTCGACGCGCTCTCGGGCGCGCGCCCGGGCGCGCGCGGCGAGTCGCTCGAGAAGTACGTGAAGCGCCTGCGCGAGCTCGAGGAGATCGCCCAGCGCCAGCCGGGCGTCGAGAAGGTCTACGCGATGCACGCGGGCCGCGAGATCCGCGTGGTCGTGAAGCCCGAGGAGGTGGACGACGACCAGGCGGCGCTCCTGTCCCACACGATCGCCCGCGCGGTCGAGAAGGAGCTCGAGTACCCGGGCCAGGTGAAGGTCACCGTCATCCGCGAGAGCCGAGCGACCGATTACGCGAAGTAACCTAAAGGGGTCTGACCCTCTAGGCTGGCCGCGTGAAGCTACCACGTCACCACCTTCGGGTGCCAGATGAACGAGCACGACTCGGAGCGCATGAAGGGCATGCTCGAGTCGCTCGGGTACGAGGAGGCGGCGGACGCGCGACGACGCGGACCTGATCCTCTTCAACACGTGCTCGATCCGCGAGTCGGCGGACAGCCGCTTCATCGGCAACCTGGGGGAGGCCAAGCGGCTGAAGACCGAGAACCCGGACGCGGGTGGTGGGCGTGGGCGGCTGCTGGGCGCAGTCGGTGAAGGACGAGGTGTTCGAGCGCTTCCCGTTCGTCGACGTCGCCTTCGGCCCGGGCCAGATCCATCGGCTCGCCGAGTTCCTGACGAGCGACAGCCTGACCGCGCAGGGCTACTTCGAGTTCGAGGACTTCTCGGGCCATCTGCCGATGAAGCGCGAGCGCGAGTTCCAGGCCTGGGTCCAGATCTCACAGGGCTGCAACATGGGCTGTGCCTTCTGCATAGTCCCGTCGACGCGCGGGCGCGAGGTCAGCCGCGACCCGAGCGAGCTGGTCGCCGAGGTCGCGCGGCTCGCCGAGGACGGCGTCTGCGAGGTCACGCTGCTCGGCCAGAACGTCAACTCGTACGGGCGCGACCTGCCGAAGGAGTCGCGCGTCTCGTTCGCCGAGCTGCTCCGCGAGCTCGACGCGATCGACGGGATCGAGCGCGATCCGCTACACGAGCCCGCATCCGACCTACCTGCGCGAGGACGTCATCCGCGCGCACGCCGAGCTGCCGTCGCGTGTGCGAGCACATCCATCTGCCGCTCCAGTCCGGCTCGACGCGGATCCTCAAGGCGATGAAGCGGCCCTACACGAAGGAGCGCTACCTCGACCGCGTCGCGCAGATCCGCGAGCACGTGCCGGACGTCGCGCTCACCACCGACATCATCGTGGGCTTCCCCGGCGAGACCGAGGAGGACTTCCAGGAGACGCTCGAGGTCGTCGAGCAGGTCCGCTACGACTCGGCGTTCACGTTCATCTTCTCGCCGCGCCGCGGGACCGTGGCCGCTGACCTGCCGGACCAGCTCCCGCATCGCCGTGAAGCGCGAGCGCATGGAGCGGCTGGTCGAGCTCGTGCAGCGGAACGCGACCGAGCGGGCGCAGCGGTTCGTCGGCCGCACGATGGAGGTGCTCGTCGAGGGCCCGTCGCGCACGGACCCGTCGAGGCTCCGCGGCCGGACGCGCCACAACAAGACGGTCAACTTCGCCGGCGTCGCGCAGCCGGGCGAGCTCGTCGACGTCGAGATCGCCTCCGCCACCAGCACGACGCTGGCCGGCGAGGAGAGCCTGCTGGCGCGGGTCGGCTGAGCCGCCGCCGGTCATAGCGATCTTCGGCCCGACCGGGGTCGGGAAGACGGCCGTCGCGGTCGCGCTGGCCGAGCGACTCGGCGGCACCGCGGTGGCGATCTCCGCGGACGCGCTCCAGGTCTACGAGGGCATGCCGATCCTCACCGGCGTCGCCACCGAGAGCGAGCGCAGCGCAGCTCGAGCACCGCCTCGTCGGAGTTCGTCCCGATCAACCGCACGTTCTCGGTCGGCGAGTACATGCCGCTCGCGCACCGCGAGATCGACGATGCGCTCGCCGCCGGCCGCACGCCGATCGTGGTGGGCGGCACCGGGCTGTATCTGCGCGCGGCGCTGTCCGAGCTGGACCTGAAGCCGCCGCCGGCAGCCGACCTGCGAGCCGGCTGGAGGCGGAGGCCGACAGCGTCGGCGTCGGAGGCGATGCACGCCCGCCTCGCCGCAGCGCGCGCCGCAGGCGGCCGCAGAAGGTGCGCCCGCCGACCGCAGCCGGGTGATCCGGCTGCTCGAGCTGCTCGAGATGGGCGCGCTCGAGGACGAGGAGCCGCAGGTCGAGTCGCAGCTCTGGACGGAGGACACGCGCCATCCGACGCTGCTCGCCGGCCTGACGATGGACCGCGCGGAGCTCTACGAGCGGATCGACGCGGCGCGTGGACGCGATGGTCGGAGCCGGCGCGCTCGAGGAGGTGAAGGCCGCGCACGAGGCGGGCGCGTCGGCCACCGCGCGGAAGGCGCTCGGCTTCGAGCAGCTGCTGGTCGGGGACATCGAGGGCGATGAAGACGCCGCAGCCGCCAGTACGCGCGGCGCCAGCTCACGTGGATGCGGAAGCTGCCGAACGCGCACCTGATCGACGTGACCCGGCGCAGGCCGCGACGACGTCGCCGCCCAGATCGCGCGTCAGTCCGGATCGGAGTGAGACCAGTACAGCCCGTGGAGGCAGTCGCCGAGCACGGCGTTGTCGAGTTCCTCCTCGCGCTCGCCGGTAATCCCTTCGCGCAGCGCTGATCTCGTCGTACTTCGGCCTTAACGCCGCCAGCGCGGCCTCGTCGGTGATCACCGGCCGCCTGACCGGATGCCAGCGCCGCCCGCCGAGGTCGGCCACGCCTGCCGCGCGCGCCTCACCGAGGCAGTACCCGGCCGCAGAGGTCCACGGCGACTTGTAGTGAAGGTCGAGGCTGAGGATCGAGGCGCCGCACGCCTCGGGCCTCATCGTCTGATGCCGCCTTCAGAACTCGAAGGAGCGCGCCCTGCAGGCCCGGCAGCTCGACGCTCTCATCGACGACGTGCGAGACGCGTGAACGACGGCTTGCGAAGCGCGCCGACTTTCTCCACCTCGTACGGTCGCACCTGCTCGATCTGGACGACGTCCTGGTCGCGGAGACGCCAGACGGCCACGTTCAGGAGGTTGCCCGCGGTGTCGGGGCCATCGACCTCCGCGCCCGGCACGAACAACGGCCAGCTGGTGTTGGCAGGAGCCCACTCAGCGGCGAAGAGGTACGAGATGGTGCTCGCCGTCAGGAGCGGCGTGGCCACTGGCGAGCTACGCCTGTTCGGCAGAGTCCGGCTCGTCTCTGCGTCTGCGGAGACATCTTCTGCGTCTTCTCCTCGCGGTCCAGGAACCGCTGCGCTTCCTCGCGCGCAAGCTCGCCCAACCGCTCGGAGATCTCCATCACCTCGTCGATGAGACATCGCCTCTCATCCGCGATCGCGTCGGCATTGCGCACGTAGCTCGTCCACACGCGCCTGGGCCTCGGCGCGCATCTCCTCCGACTCGCGCGCGATGTTGGCACGGATCTCCGCCGCCTCGCGGTTCGCGACCTCGCGCACCTCGTCGGCCTCGTTCTGCGCGCGCTGGAGCCGGTCGTCGGCCTGCGCGCGCGAACGGTCGGTGATCTCGTCGGCGGTCTCGTGCGCGCGCTGGAGAAGGCCGCTCGTCTCCTCGCTCACCTGCTCGAGCGCGTGCCGGATCGCGGACTGCGGAGACGAAGAGATCTCGAGCTCCGCAATCGCCTGGTTGACCTCCTCGATGTAGCGGTCGACAGCGGCGCGGTCGTAGCCGCGGAGCGCGAGCGGGAAGTCGACGTCGCGAGCCGTATGGGCCGCGCGCCCACCCTGAGCGGCGGAGGGCGATGGTGAACCGGCCGCGCGCGGTCGTTTCCTCGTGCCGGCGGGTTGTCACCCGCCATGGAGGTGATGTTATTCCTGCAGGGCCGACCCACCGTGGGCGATATCGTGCGCGCCGGTTTGCGATTCGAGAAGTGGAACGCGCTGGGGAACGACTACGTGATCGTCGAGAGCGACGAGCTGCCGTTCGAGCTGACGCCTGAGCGCGATCCGGCGCATCTGCGCGCCGCACAGCGGGCTCGGGTCGGACGGCCTGCTGCTGCTCTCGCAGCCGGAGAACCGCGGCTTCGTCGCCCACCTGCGCATCTTCAACCCGGACGGCTCCGAGGCGGAGCTGTCGGGCAACGGCGCGCGCGAGGCGATCATGTACCTGCGCCGGCGCGGCTGGACCGATTCGGACACCTTCTCGATCGAGACCGCGGCGGGCGAGATCCGCCCGACGATCACGGGCGAGACCACCTGCACAGGTGGACATGGGCCGGGCGAAGCTCGTCGGGGACGGGACGCTGACGAGCGCCGACCGCGAGTTCGCCTACCAGCACATCACGATCGGCAACCCGCAGACGGCGATCGAGGTGGACGACCTCGACCTCGACCTGCCGCGGTACGGCGCGCCGATCGAGTCGAACACGGAGCTCTTCCCGAACCGCACGAACGTTTCGTTCTGGCGCCGCGACGGCGACGATGAGATCACCGCGCGCATCTTCGAGCGCGGCGTGGGCGAGACGATGTCGTCGGGCACGGGCGCGAGCGGCGCCGCCGTCGCCGCCGTGCTGAAGGGCGCCGACAGCCCCGTGACCGTCCATCTCGACGGCGGCGACCTGGAGGTCGAGGTGGGGGAGGACCTGCATGTCAACCTGACCGGCTGGGCCGTGCCCGTGTACAGCGGCACGCTCGCCGACGACTTCGTCAAGGAGCTGAATGAAGCCGAGTAGCCGCCTGGAGCGGATCCCGCCGTACCTGTTCGCCGAGCTCGAGCGGAAGATCGCCGCCAAGAAGGAGCAGGGGGTCGACGTCATCAGCCTGGGCATCGGCGACCCCGACACGCCCTCGTCGGGAGCTGACCATCGAGGCGCTGCAGAGGGCGGCCGCAGACCCCGGCACCCACCAGTACCCGTCAAACCGCGGCCGGCCCGAGTTCAGGGACGCCGTCGCCTCGTTCTACGAGCGCCGCTTCGGCGTGACGCTCGACCCCGCGACCGAGATCATCCCCGCGCTCGGCGCGAAGGAGTGCGTCTTCAACCTGAACCTGGCGTTCCTCGATCCCGGCGACGTCGCGCTGGCGGCCGACCCCGGCTACCCCGTCTACACCGGCGGGCCGCTGCTCGTCGGCGCGGAGCCGGTGCTGATGCCGCTGCTGCCCGAGCGCGGCTTCGCCCCCGACCTCGGGGGCAATCGACGCGGGCGCGCGAGCGCGCGCGGCTGATGTACCTGAACTATCCGAACAACCCGACCGGCGCGATCGCCCCGGACGGCCTGTTCGAGGAGGCGGTCGAGTTCGGCCGCGACAACGACGTGCTCGTCGTGCACGACGCTTCGTACACCGAGACCACGTTCGACGGCTACGTGGCGCCGAGCTTCCTCGCCACCCCCGGCGCGAAGGACGTGGGCGTCGAGGTCTTCTCGCTGTCGAAGGGCTACAACATGACCGGCTGGCGCGCGGCGGCGATCGTCGGGAACGCGGACGCGATCGAGGCGTACTGGCGCCTCAAGACGAACATCGACTCGGGCATGTTCGAAGCGGTTCAGCTGGCGGCCGCCGCGACGCTCGAGCGGGCGACGATGTCGCGCGCGAGATGTCGGAGATCTACCAGCGCCGGCGCGACCTCGTGTGCGACGCCCTGCGCGAGATCGGCGTGGACGTCACGCCGCCGAAGGGGACGATCTACATCTGGGCGCCCGTCCCCGAGGGCTACGACTCGGCGTCCTATGCGGAGCACGTGCTGGAGGAGTCCGGAGTGGTGGTGTCGCCGGGCGGCGCGTACGGCCCGAACGGCGAAGGCTTCTTCCGGATCTCGCTGACCGTGCCGGACGAGCGCCTCACCGAGGCCGTCGAGCGGCTGCGGTCAGCCTGTCGGGCTAAGCGTGCACTACTGCGGCATCGAGGTCGGGCCGGGGATCCATCACCTGTGCGTGCTGCGCGAGGTCCGCACCGAGGAGCCGCCGGTCCGCCTCGGCGCCCGCTTCTACGAGCCGGGCGACGCGCCCAGGTCGCGGCCGCGTCGGGGCCTCGGAGACGTGGTCGTGGCGATCGGCCGCACCGATGACGAAGCCCGCCCGCGGGCGGGAGCGGCGCGCGTCCGACGAGGCCCTTGTCGCGGCTCGGCATCGCGCCGCGGCCGTTCAGCGAGCGGCGCCGCGCTGTTCGACGAGCTCTCGGGCTGGGGCTCTTCGCGCCGGACGGCGACGAGCGCCGGGCAACGTCCGCGAGGGGGCGTTCGAGGAGACGCCCGTCTTCGAGACGAACGTCGAAGCGGCGTGTTCAGCGCCCTGCAGGGCCGGCGCCTGCCGGCGCGGCGCCACCCGCTGGGCGTACGCGGCGTATCGGGAGCTGCTCGACGACCAGGTGCGTCGACGACGGCGGCGGGCTCTGGCACCGCCGGATCGAGGAGATCGAGGCCGCGGCTGCCGCGATGTGCGCGCACCGGTTCACAGTCGGGCTGGCGCGCTGGATCGGCGATCCGGTGAGGGCGTGATCGTGCTGCCCGGGCTCGGGCCCGGTGCGCCCGTTCACTACGGAGGGCGTGCTCCCGCCGGTCTCGCGAGTCGCTCCTTCGGGCTAGGTGGCCGCCAGCGTCTCCTTGAGCCCGGTCTCGAAGTCGCGCGGGCTGTAGCCCAGCTCGTTCATGGCCTTGTCGTGCTTGGCCCAGAAGGTCACGCCGTCGGCGCTCTTGATCGCCTCGCCGAAGTTCGGCGGGAAGCCCATCACGGGCCCGACCACCGGACCGAGCGGCGCCGACAGCTTCATCAGCGGCACCGGCAGGGTTGCCTTCGGGTACTTCTTGCCCGACAGCTCCGCGGTCTTGCGGATCACGTCGTCCATGCGCGCGATCTCGCCGCCCAGTACGTAGGACTCGCCGACCTCGCCCTTGTCGAGCGCCAGGAGGATCCCGTCGGCCACGTCCTCCACGTGGACCAGGTTGAAGCCGAGCTCCGGGAACGCCTTCGCGCGCAGCTTGCCCTTGCGGGTCTGGTCGATGAAGTTGCCGATCTCCGAGTGGTCGCCGGGGCCGTACACGCCGCCGGGCTGGACGATCACGATCGGAGCGCCCTTGCCGATCCGGTCCTTCGCGATCTGGTGCGAGCGGTACTTCGTCTCGTCGTAGCAGGAGAGGAAGCCCTCGCTCTCGTCGCGCTGGTAGGTCTCGTCGACGACCTGCTCCTTCGTGTTCCCGAAGACGGCGACGGTCGAGACGTAGACGATCCTGTTCACACCGGCATCGATGGCCGCGTCGAGCACGTTCTCCGTGCCCGTCACGTTCGAGTCGAACATCGCCTGCTGCTCCTTCTTCGGGATGCCGACCTTGTAGATCGCCGCCGCGTGGATGCAGGCGTCCGCGCCGTCGAGCCCGCGCCTGATCGCGTTCGTGTCGCCAGGTCGCCCTCGACGAGCTCGCATCCGAGCTCGCGGAGCTTCGCGGCCTTGTCCGGGGAGCGCACGAGGGCCACGACGTCGTCCCCGCGCTCGCGGAGCTTCTCGGCCACTCGGCCGCCGATGAAACCGGTCCCGCCGGTGAGGAAGATTCGCATGGCGGCAGCCTATCCTGGGCATATGGCCGAGTTCGGCGAGGGCATACGCAACGCCAGGGCGCGTCAGCGCGCCTTCTGCATCGGCGCGGCGCCCGAGGACGTCGATTTCACGGAGTTGCGCGAGCTGCTTCGCACGGCCGGGGTCGCGGTGATGGGCGAGATGAGCCAGCACCGGCCGCAGCCGGACCCGGACCGCTACTTCGGCAAGGGGAAGCTCACGGAGTTGAAGCGCGCCGCGAAGGAGGCGGGCGCGAACCTGATCGCCTGCGACGACGAGCTGCTGCCGCGCCAGGAGCGCAACCTCGAGGAGGCGATCGGCCTCCCGGTGATCGACCGCACGGCGATCATCCTCGACATCTTCGCCGACCACGCGCACAGCGCCGAGGGCAAGCTGCAGGTCGAGCTGGCCCAGCTCGAATACAACCTCGCGCGCATGCGAGGGCTGTGGACGCACCTCGAGCGCCTCGGCGCCGGACGCATGGACGGAGGCATCGGGACCAGGGGCCCGGGCGAGACCCAGATCGAGACCGACCGCCGCCTCGCGCGCGACCGCATCTCCGCGCTGAAGCGCAAGCTCGAGCACACGAAGGCGCACCCGGTCGGTGATGCGCAAGGAGCGCGAGCGCGCGGCGCTGCCGACGGTCGCACTCGCCGGCTACACGAACGCCGGCAAGTCGACCCTGCTGAACGCGCTGACCGGCTCCGAGGTCGGGGTGGCCGAGCGCCTCTTCCACACGCTCGACCCGACGACGCGCTCGTTCGAGATCGCCGGCCGGACCTACCTGCTCACCGACACGGTCGGCTTCATCCGCAAGCTGCCTCATCAGCTCGTCGACGCTTTCGCGGCGACGCTCGAGGAGGCCCTGAACGCCGACCTGATCGTGCACGTGGTCGACGCGTCGGTGCCCGAGGACGAGCTGCTCGCGATGATCGACGCGGTCGACGACGTGCTCGTCGAGGTCGGTGCCGGCGAGAAGCCGCGCCTGCTCGTGCTGAACAAGGTGGACCGGCTCGACGACGAGCGCCGGCGTGAGCTGTCGTTCCGCCATCCGGGCGCGGTGCACGTGTCGGCCGCGACGGGGGAGGGGCTCGACCGGCTCGGCAAGGGGATCGAGGCGAAGTTCCTCTCGAGCCTTCGCCGCATGGAGCTGCTCGTGCCCTACGACGAGGGCGGACGCCTGTCCGAACTGCACGACCTTGCGGGCGACATGGAGCGCGAGGACACGCCGGCCGGGGTCCGCGTGAAGGCGCGCGTCCCGGCCGGAGCGGCGGATCGCTTCGAGCGCTTCTCGGTCAACGGGCACGGCGAGTGAGGCTCGAGTACACGCTGCTCAGCGAGACGGCGCGACCGCCGGCCCGCGCCCATGACGACGACGCCGGCATGGACCTCCACGCCGACGAGGCGGCGCATCTCGACCCCGGCGAGCGGGCGAGCGTGGGGACCGGGCTGGCGCTGGCGATCCCGGAGGGCCACGCGGGGCTCGTGCTGCCGCGATCCGGCCTGGCCGCGGAGCACGGCATAACGCTGGTCAACACGCCTGGCCTGATCGATGCCGGCTACCGCGGCGAGGTGAGGGTGCTGATGCTCAACACCGACCGCGTGAAGCCGTTCAAGGTGATGCCCGGCGACCGCATCGCCCAGCTCGTGATCGCGCGGGTCGAGGCGCCCGAGCTCGCCGAGGTGGGGGAGCTGTCGGAGACCGTGCGCGGGGCGGGCGGATTCGGCTCGACGGGCGCAGCCAAAAGCGCAGGCTCGATGTACGGTGGATTCAGATGCGCCCCGCTGCCCTGGACGGGCGCCGCGCACGGCTGACGTCCGGTCGGCTTCGTGCGAGGCGCACGAGGAGCGGCGCTCAGGGGCGAGCTGCCCAAGCGCTACGTCCTGTACGCCGCGCGACCGAGCCGCCGGCATCGCACGACACCCAGCGCAGGCGGCGCCAGAGTTCACCGCTAGGCTAGCGGCTCAGCCGCGGATCGAGCTCGACCGGGCAGCTGAGGCTCTTCGCGATGTTGCAGTGGCGGTGCGCCTGCTCGCAGAGCTTTCGCAGCCGCTCCTCGTCGCATCGCCGCTGACCGTGATCTCAGGGCGAAGGACGACCCGAGTGAACCGGTCGTCGGGCATCTCGGCCTCGCACCGGTCCTCGTACGCGACGACGTCGATCCGCGCCTTCGCCGCCAGGTGGAGGAACCAGAGCATCTGGCAGGAGGACGCCGCCATCAGCAGGAGCTGCTCCGGGTTCAGGTGGTCGGGTCGCCCTTGCTCTCGGCCGTGGTGACCGTCAGCTCCTGCTTCGCCGGCTCGGCGCCGGCCGTGTGGGCGCGGTCGTAGTGCTCCCAGCCCTCGCCGGTCGAGCCGGTCCAGGACGTGTGCGCCTTGAAGTTCACGCCGCGCGCAGCTCCGCCATGCCCTCCTCTACGGTCCTCACGGGCTCGTAGCCCAACTCGCGGCGCGCCTTCGAGATGTCGATCGTGCACTCGAGCGCCGAGAGCCAGACCGCGAGCCGGGTGAGCGGGGGAGGGGAGCTCCTCCGCAGCGCGCCCCAGGCTCCCTCGGCCGCCGCGGCGAGCGGCTTCGCGACGGCGAGCGGGACGCTGCGGCCGGGCGGCTCGACGCCCTCGGTCGCCAGCAGCTCCGTCACGAAGTCGCGGAAGACGACGGGCTCGCCGTCGGTCACGAAGTAGACCTCGCCGGGCGCGCCCTTCGTGGCCGCGAGGACCAGTCCCTCCACGACGTTGTCCACGTGCGTCGTCGAGGTCAGGTGGCCGCCGCCGCCGATCCACGAGAAGCGGCCCTGCTCGACCGCCTCCTTGAGCGCGGGCAGGATGGTCGTGTCGCCCGGGCCCCACACGAGGCGCGGCCGCAGCACGACCGTCTCGAACCCGTCGCCGTTCGCGTCCAGGACCGTCTGCTCGGCCATCGCCTTCGTGGCGCTGTAGTGCGCCTTCGAGTCGGGCCGCAGCGGCACCGTCTCGTCCGCGTTCACGAGCGGCTGCCCGACGAGCAGCGCGGCCTCGGTCCCCACGTGCACGAAGCGGCGGACGCCCGCGGCGCGGCAGGCCTGGAGCGCGTTCCGCGTGCCGTCGACGTTCCCGCGGACGAAGTCCTCGCGCCGTCCCCACTCGCCGAGCGCGGCGGCGGCGTGGAACGCGTATTCGCAGCCGCGCGCGCCCTCGGTCATGGCGGCAACGTCGTCCAGGTCGCCCATCACCGGCTCGGCGCCCGCCTCGCGCACCTTCGCGGCCGACGACTCCGATCGAGCCAGCGCCCTCACCGTCCAGCCGTCGCGCGACGAGCCGCCGGATCAGGCGGCCGCCGATGAACCCCGATCCGCCTGTGACGAACGCGGTCGGCACGGAGACCTACGCTACTCCGGCGGCTCGGCGGGCACTGTGATGCGCGGCGTCCTCCAGCGAGTCGTCGGCAAGAGGCTCGAGCTCGATCCCGAGCGCCAGCTCGATCAGCCGGTCGGCCAGCCACACGTTCTTGGGCAGCAGCGGCCCGTGGAGGTAGGTGCCGATCACGTTGCCGCGGCGGACCCCCTCGTGGCCGTCCTTTCCGTTGTTGCCGAACCCCTTGAGCACGCGGCCGAGCGGCTGCTCGGCCTCGCCGAGGTATGTCCGCCCGCCATGGTTCTCGAAGCCGGCGATCACCCGCGGGCCGGAGCCGAGGTCCGCCTCGATCGCGCAGTTGCCGATCAGGCGGGGGCCGGGCTCGCGCACCGTGCGCAGGTCGACCAGCCCGACGCCCGGCAGCTCCTCGTCGCCCATGGCGTAGCTGTGGCCGAGCAGCTGATAGCCGCCGCACACGGCCAGGACGACCGCTCCGCGCGCCGCCGCCGCGTGCAGCGCATCGCGCTTCGACTCCACCATGTCGAGCGCCACCGCGGCCTGGTCGCGGTCCTGCCCGCCGCCCATGTAGAAGAGGTCCCACGCATCCGGGTCGACTGGCTCGCGCATCGAGGCGGCGCCCAGCTCGAACCCGATGCCGCGCCACTCGCAGCGCGCGCGCAGCACCGCGATGTTGCCGCGGTCGGCGTAGATGTTCATCAGCTCCGGATAGAGCGACAGGACGCGCAGCCCGCTCACACGGCCTCCAGCACGACGACTTCGCTGCCGACGTAGTCGGGCGTGGGCGGGACGACCGGCGCGGGCCGGCACGGAATCCGTGCGCTCGCGGCCTCGCTCTCGAGCTCCGCGGCCGTCACCGCGTCGAGCTCGATCGTCGACATCTCCTCCGACATCTCGCCGGTGGGGGAGACGGCCAGGCGGCGGCGGTCGATCACGAACCCGGCGTTCGCTCGCCGCACACCCACGGGCGTCGAGGAATAGACCCACCCGTCCTCCTCGCGTATGTCGGGCAACGGCGGCAGCGACTCGGACTCCGACCAGCCGTCGAACGGGTTGGCCAGCGCCGCGGCGAAGACGCCGCCGGGCTGCAGGTGCGTTCGGACGGCGCCGAGCATCGCGGCGCGGCCGTCGGCGCCGCCGAGCAGCTGGATCACCTGCATCGGCGAGATCACGAGCCCGAACGAGCGGCCGAGCTCGAACGAGCGCGCGTCGCCCGCGACCGCCTCGACGCGCAGGTCACGCTCGCGCGCCCGTACGCGTAGGGCATCGACCAGCTCCGGGTCGCTGTCGAGCCCGGTGACGTCGTGGCCGCGCGCCGCCAGGTCGAGCGCCACGCGGCCGGTGCCGCAGCCGAGGTCGAGGATCGGCCCGTCGGCCGCGGCCGCGCGAGGTCGCGCCACAGGTCGAGGTCCGCCGTGTAGCCGGCGCACTCGACGTCGTGCCAGATGGCGGTCAGCTCGCCCATGGCCTCGCCAGCCCGCGGTCCGCGAGCAGGTCGCGCAGCTCGAGCAGCGCCGTGTAGGTGGGGAGCGCGAACAGCCGTCCGCCGCCGTCCACGCCGGCGACGGCGGCGTCGAGCGAACGGCCGAGGTCGCGCTCGACCGCGAGCTCGGCGTCGATACCCGCGTACTTCAGCCGCAGCGCCATCTCCTCCGCGCGGGTGCCGGAGCACGTCGCGCGCCGGACGCGGCCGGCCAGCAGCTCGAAGTCGGCGTCCCACACCCAGGAGACGTCGCGCCCGTCGGCGATCTTGTCGTTGAGCGCGATCCAGAGGTCGAGCTGGCCGTCCTCGAGCGTCAGCGTGCGCAGCACCTCGTTCGCGCCGGCGGGGTTCTTCACCAGCAGGATCGACACGTCGCGGCCGTCGATGGGGATCGTCTCGACGCGCCCGAACGCCGCGGCCTGCTGCTCGAGCGATGCCGTGACGTCGTCGAGCGAGGCGCCGAGGTCAAGGGCCGCCGCCGCGGCTGCGACCGCGTTGTAGACGTTGTAGAGCCCGGGGAGGGGGAGGCGCAGGTCGGCCGTCCCCGCCGGGCGTGCGCAGCGACACGCGCGAGCCGGTCATGCCCTCGAGCTCGACGCGCTCGGCCACGACGGTCGGCTCGGGCCGCGTCCGGCCGCATCCCGGGCACCGATAGCGCCCGAGGTGGCCCAGGTAGACCGCCTCGTAGTCGTACGGGGTGCCGCAGTTGCGGCAGTGCTTCGAGTCCGCGGCGTGCTGGAGCTCCGGCAGCGCCTGCGAGTCGTCGGAGACGCCGAAGTACGTGACGTCCGGCCGGCCGCGTCCGAGGTCGGCGACCAGCGGGTCGTCGGCGTTGAGTACGAACCGGGCCGAGCCGGCCCGCGCCGCGACCAGCTCGGCCCAGCGGTCCGCCAGCAGCTCGAGCTCGCCGTAGCGGTCGAGCTGGTCCCGGAAGAGGTTGCAGAGGATGAACGTGTCCGGCGCGAGCTCCTCGGCGACCGCGGGGAGCCATGCCTCGTCGACCTCGAACAGGCCCAGCTCGCCGGGGCGCGCGGCCGGCGTCGACCAGGGCCGTCGCGACGCCCCAGTGCATGTTCGACCCGGCCGCGTTGCGGACGACCGGTCGACCCGAGCGCTCGAGGATGCCCGCGAGCATCGAGGCCGTCGTCGTCTTTCCGTTCGTCGCCGAGAGCACGGCCGAGCCGCCGCCGAGCCGCTGCGCAAGCCGGCTGATCGCGCGCCGGTCGAGCTTCAGCAGCAGGCGGCCGGGCAGGGTGGTGCCGCCGCCGCGGCCGAGGCGGCGGCTCGCGGCCCGGACCAGCCGCGCGAGCAGCAGCTTCAGGCGCAGCATCAGGAGGCTTCGGTGGGGACGATCACGCGCAGCGAAGACTTGTCGACCGTGACGTCGAGCGGCAGCTCGGCGATCGGGTCGCCGTCCGCGTACACGGTGAACGGGCGGTCGGCCACGACCTCCACAACCTCGCCCGTGTCGAAGCGCCCGTTCGGGTTGTCCACGTGCGTGCCCTTGAAGACCTTCGGGACATGCGCCAGCCACCTCAGCTTGCCGTGTGCGGAGATGGTCAGCACGTCGAGCAGCCCGTCGTCGAGCTTCGCGTGCGGGAACACGAACATCCCTCCGCCGTAGGCCTTCGAGTTGCCGATCGCGACCGAGTAGCCGACCACCTCGCGCGCCTCGCCGTCGATCGTCACGCGGAACTCGCGTGCTTCCAGCCCGCAAGCGCGCGGAGCGCCGCGTACAGGTACACGAGGTTGCCCTTGACGAGCTTGGCCTCGTTCGCGATCCGGTTCGCGTCCGAGTCGAAGCCGAGGCTGGCGATGCCCACGAACGGGCGCCCGTTCGCGAGCCCCAGGTCCAGCACGCGCTCGGGGCCGTCGACGGCCACGCGCGCGGCCTCCCGCGGCTCCGACGGGATCTTCAGGACGCGGGCGAAGTCGTTGCCGCGGCCGCTCGGCACGATCGCGAGCGCGCCGCGCGCGGCCGCGCAGCGCGCCGGCCATGCAGCCGACGAGCCCGTCGCCGCCGACCGCCACCACCGTCTCGCCGTTCTCGGCGGCGGCGCGCGCCTCGTCGATGGCGTGATCGACGCTGCGGGTGTCGACGACGCGATGCTGGACCCCGAGGTGGGTCAGCTCGGCCTGCACCGCGGGCAGCGCGGCGAGCGCACGGCCTCCCGCGGCGGCCGGGTTCGCGAAGAGGGCGAGTCGCCGGTCGCTCACTCGGCGGCGCCGGCCGCGAGTCGTGCGGCGCGCTCGGCGGCGAAGCGTGGCGCTCCTTGCCGCGCAGGTGCTGGCCCTCCTCGAACTTCTCGATCTCCGCTCGCGCCACGACCTCGTCGCCGACGAGGCGCTCGGCGTGCGGGTTCTCCGGGTTGTCCGGGTCGAGCACGAGGAGGACGTCCTGCTGCACGGTGTGCCAGCGCTCCTCCGGCGTGATCACCTCGGACGAGACGAGCGCCTGGCCGGGGCGGACCAGCCAGTGCAGCTCGAAGATGCCGAGCTTGTACGCGTAGAGGCGCTGGCCGTCCGAGAACAGGAAGTTGACGCCCGAGAAGTTGGACCGCTCGATGCACTCGGTGACGAGGCGCCGGAGGGAGCCGCGCGGGTCGGCCGCGTCGTAATGCGCCCATCAGCCAGTTGAACAGGGCCTCGGAGTCCGTCTCGCCCTGGACGTCTGCGACGCCCGGCTCGAGCAGGGAGCGGTAGCGAATCACGGTGCCGTTGTGGGAGAACGAGTACTCGCCGAGCACGAACGGATGCGTGTTCACGAGTGTCAGCCCGCCCATCGTCGCGCGGCGGAGATGGGCGTTGAAGATGCGTCCGCGCATCGAGGTGGCCCGCTTGAACTCACCGTCGGTGTGCGCCGCCTCGGGAAAGCGGACGAGCTCGGGCTCCTCGCCGTCCGCGCGGCGGTAGACGGCCATGCCCCAGCCCGAGTCGTGCTCCTCCGACTGCTGGATGAGCGGGTTCTCTGCGTGCAGCAGCTCGTGCTCGATCGAGGTCGGCTCGGCCGCGACGCACCCGAGGATCCGGCACATGCTCCAAGTCTACGGGGGCGAGAGGCAAGCGCCGGGTGCTTTCGCGACCACAGCGACCGAGGAGAGCCGATGAACGAGCCGAGACGAATCTGGTGGGCGCGCCCGCGCAAGCTCTGCGCGCTGGAGCGCCCGGGCGGGGGAGGGCGCAGCCACCGGCCCGAGCGGCGGGAGCGGGAGATCGAGTACCTGAAGGCCCAGGGCGTGCACGCCGTCGTCTCCACCATCGAGGCCAGGCACAACCTCGCGGCCTATGACGAGGCGGGCCTGCGCCTGGTTCCACGTGCCCGTGCCCGAGAGACGGGGGCCGAGGATCAGCTCGAGGAGGTGCTCGCGGATTCTCCGCCGCGAGCTGCGGCGTGCGGGCGCCGTCGCCGTGCACGGGAACCGGCACACGGACTTCGTGGCGGCGGCGTGCGCCGCCTGCCTCGACGAGCGTGTGGGGGTTCCGGTGGAGGTGGGGCTCGCGCGGGCCGCGGAGGCAGGGCCTCACCGGCTCGCCGGTGACGAGCGCGAACAGGCTGTCGGCGACGGCGACGGGGCGCGGGTCCTTCGTGGCCTCGGCCTCCTCGGCGGTGGAGTCGCCGGTCAGAACCAGCGCGGCGTCCAGGCTGCGCGCGCTTGGCGGCCTCGATGTCCGACCCGATGCGGTCCCCGACAACCAGCGTCCGGCCCTCCCCAAGCCGCTCGAGCGCCGTCAGGAAGAGCTGAGGCTCGGGCTTGCCGACGACCGCCGCCCGGCGGCCGCTCGCCGCCTCGACGGCTGCCAGGACGGCCCCGGTGCCGGGCCACGGCCCGTCCGGCATCGGGTATGTCGGATCGCGGCTGGTCGCCAGGAAGTCGGCCCCGCGGTGGAGCGCCAGCGCTCGCGATCCGGATGTCGTCGTAGGTGACGTCCTCGGTGCCCGACACGATCACGAGCTCGGCACGGGTCGCCAGGTCGGTCCCGTTCATGAGCCTCAGCCCGGCGTCTGCGACGTGTCGCAGCATCGCGTCCGTCCCGATGACGAACGCAGTCATTCCGCGGCGCGTCTCGGCGAGCAGGTGCTGCGTGGCGCCGCCGACCGTCACGACGTCGCCGAGCGACGCCTGGATGCCCATGCCCCAGAGCTTCCGCACGTAGTCCTCGCCGGTCCGGCGCGAGTTGTTCGTGGCGAAGGCAAGGCGCTTGCCGGCCTCGCGCAGTCGCTCGATCGCCTCCACGGATCCCTCGATGGCCTCGTCGCCCAGCCAGACGCAGCCGTCGAGGTCGATGATCAGCTGCTCGTAGCGCTCGACGAGGGGGGAGAGGGCCACGGCCGGATCGTATGCGCGCCCTCGCTAGGCTTCCGCGCCGTGCGCCGACTTCTAGCTCTCTCAACGATGCTGCTGCTGCTCGTCGCCGCCGGATGCGGCGACGACGATGACGACGACAGCGGCGGCAGGGGGGAGACCACCGAGGAGACGCAGACGCAGGCCGAGACCCAGCCTGAGCCCGAGACGCGAGCCCGGGGAATGCGTCGAGGTGGCGCAGCCCGAGCCGAAGCAGGACGGTGGCGAGGAGAAGCCCACCGAGCCGCTGACGGCGAGACCCACGGTGATCTTCACGACGAACTGCGGCTCGTTCACCGTGGACGTGGACGAGGACGCCGGCCTGAGCGCCGCCTCGTTCGTCGCAGCTCGCGGACAGCGGCTTCTACAAGGACACGATCTTCCACCGGATCGCCCCCGGCTTCGTGATCCAGGGCGGCGATCCGACGGCAACGGGCACGGGCGGCCCCGGCTACACGACCAGGGACGCGCCGCCCGAGGGCGCGACCTACCCCAAGTACACCGTCGCGATGGCGAAGGGCGGCGCCGAGCCGCCCGGCACCGCCGGTAGCCAGTTCTTCGTGATGACGGGCGATGCGGGCCTTCCGCCGGACTACGCGATCGTCGGCGAGGTGACCGAGCGGCAAGAAGGTGATCGACGCGATCGGCGTGCTGGGCGACCCGAGCGAGCAGCCCACGCAGATCGTCAAGATCGAGAAGACGCGCGCCAGGGCGGCTGAGCTAGCCGGCCGCCGGCGCGCGCCGCGGCGGCTTTCGCCTGGCGCTGTCGGCCGAGAAGCGCGAGCACGCCGAGGATCGCCGCCACGATCACCAGCCCGAGCAGGATGGCGCCGAACGTGCCGACTCCGCCGAACGGAAGCGCGACGAGCTTGGCCAGGCCGAACCCGACCGCGAGCAGGACGAGGCGATCGCGACGATGAGCAGGATGCCGCGCGCGCGGACCGGGAAGCTCGGCCCGGGAGCGGGGCGATCAGGCCCATCAGCCGGAGCAGCAGCAGCTGCCTGCTCGACGGCGGCGCCTGGCCCATCTTCTCGACGGCGGCCTTCAGGTCGTCGGGCCGGCGCTCGGCGAGCGCCAGCGAGGCCTTCATCATCTGGCGCAGCGCCGGCCGCTCGCGTGGGTGGCATCCGGCGAGCGCCTCGTTGAAGTACGAGCGGGCCGTCTTGGCGTCGTAGCGCTCGGCGGCGCGTGCTCCCAGGATCGCTCGCGCCGCGGCACGATGCTTCGACTCCGAGATCAGCTGCTCGTCGGTGCGGCTCTCGAGCTGCGGGATGGCCTGCAGGCTGCCGATTTGCATCTGCATCTTTGTCTGCCGCTGCTTCGCCACCGGGCTGGCAGTCTGGCAGACGCTTCTCAGGCGCGTCCGGTCACGAGCACGTGCCCCGGCAGCCGCTGCGATCGCCGCTGGCGGACGCGGTTGAAGCCCGCCGCCTCGATGAAAGTCGCGAGCTCGTCCGCGGTGTATGTGCGCGCCCGGCTGGTGACGAAGAAGAGCAGCCCGGTCAACGCGCCGATCGAGTTGCCGCGCTCGCCGGGCGGCGGCCGCTCCTGCTCGAGCACCGCGACGGTGCCGCCGTCGCGAAGCGCCTCGCGGGCGAGAGTGAGGAGCTCCACGTTCTGGTCCTCGTCGAAGTGGTGCACGATCTGGAACGCCGTCACCACGTCGTAGTCCGAGCCCAGGTCGGTCTCGAACATGTCGCCGACGAGGAACTCGATCCGCTCCGCCATGTCCTCCTCGCGGACGATCTCGCGCCCGATGCGGGCGGCGCCCTCGAGCTCCGCAATCGTCACCTGCAGCTCGGGATGGCGGCGGCACATCGCGATCGCGTACCCGCCGTGGCCGCCGGCCAGGTCGAGCATCCGCTTGGGGTTCCGGGCCGGGATCAGCTTCGCCACGTCCTCGCCGGCGAGCCGGGTCAGATCGAACAGGCCGCGCATGTAGCGCTCCCAGTAGGGGTCGTCCGGCGACCGCTGATGGAGGCCGGTGGTCTCGCCGGACCGAATCGCCTCGTCCACGCGCGAGAACTCGTCCCACATGTCCTGGTTGAACGTCTCGACGTATTCCCGGACGCTCTGGGGACGGTCGCGGAGCACGAACTTCTCGACCGCCGGGGCGTTGCGGTACTTGCCGTCCGCTGCTCGAGATACCCGAGCGCGTGCAGCGCGACCGCGAGGATGTCCGTGCCGCGCGGGTCGAGCTTCAGCCGCCGCGCGAGGCCGTCCGCGTTGTCAGGCCGGTCGTCGAGCGCGTCGAAGATCCCGAGCGACGCGCCGGCCATGATGGCCCGCGCCATGGCCATCGCCTCGAACGTCTCGAGCAGAGGCGTGGGCCGAGCCCGGCCGCCAGCGCGAGGCGCTCCTGGAGGCTGTCCGGCTTGGTTGCAACCCTCATCGGGGCAAGCCTAAACCGCTCCTCATTAAGAACCCCCCCCCTCCCCCCTCTCGCGCGTGGTGGCGCCTGCAATTCCCGAGTCAGGTTTACATAATCGTTGTTATCGCGCGTTCGAGTCCAGCCCTGCCGGTCGGCTACATCCTCGTGGCGCGTCGTGTGGAACTCCACGACCTTCCCGTCTCTGAACCGCACAGTTGTAGACCGGCATCTCGGCCGCGCGCCGCTGGCGCGTCCCGTGGCGGTCTGGACTGCGCGACAAGATGCGGTCGCCGAGATCGAGCAGCTCGTCGACCTCCTGGCGGAAATCGTCCCACTGCTCCAGGAAGCCGCGGAACCAGGCCCGCAGCGCCGCCGGGCCCTGGAGCACGATCTCCTCGCCGTCCGCGTCGAATCGTCGCGCACGTCGTCTGCGAACAGGTCGGCTCCGTAACGCCAGTCGCCCTGAGCCCAGTGGCTGTAGAGCCTCGGAGCGTCTCGAGGTCCTGCCGCGGACATTGCGCGGCGAGCTTAGGCGCTCAGGTACGCCACTTCAGGACCCAGGCGCCCGGTCCCGATACGACGCGCGGCGGACTGGCGGCCGTGCCGCGGCTGCGGCGGCTCGCGGCGCGGAGCTCCTCGGTTCGCTCCGCCAGCTTCTGCTCCTCGAGGGCCGCGCGATCGGCGGCGATGAGCTGAAGCCGCTCCTCCTCGTCGCGCCGCAGGCGCTCCACGTGCGTCGCCATCGCATCGCGCACCTCCATGAGCTCGGTCGCCGGCAGAAGCTGGCTGGCCGGCCTGTGCGGCGGCGGCTCGGGCGCTCCGACGATGCGGTGGCGCGTGTAGTACGCGGCCTGGCGCTCCAGCTCGACGATCTGGCGCATCAGCTCGCGCCGGTATTCGCGGTCCGATCCGCCCGGCTCTCGCCTGACGCGCCGCCGACGAAGGTCCCGCGGCCGTGCTCGGAGACCAGGAGCCCCTCCTGCTCGAGGCGTGCGTAGACGGTGCGGACCGTGTTCACGTTGACGCCTGCCATCTCCGCCATCTGGCGGACGCTCGGAAGCTTGTCCCCCGGGCTCAGCCGCCCCTTTTCGACGTGCTGGCGCAGCTTCTCGGCCAGCTGTACGCCCAGCGGTACGCCACTCTCGCGATCCAATCCGAACTGTGTGGAGTCCACCATCACCGTAATAGTACACCTTCCACACAGCGTTTCCTGCTGCAGGTTGACGCTCAAGCTGTGCTGGTGATACTGTGCTAGCACAGTGGTCAGAGCTGTAGCCGATAGAGCGTTCCTGCCGACCAAGAACCTGCTCGAGCAGGTCGGCGACATGATGATCCTGACCGGGAAGACGGTGATCTCGGCGATCCGGCCGCCGTACCCCTACGGAGGCGAGTTCATCGGGCAGTTCCTGTTCGCGCTGCGGCTCTGCTGGTTCCCGCTGCTGATCTCGACCGTGGCGATCTCCTACGGCGCGCCCGGGCTGCAGGCCGGCAACTTCCTCGTTCTCTTCGGCGCGCTCGACCGGCTGGGCGGCTTCTTCGTGCTCACCTCGATCCGCGAGTTCGGTCCCTCGGTCACCTCGATCATCCTCGCCGGGGTCGCGGGCACAGCGATCACCGCGGACCTCGGCGCGCGCAAGATCCGCGAGGAGCTCGACGCCCTCCAGGTCCTGGGCGTCGACCCGGTCAAGAACCTCGTCGTCCCGCGCTTCCTGGCGCTGATGATCGCCACGGGGCTGTTCAACATCTACGCGATCCTGTTCGGGATCCTCGGCGGCATCATCGCGACGCTCACCTTCGACGCGCCGCTCGGCCCGTTCTTCGCGACGCTGCTGACGAACGCCTCGACGACGGACCTCTGGGGCAGCGTCGTGAAGTGCACGATGTACGGAGCGATCATCGCGATCGTCTCCTGCTACAAGGGCATGACCGCATCGGGAGGCGCCGAGGGCGTGGGACGGGCGGTCAACCAGGGCGTGGTGATCACGTTCCTGGGCATCTTCGCGTTCAACTACGTCTTCACCCAGACGCTCCTCGCCACCCACCCCGAGATCTCGGTGATCAAGTGAGGCGGGCGCTGGTGACAGCCGCCGTGCTCGGCGCTCTGCGACCGCCGTCGCGCCGCGGCGGAGCCGCCGCGCCAGACGTCCGAGCTACACGCTCGACCAGAAGCGTCCGAGCAAGCCGACGGGCGAGCACTTCAAGTTCGACTACGTGAACCCGAGGAGCCGGAGGGCGCAAGCCGCCGGCGGTCCGGAAGGTGGTGACGATCCTCCCCCGGGGCGCGCGTTACGACGCGTCGGTGCCCGGGCTCCTGCACCGCGAGCGACGAGGAGCTGATGGCTCCAGGGCGCGGCGGCCTGCCCGGCGGACAGCGGCATCGGCGGCGGCGTCATCACCGTGGACACCGGCGTGCCAGGCCCGGGCCGCTTCGTCACGGCCGACACCGAGTTCTTCAACAACGCCGAGGATCCCGAGGGCGAGTTCATCTATCTCAACACCGTGCGCGGGACCGGGGCGCGGACGGTCATCCGCGCCGACGTGACCCGAGCGCCGCGACGATCACGGACGCGGGCATGCTCCCGGGCACGCCGCCCGGAGGGCGGAGCGATCGACACCGTGGACGTCAAGGTCCTGAAGGTCGTCCGGACCGTGGACGGCAAACGGCGCGCCTACATCACGACGCCCCCGCGCTGTCCGCGCAGCCGGCGCTGGAGTCGCGAAGGTCACCTTCACCTACGACGACGACTACAGCCAGACGGTCGCCACCGCTAACAGGTGCAAGGAGGGCGCGCTGATGGGCGCGGGCTGGCTCTCGGTTCCGAAGGACTGGATCGCGAGCTTCGGCGACATCGCCAAGTTCTGCGTCGCGGGTCGTCTTCGGCGAGGTCTTCGGCGGCCGCGTGTTCCGGTTCTTCGGCGAGGCTCTGCGCCAGGCGGGCATCCTGATCGTGGGCTCGACGCTCGTGATCTGGGGCCTGTGCTTCATCCTCGGCCTCCAGTGCGGCATCGAGGGCGCGTACTTCAGCCGCTCGGTCGGCGCCCCCGGGCAGGCGGGCGTGTTCTCCGCCTGGTGCGACCTGCGCGAGATCATGCCCTACGCGTTCGGCTACATGATGAGCGCGAAGGTGGGCACCGGGCTCGTGGCGGAGCTCGGCGCGATGCGGATCTCCGACGAGATCGACGCGCTCGAGGTGATGGGCATCAGCTCGATGACGTTCCTCTGCGCGACCCGCCTTCTCGCCGCATGGATGGTGCTGCCGTTCATGTACATCGCCGGGATCGGCGCCGGCTTCTTCGCCTCGTACCTGGCGGTGGTCCAACAGATCGGCGAGGTCTCGTCAGGCGGCTTCTTCCTGATCTTCTGGATGTTCCAGAACCCGCCCGACCTCTTCTACAGCCTGATCAAGGGCATGGCGATGGCCACCGTGATCGTGCTCGTCGGGTGCTACTACGGCTACACGGCGAGCGGCGGGCCCGTCGGCGTGGGCACGGCGACCGCGAAATCGATGGTGCTCAACACCGTGCTCGTGCACGTCGTCGGGATGCTGGGGACGCAGATCTTCTGGGGCACGAACCCACGCGCCCCGATCGGAGGCTGACCCATGGCCACCCTCACGCCCATGCACCCCTCCCCCTCCCCAGCCCGCTCGAGGTCGTCGACGAGCGCGCGGCGCGCGCCGGAGCTGCGCGACCAGATCGCGCGGCTCGAGGAGCAGCTCGCCGGCCACGTGACCAGCGCGTTCCCACTCTCGCCGCGAGTGCCGCGGACGGCGGCGGCGGAGCGGCGCGCGCATGCAGACGCTGACCGAGCTCGAGCAGCGCCGCGACGCGCTCGACGGATGCGCTCGCCGGATGCGCCGCGAGCTCGACGCGCTCGGCCGGCGGCAGGAGAAGGCTCGCGGCCGGATGGAGGAGATCATGCTCGACCCAGCGGCTCATCCCTGGGAGCGCGTCACGCACGAGGACATCGGCGAGCCCGGCTGCCGGCAGTACCACGCGCGGCCGCGGCTGGGGTTCCTCGGGTTGCTTATGGACTGGTGGCGCGTCAGGATCTCGTCCGGGTGCCCCTTATGCATGCACTCGGAAGATCAGCGCCTCTGGCAGTGACGCGGGCCGTCCTCGGCACCGTGGTGGTGCTGGGCAGCCTCGCGATGTGGCTCGGGATCCCGCTGTTCTGGATCTGGATCGCGGGACAGCTCATCGACGAGTACCCCTCGATCTACATGCTCTCGCTGGCCGCGTGCCCGCTGACGATGATCGCCTGGGGTTGGGTGCTCTACCGCGTCCACGGCGTCTACGTCGAGCTCAGCCCGCCCCCGCCGGACACGCCGGGCACGCAGCGCTCGGCATGGCTCGGCAGTCTGAGCGCGGAGCGCAAGCCTCGCCGGCGCCAGGCCACGCTGCTCGACTTCAGCATGATGCTGTCGGTGCTGGTCGCGCTCATCGCGATGGCCGTGTGGTTCTTCGCGTTCGCGCATAACATCGGCCCCATGCCCGACTAGGGCTTCGCAGGCCTTCCACTCCCCTATCCTGGCGTTATGGCGGGACTGGTCCGATCGGTGGACCTGGCCGAGCTGCGCGCCTTCTGCGCCGCGGTGGATCTGGGCAGCCTCGGGAGCGCCGCCCGGCTGCTCCGGGTGAGCCAGCCGGCGCTGTCCAAGCGGATGCGCGCGCTCGAGGCGCTCGCCGGCGCGCAGCTGCTGGTCCGGTCGTCGCGCGGGATCACCACGACGGAGGCGGGAGAGCGCCTGTACGTGGAGGCGCGGAAGCTGCTCGCCCAGGCGGAGGCCGTCGAGGAGCTCATGGCCGGGCTCTCGAACGAGGACGCGCCCGTCCGGCTGGCCGTCAGCCACACGATCGCCGAGTTCGTGCTCCCCGGCCGGCTCGTCGAGTACGAGCAGAAGCGCGGCCGGCACCTCTCGGTCGAGCTCGTGATCGCGAACTCGGTCGTCGTCCGCGAGCTGGTCGCCGCCGGGCGCGCCGAGTTCGGGATTGCAGCGGCAGAGCCGGGTGCGGCGCCCCCGGCCGGCCTGAGGCAGGTCCACTTCTGCGACGACGAGGTCGTCGTGGCCGTCCCCGAGGGCCACGCGTGGGCCGGTCTCGACGCCATCGAGCCGGAGCAGCTCGTCAGCGAGCCCCTCGTCGTCCGCGACCCGAGCGCGAACACCCGCCAGACGGTCGACGAGGCGCTCGCGGCGCGCGGGCTGCAGCTCGCGCCCGCCCTCGCGGAGGTGGGCAGCACGAGCGCGGCAAAGGCCACCGCGATCTCCGAGAGCGCACCCGTGCTCCTCTCCGCGATCGCCGTCGGCCGTGACGACGAGGGCTTCGCGGTCAAGCGCGTCAGCGGGCTGGAGCTCGGCCGCGAGTTCGTGCTCCTGATGGGCGCCGAGGAGAGCGTCGCCCCGGCGCCCGCGCGCTGATGGACCACCTGCTTCTCCAGCCATAACCCACGGTTAGGGCGCTCAGCACCAATGGGCGCCTACCGATGGCGCGCCGGCGCCCGTACCTTGGGTGACGGCGGAAAGGAGGGGGCGTGAACCTTCGCGACCCGGAGGCGTACCAGGCGGTCTACGCGGCGCACTCGCGCCGCGTGTACGCAAACGCATATCGGATCCTCGGCGACGCGGCGAGGCCGAGGACATCGTCCAGGACGTCTTCCTCCGCCTCTGGCTTCACCCCGACCGCTTCGACGAGGGCCGCGGCGACCTGGGCAGCTACCTGGCGCTGATGGCCCGCAGCCGCGCGCTCGACATCGCGCGCTCGGAGTCGGCTGGCGCCCGCGCAGGCGATCGGCTGCGCGCCGCGGTCGAGGCCGACCCGCCTCGCGTCGAGCGGCCGGACGAACGGGCGGAGGCCCGCGAACGGTCGCGGGGCGTCCGCGCCGCGGTCGCGCGGCTGCCCCAGCTTCAGCGCGAGGCCGTCGCGCTCGCTTTCTGGGCCGGGCTGCCCGCGCGCGAGATCGCGGAGCGAACCGGCGTGCCGCTCGGAACCGCCCGCAGCAGGCTGCGGCTGGGGCTCGAGAAGCTCGAGCGGACCGCGCTGGACGCGGCCTAGCCGCTACCCGTCCGGGAAGGGCTGGATCGGCATGCCGTGGTCGGTCTCGCGCATGCCGAGCTCGTAGGCGGCGCCGGCGCGGACCCGAAGCTCGCGGTCGGGCCTCCCCTCGGCGCTCACGGTGAGCGTCATGTCGGCGATCGAGCAGTTGACCGTGTTGTGCTCCGGCCCGTCCGGGTCGGCGTAGACCCAGCCGACGAAGTTCTTCCTCTCGGACTCGACCCGCCCGCTGACCGTCACGTCGCCGCCCGGCAGCAGGAAGTCGCACCGGGTCGGGGTCTCGTTGACCTTCGTCCTGCGCGCCTTCTCGGGGCCGCCGAGCCGGTGGCGCTGGCCGTCGACGTAGATCGTGCCGTTGGCGATCCACGGCGTGGTGACCGGGCCGAGCTTGACCCTGCCGATCGCGGCGTCGAGCCATACGTCCCGGCTCGCCCTCGAAGCCCGCGCCGTGCATCCAGATCCAGCGCTCGGCGTGCTGGGCGCCCCAGTTGTGGCCGACCATCCCCCGCCAGCCGTCAGCTCGATCGTCCGGTCGCCCGCCTTGCACCTGCCCGTCGAAGCGCGCGTCCGGGTACGGGCTGAGGAGCTTGGTCTTCGGGCACCGGCGCGCGGTACATCCAGTCGCGCGGAAGGTGGAAGAGCGCCTCCTGCTCCGCGGAGAACTCGAGCTCCCAGCTCGCGTCGAGCTGGTCGGTGCGCGCGCTGCCGGCCGCGCGCCCGGGCTCGAAGCGGGCTGTCCCCGATCACGATGTAGGCGTCGTGCGTGCGACCCTCGGGTGCGGCTCGGTGACCTTCGACGCGAGCGGGCCGTCCGCCGTGCCGTCGAAGAGCGTGAACCAGACGGATCCCTGCGGCTCCTGGCCCGAGTGCTTGTGGACCGTGTGGCGGATCCAGATCCCGAGCGGCTCCGACGGGTGGCAGGCCTTGAGGTAGAAGCTCTCGTAGTGCCCCTTGTCGGCCGGGCACGTCGGGGAAGCGGGCGTGTGTGCGCTTCTCCGCCACGCGCGCAGACTAACCGCGCTGACACAATGCGCCGCCATGGCTGACGAACGCGTACTCCTCATCACCGGCGCCAGCACGGGCATCGGCGCCGAGACCGCGCGCCAGGCCGTGGCGCGCGGATGGCGGGTCGCGCTCGGCGCGCGCTCGGAGGACAAGCTCGCCGAGCTCGCCGGCGAGCTCGGCGAGGACAGCGCGCTCGCCGTGCGCTGCGACGTCACCGAGTGGGACGACCAGGAGGCGCTTCGTCGCCGCCACGCTCGAGCGCTTCGGCCAGATCGACGCGCGTGTTCGCCAACGCCGGCTTCGGCGCGAAGCGCGGCTTCCTCGAGGAGACGCCCGAGCAGTGGCGCTCGATGGTGCTGACGAACGTCCTCGGCTGCGCCTACTCGATCCGCGCGGCCCTCCCCCACTTCAAGGAGCGGGACGCCGGCCACTTCCTCCTCACGAGCTCGTGGCCGGGCGCCGCGCCCTGCCCGGCTCGCTCTACTCGTCGACGAAGTGGGCGGTCACCGGGATGGGCGAGTCGCTGCGCCAGGAGGTCTCCGACACGCCGATCAAGGTCACCCTGATCGAGCCGGGCATGGTCGACACGCCGTTCTTCGACGACCCGGTCAGCGGCGGCCTCGAAGGCGGAGGACATCGCCCGCGCCGTCATGTACGCGCTCGACGAGCCGGCGCACGTCGACGTCAACGAGATCCTGATCAGGCCGATAAACCAGCCGACCTGAGCGGACTAGCCTGTCGTCATGAGCCTTTTCCGCGTGACGCAGGATTCCGAGTCGGGCTACGGGTACGTGTACCTCGGAGACATCGAAGCGGGGGCGTGGCGACGTCGGTCCCGCTCGAGGGGCGGGCGGACGCGCCCGACACCCTCGAGTCCCTCGTCCTCGACTTCGACTCGGAGGGGCATTTGGTGGGGATCGAGGTGGTCGGGCGGGCCGAGCGGGTGCTGCGGCCGGAGCTCCTCTCGGCCGCACAGCAGATCTAGCCGGTCCTGTCGGGCCAATCCGTACCGTCGGGCGTGCGCTGCATCGCCCACCTCGACATGGACGCCTTCTACGTGAGCGTCGAGCTGCAGCGGCGCCCGACCTCGTCGGCAAGCCGGTCGTCGTGGCCGGAAGCGGCCCGCGCGCGGTCGTCACGACCGCCAGCTACGAGGCGCGCAAGTTCGGGGTCTTCTCCGCCACGCCGGCCTCACGCGCGCGGCGCCTGTGCCCGGACGCGGTGTTCCTGCCGCCCGACTTCAAGCTCTACCGCGAGCGCTCGCGCGCGGTCATGGACGTGCTGCGCGCGCATATCGACCGGGTGGAGGTCGTCGGGCTCGACGAGGCGTACCTCGACCTGACCGGCTTCGAGCGGCCCAAGGCGGCCGCGCGGCGCGTGAAGGCGGCCGTCGAGGACGAGACGGGCCTCGCGTGCTCGATCGGCATCGGGCCGTCGAAGCTCGTCGCGAAGGTGGCCTCCGACGCCGAGAAGCCGAACGGCTTCGTCGTCCTCACCCGCGAGCAGGCGTGCGAGCGGTTCGGCGGCGTCCCCGCCGGGCCTGATCCCCGGGATAGGGCCGAAGACCGCCGAGCGGCTCGCGGAGCGGGCATCGACACGCTCGCGAAGCTGGCGACCACCTCCGGAGGCGGCGCTCACGAGCTGGTTCGGCCCGCGGCTCGGGCCGCACCTCGGGCCGGCTCGCACGCTTCGAGCACGAGAGCCCGGTCACGACCGTCCGCGTCGCGAAGTCGGAGTCGCGCGAGACGACCTTCGACCACGACCTCCGTGGCCTGGAGGCGCTCACGCCCGTGCTCGAGCGGCTGAGCGGGGAGCTGTGCGACAACGCTCGGCCGCGAGGAGCGGCGCGGGCCGACGGTCGGCATCAAGGTCCGCCTCGACGACTTCTCGACGCACACGCGCGCGCGTACGCTCGACGGCGCCCACGAACGACCGGCGACGTCGTCACAGACGTGGCGCTCGAGCTCCTGCGGGAGTTCGACCCGCCACGACCGGTACGGCTGCTCGGCGTGAGGGTCGCCGGCCTGGACCGGGCCGGCGGACGCGGCCGGCCCAGGCGACGACCAGATGGCGCTCGCGGTCTAGGCGCTAGCGAGTCGACCACACCACGCCGGTGCTGCCGAAGCCGAGCTTCTGCTTCGTGGCGTAGGTGAGGTCCCAGATCCGCGAGCCGTGGAACGGGCCGCGGTCGATCACGCGGCACCGTGACGGTGCGGCCGTGGTAGCGGAACGTGACGCGCGTGCCGCAGGGCAGCCAGCGGTTGGCCACGCCCATCGTGCTCGGCGTGAGCGTCTGGCCGCAGGCGGTGCGGTTGCCGTAGAGGCCGGGGCCGTAGTACGAGGCCTGGCCCGGGCGGTAGACGTTCAGGTGCGTCTTGTCGACGCGGCGCGCAGTCCGGCGATTGCCGGGGAAGACGACGCGGGTCCGGTAACGCCCAGCGGGCTTCTCGACCTGCCACGACCCCTCGAAGCGGCCCTCGCGGCCGGTCCGATCGCGGTCGGCGGTCACCCAGCGGCCCTTCTTGCGGTGCTGGACGAGCACCGTGCGGCCGCGCTGGCGCGGGTTGAGCCGGCCGCGGACGTGCACACGCTCGCCCTGCTTGACGTGCTTCGTCTCGGGGGTCGCGATCGACACGCGGGCCTGCTGACCCGTGGCGGTCTGGGTGGCTACGAATCCGATTGTCATCAGCACGGCCAGCGCAGCGCCGTACAGGCGCAGACCGCGACCGCGCACGTTCATGTGCGTGATCAAGGGATTTCCTTTCCCGGCCGGCGCCTGCGGGGTTAGCTGTCGGGCTCGCGCTCTTCCCCTCCTGGGAATTGCGCTAGGGCTGGATCACCAGCCCGTTCGCCCCGTGCCTTGGCGGCTTTGGTTCCCCCGTCCGCGCGCTCCCTTGAGGGCGCGCGGTTCGGCTAGGCCGATCGAACAACTGTTCGCAGGCTAACCGCGCGCCTACGGCGCTCCGTGACGTCGTCACATCCCGGCGGCGCTTTACTTGACCTTCACGCGGCGCGACGCGGGTGGTAGCCATTCTTCGTGGCCGTGGCCTTGAACTTCTTGTCGGGCTCGGCGGAGATGACGACCTTGCCGTCCGAGCCGGTCTGCGCTGTCTTGCCCGCGAAGGCGATCGTGGTCGCGAGCGGGTCGCCGGCGTCGCGCGTGGTGAAGCGGACCTCGCCGTCCCCGAGCGCCTTGGCGAGCAGCGTGATGCCGGGCCGGACGCGCTGGTGGTAGTTCGCGATGTCGCTGCCCGCCGCGGCGAGCGCCACCAGGTCGAGCATCCCGCCCGGCGCTGTCCCCTCGCCCTCGAGGCTGAACACGCTGGGACGCCCGGCCGGCGGCTTGAGCTTGACCGCGGCACCGAACTGGGTTGCCGCCTCGTTGCTGCGGGCGGCGAAGATCCGCCGCTGTTGAACCGCTGTAGCACCCAGAAGGCCCACAGGCGCCCGTCGGGCCCGCGGGTGACACCCGGGAAGCGGGCGTCCTTGGGGCGACAGGACCATCGGGTTGGCAGCTCCGAAGCGCCAGACGGCCATCCTGCTGTCGAACGGGTTCGTGCCGCGCAGGTAGGCGATGAAGACTCCGGCGCCGTCGCGGCCGGTCATGCCGACGCGCTCGAGCGCGTCCGGCGCCTGGCCGCCGGGCGTGTTCATCCGCGCGCCGGCGTCGGCGGCGATCGACTGCGCGAGCGTGCGCTCGGCATCGAGGTCGCTCCAACCGATCACGACCTGGCCCGCTGACGCTGTCGGTCGCCGCGTTCGGCCCGCCTACCGTCGCCGATGGGCCGCCGAAGTGGATGTCGGGATCCGTGCTGCTCGTGCCGACGTGGTAGCCGGCCGCGCCCGGCGCGGAGTCGCCCCAGATCGAGATCGGGACGCCGTTGTTCGCGATCGTCCCGCCGATGCCCGGCGGCCGCGTAGACCGGGGAGCCCATCGCCCGTGCGGTCGTCCGAGGCGGGCGTCGGCTGCACGGCCCACGCGACCCCGTCGGCCGAAGTGGCGGTGGACATCCTCTCGGTGAGCGGATGGCCCGCGGACAGGCCCGTGAAGAAGGCCCGCAGCCCGCCGCCGAGGTCGGGCACCAGCGCGACGTCGTTGCCACGGCGTCTGGACGGGCCGCCGTAGGTGAACACCGTGTGGGGACCGATCACGTTCGAGGCGTTCGCGGAGACCTGCGTGTTCAGGACCGATGTCTCGGCGGACCAGCAGCACGTTGAGCAGCCCGTTCGAGCTCCGCGCGACGCCGATCTCGGTGGTGCTCGAGTCGGCGTCGTGCACCTTGGTCCAGGTGCCCGGCGGGCCAGCCGCCGCGGCGCCGGGAACGGCGAGCAAAGCGAGCGCACAGAGTGCAGCCACGCGCGAGTCCAAGGCCACGTAGCCACCCTACCCCCGATGCTCGCGCGACGCCAGTGGAAGCGGATATCTTCCGAGCTTGATGGCCGACCGGCTCACCGCGCTCGACACGTCGTTCCTCCACCTCGAGGACGACGCCGCGCACATGCACGTGGCCTCGGTGATGCTCTTCGACGGGGACCCGACCGCCGCACAACGAGTTCATCGCGGGAATCGAGAGCCGGCTCCACCTCGTCCCGCGCTACCGCCAGAAGCTCGCCTTCGTGCCGTTCGGCCAGGGCCGGCCGCGCTGGGTCGACGACCCGCACCTGAACCTGAATTACCACGTCCGCAAGACCGCGCTGCCCGCGCCCGGGCACCGAGGAGCAGCTGCGCGCCCTCGCGGGCCGCGTGCTCGCGCAGCAGCTCGACCGCGACAAGCCGCTGTGGGAGATCTGGGTGGTCGAGGGCGTCGAGGGCGGCCGCTTCGCCCTGGTCTGCAAGACGCACCACGCGCTGGTGGACGGCATCTCCGGCGTGGACATCGTCACCGTCCTGTTCGACCTGGCCCCCGAGGGCAGCGAGCCCGAAGAGCCCGAGCATCGCTGGCTGCCGGCGCCGATGCCTTCGCGCACGCAGCTCCTGTCCGAGGCGCTGCTCGAGCGCGCCACCGTGCCGACGGAGATCGCGCGCTCGGTGCGCGCCGTCTTCCGCGCTCCGCGGCAGCTCGCCGACGGCCTTGCGGGACTCGCTCGTCGGCGTCGGCGCGATGGCGTGGGCCGGCATGAACCCGGCCCCGCCCAGCCCCTACAACTGCCGCATCGGGCCGCACCGGCGGTTCACGTGGGTGCGCACCAACCTCGACGACGTCAAGGCGATCAAGGACGGGCTCGGCGGCACCGTGAACGACGTCGTCCTGGCCACGGTGTCCGGGGCGCTCGGGCGCCACCTGCATCGCCGCGGCGAGACGCTCTCGGGGCGAGAGCTGAAGGCCATGGTGCCGGTGAGCGTGCGCGCGGACGAGGACCGGGGCGCGCTCGGCAATCAGGTCGCCGCGATGATGGCCCCGCTGCCGGTCTGGTGCAGCGACCCGCGCGCGGAGACTCGAGATCGTGAACGAGGCGATGGCGGGCCTGAAGGAGTCCGGGCAGGCCGTCGGCGCGCAGGTGCTGACGCGCATGACCGGATTCGCGCCCGCCGACGATCATGGCCCAGGCATCGCGGCTGATGGCCCGGCAGCGCATGTTCAACCTCGTCGTCACGAACGTGCCAGGCCCACAGTTCCCGCTCTACCTGATGGGCCACGAGCTGCGCGATCTGTTCCCCATGGTGCCGCTCGCGCGGAACCAGGCGCTGGGGGTCGCGATCATGAGCTACAACGGCAAGATGAACTTCGGCCTCGTCGGCGACTTCGACGCGATGCACGACCTGGACGAGCTGGCCGACGACTTCCAAGACTCGCTCGCCGAGCTGGCGGACGCGGCGGGCGTCTCCATCACCACCGAGCGGCCGAAGCGCAAGCCGTCTCGCACCGGCGCGACGGCCTAGGACTACCCTTCCAAGGGTGCGCGAGAAGGTCAGGGACGCCGCCCGCGAACTGGGACTCGACCTGAAGGTCAGGTCGCTCGAGCAGTCGACCAAGACCGTGCGAGAGGCCGCTGCCGCTGTCGGGTGCGACGAGGCGATGATCGCCAAGTCGATCGTGTTCGTGTGCGACGGCGAGCCGATCGTCTGCGTGACGTCGGGCGCCCATCGGATCGACGAAGAGCGGGTGGCGATCGCGCTCGACTGCGCCGAGGCGCGCCCCGCCGCCCCTGACGAGGTCCGCGCGGCGACCGGCTATCCGGTTGGCGGTGTGCCGCCCTTCGGCCACGGGCTGCCGATCCTGTTCGACGAGGCGCTTCTGCACCACGAGCGCATCTGGGCCGCCGGTGGTGACGTGAACAGCCTGTTCGAGGTCGACCCGCGCGACCTGATCGAGTGCGTCTCGGCCGAGGTGGTCCCGCTAGGCCGACGCTCGTGAGGTTGCGAGTTCCGCGGCCGCGCAGGCCGCGCCTCGTGGGCATCCTCAGCTTCATCCTGTCGTTCGTGATCGCCCTGATCGGCGCGGTAGGCGTGATCCTCTTCTTCGAGTCTCGCGACGAGTCGCAGCTCGAGGGCGAGCGTGCCGAGCCCGGCGAGGTCTACCGCGGAGAGCCCGTGCTCTCCCCCGCGCTCGAGGACGCCGCCGCCAAGGGGAATGTCGTCGTGCTGTATCGCGATCCGCGGCGGCCACGCGGCACGCAGGAGCTTGCTGAGGGGGCCGGCCCCCGTCTCGAGGAGCTCGGGCTCGCGGTGGTCTTCGAGCGCGAGCCCACACTCAAGACGGCGCTCGGCGCGATCGCGGACGACCGGATCGAATACGGCGACACGCCGTCGGAAATCCGCAATTTCGTGGATTTCCACCTCGGTCCTTAGCCAGTCGTACAAGCGCCGCCGAGGCGATTTTGTACCGCCGGACAAGGCAGCGCCGGCGCCTGCGGACGAGGATCGCCGCGGATATCCACGCCCGAAAGGAGCCCCTTGAAACTCGTCATCGGAATCGTTCGCCCGGAGAAGGCGAACGACGTGCTCGAAGCGCTTTACAAATGCGAGGTGAGCGGCCTCACCATCACTCGTGTCCAAGGACACGGCGGAGAGCTCGATCAGGTCCAGACCTATCGCGGGACGACCGTGAAGATGGAGCTCTCGGACAAGGTGCGCTTCGACATCGCGGTGTCGGATGACTTCGTCGACACAACGATCACCGCGTTGTGCGACGGCGCCCGCACCGGCGAGGTCGGTGACGGCAAGATCTTCGTGCTCCCGCTTGAGCGGGCGGTCCGTATCCGCACCGGCGAGACCGATCAGGCCGCCGTGACCCCGGTGGGTGCCTGATGCCCGAGACGATCAACACCGGAGACACCGCCTGGATGCTGATGGCCACGGCTCTCGTCTTGCTCATGACGATCGGGCTCGGCCTCTTCTACGCAGGCCTCGTGCGCGCGAAGAACAGCCTCAACACGTTCATGATGTGCATCGCGGCCCTGGCGGTCGTGACCGTCTCGTGGTCGCTCGTGGGCTACTCGCTCGCGTTCGGCGACGGCAGCGGGTTTATCGGGAACTTCGACTACGTCGCACTGAAGGACGTGGGCTTCGAGCCGTTTGGCGAGCTGACGGTGCCGCACCTCGTCTTCTTCGCGTTCCAGGGCACGTTCTGCATCATCACGGCGGCGCTCGTCTCGGGCGCGGTCGTCGAGCGGATGCGGTTCCTCCCCTACCTCGGGTTCATCGCGATCTGGTCGATCGCGGTGTACCCCGTGATGGCCCACTGGGTCTTCGGCGGTGGGTTCCTTCAGGAGAACGGCACGCTTGACTTCGCGGGCGGCGTGCCGGTCGAGATGGGCTCGGGCTTCAGCGCCCTCGCCGCCGCGCTGGTCGTCGGCAGGCGGATGGACTATGGCCGCCGCGCGCCGCTTCTGCCTCACAGCACGCCGCTGGTGCTGCTGGGCGCCGGGCTGCTGTGGTTCGGCTGGTTCGGGTTCAACGGCGGTAGCGGCATCGGGACCGGGCAGAACAGCGTCCTGGCCTTTACGAACACGCTGCTGACTCCGGCCGTTTGCCTTCTGACGTGGTTCGTCCTCGACCTGATCCGCGGGAGGCAGGTCACGGCGGTGGGCGCCGCCACGGCGATCATCGTCGGTTGCGTCGGAATCACGCCGGCGGGCGGTTTCGTGAGCCCCGGCTGGGCGATGGCGCTCGGCGTCATCGTTGCGATCCCGAGCTACCTGCTGATCGTGTGGCGGCCGCGGACCCGCGTGGACGAGACGCTCGACGTTCTCGCCGCACACGGCCTGGCGGGCTTCGTGGGGATCCTGTTCATCGGGTTCTTCGCGCAGGCGGACTGGAACGCGATCTCGGACGGGCTCGTCTACGGCGAGTCGGCCCTGCTCGGCGACCAGGCGCTCGCGGCGCTCGTCGCACCGCTGTACGCGTTCGGTGCGACGTTCGTGATCCTGAAGCTGATGTCGTTCGGCTTCCGGCTGCGGGTGACGGAGCGCGAGGAGGCGATCGGCCTCGACGTCACGCAGCACGGCGAGGAGGCGTACATCAGCGGCGAGGGCGCGATCCTGATCGAGCCGCACGAGAGCGACCGGCGGGGCCAGCGCGTGCTCGCCGGAGAGACGGTCCTTTAGGCGGTAGACCTGCCGACGGCGTCGGCGGGCTAGCGCGCAGCCCGTCGACCTCGAACTCGCGGAGGAAGCCCTCGAACAGCCGGCGGTGTCCTTCTTCGTCGCGCAGGATGTCGATGACCATGTCCTGCGTGACGAAGTCGACACCGTCGGTCACTTCGATGATGCGGTTGTAGTGCTCGATCGCGCCGGTCTCGGCCTCGATCACGCCCTTGATGACGTGGACGATGTCGGTTTGCTGCTCCGGCGGCTGCAGGTAGGACTGCTCGGCGCTGAAGTCGAGCGAGCCCGGCACGACGCCGTAGAGCTCCTTGATCCGTGAGGCGAACTGCTGGGCGTGCCCCAGCTCCTCCTGGACGTCCTCCTGGAGCGACTCGATGATCTCCTGCGCGCGCACGCCGTCCGGGTTGACGGAGTTCGTGATGTAGCTCATCACGGTCTCGATCTCCATCCAGTACGCCTTGGTCAGGAGCTCGATGATCTCTTCGCGCTTCTCGCGGTTCTCTTCGGCCAGGATGCCCTGGGAGCTGGTGCGTGTGGTCATACGGTTCCCCTACCCGCACCCGGCGGACGTCACTCGTAGGGGCCGTTCCTGGTCATCGCCTCCGCGCCACAACGCGCTCCGAAGGCAAGCCCGGCGTCGATCGAGTCGCCCCGGCCGAGGGCGAATGTCGTGCCCGCCGCGAAGGAGTCTCCGGCGCCGTATGCGTCGCCGAGCGGCCCGGGCAGCGGAGCGGCGTCGTAGGTGCCCTCGCGCCCGTCCGAGGTCCGCCAGCGGCCTCCCGCCGCGCTGTTCGTCCAGATTGAGAGCTTCGGCTCGGGCTTGAGCTCGCCGGGAACGAACGCCTCCGACGCGTCGTTGCTCGACCCGATCGCCGCGTCGAGCGCGACCCCCGGCCCGGCCGGCAGCGAGCGGGTCGTTGCGCCCAGGAAGCGCGCCGCGCGGGCCCGTTCGAGCACGCCCTCCGCTCCGGCGACGAAGAAGACGGCGTCGGCCGACTCGAGGATGTCCCACGACAGCGGATCGTCGAGCGCGGGCACGAGCTTGTCGCCGATCACGGTGATGGTCCGCTCGCCCGCGTTGTCCGCATAGACCCAGGCACGCCGTGTCGGGCCCGGCCGCTTCGCGGCGTGAACCGTCAGGCCCAGGGCGGACAGGCGGGCGACGGCGCGGCGGGCCAGGGCATCGTCTCCGAGCGCCGTGAAGAAGTCGCACGAGCCGGCCAGGCGAGCCATCTGCACGGCCGCCACCGCGCCCCCGCCGGCGGGCTCCTCGAGGAACGAGGAGCCGTCGATGATCTCGCCGGCGAGCGGCACGCGCTCGACGCGCACGAACTCGCACCATTCGACATGGCCGATTACCGCAACCCGCACGACCGTAACCTTGATGCATGGCGGACGACCTGCGCATTGCGCTCGCCCAGATGAACGCCGTCGTCGGCGACGTCGACGGCAACGCGAAGAAGATCGAGGCGCTGGCCGCGGAGGCGCGCGACGCCGGTGCGGGCCTGGTCGTCTTCCCCGAGCTGGCCCTCACGGGCTACCCACCCGAGGACCTCCTGCTGAAGAGCGGCTTCCTGCGCCGCGCCCAGGCCGCGCTCGAGAGCCTCGCGATCAGCGGCATCACCGCGATCGTCGGCTGGCCCGAGGCGTCGGACGGGCACGTCTACAACTCGGCCGCGGTCGTGGCCGACGGGAAGGTCGGGGCGGTCTACCGCAAGCAGCTTCTGCCCAACTACGGCGTCTTCGACGAGCGGCGCTGGTTCGAGCCCGGGCACGGGCCGGTCGTGGTGGACGTCGGCGGGACCCCGGTCGGGATCACCGTCTGCGAGGACATCTGGGCGCCCGAGCCCACCGCGGCGGCGGCGGCGGCCGGGGCGCGCGTGGTCGTGAACCTGTCCGCCTCGCCCTACCACCACGGCAAGGGCATGGAGCGCGAGGCGATGATCGCGGAGCTGGCGCGCGACAACGGCGTGACGATGGCCTTCTGCAACCTCGTGGGCGGGCAGGACGAGCTCGTCTTCGACGGGCACAGCCTGATCGTCACGGCCGACGGTGAGGTGGCCGCCCGCGGGCCCCAGTTCGATGAGGCGCTCGTCCTCCCGGGCCAGCTGTCCGATCCCCTGCCGCCGGAGGAAGAGGTGTATCGGGCGCTCGTAACCGGCGTGCGGGACTACGTCGAGAAGAACGGGTTCGACAAGGTCGTGATCGCGTCGTCGGGCGGAATCGACTCCGCGCTCACCGTGCTGGTCGCCGTCGATGCGCTCGGGCCCGAGCGCGTCGTCACGGTGACGATGCCGTCGCGCTACTCGTCCGAAGGGCACGAGGTCGGATGCCCGGACCCTGTCGGAGAACCTCGGGGTCGAGCTGCACGAGATCCCGATCGAGCCGGCGATCGGGGCGTACGACGAGCTTCTCGGCGACGCGTTCGCCGGCCGCGAGCCCGACCTGACCGAGGAGAACCTCCAGGCGCGCGTCCGCGGCAACATCGTGATGGCCCTCTCGAACAAGTTCGGCTGGCTCGTGCTCACGACCGGGAACAAGTCCGAGATGTCGGTCGGCTACGCGACGCTCTACGGCGACATGGCCGGCGGGTTCGCGGTCCTCAAGGACGTCTTCAAGCAGTGGGTCTACCGGCTCGTGCGGTGGCGCAACGCCCAGGCGGGCCGCGCGACTCGTCCCGGAGACGGTGCTCGAGCGGCCTCCTTCGGCGGAGCTGCGTGCCGATCAGCGCGACGACCAGTCGCTCCCGCCCTACGAGGTGCTCGACGCGATCCTCGAGGGCTACGTCGAGGACGACCTGGACGCGGGCGAGCTCGTGGCCAAGGGCCTGCCCGGAGGAGGACGTGGGGCGCGTGATCCGGCTGGTGGACCTGGCCGAGTACAAGCGCCGCCAGGCCCCGCCGGGCGTGAAGATCTCGCCGAAGGCGTTCGGGCGCGACCGGCGCCTGCCGATCACGAACCGCTGGCGGGGATAGGCCGCACCGCGATCGTCACCCGGGTGGTGGCGCAGAGGCGGCCTTCGTCGTCGGTGAAGTCGACGTCCCAGACCCAGGTCGTGCGCCCGCGGTGGCGGCGGCGGGCCTCGGCGTGGATCGTGCCCTTCGAGATCGGCCGGAGGAAGTTGGTGCTGTTCGACATCCCGACCGCGATGTTCCCGTCCGGATAGACCACCCGGAACGTCGCCTCGGACACCATCCCCTCCGCCATCGTGGCGTAGACCCCGCCGTGCACGATGCCCATCGGCTGCAGGACAGGCTGGTCGTCCACGGACATCGTCGCGACCACGCGCTCCTCGGTCATCTCCTGCGTCTCGCGGCGAAGATGGCTTTCGAGCGTGCGCTCGAAGGCCACGGGCGGCTCTTCCGTCACCAGGGGGAAGATAACCTCCGCCCCGCATGGCTACCTTCGATCAGCTGCCCGCCGAGCAGCGGGCCATCCTCGAGCTCGTCATCCAGCGGCGGCAGTCCTACGACGATCTCGCCGACATGCTGGGAATGTCGAGCACCCGCGTGCGGGAGCTCGCGCGCGAAGCCCTCACCGAGCTGTCACCGCGCAGCGCGGCCCGAGTCGACGACCGACTGGCGCGGTCAGATCGCCGACTACCTCCTCAACCAGCAGACGGGCCCGGAGAGCACCGCCACACGCGGGCACCTGAAGCGGTCCGAGCCGGCCCGGCTGTGGGCCCTGTCGTTGCTCGACTCGCTCGACCACCTCTACGACGAGCGCGACCTGCCGGTCGTACCCGAGGGCGCCGCAGCCCCGCTGCGCGAATCCGAGCCCCTCCGAGAACGCGAGCCCGCCCGTGAGCGCGAGCGTCCACGTGAGCGGGAGGCGGAACGCGAGCCCGCGCGGTCGCCGCTCGCCCGACGCGAACGCGCTCCGCGGCCGTCCCTTCCCCGCCTGTCGACGGATGCCGAGGCTGTGGTGCGCCGCCGCCGCATCGCGGCGGCCGCCGCCGGCGCGACGGCACTTCTCTTCATCCTGCTCATCTGGCCGGTCGGCCTCCTCACGGGCGACGATGACGACGGGGGCAGCGACAGCAGCGCGCAGGCCGACGAGCAGCCGCGCGTGCTCGGCCAGCTCCTGCTGCGCCCGCAGAGCGGCGAAAAGGGCGTCGGAATCGCCCTGATCACCGAGCGCGACGGAGAGCGCTCGCTGCTCGTGCAGGCGCGCGGACCTGCGCCCGACCCGCGAGGGCCAGGCCTACGAGGTGTGGCTCTTCAACAGCCAGGACGACGCGACGTCGATGGGCGCCCAGCTGACCGACCGCCAGGGCAACTACCAGGGCGCGGGCACGCTGCCCGAGAACTACGAGGACTTCGAGTTCCTCGACATCTCGCGCGAGAACGTGGATCAGAACGCCGCCCACAGCGGCGATTCGGTGCTGCGAGGCCGGCTGTCCGACCTTCAGGCCAGCACGGGCACCGGCTCGGGCGAGCTCGAGCAGGGCAGCGGAGAGGGCGGCACCAGCCCGCTGCCCGGCGGCTAACCACCCGATAGGGGTTGAAAAAGTCCCCGATTCGGGGCACAATGGCCCGTGGGATGGCGCCGCGCGCATACGTCTGCGATCAGAACCCACGCATGCGGCAGCTCATCGAGGAGCGCCTGCGCGGGCATGCCGTGATCGTCGGGGAGGGCGAAACGGCCGACGAGGCCGTCGCGGCAACCGCTGAGCTTCGTCCCGACGTCGTCGTGCTCGACTACCGCACGGCCATCGGCTCTCTCGAGGAGACGGTTTCCGCGATCAAGGAGCCCAACCCGCACACCGTGGTCGTCGTCCACACCGGCGTCCCGAGGTACCTGATCCAGGACCAGGTGGAAGCGGCGGGAGGCGTCTACTCGCCCAAGAACGTGCCCGAGCACCTGACGGCTCTCGTGGGCAAGCTCGAGCCGGCGCTCTACGGCAGCAGCTTCCCCGGATTCATGATCCCCGCGGGGTCGAGCTGACGCTTGACCGCCCGCAACGCCTCTACGCCCACCTCTCCGATCTCCTGACTCATCCAGGGCGCGTGGTCGCGCCCGATCGCATGGTGGTGGGTGATCGTCCCGCCGTGCGCCACGATCGCGTCGCACGCGGCGGACTTGGCCGCGTGCCACTGCTCGAGCTCCGCGCCTCGCTCCTGGCGGGCGAAGAACGAGAAGTAGAGCGATGCGCCCGAGCGGTACAGGTGCGAGACGTGGCACATCACCAGCGCATCGGTGCCGCGGGCCGCGAGCGCGCCTCGCAGGGCGTCTCCGACGCCGGCGTAGAGCTCCTGCAGGCGGGTCCACGTGGTCGCCGTCTCGAGCGTCTCCACCAGGACGCCCATGCCGAGCAGCTCATCGCGCAGATAGGGGCCGGCGAAGTAGTTGCGCCCGGCCCGCTCCCCCGCCTCCTCGCCGAGCGGGCGGGCGCCGGCACGCTCCAGGTGGGGCACGCGTCCGCTCGGCGCGGCGGTCGATGTCGGCCCGCTCCCCCTCCCAGCCGACGATCGCGAGGCAGGGCCCGGGCGCTTCGTGACCCGAGGCGGCGGCGTTCAGGGCGGTCTCGGTCTCGTCGGACAGGCGGCATACGTCGGCCGCGTCCCCGGCCTGCTCCATCGCGCGGAACGCGTCGCAGCCGGCCGGCCACGAGTCGAAGACCCAACCCTCGTTCAGCTTGACGGCGGGCCGCGGGCGCACGGCCAGCGTCGCCTGCGTGATCACCCCGAGCGTGCCCTCGGACCCCACGAGGAGCCCGCGCAGGCCGGGCCCCGCCGCGCTGGCGGGCAGCGGCGGCAGGTCGATTGCCCCGGCCGGCGCCGCCAGCCGCAGACCCGAGGACGAGCTCGTCGATCCGCCCGTAGCCGGTGGACGCGCGGCCCGCCGACCGCGTGGCCACGAAGCCGCCGAGCGTCGCGTACTCCCACGACTGCGGAAAGTGCCCGAGCGTGAGCCCCTCGGCCGCGAGCAGCTCCTCGACCCTGCGGCCCGGTGCAGCCGGGCTCGAAGGTCGCGGTGAGCGAGACCGGGTCCGCTTCGACGAGCGCGTCCATCCGCGCGAGGTCGAGGGTGACGGCCGCCTCGAGGCCGTCACGCCGGGGCTCGACGCCCCCGACCACGCTCGAGCCGCCGCCGAAGGGCGTCACGGCCACGCGCCGCGCCGAGCACAGCTCGAGCAGCGCCTGCACCTCGTCGTGCGAGGCCGGGTACACCACCGCGTCGGGGGCGCTCGAGGCGTCGCCCTCGCCGGATGCGAACGAGGTCCGGATAGCTCTTGCCGAGCGCGTGAGAGACGCGCGCGAGCCGGTCCTGGCGCACCCCCTCCTCCCCGACCAGCTCCGGCCAGCTCGGCTCGCACCTCGTCCGGCAGCGCCGGGTCGGGCAGGTCCACCTCGTCGAGGCTCACGGGCGGTGAGGGCACGTCGTCGACGCCGAATGCCTGGCGGAGCATGTCGCGCGCCTTGTCTGGCAGCGAGGTGGCGTCCTCGTCCACGCCCCAGCCCCACCAGCGCATGCGCGGGTCAGGGGCGCTCATTCGACCGCGAGCGCGAGCCGCTCGAGGGCCTCGTCCAGCCGCTTTGCGGTCGCCCGGCGGACCATCAGGCTGCCCAGCCGCGCCAGGCCGCGCAGGCGCTCTCGTGGACTTCATCGACACCTCCGTCGAGCCGTTCTGTGCCCTCGAGCGCGATCGTCAGCTTCGACTCGGACAGGATCCGCTCGAACGGCGTCTCGGCCAGCTCCTGCTGCCACTCGAGCCGCTCGGGCGGCTCGGCGGCCGTGCGCGTGAAATCCGCGCGGATCGGCTTGCCCCGGTCCGAGGTGAGGACCTTCGTCCAGGTCGGTCCTCGGTGGCCTCCTCCACGCGCTGGAGGCGCGGCCACCAGCGCGGCAGCGAGTGCGGGTCCGAGATCACCTCCCAGATCCGGTCCGGCGGCGCTTCGATCCGCCGCCTGCGCGTGACGCGCGGCACGCCGTCCTCAAACCATGCGGCGCAGGTCGCGCACGAGCAGCAGGTGCTTCAGGTGCGATGCGACCGCGGCCAGGTTGTCCAGCGCCTCCACGGCCTCGCGGCGGCGGTCGGGATTGCGCGACTTGAGGGCGGAGGCCAGGATCTGCTCGAGCAGGTTCGCCTCGCGGTCTGCCGAGGTCCTGAACACGCGCAGGTTGCGCCCGCCCACGCCGAACTTCGCAAGCTCCGCCGCGGCCTTGATGATCTCGCGCTCGGTCTCGTCGTAGAGCGAGTCGCTTCCCTCGCGCTGGCCGTTCACGATCCCGTAGTCCTCGAGCTCCTTCACGAGCTCGGCGGAGGCGCCCGTGTCCGTCAGGACCTCCTCGAGCGAGTAGAGCGACTCCGGGCCCTTGCGCAGGACCGCTACCCGCCGCAGCGCGCGCGGATCGGAGGCGGGCTTGCCGGGGTCCACGTCCGCGTCCGCCGCGGCCCAGAGGCGAGCTCCTGGCGGATCACGCGCAGCGGCAGGAACTCGTCGCGCTGCAGGCGCAGGATCGTCCGCAGCCGCTGGACGTCGTCCGGCGCGTACAGGCGGTAGCCGCCGGGCGTGCGGCGCGGCGTCGAGCAGCTTCTGATCCTCGAGGTAGCGGATCTTCGAGATCGAGATGTCCGGGAACTCGCGGACGAGCGACTTGCAGACGGCGCCGATCGTGAGCGCCTTCGCGGGCGGGCGCGCTATCGGTGCCTCGGAGGTCATCGCTCGAGGTAGGTCAGCTTGTACTTGCCGATCTGCAGCTCGTCCCCCGGCTGCAGCTTGTGCGACTCGATCCGGTGCCGGTTCACGTACGAGCCGTTGAGCGAGCCGAGGTCGTCCAGGTAGAGGCCGTCGCGGCGCCTGACGAGCAGCGCGTGGTTGCGCGAGACGGTCACGTCGTCGAGGAAGACGTCCGCGTCCGGGCTGCGCCCGATCGCGATCCGCTCGCCGCTCAGCTCGAAGGTCTCGCCGGCTCGCCCGCCACCCGCGCGGATGACCAGCACGCCGCCATCGCGCCGTCTGCTCCGGATCGACCGGGCGCAGCTCACCGCTCTCGTCGTCGAGCTGGTACTGGGCCGTCGTGGCGTCGCTCGACTCGCCGACGCCGGCCAGGAACGCGCCGCACTTCTGGCAGTAGTTAGCGCCCTCGCCGTTGACGAACCCGCATTCGGGGCAGTGCATCGGCCCGCGCGGCCTACTCGGCCGCGTCCGACCCGCTCTTGCCGGAGAGGATGTCCGTCAGCTGCTGGACGTCCGCGCCGGTGATGACCGGTTCGCCCTCCTCGTGCTTCTTCCGCAGGCGGTTGACGAGCTCCGCCCGCAGGATGTCGATCTTGCCGTGAAGGATGCGACGCTGGTACGAGACCTCCTGCTCTTCCTCGGTGAGCTGCTGGATCAGGTCCTTCAGCTCCTGGTCGCTCAACGCGCCAAGGTCGGGAAACGTGTCCATTCAGTTCCTCTAGTCGGGGGCGTGCCGGTCCGGCGAGTCTACACCTACAGTTGAGCCTTCACGCAACGCGCGCACGCCGTCTCTCACGTACTGCACCGTCGCCGCGAGTCGTCATGGCCGAGGCCGAGGTAGAGGAGCGCTTCCGCGACCCAGGTGACAGACACCATCGCGAGGAAGAGCGAGAACATCGTCGGCCACACGGCCCAGCGCCCGATCATCTTCACCTCGAGGTCGAGGCCCTTGCGGAAACCGATCTGCGTGAGGCCGAGCATGAAGACCTCGCGCGCGGCGAGCACGGCGAGCGCCCACCGCGGCAACAGCTCGAAGTGCCAGCAGACGATCACGCCGCTCACGACGAGCAGCCGGTCGGTCAGCGGGTCGAGCAGCGTGCCGAGCCGGCTGTACTGCCCGGTGATGCGCGCCGCCATCCCGTCCAGGTAGTCGGTGCCGCCGATGATCGCGTAGAGAAGCGCGGCGGTCGCCTCGCGCCCGTCGCCCGAGTCGAGCGCGATCACGAGGAAGACCGGGATCAGCGCGATGCGCGTGAACCCGATCAGGTTCGGGATCGTCCACGGGCGAAGCGGCTCGCCGGCGCGCGTCTCGGGCGGGGCCGGCCCGGAGCGGTCCAGGCCGAGCAGCCGCCTTCTCGTCAGGCCAGGTCGCGCCACAGGTCCGCGGCCGCCTGAGCCGCGTCGTCGAGCGGCAGCGAGCGCTTCTCCTGCCCCCGCCGCACCTGCGCCTCGACCTCGCCCTCCTCGATCCCCCGCTTGCCGACGGTGAGCCGCAACGGAACGCCGAGCAGCTCGGCGTCGGCGAACTTCTCCCCCGCGCTGGCCTCGCGGTCGTCGTAGAGGACCTGGAGCCCGCGCGTCCTGCAGCTCGTCGTAGAGCCGGTCGGCGACCTCCCGGGCCGGCTCGCCCTCCTTCCCGAGCGTGACGAGCTCCACGTCCCACGGCGCGAGCGAGCGCGGCCACGAGATGCCCTGCTCGTCGGCGAACTGCTCGACGGCCGCAGCCGCGATCCGCGCCGGGCCGATGCCGTACGAGCCCATCCAGATGAGCTGCTCCTTGCCGTTCTCGTCCAGGTAGGTCGCGCCCAGGGGCTCGGAATAGCGGGTGCCGAGCTTGAAGATGTTCCCGATCTCGATCGCCGGCTCGATCCGGATCTCGGCGCCCGATGGGTCGGTGTCGCCCGCCTCGACGGCGCGCACGTCGGCCCATCCGGGTCGAAGTCGCGGCCGGGCTGGACCCCGCGGACGTGCTTGTCGCGCTCGTTTGCGCCGGCGACCAGGCCCTCGAGGCCGTTCAGCGCCTCGTCCGCGATCACCGGCACGCGCGCATCGAGCGGGCCGATGTACCCCGGGACCGACCCGAACTCCGAGGCCACCTCCTCCTCGCTGCGCCGGACGGAAGTCCTGGCCGAGCGCGTTGCGCAGCTTCACGTCGTTCAGGCGGTGATCGCCACGCGTCAGGACGAGCAGCGGGCCGCGCTCCTCGGCGATGACGGGGAACGCCTTGATGAGCGCGCCCGGCGGCACGCCGAGCATCTGCGAGACCGCGTCGATCGTGATTGCGCCGGGCGTGTCAACAGGCTCGGGCGAGCCGCCGCTCAGACCCTCGACGGGGCGCGGCGTCGCGCTGGCCACCTCGACATTGGCCGCATAGCCCGAGGCCGACAGCGCCACGTCGTTCTCGCCCGCGGGACACGGCGCCATGTACTCGTGCGCCCCGAGGCCGCCCATCATCCCGACGTCGGACTCGACCCGGTACCACTCGAGCCCGCGCGCGGTCGAAGATGCGGTCGTACGCCTGGATGTGCAGGTCGTAGCCGTGCTGCAGGCCGTCCGCGTCGCGGTCGAACGTGTACGAGTCCTTCATGATGAACTCGCGCGTGCGAAGCACCCCGGCGCGCGGGCGCGGTTCGTCGCGCTCCTTCGTCTGGATGTGGTACAGGATCAGCGGCAGGTCCCTGTACGAGCGCACGACCTTCGAGACGTGGAGGGTCACGTTCTCCTCGTGCGTCATCGCGAGCACGAGGTCCGCGCCCTTCCTGTCCTGTAGCCGGAACTGCTCGTCGAACCCGTAGCGGCCGGTCTGCGCTGCCACAGCTCCGCGGGCTGCAGGACCGGCATGAGCATCTCCTGCGCCCCGATCGCGTCGAGCTCCTCGCGGACGATCTGCTCGGCCTTGCGGTGCACGCGCCAGCCGGCGGGGAGCCAGGACCAGAGGCCCGCCCCCACCTGCCGCACCAGCCCGGCGCGCACCATCAGCTTGTGCGAGAGCGCCTCGGCGTCGGCCGGCGGCAGCTTCTCCGTGGGCAGGAAGTAGCGGCTGAGGCGTGTCACCCGGCTAGCCTAAAGGCGGGCCAACCCGGAGAGCCGCCCGGAAAGCGGCGCAACCGACTCGTGTCGCGCTTGTTGAATCCCTGATGCTCCGCTTGTCACTGACGACGCTCGCAGCCGCCTGCGCGGTCACGGCGACGCTCGCCGCCTCTCCGTCGGAGGCTCCCGCCGCGAGATACATGGTCTCGGTGATGCAGGACGACAACCAGCTCGTCTACGGCAACATCGGCCAGCGCCGGAATGCGCTCAACCGGATGAAGTGCCTGGGTGTGGAGGCGGTCCGCATCACCCTGCTGTGGAAGGCGATCGCGCCAGGCGGTACGTCACGGCGCAAGCCGCGCGGCTTTGACGGGGCGGACCCAGCCGCCTACCCGCCGCAGCTCTGGGACCCGTTCGACTCGATCGTCGCTGGAGGCCCGGGCACGCGGGATCGCGGTCCACTTCAACCCGACCGGCCCGGGGCCGCTATGGGCGCACAAGCGGACGCGCGTCAGCGCCGCGAAGGGCACCTACAAGCCGAACCCGAAGGAGTTCCGCAAGTTCGTGCAAGGCCGCGGGGCGCCGCTACGACGGCACCTACCCGGACACCAACGGGCAAGCGCTCCCCCGCGTGTCCTGGTGGGGGATCTGGAACGAGCCCAACCAGCCCGGCTGGCTCACCCCCCAGGGCGAGAGGAAGCGCGGGGTCGGCATGGTCGCGGCGGCACCTCACCTCTATCGGACCCTGCTCGTCCAGGGCGCCAAGGGTCTTCGAGCGACTGGGCACGCGAACGAGCCCTTGCTGATCGGCGCGCTCGCGCCGATCGGGAGCGCGAAGAGGCCGAAGGGCGTGATCCCATCTCTCCGGCCCGGGCTGTTCCTGCGCGAGATGTTCTGCCTGAACAACCGCTACCGCCCCTTCAAGGGGCGGGCGGCCAAGGCGCGCAACTGTGGCAACGTCGACAGCCTCCGCGTCCTCAAGCGCTTCCCGAGGCTCGGTTTCAGCCACCACCCCTACACGCGCAAGCGATCCCCCCGCAAGCGCGAGCGGAAGAAGGACATGATCAACATCGGAAACGTCGGCGTGCTCCCGAGGGCGCTCGACAAGATCGCGCGGCGGACGCGGCTGATCCCGCCCGACCTGCCCGTCTTCTTCATGGAGTTCGGGTACCAGACGCTTCCGCCCGATCCCTTCCGAGGCGTTTCGCTCGCCGCCCAGGCCGAGTACATCAACGACGGCGAGTACATCGCCTGGCGCCACCCGCGGGTCTTCTCGACCGCCCAGTTCCAGCTCTACGACGTGCCGCCGCGCACGGAGTTCCCGCGGGACACCGCGCCCTACTGGGCGACCTACCAGTCCGGGCTCTTCACGGCGCTGCCCGAGGGCGCGGCGAAGCCCGCGGCGAACGCCTACAAGTTCCCGCTCGTGGTCAGGCGCCGCGGCGGCAGAGCGCGGATCTGGGGCCAGGTCAAGTTCGCGGCGAACGGTTCGACCTACCCCGTCATCGTGCAGCGGCGCGCGCGGGGCTCGTCCGACGTGGGTCACGATGGGCGCCCCGGTCCAGGTCACGAACAGCCAGGGTTACTTCCGGGCACGGCGCCCGCATCAGCGCGGCGCGACTTGGCGCGCCGTCTGGGCCTCGCCGGACTTCGCGCAGGTCGAGATCTCGCGCGAGGCCGTCGCGCGGTAGCGCCTACGAGGGCGCTACCGCGATCACGCCCGCGTGAAGCGCCGGCCGGCGGTCGGCGAGACGGTCTCGTCCAGCTTGACCTTCGGCGCCATCGGAAGCTCGGTTCCGCCCGCCTCCTCGGTCGCCGCGGCGGCCTCGAGCGCCGCCATGCGCTCGGGCGTCATCTCGTCGGCGTTCTCGTCCTCGATCTTCTGCAGCCACTCCGCGCCCTCGGCCGACTCGCGCTCGTCGAACTCCGTCTTGCCCCGCTCGAGTGACTTGTCGATCTCGGCGAAGAGCGCGTCGACAAGCTGCGCCTGCGGGACCTTCCGCAGCGGCTTGCCATGGGCGAAGATCAGGCCCTCGTTCTTCGCGCCGGTGATGCCGAAGTCGGCCGCCGATGCCTCGCCGATCCCGTTGACGGCGCAGCCGAGCACCGCCACCTCGATCGGCTCCTCGTAGCCCTCGAGCCGCTGCTCGATCTCGGCGACAACCGTGTCCATGTCGAACTGGAGCCGGCCGCAGGTCGGGCAGGCGATCAGCACGGGGCCGCGCTCGCGGATCTTCAGCGCCTTGAGGATCTCCCAGGCGACCTTGACCTCCTCCTCCGCGTGGAAGGTGGAGAGCGAGATCCGCACGGTGTCCCCCACTCCGTCGGCGAGGAGCGTTCCCAGGCCGACCGCCGACTTGAGCGAGCCCGACCACTTCGTGCCTGCCTCGGTGATGCCGAGGTGGATCGGGTAGTCGATCTTCTCGCTGAGCAGCCGGTTCGACGCGATCGTGTTCGGCACGCTGGTGGACTTGATCGACACCTTGAAGTTCTCGAAGTCGAGCCGCTCCATCAGCTCGACGAACTCGACCGCGGCCGTGACGAGCGCCTCGACCGGGTTCTCCTTCTCGAGCGCGTGCAGGTGCTTGGGCAGCGAGCCGGAGTTGACCCCGATCCGCATCGGGACCCCGGCGGCGGTGGCCTTCTTC
>CAWIUV010000008.1:0-104806 GCA_963839405.1 uncultured Thermoleophilaceae bacterium
CCTGCGCGATCAGGGCGAGCGAGACCGCGAACATGACCGCCCCGCCGATGCCCTGGACGGCGCGCGCGATGTTGAGCGCGGTCGCCGATGGCGCGAGGCCGCACGCCAGGGACGCGAGGGTGAAGATCACGACGCCGGCGACGAAGACCCGCCGCCGGCCCGAGACGGTCTGCCAGCGATCCGGCGCTGAGCGTGAACGCCGCCAGCGTGAGCGCGTAGGCATCGATCACCCACTGGAGATCGGTGAAGCTCGCGTCCAGGTCCTCCTGGATATCCGGCAGTGCTGTGTTCACCACCGTGATGTCCAGGAGGAGCATGAACGTCGCCACGCAGACGACCAGCAGCGTCCACCATTTCCGCTCCATCGCTGCGCGGCAGGCTAGCTAGGCGGGCACGGGCACCGGCTGTCCCTCGACCTGCGGCTCCGGCGCATCGCGGATGTCCCGCGAACGGATGAGCGCGAGCGAGGCGATCCCTCCCAGGATCGCGATGGCGGCCCCGATCAGCGTGATCTGGTTGAACCCGGCCAGGAAGCCCTCGCGCGCCGCGTCCGCCACGGGCTCCGGCGTGTTCGCAGGGAGGTTCCCCGACGAAACCGCTTCCGCCAGGCCGTGCCCATCCGCACCCGGAACGCGCTCCACGATCTCCGACTCGGCGGTGCTCAGGAAGAGCGCGCCGTAGGCCGCGATCGCCACGGCGATGCCGACCTGCCGGAACGTGTCGTTGATCCCGGACGCCATCCCGCTTTGCTCGGGCGGCACGACGCTCACGGCGAGGTTCGCGATCACAGGGTTGATCAGGCCGATGCCGGCACCGGCGATCAGGAAGCCGCCGAGCAGGCCGGTCCACTCGTCGCCCTGTTCCACGCCCGCCATCAGGATCAGGCCGGCGCCCGCCATCAGGAGCCCTGTGGCAAGCATGCCGCGGGCCGGCAGCCTCGAGAGCAGCACTCCCGCGACCGGTGCGACGAGGAACGAGACGACCGTCAGCGGCAGGTACCGCAGCCCGGTCTCGAGCGGAGACAGGCCGAGGATGTTCTGCATGTAGAGCGTCAGGTACAGGAACAGCGCGAACATCGACGCGGAGATCGCGAACGACGCCAGCTGGACCCCTGTGAACGTGGGGATGCGGAACAGGTGGAACGGCAGCATCGGGTTCTTCTGCCGCATCTCGACCACCACGAACGCCGCCAACAACGCCGCCGCGCCCGCAAGCAGGCCGACGATCAGGGCGCTCCCCCATCCCTCGGCGTTCCCGCGCAGGAGCGCGAGCACCAGGAGGAAGAGTGAGCCGCTGAACGTGGCGACGCCGGCCCAGTCGACACCGCGTGCCGCAGGGTCGCGCGACTCCGCGATCTTGAGGAACGTCAGCGCGATCGCGGCGATCCCGATCGGGACGTTGAGCGCGAACACGGACTGCCAACCGATGCCATCCGTCAGGGCGCCGCCCACGAGCGGCCCGATGGCCACGGCGACACCGATCGTCGCGCCGTACAGGCCGGTCGCCATCCCGAGCTCCTTGCCCTTGAACTCCTGGGCGATCAGCGCAAGTGAGACCGCGAACATGATCGCGCCGCCGATGCCCTGCACCGCGCGGGAGAGATTGAGCCAGGTCGGGTCGGGCGACAAGCGCCGCCAAGCCGGACGCGACCGTGAAGATCGCGAGCCCCCACGCGAACACGCGCCTGCGGCCGAGCCGATCGGCCAGGGAGCCCGCGGCCAGCACGAACGCGGCGAGCGTGAGCGTGTAGGCGTCCACGACCCACTGGAGGTCGGTGAAGCTTGCGTCGAGGTCCTCCCTGATGCTCGGCAACGCGGTGTTCACCACCGTGATGTCGAGCAGCAGCATGAACACCGCCACGTTCACCACTGCGAGGGTCACCCATTTGCGAGCCATGTCGAAAACCTCCTGTGCGTCGTCTACAATGGTCAGGAAACCTTGTAAGGGAACCTGACGATCAGGCTACCTTATCAGGAGACCTGACCAAAGTGACACAGCGCACGGAATACCCGCTCATCGCCCTCCTCCAGGACGTCCAGCGCCAGATGGCGGACGAGCTGCACGCGCGGCTCGGCGCAAGCTCGGCACGAGGAGATGCGGCCCCGCCCACGGCTGCGTCTTCGGCGACATGCGGCCCGCAGGGCGTGCGGCTCACCGACATCGCGGAGCGGTCGCAGGATCACGAAGCAGTCGGTCGGCGAGATCGTCACCGACCTCGAGGAGCTCGGCTACGTCGAGCGCATCCCCGACCCGGCCGACAGGCGCGCGAAGCTCGTACGGCTCACCCGCGCGGGCAGGAGGTCCAGGACGCGGCGCGGGCGACCTTCGCCGAGATCGAGGCCGAGTGGGGCGAGCGGATCGGGAAGAAGAAGGTCGCTGCCCTACGAGCGGCTCTCGAGGAGCTCTCGCTTCTTCCCCCGCTTGTTCTGCCGCGCGCGGCCTAGCTTCGGCGCGGGCAGCACTCCCTGCAGGAACTGGCCGGTGTACGAGCCGGCCTTCTGGGTGACCTTCTCCGGCGTCCCCGCGGCGACCAGGCGACCGCCCTCCTCCCCGCCCTCGGGGCCGAGGTCGATGATGTGGTCGGCCGTCTTGATGACGTCGAGGTTGTGCTCGATCACGACGACCGTGTTGCCCGCCTCGACCAGGCGGTCGAGCATCTCGAGCAGGCGCTGAACGTCCGCGAAGTGGAGGCCCGTCGTCGGCTCGTCGAGGATGTAGAGGGTGCGGCCCGTTGCGATCTTCGACAGCTCGCTGGCGAGCTTCACGCGCTGGGCCTCGCCGCCCGACAGCGTCGTGGCCGGCTGGCCGAGCCGGATGTAGTCGAGGCCGACGTCGTGAAGCGCCTGCAGCCGGCGCTTGATCTTCGGGATGTGCTGGAAGAACTCGAGCGCCTCCTCGACGGGCATCTCGAGCACGTCCGAGATCGTCTTGCCCTTGAAGCGAACCTCGAGCGTCTCGCGGTTGTAGCGCTTGCCGTGGCACTGGTCGCACGGCACGTAGACGTCGGGCAGGAAGTGCATCTCGATCTTGATCTGGCCGTCGCCGCGGCAGACCTCGCACCGGCCGCCCTTGACGTTGAACGAGAAGCGGCCCGGCTTGTAGCCGCGTGCGCGCGCCTCCTGCGTCTTCGAGTACAGCTCGCGGATCGAGTCGAACAGCCCGATGTAGGTGGCCGGGTTAGACCGCGGCGTCCGGCCGATCGGCGACTGGTCGATGTTGATGATCTTGTCGATCTGGTCGAGCCCGGTCACGCGGCGGTGCGCTCCCGGCCGCTGCTTCGCCCGGTGCAGCTTGTTCGCGACCGCCTTGTGCAGGATCTCGTTGACCAGCGTGCTCTTGCCCGAGCCCGAGACGCCCGTGACTGCGCAGAAGACGCCGAGCGGGAACTTCACGTCGACGTTCTTCAGGTTGTGCTGCGCCGCCTTCTCGATCTCGATGTAGCCGGTCGGGCGCCTGCGCTTCGCCGGCGTCGGAATCTCCTGCTTCCCCGCCAGGTACTGGCCGGTCAGGGAATCGGAGTTCTTCATGACCGCGTCGGGCGTGCCCGCGGCCACCAGGTGCCCGCCGTGCTCGCCCGCGCCCGGCCCGAGGTCGACCAGATGGTCCGCCGCGCGCATCGTGCCCTCGTCGTGCTCGACCACGATCACCGTGTTGCCGAGGTCGCGCAGCCGCTCGAGGGTGTGGATGAGCCGCGTGTTGTCGCGCTGGTGGAGCCCGATCGACGGCTCGTCGAGGATGTAGAGGACGCCGACGAGGCTCGACCCGATCTGGGTGGCGAGCCTGATCCGCTGCGCCTCGCCGCCTGACAGCGTGGCCGCAGCCCGGTCGAGGGACAGGTAGCCGACGCCGACGTTGTCCAGGAAGCGGAGCCGCTCGTCGATTTCGCGCAGGATCAGGCGCGCGATCTGCCGCTCGGTGTCCGACAGCTCGAGCTGCTCGAACCACTCGATCGCCCGCCGCGCCGACATGTGCGTGACCTCGTGAATGCCGAGACTGCCGACCTTGACCGCGAGCGACTCGGGCCGCAGCCGCGCTCCGCCGCAGTCCGGGCACGGCACGACCGACATGTACTCCTCGATCTTCTCGCGGACGTACTCCGATTCCGTCTCCTTGTAGCGGCGCTCGAGGTTCGGCACGATGCCCTCGAACGACGTCGTGTAGGAGCGGCGCCGGCCGTAGCGGTTGCGGTACGAGACGTAGATCCTGTCGCCGTTCGTGCCGAACAGGAAGCAATCCTGTGCGTCCTCCTCCAGGTCCTCCCAGGGCGTGTCGAGGTCGATCTCGTACCGCTCGGCGATCGCCTGCGTCATCTGGTCGTAGTAGTTCGACGCGCTCGTCGACCACGGCAGGATCGCCCCCTCCGCCAGCGACAGGCTGGGGTCCGGGACGACGAGCTCGGGGTCGATCTCCATCTGCGACCCGAGCCCGGTGCACCGCTGGCAGGCGCCATGGGGCGAGTTGAACGAGAACATCCGCGGCTCGAGCTCCGGCATCGAGGTGCCGCAGTGCAGGCACGCGAACCGCTCCGAGAAGGTCTTCACCTCACCGCTGTCCGCATCCTCGATCTCGATGATGCCCTCGGCGAGCCCGACCGCCGTCTCGATCGAGTCCGCGAGCCTCTTCCTGAGGTCGGACCGCATCACCAGCCGATCCACGACGACGGCGATGTCGTGCTTGTACTTCTTGTCGAGCTCGATCTCCTCCTCGAGCCGGCGCAGCTCGCCGTCCACCTTGACCCGCGTGAAGCCCTCGGCCCGGAGCTCCTCGAAGAGCTTTCCGTACTCCCCCTTGCGCCCGCGGACGACCGGCGCGAGCACCATGAAGCGCGTGCCCTCCGGCAGCATCATCGCCTGGTCGATGATCTGCTCCGTCGACTGCGCCGCTATCGGCCGCCCGCAGTTATGGCAGTGCGGATGCCCGATCCGCGCCCACAGGAGGCGCAGGTAGTCGTAGATCTCGGTGACCGTGCCGACCGTCGAGCGCGGGTTCCGCGAAGTCGTCTTCTGGTCGATCGAGATCGCGGGGCTGAGGCCCTCGATCGAGTCCACGTCGGGCTTGTCCATCTGCCCTAGGAACTGCCGCGCGTAGGCGCTCAGCGACTCGACGTAGCGCCGCTGCCCCTCGGCGTAGATCGTGTCGAACGCAAGGCTCGACTTGCCGGAGCCCGAGAGCCCGGTGATGACTACAAGGGCGTTCCGCGGCAGCTCGAGGTGGAGGTCCTTGAGGTTGTGTTCGCGGGCACCCGAGACCCTGATTACGTCCTGCGGCGGCACCCCGCCGAGTCTAGAGACGGGTTAGGGCGGGCCCGGCCGAGCTATCCGCCGGCGCGGGAGTAGACCTCGTCGAGCAACGCGTCCTGGTCCGGGAGGTCGAAATTGTCCGCGAGGTATGCGGCCGTCTCCTGCCTCGGGCGTGCCGTTCAGCGCCATGTTCAGGGCGATGAGGCGGGCTCCCTCGGAGCTTCCGCCGCCCCCGCCTCCGGACCGGCTCGGCCGGCTCGGGCTCGGGCTCCGCGACGGGCTCCGGCTCGGCCTCGGGCTGGTACGGCTCGCGTTCGGGCGCCGGCCGGGATGTGCTCCTCGGTGGGCTGGAGCTCGTCACCCTGGACCTTCAGGGACTCCTCCTCCGGCTGGGGCGCCGCGTACTCGGGCTCCGGCGGTGCCACGTACTGGGGCTCGGGCTCAGGCTCAGGCGCGGGTTCCGGCTCGGGCTCGGGCTCGGCTCGGTACGCGGGCTCCGGCTGGCGGCGAGTACGGCTCGGGCTCCGGCGGTGGCGGCGGCTCCTCGTGGATGGTCTCGGTCGGCTCAGGGCGGGCGGTGCGCACGTCGCCGAGGGTGCGGCGGATGTCCGCCAGCTCGCGGCCGAGCTGGTCGGCGGCGCCGCGCATGTCGGCGACCATCGCGTCCGCGCTGGCGCGCAAGCCGTCCAGGAGCTGGTCCACCTGCGCCTCGATCGCGTCCGCGCGCTCGAGCATCGCGCGCGTGGCCTCCTCGACCCGGCTGATGTGCACGGCAGCCTCGGAATCGGCACGCGCACGCGTGGCGCGGGCGTCGCCCTCCGCATGGTCGCGCAGGTTGTTCGCCTCGAGCTGGGCGCGCTGCTCGATCTCGCCGGCGCTGCGCTCGGCAGCCTCGACGATCGTGCGCACCTGCTCGGCGGCGGCTCCGGCGACGCTCGTGGTCGGCCGGCCGCTGGTCCGCCTCACGGCGGAAGTCTTCGACGGTGTCCGCTAGCTCGCGGAGGTGGGCATCGACCTCATCGGGGTCGTAGCCACGGCGGGCGGCGGGGAAATCCTTACGAGTGATGTATCGGCGATCGAGCTCCACGGGCGCAAGCCTACAACCCGATCGGACACATGATCACTCCAGGCGGGTGGCGTCGCCCGAGTTCGAGTTGCCGTCGAGGAACCCGATCCGCGCCACCTGGCGCTCGAACGGCCCGTGGTAGCGCAGGATGTAAAGCCCGTTCCGGATGTCCACGACGTAGATCAGGCCGTCCTTGATGATCGGGAAGCTCCACATGACGACCTTGTCCCGGCCCTGGCTGAGCGCCGGATCCTCGGTCTGGACCACCGGGAGCGGCTCCGGGAGGAACTGGGCGGCCGAGCGCGGCTGGGTCGGATCGGCGATCGCGACCGCCTGGAGCCCGGCCCCGTGCCAGGTGATGAAGGCGAGGTTCTGGGTCAGGGTCGGGTTGTGGGCGGAGAAGCTGCCGATGTGGTCGCGGTCCGGCGGCTGGGAGGCGCAGATCTCCGGCTCGTTCGAGGGAAGCCGGTACTCGGCCGCCAGCGCCGGGGCCGTCTCGTCGCGGATGTCGATGATCCGCACCCAGCCCCACGGGCAGCCGTGGGCGGGCAGCACGCCACCGAGCTTGCCGTAGACCTCGTCGGTGACCAGCGCGTAGGGCTTGCCCCAGAGCTTGATCGCGCTGTGGGCGCCCGGGTCGGTCCAGAAGACGCGATTCTCGACCGGCGTGACGAGGCGGACCTCGGGATTCGGCACGCCCTCGGCGAAGTCGCTCGTGTCCGCCACCAGGAAGCCGCCGCCCAGATAGGCGAAGTAGGCCCGCCGGCCGTCGTTCGAGACCGTGAGCGAGTGGAGCCGGTTGTCGCGCTCGGGATTGCCGATGACGCCCTTCCAGGTGCCGATCTCCTCGAACTCGCCCTCGCGCGCGCGAGAGATGTCGGTGACCACCAGGCCGGGCTCCTCGCTCGAGTCGCTGCTCGGGGTGGACTCGAAGAGGAGCACGCGGCCGGGGTCCTCGGGGTCGGTCCAGAGGAAGATCTCGTGCGGCTGCTGCGGCGCCGAGCGCGACGGCAGATAGGTCGAGACGAGCTTCGGGGCGGCCGCGTTCTCGCCGGCGATGTCGTAGAAGCGGATCGTCGAGGGCATCAGGCTCATGCCAGTCTGGGACGGGTTCGCGCAACGGTGGATGAGCTCGCTGCACGCGTGGTTCAGCACGAGCAGCAGGTCCTGCTGCGGGAGGATCCGGAGCTCGCGCGAGCTCTCGCCGATGTTGCCCTCGTTCGGCGGCCCGATCTCGTTGACGATTTCGGGGCTGGAGGGGTCGCTGACGTCGATCACGAGCACGCCCGAGTTCAGGTGCGTGCCGTCCGTGCGCGACCCGACATATGCGTAGTCGCCGTGCACGGCGAGCGCCGCGTTCATCCCCCTGCTCATGAGCGGGTCATGCCCGACGAGCTCGAACGACCCGGGGCTCGGCTTCGGCCGGCGCCGGCAGCTCGACCTGCTGCCGCGCGGCAGCGGGCAGGTTGGGAAGCGGAAGCTTGCCGAAGCTCTCCCAGGCCGGCCCCGGCAGGTCAGCGGAGGCGAAGTGGCTCTCGAGGTCCTCCAGGTGCGCGCCGGCCGACGAGGGCATGACCCACAGCCCCAGCATCAATGCGCATGCCGCCCCCCGCCGCACGCGCCAACTTTATCTATTCAGCGGGCCGCCTCCAGTTCGTCGAGCTCCCGCCGGAGGCCCTTGATCTCGTCCCGCAGCTTGGCCGCGTACTCGAACCGGAGCTCGTCGGCGGCCAGCAGCATCTCCTCCTCGAGCTCGACCATCGTCTTCTCGATCTCGGCCGGGGACATGCCCTCCGTCTCGGGCCGCTTGCGCCGGCCGCGGCCCTGCGGCACCTTCGACTCGAGCGAGAGGAAGTCGGCTGATGTCGGAGACGCCCTTGACGATCGAGGCGGCCGTGATGCCGTGCTCCTCGTTGTAGGCCTCCTGGATCGCCCGGCGGCGGTTGGTCTCTCCGATCGCCGCGCGCATGGCCGCCGACTCCTTGTCGGCGTACATCAGGACCTTGCCCTTGATGTTGCGGGCGGCGCGCCCGATCGTCTGGATCAGCGAGGTCTCGCCGCGGAGGAAGCCCTCCTTGTCGGCGTCGATGATCGCCACGAGCGTCACCTCGGGCAGGTCGAGCCCCTCGCGCAGGAGGTTCACGCCCACGAGCACGTCGAACTCGCCCAGCCGCAGGTCGCGGATGATCTGGATCCGCTCGAGCGTGTCGATCTCGGAGTGCAGGTAGCGGACCCGGAATCCGTACTCGAGCAGGTAGTCGGTCAGGTCCTCGGCCATCTTCTTCGTGAGCGTCGTGACGAGCACGCGCTCGTCGGCCTCGGCGCGGGCGCGGACCTCGTTCATGAGGTCGTCGATCTGGTTCTTCGTCTCGCGGACCTCGACCTCCGGGTCGACGATGCCGGTGGGCCGGACGATCTGCTCGACGATCTTCGACGAGTGGTTGCGCTCGAACTCGCCGGGCGTCGCCGACACGAACACGATCTGGGGCGTGTTCTGGAGGAACTCGTCGAAGGTCTGGGGCCTGTTGTCGAGCGCGGACGGCAGCCGGAAGCCGAACTCGACGAGCGTCTGCTTGCGCGACCGGTCGCCCTCGTACATGCCGCCGATCTGCGGCACCGTCTGGTGCGACTCGTCGATGAAGCAGACGAAGTCGTCGGGGAAGAAGTCGAGCAGGCAGAACGGCCGCTCGCCCGGCTTGCGGCCGTCGAGGATGCGCGAGTAGTTCTCGATCCCGTTGCAGAAGCCGAGCTCGCGCAGCATCTCCATGTCGAACTGCGTGCGCTGGCGCAGGCGGTGCGACTCGAGCAGCTTGCCCTCGGCCTCGAGCTCCTTCGTGCGCATCTCGAGCTCGTCGCGGATCTCGCCGACCGTCCGCTCGATCGTCTCGCGGTCGGTGGCGTAGTGCGTCGCCGGCCAGATCGCCGCGTGCTCGAGCTCGTCGTAGATCTCGCCGGTGAGCGGGTCGAAATGCTGCACCTGCTCGATCTCGTCGCCGAAGAGCACCGCGCGGTAGGCGGACTCGGCGTACGCGGGGAACACCTCGAGCGTCTCGCCGCGAACGCGGAAGGTGCCGCGCGCGAGCACCTGGTCGTTGCGGTTGTACTGCATGTCCACGAGCTTGCGGAGCACCTCGTCGCGCTCGATGAAGTCGCCCTTCTTGAGGATCTGGACCTGCGCGTTGTACTTGTCCGGCGAGCCCATGCCGTAGATGCAGGAGACGGATGCCACGACGACCACGTCGCGCCGCGCGAACAGCGAGCTCGTGGCGGCGTGGCGGAGGCGGTCGATCTCCTGGTTGATCGAGGAGTCCTTCTCGATGTAGAGGTCCTGCGCCGGGACGTACGCCTCGGGCTGGTAGTAGTCGTAGTAGGAGACGAAGTACTCGACGGCGTTCTTCGGGAAGAACTCGCGGAACTCGTTGCAGAGCTGGGCGGCGAGCGTCTTGTTGTGCGCGATCACGAGCGCGGGCCGCTGGACCTGCTCGATCGTGAACGCCATGGTGGCCGTCTTGCCCGAGCCGGTCACGCCGAGGAGCGTCTGGAAGCGGTCGCCCGCCTCGATGCCCGCGGACAGCTCGTCACGGGCGTTCGGCTGGTCGGCGACCGCGGAGTAGGCGGAGTTTAGCTCGAACTTCGGCACGCGGTCAAGCGTAGAGGCCGCGTGAGTCGGCCCAAGCCGCCGCCCGCTGTGGGAAGTCGTCCTCGTAGGCCCACTTCCAGCCCCAGCTCGCCTTGCTCCAGACGATGCCCACGCCGTCACGGGCCTCGAAGACAGTGCCGTCCTCGACGATCCCCTGCGGCGGGCGTGTCCGCGTGGCTCGTCTTGAAGAGAACCGCCCCGCGGACGTTCTGTATCTCCCGCAGGGGGTGCTCGGCGTAGTAGACGACGCGGCCCGGCCGCGACGTCCCCGGCAGGTTGCCGCGCATCACGGCGACCGCGTGGCCGGGTGATGGCAGCTTGGGGAACGCGCGATGGAAGGCGCGCGGGTCCTCGTGCACGAGGCTGTGGCGCTCCGCGTACTCCATGAAGCCCTTCGACCACTCGCCGGGCGGGATCCCGAACGGGTTGAGCCCCGACGCGAGTACCGCCGCGGTATCCGTCTCGTCGATCTTCGGACGCGGTGGCAATTCGGCGTCGAACGGCTGCGGATCCGTCTTCGGCAGGCAGACGTCTGCGATTTGCTGTGCGACATCGCAGATGTCCTTCGCGAACTTGTCCAGCATCGCGGGCTCGCGCAGGAAGCCGTTCCGGCGGAGCTCGAGCGTGCCGTTGCTGAACCGCGAGGAGAAGTAGCCGCCCACCCAGCCGAGATGCACGAACCGGTGCGGGTCCTGCGTGAACGCGACGGTCAGGTCTTCGGCTCAGCTCGGGCTCGGCCACCAGGCGGGTGTCGGGGATGCCGTACTCGTCCAACTTCTTCCCCGCTGCCACGGCCGACATGCTCGGACTGCAGGAACGCGAAGTGCGGCGCGACTCCGATCGGCTCTGACACGCGCACGGTCACGACGGTCGTGGGCACCCAGATCCGGTTCAGGCCGAACGGCTTCTCCAGGACGTGCGAGCGGTCCTTGCTGAACATCCAGCCGATGAACGGGATGAGGTTGAGCCAGGTGGCGCTGCCAACGCCCTTGTAGTGGACGCCGTAGTAGCTGCCTGGGACTTCGAAGCGCACGTCTTCGCCGTCGCCCGTGCCCTCGATCTCCCATGCCTCGTGCCACATCAGGCCGTAGCGCCCACCCGGAAGCACGCCTCGCACCATGTTGAACGCGTACTCGGGGAAGCGCGGCAGCGCCTGCTTCCAGCCGGCGAGCGGCGGGTCGGCCCGGTCGAGGAATTCGAGGCCGCGCTCCTCGCGCGTAGGCGCGCAGGTCGAAGTCAGGCCGGCCCCGCTTCGCGTCATCGACGTCGGCGGACTCGAAGGCGGCGTACCCGTGGTTGTTGGGCCGCTCTGACATAGCCTGCGGCGAGTGTATGCCGACGAGCTCTTGATGCCGTGGATCGAGGCGCTTCCGGACGTCGACTACTTCGATGCCCACACGCACACCGGCTCGAACGACCCGGACGGATACGGCGTAGCGGCCGACCAGCTGCTCGAGGCCTTGGCCGTGGTGGACGCCCGCGCGGTGGTCTTCACGATGCACGAGCCCGGCGGATATCCGGCGGCGAACGACCGCGTGATCGCGGAGGCCGAAGCCTCCGGCGGCAAGCTCGTGCCGTTCTGCCGGCTCGACCCGAACTCCGACCCGGTGGCAGAGGCCGAGCGCTGCCTGGAGCGCGGCGTGCGCGGGATCAAGCTCCACCCGCGCGCGGAGCAGTTCACGCTCGACCACCCGGAGGTCGAGCGGCTGTTCGCGCTCGCCGACGAGCGGCGGCTGCCGATCCTGGTCCACGCCGGGCGCGGCATCCCGGCGCTGGGCCGGCACGCGTACGAGTTGACCGGGCGCCATCCGAACGCCCGGCTGATCCTCGCCCACGCGGGCGTGTCCGACCTCGCGTGGCTCTGGCGCCACGCCGACGAGCGTCCGAACCTGCTGTACGACACCTCGTGGTGGACGGTGTCCGATTTCACGGCCCTGTTCTCGCTCGTGCCGCCCGGCCGGATCCTGATCGCGAGCGACACGCCGTACGGCAGCCCCGCGGGCGGCTTCCTCTTCGCGATGCGCTGCGCGCTCCAGGCCGGGCTCGGCCGCGAGCAGATCGAGTGCGTCGCGGGAAGGCAGACCGAGCGGCTGGTGGCGGGCGACGAGCTGATCGACGCCGGGCCGGCGCCGGGGCCGCCCATCGCAAGCACCGGACCTGCTCCTCGCACGGGTGCACGAGTACCTCCACACGGCGATCTCGCGCATGCTCACGGGCCAGCTCAGCGAGGAGTACGTCGGCCTCGCGCGACTCGCATGCGAGGTCGGTGACGACGCGCCGCAGGCGGGCGTCGCGGCCTCGGTCCTCGCACTGCTCGATCGGTACGACCGCTACGTCGTCGATCACCCACCGCGCGACGGGCTCCCGACGCCGGGGGTGCAGATCCTGATCGCCGCCTCCGTCGTGGCGCGCACGCCCGACGTCGCGCTGCCGGAGCTGGTCGAAGGGGAGGACGTCGGCCGGCGTGAGGCGGGCACCGCGTGAGCCTCCGCGCCGAGTTCCCGGTCTTCGAGCGCGCGGCCTTCCTGAACGCGGGGAGCGACGGCCCGGTCCCTCGGCGCGCGGTCGAAGGCGTGCGCGAGGAGGTCGAGCGACAGGCGGTCCACGGCCGCCACGCAGGATCACTTCGCGCGCGGCGACGAGCTGCGCGCGCGGCAGCGAGCGGCGTACGCGGGGCTGCTCGGCTGCCCGCCCGACGAGCTCGCCCTCACGACGTGCACCACGGAGGGAATCGCCACCGTCGTCGCGGGCTTCGGCGGCGGGGACAAGATCGTGACCTCGGACGAGGAGCACCCCGGCGTCTACGGCCCGCTCGCCGAGGCGCGCAGGCGGGGCGCCGAGATCGTCGTGGCCGAGTTCGACCGGCTCGCCGACGCGGTGGACGTCTCCACCACCGCCGTCGTCTGCTCCCACGTGAGCTGGGTGAGCGGCGCGCTGGCGCCGGCCGAGCTCGCCTCGGTCGGCGTCCCCGTGATCTACGACGGCGCCCAGGGCGTGGGCGCCGTGCCGGTGGACGTGAAGGTGCTCGGATGCGCGGCCTACGCGGGATCGGGCCAGAAGTGGCTGTGCGGCCCGGACGGCAGCGGGATGCTCTACGTCGCGCCGGAGTTCCGCGAGCGCGTGCCGACGCTCGTGGCGGGCTACTCGACGCTGGCCGAGCCGAACGCCGGCCTCGAGGTCGCAGCACTGGCCGGACGGGCGCGCGTGGGACACGCCCGTGTTGTCGGTGGAAACGTCGCGCTACGCGCTCACGTCACTCGAGGTGCTCGGCGAGGCCGGCTGGAACGAGGTCCACACCCGCGCGGTCGAGCTGGCCGCGCGCTTCGCCTCGATGCTGGAAGAAGCCGGCCACACGGTGCGCGCCGCGAGGCGACACAACGCTCGTCTCGTGGGAGCACGACGACCCGGCTACCGCCAATGACCGGGCGCGTGAGGCCGGCGTCCTGATCCGCAACCTCCCCGGCCACGACCTGCTGCGCGCGTCGGTCGGCGCGTGGAACGACGAGAGCCGATCTCGAGCGGCTGCTCGCGGTCGCCTAAGAGCGAGGCGAAGCCGAGCGGTTAACGCGAGGCCGGAGGCTCGCTATGCCATCAAAGCGCGGGCAGGGATGCCCGCAAGATCAATAACCGAGTTCGTCGTCGTAGTGCTTGCGGTAGGCGCGGCGGTGGTCCAACACGCCGTCCACGTACTCGCGCGTCTCCGCGAACTGCACGTCGCCCTCATCGAAGAGCGTCAGGCCGCCGGCCGTCTCGATCCACTCGTCCACCGTCCCCTCGCCGGCGTTGTATGCGGCAACGGAGGCGACCTCGTGGCCGTCGTACTTCTCGTTCAGGTAGTCGAGGTACCAGGCGCCGTACGCGATGTTGATCTGCGGCGACGCGAGGTCGCCCTGCTCGAACGCAATGCCGCCCGACTTCTCGGCGATGTAGTCGGCCGTCCCGGGGGTGATCTGCATCAGGCCGCGGGCGCCGGCGTGGGACGTCTGGTCGCGGAACTTCGACTCCTCGTAGATCACCGCTGCGATCAGCGCCGCGTCGACGCCCTTGTCGGCGGCCTGCTGGCGAATGATGTCCTCGTGGCGGAGCGGGAGGGTGATCTCGCGCACCGCGTCGCGCGAGCGGGCCGATCCCGGCGATCCCGGCGATTCCGGCCGCGACCGCCGCCGCGCCCAGCAGCATCACCACGCCGGCCAGCCGCCGGCGGCGGCGCACCTGCGTGCGCCGTGTCGTTCGTCGTGCGCGGTAGGTCGTAGCCGTCGTCATAGCGAGTCGAGCAGCTCGGAAAGCTTCCCCTCCAACTCTTGCAGGGTGCCGTCGTTGCGGATCGTGAAGTCCGCACGTTGCGACTTTTCATCCTGCGAAAGCTGCGCGGAAGTTCGCCCCTCGACCCCTTCGTGGCCGCGGGCGCCCGCGCGCCCGGCCCGCACATCCTCGTCGGCGATCACCGCGACGGTGCTGTCGAAGACGCCCTCCATGCCCGACTCGAACAGAAGCGGGACCTCCACGATGGCCGCGCGCGGCGGCGGCGCTTGCGCATCAAGCTCCGCGCGCCACTCCGCGACCCGCGCTCCGACGCGCGGCCACAGCACGCCCTGGAGCCATTCGCGTTCCTCGGGCCGGTCGAACACGATGCGCGCGATCGCGGCGCGATCGACCTGGCCGCCGGGGCGACCTCGTCACCCCAGCGCTCGACGAGCTGGTCGCGCAGCTCGGGACCTGTGAGGAGCTCGTGCACGACCGCGTCCGTGGACAGCGTCGCGGCGCCCAGCCGCGCGAACGCCGCCAGGGCCTCGGACTTCCCCGCGCCGATACCCCCAGTGAGGCCGACGAACGGGAGCGCTCAGGCCTGCTGGTCCTCCTCTTCGGGCGCAGCCTCTTCGGCCGGCGCAGCCTCTTCAGCGGGCGGAGCTTCCTCCGCAGGAGCGGCCTCTTCGGCAGGCGCGGCCTCCTCCGCAGGCGGAGCCTCCTCCGCAGGCGGAGCCTCCTCTGCAGGCGCGGCCTCGTCGGCGGGCGCGGCGGCCTCGAGCGGCGGTGCCTCCTCTGCCTCCTGGCCCGAGCCGGCGAAAACGTCCTCCGACAGCCCGAGGTCGGGCACGTCGCCAAGCTCCTGCTCGCCGCCCGCAGCGTCATCCGGTGGCGGCGCGCCTTCGCGCAGCGGAAGAATCTGGTCCTCCACCCGCTTCAGGCTGAGCGACAGGCGGCGGCGCTCGGAGTCGATCTCCAGGATCTTCACGCGCACCTTGTCGCCCTGGTTGACGACCTCGCGCGGGTTCTCGACGTGGTGGTGCGCCAGCTCGGAGATGTGGACCAGACCTTCGACCCCGTCGAGAATCTCGACGAACGCGCCGAAGGTGACGACCTTCGTGACCGCGCCCTCGAGCTCGTCGCCGAGGTTGTAGGTGTCCATCACCCGCTGCCACGGGTCCTCCTGCGTCTGCTTGAGGCCGAGCGAGATGCGCTGGCGGTCGCGGTCGATGTCGAGGACCTTCACGGGCACGGTGTCGCCGATGGAGAGGATCTCCGAGGGGTGGTTGACGTGGCTCCAGGAGAGCTCGGAGATGTGGATGAGGCCGTCGATCCCGTCGAGGTCGACGAACGCGCCGAAGTCGACGATGTTCGAGATGGCGCCCTCGACGACCTGGCCAGGCTGGAGCCGGTCGAGGATCTGCTGGCGCTGCTCCTTGCGCTCCTCTTCGAGCACGGCGCGGCGCGAGAGCACGACGTTGTTGCGCGACCGGTTCAGCTCGATCACGCGGCACTCGATCGTCTGGCCCATGAACTCGTCGAGGTTCTGGACGCGGCGGATGTCCACGAGCGACGCCGGCAGGAAGCCGCGCACGCCGAGGTCGATGATCAGGCCGCCCTTGACGACCTCGATGACGGTGCCCTCGACGGGCTCGCCCGACTCGGCCGCCGCCTCGATCCGGCGCCAGGCCTTCTCGAAGCGGGCGCGCTTCTTGGAGAGGATCAGCCGGCCGTCCTGATCCTCCTTCGTGAGGACCAGCGCGTCGACCTCCTCGCCCAGCGAGACCTCCTCCCCGGGGTCGATCGACTTGCGGATCGACAGCTCGTTGGCGGGGATGACGCCCTCCGACTTGTAGCCGATGTCGACAAGCACCTCGTCCTTGTCGATTCGGACGACCTCACCCGAGACGACGTCGCCCTCCTCGAAGAGGACGAGGGTCGCGTCGTAATTCGGGACCATCTGCCCGTCCACCTCGATGAACAGGCCGTTGTCCTGCGTAGGCGCAGGGGTAATCGTGTCGGCTTCAGCCACGGACGGGACAGGGTAGCGGCATGTACCCTCGGTCGCCATGCCAAAGCGGCGCACGAAGCGCGGTGCAGAGCGCACCCCCCTCGCCGGGGACTACGACGTCCTGATCTGCGGAGCGAGCTTCGCAGGCCTCGCCGTGGCGCGCGAGTTGCGCGGCGCGCGCGTGCTGATCGTCGATCGCTACGAGGTCGGCGAGCGCCAGACCTCCGCGTGCGCCGCCCCCACCGAGTGGATCCGGGCGCTGGGCCTCGAGGACTCCATGAAGCAGACGTTCGACCGCCTGGTCGTCCACACGCCGCACGGAACGTCGGCTGGCCACTGCCCTTCACGTTCTCGACGTTCGACTACCCACGCCTGTGCGAGCTGCTCGACGATCAGAACGACGCCGAGTTCGAGACGGCGAAGGTGAACGGGCGCGCCGGCCACACCGTGCACACGGACCGCGGCGACCTCACGGCCCCGCTGATCGTGGACGCGCTCGGCTGGCGGCGGGTGCTCGGAAACGACGGCACCAGCCGCCCGACGCTCCGCTTTCGCGCGGCCTGGAGGTGCACCCCCACGGCTCGGGTGACGACCTCGAGCTCTGGATCGACCGCTCCTACGTGCCCGCCGGCTACGGCTGGAGCTTCCCCGCCAGCGACGAGCTGCGGATCGGCGTGGGCTCATTCGACCCGCGCTACCCGTGAAGGGGCCGACCGTGCGGCTGGCCGAGGACCTCGGCGAAGACGCCGTGCGCTACCAGGGCAACTGGATCCGCGCGGATCCGGCCGTCCACCGAGGACGGCATCTTCTTCACCGGCGACTCGGCCGGACACTGTCTCCCGCTCACCGCCAAGGGGATTCGCACCGCGTGGCACTTCGGCATAGCGTGTGGCCGCGAGCTACAGCGCGTCCTCGACGGGCACGCGTCTGGTGAGCAGGCGCTCGCCACCTACGGCGCGTTCAGCCAGAGGAACGCGTGGAAGTTCGACTGGATGCTGCGCGCACGGCGCGGCGATCCGCGCGTCCCACCGCCGAGTGTGCCGGGGGTCGTCGCGGCAATGGGCCGCCCGGCCCTGTCGAACTGGGCGATCAACCACTACCTGCGCATCGCCCGCCGCCTTCGATCGGACTGTCCCACGCCCCGATCGCGTAGCCGATGACGTTCACGACGAAATGGACGACCGCAACGGCCACGAACCCGAGCAGCAGCGTCTCGACGGGCATCGTCCAGACGGCAAGAAGCGCCAGCGCGATGCCGGGGACGAATCGGCCTGGTCGTAAAGGATTAGCGCCACGCCGCCCGGCGTCAGCCGTCGTTCACCGGCGCGATCCCGAGCCTCCGCTTCATGTAGCTGTTCGGCAGCTCGCCGGCGACCGTGCCCAGGCCAATCAGGGCGCCGACGACGAGCCACGACTCGTCCCGGATGCTGTCCGGCATCAGCTCCCACACGACGCCCGTCGCCAGGAAGACGCCGGTGAACATGACGACCGCCCCGCGCCAGGTCTTGTTCGCGCCAAACCACCCGCGCCCGCCGTCGATCGGCCGCTTGAGCGGCTTCAGCAGGTCGTAGCGGAGCACGGGCGCGTGTAGGACCACGGCGCCGAGCACCGGCAGAAAAACGGTTAGGTCAGAAACCCCTGCGCTCTCTGTCCGAGCGCTGGGCGCGGGAGGCCTGTGTGCGCAGCCGGTAGCCGAAGCCGATCATCCAGACGAGGCCGAGGGCAAGCGCGATGATCGACGCCGTGACCGCCTCGCCGACATCGATCGCCCCGAAGGCCGCGAAGAACAGGTAGACCACGGCGAGCCCGCCGCAGAGCGCGAACACGAGTGCCGCCATGTCTCGCAGGAGCCGCGCCCTGTCCTCGGAGCGCCGCGGCGCCTGGCGGCGGCCGCCCAGGCCGCGGGTGGAACGGCGGTCCTCGCCCCTGCGATCGGGATCGGTGGGGGACGGTGTGGCGGTCGGCTGCTCGTGCACGGCGCGACCCTACCGCGCGTGGTGCTCGTCGCGCCACATGCCGCCCCACTCGTGCGCAAGCCAGAGCGCGGCGAGCACGAGCAGTGCGACGGTGAGCCCGACGGCCTCCGTGGGATCGAAGGCCCCCAACGCGGCGAAGAAGATCCCGAGCAGGACGAGCGACCCGCAGGTGACCCAAAAAGCGTGTCGGACGTGAGCCGCCATGTCCCGGAATTTACGCCTCTAGTCGCGAACGATCAAGAAGGTTCCGAGCGCGAGCAGCAGCACGCCCAGGACCCGCTCCCACGTGATCGGCTGCTTGTCCACCCCGAGGATGCCGAACTGGTCGATCAGCAGAGAGAGCGTGAGCTGACCCGCGATCGTCGCGGCCGTCACGCCACCGGCTCCGAGCGACCGCACGGCGACGAGCGCGGTTGTCACGTAGACCGCGCCGAGCAGTCCGCCCGTGAGGTAGTACCAGGGCAGGTGGCGCGCCTCGCCGACCTCGCCGAAGCCCCCGCCGACGAGCACCGTGATCAGCACGAGCGCGACGGTCCCGACGACGAACGACACGCTCGCGGCCGCGAACGTCCCGACCGATTTCCCCAGCATCGAGTTGATCGGCGCCTGCATGGCGATCAACCCGCCCGCGAAGACGGTCAGGAGGAGCGCGGGCTCCTTCGCCACTACTTCGCGTCCGTCCAGTTGAGACCCACCCCCACGTCCACCTCCAGTGGCGGCTCGAGCTCGAACGCCGCCTCCATCTCGCGGACGACGATCTCCTTCGCCTCTTCTACCTCGTCATCGGGCGCCTCGAAGAGGAGCTCATCGTGCACCGTCAGCACAAGCTTCGCGTCCATGTCCGCGAGCGCGGCGTGGCAGCGAAGCATCGCGACCTTGAGGATGTCGGCCGCCGTGCCCTGGATCACGGTGTTCACCGCGAGCCGCTCGCCCAGCGAGCGCGTTGTCCATTGGCGTGCGCGGAGCTCCGGGATGCGGCGGATCCTCCCGAACAGCGTGGACACGTATCCCTCCTCGCGCGCGTGCTCGATCGTCGAGTCGATGAACTCCTTCACCTTCGGGAAGCCGTCGAGGTAGCGATCGATGAACTCCTGCGCCTCGTCCTGCGGGATCTGGAGCCGGTCCGCGAGCCCGTACGCGGAGAGGCCGTAGACGATTCCGTAGTTGACCATCTTGGCCTTCGAGCGCGTGCCTGGGTCCACGTCCTCGGGCGCGGTGCCGAGGATCGTCCCGGCCGTGGCCGTGTGTACGTCCTCACCGCGGCGGAAGATCTCCTTGAGGGCGTCCTCACCGGCGATGTGGGCGAGCACGCGCAGCTCGACCTGCGAGTAGTCGGCGGAGATCAGCTTGTAGCCGTCCTCGGCCACGAAGCACGACCGGATCTCACGCCCGAGCTCGGTCCGGATCGGCACGTTCTGCAGGTTCGGGTTCGTGCTCGAGAGGCGCCCGGTCGTAGTCGCCGTCTGGTTGAAGGTCGTGTGCAGCCGCCCGGTGCTCGCGGTGATCAGCTCCGGAAGCGCGTCGAGGTAGGTGGACTTGAGCTTCGAGAGCTCGCGCCAGTCCTCGACCTTCTCGATGATCGGATGCTCGCCGCGGATCGCCTGCAGCACTCGCGCGTCGGTAGAGAAGCCGGTCTTGCCGCGGCGCTTCTTCGACAGGCCGAGCTTGTTGAAGAGGATCTCGGAGAGCTGCTGCGGCGACCCGATCGTGAACTCCTCACCCGCCAGGTCCCACACCTCGCGCTCGAGCTCGCCGATCCGCTCGGCCACCCTGCTCGAGATCTGAACGACGCGCGGGACGTCGAGCTTCACGCCTGAGCGCTCCACGTCGATCAGGACGTCCACGAGCGGCAGCTCGACGTCCTTCAGGAGCTGCGTGAGCCCCAGCTCCTCGATCCGCTCGAGCTGGCGCTCCGCGAGGACGCGCGTGCCGACAGCACTCTCGGCCAACCCATCCGCATCCTTCACCTTCACGGCGATGCCCTCGCGCTCGAGCAGCTCCTCGAGCGGATAGGCACGGCCCGCCGGGTCGATCAGGTACGCGGCGACGAGCGTGTCGTGCTCCAGCGGCGGCGTGCGGCACGGCTCCTCCGGTGCCGCGATCGACTTCCAGTCGTGCGTGACGAGCGGCCGATCGCCCCAGCCCATCGCGACCGCCGCCAACGTCTCGGCCTCGCCGACGGCCACCTGATCACCACCCGCGTAGGCGGCGAACCGCAGCGGCTCGGCGTGCGGCTCGGCGGGCAGCAGCTCGCCCTGCGCCGGCTCCTCGGGCACCGCGCGCTCCGCCGCGAGGGTCACCCGCTCACCTTCGAGCTGGGCGATCCCCGCCGGAGCGACGTGGATCGCGCGCACGTCGATCATCGTGCCGGCGGCGCTCGCCGGCGCAGCCTCGTCCTCACCGAGCGCCTCCTCCAGCCGCCGGAGCGGGTCGCGCAGCTCGAACACACGGAAGGTCTCGCGGATCGCCGACCGATCCGGCTCTGCCGCATAGATCTCCTCGACGTCGATCTCGACCGGCACGTCCTCCTGGATCGTCGCCAGCTCCTTCGACATGCGCGCGTCGTCGGCGTGGTTGGTCAGGTTCTCCTTGCGCTTGGCGCCCGAGATCTCGTCGATCGAGTTCAGCACCGTCTCCAGGTCGCCGAATCGCTGGAGCAGGTCGGACGCCGTCTTGTCGCCGATGCCGGGGACGCCCGGGATGTTGTCCGAGGTGTCTCCCTTCAGCCCGTAGAAGTCGGGGATCGCCTCGGGCGGGATGCCATAGCGGTCGATCACCGCCTGGCGGTCGTAGAGCTTCGTCTCGGTGATGCCCCGGCTCGTCGCCATCACGCGAACGCCGTCGCCGACGATCTGGAACATGTCGCGGTCGCCCGTGACGACCATGACGTCGATCCCCTTCTCGCGCGCCTGGCGGGCGAGGGTCGCGATCACGTCGTCGGCCTCGTAGCCCTCGACCCTGACGTTGCGATATCCAAAGGACTCCACGAGCGGGTGCATGTGCGGCCACTGCTCCCGCAGCAGGTCGGGCCGCTCCCTGCGCCCGGCCTTGTACTCCGTCGAGACCTCCTCGCGGCCGGACATGCCGGCGTCCCAGGCGACGACCGTGGGCTGCGTCCCGTACTCGGTGAGGATCTTCACGAGCATCGACGCGAACCCGAAGATTGCGTTGGTCGGCTGGCCGGTCGAGGTGGCGATCGTCTCCGGCAGGGCGAAGAACGCGCGGTAGACGAGGCTGTTCCCGTCGATCAGAAAGAGCTGGCGGTCATCGGCAGCGATGCGCGTGATCTTATGATCAGGAAGGAATGGCCTCGCCCGCGCAAAGTGCGCAGTTCTCGATCATCCTCCGGCTGGAGCTCCAGCGCCGGCCGGGATCGCTCGGGCGCCTCACCTCGGCCATCGGCGAAGCAGGCGGCCAGATCGGCGCGATCGACATCCTGGTCCAGAAGGAGAACACGACCCTCCGCGAGATCACGGTCGACTGCTCGGACCGGGATCACTGGGACCAGGTCGTCCAGCTCGTCGAGAATCTCGAGGACGTCAAGCTGATCGAGGTCACCGACCGGACCTTCGAGCTCCACCGCGGCGGGAAGATCTACACCGGCCTGAAGGTCCCGCTCAAGACGCGCGACGACCTGTCCATGGCCTACACGCCCGGCGTGGCGCGGGTCTGCAACGAAATCGCCGCCGACCCCGACAAGGCGTTCCAGTACACGATCAAGAAGAACACCGTCGCCGTGGTCTCCGACGGCACCGCCGTGCTGGGGCTCGGCGACATCGGCCCCGAGGCCGCCATGCCCGTCATGGAGGGCAAGGCGATGCTCTTCAAGGAGTTCGCCGACGTCGACGCCTTCCCGATCTGCCTCGACACGAAGGACCCGGACGAGATCGTCCAGACGGTCAAGCTGATCGCCCCGACGTTCGGGGGCATCAACCTCGAGGACATCTCGTCGCCCCGCTGCTTCGAGATCGAGAACCAGCTCGTCGAGGAGCTCGACATCCCGGTCTTCCACGACGACCAGCACGGCACCGCGATCGTCGTGCTGGCGGCGCTCTACAACGCATGCCGTCTCACGAACCGGCGGATGAGCGACCTGAACGTCTCGATGGCGGGCGCCGGCGCAGCGGGTGTTGCCGTGGCGCGCCTCCTGATGGACGCCGGCGTCGCGTCGATCGTCGCCTGCGACCGGTACGGGTCGATCCACGCGGGCCGCACGGACTACGAGTCGGGCGAGATGAACGCGCCCAAGACGTGGCTCGCCGAGAACACAAATCCGACCGCCGCGAAACGACGCTCGGCGGAGCACTCGAAGGGACGGACGTCTTCATCGGCCTGTCGGGGCCGGGCGTGATCTCGGTCGAGGACGTCAAGACGATGAACTCCGAGCCATTCGTGTTCGCGATGGCGAATCCGATCCCGGAGGTGGCGCCCGAGGACTGCGCGCCGTTCGTGAAGCTGATGGCCACGGGCCGTTCCGACTATCCGAACCAGATCAACAACGTCCTCGCCTTCCCCGGCATCTTCCGCGGCGCACTCGACGCGCGGGCCCCGAAGATCACCGAGGAGATGAAGCTCGCGGCCGCGCGGGGCATCGCGGAGGTCGTCTCGGACGACGAGCTCGCCGAGGACTACATCGTCCCGAGCGTGTTCAACCGCGACGTGAGCGCAGCCGTCGCCAGCGCCGTCGCGGAGAAGGCCGCAGACCAGGCGGCGCCCGTCCCCGCCAAGTGAAGCGGGTCACCGTCACGGGCGGGACCGGCTTCATCGGCCGGCAGGTGGTCGATGCCCTGCGGGCGCGGGGCGACGAGGTCACGGTGCTTTCGCGAAGCGGCTCCGGGAGCGAGCGGTGGGCCGATCCGACGTCGGAGACCCCATCGGCGGAAGCGCTCGCGGGCCGCGACGGCGTGATTCACCTGCTCGGGGAGAACGTCGCCCAGCGCTGGACGGACAACGCCAGAAAGCGCATCCGTGAGTCGCGCGAGCTGGGGACCCGAAATCTCGTCAACGGGCTCGCAGGCCTTTCCGCCGACGAGCGGCCGGGTCGCGCTCGTGTCGATGTCGGCGATCGGGTTCTACGGCGCGCGCGGCGACGAACGCGTGGACGAGTCGGAGCCTGGCGGCGACGACTTCCTCGCCGAGGTCGTCGAGGTCTGGGAGGGCGAGGCCAGAAAGGCCGCGGAACTCGGCGTCCGGGTTGCCACCCCCCGCACTGGAGTCGTACTGGCCGAAGGTGGCGGGGCGCTCGAGAAGATGCTTCCTCCGTTCAAGCTGGGTGTCGGCGGACCGGTCGCGGGCGGGCGCCAGTACGTGCCGTGGGTACACCTCGACGATGTCGTCGGCGCGATCCTGTTCCTCCTCGACGGCGGCGACGGCATCTACAACCTCACGGCGCCCGAGCCCGTTACGAACAAGGAACTCTCCAAAGCGCTCGGCCGCGCGCTCCACCGACCGGCGATCGCCCCGGTGCCGGCGCTGGCCGTGAAAGCGCTCTACGGAGAGATGGCCTGGATCGTCACCACCGGGGTGCGCGCGGTGCCGAAGCGGCTGCTCGAGGAGGGCTATTCGTTCCGGCGGCCGGACCTCGACGACGCGCTTCGGGCGGCAGTCGGCTGACCCCGCGCGTAGCCGCTCTCCTCGGCGCGCTGACGATCGCCTTCTCCGCGATCCTCGTCAAGGCATCCGAAGTCGCGCCGCCAACGTCCGCGTTCTTCCGCTGCTTCTACGCGGTGCCCGTCCTCTGGCTGCTTGCGCGCGGTGGCCAGCGCACGGCGCGCCAGCAACGACTCGCGTACGCGGCCGGCGTCCTCTTCGCGATCGACCTGGTCGCGTGGCACTACTCGATCGAGTACATCGGCGCCGGCCTCGCCACGGTCCTCGGCAACCTCCAGGTCGTGCTGGTCGGGCTGACCGCATGGGTGGTGCTGTCGGAGCGCCCCGAGACGCGCGCGGTGGTCGCGGTGCCCCCGGCGCTGATGGGGATCGTCCTGATCTCGGGCGCGTTCGAGGCGGGCGCCTACGGAAGCGATCCCACCAAGGGCGCGATCTACGGAGTGATCACGGCGATCAGCTACACCGGCTTCATCCTGCTCATCCGGGAGTCCGGTGCCGGCTCCGCGCCGGCGGCGCCGCTGTTCGAGGCGACCTGGGTGGCCGCCGTCGGATGCGCGGTGGCCGGGATCGCGATCGGCGACATCGACTTCGTGCCGTCCTGGCCCGAGCACGGCTGGCTTCTCCTCCTCGCGCTGAGCTCGCAGGTAGTCGGCTGGCTGCTGATCACGAGCTCGCTGCCGCAGCTCCCGGCCTCCGTGACGTCCGTGCTCCTGACGCTGCAGCCGCTCACGTCGCTCGTGCTCGGGATCATCCTGCTCGGCGAGGACCCGACCGGGCTTCAGATCGCTGGCGCGGCGTTCGTGCTGGTCGGCCTCCTGACGGCCGCCAGCCGGCCTTCTAGTGCCCCAGCACCAGGCCCAGAAACTGCTTAGTCCGCTCCTCGCGGGGCGAATCGATGACGCGCCTGACGGGACCCTCTTCGACGATCACGCCCTCGTCCATGAAGACGACATCGTTGGCGACGTCGCGCGCGAAGCCGATCTCGTGCGTGACGACGATCATCGTCATGCCCTCGGAAGCGAGCTCACGCAGCACGTCCAGCACCTCCTTGATCAGCTCGGGGTCGAGCGCGCTGGTGACCTCGTCGAACAACATGACGTGCGGATCCATCGCGAGAGCACGAGCGATCGCCACTCTCTGCTGCTGACCGCCGGAAAGGCGGTCCGGGTACTCGTCCGCCTTGTCCGAGAGCCCGACGCGGTCGAGTAGCTCGTGCGCCTTCTCCATGGCCTGGGCGCGCGGCCGGTCGAGGACCTTCTCCTGGGCCAGACAGACGTTTTCGAGCGCGGACTTGTGCGGGAACAGGTTGAACTGCTGGAACACCATCCCCACCCGCCGGCGCACGTAGTCGATGTCGGCGCCGCGCGCGCGGCCCGTGATCTCCTTGCCCTCCAGCACGATCTTTCCCTCGTCGGGAGGCTCCAGCAGGTTGATGCATCGAAGCAGCGTGCTCTTGCCCGACCCGCTCGGGCCGAGCACGCACACGACGGACCCCTTCGGGACTCTCAGGTCGACGCCGCGCAGGACGTGCAGGTCGCCGAAGCGCTTGTGCACGCCCTTCAGCTCGAGCACCGACTCCGTCATGCGGTTGCGAGCCCTCTCTGGAACCGTCCCTGCTCGCGGGCGATGTAGCGGTCAACAATCCGCGCGAGCGGGATCGTCACGACCAGGAACATCAACGCGCCGAGTGTGAGCGCGGAGCTGTTCAGGGTCTCAGCCTGCACGGTGCGGCCGGCCTCGACGACCTCGAGCAGAGCGATCACGCCGACGAGCGAGGTGTCCTTCATCAGGGCGATGTAGTCGTTGAGCAGCGGCGGGACGACGCGCCTGACAGCCTGCGGCACGATCACGTGCCGCATGGCGCGGCCGTGGCTCATCCCCAATGCGCGCGCGGCCTCCATCTGCCCGCGCGGAACGCTCTCGATCCCTGCACGGTAGACCTCGGCCATGTACGCGCCATACGTGATGGTCAGGGCCAGCGTGCCGTACCAGAAGGGGTCCGACTTCCCGAACCACTGCGGGATTCCGACCGACCGCGGCAGGCCCAAGCCCTCGGCGACGAACGGGGCGCTGCCGGAGATCATCAGCACCACGAGCAGAAGTGGAATGCCGCGAAAGGCGTCGATGTACGCGATCGCGAGTCCCCGCACCGGGGCAAACCGGCGGCCCGGCAACTGCCGCAGCAAGGCGAGAACGAGCCCCCAGATAAGGGCGAGCACGCCGCTCACCAGCGAGAGCTGCAGCGTCTCCCAAAAACCGTCGAGGACGAAGCCGAATTCGTCCCCCATGATCCCGAAGTCGAAGTACTGCTCGAAGACGACGTCCATGACCCCTCCTCAGTTGCGGGCTGCGGCGAGCAGCCTATGGGGTGGGACGCGGGCCGAGGACTACTTGGGCGTGTTCGTCTTCTCGAGCACTGCCTTGGGCGGCTTGATGTCGAACCACTCCGCGTAGGCGTCAGCGATGGTCCCGTCCGTCTTCATCTCCTTGATGATTTCGTTCGCGGCCTCGCGGAGCGCGTCGTTGTCCTCGTGGAAGGAGGCGGCGAGGTACTCGCCCGTGTTGTAGGACTCCCGGACCTCGAGGCCGTCCAGGGTCTTGGCCGCCTCCTCTGTCCCTGAGAGGTCGAACATCACGGCCTGCACCTGGCCTGCGACCAGCGCGTTGAAAGCGTCGTCGATCTCGGGATAGCTGCGCAGGTCACCGGGGTTGGCGTTGTCCTGGATGTAGGCCTCGCCAGTGGTCCCCTTCTGGACACCGACCGTCTCGCCGTCGAGGTCCTCGATCGTCCGGATGTCACTGTCTTCCTGCACCAGGAGCGACTGCTCGGTCAAGAACCACGGGTCGGCGAAGTCGACCGCGCGCTCGCGCTCGTCGGTGATCGTCGCGCCGCCGATCGCGGCATCGAACTTCTCCTGGGCGAGGTCGCGGAAGATCGTGTCGAACGGCGTGTCCTTGTACTCCGTCTCCAGCCCGAGCCGGCTGGCGATCTCGTTCATCATGTCGATCTCGAAGCCTTCGTAGTCCGGCGGGCGCCCCTGTTCGAACGGCGGGTATGGAACATCGACGCCGACGAGGAGCGTTCCGGGCTTGAGCGTCTTGATGTCGGCCGCCGCGGTGTCGCCGCCTCCGCCTCCTCCGTCGTCGTCATCGTCGTCGCCGCACGCCGCGAGCGCGGTTCCGGCGAGGAGGAACAGGGCAGAGATCCAGAGGAGAAGAAGGCGCTTGTTCATAGGGCGGGGACCTTAACGGACGGCCCAGAAGCATCAGCAGGTAAGCCGCGCGGAGCCCTCGCCCGGAGGCAGGCAGATCTTCGCCCACGCGTAGCGAAAGCTCGTGTAGTCGACGCGCGCCTCGAACGAGTGGCCGACGACGAACTGGCCCCCTGGGTCGCGCGACTTGATCGCGAGGCAGTCGTACACCATCCGGCGCACGCTGAGGTCACGCTCCAGCGGGCCGGCGGCGACGGCGGGTTGATCTCGCACTCGGTCGCGAGGATCGGCCCGTCGAGCTTGCCGGCGCGCACGCGCGCCCGCGCATCGCGCGTTATCGCCTGCTCGACCTCGCCGACGAGCGCGTCGCCGGGCCCGCCGTTCCGCCGGCGGCGAGAGGTCTTCGGGCGGACGTTCGGCCCGGCCCTGGCGCGGCCTGCCCTCCTCCGCCAGCTCCCGCTGCTTCGCCGCCTCGAATGCCGCGTCTTTCCGCTGCTCCTCGGCCGCACGCTCGTCCTTGCCCTCGTCGATCTCCGGCACGATCAGCGCGGCCGCGCCGCCCAGGACAGCCAGGACGATGACCGCGCCCACGGCGATCTTCCGCCACGGCGGCGGCGGCACGACGGCGTCGCGCGGCGGCGTCCAGACGCGCAGCCAGGCGCCGATCCTCTCGAGGACCCCGAGCCTCGGGGGGCCCTCTTCGGTCAGGAGCTCTCTGCGTCGCCCGCGTGCTGCTCGGCGCGAACCTCGGCCACGGTCTTCTTACCGCGGCCGAACGCCCCCTGCACCTTCCAGCGCGAATCGGCCCGCGCCGGCCAGACGAGCCATATCGACGACGCCGACGACGCTGAGGAGCAGCCCGGCCGCGAGGCCGGGCTTCTCGCCGTAGCCCTTGCGATCGGACAGCCAGGAGCCCACGATCGCCGACCCGAGCCACGCGAACGTGAGGTAGAGGGCTCCCTCTCCGATTGCGGCGATGACCGTCATGCGCCGAGGTAGGCCTTCTGCACTTCGGGGTTCTCGCGCAGCTTCGACGCATCGTCCGCCAGCGCGATCGTGCCGGTCTCGAGCACGTAGCCGCGCTTCGAGACGTCGAGCGCGAAATTCGCGTTCTGCTCGACCAACAGGATGGTCATCCCCTGCTGGTTGATCTCGGCGATCGTCTCGTAGATCCGTTCGACGAGCACCGGGGCCAGCCCCATCGACGGCTCGTCGAGTAGAAGCAGCTTCGGATCGGCCATCAGCGCCCGGCCGATGGCAAGCATCTGCTGCTCACCGCCGGACATCGTCCCGGCCTTCTGCTTCTCGCGCTCCTTCAGACGCGGGAACAGCTCGAAGACGCGGTCCATGTCGGTGTGGAGCTTGTCCGTGTCGCGGCGCAGGTAGGCGCCGAGCTCGAGGTTCTCGCGTACCGACATGCGGTCGAAGATCTTCCGTCCTTCGGGCGCCTGCGAGATCCCGCGCTGGACGATTTCCTGCGGCGGCGTCTCACCGATCTCCTCACCGTCGAACTTGATCGAGCCCTCGCGCGGCGGGGTCAGGCCCGAGACGGAGCGCAGCGTCGTCGACTTGCCGGCTCCGTTCGAGCCGATCAGCGTGACGACCTCGCCCTCGTTCACCTCGAGCGAGATGCCCTTCAGCGCCTCGATGGTCCCGTAGAAGGTGTGGATGTCCTTGATCTCGAGGAGCGCCACGAGCTAGCCCTGCTTCCCCAGGTAGGCCTCGATCACGCGCGGATTCGCACGTACCTCCTCCGGCGATCCCTCGGCGATCTTCTCGCCATGGTCGAGCACCGTGATCCGCTCGGACACTCCCATGACGACCTTCATGTCGTGCTCGATCAGGAGAATCGTCAGCCCGCGATCGTCGCGCAGCTTGTGCATGAACTCGGTGAGGCGCTTCGACTCCTCCGGGTTCATGCCCGCGGTCGGCTCGTCGAGCAGGAGAAGCGCCGGGTCGGAGGCCAGGGCGCGGGCGATCTCCACGCGGCGCTGGTCACCGTACGACAGGTTCACGGACATCTGGTCGACGTTCTCTCGCGACAGCCCGACGTACTCGAGTACCTCGCGCGCCTTCTCGCGCGCCTCGCGCTCCTCCTTGCGCACGCCGGGGGTGCGCGCGATCGAGCGGAAGAGGCCTGCCTTCAGCCGCGCATGCTGCCCGACGAGGACATTCTCGAGTGCGGACATGGTCGCGAAGAGGCGGATGTTCTGGAACGTCCGCGCCATTCCCTGAGCGAGGATCCGGTCCGGCCTGGTGTAGGTGATGTCCGTGCCGTTGAAGAAGATGCGCCCGGCCGTCGGCCGGTAGAGCCCGGTGAGCATGTTGAAGAAGGTCGTCTTGCCCGCACCGTTCGGGCCGATGATCGAGACGATGGACTTCTCCGGGATGACGAAGTCGACGTTGTCGCACGCCGTCAGTCCGCCGAAGGTCTTCGTAACCGACACCGCCTCGAGAACCGCGCCGTTCTCCGCGGCGGTCCTCTTCTCGGCCTGCTCGACGGCCTGATCCTCGTTCGGCGTCATGCCCGCACCTCGTAGAACGCCTCGGGCTCCTCGCCGACGCCGGCTGTGTCGCCCGCCCCGATGCCCTCCATCTCGAGCTTGCGTCTTCGCTCCGGAAGCAGGCCCTCGGGGCGAAGCACCATCATGATCACGAGCAGGAAGCCGAAGATCCCGAAGCTCAGCTCGGTGAGGTCGAAGTCGAGGCCGATGTCGCCCGGTATCGGGTTCAGGACGTCGGGGATCAGGTAGTTGTTCGCGAACGACAGCACCACCGCGCCCAGGACGACGCCCCAGATGTTGCCCAGGCCGCCCAGGATGATCATGGCGAGCACGAAGATCGAGAACGAGAACAGGAACTGGTCCGCGTTGACCGTGTTCAGGTACGAGCCCAGGAACGCGCCGGCGATCCCGCCGAACGCCGCGCCCGTCGCGTAGGCGAGCAGCTTCGTCCGCACGAGCGGAACGCCCATGCTCGCGGCCGCGATCTCGTCCTCGCGGAGCGCGATCCAGGCTCGGCCGAGGCGAGAGTCGCGCAGCCGGAAGTTCACGAACAGGACGAGGGCCACCAGCCCGAGCGCCGTCCAATACCACGGTCTCAGGTTCAGCGAGGTGAATTGCTCGGTGAACGGCAGGTCGATCTTGTCGACCGGCGTGATCCCCTGCGCGCCGTTGGTCAGCTGGTAGCCGCTGATCACGATCTCGTTGCCGTTCAGGGCTACGACGCGGATGATCTCGCCGAACGCGAGCGTGACGATCGCGATGTAGTCGCCGCGCAGGCGCAGGGTGGGCAACCCGATCAGCGCTCCCGCAATGGCCGTCGTGATGATCGCCGCGATTACGACCAGCAGGAAGTTGAGGTGGATCCCGGGCAGGTTCTCGACGAACGAGCTGACGCCGACGTGGATCCCCTCGCCGTTGTTGACCTTGTCGGCGAATCCGGAAGCGAGCCAGCCGATCGTGTACGCGCCGATCGCGAAGAACGCCACGTAGCCGAGGTCGAGCAGGCCCGCAAAGCCGACCACGATGTTGAGCCCGAGCGCCATGACGACGTAGGCGAGCGCCGTCACGGAGTCGTCCATGAAGGGGGCTCCCTCGGCGAAGAAGAGCGGGAGGAAGCGCCGCGAACCCGAGCAGCACGATCGCGATCGCGAGGTCCTGGTGGCGCCGGATGACCTCCAGGCTCATCCGGCCTCCCGCGTCTGCTCTCCGAGCAGCCCCTGCGGCTTGAAGACCATGATCAGCACGAGATAGACGAACACGACCGCCGGGGTCCACTCGCCGCCGATCCGGTTGTCGGAGATCTGCTGGATGCAGCCGATGATGACCCCGCCCAGAACGGCGCCCTGGAGGCTGCCGATGCCGCCCATGACGGCCGCGGTGAACGCGATCAGGCCGGCGGTGAAGCCCTGGAAGTACCAGATGGTCGTCTGGTAGAGCGCGTAGATCAGGCCCGCTGCGCCGGCCATCAGCCCGCCGAGGATGAACGTGAACGAGATCGTCGTGTCCACGTTGATGCCCATCAGCCGCGCGGCCTCGGGATCCTGGGAAGTCGCGCGCATGGCCTTGCCCATCCGGCTGCGCGTGACGAACGCGCCGAGAAGGAGCAGCAGCGGGACGGTCGCGGCGATCGCGAGGACGTCGCCCTGCGTGATCGACGACGCCGGCGATGTCGAAGAGCTCCTTCTGCGAGCTGGATCAGGTCAGGTGCCGCCTGCTGCGCCGGCCCCAGCCACAGGATCCCGACGTTCTGGAGGATGAACGAGAACCCGACCGCGGTGATGAGCGGCGCGAGCTTCGGCGCATGGCGTAACGGCCGGTAGCCGACGCGCTCGATCATCGCGTTGAGGATGCCGCAGGTGATCATCGTGACCACGAGGACCGCCAGCAGGCCGAAGAAGAGGCCGATCGCGGCGGTCGCCGGCGTCAGGCCGAACGTCCCGTAGAGCGTGACGGCGGTGAACGAGCCGATCATGAACAGCTCGCCGTGGGCGAAGTTGATCAGCTGGATGATGCCGTAGACCAGCGTGTATCCGAGGGCGATCAGTGCCCAGATCGCACCGTTCGAAAGCCCGTCCTTGAGGTTGCTGGCGAGCCGGGAGAGGTCGCTCTCCTCCGGCCCGTTGAAGTTGATGAAGGGAGCTTCTCCGCATCCGTCAGATCGCCGATGGCGCACGTGACCGGCAGCGCCAGGAGCACGACGATCAGGCCCCAGCGGTCGATCCACGCGCGCGCCCGCTCGATGGATTCGGCGCTGGAGCGGCGTTCGCTCGGCTGCGGTGGTGGCGGCCTCCATCTCTGCCTAGCTAGCCGGATGGTCGAAGCTGCAAGCCGGGCCCCGGGGAACGTGTCCCCGAGGCCCATGCTCGCGAATTGGTTAGCCGAGCGGGTTACCGTTGCTGTCCTGCTCGACCTGAACGGTGACGCCCTCGTTCAGCTCGCCGTTCTCGATCCGGTAGCGGCCGAACTGGCTGAGGTTGACATCGCCGTCATCGTCGATGTCGTAGGTGCCGGTCACGCCTTCCTTGCCCTCCGTCTCGAAGAACGCGTCAATGACGGCCTGCCTGTCGGTGCAGTCGTCGGCGCGCTCCATCGAGTCGAGGATGACGTCCATCGCCTCGAACCCGTAGATGGCGTACGGCTGAATGACCTTCTGGTCGTACTTGGCCTGGAAGTCCTTGTAGAACTTCTGGCCGGCGGGCGGGTAGTCCGCCTGCGGGATCGTCGCCACGGTCAGGTACGTCCGCTCGGCGACGTCCGCCGGCAGGTCGTTCGTGAACGCCGACTCGGAAACGCCGTCCGGACCCCAGAACGTGGCGTCCGGCATCGCCGCGCCGAGGTCCTTGTACAGCTGGACCGCGTTGTTGGCGGTGATGCCGCCGAAGAACACGGCGTCCGCGCCCGAGTCAGCGATCTTCGACGCGAGCGAGCGGTAGTTCGGCGCCTTCGGGTCGATCGAGTCCGTGCCGACCAGCTCGATGCCGTTCAGCTCGGCCGCATCGCCCGTGGACTTGGCGACGCCGATGCCGTACACCTGCTTGTCGTCAAGCGTGTACAGCTTCGTCGACGCCCTCCTCCTTCATCCACTCGGCCTGGGCGCCGCCCTGGATGTGGTCGGCGGGCACGACGCGCCCGTAGGTGCGCTCACCCGACGGGTAGTACTTCTCCGGCGCGCCCTTGTCGTCCGGGCCGGCGTCCTTCGTCAGCTCGAGCGCCGTGTTCGCGGGGCTGACCTGCAGGAGGCCCGCCTCGTTCGTGATCGGGATCGAGATCGCCGACGCGCCCGAGTTGAACTCGCCGATCAGCGCAACCGCGCTGTCGTCGTTCACGACCTTACGCGCGTTCGCCGAAGTCGCGCCCGGATCCCACTGGCCGGCCTGCGCCGTGGAGTCGTCGAGCTTCTCGTACGAGACGTTGCAGTCGCCCGCCTTGCCGTTCCGCTGCTCGAGCGCTAGCTCGGCGCCCTTCTGGACGTCGAGGGAGTTCTCTCGTGTAGTGCCCTGAAGCGGGAGGCTCGAATAGACAACTACGTCTCCGCCACCGCCGCCGGCCGTACCGCCTCCATCGTCGTCATCGTCGTCATCCCCGCAAGCGGCTACGCCAAGCGCGAGCGCGCCGAGAAGGCAGACGAGAATCCACCGTACTCGCAAAATGTCCCTCCTAAAAGAAGTGAGTCGACTCCAACCGCGCCGCATCCTAACCGCATCTGAGGCGGCGCGGCAACGGGAGCAACATAAGCACCATCGACGCTCAACCTCAGCCTCGCACGGGCGCAAGCTCCGCTTCAAGGTCCGGGCGGCGGGACTGGACCCACGCTACGGCGGCCACGACGGCCATTCCGCCCGCCACCTGCACCGCCGCGAGCGCCTCGTCGTGGATGACCCAGGCGAAGACCGCCGCCAGCACCGGCTCGAGCGTCGCGACGACCCCCGCCCGGGGGGCGGGGACGTGCCTGAGGGCCGCCACCATGCAGATGAACGGCAGCAGCGTGCCCACCACGACGACGCCCGCCGCCAGCAGGAGGTTGCGCAGCGGAGCCGAACTCGCCGAACGGGAAGTTCCACCACGGCGCGGCGAGCGCCCAGAAGAGGCTGGCGAAGCCGAACGCCCAGAACAGCGTGGTCACCGGCTCGTGGCGGTGGCCGGCGCGCTCCGACCCGACCATGTAGATCGCGAACGAGACGGCGGCCCCGAACGCCGCGAGCACGCCGATCCCGTCGAGGTCGCCCGCGTCGTAGGCGCGCACCACCAGGAAGCAGCCGGCGGCGGAGAGGAGGACGGCGCCCCAGAGGCCGCGGGCGATCCGGCGGTGGTGGACCACGCGCAGCCACACCAGGAGGAGGAGCGGCGCGAGGTACTGGATCGTCACCGCCGGGCCGATCTCGAGCCGCTCGATCGCGGCGAAGTAGCTGGCGTGCACTGCCGCCAGGCCCGCCACGCCCAGCACCGCGAGCGACGGCAGCTCGTCGCGCTCGACCCGGAGCAGCTCCGGCCGCGTGACCGCCAGCGCGACGAGAAGGATCAGCCACGAGCCGAGCGAGCGCAGCTCGGAGAGCTCGAACGGGCCGACGCCGTCGTCCAGGAGGTAGCGCGCCATGCTGCCGTTCAGGGCCCACATGGCCGCCGCCGCGGCCGCGAGCGCGTAGCCGCGGGCCGGGTGGCGCTCGCGCTGCGGAGCGGCCACGCCTACCGGCCGGCGCCGGGCGCCGAGCCCCGGTATTCGAGCTGCCCGCGCTCGAGGTCGTACAGCGCGAGCCGTCCGCAGCGACGTGTCGCCGCGCTCGTCGAGGGCGTAGGTGCCGATCACCGAGCCGCGTGGCCCGCGCTCGCGCGCCGCCTCGATCACCGCCGCGCGGTCGGTCGCGCGCCGCCCGCGGCCCGCAGCGCCTCGAGCACGATCCGCATCGACTCGTAGCCGTAGAGCGCCTCCACCGGCTGCGGGGCGCCCTGTTCGCGCTCGAGCCGGCGCAGGATCCGCCTGCCCGCCGCCGGGTACTGCGCCGCCGGCAGCATCGGCGAGACCACGCTGACCGGTCGCGCCGGCTCGTCCGAGGGCAGCGCGCCGGGGTTGGCCAGCGGACTCGCGGCGCTCAGCATGCGGCCACGCCAGCTCCGGGCCCGCCATCGCCGCCATCACGGTCTCCGCCGCCTCGCCGCCGATCCCCTGGTAGATGACCGCCTGCGGCGCTTCCTCGGCGAGATCGCGCGCCAGGTCGGGGGCCTCGTCCAGGTCGGGCTGCACGCGCTCGACGTCGGTCACCTCGAGGCCCTGGTCGACCGCGGCCTGCTCGACGGCGCCGGCCAGCTGCCGGCCGAAGATGCCACCGTCGTGCGCCAGCGCGAGGCGCGTTCGCCCCTGCGTCGCGCGCAAGCGCCACGAGCGGCCCCGCCTGCGCCGAGTCCGGCGGCACCAGCCGCAGGAAGTTGCGCGCGTCCTCGGGGTAGAACCGCTCGGGCCCCGCGCCGGGGCCTGACTGCGGCAGGGTCAGGCTCGTCAGCCCGTCGGTCGGCGAGACCTGCAGGATCGATTCCTCGTTCGTGACCGGGAGCGACACCGCGGAGGCGCCGAGCTCGAGCTCGCCGAGGTAGGCGATCGAGGCCGGGTCGTCGGCCGCCGTCCCGGCGTTCTCCGCGACGCGATCGGGATCCCAGTCGCGCTCGTCGGGCTCGGCGCTGTCGAGCTCCACGAGCTTGACCCGGTAGCGGCCGACACGACCGCCCGCGTCGGCGAGGGCGAGCCGCTGTCCCGGCGGCGACCGCCTCCCCTCTCACGGAGGAGCCGCCGGTGCGCGGGAGGCTCGAGTAGACGACCAGCGTGTCCGCGTCGCGCGGCTCGGAGCGCTCATCGGAGCCGTCACCGCCGCACCCCGCGAGCAGCGCCAGCGAGAGCACGGCTGTCAACGGGCGGAGCAAGGCGGGCGATTGTAGGCGCGCCGCCATCGCGGCGGCTAACGTCGGCGCGTGCGTTTCGGCGTGCTGACAGGCGGTGGCGACTGCCCCGGGCTGAACGCCGCGATACGGGCGATCGTGCGCAAGGGCGTGGACGGCCACGGGCACGAGATCATCGGCTTCCGCAAGGGCTGGCGGGGCCCGATCGAGGGCGACTGGATCGAGCTGACGATCGACTCCGTGCGCGGCATCCTGCCGCGCGGCGGGACGATCCTCTACTCGTCGCGCACGAACCCGCTGAAGCGCGAGGACGGGATCGAGCGGATCCGCGAGAACATGGAGAAGCTCGAGCTGGACGGCCTGATCGCGATCGGCGGTGAGGACACGCTCGGCGCCGCGCAGAAGCTGCACGAGGCGGGCGTGCCCGTGCTCGGGCTGCCGAAGACGATCGACAACGACCTGAACGGCACCGACGTGACGTTCGGCTTCGACACCGCCGTGCACGTCGCGACCGAGGCGATCGACCGGCTGCACACGACCGCGGAGAGCCACAACCGCGTGCTCGTCGTCGAGGTCATGGGCCGGCACGCGGGCTGGATCGCGCTCCATTCCGGCATCGCCGGCGGCGCGGACGTGATCCTGATCCCGGAGCGGCCGTTCGACATCGACGTCGTGTGCACTCACCTCAAGCGGCGCCACGAGCGCGGGCGCTTCTTCTCGATCGTGGTGGCGGCGGAGGGCGCGACTCCGCGCGAGGGCACCCTCGCGACGCTCGGCGGCGACAAGGACGAGTTCGGCCACGAGCGCCTGGGCGGCATCGGTCAGGTGCTCGAGCGCGAGGTGGAGGCCCGCACCGGCTTCGAGACGCGCGCGACGGTGCTGGGTCACGTCCAGCGCGGCGGCACCCCGACCGCGTTCGACCGCGTGCTGGCGACCCGCTGCGGGATCGCCGCCATCGACGCCGCGACGGCCGGCCGCTGGGGCACGATGACGGCGCTCCGCGGGATGAAGATCGAGCTCGTGCCGCTGAAGGACGCCGTCTCGTCCCTCAAGACGGTGCCGCCCGAGGACTTCGAGGTGGCGGAGGCGTTCTTCGGCTAGCCCGGCTCGGCTCGCGGCCGCGCCGAGTAGGCCTCGAGGTGCGGCCGCACGACGTACCAGCCGGCGGCGAGCACGAGGATCAGCGCCGTGACCATGAAGGCGTCGAACGACTTGACGCCGAGGGCCCAGGCGGAGACCCACCACACGAGCCCGATAGTGAGCGCGACGAGGATGACCATCTAGCGGGACAGTACGTCAGAGACGGCGCCGCGTGCCTTCGTGAACGCGTTGAAGGCGCTGAACATGGCCTTCTCCGCGGCCGAGCCCTGCGGCGGGAGCAGCCCCATCCCGCGGGCAAGCGCTGCACCGTCCGCGAACGCCGTGTTGCGAACGACCTTCTCGCCCTCGACCTCGAGCCAGTCGAGGCCGCGCAGCTCGATGTGCTTCCCCGTCGGGTCGACGCCCATCAGCGGTCCGCCGTCGAACGTGCCGCCCGCCCTCCACTGGACGAGCACATTGTTGTCCTGGGCGAGCACGCGATCGAGGGTCATCTCGAAGTCGGGGATCGCAGTGAACAGCTCGGTGAACCAGGCCTTGACCTCCTCGGGACCGCGGAAGATCCCGACCGGGAGGATCTCCTCGATCCCCTCGTCGGCCCAGTGCTCGGCCATCGCATCCGGGTCGCGTGCGATGACTGCGTCGAAGTAGGAACGGACTGTCTCTTCGGCGGTGCGCGGCATGCAGGCTCGCAGCCTACTCCAGCGCTGTCCGCCAGCTCCCGCACGACGGCGCCGACGGCCTGCGGCGCCGCCCTCGCCCGCCGCGCGCACGATCCGGCTGCCGACGATCACGCCGTCGGCCACCTCCGCGACCTGGCGCGCATGCTCGGCGGTCGAGATGCCGAAGCCGACCGCCACGGGGACGTCGGCCGCCTCCCGCACGCGCGTGACCGTCTCCCCCAGCTCCGGCGGCAGCTCGTCGCGCTCGCCCGTCGTCCCGCTCAGGGAGACCGTGTAGACGAAGCCGCGCGCGCCCCGGCCTATCTCGGCGACGCGCTCCGGCGTCGTGGTCGGCGCGACCAGCGGCACGAGCGCGAGCCCGGCGGCGTCGCACGCGTCGCGCACCGCGTCCGCCTCGTCGAAAGGAAGGTCGGGCACGATCAGCCCGGCGGCTCCGGCCTCGGCGGCCTCGTCCGTGAAGCGCTCGACACCCCGCGCCAGGATCGGGTTCGCGTACACCATCAGCACCACCGGGACCTGGCTGGACACCTCTCGCGCGACCCCCAGCACGTCGTGGAGGTGCACGCCCTTCTCGAGCGCCGCCGTCCCCGCCGCGTGGATGACGGGCCCGTCCGCGAGCGGGTCGGAGAACGGGACGCCGAGCTCGATCAGGTCCGCGCCGGCCTCGGCGGCCGCCAGTGCCGCACTCGATCGACGCGCTCAGATCCGGGTAGCCGCCCATCAGGTACGGCATCAGCGCGGCCGCGCGGCCGTGGCCGTCGAATGCGGCGGCGATTCTCTCCACGCCGGCCGTCACTCGTCGAGCCCGAGCACCTCGGCGAGGTCCTTGTCGCCGCGGCCGGAGAGCGTGAGCAGGTCGTAGCCGGGCGGCCCGTCACCGCGCCCTCCCCCATCAGCCAGGCGATCGCGTGCGCGCACTCGAGCGCCGGGATGATCCCCTCGAGGCGGCAGGTCTCGCGGAAGGCGCTGACCGCCTGCGTCGTCGGTGACCGCCACGAAGCGCACCCGCCCGATCGTCGCGCAGGTGGGCCAGCTCCGGGCCGGAGCCCGGGTAGTCGAGCCCGGCGGAGATCGAGTGGGCCTCGGCGATCTGGCCCTCCTCGTCCTGGAGCACCGCCGACATCGCGCCGTGCAGCACCCCGCTTGCGCCGGCGGTGAGCGATGCGCCGTGCCGGTTCGTGTCGAGCCCGTCCCCGGCGGCCTCGACGCCCACGAGCTCCACCTCCTCGTCGTCCACGAACGCGGTGAACGTGCCGATCGCGTTCGACCCGCCGCCCACGCATGCGGTCACGCGCGCGGGCAGCGCGCCGGTGACCTCGAGCGCCTGGGCGCGAGCCTCGTCGCCGATGACGCGCTGGAGGTCGCGCACGAGCGACGGATACGGCGACGGCCCGACCGCGGACCCGATGATGTAGTGCGTCGTCGCGGAGTTGGTCACCCAGTCGCGAATCGCCTCGCTGACAGCCTCCTTCAGCGTTCGGGCGCCGGCCTCGACGCCGACGACCTGCGCGCCGAGCAGCCGCATCCGCTCGACGTTCGGGCGCTGGCGGCGCATGTCCTCGGTGCCCATGTAGACGACGCACTCGAGGTCGAGCAGCGCGCTCGCGGTCGCGGAGGCGACGCCGTGCTGGCCGGCGCCCGTCTCTGCGATGACGCGCGGCTTGCCCATCCGCTTGGCGAGCAGCGCCTGCCCGATCGCGTTGTTGATCTTGTGCGCGCCCGTGTGGTTCAGGTCCTCGCGCTTCAGCCACACGTCGCGGCCGACCCGCTCCGAGATTCCCTTCGCCAGGTACAGCGGGCTCGGCCGGCCGACGTAGTCGCGCAGCAGGTCGCCGAGCGCCTGCTCGAACGCCGGGTCGTCGCGCGCCTCCAGCCACGCCGCCTCGAGCTCGTCGAGCGCCGGCACGAGGGTCTCCGGGACATAGCGACCGCCGTACGGCCCGAACCGCCGTTCCACTCCGGGCGCGCTCATGCGGCCGCGCGCTCGTCGGCCAGCGCCACCGCGCGGAAGAACGACTCGAGCTTCGCCGGGTCCTTCTTCCCGGGCTCGGCCTCGGTCCCGCTCGCACTGTCCACGGCGAAGGGCCGCGTTGCGGCGATCCCCTCGCCGACGTTGTCCGGGGTCAGGCCTCCGGACAGGACGATCGGCACTGGATGCCGCTTGGGGATCAGGTTCCAGTCGAACGTGTCGCCGGTGCCGCCGCGCAGCTCGGGATGGTGCGCGTCGAGCAGGTGGTAGTCGACGTGGTAGGTGCGCAGCGCCGCGACCGACGACCCATCGTGGACCTGAGCCGCCTTCATCACGCGGCAACCGGTCCGGCGGGCCGCCTCGTCGCAGTAGGCCGGGCCCTCGTCGCCGTGGAGCTGGAGCATCGACAGCGAGCACGCCTCGGCGATCGCGGCGACCTCGTCGAGCGGCCGGTTGACGAACACGCCGGTCACGTCAGGGCCCGCGCGCTTGAGGCGGCGTCCGATCTCCTCGGCGTCGGGAAGTGCGCACGCGCGCGGGCTCGGCTCGTGGAAGATCAGGCCGATCGCCCACGCGCCGAGGTCGAGCGCACGCTGGGCGTCGTCGATGTTCGTGATGCCGCAGACCTTGACCCGGGTCATGGGTCAATGGTCGCAGGTAAAACGTCTACGGCAGCGGGAAGGGCAGGCCCTCGTCCGGCGGCTCCTCGCCGCCCTGGGGCAGCGAGCCGGACTCGAGCGACTGCGGGCGTTCGCCGAGCTCGACGGTGACGGTCTTGCGGTCGTCGCCGCGGAAGTACTCGATCTCGACCTCGTCGCCGGGCTCCTTGTCGAGGATCGCGTCGGCCACGTCCGAGTTTCGCGAGATCTCCTGGCCGTCCACCATCACGATGATGTCGCCGCCGACGCGGATGCCGTTGGCGAGCTGGGTGCGGCCCGCGCGCAGGCCGGCGTCGTCGGCCGGCGCGCCGTCAACGATCTCCTGAATCAGGGCGCCCTGGTCGACCGGCAGGTTGACCTCCTCCGCGAGCTGCTGCGGTGACCGTGGTCGTGGTGACCCCGAGGTACGCGCGCTCGACCTCGCCGTCGTCCTTCAGCTGCGGCACGATCTCCTTCGCCGTGCTCACCGGGACGGCGAAGCCGATCCCGACCGAGCCGCTCGCCCCACCGGTTGCGATCTGCGAGTTGATCCCCACGACCTCTCCGCGGGCGTCGATGAGGGGGCCGCCGGAGTTGCCCGGGTTGATCGACGCATCCGTCTGGATGACGTTGTCGATCTGGAAGTTGTTGGGTGCGCTGATCTGGCGCTGAAGCGCGGAGACGATGCCGGTGGTGACGGTCCGGTCGTAGCCGAACGGGTTGCCGATCGCGATGACCGGATCGCCGACGCGCATCTTGGTGGAGTCGCCGAGCGTGAGCGGCGTCAGCTTCGGCGCGTCGTCGGGGTCGATCTTCAGGACTGCGAGGTCGCTGGAGAGGTCGGTGCCGACGATCTCGGCATCGACCGGGAGAGCTCTCCTCGGTGAAGCGAACGCCGGCCTCCTTCGCTCCCTCGACTACGTGCGCGTTGGTGAGGATGTAGCCGTCCTTGTCGAGCACGAAGCCCGGAGCCGGTCGCGGTGCCGCGCCTCGTCCGGCAGCCCGAACGGCGAGCGGACTGCGACTGGACGTCGGCCTGGATGAAGACGACGCCCGGCCCATCGCGCTCGTAGATCTCTTGAACGGTCAGGCCTTCGTCATCGCCCGACGAATCCGACACCGGGCGTGAGATCGGCGCTTGGGAAATCACCTCGCGCTCGGTGTCGCCGGTGTCGATCACGTCCGTCGCGATCAAGACCGCGCCGAGCACGAGGACCACGAGGCCGCCGAGTACTCCCGACAAGAAGTTCGGCATACGAGAGGTTCCGTCCACTGACAGGGGTTTATAGGAGCGGACCCTCAATCACGTCTAAACGGCGTCGGCGGCAGCGCCGTGAGCGCTGCGAGGCGAGTTCGGAGGCTTCGCCCGCGCGCGAGCGCGCGCCGGAGGTCGCGTCGTGCGGCGTGATCAGGCGCGGCCCCGCCGCGCGGACTGAACCGCCGCGCGCTCAGCATCCGCACGTATCGGGCGGCCGCCGGGCCCGCGGTGCCGTCGAGCCGCACCTCGAGCTGCCGCAGCGTCAACCGCGGCGCGACCGGCTCGCCGATCCGTGCCAGCACGCGCCTCAGCCTCGCGATCTCGACATCGTCCTCGCCCGCATCGCGCCGGCGGATGACCGCCCGCAGCCGCAGGAACACGAGCACACCCGCACCGAACAGAATCGCCGCCGCGAGCACCATCCAGGTGGCGACCGGTGAGTCCGGGGACGTGCTGTCGGAGCCCCCGCCGTCAATCGCGGCCGGGTCCTGCTGGCTGCGCACGTCCTGTACCTCGCCCGCGTCGGTCGAGCCCCCCGACGCCGACGCAGCTTCGGCGCTCGACTGAGAGTCGGCCGGCGCGATCGACGGCGTCGGATCGAACGGCACCCAGCCGATGTCCGACCACCACACCTCCACCCAGGAGTGCGCATCGAGGTCGCGTACGCGGTACTCCTTCGTGTCGGCGTTGTACGACCCGGGCGTGAACCCGGCCGCGACGCGCGCCGGTATGCCGAGCATGCGCAGCATCAAGGCCATCGCGCCCGAGAAGTGCTGGCAGTAGCCGACGCGGTCCCTCAGGAGAAATGCCGGCAGCGGGTAGTTGCGCCGGGGCGGCGTCTCGTTGTAGGTGTACTCGTCGCGCAGGTACCGCTGAACCGAGCGGACGACGTCGTAGGTGGTCGGCTGACCGCGTGCGAGACGCTGCGCGAGCCGCTCGACCGGGGCGTATGCCTCGGGAAGCGTTCCCGTCTCCGTGTACTGCTGCGAAGGCGAATGGGATCTCGGTCGTCGCGGCGCGCATCTCTCCCGGCGTCGGGCTGGGGACGTACGCCTCGACCGTGTAGCTGTCGCCCTCGTCAAGCGACTCTCCGAGCGCCTCGAGCGTCCCGTCGTAATACGGCAGGATCACCGGTTCGGCGCCGCGGACCTGCAACGCAGTTCCGGCGATCGGGAACAGGTTGGTGTCGAGGTCACGAATCGTGACCCGGAAATCCGACTCCCAGGTCACCTTGTACGGGCTCGGGAGCAGCGGGTTGTTGCCGCGCCCGAAGCCGGATCGCTCCCAGCGCACGCCGTCGAAGCGGTCGAGCGTCTCGAGCTTCCAGTAGTGGCGCTCGTTCGAACGCACGTTCATCATCGTCGTCCCGTCGCGCGGCCAGTCGATCGGGCCGTAGTTGTGCGACCAGTCGAATCGCGTGGCGGCATTGGCGGCGAAGGGGTTCCACGACTCGTAGTCGACGACCGGCTCGCTGTCCTGGTAGCGAGCGGCCGCCGGCAGCGCGGCGACGCACGCCACCAGGACGGCGCCTCCGGCGGCCAGCGCGGTGGACCAGTTGCGCTCGGGCATCCGCGGCAGCCAGAGCCAGATGGCCGTGAGCAGCAGAAGCATCACGCCGCGCGCGAGCTCCCCGTCGAACTCGTGCTCGGTCACCGCTACGCCGTACAGCGCGACCAGGAGGATGAGCGCGAACGGGCGGAGGGCGGTGCGCGGCCAGAACGCCAGCGCGGCGGCCACCGTCAACACCAACGGGACGGCGAGCACGAGGATCAGCTCCGCCCATGGCTCCGGGCCGGCATACGGCCAGTCCACCGAGCCGAGCGCAGCGAAGCCGCGGTCGAGGCCGTCTCCGAGCTCGTCCCAGTGCGCGGGTGCGAGGTACTTCCGCTCGAGCCCGCCGGCCACGAAGCCTGCGCCGAGCCCCGCGATGACACACCCACCCCGGAGCAGGAGGCCGTATGCCCCCTGCAGGCCCTCGGAGAGCTTCAGCGCCACGCCGACGACGCAGGCGATCAGGATGCAAGCGAACACGCGGCCGCCGGGCGCGTCGGCAATGAGCCCGCTGGTCCAGTGCGCGGCCGTGTACCACGCGAGCGCGGCGAAGGCCGCCAGCTCGAGCAGGAAGCGGGTCGGGACCTTCATGCCGCCCTCCGCCGGCCGCGGCCGAGCGCCACGCCCGCGCAGCCGGCGACGGTGAACACGGCGCGGCCGCGCGGGACGCCCGGGCTGACCAGATAGCGGTCGGCCTGCAGCCGCTCGAGGCCGCGGGACGGCCCGGACCGCGCGGTCACCCAATAGATCGCGCCCCGGCGTGACTCGAGCCGCGCCGCCGGGGCCCCGGCGGCGCTGTCCACCAGCGCGAGCCGGACGTGAAGCGCGTGCCAGTTGCCCAGGTCGGGTCCCACATCGGTCGCCCTCCGGTCTCCCGGCAGGAGCAGCGAGCAGCCCTCGCGCCTTGCCAGGTGGAAGCAGAGCGAAGCGGCGGCGCGCACCGCCATGTCGAGCGCGGCTTCATCGGCCGGGTGCGTGGGATCGAGGACGACGAGGGGGTGCGAGTCCGTGTCGGCCAGGAGGCGTCGCTCCATCAGCGTTCCGACGCGCGCGACGGTGGGCCAGTGGATGCGCGAGGCCGGCGCACCCTCGCGATACGGGCGCAGCGATTCCATCTCGACCTCGGCGGCGACCTCGGCCGGCCGCGCTCCGGCAGCTCCCACCGCAGCCGCGCCCGGCCCTCCGCCGAGGGCGACAACCGACTCGATCCGCGGGAGCACGAGCACCTCCTGGCCCGCGCCTGCCTCAACGGTGCGCTCGATCAGGCCGAGCGGGTCGGCGATGACAAGCCGGGCGGGTTCGAGATGGCGTACGCCGCGACGCTCGAAGGTCACGCCGACGCGCATCCGGCGGGTCGCCCGGCCGGCCATCGGCAGGGAGCCGCGCACGAGCGGCTCGACGAGTTCCCCGCCGGGAGCGGCGACCAGCCCGGTCTGCCGCTGTGACCTCGATCTGCCACTCGCGCTCCTCCTCGACCATCGGCGGGCCGACCCGGCGCTCGAGTGACGCACCGGTCGCCGCGCCCAGCACCCAGAGCGCGGCGCCCGCCGCGAGCAGCATCAGCGCGACGCCGGGCACGTAGAGCGACGGCGACGCGAAGGCCGCCGCGGTCGCCGTCATCGCCGCGCCGAGGGCGAGCGTGCCGGCGACCTTCGCCATCGCGGCGCTCCTAGAGCGCCGGAACGCGGTCGAGTGCTTCGCGCACGATCGCCCCGCGCGACGAGCCGACCGCCTCCGGAGCGAGCAGCAGGCGGTGGGCGAGCACGGCCTGGGCCAGCGTCTGGACGTCGTCGGGGAGCGCGTGATCGCGGCCGTCGAGCGCGGCGTTCGCCTTGGCCGCCTTCAGCAACATCAGCCCGGCCCTCGGGCTGCCGCCGAGCTCCGTGCGCGAATCCGTGCGAGTGGCCTCGAGCACCGAGACGACGTAGCGCCGGAGCGCATCGCTTGCATGCACGCGATGGCACGCGTCCTGCGCGGCCACGATCTCCCCGACGTCGGAGACCGGATCGAGGTCGAGCACGCGGTCCGAGACGGCGTGCTCGCCGAGCATCTCCGCTTCCTCGTCCGCGCTCGGATAGCCGAGCGACACCCGCACCATGAACCGGTCGAGCTGCGCCTCGGGGAGCGGATAGGTGCCTTCGTACTCGACGGGGTTCTGCGTCGCGAGCACGACGAACGGCCGAGCTAGCTCGTGCGAGATCACGTCCACCGTGACGCGCCGCTCCTGCATGCACTCGAGCAGGCCGGACTGCGTCTTCGGCGACGCGCGGTTGATCTCGTCGACGAGGACGACGTTCGCGAAGACCGGGCCGGGCCGGAACTCGAAGCGGGACTCGCGCTGGTTGAAGACGTTGGTCCCCACGACGTCCGCGGGCAGCAGGTCGGCCGTGCTCTGGATCCGGGCGTACTCGGCGTCGACGGACCGGGCGAGCGACCGCGCGAGCGCGGTCTTGCCGACGCCGGGGTAGTCCTCGATCAGGACGTGGCCCTCCGCCAGGAGCGCGACCAGTAACTCGCGGAGCACACGGTCGTCGACCTTGACCGCCCGGCGGATGTTGGCCGCCAGCCGTTCGCCGAGCAAAGCGACGGCGTTCGGGTCTAGCTCGGGCACGGCTGCCATGCCATGCCCATCTTAGGCCTGCGTGGGTTCCTCCCAGCGAGTTAGCTCGCGGCAGGCCGCTTCCGGGTCGGCCGCCCGCATCAGCGTCTCGCCGACGAGTACTGCATCCACGCCAACGCGCTCGAGCTCCTCGATCTGCTCGCGGTGCACGATCCCCGATTCCGACACGACCGTCTTGCCCGCGGGAACGTCCGCGAGCAGGTCGAACGTCTTCGCGATGTCAACGCTGAAGTCCTGAAGGTCGCGGTTGTTTATCCCGATCAGGTCCGCGTCCACCTCGAGCGCAGCCTCGAGCTCCTCGCCGTCATGCACCTCGACGAGCGCGTCGAGGTCCAGTGCGCGGGCCTCCTGGTAGAGGCTCGCCAGCTCGTCGCGACCGAGCGACCCGACCACGAGCAGCACCGCGTCGGCGCCGACGGCCCGCGCCTCGACCAGCTGGTACGGGTCCACGGTGAAGTCCTTGCGCAGGATCGGCAGGTCGCTGGCCGCGCGCGCCTCCGTGAGGTCCTCGAGCGAGCCGCCGAAGTGGCGCTCCTCGGTGAGGATCGAGAGCGCTGCCGCTCCGCCGCGCTCGTACGCGCGCACTATCTCTGTGACGCTCGACCCCTCGCGGATCTCGCCGGCCGACGGCGAGCGGCGCTTGTGCTCGGCGATCAGCGAGGTGGCGGGACGCGCGAGCGCCTCATGGAACGGGCGCCCCTCCGGGCGGCGCTCGGCCTCCCGCTCGAGATCGGCGATCGGGCGTTCGCGCTTGCGGCGCTCGACTTCGTCGCGCGTCGCCTGGACGATCGAGTCGAGGCGGGTCAAGCTGCCGCGAGCTCCTGGGTGCGGCTGACGAAGCGCTCCATCAGGTCATTCGCTGCCCCCGACTCCACGGCCTCCGCCGCGACCTCCACTCCTGCGCGGAGGGTCTCCGCCTTGCCCGCCGCGTACACGGCGGCACCGGCGTTCGCGAGCGTCAGCGACAGCGCCGGCCCCTTGTCGGAACCGGACAGGACCGCGCGTGTGATGCGCGCGTTGTCGTCAGGCGAGCCAAACCCGATCGCGTCGATAGGCGCGCGCTCGACACCGAGGTCTTCGGGAGTCACTGTGTACGTCTCCACCTTTCCGTCCCTCAACTCGACAACGCGCGTGGGCGCTGAGATCGAGATCTCGTCGAGCCCGTCCTCACTGGACACGACGAGCGCCGACCGGCCGCCAAGCCTAGCCAGGGCCATCGCCATGTGTTCGAGAAAGGGCCCGTCGGAGACGCCGATCACCTGGTGAGGAGCGTCAGCCGGGTTCGTCAGGGGGCCGAGCAGGTTGAAGATCGTCCGGACGCCCAGCGCCTTGCGAACCGGGACGACGTGCTTCATCGCGGCGTGGTGCTGCGGCGCGAACATGAATCCGAAGCCCACGCTTTCGATGCATTCGGCCACCTGCTCGGGGCCCAGATCGATCCGCGCGCCGAGCGCCTCGAGCACGTCGGCCGACCCGGACTGGGAGGTCGCGGACCGGTTCCCGTGCTTCGCGACCGGGCAGCCGGCACCGGCGGCGACGAACGCCGCCGTCGTCGAGACGTTGAAGGTGGGTGTCCCGCCTCCCGTCCCGGCCGTATCGACAAGACCGTCGATCCCGACCTCGACCTTCGTTGCCAGCTCGCGCATCGTGCGCGCAAGCCCCGCGATCTCGTCGGCGGTCTCGCCGCGCGTACGCAGGGCGATCAGGAGCCCGGCTGTCTCCTCCGGAGACGCGCGGCCCTCCATCACCTCGCGCAGCACCGCCGCCGCGCCCTCCTCGGGCAGCTCCTCGCCGCGGCAGACGGCATTGATCGCGTCACTGAGGATCTCGTTCGGCATCGGCCTAGATCGTGACGGCGCCGTCGTCCTCGATCGTCCAGCGCGGGTTGTGCGCGACCTCCCACGGATGGCCGTCGGGGTCGAGGAACATCGCCGAGTAGCCGCCCCAGAAGGTCTCGCCTGGCTCGCGCGGGATGGCGCCGCCCGCGGCGCGCGCCTCCTCGATCACGGCGTCCACCTCGGCCGGCGAGCGCGTGTTGTACGCCAGCGTGATCCCGCCCCAGCCACCGTTGTCCTCGACACCCGAGTCCTCGGCGAGGCTTGCGCGGCTCCACAGCGCGATCACCATGCAGCCCGCCTGGAAGAAGGCGACGTCGTCGTCGGGACCCGCCCCCGTCTTCCATCCGAGCGCCTCGTAGAAGGCTCGCGAGCGCGCCAGGTCCGACACGCCAAGTGTGATCAAGCTCAGTCGTTGGTCCATCAAGCCTCCAGGAAGTTGCCCAGCATCCGCTTTCCCTGCCCTGTGAGGACCGACTCCGGGTGGAACTGGACCCCCTCGGCCGGGAGCTCCCGGTGCCGGATCCCCATCACCGTCTCACCCGACCACGCGGACCGCTCGAGGCAGTCGGGAAGCTTTGGATCGACCACCAGCGAGTGGTAGCGGCCGGCCTCGAAGGGGCTGTCGAGCCCCTGGAAGATCGTGCGGCCGTCGTGCTCCACCTGCGCGGTCTTGCCGTGCACCGGATCGCCGCGCACGACCTCCCCGCCGAACGCGACCGCGAGGCACTGCTGGCCCATGCACACGCCCAGGACGGGCGTGCCGGCCTCGGCGAAGCGGCGGATCGCCTCGACCGAGACGCCGGCCTCCGCGGGCGTGCACGGACCGGGTGACACGATCACCTTCGTCGGTGCCCGCGCGAGCAGCTCGTCCACGGTCTCTGCGTCGTTGCGCACCACTTGGATGTCCGCGCCGAGCTCGCCCAGGTACTGGACGAGGTTGTACGTGAACGAGTCGTAGTTGTCGATGACGAGGGTCACTGCCGCTTCATTCTGACCGACGGCTGTAGCTTGGCTTGCATGGAGCTGAGCCGGCGGGAGGTCCTCGCAGCGGGAGCGGCGGCCGGCGCGGCACTCGCGCTCGAGCGGACGGCGCCCGCCCGCGCACAGGAACCGGCGGTCGTCGCGGCCACCGACTTCGCCGAGCTCGGCGATCGGGCGGGCTGGGGCAAGGGCTGGCGCAGCACGGGCGTGGCAAATCTGCGCTGCGAGGGCGGCGAGGGCATCCTCGAGGCCGGGTCCGACGTGTTCCCCAACGACCCGCGACCGGTGGTCGTCGCGACCGACCGGCGGGTGCGCGATGCCGAGATAGCGGCCACCATCACCCGGCCCGGCTCCGCACCGGGAGTCGTCCTCCGGCGGACGTCGGCCCGCTCCTACTACGCGGCGATCTACGACAGCGGCCAAGCCGCGCTTCGCATTCTTCGCCGGAGCGGCGCCGAGCTGGTCGAGCTCGCGAGCGTGCCGCTTCCCGCGGCCCAGCCACCACTGCGGCTCGTGTTCTCGGCGACCGGCGCACACCCGACCGAGCTGCGCTGCGAGTTGACCGATTCGCGCGGCGTCGCCCTCTCCGCGACGGCGAGCGACTCGACGCGGGACCTCCAGCGGAAGGGCGACGCCGGCGTGCTGGCCACTGCCGAGACGCTCTTCCCCAGTGACCCGAGCCCGGTCCTGCCGGCGCTCGGGAACCTGCACCTGCTGCCGTGGGGCGTCCAGGAAGGACAGGCGTTCATGGCGACGGAGCTGGGGCAGGCGGTCGTGGACGAGATACGCAGGCGCTCGACCGTCGCCTTCAAGGAGATCGCCATCCGCTCCGCAGGCGAGCCGCGGCTGAGCGCCCCGCACGTGCTGGCGGCAACGACCGGACGGCCCGTTGCAGGCGGGGCGGAGCTGCACGTGGCGGCCGACCTCCCGGCGCGCGTCGCGATCGAGGTCTCGTACTCGCCCCGGTTCAGGGATGCGCGGCGGATCTCGGCCGGCCGCACCGACCGCTTCCATGCGGCCACTCAGACGGTCCGCGGGCTCGAGCCAGGCCGGCGCGTGTACTGGCGAGCGCTTCTCTCGCGGCGCGGGCGGCAGACGGTCGGACCGGCGCGGAGCTTCCGGGTGCCGTCCCCGCCGGGGCGCGCCGCGCGTGTCGCGGTCGCAGCCTGCGGCTCGCAGTTCGGCCCGATCTTCGAGCACCTGGCGGAGCAGCGGCCCGACGTCTTCGTGTGGCAGGGCGACCTGAACTACCCGGACACGCACGGACCGCTCGCCCAGACCACGAGCGCGTACGCCGGCATCTGGCGCGACTTCCTCGCCAACCCGCTGCTCGAGCCCATCCTGCGCGAGACCGCGTTTGCGCCGCAGCGCGACGACCACGACTTCGGCGTCCAGGACGCGAACTCGACGATGATCGGCGACTTTCCGTGGGGCCTCGCCCCATGGGACTCGCTGATGAGCGGCCGCGCGTACTACCGCTTCCCGGCCGGCGCGGCGGAGTTCTGGGTGCTCGACCAGCGCAGCTTCAAGACCGACCCGGAAGGCGAGGACGGCCCCGACAAGACGCTTCTCGGAGCGCGTCAGCGCCGCTGGCTGTTCGACTCCCTCGCGCGCTCGCGCGCCCGGTTCAAGCTGATCTGCTCGCCGTGCACGATCTTCCTGGGCGGGAACTCGCGCGACGGAAACTGGAGCAACGACTTCGAAGCCGAGCGCGAGATGCTCCTCGAGCACATCGACCGCCGCGTGTCGGGCACCACGATCTTCCTGACGGGCGACACGCACCTGACCGGCGTGTTCGACTCCGACGGGCGGTTCGAGGCGCGCGCCGCGCCGGTCGCCATCCCGAAGCCCAACGACATCACGCTGACCGACCCCTTCGCGGCCGACGATCTGCGCGGCCAGCCCGGCGTCGCCTACGCCGGCGACGAGTCCTACTTCACGCTGGTCGACGTGCGCAAGGACGAGCTCCATCTCCAGCTCGTGCGCGAGGACGGCACCGTCCCCTACGAGAAGCGGTTCACGCCCAGTCCGTCTGCGCGCAGGCCAGCTCGATAGCGCGCCACACGGCGCCGGCCTTCGCCTCCGTCTCGCGTTCCTCGTAGCCGGCCTCGGAGTCCGCGACGATCCCGCCGCCGGCCTGCACGTGCACGCGGCCGTCCTTGACCGCGGCCGACCGGATGTAGATGCAGGTGTCCAGGTCGCCCGTGTAGGAGAGGTAGCCGATCGCACCGCCGTAAGGCCCGCGCTTGACCGGCTCGAGCTCGTCGATGATCTGCATCGCGCGGATCTTCGGCGCGCCGGAGAGGGTGCCCGCCGGCAGCGATGCGCGCAGCGCGTCCATCGCGCTCACGTCCTCACGGAGCGTGCCGGTCACGGACGAGACGATGTGCATGACGTGCGAGTAGGTCTCGACGACCATCAGCTCGTCCACGACGACGCTGCCGTACTCGCACACGCGCCCGAGGTCGTTGCGGCCGAGGTCCACGAGCATCACGTGCTCGGCGCGCTCCTTCTCGTCGGCCAGCAGGTCCTCGGCGACGTGCAGGTCCTCCTCTGCTGTCGCGGCGCGCGGACGCGTCCCGGCGATCGGCCGCTGCCTCGCCTCGCGCCCGCGGACCGTGACGAGCGCCTCGGGCGAGGCGCCGGCGATCTCGAAGTCCTCGAAGTCGAGGAAGTACATGTAGGGGCTCGGGTTGACGGCGCGGAGGCCGCGGTAGATCGAGAACGCATCGACCGGCAGCTCGGCGCTCCAGCGCTGGCTCGGAACGACCTGGTACGCGTCGCCCGCCCGGATGTACTCCTTGCAGCGGTCGACCGCCTCGGCATACCCGCCGGCGCCGAGGTTCGACTCGAACGCAGGCGGCTCACGACGCCCGGAGCGGACGCGCGGCACCGGCGCAGAGAGACGCTCGCGGACGTCCACGATCGCCGCCACCGCCTCGTCGTAGCGGGTGTCGAGGTCGCCACCGCCTTCGGCGAACACGTTCGCCAGCACCGTGACCTCATGCGTGAAGTGGTCGAACGCAAGCAGGACGTCGGACACCATCAGCGCAAGGTCCGGTATCCCGACGTCGTCGGGATTCGGCGTCCCCGACCGAGGGCTCGAACCAGCGCACGAGGTCGTAGCCGAACATGCCGACCGCGCCGCCGGCGAACGGCGGCAGGTCCGGCAGCTCGGCGAGCTTGTAGCGCGCGAGCTCCTCGCTGACGGCGTGGTAGGGGTCGTCGAACTCGCGCGGCTGGCCGTCGACGGTCATCACGCCGTCGGCCAGGCGGATCACGCTCCTGGGCTGCACGCCGAGGAACGACCAGCGCCCGAAACGCTGGCCCTGCTCCGCCGACTCGAGCAGGAAGCTCGGCCCGGCGCCGCGGAGCTTCAGGTAGGCCGATACCGGCGTCTCGCAGTCGTCGATGAACGTGTGGCGAAGCGGGACGAGCGTGTGATCGCGCGCGAGCTCGCGCACCTCGTCGCGACTCGGCGAGATCTCGAGGTTGGACGTGTCAGCGGCGACGGGCATTGAGCGCCTCGAACGCGTCGCTGAACGTGAGCCCGCGCGAGGCGAGCAGCACCGCAAGGTGGTACAGCACGTCGGCCGCCTCGTCGGCGACGCGGTCGTCGGCCTCGCCCGGCCGCCGCGCGGGCGACCTCCTCGGCCTCCTCCTGGACCTTCGCGCCTATCCGCGGCGGGTCGGCGAGAAGCTCCGCGGTATAGCTCTCCTCGGCTGATGCGGTGCGGCGCGCCTCGATCGTGCGCTCGAGGGTGGCGAGTGCCTCGTGTGGCGCCACGACCTCGGTGTCGCCGTTGTGGAAGCAGGTGCGCTCACCCGTGTGGCAGGCCGGCCCCTCGGGCTCCACGAGCGCCAGCACGGCATCGAGGTCGCAGTCGTAGCGCAGCGCCTTCATGCGCAGGAAGTTTCCCGAGGTCTCCCCCTTGTGCCACAGCTCGTTCCGCGAGCGGCTGAAGAACCAGACGTCGCCCGACTCGCGCGTGCGCTCGAGCGCCTCCGCGTTCATGTACGCGAGCGTGAGGACCTCTCCCGTGCGCCAGTCCTGCGCGATGCACGGGACGAGGCCGCTGTCGTCAAATCGAACCTCCACAGGCTGCATTGTCCTATTCGATGCCCAGGCGGTCGAGAAGCGCCTCGTCGCCGCGCCACCCGCGGCGGACCCGCACCGAGAGGTCGAGGTGGACCTCGCGGCCCATCTCGGCCTCGAGCTGCGTGCGCGCGGCGGTGCCGACCGCCTTCACCATCCGGCCTCCCGAGCCGATGAGGATCGCCTTCTGGGACTCGGTCTCGGTCCACAGAAGCGCGCGCACCACGACCGAGCCGTCCTCGTTCGGCTCGACCTCGTCGATCTCGACCTCGACCGCGTGCGGCACCTCCTGGCGGGTCCGCAGGAGCGCCTGCTCGCGGATGAGCTCCGCGAGGCGCACCTTCTCCGGCAGGTCGGTTCGCTGCTCGGCCGGATACATCGGCGGTCCCTCCGGGACGAGGGCGACCAGCTCTTCCACGATCTCTGGCACGTGCAGGCCCGTCACCGCGCTGGCGGGGAACACCTCCCCCGGCACGCCGAGCTCGCCGACCTGGGCGAGCGCCTCGGCGATCTCGTGCGGCTTCAGCCTGTCCACCTTGTTGAGGACGGTGACCGCCGGGACGCCCGGCGCCCTTGATCGCCTCGGCGATGAAGCGGTCGCCCGACCCGATCGCCTGCTCGCCGTTCAGCATGAACAGCACGGCGTCCGCCTCCTTCAGCTCACGCTCCACCTGCGCCTGCATGCGCTCGGTGAGGAGGTCGCGCGGCTTCTGCATCCCCGGCAGGTCGACGATCACGAGTTGCCAGTCCGGCCCGGTCGCGATGCCACGGATCGCCCGGCGGGTGGTCTGCGGCTTGTCCGAGACGATCGCCACCTTCCCGCCGACGATGCGGTTGAGCAGCGTCGACTTGCCGGCGTTCGGCCGGCCCGCGAGCGCGACGAATCCGCTGCGGCTCATCGGAGCGAGCGCAGCACCCGCTGCTGAAGCTCGAGCATCTCGCCATCGTCGGTCTCGTGGTCGTATCCGCACAGGTGGAGGACGCCGTGCACGGTCGCCTCGACCAGGTCGACCGTGTGCTCCGGGCAGATCACGACGTCACCCAGCTCGCGCGGCCCCGCCGACGGTGCGGCCTCGTCGACGGGGAACGAGAGGACGTCCGTGGGCTCGTCCTTGTCGCGGTACTCGCGATTGAGCTCCCGAATGCGGTCCTCGCCGACCAGCTCTATCGCGAGATGTCCATCCAAGCCGACGGCCGACACCGCGGCGTCGGCCGCCTGACGAAGCTCTGCGTTCGGGGCGTCGACCTCGATCACGCCCCCGATTCTTACGCCTAGTCCTCGTCTTCTCCCTCGTCGGAGTCGCCCTCGCTGCTCACGACGTTGAAGTTCTTGTCGAGCTGCACGTCGACCTGGCCCTCGTCGGTCGTGACCTCGACCTCGTAGTAGCTCTCCTCGTCGCCCACCTCGGTCTCCGTGACCTCGCCGCCGCCGGTTTCCTGGAGTGCGGCGTCGCTCGCCTTCTTCAGCGCGCTGCCGCTGATCGACTTCTGGGTGGCGTCGTCGTCGCCGGCCTCGTCCGTGCCGACGGCCACCGCCGCGCCGCCCACACCGAGCACGGCGACAACGCCGGCCGCGATCAGACCCTTCTTCGTTCTCGAAGTCATCGTGTCTCCTTTCGGCTCACGTGTTCGTTGTACCCGGCGCGGATGAGTCCTCGATGAGAGCCGGAAGCGAGATCCACGCGTCGGTGCCGGTTTCGCGCGGGGAGAACCCGGCTCGGCCGCCGTGGGCCCGCGCAACCGTGGCGACGATGGCCAGGCCCAGGCCCGCGCCGTTTCCGGTGCGCGCCTCGTCCGCGCGCGTGAACCGCTCGAAGGCCTGCCCGGCGAACCCCTCCGGGACGCCGGGCCCCTCGTCCTCGACGTGCAGCTCGATCGCGCCGTCACGCGTCTGCGCTGAGACCGTGACGATGCCGGCGCCGTGGGTTGTCGCGTTCGCGAGCAGGTTCCCAAGCGCCTGCTCCATCCGCAGCCGGTCCGCCTGGATCTCGAGCCCGTCGGGAACATCCACGCGCACGTCGTGCCCCGCGCCGCTGAAGCGCTCCGCGACGCCGTGGAGGAGATCCGCGGCCGGCACGGTCTCGAGTCGCAGCGGCAGCGTGCCGCGGTCCGAGCGAGCGAGGACGAGCAGGTCGTCGGCCAGTCGGCTCAGGCGCTCGGTCTCCTCGGTCGCCGACCGAAGGGCCGCGCGCAGCTCCTCAGGCGACCGGTCGCGCCGCAGCGCGAGCTCGAGCTCGGTTCGCAGGCTGGCCAGCGGGGTGCGCAGCTCGTGGCTGGCGTCGGCGACGAAGCCCCTCTCCCGCTCGAGCGCCGCCTCGAGCCTGGCGAGCATCGCGTTCAGCGTCTCGCCGAGACGACGGACCTCGTCGTCGGCGGGCGGGAGCGGGAGCCGCTCACCCGGCTTGTCCTCGCTGATGCCGGCGGCCTTCCTGCGCATGGCGTCCACCGGGCGCAGCGCCGCGGCTGCGACCGCATACCCGGCGAGCGAGGCGAGAATCAGCGCGATCGGCAGTCCGACTCCGAGCAGCAGCCGCAGGGTGGCGAGCGACTCCTCGTTGTCGTCTATGTCCTGCCCTACGACGAGGACGAAGTCGTCCACGGGCACTGCGAACAGGCGCGCGGGATCGTCCTCCTCGACCGGGCCGTTCCGCTCCACGGTCAACGATCCCTCGCGCGCCTGGCTTATCTCCTCCGGAGACGAGCAGCGGGCGGGTGCCGACCAGGCCGCTCCCGTCCACGACGCCACCCTCCGAATCGAGGATCTGGGCGAAGCTCTCCTCGCTCTCGACGAAGCGCGCGCCTGGTCCGCTGATCTGCGGCCCGGAGCGCTCGATGACCGCCGCGATGTCGGTGGCGCGCGAGCGCAGCGCCTGGTCGGTGTTGTCGTTCAGGCTGTCCTCGAAGCGCGTGTAGACCACGATCCCGAGGCCCGCGAGCACGACGCCGAGGGCGAGCACGAAGGCCAGCGTCAGGCGGATCCGTATCGGGACGCGGCTCATGCGCGCAACCGGTAGCCGACCCCGCGCACGGTCTCGATCGTGTCAGCGCCGAACGGGCGGTCGACCTTCTCGCGCAGGTAGCGGATGTAGACGTCCACGACGTTCGAGCGGTTCTCGTACTCGTTGTCCCACGCGTGCTCGAGGAGCTGAAGCCTCGACAGCACCCGGCCCGGGCGCCGCATCAGCGTCTCGAGCAATGCGTACTCCTTCTGCGACAGCGCGATCTCGACGCCGCCGCGGCTGGCCTGGCGCGTCGCGGGATCGAGCCGCAGGTCGCCCACCTCGAGCACCGCGGGCCGTTCTGCGCTGCCGCGCCTGCGCGAGTGCGCGCAGCCGGGCCAGCAACTCGTCGAACGCGAACGGCTTTACGAGGTAGTCGTCGGCGCCACCGTCGAGGCCGGCGACCCGATCCTCGACAGCGTCGCGCGCGGTCAGCATCAGCACCGGCGTCCACACCTCGTCGGCACGCAGGCGGCGGCAGACCTCGAAGCCGTCGATCCCGGGGAGCATCACGTCGAGCACCAGGACGTCGTACTCGGTCGAGCCGGCCATCCAGACCGCGTCCTCGCCGCGGCCGGCCACGTCAACCGCGATGCCCTCTTCCTCGAGCCCGCGTCGGACCAGGCTCGCCATCTTGGGCTCGTCCTCCACGACGAGAACGCGCATGCCTACATCTTCTCGCGACTCATGAGAGCCGCATGAGAATCAGCGTTTCTTCTGCTGGTACGCGTCGTACGCCTCGACGATCCGCTGCACGAGCTTGTGGCGGACGACGTCCTCGCCGCCGAAGCGGACGAACTCGATGTCCTCGATGCCCTCGAGGATGTCGCCGATCACCTTCAGCCCGGAGCGCTGCTCCGTCGGCAGGTCGATCTGCGTGACGTCGCCCGTGACGACCATCTTCGAGTTGAACCCGAGCCGCGTGAGGAACATCTTCATCTGCTCCGGGCTCGTGTTCTGCGCCTCGTCGAGGATGATGAACGAGTCGTTGAGCGTGCGACCGCGCATGAAGGCCAGCGGGGCGATCTCGATGACGCCTCGCTCCAGGTGCTGGTTCACCTTCTCCGGCTCGAGCATGTCGTAAAGGGCGTCGAACAGCGGACGCAGGTAGGGGTCGACCTTGGCCATCAGGTCGCCGGGAAGGAAGCCGAGCCGCTCGCCGGCCTCGACCGCCGGACGGGTGAGGACGATCCGGTTGACCTCCCGTCGCGACAAGGCAGCGACGGCCATCGCCACTGCGAGGAACGACTTCCCGGTGCCCGCCGGGCCGATGCCGACCGTGACGGTGTTCTCCCGGATCGCGTCGACGTAGCGCTTCTGGTTGACCGTCTTCGGCGCGACCTTCAGGTTGCGGTGGCGCCAGACGACGTCCTCCAGGATGCCGGCTCGGGCTCTCGTGCTGCTCGAGCGCACCGGTGATCGCCTCGATCGTGCCAGGCGCGATGTCGTGGCCCTGGCGGACGAGGTCGCTGATCTCCGACACAACCGTCCGGCCCATCTCGACCTCCTGGTCCGCGCCGTCGAGCGTGAGGACGTTCCCGCGTAGGAAGACGTCCGCGTCGAGCGCCACCTCGAGTGTCTTCATGATCGCGTCGCCCGGGCCCGCGAGCTCGGCGGCGACCTCGTTCGAGAGCTCGATCTGCGTCCGCGCCACTACGGAGTAAGTAGCTCCTTGACAAGCCCCGACACGCGCTTCCCGTCGGCGCGGCCCTCCACCCGGGGCATGACCTGGCTCATCACCTGTCCCATCTCCTTCGGCGACGACGCACCCGTCTCGGCGATCACGTCGCCCACGATCGCGCGCAGCTCTTCGTCCGAGAGCTGCTCGGGCAGGTAGCCCGCGATCAACTCGGCCTCGCGCTCCTCGTTCTCGGCGAGGTCGGTGCGGCCGGCCTCGCGGTAGGCCTCGGCGGACTCGAGCCGGCGCTTGCGCTCGCGCTGGAGCACGGCGAGCTCGTCGTCGCCGCCCTCCTTCTCCGCCTTCTGAAGCTCGTTGACGATCATCCGGAGCGCGCCGACGCGCTCCTTCTCGCCGGCCTTCATCGCGGCGGTCGTGTCCTCGCGGACCTTCTCCAGAACTGACATGTCGTCAAGTGTAGGCTCGCCCCGCATGCGCCCGAAGGTCGCGACGTTCGACTGCTACGGGACCCTCGTCGACTGGGAGGGCGGCCTAGGTGGGTTCCTGTACACGCTGATGCTGCGCGAGGGCGTCGAGGATCCCCCGCCCGGCCGAGAGCTGCGCGAGCGGTGGGAGGCGATCCAGTTCGAGGTCGATCCGGGCGACTACAAGACGTACAAGGAGGTCCTGGGCGAATCGGTGCTGGCGTGGTGCCGCGAGTTCGGCGTGCCGGACCGCGACGTGTACCCGGCTGCGCTCGTCGGACTCGATGCGCGCGTGGCAGCCGTTCCACGACACTCGCCCCGCGCTGCGAGCGCGTTCGAGAAGCAGGAGTGCGGCTCGCGATCCTGTCGAACACCGACCGCGACATCATCAGCCACACGCTGAAGCAGATCGGCGTGCCGTTCGACGAGGTCGTCACCGCCGAGGACGTGGGCGCGTACAAGCCGTCGGTGACCGGCTTCGAGAAGCTGGTCGAGCGGCTGGGCGAGGACCCGGGCGACATCCTCCACGTCGCTTTCGGCTTCAAGTACGACATCGGCCCGGCGAAGAAGCTCGGGATGGGCTCGGCGTGGGTCAACCGCCACCAGGAGCCGCTGCCCGACCCGAACACAGTCCCGGACCACGAGTGGCGGGACCTGTGGGGGCTCGCGGAGCTGGCGGCCGGCGCGCTGGGACGCGAGCTTCACAGCTCGGCCATACCCGAAACGGCCCGCCGTGATGCGTTGGGGCTAGGGTTTCCGCCCGTGGGGCGCCGCAAAGCCATCGCTGTCGTGGCGGGTCTCGTGCTTGTCCTAACCGGGTGCGGCGACGATGAGGACGACGGATCGGACGAGGCAGCCGAGACCGTCGATACCCAGCTTGCCGTGCAGCAGGACGCGCAGGCGAAGGCCGACGCGCGCAACCTCGTCGTGTTGGTGGAGGTCTGCTACGTCGACAACCAGGACTACTCGCAGTGCGAGAACGCAGCGGGCCAGGAGGACGTCGGCCAGGCGACAGTCGAAGCGCCGTCGGCTAGCCACTTCGTCGTGACCGCGCCGTCGGAGTCCGGCAACGAGTTCGAGATCGCCAACACCGAGGGTGGCGGGCTCGCGCGCAACTGCGCCGAGCCAGGCACGGGCGGTTGCGCCGAAGACGGATCCTGGTGAGGAATTGGCGGCCCGGCCGAAGCCGGGCCGCCAATACTCCTAATGAGCTGCGCTGCCGACGTTCACTGTCACTGTCGCCGGCCCGTGCGCCTTGCCGCCGAAGTTCGCGCCTCCGGTCTCACACAGCGCCTTCTGCTGTGCGGCCGTCAACGAACCCGGGGGCAGGGACGTCTTCGTCTCCGACCCGTAGGTCACCGCGCTCGGTGCAAGCGTGTCCGTGCTCTCGTGACACACGAGCACCACGACGTTGTGCGTCTGGCGGTTCGTGAACACGCAACGCACGGTCTCACCCGCCGCGAGGTTGAAGGTCGCCCGCCTTGTGCCCGTGTTCCCACTGCTGTTGTTCGTGGGATCCGTGCAGACGATGCTGACCAGGGCGAAGCCCTCCTTGGCGTCCTCGTTCACGGTGTAGGTCCCGGCGACCAGGTTGTCGTACTCCCTGGTCCCGTTGTCCTGCAGCGTGAACGTCGCGGGTGTCAGGCCAGTCCCGGCGGTGAAGCCGAAGCTGTCCGTCAACCCGTTCGGGTCGGTCTGCTTCTCGACGATGATCTTGCCGCGCTTCGTGTTGTTGAACGTGCACGTGACGGTCTCCGTCGCCTTCAGGTCGATCGTGACCTTCCGGTTCGGGAGATCGTTCGCGGTCGTCGAGGTCCCGTTGGTCGAGACGATGCAGTTGATGCTGCTCAGGTCCCAACCCGCCGGGAGATTGCTCTCCGTGACTGTGTACTGACCCGCCTGGACGTCGGCGTACGTCCTGGTGCCGTCGTCCTGGAGGGTGAACGTGGTCGGGCTCAGCCCGCCTGTGGTCGAGTACCCGAAGTTCGTCGCGTTCGGGTTCTCATCCGGGTTCGTCTCCTTCTTGATGACGATCGTTCCGCAGTTCTGGAGCTCGACGGGGATCGGCCCGACGAAGTCCTTCTGCGTGGAGACGAACGAGTTGCCCGACGAACGGCTGCCGAGCGTGGCACGCCCGAAGGCGCGACATGAGCCGGCCGGGAACACGCCCGAGTCCGTCAGGTTGATCGCGGCTTCGCCGAACATGTTCTTGAAGCCGAGCGTCCGTGGCGCTCCGGGTGGGACTGGATCCGTGATCGGAGCCGTGGTGTTGATCGAGCCGTCCGCCAGATTCCGTCCCGAGCATCTGCGACTTGCCCCAGCACGGCAGGGCATTCGCTGCCTTGCAGTCACTGGCAGCGCCGTTCGCCGCGGTCACCCACGTCAGCAGCTCGAAGGTCGGCTTGCCGCCGCCCTCGAGGTCATACAGGACCAGGATGTCTCCCGGCGTGCGGAGAACGTTCTCGCTCGGCGCGCCGCACGGCGTCGTGCTCTGGTTGAACTCGAACCCCATGTGGGCCGAAGCGGAGCTCTCCTTGTCGAGGAACCGCTCCCACGCCATGTAGAGGAAGATGTCGGTCCCGACCTGCTCCTGGCTCACATACAGCCGCGTCAGGTCGTCTTCTGTTCGGCGGGATCGATCCCGTCTCCGCCTCCGCACATGGCGTGTCGTGCTTAGCACCGCCCTTGTAGGAGTTGTCGGTACTCGTCTGGCTGGCGTCGGTACCGACCGTTCGGTTCGGCGCGTTCGCCCAGTCCTTACTACCCGCACCTCCGTTGACGACGAGGTTCCCGTCGTCGATCTCGAAGCTGCTTCCTGGCAGGTTCGCGATCACAGGGATGCCGATCACCACTGCTGCAGCTGTGACCGCAAGCAAGCCGAACACGGCTCGGCGGCGGCGGTGGCCGCGGTAGGTGAACAAGCCCATGGTGCCTCCTCTTGAGTCCATGGGCCGAGCGTGCCGGGCTTCCGTGACTGGCGGGCGGGGCACATGTCCCCAGATTTAGTTGTTCCCGCCGGCCAGGGCGGGTGCGAGAGCTCTCTCGGCTGAGCCCCCTTCCGGAGGGCCCGCAGCCCCGCCTATTGGCTCTCGCTTTAGTACCAACGCGCCAAGAGGCGCGAACTTGCAGAGTCAGCGCTCGAGCAGGACCGCCGCCCAGCCCTTGTCAGCCAGGCGACGCGTCTCGCGCAGCGGCGCGAACGCCGCGGCGACCTCGTCCGCCTCGTGGTCGAGCAGTCCGGAGAGGATCAGCGCGTCGGGGCGCTCGAGCCGCGGCGCGAGCTGCAGCAGGAGCGGGCGCATCAGGTTGGCCGCGACGGTCGCGCGCCGGCGGCGGTGCGTCGCGGCGGAGGTCCCAGCGCTCGACGCGGTCGAGCACGGCGGCGTTGTCGCGCGCGTTCGCGCGCGTGGCCTCGATCGCGCCCGCGTCGGAGTCGAAGCGCGGCGACCGGGTCGAAGCCGAGCTTCGCCGCGGCGATCGCGAGGACGCCGGAGCCGCAGCCGAGGTCGGCGAACGATCCCTTCGGGTCGAGCTCGAGCATCAGCTCCAGGCACAGGCGCGTGGTCGGGTGCGAGCCCGTTCCGAACGCCCGCCCGGGGTCGATCACGATCTCGGTCACGCCGGGGCGCACCGCGGGCTGCTCCCACGGCGGGCGCACGTACAGCCGGCCGCCCACGAGGACCGGGACGTGGAAGCGCTTCCAGCGCTCGTCCCAGTCGTCCGGCACCTCCTCCCCGCGGACGGTCACGCGGCGGCCGCCGACGTCGGCCTCGCCCTCCGGCAGCGAGGGCAGCTCACCGGGCGCGCCGTAGAGCGCGTACTCGACCCACCCGTCGCCGTCCACCTGCTCGAGCCCCGACGGCGCCAGCTCGAGCAGCGCCGCCAGCACAGCCTCCGCGTCTTCGGCAGCAGCCCGTATCGCGAGCCGGATCAGCGGAACGCCCGCTTGACCTTCGCGAACAGCCCCTCCGAGCTCGCGGCCTCGAGGTTGCTTGCGTCAAGCGTCGAGGAGAGCTTGTCCAGCAGGTCACGCTGCTCGCTCGAGAGGTTGCGCGGGATCACGACGTTGACCACGACGATCTGGTCGCCGGCACGCCCGCGCCGGAGCGCGGGCATCCCGCGGCCCTTCAGCGTGATGACCTCGCCCGGCTGAGTGCCCGGCGCGATCTCGATCTCCTCTTCGCCGTCGAGCGTCGCGACCGTCACGGTCGTTCCCAGCGCAGCGGCGGGCGCCGGCACGTCGACGACGGTGATCAGGTCGTCGCCCTCGCGCAGGAAGCGCTCGTCCGGCCGCACCCGCACCAGCACGTAGAGGTCGCCGGGCGGCCCGCCGCGCTCGCCGGTGTGGCCCTGCCCGCTCAGCCGGATCCGCTGATCGTCGGCGATCCCGGCCGGGATGTTGACCTCGAGCTGGGTGCGCATGGCCTTGCGCCCGCGGCCGTGGCATTCCTCGCACGGCTCGCGCGCCGTCTTGCCCTCGCCCATGCAGGCGTCGCAGACCTGGGTGCGCACAATCTGGCCGAATGCCGTGCGAGCCACGGTGCGCAGCTCGCCGGTTCCCTCGCAGCGCCCGCACGTTTCGATCGGCGTGCCCGGCTTCGCCCCGTTGCCGTTGCACCGCTCGCACGGGCCGACGCGCTCGTACTCGACCTTGACGCTCGTGCCGCGCGCCGCGTCGTGAAGACTGACCTCCGCCTGGACGGCGACGTCGCCACCCTGGACGCCGCCCGCACGAGCACGCCCGGATCCGAACGGATCCCCGCCGCCGAAGAACGCGTCGAAGATGTCGCCGAACGAGCCGAAGCCCTGGAACGTCGAGTGGAAGCCGCTCGAGCTCAGGCCCTCGTGCCCGTAGCGGTCGTAGACGGAGCGTCGCTCCGAATCGGACAGGATCTCGTACGCCTCCGCGGCCTCCTTGAACTTCTCCTCGGCCTCGGGGTCGTGCTTGTTCACGTCGGGATGCAGCTCGCGCGCGAGCTTGCGGAACGTCTTCTTGATCTCGCCGTCCGACGCCTGGCGCGAGACGCCCAGGACCTCGTAGGGGTCGCGCTTCATTCTTCGTAGATGTCCTCGACGAACCGAGACAGCTCAGCCGCCGCCTGGCGCACGGAGCGTGATCGCCTGCGCGTAATCCATCCGCACCGGGCCCATGACGCTCACGGCCCCGAGCCGGCGATGCGCGAGGCCGTAGTGGGACGCCACGACACTCAGTGACTGGAGCTCGGGCCGCTCGTTCTCGCCGCCGATCGAGAGCCAGAGGTTCGGGCGCGCCCAGCGCGTGGCGCATGAGCGCGAGCAGCGCCTTGCGCCGCTCGAGCAGCTGCATCAGCTCGTTGATCTGCGACAGCTCCTGGAAGCGCTCCTCCTGCAACAGACGCGCCGCGCCGCCGAAATAGAGGGACGCCTCGGCCGTCTCCTCGAGCTCCGTGAACGCGGGCGCCAGGGTCGCGAGGAACTCGCGCTCGGCGTCCGCCGAGCTCCGGGGCGGTGAAGCGCGCGTGGATGCTGCGCGTGCCGATCCTCATGCCGTCGAGGGTTTCGGACAGGTAGCTCCCCGCCCAATCAACGAGGCCGGGGTCGACCGGCTCGTCGTAGGAGATGACGCGCTTCGTCACGCCGCCGGTCGAGGTGATCACCACGACCATCGCGACCTGCGGCTGGAGCAGCAGCACCTCGACGTGCCTGATCGTGGTGGTGGCGATCGGCGGCGCCGAGACGACCGCGAGCAGGTCGGTCATCTGCGACAGCTGCTCGGTGGTCGCCCGCATCGCCTCGTCGACCTCGCGGCGCATGTCGCCGAGCTGGACCCTCTGCCGAGGCACCGGTAGCGCACCGCCCTCGAGCAGCTCGTCCACGTAGTGGCGGTAGCCCTGGTCCGTCGGGACCCGGCCCGCGGAGGTGTGCGGATGTTGGAGAAGCCCGAGCTCCTCGAGCCGCGCCAGCTCGGCGCGGATCGTGGACGGCTTCCACGGCATGTCCTTCTCCTCCGCGAGCCACTTGGACCCGACGGGTTGGCCGATCTCCACGTGGCCCTCGATGACGGCCCGCAGAATGAACTCCTGTCGCGAGGTCAGCTCCACGCGACTAATTGTGGCGAGTGGGGCTCAGACCTCGATTTCAGCTTCCGCGTTGCGGATGATCTGGTTGCCGCTCTGCTCGGCGACCGTGTCGACGACGACGACGGCCGTCGCGCTCCTCCTTGACCGTTCCCGGTCACGGTGATCTCCTGCTCGGGAAAGCCCATGCCGCGGAACTGCACCGAGAGGCGCTTCAGCTTGCGCGGGTCGCCGCCGGCGGCCGCGGTGTTGGCGCGCGCCACCTGCGCCATCGAGTAGAGGCCGTGGAGGATGCAGCCGGGCAGCCCGACGTTGCGCGCGAACTCCTCGTCGGTGTGGATCGGGTTCGGATCGCCTGACGCGGCTGCGTAGCGCTTCGTCAGCCCCGCGTCGGGGGTGACCTTCATCTCCGGGATCGCGTCGCCTTGGTTCATCTCAGACTCCTCGAACGATGTTTGTCCAGGTCGCGCGGACCACCTCGTCGCCGTCCTGGTTCTTCGACACGGACTCGAACACGTAGAAGCCCTTGCCGTCCTTCTCGTAGATCTCCTTCACGGTGGTCTCGGTCGAGATCGTGTCGCCCGCGCAGACGGGCTCGCCCCAGACGAACTCCTGGCCGCCGTGGACCATCCGCGGAAGCGCCTCGCCGATCGCCTCGAAGATCGGCGGCCCCATGGCCGGCGCCGAGTAGACGACGGCGAACATCGGCGGCGCGACGACGTCGCGGAAGCCGGCCGTCGCGCGCCGCCTCGGCGTCGTGGTGCACGGGGTTCGTCCTCGTGGACCGCCTCCGCGTACTGGCGGATCCGGTCCGCCTCCACCTCGAAGGTGACGGCGTCGTACGTCTTGCCTTGAAGCGCAGTGTCGAGAGCCATAGCGCGGCAGCGTATCTACGCAGCCGCGCGAAGCGGCACCCGGCGCTCGACGTAGCAGTCGCGCGCCCATACCCGCTCGCCGCACTCGGCGCACGTGAAGTGGTCGTCGATCTCGCCCTCGCACTCCTTGTGGAGGATGACCACGGGCGGGAGGCCATCGAACTCGCCGAAGGGCTCGTGCTTGTCGCCCCACTTGATCAGCGAGACGAGCACGGGCCAGAGGTCGATCCCCTTCTCGGTCAGGAAGTACTCGTACCGCGGCGGGTGCTCCTGGTACCGGCGCTTCTCGAAGATGCCCTCCTCGACCAGCCGTTCGAGCCGGTTCGTCGAGCACGTTCCGTGCGATCCCGAGGCTCTTCTGCATGTCGTCGAAGCGGCGGAGGCCGCGGAAGACGTCGCGCACGATCAGGAGCGTCCAGCGCTCGCCGATCAGCTCGAGCGAGCGCGCGATCGAACAGGCCTGTCCCTCGTAGGTGTTCTTCAGCATCTGTGAGCCGCCTCACACTGGGTTGCATCATGCAACTGTAGCTTGACGTAGTGCGTTTCGTCAAGCAACCCAGGAGGCCCGGAATGACCCCCGAGAGCATCGCCGGACTGAAGATCCCGGAGGCGCAGCTCCAGGAACTGCTCGACGCCCTGGCGGAGATGCACGAGGACAACGTCGTGCCGCTCCACCCGGTCGCCGCGCAGAAGGAAGCTGCATGATGGCGGCGATGACGAGCCTCTCCGGCCTCGACCAGATGCGCGCGATCGCAAACGGCGACGTCGAGCAGCCGCCGATCGCGCGCCTGCTCGGCTTCGGGGTGATCGAGGTCGACGAGGGCCGGGCGGTCTTCTCCGCCGAGCCGGGCGAGCAGCACTACAACCCGATCGGCGTGGTGCACGGCGGCCTGGCCGCGACGCTGCTGGACTCCGCGATGGGCTGCGCGGTCCACACCACGCTCGAGCCCGGCTGGAGCTACGGCTCGCTCGACCTGTCCGCGCGCTTCGTGCGCCCGATCACGCCGGAGACGGGCCGGATCCTCGGCGAGGGCGTCGTCGTGCATCGCGGCAGCAAGACGGCCACGATGGAGGGGCGCGTGTGGGCCGAGGAGGGCGGCAAGCTGCTCGCCCACGGCACGGGTAGCGCGCTACTTCTTCCCGTCGCCGTCGCCGAGTGACAGGACGGCGAGGAACGCCTCCTGGGGCACTTCGATCCGCCCCACCTGCTTCATCCGCTTCTTGCCTTCCTTCTGCTTCTCGAGCAGCTTGCGCTTGCGCGTGATGTCGCCGCCGTAGCACTTCGCGATCACGTCCTTGCGCACGGCCTTCACCGACTCGCGCGCGATGATCTTCGACCCGATCGACGCCTGGATCGCGACCTCGAACTGCTGGCGCGGGATCTGCTTGCGCAGCTTCTCGGTGAGCGCGCGGCCGTGCTCGTACGCCTTGTCCTTGTGGACGACCATCGACAGCGCGTCGACGATGTCGCCGGCGAGCATGATGTCCATCTTCACGAGGTCCGACGGGCGCTCGCCGATCAGCTCGTAGTCGAGCGACGCGTAGCCCTTCGTCCGCGACTTCAGCTGGTCGAAGAAGTCGAGCACGATCTCCGCGAGCGGCAGGTCGTACTGGAGCTGGACGCGCGCCTCCGACAGGTAGGTCATGCCGGCGTGCGTGCCGCGGCGCTCCTGGCAGAGCTCCATCACCGGGCCCGACGTCCTCCTTGCGGCAGAGGATCGTCGCCTTGATGTAGGGCTCGCGGACCTCGTCGATCCGCGCCGGGTCGGGCATGTCGGCGGGCGAGTGCACCCGCACCTCGCTGCCGTCCGTGAGGATCACGTCGTACTCGACGTTCGGCGTCGTGGCGAGCAGCGACAGGTCGTACTCGCGCTCGAGCCGCTCGCGCACGATGTCCATGTGCAGCAGGCCCAGGAAGCCGCAGCGGAAGCCGAAGCCGAGCGCCTGGGAGGTCTCGGGCTCGTACGACGAGCGCGGCGTCGTTGAGCGCGAGCTTCTCGAGCGCGTCGCGCAGGTCCTCGAAGTCGTCGGTCTCCACCGGGAAGAGCCCGCAGAAGACCATCGGCTTGACCTCCTTGTAGCCGGGCAGCGCCTCCGAGGCCGGGTTCTCGCGGTGCGTGAGCGTGTCGCCGACGCGCAGCCGCGAGACCTCCTTGATGCCCGGTGATCACGTAGCCGACCTCGCCGGCGCGCAGCTCGCTGACGGGCGTCATGTCGGGCGCGAAGAAGCCGATGTCGTCGATGTCGGCCTCGGTCCGTTCTGCATCGCGACGATCGGGTCGCCCTTGCGGAGCACGCCGTCCACCACGCGCACGTACGCGACGACGCCGCGGTACTGGTCGAACTCGGAGTCGAAGATCAGCGCGCGCGGCGGCGCGGTCGGCGTCGCCCTCGGGCGGCGGGATCCGCTGCGACGATCGCCTCGAGCATGTCCTCGATCCCCTCCCCCGTCTTCGCGGAGATCCGGAGGACCTCGTCGCCCTCGCCGAGCAGCTCGCCGATCTCGCCCGCGACCCGCTCGGGCTCGGCGCCGGGCAGGTCGATCTTGTTCAGCACCGGGATCAGCTCGAGCCCGCCCTCGACCGCGAGGTAGGTGTTCGCCATCGTCTGCGCCTCGACGCCCTGCGACGCGTCCACCACGAGCAGCGCGCCGTCGCACGCGGCGAGCGAGCGCGAGACCTCGTAGGAGAAGTCGACGTGCCCCGGCGTGTCGATCAGGTGGAGGCGGTAGGTCTCGCCGTCGCGCGCGCGTGTACTCGACGCGCACGGCCTGGGCCTTGATCGTGATGCCGCGCTCGCGCTCGAGCTCCATCGAGTCGAGCATCTGCGGCTTGTGGTTGCGCGCGTCGACCGCGCCCGGTGACCTCGAGGATGCGGTCGGCCAGCGTCGACTTCCCATGGTCGATGTGGGCGATGATCGAGAAGTTGCGGATGTTGCTCGCGGGTGCGGCCACGTCGCGAGCATTATGGGGCGGCGGGTCGGACCTCCGGCGACGCGCTCCCCGTCTCGGCGAGCCGGCGAGAGCACGTCCTGGCGGCTGTAGTGGCCGACCGCGTCGAACCAGCGCTTCGCGTGCAGGCCGCGGCGTAGGTCGCACGTCGCGGGGACCATGCCCTCCTCGCCGTAGAGCGGCCCGGCGATCGACCTCTCCCCACTCGGGATCGACGATCACGGCGCCGCCGTTGCCGAACGCCTCCTGGTCGGGGAGCGGCACCGGGAAGTCGTCCGGGAACGCCGCGCGCGGGATGTACTGAGGGAGCGGAGACGACGAACGCGCCGGACTCGATCGCGATGTGGCGCATGCTCGCGATCCAGCCGTCGCTGTCGTCGGCCGTCGGCGCGATCCAGATCTGCGGCCCGCCCTGGTAGATGGCCCAGCGGGCGAGCGGCATCCGGTTCTCCCAGCAGATCAGGCCCGCCGATGCGCCCGAGAGGGGTCGTCGGCGACGTCGAGGTCGTCGCCCGCGCCGATCCCGTGGAAGACCCGCTCCTGGTGGGTGGGCATGAGCTTGCGGTGCTTCCAGATGAGCCCCTCGGGGCCGAGCAGCAGCAGCGTGTTGTAGAGCGTCCCCGGCCGGTCGAGCTCGCGCTCGTTTACGCCGATCGCGCAGTGGACGCCGTGCTTCGGCGCAAGCCGCGACGAGCCGGTCGACGAGCGGGCCGGGGACCTCGACCGAGCTGTCCCACATCCGCTCCCACAGCTCGTCGGAGCCGCCGAAGCGCGCGGCCTGGTGCGCCCACGCGTTCGACGGGTACAGCGAGACGAACGTCTCCGGCAGCACGACGAGCTGCGCGCCCTCGGCCGCCGCCTCGCCTATCAGGCGCGCGGCCTTGTCGACCGTGGCGTCCGCATCGAGGATCACCGGCGTCGCCTGGACCGCGGCGATCACGACCGGCTCGAACGTGGGCATGGCAGGCGAGCCTAATTAGCCTCCATCCGGTGACGCCGCAGTTCCTCGACGAGCTCGTCGGCCGCTTCGATCCCGAGGGCTTCGACGCCCCGAACGGGAGCGCCCGCGTGCGCGTGCGCTGGAACGGCGACGCCCGCGACGTTTCGATCCGCGGCGACAGCGTCCGGATCCGGCCGCCGCGAGACGGCCGCGCCGACACGCTGATCGAGGCCGACGAGCGGGTGTGGCAGGCAGCTCGCCGAGGACGCCGGCGCCGGCCTGCAGGCGTTCGGGACCGGCAGGCTCAAGATGCGCGGCAACCTGCACGTCGGCGTCGGCTTTCTGTCGGCCACGAGCGGCGCGCCGGCGGAGCGCCGGCTGCGCTTCGGGCGCGCGGCGGGCCTGGCGTACATGGAGGCCGGAGAGGGCGACCCGGTCGTGATGATCCACGGGCTCGGCGGCACGAAGGCGTCCTTCCTCCCCACGGTCGTCGGCCCTCGGCGCGGGCCGGCTATCACGCGATCGCGATCGACCAGCCCGGGCTTCGGCGACTCGGAGAAGCCGCTGTTCGCCCCCTACGACGCGCCTACATGGCACGCGCGGCGGTGCGACGTTCCTCGACGCGCGCGAGATCGACACGGCGCACTTCATCGGCAACAGCCTGGGCGGGCGGGTGACGCTCGAGCTCGGGCTGGCGCACCCCGAGCGCACGCGCAAGCTCGCGCTGCTCGCCTGCTCGCTCGCCTGGAAGCGGCGGCCGGCGTGGGCGCGCTACCTGTCGCTGGCGCGGCCCGAGCTCGGGCTGATCCAGCCCGCCCCGCGGCCGATCGTCGAAGAGATCGTGCGCGGCTCGATTCCGAACGGCGCGGGCGGCTGGGCCGCCGCCGGGATCGACGAGTTCGTGCGCTCGTACTGCACGCCGCGCGGCCGCGCCGCGTTCTACGCAGCCGCCCGCCACATCCTGCTCGAGCGCTCGGAGGAGTTCTGGGAGCGGCTCGGCGACACTCGACCGGGAGGCGCTGTTCGTGTGGGGCCGCCAGGACGGCGATCGTCCCGCCGTCGTTCGCCCGCCACGTCCGCGAGGCGCTGCCGTCGGCGAAGCACGCCGAGCTCGACTGCGGCCACGTCCCCCAGATCGAGCGGCCGGGCGAGACCGAGGCCGTGCTCAAGCGTTTCCTGGCGCCTGAGCCTGCCCGCGAACAGGCGCTGGATCTGGCGCGCCTCGTCGAGCTCCATCGCCCTGACCAGCGACGCATAGGCGGCAAGCCCGACGCCGATCGCCGTCCCGACCGACGACCGCCTGGGCGACGAGCGCGCGCCCGAGCAGCGTCGTCGAGGACGTCCCACATCGCCCAGGTCGACGATCGCCTGGAACAGCGCCCGCGACGAGCATGTAGCCGGCCGCGCCGAGCGTTTCGCGCCCCTCGACTCCGCCCAGGTCGGGCCGCAGCATGAATCCCTGCGCGACCGTCATGCCGACGGTCGCGACGACCGTGCCGATCACGATCCCGGCCACGCCGAACGGCTTGTAGAGCGCCGCCGGCGACGATCGCGTTCACGACCAGGTTCGCCCCCGCGAGCGCCGTGGTCGTCCACGGCTTCTGCAGCGAGAAGTACGTGCGCGAGAAGCAGCAGGCTGATGCCCTGGAACGGGAGCGAGAACGCCCACCAGAGCATCGCCTCGGAGACGAGGTCGGTCGCGGCCGCGTCGAATTCGCCGCGCTCGTAGACGAGCCGCGTGATCGGCTCGGCGAGCACCGCCATGATCACCGCGCTCGGGATCAGCAGCATCGCGATCTGGCGCACGCCGTTGGCCATCGTGCGGCGCAGCGAGTCGAAGTCGAGCGCGAGCCGCGTAGCGGGCGAGCGTCGGGAACAGGATCGTCGCGATCGCGACCGAGAAGAGCCCCTGCGGCAGCATGTAGATCCGGAACGCCTTGTCGATCGCCGCCGGCGCCTCGCTCCGACACCAGCGTGCCGAAGAAGGAGTTGATCAGCAGGCTGAAGTTGATCAGCCCGAGCGTGATCGTCACGGGCAGCATCAGCTTCAGGACGCGCACGACGTGCGGGTTGCGGAAGTCGAGCGAGGCCGTGAAGCGGCCGCCGCGGCCGCGCAGCCACGGCATCGGCAGGACGAGCTGGACGATCGTGCCGATGAGGACGCCGATCGCGTACGCGTAGATCTCGTCCTCCTCCGGGAAGACCGGCACGAGCCCGACGAGCGCGGCGATGATCACGACGTTCCACGCGAGCGGCGCGAGCGCGGGGACGCTGAAGTGCCCGAACGAGTTGAGCATCCCGACCACGAGGCCCGACAGCGCGAGCAGCAGGACGATCGGGAACATCACGCGCGAGAGGCCGACCGTCAGGTCCGGTCGTCTCGTCGTCGAAGCCCGGCGCGAGCAGCGGCATGATCACCGGCGCGAGCAGCATGAAGAGCGCCGTCACCGCGCCCGAGCACGAGCAAGATCAGGAAGAAGAGGCTTGACGCGACGTGGAACGCCTCCTTGCGCTTGCCCTTCTCGAGCAGCTCGGTGAAGACCGGGACGAAGGCGCCCTGGAGCGCAGCGTCGGCGAACAGCGCGCGGATCAGGTTCGGGAACTGGAACGCGATCGTGAACGCCGACATCGCGCTGCTGACGCCGAAATAGCTCGCAGCGACGACCTCGCGCACCAGCCCCGCCACGCGCGACAGCCCCGTCGCGAACGAGAAGAAGGCGGCGCTGAGCGCGAGACGGCGCTGGGGCTGCGCCTCGCCGTCGCTAATATCCGCCGCCGTTCATGGCCAACATCGCCTCACAAGAAAAGCGGATTCACCGGGCGGAGCGCGAGCGGCTCGAAAACCGCCGCTACACGTCCACCATCAAGACGTACTTCCGCAGGCTCGAGGCCGCGGTCGACGCCGGTGACTCAGGCACGGCCGAGACAGAGCACAAGGAGCTCATCTCGCAGATCGACCGCGCGGTAGCGCGCGGCGCGCTGCACAGGAACACGGGCGCGCGCAAGAAGAGCCGCGCGGCCGCGCTGCGCTCCAAGTTGTAGCCAGCCAGTTAACGCGCGCAAGGAATGCGCTTCAGGCGCGTTATCTCTGGCATGAGCGAACTCAGCCGCCGCGAGCTCCTGGAGCGCGCCGCCTACACCGCCGGGCTTGCCGGCGCCGCCAGCATCCTGCCCGCCGACCTGCTGCTTCAGGCCTCCGCGCAGGCGAAGAAGGCCGCGCTTCCGGCGCCGAGCCAGATGCCGATCGACCACTTCGTCGTCGTGATGATGGAGAACCGGTCGTTCGACCACTACTTCGGCTGGCTCGGGCGAGACGGGCCTCGTGGACGGGCTGCAGAACACGAGCTATCCGGACCCGCCGGGCAACCAGGTCGAGACGCGGCACGCCTCGACCATGGGCGCGGCCGAGTGGCAGGGGTGCGGCCATCCCGACCCGGGCCACGGCTGGGGCGCCGGCCGCGCGCAGCTGAACGGCGGCTTCATGGCCGACGGGCAGCGGCAACGACGAGTTCGCGCTGACCTACTACAACGATGGCGAGCTCGGCTTCATCCACGATGCGGCCCGCGCCTACACGATCTACGACCGCTGGTTCTGCTCGCAGCTCGGGCCGACCTGGCCGAACCGCTACTACAAGTGGTCGGGGCAGTCGGGCGGGAAGAACAGCAACGCGCGTGCCCGCGGACACGCTCGGCAACCAGTGGGAGACGATCTTCGACGTCGCGCTTGCGAGCAACAACGTGACGGCGCGCTACTACAACTCGGACCTGCCGTTCTCGGCGACGTTCGGCGCGCGCGGCGCGACCTGGACCCGTCCGCTCGCCGAGTACTACGCCGACGCGGCCCTCGGCATGCTGCCGAACATCACGTTCGTGGATCCGCCTTTCCGCGATGGCGGCGGCTTCGACGGCAACTCCGCCGACGAGCATCCGCACGGCGACGTGCGCCTCGGGCAGGCGTGGATGGCCGACGTCGTGAAGGCGTTCGTCGAGTCGCCGAACTACGAGCGCGGCGCGCTCTTCGTCATCTACGACGAGTGGGGCGGCTTCTTCGACCACGTCAAGCCGCCGAGCGTCCCGGACAACCGCCAGAGCGCGAACCTCGACGAGGACTTCGGCCAGATGGGATTCCGGATCCCGGCGGTCGCCATCTCGCCGTACACGCGCAACCGATCGAGTGACCCCGTGCGGGTCGGACACGGCCAATACGGCACCGAGTCGATCCTCAAGCTGATCATGTACCGGTTCGGGCTGGACTGGGACCGCACCCGCGCCGACGCCGCGCCGATGCGCGTGGACAACGCGAACAACGTCGGCGAGAGCTTCAACTGGAAGAAGCCGGACTTCGAGCCGCCCGACCTGCCCGAGCCCGAGCACATCGTGTCCAAGCCGTGCGCGTTCGGCGGCGGCGACGTGCTGGACTCGGAGAGCGCGAACGCGCACGTGTCCGACCTGAAGGATCTCGAGGAGCTGGCGTTCCGGTTCGGGATCCCGACCGGCGACGGCAAGCCGCACGAGCTGTTCCGCAAGCCGGACTCGGTGCGCAGACAGGCCTGCGCTAGCGCGTAGCCGCGCTCGACGAGCGTCATCGTGAAGGCGGTGTCCTCGTCGAGGTCCCTGTCGCCGCCGCCGCGTGACTCGAGCTCGAAGTCGGCGAGCGCCTCGAGCGCGCGCTCGAGCACCTCGCGGTCGGCCTTCTTCGCCTGAGCGACGGTTCGCTTGACGGCCCAGGGCGGCATCTTGAGCTGCGTGCCCACCTTTGCCTCTGGCACCCCGGCGTCGAGCAGGACGGCAGCGCGATGCACGTCACGCAGCCGGCTCACCAGCCGGTAGGTGAGGCTCCCCGGGCGCTGGTCGCCCGCCCGCAGCTCTTCCGCGAGGGCGAGAACGGCCGGCAGGTCGGCCGCGACTATCGAGTCGGCGAGGTCGTACACCTGCGCGGTCGTCTCGCCCGACGCGAGGGCATCCACGTCGGCGGCGGTCACGCGGGTGGCCGGATAGAGCGCGAGCTGCAGCTTCTCGACCTCGCGCTGAAGTTGCTGCTGGCGCGAGCCGACAGCCTGCACGAGCCGCTTCGCCGCGTCGGCATCCATCGCGAGCCCCTCCTCACGCGCACGGTCGACCACCCACTTCGGCAGCTCCCACGGCTTCGGCGCGCCGTAGTCGCGGACCTCCCCGCCGGCCTTCTCCACCGCCTTGCCGAGCTTCGCCGGCGCCTTACCGCGCGCAATCAGGACGAGCACCGTGTCGGGCGGCATAGCGGCGAGCGACGGCTCGAGCGCCGCGATCTCTTCCGCCTTCCAGCCCTCGACCGGCTCGGCCAGCAGGTAGCGCGTTCCCTCGGCGAATGTCATGGCGGCGAGCGCCATGGCCACCGCCTCGGCCCCTTCCGCCTTCCCGTCGAAGCCCTCGAGCCCGCCGGGCCCCAGCTCGCGCTCCGCGCGCGCGCGGACGCGGGCGCGCCAGGCGTCGATCTTCGCGTCGTCATCGCCTGAGATCAGATAGACGGGCTTCAAGTCGGCCACCCCGCGAGTGTACGTCGCCCGCCCGGCGTCACCCGAGCTCCATCCGCCCGCCGGAGACCACCAGGTGCACGGTGCCGTCGCGGTCCGTACGGCGGACGTTCGGGACCACGCGGTCGAGGGCGCGCAGGGTGTCCGGGTGAGGGTGCCCGTAGTTGTTCTCCCCCACCTCGATCACCGCGACCTCCGGGCGGAGCGAACGCAGCACCTCGGGCAGTCCCGGGTCGGCGCTGCCGTGGTGGGGCACCTTGATCGCGTCCACGTCGGGGAGGTCGAGCGCGGCGAGGGTCGGGCTCTCGGCGTCGGCGGACAGCATGAGCTCGAACGCGCCGCTTCGCACGATCGCGACGACGGCGCGCGGGTTCGGGTCCTCCGGGGCGGGCCCGGGTGGCCGCGCTGTGGGCGAAAGAACGCTGATCTCGATCCCGCCGGCTCGCAGCCGCTGACCCGCAACCCCCGGTCGGATCGGTATCCCACGTTGGCGGGCGGTCGCGAGCACCCGCAGGAAGTCCGGATCGGCCGTTCCGTCGCCTCCGTCAACCAGGAGGTCGACCTGAAACTGGCGCAGCACCTCGGCGAGACCACCGTGGTGGTCCGCGGATGCGTGTGTGGCGACGACGGCGCTGAGCCGATCGACGCCCGCCTGGCGGAGAAGGCGCGCGACGCGCGCGTCCGCCGGGCCCCCGTCGAAGAGCACGGCGCTGCCGTCGGGGTGCTGGATCAAGGTCGCATCGCCCTGGCCCACGTCGAAGAACGAGACGGTGAGCCGGCCGGGCGGGGCCGGGCTGGCGAGGGGACCGACTGCGAGCACCAGTGCGGCCAGCGCCACCAGCACTCCGGCCGCCAGGGTCCGTCTTGAGGCAACCCGTGCCCGTGCGCGAGCCTCGTCGACGTATGGCACTGCCCGGCGTCCCATTCGAGCCGCAGCTATGGCCAGGGCCACCAGGAGGACATAGGCCGCTACGGCCGCGAGCGGGCCGGGCAGGCTGATCGACGCGACCGAGTGCGGCAACGCAGCGAAGCGGGCGGCGACGAGCTCGAGCCAGGCGAGCAATGGCTCCGAGATCAGTGCGATGAATGAGCCTGCCGTTTCGGCGACGGCCTCGCCCGGAGCGCCGAATACCGCCAGTTGGCCGAGGGCCGTCTGCAGCATTCCGGCCCACATCACGGGCGCGACCGCCGGCAAAGCTGCGAGGTTCGCCGGAATCGAGGCCAGCGGCACCGCCTCGAAATGGAGCGCTAGCAACGGAGTCGTGACGGCGGTGGCCACCGCCGTCAGCCACGCGGCCCCGGCGATCGGACCCCGCGGAGCGAGTGAACGCGCGGCGACTATCCCCGCGACAGCGGCAAACGACAGCTGCCAGCCCGCGTCACCGGCGACCCGTGGGTTGGCCATGAGCGTCGCGGAGGCTGCGAGCAGCAATGCGTAGGACGCCGAGGCCGGTCGCGACGCCGCGAGCGCGACGAGTCCGGCCGCCCCCATCACGGCCGCCCGCTGAAGGGATGGGCCGGCACCGGCCAGCGGCACGTACAGGGCTATCAGCGCGAGCAGGATCGCGACGCGTGTCAGGGGCGTGACACCCGCCATGGCCAGCATGGGCAGCGCGAGCGCGCATAGGAGCATCACGTTCTGCCCGCTGACCGCGAGCAGATGAGCGAGCCCAGCGTCCCGCCAGTCGTCGCGCGTGAGCGGGTCGATCGCCTCGTCCTGCCCGAGCACCATGCCGCGCATGAGCGCCGCTCTGCCGGGCGGAAGGTCTCTCTCGATCGCCCGCTCGGCACGACGCCGTGCGGCGTCGACGGAGCCGGCGAGCCCGCCGCGGCGCCGCCCCGTCGGCTCCATGCGCGTCACGTGCAGCTCGTAGGCGATGCCGCGCCTCCGGAGATGCGCGGGCCAGTCGAAGCGCGCGCCCTCGGCTCGCATCGGCGGCTTCGCGGTGCCGTGGATGCGCACCTCCGTGCCGGGCTCGCCCGGACCGGGCCAGGAGCCCTCGGTCGTGGCGAGCAGCTTCACCCCGCGGGCCGTACCGGACTCGAGCCGTACGACGGCGCTCATGCGAGCCCCCGCCGCACGCGGGCGTTCGAGGAGGATCGCCCGTTCGTCGATCGCGGCGAAAGGCTCTATCCGCTCGCCGGGCGCGTCGATCGCGCGTAGGCGCAACTCGCCTGCCGCAGCGCCCGCCAGGACGAGAACCGCAGAGACGGCGGCCGTTCGGCTTCCCCCGGCGAGACCTAGGGCAACGAGCGCTGCCGTCGCAACGCCGATCGCCGCCGTCGCGGAGTGCGGCGCGAGCGTGAGGCCGGCAGCGAATGAGCCGATGGCCAGCTGGTGGCGAAGGCGATCGGCCCACTCTTCCGCCCGACTCCGCACGCAGCCGACGCTACGCGCGCAGCTGCGAACCGGGTGTTACCGACGTTATTTCTCCCGATCGGGCATCGAGAAGCGGACGCCGTCGTCCGGCTGCTCGGGGCCCGAGCCATTCGCGCCCGTCGGCCGCTCGGACTTCACACCCTGCGGCGCGGCGGCCTCGTCGTTGTCGCCGCCCTTGTAGGGGCCGGGCTTCGGCCGCGGCCTCCCACCGGGGAACGCCAACCGGAGGATCGTCCGCTGAACCATGCCGAGCTGCTTGCCGAACGGCCCCGTGTTGTAGGGCAGCTCGTAGCGCTCGCAGATCTCCTTGATCCGGGGCGCTATCTCCGCGTACCGAGTGCTCGGCATGTCCGGGAAGAGGTGGTGCTCGACCTGGTAGCCGAGGTTGCCGCTCGCCACGTGGAACAGCGGGCTGCCCTCGATGTTGGCGGCACCCACGAGCTGGCGGACATACCAGCCGCCGCGGGACTCGTCCTCGGCCTCCTCCTGGCTGAACGTGTACGTCTGGTCGGGGAAGTGGCCGCAGAAGATGATCGCGTACGCCCAGACGTTCCGGATCATGTTCGCGGCGACGTTCGCCGTCAGGGTCCGGCGGTATGCGCGCCCACCGCTCTTCAGCGCGATCGCGCCCGCGGCGGCCGCAATCCGGCGCGGGTCGCGCCGGCGCAGGCGGCGCTTCTTCGCGAGCTCGGGCGCGTCGCGCGCAATGTCAAGCGCCGACATCGCGAGTGCGGAGATCAGCGGCCACGCGACGTAGTCCTTGACGATCTGGCTGCGCGCCTTTCCGGCGATCCCCTTCAGCTCCTTCCGGAGCTGCTTCTTCGACTTCTCGCCCGTGCGGATGGCCTCGAAGTCGAGGTCGTGGAACGCCACCCCCCACTCGAAGAACAGCATCAGCAGGACGTTGTAGAGCGGCTGCGCGAGGTAAACGGGGTGCCACTTCTGGTGCGGGTCGATCCGCATGATCTCGTAGCCGAGGTCCTTGTCCTTGCCGCGGATGTTCGTGTAGGTGTGGTGGACGTAGTTGTGGGAGTGCTTCCACGCCTCCTTCGTCGACGCCGTGTCCCAGTCCCAGCTCGACGAGTGGATGTAGGGGTCGTTCATCCAGTCCCACTGGCCGTGCATGACGTTGTGGCCGATCTCCATGTTCTCGAGGATCTTCGCCAGCGAGTTCGCGGTCGTGCCCGCGATCCAGGCCGGCCGATGCCGTGAGAACAGGAGCAGGACGCGTCCGAGCACCGCGAGCCGGCGGTGCATCTCGATCATGCTCACGATGTACCGGCGATCGCGGTCGCCGAGGTCCGAGTAGACCTCGTCGTGGATCGCGTCGAATTCCTTGCCGAGCTCCTCGATCTGCTCGTCCGTCAGCTGTGCCAGCGGGCTTTCGATCACCGATGTCTCCTCGCTCATAGATCTATCTCCACGGCACCCTCGGGAGCCGAGATGCAGGTCCGGATCATCTCGCCCTCCGTGCCGTAGACCTTTCCGTTTCTCATGTCACGCACCTGGCCGGAGCAGAGCTTTCCGATGCACGTGTGGCAGATCCCCTCACGGCAGCCGAACGGCAGCTCCAGGCCCGCCTCCTCACCCGCAACGAGGATCGGCTGGCTTCCATCCGACTCCGCCGTGGCCTCACTCTCGAGGAACTTGATCTCGCCGCCCTCGCCCGGCTCCCCGGCGGTGATCTTGGGCTGAAAGCGCTCGAGGTGGAGCCGGTCCGGGTCCGCCTGCGACTCCCAATGCTCGAGCATCGTGTCGATCATCTCCTCCGGTCCCGAGAGGAACGTCTCGCGCTCGCGCCAGTCAGAGCAGACGGTGTCGAGATCGGCGGGGGTGAGCCGCCCCTCGTCCCCGGTGAGGCGCAGCTTCAGCTCATAGCCGTCGCGGCGCTCGGCGAGCTCCTGCAGCCGGTCGCGAAAGATCACGTCCTCCTCCTTCCGCGCCGAGTGGACGTGGAGCGCGTCGCCGAACTCATCGCGGTGATCGAGGCTGCGGAGCATGCTCATGATGGGCGTGATCCCGCTGCCCGCGCTGATGAAGAGCAGCTTGTCGGGAAGCGGATCGGGCAGGACGAACCCGCCCTCCACCCCGCCGAGGCGCACCAGTGCGCCCGGCTTCGCCTGCCGGACGAGGTAAGGGGTGACGGTTCCCTCCTCGACCAGCTTCGGCGTGATGCAGATGCAACCGTCCGAGCGGTTCGGGTCCGAGGTGAGCGAGTAGGCGCGCCAGTGGTGCACGCCGTCGACGACGACCCCGACGCGCAGGTACTGCCCCGGCTCGTGTCCCTCCCACTCGAACCCCGGTTTGATCACGATCGTCACCGCGTTGGCCGTCTCCGGCTCGACCCGCTCGATCCGTCCCCGCAGCTCTCGCGTGGACCACAGCGGGTTGATCAGCTCGAGGTAGTCATCCGGCAGCAGCGGCGAGAAGAGCGACCGGACAGCTTTGAGCGCGCGCCGACGGGGCCCGGAAACCTTCGGGGGAGCGCCGACTTCTGCCACGCGGCCGTATTACCCGCGCTCAGCCGTAGTTGAACTCGGCCAGCAGCGGCACGCGATCGTCGTACAGCGGCAGGTGGCTGTCGATGCCGGTCAGCTTGAACAGACGATCCGCGTTGCCCGCCGGCCGCAGGATCCCGAGACGCGCCCCGCGGGCGCCGATCCGGCGGTGCAGGGCGATGAGCTCACCCAGGGCACAGGAGTCGAGAAACGAGGTCGCGCGGAGGTCGATGACCGTGAACTGGGCGTCGTCGCGCTCGCTCTCGGCGCGGAAGCGCTTGCAGAAAGCGATGTCGAACTCCCCCGTGACCTGGACGACGTGCACCCCCGCGTCATCCCACGAACGCATCTCGCACCTGTCCATCGACAACCCCCTCGGCGTAATTCATTTGACGCCGGGCTGTCCCGCGACCTGCGCAGCCCTACAAGGCAAGGTCCGGCTCGACGAGGCGGCCCCGACGCGCCCGCGCCGGTTCCTCCCGCGATCCTATGCGATCAGATCTGGATCGACTTCACCTCGAGGAACTCCTCGAGGCCGTATTTTCCGAGCTCGCGGCCATGCCCCGACTGCTTGTAGCCGCCGAAAGGAGCGACCGGGTTGAAGGCGGCGCCGTTGATCTCGACCTGGCCGGTCCTCAGGCGCCGTGCCACACGCTTGGCGTGCTCGGCGTCGCCGGACCAGACGCCGCCGGCGAGTCCGTAGACCGTGTTGTTCGCGATCTCGACGGCATCGTCTTCGGAGTCGTAGGGCATGATCGCCAGGACTGGGCCGAAGATCTCCTCCTGGGCGATCGTCATCTCCGGCGTGACCTCTGAGAAGACGGTCGGCTGAACGAAGAAGCCCTGGTCACGGCCGGGTGGCGGGTCCTCCCCGCCGGCCACGAGCTTCGCGCCCTCCTCCACGCCCTTGCGGATGTAGCCGCGCACGCGCTCGCGCTGGGCCTCGGACACGAGCGGCCCGAGGTTCGCATCGGGCTCGAACGGATCCGCGACCTTCAGCGCGCCGGCAACCGCGGCGGCCATCTGCTCGGCCTCGGCCAACCGCTCGCGCGGCACGAGCATGCGCGTGAGCGCGCTGCAGGTCTGACCCGAGTTCAGGTAGCACTTGCCGATCCCATCGACGACGGCGGCCTGGAGGTCCGCGTCGTCGAGGATCACGTTCGGCGACTTGCCGCCCAACTCGAGGGCGACGCGCTTCACCGACTGCGACGCCACCTCGCTCACCCGTTTGCCGGCGGCCGTCGAGCCGGTGAACGAGACCATGTCGACGCCGTCGTGCGCGGCGATCGCCTCGCCGACGACCGGCCCGAACCCGGTGACCAGGTTGAAGCAGCCGCCCGGCAGCCCCGCGGCCTCGAGAATCTCGGCCAGAAGGAAGGCGTTCAGGGGCGTGACCTCGCTCGGCTTGACGACCACCGTGCAGCCCGCGGCGAGCGCCGGGGCGACCTTCGCGCAGATCTGGTGGAGCGGGTAGTTCCACGGCGTGATGCAGCCCACGACGCCGACCGGCTCGCGGACGACGAGCGAGTTGCCGACCTGCTCCTCGAGCTCGACGTCGAGCACGAGATCCGCCATCGAGCCGAACGTCATTGCAGGGAGCCCTGCCTGGATCATCTGCGAAAGGCCGTACGGCATGCCGACCTCACGGCTGATCAGCGCGGCGATCTCCTCGCCGCGCGCGGCGAGCGAAGCCGACACCGCCCGCAGGAGCTGCGAGCGCTCGCCGACCGGCGTCGCGGACCAGGCGTCGAACGCCTCGCGGGCAGCCGACACCGCCCGGTCTATGTCGGCCGGAGTGCCCTCCGGCACGCTGCCCATCACCTGCTCGGTCGTCGAGTCGATTACGTCGATCCGGCCGTCGCCGGATGGCTCGACCCACTCTCCGCCTATGTAGAACCGGTCGCGGTGGACCGGCTCGACGTCATGCGTGAGCTGGGGTGCCTGTTGTGTCTCGACTGCCATGGGTGTCCTCCGTCCTCCCGGCGATCGCCTCCGCCGTGCGGTGCGCGAGCGCCATGACTGTGACCATCGGGTTCGTTCCGGACGCGGTCGGGAACGCGCTTGCGTCGCCGATCCAGACGCCCTTGGTGTCGTGCAATTCGCCCCACGGGTCCGCGACGCTCGTCTGCGGGTCGTTGCCCATCCGGCAGCTGCCCATCTGGTGCGCGGTGAACAGCCGCCAGCCGCCACGGCCCAGCGGGATCTGCTTCACCCGCTCGGTGAACCGCGCGACGTCGTCTCCCCGGCGCCAGCTCGGCAGTCCGGTGGCGAGCGCGGCGATCTCGATGGCGCCTGCGGTGCGGTGCGCCTCGGCGAGCTTGTCGATGCCCAGGTGGATGGTGCGCCGGTCCTGCTCGTCCTCGACCGAGTACCAGACGACCGCCTCGCCACTGGAGTCGACCTCGACACGTCCGTGGCCGTGGTCGCGCGGCAGCGGCACGAACGTGGCGTTGTACTTCGCGCGCGAAACCAGGTCCTTGTGAGCCGCGGCCGACACCCACGGGATCGCAGAGCCGATCAGGCCGGGCGCGTACTGCACGCTCTCGATGAGGAAGCCGTAGCCGTCCTCGACGTTGGCGAACTCGTCCACCAATCCCGCCTGCGGCGCTCCCCACCAGGCACGCTGGTCGTCAGCGTAGGAGCCGATGAGCGCTACGCACGGGTGCAGGCGCAGGTAGTTGCCCGCGGCCGGGCCGCCGATGCCGCTGCGTAGGAGCAGCGCCGGCGACTCCAGCGAACCGCACGCCACCACGACGGTCGGGGCGCGCACGGTGAAGCTGCCGTGCACGTTCCCCTCGGCGTCCACATGGACCGCCTCGACACCGGTCGCGCGACCGTTCTCGGTGAGCACACGCTGTGCCCGGCTGCGCACGTACAGGTCCGCGCCGTTCTCGAACGCGTCCCGCAGCCACGTGCGATCGCCTGAGTTCTTGGCCCCGGACTGGTCGCCGAAGCCGAGATAGCCGGCGCTGTCCGGCGAGTACTTATCCGGGTCGGCGTTGCGGATGATCGTCTTGAAGCTCCAGCCGAGCTCGTCGGCGGCATCCTTCATCCGCTGCTGCGGGCCGTTCAGGTCGCTGCAGCGGTCGGTCGCGCCGATTCGCTCGAGCACCGCGTCGAGATGGCGGTCGTAGTCCGCCCCGTCGACTCCCTCGAGGCCGTATTCGTTCGCCCAGTCGCTGCGGACCCAGTCGGTCGTGCGCAGGCAGTTGGTCCAGTTGATCGTGGTGCCGCCGCCCAGCGTGGTGCCGGCCTGCATGCTGACGTTGCCGTCGGCCGAGGGCTGCGGCCCACCGCGCCAGAACATGTCCTGGTACGCCTGGAGCTCGAGCTGGGCGAAGTCGGACTCGTTGAAGTAGCCGGACGCTTCGAGGACAACGACCTTCAGTCCCTGCTTCGCGAGCGTGCCCGCGATGACCCCGCCGCCGGACCCGGACCCGACGATGCAGACGTCGGCGTCGATCGTGTCGCCGTCGCCCGGCGTCTTCACCTCGAGGGTCTTCGGCACCTGAGGGGGCACGCCGGCCGGGCCGGGATAGCCGAAGGTCGCCCAGTTGGGGTTCTGGCCCGTCTCGGGATCGGGCGCCCCGTACGCGAGGAAGAGCGTCATACCCCCGAGCGCCGATACGCCGGCCGCCGCGTCCGGAGAGGCCATCGCGAGGTTCCGCAACAGCTGCTCGCGCGACTCCTGCGACGGCATCCGCAGGAAGCCCTGCTGCCCGAGCACGTCGATCAGCTGCTCGAGCCCGCCGCGGATCGTTTCGTCGGGGATCTGCTCGATCAGGTCCTCGACGGCCTCTGGAAGGCCCATGTCGGTGGCCGACCGCGCGAAGAAGCCGTCAGGGTCGTCGTCGCGCTCGATGCGCGGATAGACCGTGTCGCAGACGGCTCGAAGGACTGAGCGCTGCTCGTCGTTCACGCACGGCGATCATAGCCCCGCCCGCATTTACGGCTGGACTGCCGCGCGCAGGGCCTCGAGCCTGACCTCGCCGATCCCGTCCACCTCGCCGAGCTCCTCGACGGAGCGGAAGCCGCCGTTCGAGTCGCGGTACTCGATGATCCGCGCCGCGAGGGTCGGCCCGATGCCGTCGAGCTCCTCGAGCTGCGCCTGGGTGGCGTTGGCCAGGCTCACCGGTCCAGCCGCCGCTCCGGGCGCCGCCGCCACCGCGGCAACGGGAGTCCGCCCACGCATGGGGACGACGACCTGCTGCCCGTCCTGCACGCGCGCGGCCAGGTTCGTCCCGGTGAGCTCCGCCTTCGGCGTCGGCCCGCCGGCGCGGTCGAGCGCAGCGGCGACCCGGGCGCCCTCGCGCAGCCGGTACAGCCCCGGCCGCCTGACCGCTCCCGCGACGTGCACGTAGACCCGCGCCGCCGAATGCCCGCCGCCCGGTCGTGCCTGGCTGCGCTTCTCGACCGTCACGGGCGGCGGCTCGGGCTGCCGGCTCGCCGTAACCCGGTAGCCGACGGCGAGCAGGAGCAGGCCGGCGGCGATCCACGGGAAGAGGCGCGTCCGGTCGTCAAGCACTGTGCGCGACGCTACGGCCGCAGCCGTTACAGGTGGGCTACAGGCGTAAAGACGTCAGCGGACATCGAAACCGGACAGGCCTTCCGCCTCTTCGTCATCGACCTCGATCCTGTCCACCGATGCGCTGCGGGGCCCGTCGTTCATCCACTCCACCAGTCGTCCCACCGCATCGTCGTCGCCTTCGAAGACCGCCTCGACGGTCCCGTCCGGCCTGTTCGAGACCCAGCCGGCGACGCCAGCGGCCTCGGCTCGCTGCCGCGTCGAGTCGCGGAAGAAGACGCCCTGCACACGCCCGTGGGCGATCACTCGCTTCCTCATCCGCGGGCCACTGCCGTCAGCGCGAGCAGCTCGTAGGCCACGTTCGCGGCGAGCATCGCCGTGACCTGGCCCGGCCCGTCGTATGCGGGCGCCACCTCGACCACGTCGTAGCCGCGGAAGTCGATCCCGGCGAGCGACCGGATCAGCACGAGCGCCTCGTGCGGCAGGAGGCCGGCGACCTCGGGCGTTCCCGTGCCGGGCGCGAACGCCGGGTCGATCACGTCGATGTCGAAAGAGAGATACGCGGGCCCATCCCCGAGCCGGTCGCGCACGCGCTGGCTGTAGTCGCCGGGCCCGATCGCACGCAGCTCGTCGCCCGGGATCAGCTCGAAGCCCATCTCGCGCGCGTCTCCGAGGTCGCTCTCCGCGTACAGCGGGCCGCGCATGCCGGCGAACAGCGAGCGCTCGGGGGCGATCACGCCCTCCTCGACGGCTCGCCGGAAGGGCGTGCCGTGGAAGTACTTCTCGCCGTAGTACTCGTCCCACGTGTCGGCATGCGCGTCGAGCAGGACCACTCCGACCGGCTCACCGGCAGCCTCCGCGTGCGCGCGCAGCTCGCCGAGCACGACGGAGTGGTCCCCACCGAGCACGAGCGGCGCCGCGCCCGCCGCCAACACGGGCGCCAGCCCATCCGCGATCTGGCCCGCCGTTCGCTCCGCGTTCCCGGGCGTGACCACCAGGTCCCCGTAGTCGACGATGTTCAGCGAGCCGAAGACATCGACTGAACGGCCGGGTGGTACGGGCGTAGCAGCGTCGAGCCGCTCCGAATCGCCTCCGGGCCGAAGCGCGCGCCGGGCCGGTAGGAGGTGCCGGTGTCGAACGGCACACCCACCACGGCGACGTCCACGCCGCCGAGCTCCTGCGTGTGCGGCAGCCGCGCGAACGTGCGCACGCCGGTATAGCGCGGGACGCTCATCCCTCGATCACGACCCTGATCGTGCGCAGCTTGCGGTCGGTGGCGCCACGGAGCATGCCGCCATGCTCCAGCGTCTGCTGGACGTACTCGATCGTCGGCTCCGTGAGCCTCTCGCCCGGAAGCACGTTCGGGACGCCAGGCGGATACGCCGCAAGCGACTCCGCGGCGACACGGCCGGCGGCGTCGGCGAACGGCACCGCCTCCTGCGGGCCGAGGAAAGCCTCGCGCGGGGTCATGGCGAGCTCGCCCCACGGAGGTGGTGGGGCGAACGGCTCGTGCTCGCGATTTGTAAACGGGGTCTGACCCTCTTTAGGAACGAGGCGGTCGACCGCGTGCGCCAAGCGCCGCGACGAGACGCTCGGCCTGCGGGCCGACGTCCTCCGCCATGCCGAACACCGCCACGACGACATTCTCGCCGTAGAGCTCGAAGATGATGTCGTCCTGGGCGACCGCCGCAGCGACCTCGTAGCCGGTCGCGCCGGTCCCGCGGACGTCGATCGCGAGCCGCAGCGGGTCGTAGTCGTGCACGCCCGGGTGGCCGGCGATGCTCTCGTCGAGCACGTCGAGCCCCGGCAGCTCGCGGATTGCCGCGCGCGCCGCCTTCAGGCCCTCGATCGTCTCGTCGAGCAGCTCGCGGCCGCGCGTCACGGCGAGCCTGCGCGCAGCGTCAAGCGACGCACATAGGAGCGAGTTCGGGCTGGTCGACTCGGTCAGCGTCACGGCGCGGTCGACGAGGTGGTCCTCGATCAGCTCCCCGGCGACGTGGACGATCGCGGACTGGGTCAGGCTGCCGACGATCTTGTGCGTGCTCGACACGACGAGGTCCGCGCCGGCGGCGAGGGCGTGGACGGGCAGGTCGGGATGGAATGCCAGATGCGCTCCCCACGCCTCGTCGACCGACCAGGGGCACGCCATGCGAGTGCGCGACCTCGACGAGGGCGCGAACGTCGGCGACCGCGCCGAAGTACGTCGGCGAGGTGACGTGTGCGCCGACCGCGCCCGGCGTTTCCGAGAGCGCCGCGTCGAGCGCGTCGGGCGTGACGCAGTGGGCGATTCGGAGCTCCGGGTCGAGCTCGGGCTGTACGAAGCGCGGCCGCAGGCCGGAGATGATCAGGCCGTCGACAGTGCTCGAGTGAGCGGTTCGCTGCACCACGATCTCGTCGCCGAGATGCGCGAGGGCGAGGCAGGCGACGTGGTTGCCCTGAGACGCGCCGTTCAGGAGAAACCACGCCCTGCGCGCGCCCCAAGCCTCGGCGGCGAGTTGCTGTGCCTGCTGCCACGGCGTGGGCTCGGGCCCGAGATCGATCCCCTCGATGAGGGCCGGGATGTCGAGCGCCAGGGCGCTCTCGCCGATCGCCTCCCGAAGCTCGGGATCGGCGCCCGGTCCGCCCTTGTGCCCGGGCACGTGGAAGCGGCCGGGCCGACGGGCGGCATATGCGCGCAACGCGTCGAGATAGGGCGCTTCGGACTGGATCAGGCGAGTCTATGAAGGAGCGCCGCGACCGCCTCGGCGGGGGTGTCGCAGCTGTCCACGCCCTCGAGGTCCCAGCTCCCGAGTCCCACCACCGGCTTGCCCGTCTTCCGCGCAAACGCGATCTCGGACAGGGTGCCCCATTCGCCGCCCACGGCGATCACACCGTCCGCGGCGCGCACGACGAGCGCGTTGCGCGCCTCGCCCATGCCGGTCGGGATCGCCACGGTGAGCCACGGGTTCGCCGTCGCGCCGGTCGGCACCGGGAAGCAGCCCGGCTGTGGTCCCACCGGCCTCGCGGGCGCCCTTCGAGGCCGCCTCCATCACGCCGCCCAGCCCGCCCGTCACCACGGTCGCACCGGCCTCGGCAACCAGCCGGCCCACCTCTTCCGCCAGCGCCTGCTGCCGGGCGTCCGCCTCGCCCGCGCCCACGATGGCGATGTAAGGCTGCTCAGGCAGGCCTGTCGCGTTCGGCGTCGAGCTTGACGGTCTCGGTCTCCGGCGGCGGCGTGCCGGGCCGCGGCTCGCGGTGCTCCACGCTGAACGACACGCGCGCCACCGACATGAACGCGCCCGCGAGCAGGAGCGCCGAGCCGGCAAGCGCGAGCCATGCGCCGGTCTTCAGCTCGAAGTCGGAGAGCCCGACCACGAACGGCTCGTTGATGAGCTGCGAGGCGGTCAGCACGAGCGCGCCACCTCCGAGCACCAGGAGCGGCGCCTGAGGCAAGCGTGGCTCGATTCCCGCGCGACTCAGGAAGGTTGAGATCGCGATGATCGCGATCCCCGCGAGCAGCACGTCGATCAGCTCGAAGACGGTCCACGCGGTGTAGCCCTCGCCGTCGTCGCCGTACCAGTCGAGGAAGAGGCTGACCAGCAGCAGTGCCGCGCCGGCCGCCGCCACCATTGCGCCCGCGTCGAGGCGGCGCGGGGTCAACCGAGTGCCTCCCGGAAGCCCTGTCGCCAGCTCGGCCAGCGGGGCTCCCAGCCCAGCTCGCGCTTCGCCTTGGCGTTCGTCGCTCCCTGAAGCCCGGTCATCATGTAGACGGCCAACCTACCGGCCGCGACCCGGGCGATCAGGCGCGGCACGTTGCGCGGCGGACGCGCCTCGAGGACCCCGGCGTACTCAGGCAGCCACTCGCGGACCGGCGCCGGATCGTCATCGACGACGTTGTACGCACCGGCGCGACCGTGGTCGAGCGCGGCCACGGTGGCGCCGGCTGCGTCGTCGATGTGGATGTAGGAGTAGACGGCAGTCCCTCCCCCGACGACCGGGAACGCGCGCTTGCGCACCATCGCCGCGGCAGAGCCATCGCCGGCGTACGCGGTGCCGGGCCCGTAGAAGAACCCGTAACGGAGCACGACGCCCTCGACGCTGTCGCTGTCCAGCGTCGCATCCTCGAGATCGTGCAGAGCGCGGACGCTGCGGCCCCACGGCTGTGGGGCGTCGTCGAACAGGGCGTCGTCCTCGCTCCACAGTCCCTGTGTGGGCAGGTACGCCCAGGCGATGCTCTGGGAGACCATCCGGCGCGCACCAGCCGCCTCTGCCGCGCGCATCAGGTTCCGAGTGCCGTCTCTGCGCAGGCGGTCGTTGGTCTCGAACTGCTCCTTCATCTTCCGGGGGTTGATCGCATCGGGGATGTCCGTCAGCTGGTTGACGACGACCTCCGGGCGCGCCTCGGCAACGGCGCGCGCCACCCCGTCCGCGTCGAACGCGTCGCAGACGACCCCCTCGGCGCCCTGCTCGCGCAGGCGGGCGGCACGTTCCTCGAAGCGCGTCATCCCCACGACCTCGTGGCCGGCGTTCAACAGTCGCGGGACGAGCGCACGGCCGATGACGCCGGTCCCGCCGGCGAGGAACACACGCATGCCGCAAATCTACGCCGCGAGCGCCGCGATCTGATCAGCGGGCACCGGCTTGCCGAAGAGATAGCCCTGCCCAAGCCCCGCGCCCTGGTCGACGAGGTAGTCGAGCTGGTCGGAGCGCTCGATTCCCTCGGCGAGGTGGTCGATGCCCAGGCTGCCGGCCAGGTGGATGATCGTCGAGGCCATCGTGGAAGCCGCTTCGTCGTCCGGCATCTCGGAGACGAAGGAGCGGTCGATCTTCAGCAGGTCCACGGGCATCCGCCACAGGCGGGCGAGCGACGAATGGCCGGTGCCGAAGTCGTCGATCGCCATCCGGAACCCGTGTTCGCCCAACGCCTCGAGCACCGCCTGCGTGCGCGTCGGGTCCGCCATCATGCTCGACTCCGTGATCTCGACGATCATGCGGCGCGGATCGACTCCCGCCACGCGCGCGGCGCGCAACGACTTGTCGACGAAGTCGGGCTGCCAGAGCTGGCGCAGCGAGACGTTGAACGCGACGTCGAGCTCTAGTCCGTCGGCCGCCCACGCCGCCGCCTGGCGGCACGACTCCTCGACCACCCACGCGCCGATCGGCTCGATCAGGCCGGTCTCCTCGGCGAGCGGGATGAAGTCGAGGGGTGGGACGAGTCCTCGGTCAGGGTCCTCCCAGCGGATCAGAGCTTCGACGCCCACCATCGGGACGCTGTCCTTGCCGGCTTGGAGCGCCGCATGCGCGCGCGTCAGGTCGATGACCGGCTGGTAGTGCAGGACGAACTCATGCCGGTCGACCGCCTTTCGCAGCCGGGTGATCATCTCGAGCCGCTGCTCTACCGCCTCGGAGCCCGCCGCGAATACCCGCGTGGGCGCGGAGCCGGGCTCCTTCGCCTGGTAGTGGGCGGCGTCGGCATGCTGAAGCAGGGCGCGCGGCTCGCTCGCGTCGAAGGGGAAGATGCTGATGCCCGCCCGCGCGCGGACGAACAGCTCCGTGCCGTGGATCGTGAACGGGCGCGCCAGTGCCGCATGGACGCGCTGGGCGACCGTCTCTGCCGCGGTCGCCAGACGGCCCGTGCCCTCCGCGGTCTGCGGGTCGCCCACGTCGAGGTCGGGCAGCAGCACGAGGAACTCGTCCGCGCTGTGGCGCGCGACGACGTCGCTCGTCCGCGCGACGCGGATCAGCCGCTCGGCGACGCAGCGCAGCAGCTCGTTGGCGGCGTCGTAACCCAGGCTGCGGTTGACCAGCCGGAAGGCCTCGAGGTCGATGTGGATCAGCGCGACCGCGACGCCTCGCCGGCGGGCGCGCGCGAAGGCGGCCTCGAGCTGGTGCTCGAGCGCGCCGCGCGTGGCCAGCCCGGTCAGCGGGTCGCGTTCGGCGGCAACGCCACTGGCCGGGAGCATCGTCTCGCGCATGAAGCATGCGAAGCGGGCGGGCCACTGGGGCCCAAGCCGGGTGACGGCCACCTCGACCGGCAGCCGGCGGCCGTCGCGGCGCGCGGCGATGACGCGCGTGGTGCGGGCGCCGCTCTCCTCGTCCGCCTCCTCGAGCAGGGACCTCGAACGTCCGCCGCTGACGGGCGCGCACGTCGGCCGGGATGAGGAGGTCGACGAGCTCGCGGCCCTCGGCCTCGGCCCGGTCCCACCCGAAGGCGGCTTCCGCGGCCACGTTCATGGCGATGATGCGGTGCTCGTGGTCGACGGTCACGATCGGGTCGGCGACCGCGTCGACGATCGCGGCGTTCAGCTCCTGGTCCGTTAGTGGCGACCGTGCCCGGCTTCCCTGCCGCCCGGTGGCCTCGCGGCCCTCGGGAAACTCCATTCCTCTACCTCGCGTCCTGTCGAAACACCCGGGAAGCTTGTGCGAGCACTCCGGCGGCGAACAGCCGGAATGACCGGATGCGCAACTTTTCGCGCGCTATCGAACGACGAAGTTGACGAGCTTCCCCGGAACGACGACCGTCTTCGCAAGCTGGCCGCCGTTCAGGTGCTCCTCGACCTTCGGCGATTGGCGCGCGAGCCGCTCCTGCTCGTCCTTCGAGGCGTCCGCAGGCACCTCGATGCGATCGCGCAACTTTCCGTTCACCTGCACGACGAGCTCGAACGTGTCCGCGACCAGTAGATCGCGTTTGGCTTCCGGCCATTGCACCTCCCACACTCGCTTCCCTGGTCAGGAGGTCGTAGACCTCCGCGCCCAGGTGGGGGGCAAACGGAAAGACTAGCGAGGCCGCAGTCGCGATGGCGAACCTTGCATGCGGATCCTCGCGGTTCTTGTAGATCTCGTTCACAAGCTCCATCACGGCGGCGATCGCCGTGTGCGTGGCGAAACGCTCGCCGAGGTCGCGCGTGACCTTGTCGATCGCCCAGTGCGTCTTGCGCAGGAGCGGCGGTCGGCTCGCCGCCGGCGTCCTCGGCGCGGCGCCTCGACCGCGGCGCGGTGCAGGCGGGCAAGGAAGTGCGTGATGCCGGTGATGCCCTGGTCGGACCAGTCCCCGCCCTCGGCCGGGATGGCCCACGAACAGGATGTAGGCGCGCGTGGCGTCGGCGCCGTACCGCTCGACGTAGTCGCCCGGAGCTGACGGTGTTGCCCTTCGACTTGGACATCTTCGCCCCGTCACGCGTGACCATTCCCTGGGTGAAGAGGCGCGCGAACGGCTCCTGGAAGCCGAGGTGGCCGAGGTCGGCGAGCGCCTTGATGAAGAAGCGCGCGTACATCAGGTGCAAGATCGCGTGCTCGACGCCGCCGATGTACTGGTCGACCGGCATCCAGCCGTCGACGATCCGGCGGTCCCAGGCCGCGTCCTCGTTTTGCGGCGTCGCAGTAGCGCAGGAAGTACCAGGAGGAATCGACGAAGGTGTCCATCGTGTCCGTCTCGCGCAGCGCCGCGCCGCCGCACCTGGGGCAGGTCGTGTTGACCCAGTCCTCGGCCGCCGCCAGCGGCGACTTCCCCTTCGGGGCGTAGTCCTCGACGTCCGGCAGCTCGACCGGGAGCTGGTCGTCCGGGCACGGACACGATGCCGCACCCCTCGCAGTGCACGACCGGGATCGGGCAGCCCCAGTAGCGCTGGCGCGAGAGCAGCCAGTCGCGCAGGCGGTAGTTGATCGCCGGCTTGCCCTTCCCCTCCGACTCGAGCCAGCTCCACGATCGCGTCGAACGCCTCGCGGTTGTGCATCCCGTCGAAGCGGCCGGAGTTCACCATCGGGCCGTCGTCGGTGCACGGCAGGTCGCCGCAATCGATGACGCGCCGGATCTCGAGGCCGAACTTCTCCGCGAACTCGAAGTCGCGCTCGTCGTGCGCGGGCACGGCCATGATCGCGCCGGTGCCGTACTCCATGAGCACGTAGTCGGCCACGAACATCGGGATCTGCTCGCCGTTCACCGGGTTCGTGACCGTGTGCCCCAGCGGCGACGCCCGTCTTCTCCTTGTCCTCGGCGCCGCGCTCCTCCGCCGACTCGCCGGCGGCGTGCGCGATGTATTCGCGGACCTCCTGCGAATCGTTCAGCTTGAGGACGTCGGGATGCTCCGGCGCCATCACGAAGAAGGTGGCGCCGAAGAGCGTGTCGGGCCGGGTCGTGAAGACCGGGTAGTCGATGCCGAGCTCCTCGCAGCGGAAGACGACCTCGGCGCCCTCCGAGCGGCCGATCCAGTTCTTCTGCATCGTCACGACGTGCTGCGGCCAGTCGATCGTCTCCAGGTCGTCGAGCAGCCGGTCGGCGTAGTCGGTGATGCGGAAGAACCACTGCTCGAGCTGGCGCACCTCGACCTGCGTGCCGCAGCGCTCGCAGCGCCCGTCGATCACCTGCTCGTTGGCGAGGACGGTCGCGTCCTTGGGGCACCAGTTGACCGCGGCCTCCTTGCGGTAGGCGAGGCCCTTCTCGAACAGGCGCAGGAAGATCCACTGGGTCCAGCGGTAGTAGCGCGGCTCGTGGGTGCCGAACTCGCGGTCCCAGTCGATCGAGATGCCCCACTCCTTGAACTGCGCCGGAACTCGGCGATCGAGGCCTCGGTCGAGTCGCGCGGGTGCTGGCCGGTCTTGATCGCGTGGTTCTCGGCGGGCAGGCCGAACGCGTCGTAGCCCATCGGGTGCAGGACCCTGCGGCCGGTGCGGCGGTGGAAGTGCGCGATCGCGTCGCCGATCGAGTAGTTCTTCAGGTGGCCGATGTGCGGCTCGCCCGAGGGGTACGGCAGCATCTCGAGCACGTAGGACGTGGGCTCGCCGCTGTCCAGCACGTCGTTCGACACGTGCCAGGTCCGCTCGTCAGCCCAGACCTGCTGCCACTTGCGCTCGATCGCTTTCGGGTCGTAGGACGCCACGGGGGCAGGTTACATTCGGCCCGTGGACGTTCAGGTTCAGCGCGCGCGCGTTCGCGACCGGGTCGAGATCGCGTACGTGCGCGAGGGCGCGGGCGGCGTTCCCGCTGCTGCTCCTCCACGGGTGGCCGGAGACGAAGCGGATCTGGTGGCGCAACATCGAGCCGCTGGCCGCGGCCGGGTTCGAGGTGATCGTGCCGGACCTCGCCGGGTTCGGCGACTCGGGGCTCGCCGAGGACGACCACTACGACGTCGCGGCGCACGCGCGCGACATGCATGCGCTCGTGTCCGACGTGCTCGGGCATTCACGATGTGTCACGGCGGGCGGCGACCTCGGCGGCCTGGTGCTCTACGACCTGTCGCTGCGGTTCGAGGGGTTCGTCGAGCGGCAGGTCCTGTTCAACACCGTGCCGCCGATCCTGCCCGACGACTACGAGGCCGCGGGAATCGCGCGTGAGATCCCGCGCGAGGTGCGCCAGGCGGCCGATTACTTCATGCGCCAGGCGCGCGACGCCGACGGGCTGGCGGCCGAGCTCGACACGCCCGAGAAGCGGCAGGCGGTACGTCTCGCAGATGTACGGGCCGCGGTTCTGGGCCGCGCCGGGGTCATTCACGCGCGACGACGTGGCGTTCCACGCCGAGCCGTTCGGGGACGCGGAGTCATTCCGCGCGTCGATCGCGAACTACGAGTACGCGGGCGGGCCGCGCCAGGTCAGCGAGATGCCGCGGATCTTCGAGAAGTCGGCCGTTCCGACGCTTCTGCTGTACGGGCCGGAGGACCACGTGATCCCGCGGGATTTCCCCCATCGGATGGCCGTCGCATGCACCGAACGGGTCGGCCCGTTCGTGGTCGAGGGCGCCGGCCACTTCCTCCAGTGGGAGCAGGCGGACGTCCTGAATCAGGCAATTCGGTATTTCTGCCTGGACCTCCTGTCAGCATCTGGGAAGCGATGAGCTCGGAACCGGACGAGCAACCGACGCTGAAACCGGTCTCGCGCGCCGCGGAGCTGGCGGCGCAGCAGGTCGAGTCGATCGTCGCGGTGGCGCAGGAGAGCGCCGAGAAGCTCACGCGCGCCGCGCGCGAGGAGGCGACGTCCGTCCGCGAGCTGGCCCGCGAATCGGCCCAGGCCGACGTGGAGGCCGCGCGCAAGGAGGCCGCGGCGCGGATCAAGGACGCGCAGGAGGCCGCTGACGAGGTGCTCGACCAGGCGAAGGCGGTGTCGGCCGGCATGAAGCAGCTCGCCCACCTGCTGACCTCGCACGCCGAGCGCATCCTGCGCGACGTCACGAACTCCCACCGCGCGATGTCGGCGGACCTGCGCGCGGCGTCGCGCACCGAGCCGGTGGTCGAGGACGCTGCGCCCGCCGCGGCGGACGAGCCCGCGGAGCCGGCCGAGCCGGCGCGTAGACGGCGGCCCGGCGCGGGACAGGAGAACCCGTTCGCCGACCTCGAGCCGCCGAGCTGGGTCGAGAACTAGCGCCCTTTTCCGTCCGGCTCGGACGCGAACATATGTTCGTGGAATCGCCGAACGTCAAGGGTGCGGTAGCCGAACTCGAGATCGAGCTTGCCGCCACACGCTTGGGCATTCCGGTGCTCAAGCCGGTTGCCGAACATGGCCGCTACGACATGGGCTTCGAGATCGGCGACCGCATCTATCGAGTCCAGTGCAAGTGGGGCCGGGTCGATGCCCGACAGAGCGTGATCGTCGTGCAGGTTGGCGGAAACCGCACAACGCCGTGCGGGCTACGTGCGTCGCGTCTACCGCCGCGAGGAGATCGATTTGGTGGCGGTCTATGCCGGTGATACTTGATCGCTGCTACCTGCTGCCGATCGAGCTCGTTGAGGGTCGGCACGCAAATCCGCCTTCGGCTCACCCCGGCTCGCAACGGCCAGCGGGCGGGCGTTAACCAAGCCTCTCGATTTCGAGTTCCCTGGGGCTGTAGCTCAGTTGGCTAGAGCGCCTGACTGGCAGTCAGGAGGCCGGGGGTTCGAGTCCCCCCAGCTCCACTCTCCGCCTCGTAATTCCGGCGCAGGTCGTCGTCGGCGCGAAGAGTTCCGGCAACCGCTTCGGCTGGTACATGGAACGCGCCGCGGCCGGCGAGGAGTTCCACGTCGAGCGGCGCGGACGCCCTTACGTCCGGCTCACGGGAGCCGCGCCACAGCTGCGGCTCCCGGAGCGCGGGCTGTTCGTCGGCCGGTACGCCGACCGCGGCCGCCTAGGCCGCTTCGATGAAGCCGGGCGACGTCCGGCAGTTCGCGGTCGAGGTCGATCGCCAGCTGAGTCACGTCGAGCCCGTCGAGCGGGTCCTCCCCGTCGGGCATCTCCTCGAGATCGACCAGGACGAAGGCCTTCGTCTCGTACCAGAGGAAGATCACCGCGCGGCTGACGTGCGCGATGTCGTCGGGTTGGGGCAGGCCGGCGGCGGTCAGGAGCTCGCGCATGCGGGCCTCGACCTGTTGGTGACGCGGTGAAGGGTGCATCGCGTCAGCCTCGCTCGGCGGGTGTGACGCGTGGGCTGCGGGTGTTACGAACCTATGCGGCTGCCTTCGCGCTCTCGAATGCGTCCGCCACGCCGCCCGCGTTCGCACCGGCGCCCACCTCGAGGACGAACGGGTTGCCGCGCACCGTCACCGTCATGGTCTTGCCGACCGCGAGCCGCTTCACCTCGATCGAATCGACCTCGGCCAGCGGCGCCGCGCTGACGAGCTCCTTCACGTCGCCGCCCATGCCGAGCCCGATCGGCGAGCTGATCTTGAACACGATCAGGCGACTCTGCGTCACCGCGAGCGCCATCGGGCTCGCCAGCTCGAAGCCCGCGGACTCCGCTGAGTCGACGTTCTGCTGCTGCTTCTTGTTGCCGAGCGCACCGCCGACCATGCCCGGGATCAAGCCGCCGCCGGCGGACGCGTTCGCCTGAGTCCAGCCACGCGGGCGGGCAACGACCGCGGCGAGCACTTCCTCTCCGGGCTCCAGGTGGGGCGCGGCGCCATCCTTGATCTTGTTCTCGGCACGAGCCATGCGAGTTCCTCCGATTCCGTGGGTCGAACGGCGAGCGTAACCCGAAGCCCGCCCGCCGTCAGCAGCTTCGCGCGGACCCGTACGCTTGCTTGAACCGATGGATGGACCCGCGCTCCAGCTCGCCTCGAAACGGGGTCGTTGGGTGCTCGCCACCGCCGTGCTCGGCTCGGCCGTCGCGTTCCTCGAGGCCACCGTCGTCAACGTCGCGCTTCCCGAGCTGGGACGCGACCTCGACGCCGACGTCGCAGGACTCCAGTGGACGATCAACGGCTACCTCCTCACGCTCGCCTCGCTGATCCTGCTCGGCGGCGCGCTCGGCGATCGCTATGGGCGCCGGCGGATCTTCGAGATCGGCGTGGTCTGGTTCACCGTCGCCTCGGCTCTCTGCGCGCTCGCCCCGACCGTCGAGGTGCTGGCCGGGGCGCGCATCGTCCAGGGCGTCGGCGGTGCGCTGCTGACCCCCGGCAGCCTCGCGATCATCGAGGCCACCTTCCGCGAGGAGGACCGCGGGCGCGCGATCGGCGCCTGGTCGGCCCTCGTCGGCCTCGCGGGCGCCGCAGGGCCACTGGTCGGCGGCTATCTGATCGACGCGGTCAGCTGGCGCGCGATCTTCCTGATCAACCTCCCGCTCGGCGCGTTCGTCGTATGGGCGTCCCGCCGCCACGTCCCTGAGACGCGCGACACCACAATGACGGGCAAGCTCGACCTCGCCGGATCCGCGCTCGCCGCGCTCGGCCTCGGCGGGATCACATTCGCTTTCATCCAGGCCTCGGAAAACGGCTTCGGAGCGCCGATGGTCCTCGCAGGCCTCGCCATCGGGATCCTCAGCCTGGCCGCCTTCATCCGCGTCGAGCGCCGCCACCCGCAGCCGATGCTCCCGCTGTCGATCTTCGCCTCGCGCCAGTTCACGGGCGCGAACCTCGTCACCTTCGTTGTCTACGCGGCGCTTGGCGCGATGTTCTTCCTGTTCGTGGTGTTCCTCCAGATCGCTCTCGGTTACACCGCGATCGAGGCGGGCGCGGCCTCCCTCCCCACCACCGCGCTCATGCTCGTCTTCTCCGCCCGAGCCGGCGCGCTCGCCCAGCGGATCGGCCCGCGCATACCGCTGACGTTGGGTCCGCTCGTGGTCGCGGTCGGCATGCTGATGCTGAGCCAGATCGACCCCGGCGACAGCTATCTCACCGGCATCCTGCCGGGCATCATGGTCTTCGGAGTCGGCCTCACACTTGTGGTCGCGCCGGTCACGATCACCGTCCTCGCCGCCGCGGATCCACGTCAGGCGGGGATCGCCTCCGGAGTCAACAACGCCGTCGCGCGCACGGCGGGGCTGTTCGCCGTCGCGGTGCTCCCGCTCCTGGCCGGCCTCAGCGGCTCGGACTACCAGGACCCGGACGCGATCGCCGACGCGTTCACGATGGGCATGATCATCGCGGCGGCGCTGTCCGCGGCGGGCGGCCTGGTCGCCTTCGCCACCATCCGCGGCGACGTCCTCGAGCGCGCCAAGGAACCGGACCGGCGGCCCTGCCAGGAAGCGATCGAGCGCGTGCCGGAGCACCACTGCGCCGTCGCCGGCACTCCGCTCGCTATTCCACCTCCCGCGCGGGAGCCTCGCCCCACAGCTGTTCCAGCCGGTAGTACTCCCGGGCCTCGGGAGTGAAGATGTGCACGACCGCGTCGAGGTAGTCCATCAGCACCCAGCGGGCCTCCCGGTCGCCCTCGACGCGCCGGGGGAGCAGCCGGTGCTCCTTCTTGAGCTCCTGGTAGATCCCGTCGTGGATCGCCTTCGTCTGCCGCTCGGTGTTGCCCGAGCAGACCACGAAGAAGTCGGTGTAGCCGACAATTCCGCGCAGGTCGAGGATCCGGACCTCGGCGGCCTTCTTGTCCGCCGCGATCTCCGCGATCCGGTTGGCGAGCGCCTCGGGCGCCAGGGTGTCGTGTGCGTGTGCTGTCTCAGCCATCAGCTTGGGACGGACGCGCCGTAGAGGCTCTGCGCGCCGATGAAGTTCGCGACCTTGTCAGGGACGAGATAGCGGATCGGCCGCCCCGAGGCCGCCCGCTCCCTGACCATTGTGGAGGACACGTCGATGCGCGGCATGTCGAAGAACCTGAGATCAGCCTCCCCGCCGATCGCTTCCTCGACACGCGCGCGATCCATGTCGCCGCGCTCGGCGACCGCGATCGTCGCCAGCCGCATCACCTCGCCGGGCTCATGCCAGGTCGACAGCGCGGCCGCCTGATCGCCGCCCAGCAGCAGCACGAGCTCGTCCTCGGGCGAGCGCTCCCTCAGCTCGCGGAGCGTGTCGGCCGTGTACGACGGGCCCTCGCGGTCGATCTCGATCCGTGAGAGCCCGAAGCGCTCGTCGGCCGCAGTCGCGTAGTCGCACATCTGGAACCGCACCTCCGGCCCGGGGTCCTGAGGGATCTCCCGGTGCGGCGCCTGGCCGACGGGCACCCACACGACCACATCGAGCTCGAGCTGGGCGTGCGCTTCCTGCGCGCAGACGAGATGTCCGACGTGTGGCGGGTTGAATGCGCCGCCGAAGAGGCCGATCCGCAAGCGGCCTTCTACTCCTTCACCTGTCCGTCGCCGTGGGCGATCCACTTGAACGAGCAGAGCTCGCGGGTCCCGATAGGCCCGCGCGCGTGCAGCTTCTGTGTGGAGTTGCCGATCTCGGCCCCCATGCCGAACTCGGCGCCGTCGGTGAAGCGGGTAGACGCGTTCACGTACACGCAGGCGGCGTCGACGCCGGTCGTGAAGGCGCGCGCGGTGTCGTCGGACGCCGTGACGATGGCCTCGGAGTGGCCGCTGCTCCACTGGTTCACGTGGTCGATCGCCTCGTCGACCGAGTCGACGACCTTCACGGCCAGGATCAGGTCGTGGAACTCCGTCGCCCAGTCCTGGTCGGAGGCCTCGGTCGTGCGGCCGGCCAGGTCGCCCGCCAGCGAGCGGGCGCGGCCATCGACGCGCAGCTCGACGCCGCGATCGAGCATCTCCTGCATCACCCGCGGCAGATACTCCGGCGCTATCTGCGAGTGCACGACGAGCGTCTCGGCCGCGTTGCAGACGCTCGGCCGCTGAGTCTTCGAGTTCACTGCGATCCTCACCGCCATGTCGAGGTCGGCGTCGGCATCGACGTACACGTGGCAGTTGCCCGCCGCCGCGTACATCACCGGCACGGTGGCGTGCTCCTTGAGCGCGTTCTTGAGCCCCTCGCCCCCGCGCGGGATCACGAGGTCCACGAGTCCGTCCGCCGATGCGATCTGGCGCAGCTCGTCGCGGTCGCCTCCGGTGACCGGCGAGATCGACCCTGCCGGCAGGCCGGCGGCTTCGACCGCCTCCACCGCGATGCCGGCAAGCGTCGCGTTTGAGTGCGCTGCCATCGACGACCCGCGCAGGACGATTGCGTTCCCCGACTTGATGCAGAGTGCCGAGCAGTCGATCGTCACGTTCGGACGCGCCTCGTAGACGACCGCGACGACTCCCATCGGGACGAGCACCTTCTCGAGCCGGATGCCGTTCGGCAGCGTCCGCTCCTCGACCACGTCACCGACCGGGTCGGGGAGCGCCGCGATGTCGCGGACGTCGCGCGCGATCGTGGCGAGCCGCTCCTCGGTGAGCTGGAGCCGGTCGAGCAGCGACGCGCTGAGGTCGCTCTCGCGGCCCGCCTCCATGTCCCGCTCGTTCGCCTCGAGGATCTCTGCCGAGCGCTCCTCGAGCGCGTCGGCCAGCGCGTGAAGCGCGCGGTCCTTCGTCTCGGTGTCGAGCGTGGCGAGCTTGCGCGCCGCGGCCTTCGCCTGCGCGCAGATGTCGGATACTGATGCCGCCGTGGTGGCCATCGATTCAAGGGTACCGGCCGATCCGGGTCGCCTTTTGGCGACCGGCCGTGCGTGTGACGTGTTCGAGTACGGAGCCGATGCCGTCCTGCGCCGCTACCGCCACGGTGAGCCCTGCGACACCGAGCGCGAGGCCGCAGTCATGCGCAAGGCTGCTGCCGGCGGCGTGCCGGTCCCCAAGGTGCTCGAGGTCCAACCCGATGCGCTCGTGCTCGAGCGTGTCGACGGGCCAACGATGCTCAGGGAGATCGAGCGGCAACCGTGGCGGTTCGCTTCGTTCGCGCGTGAGCTCGGCCGGCATCCACCGCACGGTGCTCGATGCCGGCGTCGTGCACGGGGACTTCCACCCGTTGAACATCATGCTCGCCGCGGAAGGCCCCGTCGTGATCGACTGGTCGAACGGCGGCGAGGGCGATCCGATGTCGGACGTCGCCTTCAGCCAGGTCATCCTCGCCACCTCGGACGCCGACTTCCCGCGCTGGCTGGAGTCCGTCGGTCGCGCTGTCAGGCGGCGCTTCGTGGGCGCTTACCTCAACGGAGTCGGCCAGCGGCCGGACCCCGGCGCGCTCGCGGAAGCGGCGGAACGGCGCGCCCGCGACCCGCACCTGCGGGACCGCGAGCGCGAGGCAGTCCGCGAGTTTCTCCGGGCGTCTCTAACCCAGCACGAAGTAGTCGCGGTGCACTGCTTCCTCGCTCGCGCGCGGGAGGACCTCCTGCACCTCCGCGGACTTCATGCCCTTGATGCGGCGGAGCTCGCTGGCCGAGTAGTTGACGATCCCCTTGCCGATCGGACGCCCGTTGTCGGTGGGGCACACCTCGACCGCGTCGCCCGCTTCGAAGTCGCCGTGCACGCCGACCACGCCGACCGGGAGCAGGCTCGTGCCGCGCTCGCGCAGCGCCTGCTCCGCGCCCGCGTCGATCTCGAGCCGGCCGCGCGTCGGCTTCGCGTACTTGAGCCAGAGCTTGAAGCTCGAGACGCGCCCCTCCTGGGGATGGAAGCGCGTGCCCTCGCCGCCGTCGTCGAGCGCGGTCGCGATCGCATCGGGGCGGGTCCCGTTCAGGATCAGCGCGGGGATGCCGGCGGCAGTCGCCATCTCAGCCGCCACCACCTTCGAGCGCATGCCGCCCGAGCCCAGCGGCGACGTGGACACGCCGATCTCGAGCCCCTCGAGGTCCTCGAACCGCTGCACCTCCGCGATCAGCTCCGCGTCAGCGTTCTCGCGCGGGTCCGCCGTGTACAGCCCGTCGGTGTCGGTCAGGAGCATCAGCAGGTCGGCGCCGAGCAGGATCGCCACCTGCGCCGCGAGGAAGTCGTTGTCGCCGAACGTGATCTCGTCGGTCGTGGTGGTGTCGTTCTCGTTGATCACCGGCACGATCCGCCAGTCGAGCAGCTTGTGGAGCGTCTGCCGCGCGTTCAGGTAGTGCGTGCGCGCGGACATGTCGAAGAAGGTGAGCAGCACCTGCGCGCTCGGGATTCCGCGCGCGGCCAGCATCTCGTCGTATGCGCGGTAGAGCTTCCCCTGGCCCACGGCCGAGGCACCCTGGAGCTCCGCCATCGCCGACGGCCGGACAGGCAGGTCCATGAGGCGCATCCCGCGGGCGATCGCGCCCGAGGTGACGAGCACGACGTCGTCGCCCGCGCCGTGCAGGCGCGCCACCTCGCCGCAGACCCCGTCGAGCACGTCCGCGCGCAGCTCGCCGCGCTCGTCGGCGACGATGCTGGACCCGAACTTCATGACAACCAGCCGCGCCATTACCGGAATGGTGACCCAGGGTCCAGCTCGAAGACAGTGCCTGCAAGCTCAACGTCATCCCCCGGCTCGAACCCGGCCTGCTCGAGTGCGCGGATCACGCCCATCTTGCGCAGCCGCTCCTCGACGTAGCGGAGCGCCTCCTCGTTCTCGATGTCGTGCCGCGCCAGAGGCGCTCCACCGCCGGCCCGACCACGCGCAGGACGCCGTCGGGCCCGCGCTCGACCGTGTAGCCCTGAGTCGTCGGCAGGGCGGTAGACCTTGTGCTCGGCGACCGCTTCGTCCGGCGCCGCCGGCGCGACGGGGTGCTCGGGCACGTGGCGGAACAGCTCGCGGCCCAGGTCGTCGAGACCCTGCCCCGTCGCCGAGGACGTGACGACGACCGCCAGCAGGTCGGGCCTGCGCTCGCGCCACTCCGCGGCGGCCCGGTCGGCGTCCTCGGCCGGCACCAGGTCGGCCTTCGACAGCGCGAGGATCCGCGGCAGCTCGGCCAGCCCATGCCCGTGGCTCGCCAGCTCCGCCTCCACCGTTGCGTAGTTCTCGGCCGGCTCGGACCCATCGACCGGCGCCACGTCGAGCACGTGCACCAGCAGGCCGGTGCGCTCGACGTGCGCGAGGAACTCGTGGCCGAGCCCGGCACCGCCGCTCGCGCCTTCGATGAGCCCCGGGATGTCTGCCACGACGAGCTGGCGCTCGGCGCCCTCGAGCGTGCCGAGCACCGGCTCGAGCGTCGTGAACGGGTAGTCGGCCACCTTCGGCGCCGCGCGCGTCAACCGCGACAGCAGTGACGACTTGCCGGCGTTCGGCAGGCCGACCAGGCCGACGTCGGCCAGCAGCTTCAGCCGCAGCTCGAGCCAGCGCTCCTCCCCCGGCAGCCCCTTCTCGGCGAAGCTGGGCGCCTGCCGGGTCGAGTTCGTGAAGCGCTTGTTGCCGCGGCCGCCCGAGCCGCCCTGAGCGACGACTACCCGCTCGCCGGGACGCACCATGTCGATGCGCAGCGCGCCACCCGCCTCCTCGACGACCGTGCCCGGCGGCACGGGGATCTCGAGCACAGCCGGGCTCGCGCCGTGGCGCTCGCCTCCCTCGCCATGCCCGCCCCGCGAGCCCTTGAAGTGCGCGCCGGCGGCGGAAGCTCTGCAGGTCGCGCAGCGACCCGTCGGTGACGAGCACCACGTCGGCGCCGCGGCCGCCGTCGCCCCCATCGGGACCGCCCTTCGGCACGTGCGCCTCGCGCCTGAACGAGACAGCGCCGCTTCCGCCTGCGCCGCCCTGGACGAAGATCTTCGCGCGATCCGTGAACACGGCACTAGTCCAGCAGGTCGGACTGAAGTCGGCGCACGCGCGCGGCCGACTCGGCGATCCGGGCACGCAGCGCCGGCGACTTGCGCGCCCGCTGGAGCAGGTGCGGGAACACGTGGATCCACGACCCGCGGCCGGTCATCAGCAGCAGGTCGGCGCCGGCGGCGAGCGACCGCTCCGCGGCCACCTCGACCGACGAGCGCGCCAACACCGCCTCTGCCTCGAGGCTGTCCGTGATCACGACGCCGTCGAAGCCGAGCTCGTCGCGCAGGAGGTCCTGCAGGATCGCGGGCGACTGCGAGGCGAGGTACTCGGGGTCGAGCGCCGGGTAGAGCGCGTGCGACGCCATGACGAGCGGCGCCCCGGCATCGATCGCCGCGGCGAACGGCTCGAGATCGGTCTCGAGCTCTTCACGCGACGCGTCGATCGTCACGGGCGCGTCGTCGGTGTTCTCCGTCGCACGGCCGAACCCCGGGAAGTGCTTGAGGGTCGGCAGGACGCCGGCCGCCTCCAGCTCGTCCGACGCGGCGACGACGTTCGCGGAGACATCCGTCTCGAAGGCGCGGCCCGCCATGACGGAGCCAGGCTGCGCGACATCGGCAACCGGCGCGAGGTTCACGTTCACGCCGGTGTCGGCGAGCTCCTCGGCGGTGTCGGCGAACGGGATCTGGCTGACGGCGGCGCCCTCCTGGTCGGTCGCTATGAGCGCATCGCCGCCCGCGGCCTTCTGGATCGCCGCCGTGAGGCGGCGTGTCCCCGCGGGTGTGGAGATGTTCGGGCCGAAGAGCACCCCGCCCACTGTCTCCCCCGCACGGAGCCGCCGGTCCATGTAGTCGGGCAGCGTCGTGCCCTCGAAGCTCGACACGAGAAGCGACCCGAGCTGCTCGCGCAGCGGCACGGGCTCGGCCGCCGGCTCCTCCGGCTGGCCGTCCTCCCCGCCGCCGCAGCCGGCAGCGATGCAGAGGAGAACGAGCGCTAGTCGTTCGGGACGACGGTGACGCAGCGCTTGCCGCGCTTCGTGCCGAACTCGACGATGCCCGCCCGCGCGGCGAAGATCGTGTCGTCCTTGCCGATGCCGGCGCCATCGCCCGGCTTGAAGCGGGTGCCGCGCTGGCGCACGATGATCTCGCCGCCGCTCACCTGCTGGCCCGCGAAGACCTTCACGCCCAGGCGCTGCGCGTTCGAGTCGCGGCCGTTCCGGCTTGAACCAAGACCTTTCTTATGAGCCACTGCTGGATCCCTTCTTCTTCGCCGGAGCCTTCTTCTTCGCGGCCGGCGCCTTCTTCTTAGCGGGTGCCTTCTTCTTCGCCGGAGCCTTCTTCTTCGCCGGAGCCTTCTTCGCCGCCGGGGCCTTCTTCTCGGCCGCCGGCGCAGCCTCCTTCTCCTCGTCCTTCGGCTTCGCCGAGGAGGCCGGCTTGCGGCTGAGCAGCTTGATGTCCTTGATCTCGATCCGGGTCAGGTCTGCGCGCGCTCCGAAGCGGCGCTTGTAGCCGCGCTTGGGCTTGAACTTGAGCCCGTGGATCTTCTTGCCGCGCTCGTGACCCACGACCGCGGCCTCGACCTTCACCTTTTCGAGGTCCTTGCTGTCGAAGATCGTCTCGTCCGAGCGGTACAGCAGCGGTTCGAGGTCTAGCTTCGAGCCCTCGTCATCCCGCACGCGATCCACGAGGAGGGTGTCCCCCTTCTCGACGCGGTACTGCTTGTTGCCGACTCGGACGATTGCGTACATGACACAGAGAGGGCGCAGAGGGGGTCAGACCCGGACAATCGTGCCGATGCAAAGCCATTGCGAGACAGGGGTCTGACCCCTCAGCCGCCGGACGGAGCAGTCTAGCTGGAAGTCGAGGTCCTATTCCTTCCACGCCCGCCGCGGCGTCCCCGCCGCCGCTGGGGCTTCTTGCCGTCCTCGCCCTCCTCCGGCTCCGGCACGCCGCCGACGACCTCGGCCGCTGCCGACGTGCGCCCGACCTCGGTGATCCGGACCAGCCGCTCCTCGCCGATGAGGCGCCCGGCGCCGGCCACAAGATCACGTACGAGTCGATCTTGCCGACGGCCGCGTCCTCGTCGTACATGTGCGGCTCCTCGATCTGGACGAGCAGCTCCTCGCCCTCGCGGAACGGCAGGGCCCGGCTCTCGATCTCATCGCGTGTGCCGGTGGCCACCAGCTCGAACCAGTCAAGAGGCAGCCCTTCACCGCCCTCGAAGTGGAAGTGCTTGCCTACCTCGCGCTCGAGCTCGAGCAGCGGGCGCCCGGCCTCGGCCCCGAGGAGCTGCGACGAACCCGTGGGTGCACCTGCACCAGGTACGCCTCGGGCTTCGGGTGCTCTTTGACGAGGTCCCGCAGCCGCCGCTCGGTCTCGAGCGCGACCGTCTCCTCCGACAGCACGACGCCCTCGCCCACGCAGGTGGGGCGCGTCTTGGTGAGGATCTCGCGTACGCCGTCGGTGACGTTCTGGCGCGTCATCTCGACGAGCCCGAGGGCGAGATCTCCATCACGTAGGTCTTGGTCCGGTCCTCGTCGAGCTCCTTCCGCAAGACCTTCAGGACCGCCTCGCGGTTGCGCGAGCGCGACATGTCGATGAAGTCGATGACGATGATGCCGCCGATATCACGCAGCCGCAGCTGGCGGACGGTCTCCTCGGCGGCCTCCAGATTCGTCTTCGTGATCGTTTCCTCAGCCGGGCGCCCTTGCCGCGTCCGGTGAACGACCCTGAGTTGACGTCGATCACGGTCAGCGCCTCGGCGTAGTCGATCATCAGGTAGCCGCCCGAGGGCAGGTCGACGCGCCGGCTGAGGGTCGTCTTGATGACGTCCTCGATCCCCTGCTTCTCGAAGAGCGGCGCCTTGCCCTTGTAGAGCTCGAGCCGGTCGAGCAGCTCGGGGGACGTGCGGGTGAAGAACGACACCAGCCGGTGATGCGCTTTCTCGTCGTCGACGTGCCCGTCGAACTGCTCGGGAAGTGCCCCGATGACGCGGACCGGAAGGTCGGCCTCCTGGAAGACCATCGCCGCGCGGCGTCTCCTTCACGCGCTTCTGCACGACCTCGTAGAGCTTGTGCAGGTAGCGCACCTCGGGTTCGAGTCCTCACGCT
>CAWIUV010000009.1:0-101223 GCA_963839405.1 uncultured Thermoleophilaceae bacterium
TCGAGCCGGACAAGCTCGACCAGGTGCTCGCCGTGTGCGAGAAGTGGGAGGTCCGCGCGACCGCGATCGGCACCGTGACCGATACGCGCCGCCTGGTGGTGCGCTCCGGTGGCGAGGTGGTCGGCGACATGCCGGTCGAGGCGCTTGTCGACGACTGCCCCCTCTACGACCTCGACCCGGTCGAGCCGCGCGAGCCGATCTACCCCGCGCCGCCGGCGAAGCTCGACGGAAGTGAGTCAGCCGAGGAGACCCTGCTCGCGCTGCTGGGATCGCCGAACGTGGCCTCGAAGCGGTGGGCGTTCGAGCAGTACGACTGGATCGTCGGCTCGCGCACGACGCGCCGCCCGGAGGAGGCCGACGCCGCGGTGCTCATGCTCGAGCCGGATGGCGGAAGCGGCGCCATCGCCGTCTCCATCGACGGGAACGGCCGCCGAGTGGCGTGCGACCCGTACACGGGCGCCGTCGAGGCGGTGCTTGAGTGCGCGCGCAACCTGGCCTGCGTGGGAGCCGAGCCGCTCGGGCTGACGAACTGCCTCAACTTCGGCAACCCCGAGAAGCCGCACATCGCGTGGCAGCTCACGCGCGCGGTGGAGGGGCTGCGCGACGCCTGTCTCGCGGTCGGCGCTCCGGTGGTGGGCGGCAACGTCTCGCTCTACAACGAGGGCGGCGGCGGCCCGATCTTCCCCACGCCGGTCGTGGGAGTGGTCGGCAAGCTGCCCGACCCGGAGACGGTGCCGTGGAGCTCGTTTCGCGAGCCCGGCCACGCGATTGCCCTGGTCGGTCCGTTCTCTCCGTCGCCCCAAGGGTCCGAGCTCGAGAAGCTGCAGGGCCGGCTCGCCACCGAGCTGCCGGCCATCGACCTGCCGGCCCACGCCGCAGCGCTCGAAGCGATCCGCGCCGCCGTGCGCTCTGGCGCGGTCGTGACCGCCCACGACGTCTCCGAGGGCGGGGTCGCCTGTGCGCTCGCCGAGGCGGCGATTCCCGCCGGGGTCGGCGCGAAGGTCGAGCTCGGCGACGGCTTTCCGTTGTTCGGCGAGGGACCGGGGGGAGTGCTCCTCGCAGGGCCGCGCGAGGACATCGAGAAGCTCGAAGAAGCCCTGCACCCGCACGGTTTTCGAGTCATCGGAGAGACGGGCGGCAGCCGGCTCGACATCACGGCTGGCGTTGCTACGCTCTCCGTGCCGGTGGCAGCTGCGCAAGAGGCCCACGGCGGGTCACTGCCTAGCCGGTTCGAATGACTCCTCTTGAGCCGATTCCCGATCGCGACGGCCCGCGCGACGAGTGTGGCGTCTTCGGGGTATACGCCCCGGAATCCGACGTCGCCCGTTTGGCGTACTTCGCGCTGTACGCGCTCCAGCACCGGGGCCAGGAGTCGGCCGGGATAGCGACCTGCGAGAACGGCCACATCATGACCCTGCGCGACCTGGGTCTCGTCTCACAGGTGTTCGACGAGACGAAGCTGCGCGCGCTCACCGGCTCGATGGCCGTGGGCCACGTCCGCTACTCGACCACGGGATCGTCGGCATGGGAGAACGCCCAGCCCGTCTACCGCTCCGACCGGCGCGAGGTCGCGCTCGCCCACAACGGCAACCTGATCAACGCGCTCGAGCTGCACGAGGAGCTCTCGAAGCGCGGTGTCGCCTTCCGCTCCACCTCGGACTCCGAGCTGATCGCCGCCATGCTCTCGACGCACGAGGCGGACACGCTCGAGGATGCGCTCGAGGACGTGATGCCGCAGCTCAAGGGGGCCTTCTCCACCGTGGTCATGACGAACGACTCCGTCGTGGCGTTCCGTGACGGCGCGGGGCTCCGCCCGCTAGCCCTGGGCCAGGTGGGCGACCGCTATTGCGTCGCCTCGGAGAGCTGCGCCTTCGACATCATCGGCGCGCGGTTCCTGCGCGACGTCCAGCCCGGCGAGATGGTCTCGCTGTCGGAACGCGGCATCGAGACCCGGCAGATCGTCCAGGGCGAGCGGCGCTCGTTCTGCGTCTTCGAGCACATCTACTTCGCGCGCCCCGACTCCCTGCTCGAGGGCAACCGCACACAGGTCTCGCGCCGCAAGATGGGCGAGATCCTCTGGCGCGAGGCCCCGGTCGTCGCGGACGTGGTCATCGCGGTGCCGGACTCGGGCAACCCCGCTGCGGCCGGCTACGCCAAGGCCTCCGGGATCACGCGCGACGACGGCCTGATCAAGAACCGCTACGTCGCCCGCACGTTCATCCAGCCCGGCCAGGAGCTGCGCAAGCACGGCCTGCGGATGAAATTCAACCCGCTGCCCGAGGTGGTTCGCGGCAAGCGGATCGTCGTGGTGGACGACTCGATCGTGCGCGGCAACACGACGCGCCAGATCGTCTCGATGCTGCGCGACGCCGGCGCCGCCGAGGTGCACATGCGGATCTCGGCGCCACCGATTCGCTACCCCTGCCACTACGGCATCGACATGTCCACCTCGGAGGAGATGGTCGCGCACGACCGCACGGTCGAGGAGGTCGCGAAGGAGCTCGGCTGCGACTCGCTGGCCTATCTGTCGCTCCAGGGCGTCTACGAGGCGATCAGGTCCACGCGCGACACGCACTGCGACGCCTGCTTCACGGGTGAATACCCCCTCGAGCGCACGCATTCGGCTAACGGGAAGTTCGCGCTCGAGGAAAAGGCTCCCGTCCGGGTATGACCCGTAGCGGAGCTATGCAGCTCGAGGGCATCCACCACATCACCTGCATCACCGGCGACGCGCCGCGCAACGTCGACTTCTACGCGCGCGTGATGGGCCTGCGGATGGTCAAGAAGACCGTCAACCAGGACCAGCCCACCATCTATCACCTCTTCTATGGGGACGAGGAGGGCGCGCCGGGACACGACCTGACCTTCTTCGAGTTCCCGGGCGCCGCGCCCGGCAAGGCAGGCGCCGGCATGGTGCACCGGCTGATCCATCGCGTCGGCTCCACGGACACGCTCGACTTCTGGGCGGACCGGCTCGGGGGCGAGGGCGTCGACACGAAGCGCGAGAACGGCTCGCTCGTCTTCTCCGATCCCGAGGGGCTCGAGCATGAGCTCACCGTCTCCGAGGCGCCCGACGCGCCGCTTATCGCGCACGCGGCCGAGGTGCCCGACGAGCATGCGCTTCAGGGCTTCGAGGCCGTGCGGGTGTTCACGCGCGACCCGGAGGCCAGCCGGCATCTGCTGGAGGACGGGATGGCGATGGAGCAGGGTGCCGACAGCGAGTGGCAAGCGCGAGGCCAGGAGCGCGGCGGGCGCATCATCTACGACGCCACCGACGCCGCCGGCCAGGAAGGTGCGGGCACCGTGCATCACGTCGCGTGGTCGATGGGGATGGACGAGAAGGAAGCGTGGCGCGAGCAGGTGATCGCCGCCGGCGCGCGTGCCACGCCCATCATCGACCGCTTCTGGTTCCGCTCGATCTACTTCCGCGAGCCCAGCGGCGTCCTCTTCGAGCTGGCCACGCGCGGGCCCGGATTCACGGCCGACGAGCCCATAGAGACGCTCGGCGAGGCGTTGACCCTCCCGCCCGATTACGAGCACATGCGCGAGCAGCTCGAGCAGATCCTGACGCCGCTTCCCGACCCGTCGCAGTGGCGCCGCGCGAAGACCTCGGACGTTACGTAACAACTCTGGTCCAAACGCCCTGAATCCGCTTCCCCCGGGAGTAGCCTGGGCGGCCGTGGACCTCGCGCGCGAACTTCACGACCTGTTCGGCTTCTCGGACTTCCGCCCGGGCCAGCGGGACGCGTGCGAGGCCGCACTCGCCGGCCGCGACGTCCTCGTGGTCATGCCCACGGGATCAGGCAAGTCGCTCTGCTACCAGCTCCCGGCGCTCGTCGGCGACGACCTGGCGATCGTCGTCTCGCCGCTCGTCGCGTTGATGCAGGACCAGGTCGAGGCGCTTCACGCGCGCGGGCGCGAGGACGTCGCGCTCGTCAACTCGCAGCAGGACTCGAGCGCGAACCGCGCCGCGGTCGACGCGGCGCTCGCCGGGCGCCTGCGGCTCCTGTATGTGGCGCCGGAGCGCTTTTCATCACCGGGGTTCGTCGACCGGATCCGCGAGGCCAAGGTGGGGCTGTTCGTTGTCGATGAGGCGCACTGCGTGTCGCAATGGGGCCACGACTTCCGCCCGGATTACTTCCGGCTGGCGGACGCCGCTCGCTACGTGGGCGCTCGTTCGCTGATGGCCTCCACGGCCACCGCCACGCCGCAGGTGGCGGCCGACGTCGTGCGGCGGCTCGGGCTGCGCGAGCCGGTGAGCGTGACCACGGGCTTCGACCGGCCGAACCTCGCCTTTGCGGTCGCCCGGCCGGCCCCGCACGAGAAGCGGCCGATGCTCGTGGAGGCGCTGCGCGATGCGGAGGCGCGACCCGCGATCGTCTACGCGGGAACGCGCGCCGGGTCCGAGGAGCTGGCCGAGGTGCTGGCCGCGGCAACCGGAATCAAGACTGCCGCGTATCACGCGGGGCTGCCGCGCGAGCAGCGGGCGCAGGTGCAGCGCGCCTTCCTTGCGGACGAGATCGAGGTGATCGTCGCGACGAACGCATTCGGGATGGGGGTGGACAAGCCGAACGTGCGGACGGTTGTCCACGCATCCGTTCCGGCGTCGCTCGAGGCGTATTACCAGGAGGCTGGGCGTGCGGGTCGCGATGGCGCAGCGGCGCGCGCGCTCCTACTGGCCGAGAATCGCGACAAGGCCCTGCACGTGCACTTCATCAAGCGTGACGAGCTATCGGAAGCCATGCCGGGGCGCGTGGCCGAGGCGATCGCCGGCCTGGCGGACGAGAGCGGCCGGTACGAGCTCGACGCCTGGAGGCTCGAGGAGCTCACGGGACTCAGCGACGAGCAAATGCGGGCGGTCCTCGGCCACCTCTCGCGCGCCGGCGTCATCGACCCGGCGCCGGCGCCGCCGGAGCGGTTGGTCGGTCGGATCGCCGCGGAGTACGACGGACGCGCGGCTGGCACGTGCAGAGCGTCGATGGGAGACGCCGTGCGCGCCCGCTGGCGCCAGTACCGCGACATCTGGGCGTACGTCGAGGGCGACGGGTGCCGGCGGACGCGGATCCTGCGCCACTTCGGGGACGGGACGCAGCCCATTGCGACGGGCGCGTGCTGCGACGTGTGCGACGAGGGCCTTTTGCCGGGGCTTCCTCCGCCCGATCCGGTCTCGGTCGCCTCGCTCGACGAGGCGATCCTGTCGGTGGCGCAGACAGCGAGCCCGCGGGTGGGCCGCACGACGTGCGCGGCAATCGTGCACGGGGCGCGCACGCAGAAGATCGCCAAGAACTCCTACGACGGGCTGCCCGCGTACGGGGCGTCCGCGCACATGCGCCGCGCCGAGATCCTGGAGCGGATCGACGAGCTGATCCAGGGCGGCCGCCTGGCCACGTCGCGCGGGCCGTACCCCGTACTGTCCGTCGCCTCGTGACGTTTCGGGTAGCGGTCCTCGCGTCCGGCACCGGGTCGAATTTGCAGGCCCTGATCGACAAGGTCCACGGGCGCGACGGCGTCGAGATCGTCGCCGTGGCGTCGAACAAGCAGGATGCGCGCGCGCTTGGGCGGGCGCAGGAGTTCGACATCGAGACCGAGGTCTTTCGGGCCGAGGACTATCCGGATCGCGTGGCGCGCGACGACGCGCTGGCGGACTGGCTGGACGAGCACGAGGCGCACCTGGTGGTGCTCGCCGGGTTCATGGAGATCCTGAGCGGGGGCTTTATCCAGCGCTTCCGCAACCGGATCGTGAACGTGCACCCGTCACTACTGCCCGCATTTCCGGGGGTTCGCTCGATCGAGCAGGCGCTCGATTACGGCGTGCAGGTGACGGGCGTGACGGTCCACTTCGTCGACGAAGGGGTGGACTCGGGGCCGATCATCATGCAAAGAGCCTTCGAGCTTCCGTACCATCGCGATATCGAGGGGGTTGAGGCACGTGTCCATGAGATCGAGCACGAGCTCTTGCCGAGGGTGGTGTCGCTGATCGCCGCCGGCGCTATAGAGGTGGACGGCCGCCAGGTAAAGGTGCGCGATGGCGGAGATTGAGGCCCAGAGCCCCGGGGTGGTCCAGCCCGGCGAGGTCCAAGTGCGGCGGGCGCTCCTTTCGGTGTCCGACAAGCGAGGCCTCGTGGACTTCGCACGCGGCTTGGTCCAGCTGGGAGTCGAGATCGTCTCCACCGGTGGCACCGCGCGCGAACTTGCGGAGGCGGGGATCGAGACGCGCGCCGTGGACGACTACACCGGCTTTCCGGAGATCCTCGACGGGCGCGTCAAGACTCTCAACCCGAAGATCTACGCGGGCCTCCTCGCCGTACGGTCCAGCGAGGCCCACATGCGCACGATCGACGAGCACGGGATCGAGCCGATCGACCTCGTCTGCGTGAACCTCTACCCGTTCGAGCGCACCGCCGCCAGGCGCGGGGTCGAGGATGCCGAGGTGATCGAGAACATCGACATCGGCGGGCCCACGCTGATTCGGGCGGCTGCGAAGAACCACGCGTTCTCGGCGGTGGTCGTCAGCCCCGAGAGCTACGACGCGATCCTCGACGAGCTGCAGTCGTCCGATGGCCGCCTCTCGCAGCAGACGCGCCAGGCGCTGGCGCTCGACGCGTTCGCCTACACGGCGCGTTACGACACGGCGATCGCGCGCTGGTTCGGCGAGCGCGAGGAGGAGTTCCCGTCGCTGTATGTGCGCGCATACGAGAAGGTGCTCGATCTCTCGTACGGCGAGAACCCGCACCAGCGCGCCGCGTACTACGCGCAGGCGGGCGCTCGCACCGACCTCTTGTCGATGGTGTCGAAGCTGCACGGCAAGGCGCTGTCTTTCAACAACCTGCTCGACCTCGACTCGGGGCGGAAGCTCGTGGACGAGTTCGAGGTGCCGGCCTGCGTGATCATCAAGCACAACAACCCGTGCGGTTGCGCGGTGGGCGGGGGCGCGGACGAGGCGTTCCGAAAGGCGCTGGCCTGCGACCCGATGAGCGCGTTCGGCGGCGTCGTCTGCTTCAACCGCAAGGTGGACCGCTACACGGCCGAGGCGGTGCACGAGCTGTTCGTCGAGCTGATCTTCGCTCCGGGCTATGACGACGCCGCGCTCGAGATCCTCCAGCAGAAGAAGAACATCCGCATCCTCGACAACCAGGAGCGCCGCGACTGGCCGGTGTCCGAGCACGACATCAAGCGCGTGCGCGGCGGGATCCTGATTCAGCACCGCGACGAGGACATGGAGATGCGCGACGAGATGCAGGTGGTCACGAAGCGCAAGCCGACGGAGCAGGAGTGGGGCGAGCTGCTGTTTGCATGGAAGGTCGCAAAGCACGTGCGCTCGAACGCGATCGTGCTGTCGAAGGGCCTGGCCACCGTCGGGGTGGGCGCGGGCCAGATGAGCCGAGTGGACTCCGTCCGAATCGCCATCGAGAAGGCAGAGCAGCCCCTCGAGGGCGCGGCGATGGCGTCCGACGCGTTCTTCCCGTTCGCGGACGGCGCGCAGCTCGGGATCGACGCCGGCGTCCGGGCGATCATCCAGCCAGGCGGCTCACAGCGCGACCACGAAGTGGTGGACGCGTGCGACGCCGCAGACGTGGCGATGGTGTTCACGTCGCGGCGCCATTTCAGGCACTGAGAAGTGCCCCCGGTGGGATTCGAACCCACGCCGCGCGGCTTAAAAGGCCGCCGCTCTAGACCAACTGAGCTACGGGGGCGATCAGAGCTTAGGCCTGGCCACCCGCGCAAATGGGGTTATGACCCCATGCACAACCGTGGCTCTTTGGCCGATGATCCTCGTGGAAGTCGAGAACCAGCCCTTTCACCAGGAGAGTCAATGAGCACCACGCAGCTGATCATCGTCGCCGTTCTTTCCCTCGCCGTCGTTGCCCTCCTGATGGTCCGGCAGCGCCAGGTCGACTAGCGCCGCTACACACCTACGCGGGACATCTGCCGCCGCCCCTCGCACCCGGGGCGGCGGTTTTTTGTTCCCTCAGCGAGAGCGGGTCTTGCGCCGCTGTTTGCGCGCCGCCTTCGTCTTCGCCCGCTGGTGGGCCTTGGCGCGCGCTTTATGGCTCCCGGGTGTGTGCCGTCCCTCTCGCGGCCAGCGCGTCGGCGGCCCCCGCCGCCGGCCGTCCGGTCCCGCGCCGCTTTCGCGGCTTGCGGCGCGTGCCGACGGTGCGGCGCATGTCGCGCATGATCAAGAACGCGATGCCGGCGAAGATCGCCCCCGTCGTCCCGATGATCATCCAGAAGGCGGTCCCGCCGAGACCGTCGTCATCCGTGGCGGCGTCAGGATCAGCCGGCTGAGGCTCAGGGGGCTCGGGCGTCTGCGGGGGCGGCTGCGGCAGAGGACCGAACGGGTTGCTGCCACCGGGCTGCTGCTGTGCGACCGCCAGGGACGGAGCGGCGAGAGCGATCGCCATCACCATCGCGAGGCACCGGCGCATCATGCGCGCGAGGCTAGCTCACCTAGACTCAGCCGAGCCTCGCGGCCCCGTGGTGTACCGGTCAGCACGCAGCCCTTTCAAGGCTGAAGAACGGGTTCGATTCCCGTCGGGGCTATTACGTCCCTGAGTTCGCCGCCGGGTCCCCGGCCTCATAGCCAGCGCATGAGGCACCGAAGACCGCGATGCCCACCACCAAGCCCGCTGTGTGGTCGAGCGCCACGCCGACGATCGCCCCAGCGACGCCACCGGCAACCGCCGCGAAGAGCGCGAGCTCCCGGGGCAGCGAGAGGATCCGCGCGGTGGCGGCCGCGCAGGCGATCCACGCGAGCGGCCCGCTGATCCAGCCGTAGTCCTCGAAGAAGTCATCCGGCAGCGGCAGCGCGATGAGAATCGCGAAAAGCGCTGCGACGAGCAGCGCCTGGATGAGCGCAGCACGAACGAAGAGCGACGAGTCCATGCGCTCCATCCTAGGCTCCTAGACTCGACCCGCAGGGGCGGTTAGCTCAGTTGGCTAGAGCACCTCGTTTACACCGAGGGGGTCGCAGGTTCGAGTCCTGCACCGCCCACTCATGCACGAGACCAAGGCCGACCTCGAGGCGATGCAGGCTCTCCTCGACCGCAGCTACGACGCGGGGGGAGCACATCTGCACCGTATTCACACGCCCGAGCGGCGCCTCACCGCCGAGCAGGTCGCCGAGCGGCTCCAGGGGATGTGCCTGCTCGCGCTGGCGACCGTGACCGCCGACGGCCGTCCGATCGTCGGGCCGGTCGACGGGATCTTCTTCCGCGGCTCGTTCCACTTCGGCTCGGCGCCCGACTCGATTCGGTTCCGTCACATCCAGCGCGGGTCGCAGGTCAGCGCGACCCATCTCCCGGGCGAGGAGCTCGCCGTCACCGTCCATGGCCGCGCAGCGCTCGTCGACATGCGCAGCGAGGAGGACGCGGAGCTCCGGCAGACGTTCCTCGACGTCTACGTCCCGCGTTACGGCCCGGAGTGGGAGCGCTTCCTCGACTCGGGCCCGCTGTTCGCCCGGATCGAGGCCGAGAAGATGTTCACGTTCCACATGGAACCGGGCGAGTCGGAGAGCTGACCCGGCTACGATGCTCGGCATGGGGGCGTTCCGTCTTGTGGCTCTCGCGTATGCGTTGGCCGTCTTCCTGATCGCACCGGCCTGGCTCGCCGCCGAGGAGGAGACGCAGACCCAGCCCGCGGTTCCGCCCGTGAAGGTCGAGGTGGACCCCGGTGACGTCGTCGAGGACGCCGTTCCCGACGTGCCGGCAGCCGCTCCGGACGAGGCGGTTCAGGTAGCCGAGGAACCCGAGCCCGAGCCGGAACCGAGCAGAAGCAGAAGGCCCAGGCGGAGCCCGCGAAGTCCGACGAGAAGAAGCAGAAGCGGGAGGCAAAGAAGGACGAGCCGACCGCCAAGGCGTCGGCGTCCGCCTCGGTCACGATCTCCGACTTCAAGTTCACGCCTGACACGGTCACGGTCAACGAGGGCGACACGGTCACCTGGACCAACGACGGCCCCACCGTCCACACGGCGACCGCCGAGGACGGCTCGTTCGACACCGACATCCTCAGAAAGGGCGAGAGCGGCTCGGCGACCTTCACCCAGCCCGGCACGATCAACTACATCTGCTCGCCGCACCCCTACATGAAGGGCAAGGTCATCGTGCAGGCGGCAAGCGCGGGCTCGGGAAGCGGTTCCGCAGGAAGCTCGGATACAGGCTCAGCGACTCCGATGGCGCCACCGGCGTGGCGGGGGACACGACGGCCAGCACGACCGACGACGGCTCCGGCCTGCCCTCCACCGGCGGCGAGACGCTCTCGATCCTGCTGCTCGGGGCAGCCACGCTCGGCTTCGGCCTGCTCCTGCGCAGGCGCCGCGAAACCTGACGGCCGTCGGCTAGCGCCGCGCGAACCGCTCGTTCCGCATCCGATACGTCGCGCAGCGGCGGTGGAAGTGCATCCCGCGGATCCGCACCTGCGGATCGCCATTGATCTCGGAGTGGCACACCACGCACCGCGGCCCGGACGCCTTGAGCGGCGGGTGGGGCAGCAGTGGAACTCGCATGCCCGGAACGATCCGCCTTCCCGATGAGCGGGCCGTAACCATCTCGTGAAGAGAACGTGAGCGTTCAGTGAACCGCCTGGACGCCGGTCACGCAGCCGGCAACCACCAGCACGATTCCGACCGCGCGCAGCAGAGCGGCCTCGGAGAGCCGTCCGGTCAGCCGCGCTCCAAGCAGCGCCCCGGGGATCGACGCGGCCGCCCCCACGCCGAGCAGGTCCCAGTCGACCCCGGAGGGCGCGTGCCCTACGACGCCCGCCGCCCCCACCACGACGCCGACGGTCACGTTCGTCCCCACGGCCAGCGCAGGCCGCTCGCCGACGTACCGGAGCAGCGCCGGCATCCGCAGCGCGCCCAGGATCAGGCCGACCACGCCGCCGATGAACCCAATCAGCCCTCCCGCGATCGCCGCGGCGCGTAGATCGAGCTGAGCGCTCTCCCCGGTTGCACCGCGGCGGGCCGGGGCGGACGGAGCAGCAGGTCGATCCCGAAGTACAGGAGCGTGGCCGCCACGATCCCGAGCAGCACATCTCCAGGCAGCGCGCCCGACACGATGCCCCCGGCTATCGCGCCGACCACGGACGGCGGCGCCATCACCGCGAACAGCCGCCAGTTCACCCGCCCTGCGCGGATGTGCGCCACCGACGCCGCTCCGGCGGCCACGCCCGAGATGCCGATGTTCGCCCCGGCTCCGCCGGCCGGAGAGCTCGCGGCCAGGAGGATGACCGGCAGGCGGATGTTCCCCAGGACGAGCCCGACCAGGCCGCCGATCAACGCGACGACGAAGCACCACGTCGCGACAGCGACCGCCTCGAGCGGGTCCACCGCCGAAACCTAGGCGCTGGTCACGCCTGCGCGGCCGCGACGGCCTCGGCGCGGTCGCGGTAGGCGGCGAAGCTCTTCGCGCGGTCGCCGTCGAACTCGATCACGTGCGCGATGTCGCCCGTCACCGTCGGACTGTTGGGATGCGCCGCGACCTCCACGTGAACCAGCGCGACGGCCAGCTCTCCGAAAGTCAGGATCTCCTCGCACTGGATCTCGAACCGCGCCCAGCGCTCAGCCTCGGCCACCAGCCTCCGGACACCGTCGTGTCCCTGCCACGGCCCCGAGGAGATGGCGCCGAGGACGAGCGGCGCCATCTCGACGTCGGGATGGGTCAGCTCGACCAGCCGCTCGACGTCGCGACGGTTCCATGCCTCGTAGGCGGCTTCGACGAGCGCGACGTCCACTGCGGCCACTGAACCACGCGTGTCCCCGCAACGCAGGTGAAGAGGGTGTGAAAGCCCTGCCGACTTGACATATACCGATATAGGCATATATAGTCGAGGCCATGGCACGAGCAGCGACCACAACCGACGCGTTCAACGCCGTGGCCGAGCCGCGGCGGCGAGAGATCCTCGACGCCCTGGCCGGCGGCGAGCGCGCGGTGAACGACCTGGTCAGCGAGCTCGGGCTAGCCCAGCCGCAGGTCTCGAAGCATCTGCGGGTGCTTCGGGAGGTGGGCGCCGTCGACGTGCGCGAGGACGGACGCCGGCGGCTCTATCGGCTGAACGGCCAGGCGCTCAAGCCCATTCACGACTGGGTGAAGGAGTACGAGCGCTCGTGGTCGGAGCGCTTCGACGAGCTGGACGTCGTACTGGAAGACCTCAAACAAAAGGAGCAAGGAGATGGCGACAGTGGCGAGTAATCGCAGGGCGACGGTGACCCTCCCGGCGGATGAGCAGATCCTCATCACGCGCGAGTTCGACGCCCCGAAGGACCTGGTGTACAAGGCGTTCACAACGCCCGAGCTGGTCACGCGCTGGTGGACGGCCAAGCGCGGCGAGATGAAGACGTGCGAGATCGACCTTCGCGTCGGCGGGCAGTGGCGCTACGTCATGGAGACCCCGGACGGCATGGAGGTCGGGTTCCACGGCGAGTACCGCGAGATCGTCCCGAACGAGCGGGTCGTCTCGACCGAGATCTTCGAGGGCATGCCCGAGGGTGTGCCGGAGGAGGCCTCGGTCAACACGGCCACGTTCACCGAGGAGGACGGTCAGACGACCCTCACGATCCTCGTGGAGCACAGCAACAAGGAGTTCCGCGACATGCACATCAACTCCGGCATGGAGGACGGCCTCCAGGACGCGATGGAACTGCTGGAGGAGGTAGCGGCCTCGCTCAGGTAGCTGCGGCCGAGGGACCGGTCATGGCTTGCGCGCGAAGACCAGCGCGTAGGCCATGCCGGATTCCTCGAGCAGGTGCTCCGTCACGTCGAGCTCCGGAAAGCCGAAGAAGTGCCGGTAGGCGGTCTCGTATCGAGCCCACGGCTGCCCCGACCACGTCGCCAGCACGATCGGCGCCCTCGGCCGCGCGACGCGCTTCAGCTCGTCGGCGACCGCGCGCGCGTTCGCGAACGACGTGACGCTGAAGAAGCCCAGCACCGCCTCGAAGGACGAGTCCGGCCACTCGAACCGGACCGACTCGGATGCCGCGACGATCGCTCCCCGCTCGGCCGCCGCCTGGGCGAGCACCTGGTTGCCCGCCGCGGCCGCCATGACCGTCTGGCCCGGAACGATGTCGGCCAGCTCGACCATCGCCTCGGCGACCGGCAACAGCCGGCCGCCGAGCTCAGGCGATTTGTCGGCCGGGCGGCGCCGAGGCTGCTCCGGCGGCTCCAGAAAGAGGAGATTTCGCCGCGAGAGCAGCCCGCTCGTCAAGACGAGCTCCCGTTGGAGCCGGCCCGATCCCCGAAGGGCCCGTAGATCGCGTAGGTCACCGCCTGGAGGTTCGCCGGGCCGTCGGGGAGCGAGCCGCGGTCGCCCTGCTGGTTCAGGTAGAGCGTCCGGTGGTCGGGGTCGAAGCAAGCACCGCAGAACTCGGTCTGGTTCGCGCCCGACTTGGCGAAGTCATAGATCTCGCCGTCGCGGGTCACGCCTCGCACGAACTGCTCGCCGTCCGAGTCCTCGCACAGGAGGATGTCTCCGGTCTGCGGGACCGTCACCACGTTGTCGGGGTTCTCGAGCTTCGCTACGTCGCTCGACTCGTAGATCAGCGTGATCGTCTCGCGGCCAGGGTCGTACTCCCAGACCTGGCCCAGGTTCTGCGGCCCGCCGGTCGTGCAGTCGAAGTAGATCTTCGCGCCGCCCGGGCCGGCCCACATGCCCTCCTGCCGGTCGAAGTACGCCGCCCCGTTGTCCTGTGCCTGGATCCGGTTCGGCGTGAAGCCCGGCCACGCGGTCGCGCCGGTTGTCGGTGTCGTCCTCGTGGTCGGGCTCGGGCACCGGCACCCACTCGACCGGATACGGCTGGCCGAGGGTGCGCCCCGTGTCCATGTTCGCGTGGAACTCGCCCTTGACCTTCAGCGCCTCGAGGGGGCCCGTGGTGTCGGCGAGCGCCTTTCCTCCGCCCAGGTTGTCCGGCGAGTACCGGTACAGACAGGAGCCGATCGTGCCGAGCGCGTCGTCCGATTCGAGGCTGCGGTCCTCGGTCATGTAGATGATCCCGGAGCGCTCCATGGCGGCCTCGTGCGCGCGCCGGCCCGCCTGCGGGACCGGGACCGCGGGCACCGGGCCGTCGGCGGTCGCGTCGATCTCGAAGATGTAGCCGTGCTTCTTGCCGTCGAGGCGCTTGACCACCTCCTCGCAGGTGATCCAGATGTGCGGGCTGCGCAGGCCGCCGGCGCAGTTGGTGGAGGTGCCGCCGAGGATCGCGAAGTCCCTGACGACCTCGTACGTCGTGCCGCGGCGCCGGACGCGCAGCTTGGTGTTGCCGCCGAAGGCCGCGGAGTTGTACTCGAGCGACGGGCTGGTGATGACCTTCTGCTCGCCCGCGCGCTCGCGGTTCTCGTGGTTGCGGATCAGGATCGTCGTGCCGCCTGCGCCCGGGTAGGCGCCCATGCCGTCGAAGATCCCCGGCGTCGGGTTCCCGTCGCTCATCGTGGTGCCCTGGCGCGAGATGACCTGGTAGTCGAAGTCAGCCGGCAGCCAGATGTCGCCCTTGTTCACGAGCGGGCCGTAGCCGTCCGCGCCCGGCTGTCCGGCTGCCCTGCTCGCAAGCGCGCCGAGCGGCCCCGCCGCCACCAGCCCGCCTCCCACTGCTCCGCTCCGCTTGACGAAGGAGCGCCTCGTGATCGTGCTCATCCAAACCGCCTCCCGGTCGAAATTCGTTGCCCGGGATGCTGCTGGCCGTGTGCGCGCTGTTCGTTTCCAGGTCGTGAAGACGACGTGAAAGTCGAATCCGCCCTGCTCTCGATTCGCGTTCGTGCTTAGACTGCCGCTCCTTGGCGCGGCTTTCACAGGTCTTCGTCCCCCGTGACCGGGAGTTCTTCGACCTCTTCGAGGAGGCCGCGGGCAACATCGTGCGCGCCGCCGGGCTGCTCAAGGAGATGCTCGCCGAGTATCCGGACAAGGCGGACCTGGTTCGCGAGATCCTGATCTGCGAGCAGGACGGCGACCGGATCACGCACGACATCATCAGCAGGATCAACCAGACGTTCGTGACGCCGATCGACCGCGAGGACATCCTCGCGCTGGCGTCCGGCCTGGACGACGTCGTCGACTTCACCGAAGAGGCGGCCGACTACTTCGGCCTCTACAAGATCGAGGCGCCGATGGAGCAGGCGGTGCAGATGGCGGACGTGCTCGAGCAGGCCTGCCGCGAGGTGCAGCAGACGGTACCGCGCCTGCGCGAGCTGAAGGACATCTCGCACCACACGGTCGAGATCCACCGGCTCGAGAACGACGGCGACCGGATCGTGCGCGAGGCGATGGCCTCCCTGTTCGACGGCGGGATCGACCCGATGGTCGTGATCCGCTGGAAGGACATCTACGAGAAGCTCGAGAACGCGATCGACGCCACGGAGACGGTCGCGAACATCCTCGAGGGCATCGCGATCAAGAACTCGTAGCCGGGGTACCAGGTAGGCGTGGAAAGCGACGTCATCCTCGTAATCGTCGTCGGCACGGCGCTCGCCTTCGACTTCACGAACGGTTTCCACGACACGGCGAACGTCGTCGCCACGTCGATCTCGACGCGCGCGATGGCACCGAAGGTCGCCGTGGGCTATGCGGCGATCCTGAACTTCGTCGGCGCGTTCCTGTCGTTGGCCGTGGCCGCGACGATCGCGAGCGGCATCGTCGAGGCGGACCTGGTCACTCCCACGGTCGTGTTCGCGGGGCTTGTCGGGGCGATCACCTGGAACCTGATCACCTGGTACTACGGGCTACCGTCGAGCTCATCGCACGCCCTGATCGGAGGCGTCGTCGGTTCGGCATTCGTGGCGGAGGGCGCGGATGCCGTCATAGGTGAGGGGCTGGTCGGGAAGGTCGCAGTCCCGGCGATCGTGGCGCCGACGCTGGCCTTCGTCACGGCGGCTCTCGCGATCCTCTTCGCCTATCGGATCATCGGCCGCCAGTCGCCGGGGACGGTGAACCGAGGCTTCCGCGTCGGCCAGATCGCCTCCGGCGGAATGCTGGCGCTCGCGCACGGCACAAACGATGCGCAGAAGACGATGGGCGTGATCACGCTGGCGATGATCGCGAACGGCACACTGGCGGCCGGGTCCGAGCCGCCCACGTGGGTGATCATCACCTCGGCAGCGGCGATCTCCCTGGGCACCTACGTCGGCGGCTGGCGGATCATCCGCACGATGGGCAGCCGCATCATCAAGATGGACACGGCGCAGGGCTTCGCGGCGCAGGGGTCCGGGGCGGCCGCGATCCTCGCTGCTTCGCACGTGGGGTTCCCGCTTTCGACGACCCACACGATTTCGGGCGCCGTGATGGGCGCCGGCGCGGCCAAACGGCTGTCCGCCGTGCGCTGGGGCGTGGCGGGGAACATCATCCTCGCGTGGGTGCTGACGATCCCGGCGTCCGCGCTCGTGGGCGGCGGGGTCTACGCGCTCGTCTCACTGTTCGGTGACAGCAGCGCGGTCGGCCCGGTGATCGTTGCGGCGATCGGCCTGGGACTGAGCGCATGGGCGTTCGCACGGCGTTTGCGGCGCGGTCCGATCCTCACCACCGCCGAGACATGAGACTCCCGATCGCAGACGACATCGTCGAATGGGACCTGATCTGGCAGGTCATCTACTCGGCGCTGGCGGCCGGGGTGGCGGTAACGATCGCGGTCTCGTTCGCGATCCTCGGGTTCACGCGCGCAGCGGACGCCCGCCGCGACGGCGACACGCTGGACGCGGCTTTCTACAGCGCGCTGTTCGTGCTGGGGCTGGCGGCGTGCGCGGCCGCCATCGTGCTCGGCATCGTCGTGATGACGTCTAAGGACTAGGCCTTCGAAGGCGGCACGGCCTCCGGATGCGACGCATCCGTGAACTCCCGGAACAGCCCCGTCACCACGAACGCCACCTGCTCGCCGATGTCGACGGCGTTGTCGCCGACGCGCTCGAGCGCGCGCGCCATGAGCATCATCGTCATCGCCCACTCGCGAGTGTCGGCGTCGTCGCCCGCCTCGAGTGCCAGCCGGAAGACGTCGCGGTTGAGCCTGTCGATCTCGTCGTCCTGACGGACGAGGTCCTCGGCAAGGTTCACGTCCCGCGATCGGAAGGCCTGGCCCGACTGCAGCACCTGGGCCTTCGCCTGCGCCGCCATCCGGTCGATCGCGTTGAGGATGTCGAGCTCGCGCGGCGGCTCGTGGCCGGCCAGCGGGATCAGCTTCGCGACGTTCACGCACTGGTCGCCCATGCGCTCGATGTGCTTGATCACGTCGAGGACCGCGGCGACCAGGCGCAGGTCGGTGGCGACCGGCGCCTGCAGCGCGAGGAGCGACAGGACGCCCTGGTGGACCTGCAGGTAGAGCCCGTCGATCAGGTCGTCGTCGGCGATCACCATCTCGGCGAGCTCGATGTCCTGCTGCTGGATCGCCTCGCGGACGCGGTCGAGCGCCTCGGGCGACCAGGTCCAGCCCGCCGAGGGCCTGGTCCTCGAGCTTCTGCATCTCCTCCTGGAAGTGCAACCGGTTCCCCAGGTTGTCCATCAACCCACCTTGCCGGTGACGTACGCCTCCGTGCGCTCATCAGAAGGTGTCGTGAAGATCTTCTGGGTCTCGTCGTACTCGACCATCCGGCCGACGCGGGCAGCGCCGTCCTCGCCCACGTCCACCGTGAAGAACGCGGTCCTGTCGGAGACGCGCGCCGCCTGCTGCATGTTGTGGGTGACGATCACGATCGAGTAGTTCTCGCGCAGCTCCATCATGAGGTCCTCGATCCGGCCGGTGGAGATGGGGTCGAGCGCCGAGCACGGCTCGTCCATCAGGATCACGTCCGGCTCGATCGCGAGGCAGCGCGCGATGCAGAGCCGCTGCTGCTGGCCGCCCGACATGCCGAAGGCGTTCGTCTTCAGGCGGTCCTTCACCTCGTCCCAGAGCGCGCCGCGCTGGAGCGCCTTCTCGACGATCTCGTCCATGTCGCCCTTCATCCCCAGCACGCGCGGGCCGAAGGCGATGTTGTCGTAGATCGACTTGGGGAACGGGTTCGGCTTCTGGAACACCATCCCGATCCGCTTGCGCGCCTGGACCGGGTCCACGTGCGATCCGTAGAGGTTCTCACCGTGGTACAGGATCTGGCCGCTCACCTCGGCGCCGGGGATCAGGTCGTTCATCCGGTTGAGGCAGCGGATGAGCGTGCTCTTGCCGCAGCCCGACGGGCCGATCAGCGCGGTGATGCGCTCCTTGTAGATGTCGAAGGAGATGTCATGCACGGCGGTCTTGCCGCTGTACTGGACCTCGACGTCCTTCAGCTCGAAGACCGGTTCGGTGAGCTCGTCGGGCGTCGGGACGTGCCCCGCCATCGCCGGCGCGACATCCACGCCGCGGCGCTGCTCCGTCTCCTGTTGCTGGTCGGGCTGCTGGGTCACTGAGATTTCCACCTTATGTCACCTACCACTTCTGCTCGTAGCGATTTCGTAGCCAGATGGCCACGGCGTTCATGGACAGCAGCAGCGCGAGCAGGACGAGGATGCCTGCCGCCGCGAGGAGCTTGAACTCCTCCTGGGGCCGCGAGATCCATTCGAAGATCTGAAGCGGGAGCGCCGTGTAGGCGGAGTCGAGGCCCTCGGGGTTGAAGGCCACGAAGCTCGCCGCGCCAACCAGGATGAGCGGCGCGGTCTCGCCGATCGCGCGCGAGAGCGCGAGGATGATCCCCGTCGCGATGCCGGGGATCGCCGCGGGCAGCACCTGCTTGCGGATGGTCTGCCACTGGGTCGCGCCGAGCGCCATCGAGCCCTCGCGGATCGAGGGGGGCACCGCGCGGATCGCCTCGCGCGCGGAGATGATCACGACGGGAAGGACGAGCAGGCCGAGCGTGAGCCCGCCGGCGAGCACCACCCGGCCGAGCTCGAGCGGGCCGCGCACGAGGAACGCGAGGCCGAGGATGCCGTAGACGATCGACGGGACCGCGGCGAGGTTCTGGATGTTCACCTCGATGAAGCGGTTCCACCAGCGGTCGCGGTCGGCGTACTCCTCGAGGTAGATCGCGGTCGCGACGCCCACCGGGATGATGAACGCGGCGCAGACCGACCATCAGCCAGATCGTCCCCATCAGCGGGGACTCGATGCCCGCCTTGTCGGGGAAGGCGGACGGGAAGCTGGTGAGGAAGTCCCAGCTCAGCTCGTCGAAGCCGTCCGCGGCGACGTCGTAGAGCAGCACGCGCGAGCATCCCGATGCCCGGCGACCGTGCAGAACATGATCAGCCCGCGGAAGACGCGGTCCTTCAACCGCTCGCGCGGCGAGGCCGGCGGGATGACTGCGCCGTGCGCGCTCACTCGTACACCTGCCGGTACTTGCGTACGAAGCGGATCGCGATCGCGTTGATCGCGAGCGTCATGAAGAACAGCGTCGTCCCGACGGCGAAGATCGTCTCGTAGCCGATCGAGCCCGTGGGCACGTCACCCTTCGCGGTCTGGCCGATGAAGGACGCCATCGTCGCGTGCGGCTCCGCGGGGTTGAGCGCGCCGTGTTCGCGATGCCGCCCGGCGGCGACGAGCACGATCATCGTCTCGCCGATCGCGCGCGAGGCGCCAAGCACGACCGCGGCGACGATGCCCGACAGCGCCGCCGGGAACACGAACGCGCAGCGAAACCTGCAGCTTCGACGCTCCAAGGCCGAACGCGCCCTCGCGCAGCGACTGCGGCACCGCCGTCATCGCGTCCTCCGCGACCGACGCGATGGTCGGCAGGACCATGAAGCCCATGATGATCCCGGCCGACAGCGCGTTGAAGATCTGCACCTTGTCCTGCCCGAACAGGCCCTGCAGGACATCGGGCGTGAAGAACGTGAGCGCGAAGTAGCCGAAGACGATCGTCGGGATCCCCGCCAGCACTTCGAGAATCGGCTTTACCGTCTTGCGCACGCGCGGACGCGCGTATTCGGACAGGTAGATCGCGGCGCCCAGGCCGAGCGGGACCGCCACGACCAGCGCGATGCCCGTGGTCAGCAGCGTTCCCCACACGAGCGGCCAGACGCCGAACTGCGGATCGGCGAACAGCGGCGACCACTCGCTGGTCGTGAAGAACTCCTTGATGCTGAACGTCGCCGAAGAAGGCGACCGTCTCTTCGAGCAGCGCGAACAGGATCCCGATCGTCGTCAGGATCGAAAGGAGCGAGCAGAGGATCAAGAACGCCTTGACGGCGTCCTCTGACCAACGACGACGCGCGCCGCCCAGGACCTGGGTCCCGGACGGCGCGCGGACTGCTGACTGACTTGCTTCCAACTACCCGCCCAGCGTCGTCGTCGACTTGTCGATCGTCGCCTGGTCGGCCGGGACGATCAGCGCCGTCTCGGCGATCGCGTCGGCGTTCGCGAGCACGAAGTCCATGAACGCCTTGACCTCGGGCTTCTCGAGCGCCTTCTCGCTCGGGTACATGAACAGCGGACGCGAGAGCGGTGCGTACTCGCCGGACTGGATCGTCTCGGTCGTCGGCTCGACGCAGCCCTTGCCGCCGTCGACCTGGACGATGTTCAGCTTGTCCTTGTTCTGCTCGGCGTAGGAGTGACCGAAGTAGGCGAGGCCGCCCTCGTCACCCTCGACGCCCTGGACGAGCACGTTGTCGTCCTCGGACGGCTGGTAGTCCTTGCGGGTGTTGCCCTCTTCACCGTTGATCGTCTCGGTGAAGAACTCGAACGTGCCCGAGTCGGTGCCCGGCCCGTACAGGCTGAGCTCCGTGTCCGGCAGGCTCGAATCGACGTCGGCGAGAGGCTCGAGACCTTCGAGCCGGACTCCCAGATCTCCTTGAGCTGGTCGGTCGTCAGGCACTCGACCTCGAGCGCCGGGTTGGTCACGATCGCGATGCCGTCCGACGGCCACCTCGAGCTCCTTGTAGGTGACGTTGTTCTTCTCGCAGATCGGCACCTCTTCCTCGGAGTCGATCGGCCGCGAGGCGTCCGAGATGTCGGTCTCGCCGGCGCAGAACTTCTCGAAGCCACCGCCGGTGCCCGACTGTCCGACCGTGATGCGGACGTCCGGGTTCTCGGTCTGGAACTGCTCGGCCGCCGCCTGGGCGAACGGGAAGACCGTGCTCGACCCGTCGATGGCGATCTCGCCGGACACGCCGCCGCCGCTGCCGCCACCCCCGTCGTCGTCATCGTCGTCATCGCCACACGCGACGACGCCCAGGGCGAGGACGGCGGTGATCGGAAGAATGAGCCAGTGCTTGACAGTCAATTGCGTCTCCTTATCGGTTACGGCCCCGAGCCTGTCAGCCACTCGACGCGAGTCTGTAACCGAGTTGTGGCCGCCTTGTGAAAAAGTTGTGAAAGAGGCAGCGGCTACAGTCGCCGCATGATCTGGCTGCTGCGGCACGCGGAGGCGGAGGACGGCTCGCCGGACGCGGAGAGGGAGCTCACGAAAAAGGGCAGGAAACAGGCGCGAAACGCCGGCCTGGCGCTGAAGGTGCTCGGAGTCGAGCTGGAGGCGTGTTTTACGAGCCCGAAGGTGCGCTCAGTCGAGACCGCAAAGCTGGCCTGCGAGCCCCTGGGAGTCGAGTACACGCTCGAGCCGAAGCTCGCCGGCGGGCCGTTCGATCCGGAGGCGCTGGCGGCGGGGCTCAACGGGGTGCTGCTGGTGGGCCACGACCCGGATTTCTCGATGGCGGTCCACGAGACGACGGGCGCCCAGGTCAGGATGAAGAAGGGCGGGCTCGCGGGGATCGAGAAGGGCGAGCTGATGGCGTACCTTCGGCCGTCCGAGCTGAAGGCGATCGCGGACTGCGCCTGACGCCGTGCGTTGCGCCTGCATCGACGTGGGCAGCAACACGACCCGCCTACTCGTTGCGGACACGGTTCCGGGCGGCATCCAGGAGGTGCGTCACGGAGCGCGCGTTCACGCTGATCGGGCGCAGCCTGGGCGCCGAGGGGCTGATCCCGGCCGACAAGCTGGAGGAGACGGCCACGGTCGTCGGCGAGCAGGCCGAGCGGGCGCGCGAGCTCGGCGCGGAGCGGATCCGAGCCGTGGCGACCGCCGCGATCCGCCGGGCGGCGAACGCGCGCGAGCTGGTGGAGGCCGTCGAGCACGAGGCCGGGATGCCGCTCGACGTCCTGCAGGGCGAGGAGGAGGCACGACTGGCCTTCCAGGGCGCGGCGCGCGCGGCGGGCGTACTCGGCTCGCTCGCCGTGATCGACGTGGGCGGCGGGTCCACGGAGATCGCGGTGGGGGCGGCCGGAGGCCGCGTCCTGCACGCGGAGTCGATTCCCGATCGGCTCGTCGCTGCTGGCCGAGCGCCACCTGCGCGCCGACCCGCCGACCGCACGCGGAGCTCGAGAGGGTGCGGGAGGAGGTCGCCCGAGCATTCGAGGGATTCGAGCCCCTCGCGGTGGATCACGCCGTAGCGGTGGGCGGGAGCGCGAGCTCGCTGCTCCATCTGGCGGGCGCCAGCTGGGCCCGACGGAGCTCGCTCAGGCGCTCGATGCTCTCTGCGCGGAGCCGGCCGAGGCGATAGCATCGCGAGTCGGGCTGGACCCGATCCGGGTGAGGCTTCTGCCCGCCGGGGATCCTGATCCTGGCGGAGATTGCCGCCGTCTGCGCCAATCGCTGCAGATTTGTAAAGGCGGTTTGCGGGAGGGGGTCATCCTGGAGATGATTGGTAGGTGCCGAGCACTAGTGGCCAAGGCGCGCGAAATCCCCGGACTTGACAGCGGACATCTCGTTCCGCGAAGCCGCCGCACTCGCGGTCGGGACGCGCGCCGACGAGGTGTGGGAGCACGAGCAGCGCGCGATGGACACGGGCGACATCGAGGGCGTGCATGACATGCGGGTGGCGACGCGGCGCCTGCGCGCGGCGATGGAGATCTTCGCGCCGTGCTTCCCGAAGAAGCGGCACAAGAAGGCGCTGCGAGAGGTGAAGGACCTGGCCGATCTTCTGGGCGCCCGGCGCGACCCCGATGTGATGATCGAGCGCCTTCGCGGCGTCGAGGCGAAGCTGACTCGGGAGGACCACCCGGGGATCGAGAGCCTCTGCGAGGAGCTGCGCGCGGAACAGGACGAGGCGAACCGCAGGCTGTCCGAAGCGCTCGCTCAGGTCCGCAAGGAGAAGCTTCCCGAGCGGCTGAAGCTGCTCGCGGCCGAGGTGCGAGCGTGAAGGCGCGCAAGGTAAAGGTCGATGCCGACGCGCAGCTGGACGAAAGCCTGCGCGCGATCCTCGCGGTCCGGCTCGACGAGCTCTCGTCGTTCGACCCGAGCGATCCGCAGGAGCTTCACGATCTCCGCATCGCAGCCAAGCGCGTGCGGTATCTCCTCGAGGCCGCCGAGCCGGTTTTCGGCGAGCCCGCTGCCCGCGGCGTGAAGACGATGAAGCAGTTCCAGGACCTTCTCGGCGACATACACGACTGCGACGAGCTCCTGCCGCTCATCGAGCGCCACACCGAGAAGCTCCGCAGAGAGGACGCGTCAGCGGCGGCCGACGGGAAGCCGCTGCCGAACAGGCGCAAGTACCGCGGGCTCGAGGCTCTGCGCGCGCACACGCTTGCGGAACGCGAGCAACTGCACGCCCGTTTCCTGCGCAAGTGGGCGAAAGCCGATCTCGAGCTGACCCGGACCGGAGTGGCCGCATGAGCACCACCGAGCAGCAGCCGGCCGCGGTCGAAGCGCCGCGCGCTCGACGCTCCCGAGCTCTACTTCAACCGCGAGCTCTCATGGCTCGACTTCAACGAGCGCGTGCTCGCGCTGGTCGAGGACGAGGAGATCCCGCTCCTGGAGCGCGCCAAGTTCCTGGCGATCTACACGTCGAACCTCGACGAGTTCGTGATGGTGCGCGTGGCGGGCCTGCACGACCAGGTCGACGCCGGGGTGGAGGCACGCAAGGCCGACGGGCTGACCGCGTCGGAGACGGTCGATCGGATCGCCGAGAAGCTCCAGGCGAGCAACGAGCGGCACTCGCGCGCCTGGGAGGAGCACATCCGGCCGGCGCTGAGCGAGCAGGGGATCCGCATCGTGACGTGCGAGCACTGCGACGCCGCCGAGCTCGCGGAGCGTCGACGAGATCTTCCAGGAGCAGATCTTCCCCGTCCTGACGCCGCTCGCCGTGGGGCCCGGGCGGCCGTTCCCGTACATCTCGAACCTGTCGCTCAGCCTGGCCGTGACCCTGCACGATCCGGACACGGGGACGGACGCGTTCGCGCGGGTGAAGGTGCCCAAGGAGGTGCTGCCGCGCTTCATCGAGATAGGTCGCAACACCTTCGTCCCGCTCGAAGCGGTGATCGCCCGGAACCTCCATGAGCTCTTTCCGGGCATGGAGATCACCGCGCACGACTACTTCCGAGTAACGCGGGATGCCGACTTCACGATCTCGGACGAAGCCGACGACCTCGTGCGCGCGGTCGAGCAGGAGCTCCGCCAGCGGCGCTTCGGCGAGGTCGTCCGCCTGGAGGTCGCCGACTCGATGGAGCCGGAGCTGCGCGGGCAGCTGGTCCAGTGGCTCAGCGTCGAAGAGCGCCAGGTGTACGACATCCAGGGAATGCTCGACCTGTCGGACCTGTGGGACATCCACGGGATCGACGGGTACTCGGAGCTCCGCGACCCCCCGTACACCCCCGTCGCGCCACCGGCGTTCCGGCCCGCGGAGGAGGGGGAGAAGCCGGATTTGTTCGCGGCCATCCGCGCGGGCGACGTTCTGGTCCACTACCCGTACGAGTCGTTCGCGGCGAGTGTCGAGCGATTCATAGAGCAGGCGGTGGCCGACCCGAACGTCCTCGCGATCAAGATGACCGTGTACCGGACCTCGGACGACTCGGCGCTTGTGCCGTCGCTCATCGAGGCCGCGGAGGCCGGCAAGCAGGCCGTCTGCATGGTGGAGCTAAAGGCGCGCTTCGACGAGCGCCGCAACATCACCTGGGCGCGCTCGCTCGAGGAGGCCGGCGCGCACGTGGTGCACGGCCTGCCCGGCGTGAAGACTCACCTCAAGGCGATCCTCGTCGTCCGGCGCGAGGCCGGCGGCGTCCGCCACTACCTCAATGTCAGCACGGGCAACTACCACTCGAAGACCGCGCGCATCTACGAGGACTTCGGGCTGTTCACCGCCGACCCGGAGCTCACCGAGGACGTCGCCGACCTCTTCAACTCGCTCACGGGGTACGCCAGGCCACACGAGTATCGGAAGGCGGTCGTCTCGCCGCACTCCACGCGCGCACGGATCCTCGAAGAGATCGACAAGACGATCGAGGCCCATCGCGCGGGGCAGGAAGCGCGGATCGTCCTGAAGATGAACTCGCTCGTCGACAGGCGCTGCATCGAGGCGCTCTACCGCGCGTCCCAGGCTGGCGTGAAGGTCGACATCAACGTGCGCGGGATCTGCTGCCTGCGTCCGGGCGTCCCGGGGGTCAGCGAGAACATCCGCGTGGTCTCGGTAGTCGGCCGCTTTTTGGAGCACGCACGCGTCTACGGCTTCCGCCGGAACGGGGAGGGCACTTGGCTGATGGGGTCCGCGGACCTCATGCCGCGCAACCTCGACAACCGCGTGGAGCTGCTCGTCCCGGTCGAGGACCCGGCGCTGGTGCAGGAGATCGTGGACACGATCGGGCGCTGCTTCGCCGACGACACGTTCGGGTGGGACCTCGGCGAGGACGGGGTCTGGACGCGCCGCACCGGACGCGAGCGTTCGGTGCACCACGAGCTCATGGACCGCGCCCGCGAGCGCGCCGCGGCGGCCGACGAGGCCTAGAACACAGAACGGCTCCGGGCGGGGAGCGCCGGAGCCGTGTTCTGCGCTTACGAGGAGGGACGACCTCGCCACGCAATGCTCGGCGGAGCGGGGAGCGGGGGTGTGAAAAGGCTGAGAAGCCCTAGCCGACCGGCTGGGCGTCGAAGCGGTAGCCGATCCCGAAGTGGGTGTGGATGTAGCGCCAGTGCGGGGCCGCGTCCTCGAGCTTCTGGCGCAGCTTCCCGACGTACACGTCCACCGAGCGCTCGCTTCGGCGATACCGCTGCTGCCAGACGACCGCGTACAGCTCCTCGCGGCTGACGACCCGGCCGGCCCGCCGCGCGAGGGCGATCAGGAGCGAGAGCTCTCGCATGGTCAGCGTGAGCGGCTGGGCGTCCACATGAGCGAGGAACTCCTCCGGTCGGATGACCAGATTGCCCGCCACGATCTCCTCCACGGTTGCGGCCTCCATGGGCCCGTAGCCTTTCGCGGTGGCGCAGATAACCCGTTATTTGCGTGTAACCGAGCTGTGAACAACCTGTAAACGGCCGGCGGGCGCGGCCGTTCGGGTCTTTAGAATGCTTCTGGACGTGTCTGACGCGACATCCGTACGACTCGCCGTGATCGACGTCGACAGCGGTTTCGTCCAGGTCCTGACGAAGCGGCTCGAGGGTCACGGGTGGCAGTTCCGCGTTCTCGGCTCGGTACCCCGTGTCGAGGACCTCGTCGCCATGCGCCTGAATGCGCTGGTGGTCGACCTCGGCATGCTCGGCCCGAACGCGTGGGGCTTCCTGGAGAAGGTGTGCACGGCCCTGCCCGGGATGGGGGTCGTGGTCTGCACCGGCCGCTCGACCGTCGCGCAACGCGTGCGCGGCCTCAGGCTGGGGGCCGACGACTGGCTCTCGAAGCCGTGCCACCCCGAGGAGCTGATCGCCCGCGTCGAGGCGGTCGCCCGCCGGCGCAAGCGCGCGGAGATACGCATCGACACGGGCCCCGTCGTGGCCGGCGAGCTCGAGATCCGCGCGGACCAGTTCCAGGCCTTCGTCCAGGGCCGGAGCATCGACCTGACGCGACGCGAGTTCGAGGTGCTCCAGCTGCTGGCCGAGGCGAACGGCCAGGTGCTCCAGCGCGAGGAGATCTACCAGCGCGTGTGGGGCTACGCGATGGCGCGCGGTGACCGGTCGGTGGACGTCTTCGTCAGGAAGGTCCGGCAGAAGCTGGAGAGCGCGTCACCCGACTGGGAGTACATCCACACGCACTTCGGGATCGGCTACCGCTTCGAGCCACAGGGCCAGCAGCTGGAGGCGCCGGCTGCCGCTACGCCGCCGGAACTTCCAGCGACGACGCTGTCGCAGACCAGCCTCCAGCAGGCGCCGCGGCCCGGTAACAGCCAGCGCGCGCACGGTCATCTGGTCGATGCCGGCGTGCTCGAGGTCGGCGATCGCGCGGCTGATCAGGGGCCGGCGCCAGTCGGCATGAGCGTCTGACGCGATGACCGACGCCAGCCCCTCGCGCACGAGGCGCAGCGCGATGTCGCGGGCCTCTTCGCCATGCCGGCCCGCGATGGTCCAAACGTTCAGCTGGAGCGCGCTCCCGTAAAGGAGCTCGTGGCGCAGTGCCCCGAGGTCCTCGCCGAGGCGGGCCGACCGCTCGGGGTGTCCGATCACCACGCCGAAGCCGCGCTCCCGCAGCTCGCCCGGCGGCATCGTGGAACGCCGGGCCGAACCCGAAGAACGGCGCCTCGAGCAGGATCCAGCGCGCGCCGGGCGGACCCTGGGCGATCGTCTCAAGCTCGTCCTGGCTCAGGCGCTCGACCATGCCATGAGCCAGCTCTCCCCCCACTCGCAGCTCGAGCGGGATGCGCTCTCGTGCGAGGGCGAGTTGGAGTTCAGCCACGCGGACGGGTAGCTCGGACACGTCGGTCACGTATCCGGGGCGGATGTGGGGCGTCGCCACCGCCACCCTCGTGCCGTCCGCGACGGCGTCTGCTGCGAGGGCGAGGGCCTCGCTCAAGTCGGCCGGGCCGTCATCCACGCCCGGCAGCACGTGTAGATGCAAATCGTTTCGATTCATTTGTCTCAAGAATTCCCCGTGTGCAGGACTTTCTTGTGAAAAGGCAGTGATCAGCTGGGGCTCGGGCGGACGAGCGCCGTGACCGCGAAGGCGGCGACCGCGACCAGCACGATCGACGCTCCGGCGGCGACCTCGAAATGCCATGAGATGAGCAATCCGAGCGGTCCGCTGGCGGCTGCGATGGCGGCGGAGACGGCCATCATCGCCGGCAGGCGCCTGGTGACCAGTGCCGCTGCGGCGGGCGGCGCGATCAGGAGCCCCAGCACAAGCAGCGCGCCCACGATCGTGAACCCCACGACTACCGCGACGGCGAGCAGGACCATCAGCGCGAGCTCGGTTCGCTCGACCGGCACGCCGAGCGACGCAGCCCGGCGGCGGTCGAACGAGACGAGCACGAACGGCCGGTAGAGCGCCCAGAGGACCGCCAGGACGATCGCCGCCAGCCCTGCGGTGAGCGCGACCTCCCAGTCGGGCACGCTCAGCACGTCACCGAACAGGAAGGACGTCAGATCGACCGCGAAGCCGTCGACGCGCGAGATCAGGACGACGCCGAGGGCGAGCATGAAGACGAACATCACCGCCGTGGCCGTGTCCTCACGCAGCCGCGTCCGCCGCAGGATCGCCGCGCTGCCCGCGGCCGTCGCGACTCCGCCGCCGAGCGCCCCGAGGAGGATCGCGGCCTTGTCGGGATCGCCGCTCGTTCCCGCCGTCAGGAGGACCGCGATCGCCACGCCCGGCAGCACACCGTGCGCGACCGACTCGGCGAGCAGCGCCGTGCCGCGCATCACGACGAAGCAGCCGACCGTCCCGCAGAGCACGCCGACGAGCATCGCCGCGGCCGCGCCGTTGCGCATGAAGTCCGACTCGAAGGGCTCGAGGAGAAGCGATTCCATCTAGCCGGCCCCCGGGTGCCTGTGCTCGGTCTCGATCAAGAGGTCGCCGACGCGCGCGACATGGCCGGCGAAGGTGGCGGTCAGCACGTCCTCCGTGCAGGTCTCGGCCGCGGGCCCGAACGCGATCAGGCGCCGGTTGAGCGCCAGGACCAGGTCGTAGTCGCGCGCCGCGCGCGCGAGGTCGTGGGTGGCCACCATCACCGTCCGCCCCTCGTCGCGCCACGTGTCGATCAGCTTGCGGACCGTGTCCTCGGTCGGGCGGTCGACGCCCGTGAATGGCTCGTCCAGCAGCAGGAGCTCGGCGTCCTGCGTGGCGACCTGGGCGAGCAGGGCGCGCTGTCGCTGGCCACCCGAGAGCTCGCCCAGCCGGCGTCGCGCGAGATGGTCCACCGCAAGGGCGCTCATCGCCTCTTCGACGAGCTCGTGGTCGCGCGCGGACATCCGCCGGCGCCAGCCGAGCGCTCCCCAGCGGCCCATGGCGACGACGTCGCGAACGGTCGCGGGGAACATCGGCTCCACGCTGACCTGCTGAGGGAGATACGCGGCGCGGTCGGTCGCGAGGGAGATCTCGCCGGCGCTCGCCTCGGCCAGCCCGACGGCGGTCGTGAACAGGGTGCTCTTGCCCGACCCGTTCGGCCCGAGGACGGCGATCGACTTCCCGCGCGGCACCTCGAGGTCGATCGCCTCGAGCGCCACGACGTCGCCGTAGCGGACGGTCAGGTCGCGCGCAGTGAGGATCGCGCTCACGGGGCGAGCGCTCCCGCGATCCGCTCCGCGTCGTAGCGCAGCATCTCCTCGTAGCTCTCCACCCGGTCGCCGAAGCCCTCCGTCAGGAGGTCGTCCACGACCTCGACCCCCGCGTCGCGGGCGATCTCGCGCATCAGCTCCGGATCGTCCGTGTCCTCCGCGAAGACGGCCGGGACGTCCTCGCGCTCGATCCGGTCGATGAGGTCGGCCACCTTCTCTGCGCTCGCCTCAGACTCGGGCGCCAGGCCGAACGGCGCGCCGACGAACTCGAAGTCGTAGCGCTTGACGAAATGCCCGAGCGAGTCGTGCGAGCTGACCAGCTTGCGCCGCTCGCTCGGGATCGTGCGCAGCGTTCGGCGGACCTGGCGGTCGAGGCGGGCGAGCTGGTCGACATAGTCGGCGGCCCGTCTGCGATAGGCGTCCGTGTGCGCCGGATCGGCGTCGGCGAGGGCATCCGAGATCTTCGACAGGCTGAGCGCGACCAGCTCCGGGTCCATCCAGATGTGAGGGTTGTCCTGCCCTTCGGCGAGCTCCACCGGGTCGAGGTCGTCGAGCGGCAGCCCCTGCTCGAGCCCGGAGCCCCAGGCGACGACGACGTCGGCCTCCTCGAGCAGCGCGCGGTCCTTCGCGCTCGGCGCGTAGTCGTGCGGGCCGGCGGTCTCGGGGAGGAGCGTCTCCACCTCGGCATCCGGCCCGGCGACGTGGCGCGCGATGTCCGCCGCGATCGTCGTGGTGGCGACCACCTGGACGTCGGCATCGCTGGAGTCGCGCCCGCAGCCGGCCGCAAGCGCCAGAAGCGCCAAAAGGCAAATGAGAATCATTCCCATCCAGTACCATGATGCCATGCCCGCAACATCGACGGCGAGTCCCTGGGCGGATCACGCGTTCTCGGTGCTGGCCGAGCGTGGCCATCGCGCGGGCGGCGCCCGCGCGGCGGTGATCGACGCGCTCGGCCGCCACGGCGGCTGCCTGGATGCGGACGAGCTCGTCGCGCGACTGCGCCGCAACCGCAAGCGCGTCGGGGTCGCGAGCGTCTATCGGGCGCTCGGCCTGCTCGCGGAGCTCGGCCTCCTGCAGCGCGTGCCCGATGGCGGGCGGCTCCGCGCGCTACGAGCTCGTCGGGCCCGGTGGAGACCATCACCACCATCTCGTCTGCGACGACTGCGGCGCGACCACGGCGTTCGAGGACGACTCGCTCGAGCGCGCCATCGGCCGGGTGAGCCGCCGGACGGAGTACGCCGTGCAGGCTCACGACGTGACGCTGCACGGCACGTGCCCCGACTGCCAGCGCTCGTAGCCAGTTTGGAACAATGCGCCGCCGATGGAGCGGGGCCAGCGGATAGGACTGATCGTGGCGGCGCTCGTCGTCGCCGTGGCGGCGTTCGTGCTGCTCTCCGGGCGGCGACGACGACGAGTCGACCTCGACGACGACGACCCAGACTCAGCAGACGGAGACGCAGGCCGGGGAGCCGACGGCCACGGTCCCGGCGCCCAAGCCGCCAGCCCGAGTTCGAGACCGTCCGAGTCGTGAACGGCGAGCCCGCGGGCGGCGTGAAGGACATCACCGTGAAGAAGGACGACACCGTGCGGCTTGAGGTCCGGTCGCGACACCGCGGCCGAGGTCCACATCCACGGCTACGACATCTCGAAGGACGTGGAGCCCGGCGGCACAGTGCGGTTCAACTTCCCGGCGGACATCGAGGGCGTATTCGAGATCGAGCTCGAGGAGACGCACACGCCCATCGCCGAGCTCAGAGTCGAGCCCTGACGCCCTAGATGGAGTGGCTGATCGCCCACGGCCTCGTCGGCCGGTCGGACCTGCCGATCCCCGAGTGGCTGTTCGGCTGGGCCGCGGCGATCGTCCTGATCGTCTCGTTCGTCGCGCTCGCGGTGCTGTGGCCCGAGCCGAAGTTCGAGGGCGATCGCGGATGGCGCCGCCTCTTCGCGCTCCCGCAGATGCCGGTCGACGTGGTCTGCGGCGCGATCGGCGTCTTCCTGTTCGGCGTCACGATCTGGGCGGGGCTCGCCGGCGAGCAGACGGCCGCGGCGAACTGGGCGTCGACATTCGTCTACGTCATCTTCTGGCTCGGCTTCGCGGCGGCGAGCGTCCTGTTCGGGGACGTATTCCGAGCGTTCAACCCCTGGCGGGCGATCGCGCGGGCCGTCGCCGGCGTTGCGAAGGTCGCGAACCGGGGCACGCTGCCCGAGCCGCTTGCCGTATCCCGAGCGCCTCGGCCGCTGGCCGGCCGCCGCCGGCATCTTCGCGTTCGCGTTCATGGAGCTGGCCGCCACGGACGGCGACATGCCCCGCAACATCGCGATCGCGGCGCTCGTCTACTCGGGGCTGACCTGGATCGCGATGGCGCTCTACGGGATCGACCGCTGGATCGACCGCGGCGAGGCGTTCTCGGTCTACTACAACCTCTTCTCGCGCATCTCGATCTGGGAGCGCCGCGGTAGCGACATCGGGGTGCGCCGGCCGCTGTCGGGCCTGGCGGCGCTCAATCCGCTGCCCGGCACGGTGCCGCTGCTGGCCGTGATGATCGGGTCGGTCACGTTCGACGGCGCGGCCGAGGCCCAGCCGTGGACCGACATCGCGCCTGACATGGCCGACTTCTTCCAGGACGTCGGGCTCTCGCCGGAGAACGCCCTGATGGTCACGTACGGGATCGGCCTGCTCGCGGCGATCCTGCTCGTCTACGGCTTCTACCGGCTCGGCATCGCGGGCGCCCGCAGCGTCGGCGGCGGCTTCACGTCACGCGAGCTGGCCGACAAGTTCATCCATTCGCTCGTCCCGATCGCGTTCGTCTACGCCGCGGCGCACTACTTCACGCTGCTCCTGTTCCAGGGCCAGGCGATCTGGTTCCTGGCGTCCGACCCGCTCGGCGAGGGCGATGACTTCTTCGGCACCGCCGATCGCGCGATCGACTACTCGATCATCGGCGCGAACGCGACCTGGTACTGGCAGGTCGGCTTCGTGATCCTCGGACACGTGGGGGCGCTGATGCTCGCCCACGACCGCGCGCTCGCGCTCTACAAGGACGCCAAGGAGGCGGTGCGCTCCCAGTACTGGATGCTTGGGATCATGGTCGGGTTCACAACCCTTGCGCTGTGGCTACTGTCACAGGCGAACCAGTGATCGCGCACGCCGGACACACGCTCGTCAACATCGCCTTCGCCCTGCCCGCCGTGATCTTCATCGGCTGGCTCGGATGGGTGACGATCAAGGACCGGCGGCGGCAGGGCAGACGAGGCAGCAGGACTAGCGCGAGCGACGGGACTCGAACCCGCGACCTCCGGCGTGACAGGCCGGCGTTCTAACCAACTGAACTACGCCCGCTGAACCCGTCCAGCCTAGCGGAGGGTCGGACGGCTCGCCTTCGCCCGCCGAACCCCGTACGGTCCCCCGATGACCATGGGTTGGGCATGGCCGACGGCGAGCTGATCCTCGCTACAGGCGCGCTGCTGGCCGGCGCCCTGCTCGCTTCGCTGCTCGCGGGGCGCCTGCGCGTGCCGGGCCTCCTGCTCTTCCTCGCGCTCGGCATGCTCATCGGCTCCGACGGCCTCGGCTGGATCAAGTTCGACGACTACGAGATGGCGCGCACGATCGGCGTCATCGGCCTGGCGCTGATCCTGTTCGAGGGCGGCCTGAGCGCGAGCTACGACGAGATCCGCCCCGTCCTTCCCGGCCGCGCTCAGCCTGGCGACCGTCGGGACGATCATCACCGCGCTGATCGGCGGCTTCGCCGCGGCGTGGCTGTTCGACCTCTCGACGCTCGAGGGCATGCTCCTCGGCGCGGCGCTCGCCGCCACCGACGGTGCCGCCATCTTCGCGGTGCTGCGCGGCTCGACGCTGCGACGAAGGCTCGCGCGCACGCTCGAGGGGGAGGCCGGCCTGAACGATCCCGTCGCGGTCCTGCTCGTGATCGGGTTCATCGACTGGATCCAGAAGCCCGACTACGGCGTCGCCGACATGACCGTCCTCCTGATCGGCGAGCTCCTGATCGGGGCCGCCGTCGGCGGTGCGATGGGATGGCTCGCCGTGCGCGGGCTGCGCAGGACGAGGCTCGCGTCCGCCGGCCTGTACCCGGTCGCATCGATCGCGATCGCCGCGCTTGCGTACGGGCTCGCGGACGTGCTCCACGGCTCCGGCTTCCTCGCGGTCTACCTCGTCGGGCTTGCGATGGGCAGCGCGCAGATTCCCGCGAAGCGAACCATCACGACGTTCCACGTCGGCCTTGGATGGCTCGCCCAGGTGGCGATGTTCCTGACGCTCGGGCTGCTCGTCTTCCCCGGCTGATCTGGCCGACGTGGCCCTCGAGGGCACCGCGCTCGGGCTGGTGATCGCCGTCGTGGCGCGGCCAGTCGCGACGTTCATGACGACGCTGCCATGGGGCTACTCGTTCCGCGAGCAGGTCGTGCTGGGCTGGGCCGGGCTGCGCGGGGCGCTGCCCGTGGTCTTCGCCACGTTCCCGGTGATCGAGGGCGTCCCGAACAGCGTCGAGTTCTTCAACATCGTGTTCTTCGCGGTCGTCGTCTCGACGCTGCTCCAGGGCGCGACCTTCGAGCCGCTTGCCCACCGGCTCGGCGTGACGGACACCGAGGCCGCGCTGCCGCTGCCGCTGGCGGACGCCGGCGCGATGAGGCGCCTGGGCGCGGAGGTGATCGAGTACCCGGTCGGTACGGAGCACGCCATCGTCGGCGCGCGCGTGCGGGAGCTCGGGTTACCGCGGGACGCCCTGCTCAACCTGCTGATCCGCGGCGACCAGGCGCTGCTTCCGCGTGGGTCGACGCGCATCGAGGCGGGCGACCGGCTCCACCTGATCGTCCGGCAGGAGGTCGCGGTCGAGCTGCGCGAGCTGATGGGGCGCTGGCACGACGGGCCCGATCGGGGCGCGGCCGCGGCCGGTTCGCAAGCACCCGTCTCGCCAGACGCCGTTCGTGCTGAGGCCCTGGGGCTCGCACCCCGGCGACGAGGGCGATCCGTCGCACCCGACGACCCTGCACGGCGTGGACGTGATCGACCAGATCCGGACGCGCCGCGACGGGCGCCCCGGCGCGGTCGTGCTGCTCGAGGACGGCCGCTACGCGTTCACCGGCAACGTCGTCGCGCTCGGCAACGCGTCGCAGGTGCAGATGGCCGCCCGCCGCCGGCTTCGCCTGGCCAAGACGGATTCCGAGCGCGCCTGGTGGCGCGAGGTGATCGGCGCCCTGGCTGCGCCGGAGCGCTAGGGCGTCAGGACGATCTTCAGCGCTTCGCGCTTGTCGTAGAGCTCGTACGCCTCGGCCGCGTCTTCGAGCGGCATGTGGTGGGTGACGAGCGGCGACGGGTCGAGCTTGCCGGCGGCGATCAGCTCGAGCACCGGATCGACGTGCGCGATCACGTTCGCGTGGCCGGTGACCATGTTGAGCGACTTGATCCACGCGAGGCCCATGTGGACCTCGATCCGCTCCGCGTAGACGCCGACGACCGAGACGGTTCCGCACTTCCGCGCCAGCCGGATCGCGAGCTCGAGCGCATCGGGATGGCCGACCGCGTCGATCGCCACGTCGACTCCGCGCCCTCCGGTCGCCTTCTTGACGTGGCCGCGCGGGTCGCCTTCGGTCAGGTGGACCGGCTCTGCGCCGAACGAGCGCGCCATCTCGAGGCGATCCTCGACCGCGTCGATCGCCACGACGTGCGCCGCGCCCGCTGCGAGGGCGGCCTGGACCGCGCACAGCCCCACGGGCCCGAGGCCGAGCACCGCGACCAGGTCGCCCGGCGCGCACGCCGGCGGAGGTGACGGAGTGGTAGCCGGTGCCCATCACGTCGCCGGCGAACAGCGCGACCTCGTCGGACACGCCCTCGGGCACGCGCCTCAAGGTGAGGTTCGCGGTGGGGACGAGCGCCTGGTCGGCCTGCGTGCCCTGGAGCGAGCCGAGCGTCGCACCGTGGCCGAACACGCGCGCCTGGTCGCACTTCATGTACCAGCCGCGCATGCAGAAGAAGCAGCGCCCGCAGGCGGTGTGGAAGCACCCGAGCACCCGGTCGCCCTCCGACACGCTCGTGACCTGATCGCCCGCCGCGAGCACCGTGCCGACGAACTCGTGGCCGATCGTGAAGCCCGGATCGATCTGCACGCGGCCGTGGTAGATGTGGAGATCCGAGCCGCAGACGCCGGTCGCCTCGATCTTGACGATGGCGTCGTCGGCGGCCTCGAGCTCGGGCTCCGGCTTGTCGTCGACGCGCACCTCGTGCGGTGCCTGGAACGTGACGGCTCTCATGTCGGGGAGACTATTCAGCATGGCTTCCAAGGCGGTTCTCATCACTGGCTGTTCCACCGGCATCGGGCGCAAGACGGCCGAGCATCTCGCGGGCAGGGGGTGGACCGTCTACGCGACCGCGCGCCGGCCGGAGTCGATCGCCGACCTCGAGGGCAAGGGCTGCAGGACGCTCGCGCTCGACGTGACCGACGAGGGCTCGATGCAGGCCGCGGTCCGCACCGTCGAGGAGGCGGAGGGCGCGGTCGGCGTGCTGATCAACAACGCGGGCTACAGCCAGTCGGGCGCCGTCGAGGAGGTCCCGATGGACCAGGTCCGGCGCCAGTTCGAGACCAACGTCTTCGGGCTCCTGCGCATGTGCCAGCTCGTCCTGCCCGGAATGCGCCGCCAGCGGTTCGGCAAGATCGTGAACATCTCGTCGATGGGCGGCCGGCTCGTGTTCCCGGGCGGCGGCATCTACCACGGCACGAAGTTCGCGGTGGAGGCGATCAGTGACGCGATGCGCTGGGAGGTCAGGAACTTCGGCGTGGACGTGATCCTGATCGAGCCGGGGCTGATCAAGACGGAGTTCGGCGAGACGGCCGCGCACTCGGTGAACGAGGCGACATCCTCCGACGGCCCTTACGGGGAGTTCAACCAGCTCGTCGCATCGACGACGGCCGGCGCCTATCAAGGGGCGCGGACCGACCGGCCCGGAGGTGGTCGCGAAGCGGATCGAGAAGGCGATCTCGCAGCAGGCGGCCGGGGGCCCGCTACCCGGTCACGGTTGGAGCGCGCGTGCTGCTCGGCGTGCGGAAGGTCCTACCGGCGCGCGGCTGGGACGCGCTGATGCGGACTCAGTTCAAGCCGCCGCAGGGCTAGGCAGCCACTCGGCGGGGAAGACCTTCGGGAACGCCGCGTTGTAATCGGGCACGACGCGGCGCGCGTGCGTCGGCCGCCGGCCGGCCTTCGACGTACGGCTTCAGGTCCTCGTAGGCGAGCAGCAGCCGAACGTCGTCGCGATCTGGAAGTCGGCCGCGTTCGGCTGTGTCGCCGCCGATCACGCCCTCCGCGATCAGGGCGTCGACTCGGTCGATCTTGCCGGGCAGCGCCGCGAGGTCGGCGCGGACGTTCTCGTCGGTGGAATGGTTGTAGCCCGCCGCCATCTTCGCGATCAGCGGAAGCCCGGTGCGGCGCGCGACGCCGATCGGCATGCCCGACCCGGTAGCCCTGCAGCGACAGCCGCGCCGCGCTCCGTGCGCTCCTTGCCCGGAGAGGTGCAGCAGCGCCCAGAACGCGAGCCGGCGTGGGACCGGCTGGAGCTCGTTCGTCGCCCCATCGCTCGGCCTCCGCTGACCGCGTCGGAGGTCACGAGCTGCGGTCATCCGGCTTGATCTCGTCGAGCGCAGCGCGAGATCTCGACGGGTGCCCTGGACCTTGCGGCCGTCGGCCTTCATCGCCGGCACGGTCTTCCCGTGAAAGCCCAGCATCCTGAGCGACGGCCTGTGCATGGCCATGACGAGGTCCACGCGCTTGTAGGGGATCCCCTTGTGCTCGAGCATCAGCTCGGCGGCCTTCGACGGGTGCGAGCCGGGGATGACGTAGAGCTTGACGGCCACGAATGCGCCATCCTACGCGCTCATGCCAGTCGAGCTGAACGGTTCGCGCGTACTGCTGACGGGCGCGACGGGTGGCATCGGCCACGCGATCGCCCGCGCGCTGCACGCCCGCGGCGCCCACCTGATCCTCACCGGGCGGCGGGCCGAGGTGCTGGACCAGCTCGTCGCGCGAGCTCGGCGACCGGGCTGAGGCACGCGCGCTCGACCTCGCCGACGCCGGCGCGGTGCAGCGCTTCGCTCGGAGGTCGGGCGACGTCGATGTCCTGGTGGCGAACGCGGGCCTGCCGGGCACGGGCAAGCTGGGCGAGTACAGCAGCCGAGCAGATCGACCGCGTGATCGACGTCAACCTCCGCTCGCCGATCCACATGACGCACGCGCTGCTGCCGGGCATGCTCGAGCGCGGGCGCGGCCATCTCGTCTACATCTCGTCGATCTCAGGCAAGGTCGCGACGCCGTACTCGTCGCTCTACAACGCGCACGAAGTTCGGCCTGCGCGGGTTCGCGTACGCGACGCACGAGGACCTGCGCGGGACGGGCGTCGGGGCGACCGCGGTCTTCCCCGGCTTCATCAGCGACGCGGGCATGTGGGCCGACGGCGGCGCTGGACCTTCCGCGCGGGCGTCGGGACCGAGCAAGCCGGAGCAGGTGGCGGACGCGGTGATCAAGGGGATCGAGAAGGACAAGGCCGAGATCGACGTGGGCCGCTCGTTCGATGCGGTTCGGCGGCTGGCTGTCCGGGCCCGCGCCCGACGTCGTCGTGGCGATCATCAAGCGCAGCGGGGCGACGAACAAGTCGCCGACGCGCTCGCCGAGCGCCAGCGCGAGAAGCGCTAGGGCTGGACGATCGTCTGGCCGCGGATGACGTCGAGGGCGACCTCGACGATGCGGCGCTGCTCGGCGCGGTGCGCCGCGGCGTAGCCCTCGCCGGGGCTCGCCCGGAACTCGCGCCCGACGTACGTGTACTCCATGCCCTTCGGCAGGATCGGCGCCAGGCGGCGGCGCATGAACGCGCGCGCGCCCATGTTGCGCGGCTCCTCCTGCACCCAGGTGACGCGCTTGAGGTTCGGGTAGCTCTCGATCAGTGAGCGCAGCTCGTTCTCGGCGAACGGGTACAGGAGCTCCACGCGCGCGACCGCCACGTGCTCCGCCTCGGGGCGCGCCTCGTGGGCGACGATGTCGTAATAGACCTTGCCGGTGCAGAGGACGAGCTTCGTGATGTCCTCGCGCGTGGCGGGCAGGTCCGGATCGTCGATCACGACCTGTAGGCCGCCGTCGGCCAGCTCGTCGATGCGCGACGCCGCGGCGGGCAGGCGCAGGAGGCTCTTCGGCGTCATCACGACGAGCGGGCGGGCCTTCTGGACCAGCGCCTGGCGGCGGAGCAGATGGAAGTACTGCGCCGGCGTCGTGACGTTCGCGACCCGGATGTTCCCCTCGGCTGCGAGCTGCAGGAAACGCTCGGTGCGGCCGCTCGAGTGCTCGGGGCCCGAGCCCTCGTAGCCGTGCGGCAGGAGCAGCGTGAGCCGGCTGGTCTGTCCCCACTTGGCCAGGCCGGACACGAGGAACTGGTCGATCACGACCTGTGCCGCGTTCACGAAGTCGCCGAACTGCGCTTCCCAGAGGACGAGCGCCTCGGGCGCCTGGACCGAATAGCCGTACTCGAAGCCGAGGCAGGCGATCTCAGACAGCGGGCTGTTGTGCAGCTCGAGAGGGGCCGTCGCGCTGGTCAGGTTCTGGATCGGCGTGTACTTCTCGCCGGTCTTCGTGTCGTGCAGAGACAGGTGGCGCTGGCTGAACGTGCCGCGCTCGGTGTCCTGGCCCGTCAGCCGGATCGGCGTCCCCTGGACGAGCAGGGAGGCGAAGGCGAGCGCCTCGCCCTGAGCCCAGTCGATTCCGCCTTCCTCGCCGATCGTCTCGCGGCGCCGCTCGAGCTGCGGCTTCAGCTTGCGGTGGACGCTGAAGTTGGGCGGGACGCGCAGGAGCTGCTCGTTGAGCGAGCGCAGGGTCTCCTCCGGCACCGCCGTCTTCGGCTCCTTGCTGGGGCCCGTGTCGATCTCGAATTCGCCCGTGTCCGGGCCCTGCGTCATCGCCTCGCGCAGCTCGGCGTGCGCGTCGGCGAGCGCCTGGTACGACTCGGCGGCGAGGTCGTCGGCTTCCTTCTCGCTGACGAGGCCCTCGCCGATCAGCTTCTGCGCGTAGATCGTCCGCACCGGCGGGTGCTTCTTGATCTTGTCGTACATCAGCGGCTGCGTGTACGCGGGCTCGTCCGTCTCGTTGTGGCCGAAGCGGCGGTAGCCGATCAGGTCGATCACCGCGTCGCGGCGGAACTCGCGCCGGAACCCCATCGCGAGCCGGACGGCGTATATGCACGCCTCGACGTCGTCCGCGTTCACGTGGATGACGGGGAGGTCGTAGCCCTTCGCGAGGTCTGACGCATACCGCGTCGAGCGGGCGTCGTTCGGGTCCGTGGTGAACCCGAGCTGGTTGTTCATGATGATGTGGATCGTGCCGCCGGTGGAGTAGCCGGAGAGCGCCTGCAGGTTGAGCGTCTCCGCGACCACGCCCTGGCCGGGGAACGCGGCGTCGCCGTGCAGCAGCAGCGGGACGACGGTGGACGGCTCGTGGACCGGGTCGCGTGCCTTGCGGCTGGTCTGGTCGGCCCGGGCGCGGCCCTCGACGACCGGGTTGATGTACTCGAGGTGGCTCGGGTTCGGCGAGAGCGTGACGGTCACGCCCTTGCCCGACTTGGTCCGGTACGAGCCCGCCGCGCCGTAGTGGTACTTCACGTCGCCGGTGCCGCCCTCGGGCATCGCGGTGTCCACGTCCATCGACTGCTCGCCCTCGAACTCGGCGATGATCGCCTCGTACGGCCGCCCGACGGTGTGCGCGAGCACGTTCAGCCGGCCGCGGTGGGCCATGCCGAGGACCACCTCGCGCGCGCCCTCCTCGGCGCCCTCCTCGATCACCTCGTCGATCATCGGCACCAGCGCGTCGAGGCCCTCGATCGAGAACTGCTTCTTGCCCAGGAACGCCTTGTGCAGGTAGCTCTCGAGCGCCTCGACCTCGGAAAGGCGCCTGAGCAGCGCGCGCTTCTGGTCGGCGTCGAGCGCCGTGCGGTGCGCACCCCACTCGACCGACTGGCGCAGCCAGACACGCCGGTTGTGGCCGGCGATGTGCTCGATCTCGTAGGCGATCGTGCCGCAGTAGGTCTCCTGCAGGTGCGGGAGCGCCTCGGCGAACGTGTCGCCCGGGACCGCGACGCGCAGGACCGAGGCGGGGATCTCCCGCATCAGCTCGGGCGTCAGGTTCACCGTCTCCGGGTCGAGCGCCGGGTCGCCGCGCGGCGGCGTGCCGAGCGGGTCGAGCCGCGCGGCGAGATGGCCGTGCATCCGGTGCGCCTTGACGACGGAGGTGGCCGCCTGGACCGCCTGGAGGAGGACCTCGCCGGGGGCGCCCGTCGACGTCCGGCTTGACCTCGGCAGGCACCGGGTCCGCGGCGGTGATGGTGGCGGCGACGGCGTCCGGCGCGGCGGCGGCAGGCACCGTCAGGCCGAGCGACGCCGAAGATGTTGTCGTAGAAGTCGTTCTCGCCCTGAAGGAGGTTGTCGATCCGGCGCAGGAACTCGCCCGACTCCGCGCCCTGGATCACGCGGTGGTCGTAGGTCGAGGTCATCGTCATGACCTTGCCGACGCCCAGCTCTTTCACCTTGACCGGATCGGCCTGGGCCAAGCCGGGTGGCAGCGCGATCGCGCCGGTGGCGATGATCGTCCCCTGGCCCGGCATGAGCCGCGGCACCGATGCCACCGTGCCGATTCCGCCTGGGTTCGTGAGCGTGATGTTCGCGCCCGTATAGGCGTCCGGCGGGAGCGTGTTGTCGCGCGCCCCGACCACCAGCTCGTCGTAGCGGGCCGCGAACGAGGGGAAGTCGAGCTGGTCCGCCTGGTGGATGACCGGGACGATCAGCGAGCGCGTGCCGTCCTTGCGCTCGACGTCAACCGCCAGGCCGAGGCTCACGCCCTCGGGCACGATGCGCTGCGGCTTGCCGTCGGCCTCCGCGTAGGCGTTCGTCATCACGTGCATCTCGCGCGCGGCCTGCACGATCGCCCAGGCGATCAGGTGGGTGAACGACAGCTTCTGGCCGGCGCCCTTCAGCGCGCGGCGGCGGGCGTCGAGCCAGCTCACCGAGAGCGTCCGGAAGCTCGTGGCGGTGGGGATCGTGCGGCTCTCGTTCATGAACCGCGCGAGCGTCGCCGCCGGGCCGCGGATCGGCTTTGCGCCGGGCGGCGGCATCTCCGCGGGGGCGGGCGCCGCGGCCGGTGCCGGCGGCGCGCCGCCGTTGCCCTCGACCAGCGCGAGCACGTCGCCCTTCAAGACCTTGCCGCCGCGGCCGCTGCCCTGCACGCCGCTCAGGTCGAGGCCGTGGGCATCGGCGATCCGGACCGCGACGGGTGTGGCGTTCGCTTCGCCGTTCCCAGCTCGGTGAAGCGGTCGCGGCCGGCTCCGTCGCCTGGGGGTCTGACCCCTCGGGGTCAGACCCCTTGGCCGCCGTCGCGCCCGGCTGGATGCGGGCGACGATCGTGCCCGACTGGACGGTCTCGTCGGGCTCAACGAGGAGCTCGGCGACCACGCCCGCAACGGGCGCGGGGATCTCGGCGTCCACCTTGTCGGTCGAGATCTCGACGAGCGTCTCGCCCTCGGCGACCTCGTCGCCGACCTTCTTGTGCCACTCGAGGACGGTGCCCTCCTGGACCGACTCGCCCATCTGCGGCAGCACGACGTCCACGAGATCGCCCGTCGGCCTGCTCGGCCTGGTTCTTGGCGGCCACGTGGGCCATCTCGGTCGCGCCCGGGTCGCTCATGTCGGCGCCGCTCTCGTCGCCACGGTGATCTCCGTCGACCTGCCCTGTGTCGGTGGTGGGGTCGGGCGGCGGGGCGCCGCCGTCCGTGTCGATCTCACCGAGGACGGTGCCGACCGGGACGGTCTCGTCGGCCTGGACGAGGATCCTGACGAGCGTTCCGCCGACGGGGGCCGGGACCTCGGCGTCCACCTTGTCGGTCGAGACCTCGAGCAGCGTCTCGTTCGGCTCGACCTGGTCGCCGACCTGCTTGAGCCACTCGAGCACCGTGCCCTCGGTCACCGAGTCGCCCATCTGGGGCATGGTGATCTGCACGGTGGTGCCGGCTTCCATCTAGACTCTCTCAACCATTACTTACCCCGAAAGGCGCGGAGGCCTGGACGTGAAAGGCTTCGCCTCATGGGCCGGCGGCTCAAGCACTGGGGGTGGGGGTACGAGGACCAGCAGCCTCCTCCCGAGCAGGTCCGCGACACCGCCCTCGGCCTGCGTGCGCACCTGGGATTCGGCGAGGCCGAGGTGGAGCAGCCGGTGCCGCTCGAGCGCGTACAGCTGCGCCCGCCCCGGGTCGAGGTGCCGGAGCTGCTGGCGGAGATCGCCGAGGTGGATACCTATTCACGCGCGTCGCACGCGCTCGGGAAGGCCTACCGCGACATCGTGCGCGGCTTCCGCGGCCAGTTCGACGATCCGCCCGACGCCGTCATGCGGCCGCGCGACGAGCACGAGCTCGAGCGGGTCCTCGAGTGGGCCTGCTCCGACGACATCGCAGTGATCCCCTTCGGCGGGAGGCACCAGCGTGGTGGGCGGCATCGAGCCGCGCGGTCTCGAGCGGGTGGTCTCGCTCGACGTGAAGGCGCTCGACCGGGTGCTCGAGATCGACCGGTCCTCACGCGCGGCCAGGATCCAGGCCGGCGCGACCGGCCCCGGGCTCGAGGACCAGCTCCGTGAGCACGACCTGACCCTTCGGCACTTCCCGCAGTCCTTCGAGTACTCGACGCTCGGAGGCTGGATCGCCACGCGAGCGGGTGGCCACTTCGCCACGCTCCTGACGCACATCGACGACCTGGTCGAGTCCGTGCGGGCGCTGACGCCCGGCGGTTGGTGGGAGAGCCGCCGCCTTCCGGGTTCCGGGGCGGGCCCGAGCCCGGACCGGCTGCTGATCGGATCCGAGGGGACGCTCGGCGTGATCACCGAGGCTTGGATGCGCGTCCAGGACAGGCCGCGCTGGAAGGCGAGCGCGGGCGTCCTGTTCGACAGCTTCGCGCAGGGAGCCGCGGCGGTGCGCGCGCTCGGGCAGTCCGGCCTATGGCCGTCGAACTGCAGGCTGCTCGACGAGGCCGAGGGCGCGCTCACGATGGCCGCGCCCGACGGCAAGGCGCTGCTGGTGCTGGGCTTCGAGTCGGCGGACCATCCGGTCGACGCGTGGCTCGAGCGTGCACTCGAGCTGGCGGGCGACCACGGCGGCGAGGCTCGCGAGTCGAAGGCCGGGGGCGAGGGCGACTCGGTCGGGACGTGGCGGAACGCCTTCGTGCAGGCGCCCTACCTGCGCGACTCCTTCGTGGCGGGCGGCGTGATCTCGGAGACATTCGAGACGGCGATCACCTGGGACAGATGGGAGGCGTTCGTCCAAGCGGTGCGCGAGCGGGCGGAGAGCGCGGTGGCGGAGATCTGCGGGCAGGGGCGCGTGACCTGCCGCTTCACGCACGTCTACCCGGATGGCCCGGCGCCCTACTTCACCGTGCTGGCGCCGGCGCGGCACGGTGCCGAGATCGAGCAGTGGGATGCGATCAAGGTGGCGGTGTCAGACGCGATCGCCGACGGCGGCGGCACGATCACCCATCACCACGCGGTCGGCCGCGACCACCGGCCTTGGTACGACCGTCAGCGGCCGGAGCCGTTCGCCGAGGCGCTGGCGGGCGCGAAGCGCGCGCTGGATCCGGGCTGGAACCTCAATCCCGGCGTGCTGCTGGACGACGCGGGCCGAATCTGACTCCCCGGCGCAGCATCGCCTCGGCCACACGGTCCGGCTTGATCTCGTAACGCCCGCGCTCGATCCGCGAGCGGAGCTCGTGGAGGCTGGCGGCGGTCTTCGGAGCGTGGCCCACGGACTACATGGTGTCACCATCGGCGGATGGCCCGCAAGAGAGAGCTAGGGCGAGCCGACCGGATTCAGGCCGGTATTTGGCGTCTTCGGCTCCCCCTGCCCTGGACCGGCGTCCCGCACGTGAACGCTTTCGCGATCGCAGCCGGCAGCGGCGTCGTCCTGGTGGACACGGGGATGGCCGAGCCCGGCGCGCTCGGTCAGCTCGAGCGTGCGCTCGCCCAGGCCGGGCTGCGGCTCGAGCACATCCGGCTCGTCGTCTGCACGCATGCCCACTCGGACCACTACGGGCTCGCGGGCCCGATCGTCGATGCGGCCGGCTGCGAGCTGTGGATGCATCCGAACCACGCCCACATGACCCGTGCGGCCGAGGACCCCGATCGCATGCTCGACCGGCGCATCGAGGTCGCGCGGCAGAGCGGTGTCCCGAAGGACGCGCTGCGGCGGTACGAGGAGTCGCGCCGCGGGTGAGGGCATCGGGGTCGCGCGCGTGGTCGAGCCGGACCGCGACCTCGTGGAGGGCGTCGAGGTCGAGACCGACCTGGGGAAATGGCAGGTTGTCGAGACCCCCGGCCACGCGCCGTCGCACGTGGTCCTACACCAGCCCGACCGCGGGCTGCTCCTGTCGGGCGATCACGTGCTCGGGCGCGTGTCGCTGTATTACGACTACGGCTACACGCCGGACCCCGCAGGCGAGTACCTCGACTCGCTCGCCAAGGCGGAGCGGCCTCGGCGCGAGCCTCTGCCTGGCGGGCCACGGCCGCGCGTTCCGGAACGTGAACGAGAAGATCGCGGCGTTCCGGAAGACGGTCCTCGACAACATCGAGACGGTCAGGCGCTCAGTCTGCCGACGGCCCGAAGACGCCGTTCGAGATCGTGCCCGACGCTTCTCGGGCACGGACGACCTGTCGCCGATGATGGTGAACTGGGCGCTCTCCCAGATCCTCTGTTACCTGCGCTACCTGGAACTGCGCGAGGAGGTCACGCCGCTAGACGAGCGTGACGGCGCGGTCCCATGGGCGCGCAGCGCGTAGGGCCGCCAGGATCGCGCGCGTAGCCGGCGATCTGTTCAGCGTGTAGAAGTGGATGCCGGGCGCTCCGCGCGCCAGCAGGTCGGCGCACTGCAGCGTCGCGTACGCGACGCCCAGATCGGCGGTCGCGTCCGGATCGTCCTTCCGCGCCTCGAGCTCCGCCTGGTACTGCTCCGGGAACGACGCGCCGCACATGTCGCTCATCCGCTTGATCTGGCTGTAGTTGGTCACGGGCATGATCCCCGGGATGATCGGCACCGTGATGCCGGCGTCGCGCGCGCGCTCGACGAAGTCGAAGTAGAAGGCGTTGTCGAAGAAGAGCTGGGTGATCAGGAAGCCCGCGCCCGACTCCTGCTTCTCCTTCGTGAAGCGGAGATCGGACTCCGGGCTCTCTGCCTCGAGGTGCACCTCGGGGAAGCACGCCGCGCCGATCGCAAAGTCGTAGCCGCCGCGGAGCAGGGAGATCAGCTCGGTCGAGTACTCGAGCCCGCCGTCGGTCTTCGTCCACTCCGTCTCTCCCTGCGGGGGGTCGCCGCGCAGCGCCAGCACGTTGTCGATCCCCGCCGCGCGGATCTCGTCGAGCGTTCCGCGGAGTTCCTCGACCGTGGCCCCGACGCAGGTGAAGTGGGCCATCGCCTCGATCCCGAGGTCCTGCTTGATCCACTTCACGATCTCGATCGTGCGGTCGCGCGTGGAGCCGCCGGCGCCGTACGTGACCGACACGAACGACGGCGTGTCCTTCTTCAGCTCCTCGAGCGCCTCGCGCAGGTTCTTCTCGCCCTCCTCGGTCTTCGGAGGGAAGAACTCGAACGAGAAGCACGGACGCGTCTGTTCGAGGATCTGGTCGATCCGGCCATGACGGATCAGGGTACCTGCGGCGGAACTATGTCCAGGCCCGTTGCAAGCCGTCGCTCTCCGTGCAGCGAGTAGCGCACGTCCACGGAGTCGTTCTTTCCGTAGCTGCCGAAGAGGCCCAGGAAGATCGCGGTCCAGCGCGCCAGCCCGATGCGCTCCTTCTCGAGCGGCTTCGTGAACACGAGCCCGCCGTCGGTGACGCTGTAGTCGACGCCCTCCTGCTGCGGCACGCCGTTGACCCACACCTCGTAGGGAGGCTCTGCGCCGCGGGGAAGGGGAACGAGCCAGCTGGCCACGTCCCGGTTATAGCTACCGGCGCTTCTCCCACATCTGCAGTGCGCCGTGGCTCTTGTAGCCGAGCCGCGCGTAGACCGGCTCGCCGAGCTTCGTGGCCTGCAGGCTCGAGATGTCGCAGCCGTCGCTCGCGCGCGTCCCAGAGCGCGCGCTGCATCAGCCGGCTCGCCAGCCCGCGGCCGCGCGCCTCGGCGACCGTCGCGACCCAGATACACGCTCGCGTCTCCATCGACGGGCAGGATCTGGAGGCACGCGGCCGGCTCGCCGTCGAGGTCGGCCACGTAGTTCCGCGCCACGCCGGGCGGCTGATTCGCCAGCATGCGCGCGAAGTCGTCCTCGTGGCCGATACGCGCGGTCGTTGATGCTCCGCGATGACCGGGATCAAGGTCGTCGCCCGTGCGGTGATCGATCTCCGGCGGCTCCTCGAGCTCCGCCAGGTCGAGCGTCATCGCGGCGGGGTCGGCGTCGAGCACATGGCCGGCATCGCTCGAGCGCGGCGGCCGCCTCGCTCGTCGTCCTCGGGCGTCCACACGGTCCAGGCTTCGATGCCCTGCTCCTCGTAATGACGCGCGAGGTCGGGAAGGGCGGCGATCAGCGCGTCCTGCGACTCGTAGATCACGCTGTTGGGCAAGGAGCGCTCCGGCACCTTCGGGGCCACCGCAGCCATCACGCCGTCGAGTTCGAGAACGTGCGCGCCCTCCGAGCTGCGGCCGATCAGCCGAACAGAGGCGCGCATGCTCTTGAGCATCCGCTCGTACTGCGGACGACGCGGGGGCCATGGGGCGAGCCTACCCGCGTTCGAGCGAGCGGCGAAGGGCGTCGTAGGGCGACTCGCGCGGGAGCTGCTCGATCAGGCTGCGGCGCACCCGTCCGGTCCATGCTTCGGCCGAGCCGTCGCCGCGGACGTCGATTCCTGCGCGCAGGCGCCCCGGCCCGGACAGCTCCAGCCGCGCGACGACCTGCTGGACCGGTTCGAAGCGGCGCGAGACCTTCAGGTCGATCGTGCGGGCATCCGCGCTCTCCTGCAGCTCCTCGCCGCGGCGCTCCAGCGCGGTCAGGGCATCGCCCAGTTCGTGGAACCGAGCCCGTTCCACCTTGCCACCGCTCCTCGTTTTCAAGGAGTATCCGCCCACGGCAGCAACGCTAACGAGGGAGACAAGGCCAGATGCTCGAAGGCTTGATGCAGCACGACCACCCGCTCACGGTCCAGCACATCCTCGACACGGATGCGCAGCTTCTACCGCGACAGCGAGGTCGTCACGCTCGAAGGGGACGGCGTGCGCCGCGCGTCGTACGGGGACGTCACCGCGCGCGTGGACCAGCTATGCGGAGCGCTGAAGTCGCTCGGCATCGGCGAGGGCGACCGCGTGGCCACCTTCGCGTGGAACTCGCAGGAGCACCTCGAGGTCTATCTCGCCGCCCCGTCGATGGGCGCGGTGCTGCACACGCTGAACATCCGCCTCGCGGGCGACCAGCTGACCTACATCGCAAACCACGCCGAGGACCGGATCGTGTTCGTGGACCCATCGCTCGTGCCGGTGCTCGAGGAGATCGCGCCCAGCTTCGAGACCGTCGAGCACTTCATCGTGATGGGCGACTGCGACGCGGGCTCGCTTCCGAACGCCATGAGCTACGAGGCACTCCTCGCCGAGCAACCGGCCGAGTTCGACTACCCCGAGCTGGACGACCGGATGGCGGCCGGCCTTTGCTACACGAGCGGGACGACCGGCAATCCGAAGGGTGTCCTCTACTCACACCGGTCGCAGATCCTTCACGGGCTCACGGTCTGCATCGCCGACAACCTCGGTCTGCGCTCCACCGATCGCGTGCTGCCGGTGGTGCCGATGTTCCACGCGAACGCGTGGGGCCTCGCGCACGCGGCGCCGCTAACTGGCGCCGACCTCGTGATGCCGAGCCGGTTCCTCCAGGGCGAGCCGCTGGCCAAGCTGATCGAGTCGGAAAAGGTGACCGTGGCCGGGGGCGTTCCCACGATCTGGCTCGACCTCCTGAACTACGCGGACGCGAACAACCCCGACCTGTCGAGCCTGCGCACGGTCGCGTGTGGCGGGTCGGCGGTGCCGCTGTCGCTCATGCAGGCCTTCGAGGAGCGCCACGGCGTCCACATCCTCCAGGCCTGGGGAATGACGGAGACGAGCCCAGTCGCGTCGGTGGCGCATCCGCCGAAGGGAGCCACGGACGACGAGGCGTGGGAGGCGCGCGCGAAGGCAGGCCGTCCGCTGCCGCTCGTCGAGGCGCGGATCGTCGACGACGACGGCAACGAGGTCGAGTGGGATGGCGAGGCCACCGGCGAGCTGGAGGTCCGCGGGCCCTGGATCGCGCGCGCAGTACTACAACGACCCGTCCGGCGACGACAAGTTCCACGACGGCTGGCTGCGTACCGGCGACGTGGCGGCGATAGACCAGCAGGGATTCATCCGAATCTCCGATCGCGCGAAGGACGTGATCAAGTCCGGCGGCGAGTGGGTCTCATCGGTAGATCTCGAGGTCGCGCTGATGGGGCACGACTGCGTGGCGGAAGCCGCCGTCATCGCAAAGCCCGACGAGCGCTGGCAGGAGCGCCCGCTGGCGTGCGTCGTGCGCAAGGAGGGCACCGACGTCTCGGCGGAGGACCTCTGCGATCACCTCTCGGGCCGGGTCGCGAAGTGGTGGATCCCGGACGAGTTCGCCTTCATCGACGAGGTGCCGAAGACGAGCGTCGGCAAGTTCGACAAGAAGGTGCTGCGCAAGCAGCTCGAGGAAGGCGAGCTCGCTGGCCGGGAGGTCGTCGAGAAGGAAGGGAAGGAGCCGGCCTAGTCGGCGTGCTTCAGCACCGGCGAGTAGTTGTCGGCGAACACCTTCGCCACCAGCTCGCCGCGGCTCGACACGCCGACCTTCTCGAACACCGACTTCACGTGGTCGCGCACGGTGTGCTGCGACACGAATAGGTGTGCGGCTATCTCGGCCGTGCCTAGCCCGCGCGCGATCGCACGCGTCACCTCTAGCTCACGCTGGGTGAACCCGTACGCCTCCACGATCAGTGGCGCGACCTCCGACGCCTTCGCCGGCTCGATCACCAGGGCGAGCTGGTCCGTGCCCTCCAGCATCGACGCGTGCATGGAGAGCCAGACGCCGTGCCGCGTTCGGAGGCGGGCGCGGGGGATGGTCTTGTCGCTCTCGCCGTCGGCTGACGCGCGGACACGTGCCGCGTACGTGGTTGCCTCGAACGGCATCGCGGACATCGTCGGGTCGATCTCCTCGAACCAGGCGGTGGCTTCACTCGTCGCCGACACCGCGCTGCCGTCGGCGTCCAGCACGACGATTCCGGGGCCGCGATCTGCGGGCGACTCCGCGGGCTCGGTGAGGAGGGCCCGGCGGAGCGCCGCGCCGAAGAGCGGGGCGACGCGCTCGAGCCACGCCTTCTCGTCCTCGGAATAGCGCGGGCTGTCACTGAGCCGGTTGAACTGGCCGATGCCCCACGCGCTGCCATCCGCCGCGAACACAGCGCGCACCTCGGAGCCAAGGCCGATGGGCGCATTGACGGTGCGCCAGCGGGGGGAGCGATCCAGCCGCCCACCGGTCGCGTCGTGCATGTCGGCGATGGGGCGCCCGCTCTCGAGGATGTCGGCGAACTTGAGGAAGTCGGGGACGAGGAACTCGTGGTCCCAGGTCGGCTGGCATGCGTCATACGGCAGGTCGTGGACGATGCCGGCGCCGAGCGACAGCGTCGTCTCGGGATCCGTAGCCCCGACGAAGTAGCCGTCGGACGGCACGACGCGGTCGATCCGCTTCATCACCTCCTCGATCAGCTCCTGGGCCGGTAGGCCCGCTTCCGCTACGTGCTGAATGGCGTCGAAGGCGCTTTCCGCGCCCGGGAGTGCGCGAGTCATAGGGCGACCGTACTCCCGTGGGGGGACGCGCGCCACCCCTCAAATGGGGGGGTTGGCGCGCCCGCATTCCCCCAAGCCGCGGGATCGACGCCAGAGCGCTGCGGCGAGCAGCGATCGGCTCCAGTCAAACGAAGGAGCCGAGATGCCGAGCACGACCAACAACAGATTCGACGACCTGGCCATCAAGGGCCGCGTCGTCTACCCGACGGACCCCGATTGGGACGCCGCCCACCAGGCGTTCAGCACGCTCGTCGACCAGCGGCCGGAGGCGATGGTTTTCCCGGCCGACGCGGACGACGTAGTCACGATCGTCAACTACGCGCGCGAGCACGGCGTGCGGATCGCGCCGCAGGCGACGGCGCACAACGCCGGGCCACTCGGCGAGCTCGACGAGACGATCGTCGTGCAGACCTCGGACCTGCAGGACGTCTCCATCGACCCGATCGGCCACCGCGTGCGCGTCGGCTCCGGGGTCAAGTGGGAGAAGGTGGCCCCGCAGCTGTCGGACTACGGCCTTGCCGGACTGCACGGATCGTCGCCCGACGTCGGCATCGCCGGCTACTCGCTCGGCGGCGGCATGGGCTGGCTGGCCCGCAAGTACGGGCTGCAGACCAACAGCGTCACGGCCATCGAGCTCGTGACGTCGTACGGCCAGTTCATTCGCGCAACCGCCGAGAACCACCCGGACCTCTTCTGGGCGCTCCGCGGCGGCGGCGGCAACTTCGGGATCGTGACCGCGATCGAGTTCGCCGTCTACCCGGTCGAGGAGCTCTACGCGGGCGCGCTGTTCTTCCCGTTCGAGCGGGCGGCCGAGGTGCTCCACACGTGGCGCGAGCTGCTGCCGACGTTCCCCGAGGAGCTGATGACCTGGGCGAACATCCTGCACTTCCCTCCGCTGCCGGAGGTTCCGGAGCCCTTCCGCGGCGCCTCGTACGCGATCGTCATGGGCGCCTACCTCGGCGAGGAGCGCGAGGGGCGCGAGCTGCTCGAGACGTCTCCGTGACCTGGGGCCGGAGATCGACACGTTCGCGATGGTGCCCCCGATCGAGCTCGGCGAGCTGGCGATGGACCCGCCGGATCCGCTGCCGTTCGTCAGCGGCCACGAGATGCTCAGCGAGCTGCCGGCCGAGCTGATGGACGAGCTCCTGGAGATCGTCGGGCCCGAGTCGGGCTCAGGCACGACGGTGACGATGTTCCAGCTGCGTCACATGGGCGGTGCGCTCGCGCGCAAGTCGCCCGGGGCGGGCGCCCGCGCGACGCTGCCGGGCGAGGTCAGCCTGTTCACGCTCGGGGTCGCCCCGGACGAGGAGGCGGTCCAGGCGGTGCACGCCCGGATCGACCGTCTCGTCGCGGCGGCGCAGCCGCACCGCGCCGGCCGGTACCCGAACTTCGTCGAGGAGGCCGCAGACGCGAGCACGTTCTTCGACGCCGAGACGTGGGAGCGCCTGCGTGAGGTGAAGGCGCTCTACGACCCGCAGGACCTGTTCAAGGGCAACCACTACATCCCGCCGGCGAGCGCGTGGCGGCAGCGTGCAGGCCGCCTAGCCGCCGATGGCGCGACATCGTGCGGGCGGGCTGGACGAATCCCGGCTCGCCCACATGGTGCTTCAGCTCCTTGCGCCAGACGGCGTCGCGGATGATCGTCTCGAGCTCCGCGTCGCTCGCGCCCGTACCGCAGCGGCTCGCGCAGGTCGGTCTCGCGCAGTGAGAAGAGGCAGGTGCGCAGCTCGCCCTCCGCCGTAAGGCGGATCCGGTTGCAGTCGGAGCAGAACGGCTCCGACACCGGGTTGATGAAGCCGATCTCCCCGACGCCGTCGACGAACCGGAACACGCGCGCGGTCGCGGACGGCTCGCGTGGCAGCTCCTCGAGCGGGTAGCGCGCATGGATGATCGCGCGCAACTCCTCGCCGGTGAGGACGGAGTCGGGTGTCCACGAGTGGTCGCCGTCCAGGGGCATGAACTCGATGAAGCGGACCTGGAACGGATGCGTGCGGGCGAACTCGGCGAACGGCAGCGCCTCCTGCCTCGGTGAACTCGCGCATCGCGACCGCGTTGACCTTCACCTTGAGCTGCGGGTGGCGCGCGAGCGCATCGAGGCCGCGCAGCACCTTGGGCAGCGCGTCGCGGCGCGTCATCGCGTAGAAGCGGTCGCGCTGGAGCGAGTCGATCGACACGTTCACGCGCTGGATGCCCGCGGCCACGAGAGCGTCGGCGTCGCGCTCGAGCAGGAAGCCGTTCGTCGTGACGGACAGGTCCTCGATGCCGTCGATCAGCCCGAGCTTGGCGACGAGCCGCGGGAACTCCTTGCGCACGAGCGGTTCGCCGCCGGTCAGCCGCACGTCGGTTATCCCGATCCGCACGAAGATGGACACGAGCCGCTCGATCTCCTCGAAGCTGAGGATCGCCTCGCGCTCGAGCCAGGGCAGCCCCTCCGCCGGCATGCAGTACTGGCAGCGGAAGTTGCAGCGGTCGGTGACCGAGACGCGCAGGTCCTGGATCAGCCGGCCATGGCCGTCTCGAAGCGGTTCCACGTGCTTCAGGCTACCGCTGGCTGGCGGCTGGCCTGCGACGCGTACAGGCGCCACTCGCCCGGCACGCCCTTGAGCGCGTGCGTCCCGCGGTCCTCGAACTCGATTCCCGAGCCCACGACCAGGTCCTTGACGGTCTGCGACACGAGCACCTCGCCCGCCCCGGCCAGCGCGCCCACGCGCGCGCCGATGTTCACCGCCAGGCCCGCGAGGTCGTCGCCGACGACGTCGCATTCGCCGGTGTGGACGCCGGCGCGCACCGGGATCCCGATCCGGTCGGCCTCGCGCACCGCTCTCCTGCGCACACCGGATCGCGCGGGCGGGACCGTCGAACGACGCGAAGAAGCCGTCGCCCATCGTCTTGATCTCCCGCCCGCGGTGGCGGGCGAGCGCCCTGCGGACGATCTCGTCGTGCGCCTCGGACAGATCGCGCCAGCGGCGGTCGCCGAGCGCGGCGCGCGGTCGGTCGAGCCGACGATGTCCGTGAACAGGACGGTTGCGAGGCGCCGCTCCGGCTCGCGCGACGCGCGCGTGCCGGCGACGAAGTCCTCGACCTCGTCGAGCAGGGCGTCCTGCGTCCTCGGTGAAGAACAGGTGGTCCTCGCCGGCAGCTCGACGTAGCGCGCGCCGGGGATGTGCTCGGCGAGGTACTCGCCGTGCATGTGCGGGACGAGCAGGTCTCGATCCTTGTGCAGCACGAGCGTCGGGTGCCTCGATCGCGGGCAGGGCGTGGCGCACGTCGATCTCCCGGTACAGGCTGATCAGCTCGGCGGCGCCGCGCGGGCTCGTGCCGGATGCGCAGGAAGCGCGCCCACCAGTCGAGGAAGGCGTCGTCGTCGGCGAGGCTGGGCGCGAAGAGGTGCACACGCGACCGGGCCGCCCCAGTCGTCGCGCAGCAGCTCGAGCAGCCCGTCGAAGTCGTCCCGGTCGAAGCCGAACTCGTAGTCGGGCGACGCGCATGATGCGCGCGTAGGTGCCGATAGAGCGACGAGGCTTGTCACACGCGCGCCGGGTGGCTCGCCGCGAACAGAAGCGCCATCGGGCCGCCCTCCGAGACGCCGAAGATGCGCCGGGCGGCTGAAGCCCGGCCGCGTCGATGACGGCCCGCAGGTCGTCCATGCTCTCCTCGAGCGTCGGCGGCGTGGCGGGCCGGTCGGAGAGGCCCTGTCCGCGCTTGTCGTAGACGACGAGCGGCTGAAGCTCGCCAGCCGTTCGAAGAACCGCCGCAGCCGCCGGGTACTCGAACGCCACCTCGAGGTGCGCCGACGAAACCGGTGACGAAGACGAGCTCCGACGGGACCATCGCCGAGCACGCGGTAGGCGATGCTCACGCCGCCGCTGTCCGCGTAGCGAGTCTCGCCGGCCATGCGGCCGATTATGGACCGGGCATCAGCGCTGGTCGATCGGCGCGTACTCGCGGTCGCGCTCGCCCGTGTAGATCTGGCGCGGCCGCGCGATCTTCGTCTCCTCGTCCTTGACCATCTCGAGCCACTGCGCGATCCAGCCCGAGGTTCGCGGGATGGCGAACATCACCGTGAACATGTCGGTCGGGATCTCCAGCGCCTCGTAGATCAGGCCCGAGTAGAAGTCGACGTTCGGGTAGAGCTTGCGCTCGGTGAAGAACTCGTCGTCGAGTGCCTGCTTCTCGAGCTCGACCGCGATCTCGATCTTCGGGTTCTTGCCCGTGACCTCGAAGACCTCTTCGACGTTCTTCTTGATGATCCGCGCGCGCGGGTCGTAGTTCTTGTAGACGCGATGGCCGAAGCCCATCAGCTTCTCCTTGCGGTCCTTCACGCCCTGGAGGAAGTCGGGGATGTTCTCGACCTTCTCGATCCGGTCGAGCATCCGCAGCACGGCCTCATTAGCGCCGCCGTGCAGCGGGCCGTAGAGCGCGGCGACGCCGGCGGCGACGGCCGAGTAAGGGTCGACCTCCGATGACCCCACCGCACGCACCGCGCTCGTCGAGCAGTTCTGCTCGTGGTCGGCGTGGAGGATCCAGAGGACGTCGAGGGCGCGCTCGAGCCGCGGGTCCGGCTCGTACTTGACCTCGGTCATCTTGTAGAGCATCGACAGGAAGTTGCCGGGGTAGCTGAGGTCGTTGTCCGGATAGATGTAGGGCAGGCCGAGCGAGTGCCGGTACGCGAACGCGGCCAGGGTCGGGACCTTTGCGATCAGGCGCACCGCCGCCATGTGCCGCTCGCGACTCGTCGTCGATCGCCTTCGCGTCCGGGTAGAACGTCGAGAGCGCGCCGACGCAGCCGAGCAGCATCCCCATCGGGTGCGCGTCATAGCGGAAGCCTGCGAGGAACTCGCGCATGTTCTCGTGGACGTAGGTGTGGATCGTGATCTCGTGAACCCAGTCGTCGAGCTGCTGCTCCGTGGGCAATTCGCCGCACACGAGCAGGTAGGCGACCTCGAGGTAGGTGGCGTGCTCGCAGAGGTCCTCGATCGAGTAACCGCGGTGCTGGAGGATCCCGGCCTCGCCGTCGATGAAGGTGATCTCGCTGCGGCAGGACGCCGTGTTCGTGTACGCCGGGTCGTAGGTCATGAGGCCGAAGTCGTCCTCGTCGACCTTCATCTGGCGGAAGTCCATCGCCTTGACCGTGCCGTCGGTGACCGGCACGTCGTAGGTCTCGCCCGTCCGGTTGTCGGTGACCGTGAGCGTGTCCTCGCGGTCGGCGCTCGCTACGCCACCGCCGTCCTGTGCTTCGGTCTGCTCTTCCGCCATCGCCCTCTCCTCAGCTGGTTCTACCCAGCATTCTGACCTACTTCTTCTTTCTCCAACCCCTGCCGAGCTTGCTGGCGATCTTCCCAGCGCGCCTTGCGCAGCTCGAACTCCGCGAAGCCGCCCTGCTCGGGCGGGGGCAGCTGCTCGGCCTCGGCCGCGGTGATCGTCAGCGTCACCGCCTTCTCGGCGGTCCGCTTCACCTCGGGGGCGTCCACGAAGCGGTGGTCGCCCGCGGGTGTCCGCATGACGATCCCGTCGAAGATGTGCTCCTTGTAGTTGTCGACGACCTGCTCGACCGTCCCGACCTCGACCTCGTCGGAGCTGAAGATCGGAGTGCCGCGCTCGACGGCCATGTAGTGGACCGCGTGCCCGTCGTCGATCATCGCGAGCTAGTGGGATGTGGTCGCCTCTTCGGCGCCGCCGCCGTGCTCTTCGTCCTCGTTCGCCGAGGTGATGATGGCGGCGCTGATCGTCGCCGACCACGAGCAGCACGGAGATCGCGCCGACGATCTTCTCGGCTCCGCCCGGGAAGTCTTCCTTCTTGATCCCGATGACGGCGACGACGACGGCCCAGATGGCGGCGAGGCCGCCGAGGACATGGAAGGCGTTCATTCCGCCCGAACGCTATCGGAGCGCCGGGCGAGCGCGCGTACGCGCGGCGGCGGCTGCGGCGCCGGCACGGCGTGGTCGCCGCGGCGCGGCGGGCGCGGCTTGCGCGGGCGCGGCGAGTGGCCGCTGCCGCCGTCGCCGCCGGCCTCGTCGCCCGCCGGCTCCGGCTCGGCGCGTACCGCCCACCAGACGAGCCATAGCAGCGCGACGATGGGGATCTTCAGCACGACGACCATCCAGATGAAGCCCCAGGTCATTGGCGCAAGGGTACCCGGGTTCGGCGGTAGCATCACGCGCCGTGAGCGACCCGGGCCTGTTCGGCCCCGAGAGCGTCACCTGGCGGGTGAATCGGGAGGGCGTCCTTCTCCTCGGGGGAGGGGCCGCGATCATCATGCAGGTCGCCCATCCGCTCGTGGGCGCGGGTGTCGCGGAGCACTCGAACTACCGCGAGGACCCGTGGGGTCGCCTCTACCGCACGCTCGACATCACCACGAGCATCGTGTTCGGCTCGACGGCGAAGGCGAACGAGGCCTCCGAGCGGCTGCGCGGCGGTCCATAAGCAGCGTGCACGGCCTCACGAAGGAGGACGGCGGGCGCTACCCGGCCGGCACGAAGTACTCGGCCAACGACCCGAAGCTCGGGATGTGGGTGCACGCGACGCTCGTGGACACCTCGATGCAGGTGTACCAGGCGTACGTGGGGACCCTCAGCCACGCCGAGAAGGTCCGCTACTACGAGGAGCAGAAGCGGCTCGGGGAGATGTTCGGCGTGCCCATCGAGCGCCAGCCCGAGACCCTCGCCGACTTCTATGCGTACTTCGACCGGATGGTCGAGGAGGAGCTCGCGGTCACGAGCGCGCTGGAGGACGTGGTCGACGCCACGATGCGCCCCGACCTCCCGTTCGTCGCGCGGCCGCTCGTGGAGGCGCTCAACCTGGCGACGGTCAGCCTGCTGCCGCCGCGGCTCCGCGCGTGAGCTGGGCCTCGAGCTGGGGCAGAACCGCCGCCGGCTCGTGAGTGCGTCGCGCGCGGTGATCCGCCGCGCGCTGCCAGTGCTTCCGCGCCTACTTCGCGATTTCCCCCCGGCGCGCAGCGCCGACCGGCGCGTGGCTGCTGCAGCCTAAGTAGCGTCGTCCCTGGGAGTGGGACGCGCCGTTACCTTCGTAGCCCTCGGTCTTGCCGTGGCCGCGACCGCGGTCCTGATGTTTGGCGCGGGTGGCGGGTATCGGGTGCACGTCACGCTCGACAACGCCGGCCAGCTGGTCAAGGGGAACCAGGTGAAGGTCGGCGGCCGCCCGGTCGGCGAGGTCAAGAGCATCGAGCTCGGGGACGACGCGCGCGCTCGCATCGAGGTCTCGATCGAGGACGAGCTCGCGCCCCTGCACGAGGGAAGCGTCATGACGCTTCGAGCCACCTCGCTGTCGGGCATCGCCAACCGCTACCTCGCGCTCGAGCCGGGCCGCAACGACGAGCCGGAAATTCCCGACGGCGGCGAGGTGCGAGCGGAGGACGGCCGCGAGGCCGTCGACCTCGACCAGGTCCTGAACACGCTCGACGCGCAGACCCAGAGGGACCTCCAGGCATTCGTGCGGAACGCCGCCGACACGTTCGCCGACGAGCCGGAGGGCAGCGAGGACGACGAGGCGACGCTCGTCGCCGCGCGCCAGGCGAACGCGGGGCTCGAGGCGCTCAACCCGGCGCTGTCCCAGTCGGCGGCGACCTTCCGCGAGCTGATGCGCGACCAGGCGGCCTTCGAGCGCTTCGTCGTGAAGTCGGCGCAGGTCGTCGAGGACGTCAGCGCGCGTCCTGAGCACCTCGACCCGCTCGTGGGCAACGCCCTCGGAACGGTCGGTGCGCTTGCGCGCGAGAGCGTTGCCCTGGAGAGCTCGCTGCGGCAGCTGCCTCCCACGCTGCGGAAGACGAACAGCACGCTGGTGAACCTGCGCACCACGCTGCAGGACGCGCGCCCGCTTGTCCGCGATGCGCGCCCGGTCGCCCCGCTGCTTTCGGACGCGTTCGATCAGCTGCGGCCGTTCGCGCGCGACGCGCGGCCAGTGGTTCACAGGACGCGCGCGGTCGTCGACCAGGAGGGCACCCGCCAGGACCTGCTGGGAGTGCTCGACCGCATGGTGGGCCTGTCACGGGTCGCGGTGCCCGCATTCGACTCCACCGTCAAGACCGTCGAGGACGCGTTGCCGATTGTGCGTGAGGCGCGCCCCTACGTCCCGGACCTGATCGGCGGGTTGATGAACGGGTTCGGTGGTACGACCGCCGGCTACTACGACGCGAACGGTCACTACGTGCGGATCTCGTTCCAGGGGTCGACCGCGACCCCCACGGGACTCGGCACGCTCGTGCCGCGCCCGCCCGAGCTTCAGGGCCTGACCGGCTTCCGCACCGGCGTTGGCAAGCGCTGCCCAGGCGCGGGCACGCAGCCGGCTGAGGACGGCTCGAACCCGTTCATCGACACGGCGGTTTGCGACGAGGAGGACACGCCGCGATGAAACGCGCCCTCCTCCTGGTCGGGATTGGTGCCGCGTGCGTCATCGGGACGCTGGGCGCCGGCGGGACGGCGCCGACCTATCGCGTCGACGCGGTGTTCGACTCGACGGCGAACCTGATCCCGGGCCAGGACGTGAAGATCGCCGGCGCGCGCGTCGGGAGCGTCAGCGACATCCAGCTGACGGAGGAGCGCAAGGCGCGCGTGGAGATGGAGGTCGAGGAGGGATTCGCTCCGTTCCGCGCGGACGCCGAGTGCACGATCCGGCCGCAGTCGCTGATCGGCGAGAAGTTCATCCAGTGTCACCCCGGAACGGCCGACCGGCCACCCCTCGAGGAGGGCGAGGCCGGTGCGCCGACGGTCCCGCTGGAGCAAACCCACTCGCCGGTCGACCTCGACCTCGTCTTCGCAGCCCTGCGGCAGCCGTACTCGCAGCGGCTGGCGATCATTCTCAACGAGCTCGGCACCGGTGTGGCGGGGCGGTCCAATGACCTGAACGCGGCGATTCGACGTGCCAACCCCGCGCTTCAGGAGGTCAACGACGTCCTTGCGGATCCTGAACCGCGACCGTGCGGTGCTCGGCCGGCTGGTGGACCAGTCGGACCGCGTGATCGCGGAGCTCGCGCGTCGGCGCGGCTCCGTCACGAGCTTCATCGAGCGCTCCGACCGCGTCGCACGGGAGGTCGCCGAGCGCCGCGGGGAGCTCGGCGAGGTGATCGAGCGGATGCCGCCGCTGCTCGACGAGCTCGAGCCGACGGCGGACAGGCTCGCGGCGCTCGCGTCCGATGCCACGCCGACGCTGCGCGACCTCCGCCGGGCGGCGCCCGGGGCAGAGGCGCTGCTCGAGGACTTCGACCCGGTCGCGGATGCCGCGCGGCCCGCGCTGAAGCGCCTGGCGGAGACATCCGAGGTCGGCCGCCGCGCCGTGCGCGCGGCGCGGCCGGTCGCCGCCAAGCTCAAGCCGGTTGCGGCGATCCTGCCGCCGATCGCCGAGCTGGCGGCGAAGCTGCAGGAGTCGGTCCGCGACTCCGGTGTGGTCGAGGGCCTGCAGCTCTACACGTTCTACGGCACGGGCGCGCAGGCTCGCTTCGACCAGTTCTCGCACATCCTGCCCTCGTACCAGCTCGCGGCCCCGTGCCAGCAGTACGCGCGCGAGCCGGTGCCCGAGTGCGATTCGCACTTCCAAGGCCTCGACTACCTCCTCGGCAAGTGAGCTCGCCCGGTCAGAACAGCAACAGCCTTGCCGGCAGCCCGGTCCTCGTCGGGGCGGCGACCGTCCTCTGCGCCGTCGTCGCGGTGTTCCTCTCCTACAACGCGAACAACGGCCTGCCGTTCGTCCCGACCTACGACGTGACTGTTCAGGTTCCGGACGCCGCCGGCCTCGTGCGCGGCAACGAGGTGCGGATCGGCGGCAAGCGGGTGGGGGTGATCGAGGAGATCAACGCCGTGGAGGCGGACGACGGCGATCCGGTGTCGGAGCTCGAGGTGTCGCTGCTCACGACGCTCGAGCCTTTGCCGGCGGACTCGGCCGTGACGGTGCGGCCGCGATCGCCGCTCGGGCTCAAGTACCTCGAGCTGCAGCCGGGCACCTCCGAGGAGGGCATCGAGGCCGGCACGAAGATGCCCTTGGAGGCCGCGCAGCCGATCGTCGAGCTCGACGAGGTCGTCAATGCCTTCGACTCGAGCAGCCGGCGGGCGCTGCGTCAGGTGCTCGACGGCGTCGGCCCCGGTTTCGCCGGTCGCGGCGTCGACGTGAACGTGCTGCTGGCCGACGCCCCGGCGCTCCTGCGCGGCACGAGGCGCGTCGCGGCCAACCTGAGCGAGCCGGCCACCGGGCTCCGGCGGCTCCTCGTCTCGGCTGACCTCGTGACAGGCGAGCTCGCGTCGGTTGCGGCCGAGGGAGGCTCGGCGCTCGAACGGGCGGACACCACCGCGGGTGCTCTCGACGCGGCCGGGACGGCGCTCGGGAGCGCAATCGCTGAGACGCCGCCGACGCAGGCCGCCGCGCTGTCGGCGTTCCGCGAGGCGCGCCCGCTGCTGACCGACGCGGCCGCGCTTGCCCGCGACATCCGCCCGGGCGTGAAGCTCCTGCCGCGCGCGGCCGACCAGCTCGACCGCGCGCTCGACGAGGGCGTGCCGGTGCTGCGGCGGGCGGTCGCGCTGGCCGCACGGCTCGAGGACACCCTCGCCGCGGTCGCCGAGCTGAGCGAGGACCCGGCGACCACGGACACGCTCGAGCGGCTGTTGCGCGTGCTCGTGTCGGTGAAGCCGACGCTCGAGACGCTCGCCCCCGCGCAGCTGCAGTGCAACTACCTCGGGCTCTGGACGCGGAACATCCCGAACACGATCTCCGAGGGCGACTCGTCGGGCACCTGGTTCCGCACGCTCGTCATCTCCGACAAGGTCAACGAGGCGCTCTCGTCGGCCGAGCCCGCGCCCGACCTCCACGTCAACCCGTACCCGCACGCGGGTGGGAACGGCGAGTGCGAGGCCGGAAACGAGCCGTGGCTGCCCGGGCAGCAGATCGGGAACGTGCCGGGCGACCAGGGCGGCTCGACCGAGGCCACCCGCCCGCAGAGGGGTCAGACCCCTTGAGTCGCCGCCGCTCAAGGGGTCTGACCCCCTCGAACTTTGCCGCGGGGCTCTTCTGCATCGCCCTCGCGTTTTGCGCGTGCTGGCTCGCCTTCAAGGGCGCGCCGTGGAGCGACAAGTGGGAGCTGCGCGCGGTCGTCCGCCAGGCCACCGAGCTCGGGCCGCGCTCGCCGGTGCGGATCGCCGGTGTCGAGGTCGGCAAGGTCAAGGACGTCGAGGCCGGAGAGGGCGAGACCTCGGTCGTGACGCTCGCGCTCGAGGAGGACGCGCTTCCGATCCACGAGGACGCCACGCTCAAGGTGCGGCCGCGGATCTTCCTCGAGGGCAACTTCTTCGTCGACCTGAAGCCCGGCAGCCCGGGCTCTCCCCTCGTCGACGAGGGCCACACGCTGCCGGTCGCGCAAACGGCCGCGCCGGTCCAGCTCGATCAGATCCTCTCGACGCTCCAGGCGGATACGCGGGCGAACCTCAAGCTGCTGCTGGAGGCGCTCGGCGAGGGATTCGCGGATGGTGGCGCGCAGGCGCTCAACAAGGCGTGGGAGCCCGCGGACGAGGCGTTCACGGATGGCGCGATCGTCGCCGAGGCGTTCCGCGGGACGGGCGACGGCGACCTTGGCGATTTCGTGGAAGCCGGCGGCGACGTGGCCGCCGCTGCATCACGCACGCGGCGCCTGCCCTATCTGATCGAGGGCCTCAACCGGTCCGCGCGTGCGCTCGCGAGCCGCCGTTCCGAGCTCTCGGCCTCGCTGCCGGAGCTCGACCGTCTGCTCGAGGAAGCCGATCCGGCGCTCGACGCACTGAACGCCGCGTTCCCGCCCACGCGCGCTCTCGTGCGTGATGCACGGCCCGGGGTGCAGGCGGCACCCGAGACGCTCGAGCTCGCCATCCCGGTGCTCCAGCAGGCGCGGCAGCTCGTGGCGCCGAGTGAACTGCCGGCGCTTCTTGACCAGCTCGATCCGGCCGTCCGCTCGCTCGCACGGCTCGAGCCCGACCTGACCGAGCTGCTCGGCGACGTGACGCCGGTGACCGAGTGCCTCCGGCTGAACGCCGTCCCGACCCTCACGCAGGAGATCGACGACCCGCCGCACTCGACCGGCGCGCCGGTCTATCGCGAGCTCCTGTACGGGCTCGTCGGCCTGGCGAGCGCGTCGCAGAACTTCGACGGCAACGGCCCGGCCGTGCGCTACCACGCGGGTGGGGGCGACACCACGGTCACAACCGGCCGCGTCCCGTCGGTCGGCGAGTCGCTCGTGGGGCTCACCGACGAGCCGATCCTCGGCTCACGCCCGCGCTGGACTGGTGTGCGCCCGCCGTTCCGTCCTGACGTGCCGTGCGTATCGCAGGACCCGCCCGACCTGAGCGCGGAGACCGGGCCCGCGCCGCAGCAGCGGCGACTCTCGTCGTTCGATCCCGGTCCCATCGACGACGCCATCGACCTCCTGCGGGTGCCGCAGCGATGAGGCTCTTCCGCAACCGCCGCTCGCTTGTCGAGTTCCTCGCGATCGTCGGGCTGATCGCCCTGGCCATTCCGATCTCGGCCTACATCCTCGACCACCAGCGTCTGCGCTGGCCGTGGGAGGACGTGATGACGCTCGAGGCCGAGTTCCGCAACGCGCAGGCGGTGTCGCCGGGTCAGGGCCAGAACGTCACGATCGCCGGCGTCGAGGTGGGCGAGATCGCGAAGGTCGAGACCGAGGACGGGCTCGCCGTCGTGACGGTGGAGCTCGAGCCCGACGAGGCCGGCCCGATCTACAGCAACGCGACGATGTACCTGCGGCCGAAGACCGGGCTGAACGACATGACGATCCAGCTCGACCCGGGCCGGCCCGAGCCGGGGCTCGAGGACGGCGGGCGGCTTGGTGAAGGCGACCGGATCGGCGTGGCGCAGACGACCACGAACGTCAACTCCGACGAGGTCCTCGCCAGTCTGGACGCGGACACGCGCCGCTACCTCGCGGTCTTCGCGAATGCCGGCGGTCAGGGGCTCAAGGGCCGCGGGCCCGATCTGCGCGCCCTGCTCGAGGCCACCCAGCCCACGCTCGAGCAGACGGCGCGCGTGAACAGCGCGATCGCCGACCGCAGGCAGAAGCTCGCGCGGCTGATCCACAACCTGCGCGTGCTCTCCGCTGCCGCGGCGGAGAAGGACGACGAGCTTGCGAGCCTCGTCGAGGCGAGCTCCGACGTGCTCGAGACCGTCGGGGCGCACGAGGAGGATCTCGCCGAGGGCGTCGAGAGGCTGCCCGCCGCGCTCCGCTCGACGCGGCGCGCGCTGCACGAAGGCAGCGCGCTCGCCGAAGAGCTGCGGCCGGCCGCGCAGGATCTCGGCCCGCTGGTGCGCGAGCTCGCGCCCGCGATGGTGGAGGTGCGCCCGCTTCTGCGCGACTCCGAGCCGATCCTGCGCGAGGACCTGCGGCCGCTCGTCAGGGAGACCACGCCGCTGCTGGCCGACCTGCGCCCGGCCGTGCGCGACCTCGAGCCGGCGACGGTCGACCTGGTTCGCACCGGCAAGGTCCTGAACTACGTCGCGAACGAGCTCGGCTACAACCCGCCCGGGCCAGAGGAGGGCTACCTCTTCTGGACGTCGTGGTTCATCCACAACGCGAACTCGATCCTGACCACTGAGGACGCGCACGGAGCGACCTGGCGCGGGCTCGTGATGGTCGGCTGCTCGTCGCTCGGGGCGCTCGTCCCCACAAACCCGGCGCTGGCGCCGCTCGCCGCCGCGGCCATCTGCCCCGACCAGCCGCCCCCGATCGTCGCGAAGCGGGGTAAGGACTGATGCAGAAGCAGGCGCCGACATTCGGAAAGCTCGCGCTGATCGCCGTCTTCGCGCTGTCCTGCTTCCTGATCCTGACCTTCCTGTGGACCTCGTTCGGCGGCCCGACCCCGATCTCGCGCGAAGGGCTACCGGTTCCAGGCCGACTTCGAGGAGGCCACCCAGCTCGCCGACAACGCGGACGTGCGGATCTCCGGCGTGAGCGTCGGCCACGTCAAGAAGTCAGAGCAGGTCGAGGACAAGACGCGCGTCGAGATCGAGATCGAAGACCAGTACGCCCCGCTTCCGCAGAACACGCAGGCGACGCTGCGCCAGAAGACGCTTCTCGGCGAGACCTATGTCGAGCTGACGCCCGGGCTCGAAGGCATCCGGGAACCTGCCCGACGGCGGGCTCCTGCCGGCCACGCAGATCAGGCCGACGGTCGAGCTCGACGAGATCCTGCGCGCGCTCGACGAGCCGACCCGGCATGACATGCAGCGCTTCCTCAAGGGCACGGCGCGCGCGTTCGCCGGGCGTGGCGAGGACGTGAACGCGGCAGTCGGGAACTTCGCTCCGTTCGCCGAGGACGCCGGCGAGCTGGTTCGCGTGCTCGACTCGCAGAAGCGCGCGGTGCGGCGGCTCGTCTCCGACAGCGGCCAGGTCTTCGAGTCGCTCGGGAGCCGCCAGGGCGAGCTCTCGGGACTTGTCCGTGCGCTCGACACGTTGCTAGGCGCGACCGCCAGCCGCAACGCCGAGCTGACCGAGACAGTGCGCATCCTGCCGACCACGCTGCGCGAGCTGCGCCCGACGCTCGCCGAGCTCGAGGTCGTGTCGCGCGAGGCGCGGCCGCTCGTGCGTGACCTGCGCCCCGCGGCGCGCGCGCTCGAGCCGACGCTCTCGGACGCCCTGCCGCTGGCGCCGGAGCTGCGCGGCGCATTCCGCGACGTCGATCGCGTGATCAGCGTCTCGGAGGACGCGCTGCCGGCGACCACGAAGACGGTCGAGGCGGCGCACCCGCTGTTCAAGCTGCTCGTCCCGGTCCTCCAGGAAGCGGCGCCGGTCGTCGATTACCTCGGACTGTTCGAGCGCGAGGTGATCGCGACCTATGCAAACGTCGCCGCGGCCACTGAGTACGCGGTTCCCCCCGCGGGCGGCGGGGCGCCGATCCACGTGCTGCGAGCGCTCGTCCCGTTCACGGCCGAGGGCTTGGTCGCCGCGGACGAGCGCTTCGGGACGAACCGGCACAACCCGTACTTCCTCCCCGGTGCGCTCGAAAAGCTCGGCGAGCAGCTCGAGACGTTCGACTGCAGCAACGAGGGCAACCAGGCGCCGCCCGTGCAGCAGGCGCCGCCGTGCGTGGAGGCGCCGAACTTCGAGTTCCAGGGCCGCAGCACGCGCTTCCCACAGATCAGGAAGGCGCGTTAAGGTCGCCATGTGGGCTCGAGCTACGACTATGTGATCGTCGGCGGCGGGTCGGCCGGCTGCATCCTGGCGAACAAGCTGAGCGCCGATCCGGCCACGAGCGTGCTCCTGCTCGAGGCAGGGCCGAAGCCGCGCTCGAAGGAAATCCGCATCCCGGCCGCGTTCTCGAAGCTCATGAAGTCGAAGTTCGACTGGGACTACGAGACGACGCCGCAGCAGGCGCTCGACGGGCGCCGCATCTACGTGCCGCGCGGCAAGACGCTGGGCGGCTCCTCGGCGATGAACGCGCAGATGCACATTCCGGGCCATCCGGCCGACTTCGACGCGTGGCCCGAGGGCTGGAGCTGGGACACGATGAAGCGCTACCTGGACGACTTCGAGGAGGAGTCGTGCTCGGTCTCCGAGCAGCGTGCCACCAACCCGATGACCACTGCGTTCGTGCAGTCGGCGGAGGCGTCGGGCGTCGCGGCGCCGTGCGACCTGCGCCCGGAGACGCTCGCCGGCGTCGAGCATCACGCGCGTGCACCAGCGCAAGGGGCTGCGCTGCACCGCCGCGGACGCCTGGCTCAAGCCGGCACGCGGGCGAGACAACTTGACGGTCGAGACGGGCGTCCAAGTGCTCGGGATCGACTTCGACGGCAAGCGCGCCGCCCGCGTACGCCACTCCCAGGGCGAGACGGAGGTGGGGCGCGAGCTGATCCTGAGCGCCGGCGCGATCGGCTCTCCGCACATCCTGCTGCTGTCCGGCGTCGGCCCGGGCGGTGAGGTTCACGATCTCCCGGGCGTGGGGCGCAACCTGCGCGAGCACCCGATGGCGATCATGCTCTGGAACGCGTCGGGCAAGGAGTCCCTGTTCGCGGCCGAGAAGCCCGCGCAGCTCGTCAAGCTGCTGCTCCAGCGGCGCGGGCTGCTCACCTCGAACGTGGGCGAGGCGGCTGCTTTCGTCGCGAGCCGCGAGGGCCTCGACGCTCCCGACATCGAGCTGCTGTTTGCGCCCGTGCTCTACCTGGACGAGGGGCTGACTGAGCCCGACCGCCATGGCTTCTCGGTGGGGATCGTCGCCCTCCAGCCGCGGAGCGTCGGCAGCCTGACGCTGCGGTCGAGCGACCCCCTCGAGCCGCCGGACATCGACTACGCGCTCCTGACGGATCCCGACGACATGCGCGTTCTGGTCGGAGGGCGTGCGGCAGATGCGGCGGGTGGCGGCCACGCCGCCGCTCATGGACATCGCGGAGGAGGAGCGGGCGCCCGGTCCGGAGGACGTCGAGTCATGGATCCGCGGGAACGTCCAGACCGTCTATCACCCGGTGGGCAGCTGCGCGCTCGGCAGCGTCGTCGACAACGAGCTACGGGTGAAGGGGCTCGAGGGCATCCGCGTCGTCGACGGCTCGGTCATTCCCAACCTGATGCGCGGGCATCCGCACCCGCAGATCTCGATGGTCGCGATGCGCGCGGCCGAAATGATCAGACGCGCGCCGACTCCAGCGCTGTCATCTGCCTGAACTCCTCGAAGCGCGCGTCGATCTCGTCGCGCGTGAGGCGCTGCACACGCTCGGTGCCGAACTCCTCGACGTTGAAGGACGCGAGCACCGAGCCGTAGGTCATCGCGCGGCGGAGCGTCGCGTCGTCGTCCGAGTCCTGCGAGGCGAGGTAGCCGAGGAAGCCGCCGGCGAAGGAGTCACCGGCGCCAGTGGGGTCGTTCACGGTCTCGAGCGGGTAGGCGGGCAGCGCGAAGAACCCGTCGCGCGTGAAGAGGGCGGCGCCGTACTCGCCCTGCTTCGCGACCACCACGCTGGGACCCATCTCCATGACGGCGCGCGCCGCCCGGACGAGATTCGGCTGCTCGGTCAGCTGGCGCAGCTCGGCGTCGTTCATGAAGATCAGGTCGACGCCGCCGATCGTGCGCACGAGCGAGTCCTTCGCGGTCTCGATCCACAGGTTCATCGAGTCGAGCCCGGCGAGGCGTGCGCCCGTGCACTGCTCGCGCACACCGCGCTGAAGGTCGGGCTGGATGTTCGCCAGGAACAGCACGTCGGCGGCCTTCGAGTCCTCCGACAGCTTCGGCTCGAAGTCGCCGAACACGTTCAGCTGCGTGTCGTCGGTGTGCGCGGTGTTGAGGTCGTACTCGTAGTGGCCCGCCCAGAAGAACGTCTTGCCGCCCTCGACATGCTCGATGTCGTCGGTGTTGATGCCCCGCTCGCGCAGCACCGCGTACTGCTCGTCGCCGAAGTCATCGCCAACCGGGCCAACTACGCGCACGTCGGTGAAGAAACTCGCCGCGAGCGAGAAATGCACCGCCGAGCCGCCGAGCATGCGGGTGCGCTCGCCGAACGGCGTCTTCACGGAATCGAAGGCGATGGAACCGACCACTGCGAGGCTCATGGCGGCGCCACGATAGCCTGGGACGCTCGTGAGAGCCGTCCAGATCAACGAATTCGGCGGCCCCGACGTCCTTGAGGTGATCGAGGACGCGCCGGTCCCGGAGGCCGGCGAGCACGATGTCCTGATCAAGGTTTCGCGCGCGGGGATGAACTTCGCCGACACCCACGCGCGCGAGAACTCGTACCTCGCGAAGTACGACCTGCCGCTCACACCGGGCGCCGAGGTGGCCGGCACCGACCCCGACGGCAACCGCGTCGTTGCCCTGCTCGAGCACCGGCGGCTACGCCGAGTACGCCGTGGCGCCGAAGGCCACGACCTTCCCGATCCCGGACGGGCTCGAGGACGGCGCAGCGCTCGCGCTCGTCCTGCAGGGGCTGACCGCGTGGCACCTCTACAAGACGAGCGCGAAGATCGCTGCGGGCGAGTCCGTGGTCATTCACGCCGCCGCCGGTGGCGTGGGCAGCCTGGCGGTACAGCTCGCCAAGCCGTTCGGCGCGGGGCGGGTGATCGCAACCGCGAGCTCGGAGGAGAAGCGAAGCTTGGCGCTCGAGCTGGGGGCCGATGTCGCCGTCGATGCCGCCGGCGAGGGGATGAAGGACCGCCTGATCGAGGCGAACGACGGCAACAAGGTCGACATCGTGCTCGAGATGGCGGGCGGCCAGGTCTTCGACGAGAGCCTCGCCGCACTGGCGCCGTTCGGGCGCCTGGTCGCGTACGGCATCGCGAGTCGCGAGCCCAACGAGGTCTCGAACGGGCGGCTCATGCGCAAGAGCCAGGCCGTCGTCGGGTTCTGGCTCATGCACTGCCTCGGGCGCCGCGACATGATGGAGGAGCCGCTCGCGGACCTGTTCGAGCGCGCCTCCCGCGGTGAGCTCAAGCCCGTGCTCGGCACCACCTACCCACTCTCGGACGTGCGGCAGGCGCACCAGGATCTTCAGGGACGCCGCACGCGCGGCAAGGTCCTGCTCGACCCGGCGAGCTGACGATGGCGACCTTCCGCGAACTCGGGCTCTCGGAGCCGCTGCTCCAGGCACTCACGCATCTCGGCTACGAGGAGCCGACCCCGATCCAGGAACAGGCGATCCCCGCGCTGCTCGAGGGCCGCGATGTGATCGGCCAGGCGCAGACCGGCACGGGCAAGACGGCCGCGTTCGGGTTGCCGCTGCTCGAGTACGTCGATCCGAGCGACCCCGAGGTGCAGGCCCTCGTGCTGACCCCCACGCGCGAGCTCTGCATCCAGGTGACCCAGGCGCTGCGTGCCTATGGCGAGAAGAAGGGCGTGTCCGTCGTCGCGGTCTTCGGCGGCGCTCCGATCCGCGACCAGATGTCGCGCGTGAAGGAGAACGCGCAGGTGGTCGTGGGGACCGTCGGCCGCGTGATGGACCTGATGAGCCGTCACGCGCTCGTCGTGACGTCGGCGCGTTACGTCGTCCTCGACGAGGCCGACGAGATGCTCGACCTCGGCTTCTTCGAGGACGTCGAGACCATCCTGTCCCGCTGCCCGTCGGGCCGCCAGACCGCGCTCTTCTCGGCGACCATGCCGCCCGAGATCAAGCGTCTCGCCGAACAGGGGATGTACGACCCGGTGACGATCAAGGTGAAGGCCGCGACCTTGACGATCGACACCGTCGATCAGTTCTTCGTCGAGGTCTCCGATCGGGACAAGCAGGAGAAGCTCGTCGAGGTGGTCAAGGCCGAGCAGCCCGAGCAGGCGATCATCTTCGTGCGAACGAAGATCGGCGCGGACCGCCTGTCGCGCCGGTTGAACGACGCCGGCGTCCGCGTGAAGGCTCTCCACGGAGACATGTCGCAGGGCCAGCGCGACGGCGTGATGATCGCGTTCAAGTCGGAGCGCGAGCGGCTGCTCGTGGCGACGGACGTCGCCGCACGCGGCCTCGACATCTCGGGCGTCACGCACGTGATCAACTACGACGTCCCGAACTCACCGGACATCTACGTCCACCGGATCGGCCGCACCGGCCGCGTCGGGCGCTCCGGCCGCGCGATCACCTTCATCACGCCGAAGCAGCGCCGCGACCTGGAGGCGATCGAGCGCCACGCGAAGACGGAGGTCGGGCCGTGGTCACCGGACGGCGGCGAGAAGCGGGAGCGCGAGCGCAAGCCGCGCGAGCGCGAGACTCGGCGTCCGCGGCACACCAAGCCGCGCCGGAAGCCCGAAGGCGCGCGCGCGAAGCTGATCGTCAAGGCGGGCCTGAAGCAGGGGCTCGAGCCGGCCGACGTGGTCGGCGCGATCGTGGACCACTCGCACCTCGAGGGTGAGGACATCTCGAACGTGCGCCTGCTCGACCGCTTCAGCTTCGTCGAGGTCCCGGCCTCACGCGCTGAGGAGGTTGCGAACACCGTGTCCGGGAAGACCGTTCGAGGCGTTCCACTGAAACTGGAGGTAGCGAAACGATGAGCGCAGCCACGCTGCACACGAACCACGGCGCGATCGAGGTCGAGTTCTTCGACGACGATGCTCCCAAGACGGTGGAGAACTTCCGCAAGCTCGCGGGCGACGGCTTCTACGACGGCCTGATCTTCCACCGCGTGATCAAGGACTTCATGATCCAGGGCGGCTGCCCGCAGGGCACCGGCACCGGCGGCCCGGGCTACACGTTCGAGGACGAGTTCAACCAGCACAAGGTGGAGCGCGGCGCGCTCGCGATGGCCAACGCGGGCCCGGACACGAACGGCAGCCAGTTCTTCATCGTCACGACCGAGGCGGCGCCGTGGCTCGACGGCAAGCACACGGTTTTCGGCAAGGTCACGAACGGGATGGACGCGGTCGACTCGATCGAGGGCACGCAGACGGGCGCCCAGGACCGCCCGGTCGAGGACGTGGTGATCGAGCGCGTGGAGCTGGCGACTAGCGCCGACCGGACGTAGACTCGGCCGCATGGCCACAGCTACGCAGCCCACCACTTCTCAGAACGGACACTCCACCGGGGACACGATCCCGGTCGAGAACCCCGCAACGGGCGAGATCGTCGCCCACGTCCCCGACATGAGCGCGGAGGAGGTTGCCGAGCTCGTCAAGCGTGCCCGCGCGGCGCAGCCCGCGTGGGAGGCGCTCGGGTTCGAGGGCCGCAAGGCGATCATGCTCGACGCGCGCAAGTGGCTGATCGAGAACCGTCGCCGCATGATCGAGACGGTCGTCGAGGAGTCGGGCAAGACGTTCGAGGACGCGCAGCTCGCGGAGGTCTTCTTCTGTGCCGACTCGCTCGGCTTCTGGGGCAAGATCGCGGAGAAGTACCTCGCTGACGAGAAGGTCAGGACGCACACGCCGCTCCTTCTCGGCAAGAAGCTGATCAAGCGCTACCGCCCGCGCGGCGTGATCGGCGTGATCGGGCCGTGGAACTACCCGCTGACGAACAACTTCGGCGACTGCATCCCGGCGCTGATGGCCGGCAACACGGTCGTGCTGAAGCCCAGCGAGGTCACGCCGCTGACGTCGCTGCTGATGGCCGAGGGCATGCGCGCCGCGGGCTGTCCCGAGGACGTCTTCCTCGTGGCGACCGGCCGCGGCGAGGCCGGCGCGGCGCTGATCGACTCGGCCGACTTCGTCATGTTCACCGGCTCGGTGGCGACCGGCCGGAAGGTCGCCGCGAAGGCGGCCGAAGCGCTCACCCCGTTCACGCTCGAGCTGGGCGGCAAGGACCCGATGATCGTGCTGCGCGACGCCGACCTCGAGCGCGCGGCGAACACGGCGGTCTACTGGTCGATGGCCAACGGCGGTCAGATCTGCCAGGCCGTCGAGCGCGTGTACGTCGAGGAGCCGATCTACGACGAGTTCGTGAGCAAGGTGGTCGAGAAGACGCAGAAGCTGCGCCAGGGCGCGCCGGGCGAGATGGCGTCTGTCGACATCGGCGCGGTCACGTTCGAGAACCAGGCCGAGATCATCGAGGACCACGTCAAGGACGCGGTCGACAAGGGCGCGAAGGTGCTCACCGGCGGGAAGCGGCGCGAGGGGCAGGGCCGCTTCTTCGAGCCGACCGTCCTCGTGGACGTCGACCACTCGATGAAGATCATGACCGAGGAGACCTTCGGCCCGACGCTGCCGATCATGAAGGTGCGCGACGAGGAGGAGGCGGTCGAGAAGGCGAACGACTCGCGCTTCGGGCTCAACTCGAGCGTCTTCACCAAGGACGTCGAGAAGGGCGAGCGGATCGCGCGCCGGATCGAGGCCGGCTCGACCTGCGTCAACGACTGCATCACCAACTACACGGCGCAGGAGCTGCCGTTCGGCGGCGTCAAGGAGTCCGGGATCGGGGTGCGCCACTCGGCGGCCGGCATCCAGAAGTACTGCAACACGCACTCGATCCTGATCACGCGATTCGCGGGCAAGCGCGAGCCGTACTACTTCCCGTACTCGAAGCGCGCGACGAAGCTGCTCGAGCGGCTGATGGTGCTGATGTACGGGCGCGGCTCGAAGAAGCGCTGCTAGCTGCTCGCAGTCGCCCTCGCACTCGGGGCCACGCTCACGTGGGGCGTGGCCGACTTCCTCGGCGGGCTGATGACCCGGCGGATGGCCGTGCTCGCGGTCATCTGCGTGTCGCAGACGGCCGGCCTTACGGTCATCGCGATCACCGTGGCGATCGCGGGCGAGGCCGCGCCCGACGCAGCCTTCATCCCATACGCGGCGCTCGCCGGCCTGGCGGGGTGTGCGGGTTGGCCGCCTTCTACAGCGGGCTCGCGGCGGGAAGATGAGCGTCGTAGCGCCGATCTCCTCGATGGCGGTGCTCGTGCCGGTGATCGTCGGGATCGCGACGGGCGACCGCCCGAGCGGCGTGCAGGCGGTGGGTGCGGTGCTCGGCATCACCGGCATCCTGCTCGCGTCGCGTGAGTCCGCTGACGAGGCGGGCAGGGACACGCGCATCGCGACGGGCGTCGGGCTGGCGCTTCTTTCGGGGCTCGGGTTCGGATTCTTCTTCGTTCTGATGGACGTGGCGGCGGACCACGATCCGCTGTGGGCGAACCTGGTCAACCGCGGCACGTCGCTGTCGCTCGCGCTGCTCGCGCTGGCGATGCTGCGGCCGAGCTTCCAGGGCTCGGCGCGCCCGAGATCCCCGCGCTGGTGAGCATCGGCGTGCTCGAGATGGCGGCGAACGTGAGCTTCGCCTACGCGGCGACGGAGGGGCTGCTCAGCCTGACCTCGGTCATCTCGGCGCTCTACCCGGTCGTCGTGGTGTTCCTCTCGTGGCTCCTGCTCCACGAGCGGCTGGAGCGGAGCAGAAGGCGGGCATCGCAGCCGCGCTCGTCGGCGTTGCGCTGATCGCCGGCGGATAGCCGTGCATCTTCGAGATCGCCTGCTGACAGGCGGTTTCTGCGCGAGAGGATTCCGCCATGGCCGGTCCGACCCCGGCAATGGTCATCGCGCTCGTCGCGCTGTCCTCGTCACTCGCTGGCGCGGCCACGGGGGCGACGCTGCTCACGGGCAAGGACATCGGGAACAAGTCGCTGACCGGCAAGGACCTGAAGCGCAAGACGGTGACGAGCAAACACGTGAAGAACCGCTCGCTGGTGGCGAAGGACTTCAAGAAGGGCCAGCTCCCGGTGGGCGCGATCGGACCGGTCGGTCCCGAAGGCCCAACCGGCCCGGCCGGCCCGCCGGGCGAGGCGGGGGCCAACGGCGCAAACGGCGCGACCGGCCGCCAGGCCCGCCGGGGACGGATGGTGTGGATGGGCAGGACGGGGCACCGGGGCGCCGGGCGGGAACGTGATTGCAAGCGGTTACCACACGATTGGCGCAGGCTCGGCGCTGGCCAGCGGGAGCAACGATTTCTTCGCTCCGACTTTCGTCCCCAGCGCAAGCGGTGTGTGCGTCGTTACGGGACAGGTTTCGATCGATAACCAGGGGTCCAACACGAGCAACCTCGCCAGCCTTCAGACGATCGTCAGGGTGAACGGAGGGGCAACTACGTCAGATGCGGGCTGGACAAATCACGTAATGGGCGACGGCGACTCCGAAGGCTCGGCGTCGAAGACCACCATCTTCGCGATCACCGCCGGAAGCAGTTACGAACTGGGCGCGCGCGTCCTCGCAGCGTCGGACAGCGTCGGTGATCTCGCTTTTCCAACCGTGACCTACTTTTGCATGTAGCTCACGGCGGAATCCACCGCCAGCTTCAAGAGAACGAGTGGTCGATTGTGGGCCTATACAACGCCTAATCGACCACTCGACGCCGCGGCACCCGTAGCCCTAGCCAGCGCCGTTCTCCGTAGCGAGCTAGCGCAGCTCGAGCCCGAGCAGGCGCTCGAGCTCGGGCAGTGTCGTCTCGGCGCCGCGGTGGAGGATCGGGGTCATTCCGACCGCCGCGGCTCCCTCGCAGTTCTCGCTTCAGGTCGTCGACGAACACGCACTCCTCGGCGGGGACGCCGATCCGCTCGGCACCCATGTGGAAGATCTCCGGCTCCGGCTTGTGGAGCCCGACCTCGCCGGAGATCACGACGCCGTCGAACATCTCGGGAACGCCTCGCGGTCGTAGCGGCCGCGTCCCCACGAGTTCGAGATCAGGCCCGTCCTCACGCCCGAGCGCTTTGCCTTCTTCACGGCCTCGATCATCGGCTCGTCCGGTCCCATCCCTGCGAACAGCCGGTCGACCAGCTGCTCGGTGTCGGAGAGGCCCAGCAGCGGGCCGAAGCGCTCGGAGAAGTCCTCCTCGGTCAGCTCGCCGCGCTCGAGCCGGCGCAGCTCCGCGAGCGCGCGCGGGTCCTCGCGGAACAGGCGCTTCACGGCGTCGGGGTCGAGTCCCTCCTTCTCGCAGAACGCCTTGAACGAATCGAACACGTTCGTGGTGAGGACGCCGCCGAAGTCGACGAGCAGGCCCTTCACGAGCGCGAGATCTGCAAAGCCGCCTCGGCCAACACGGGCACGCCCTCCACGAACAGCCCGAGGTACTCGTCGTCAGAGGCGCCCGCCTGGAAGCGCTTCAGGTTCCCCTCCATGAAGACCGCCGCCTTCCAGAGCGCGAGGGCCTGGTACCAGTTGAGCGCCGACATCGACCGCCCAGTGCGCTCCTCGTAGCGCTGCGATCAGCTCCTCGCGCGTCGGGAAGCCGGTCTGGCGTGTGACTGCACTGAGGCTGGCGAACGACGTGTCGTCCGGGTCGTCCTGCTCCGCCCAGGTGACCGTCATGTAGCCGACGTCTGCGAGCGGATCGCCAATCGTCGACAACTCCCAGTCGAAGATCGCGATCAGGCGCGCCGGCGCGTCGTGCGCGAGCATCGTGTTGCCGAGCCGGTAGTCGCCGTGCACGATCGTCGACTCCGGCGACTCGGGCATGTTCTCGGCGAGCCAGTCCGAGAGCTCTTGGATCAGCGGCAGCTCGCGCGTCTTGTTGTGCTCCCACAGGCCGTTGAAGCGGCGAAGCTGCCGTTCGAGGTAGCCGGTCGGCTTGCCGTAACCCTCGAGCCCGCAGGCCCGCCAGTCCACCGCGTGGATCTCGGCGAGCGCGTCCACCAATTCCTCGCCAGCGCGCCGGCGCTCCTCCGGGCTGTCGAGCTCCGGCGGCATCTGCGTGGTCACCACGACGCCCTCGATGTACTCCATGACGTAGAAGGGCGCCCCGATCACCGACTCGTCGTCGCACGCGGCGAGGACCGGGGGCGTGCGGACGTCCGCGTCCTGCACTCCGGTCAGAAGGCGCGCCTCGCGGAGAACGTCGTGCGCCGACGGCGGGATCGGCGGGCGCGGTGGCCGGCGCAGCACGAAGCGCTCGCCGCCGCGGTCCACCAGGAAAGTGATGTTCGAATGCCCCTCGCCGATGCGCTCGAAGGCGAGCTCGCCGGATCCGAGCCCCTGTGCGTCGAGGTAGGCCGTCAGCGGCTCGGTGACGAGGAGTGGAGGGTGTTCCTCGGCGGCCGCCTGCTCCGGGGTTTCGACGATGTCCGCCACGCGGACGGGCAATCTAGGTGAATGCGCAAGTTTTCGCGGAAAGCGTCGTTCTATCGATGTGCGAGTCCAAGGTCATGGATGGCCTGCAAGACGCGATTCGGTCGCGTCCACAGCGGGGCGGTGTCGGGAGCACCGCCCCGCTTCTTATTTGCGGCTCTAGGACTCGATCTCGGTGAGGTGAGCCACGTTTGCGGTATCGCCCTCGTCTGAGGACGGCTGGCCTGCGAACCAGGCGTCCAGGATCTCGCTCAGGAGCGCCTCGCTGGTTGTGCGCAGTGACAGCGCCAGCACGTTCGCGTCGTTCCACTTGCGGGCCCCGTCGGCCGTACTCAGCGTCGCCGCACAGCGCCGCGCGAACGCCGGGTACCTTGTTCGCCGCGATAGAAGCGCCGGTTCCCGTCCAGCAGCACACGATGCCCTGATCCGCGCGGCCCTCGGCCACGTCGCGGGCGGCCGCCTCGCTCGCCCAGGCCCAGTCGTCCCGCTCCCCGTCGTTCAGCGCGCCGTGGGGGATCGGCTCGTGACCGCGCTTCCGCAGCTCGGCGACAACGGCGTCAGCGATCCCGGTCCGCTCGTCCGCGGCCACAGCGATCTTCATGTGGAGAAGCCTAGGCCGTGGCGGAGGCCGGGCGGGCGGCAGGCACGTGCGTGACCGGGACGCCGAACGCCCGCCGAATCCGAGCCGCGAGGTCCATCCGAAGCAGGCGAGCGCGCCCGACGTGCGGCGTGGCGACGATCACTTCGTCGAAGGGCTCACGCTCCATGACCCAGTTGACGCACACCATCGCGTCGCGATCGCAGCCGACGGTGCCCTCGACCCGCGCCCCGGTGCGACGCAGGCGCTCGAGCGCGGCGTCGAGCCGGGTCAGGGTCTCGCTGCGGGTGGCGCTCTCGTCCCAGGTCCATGCATCCGGGACGGGCGCCAGCGGCACCAGGACCCTTGCCTCGACGTCGCCGTTCTTGGCGCGGTCGGCGACGGCTTCGACCAGTTTGTCCGGAACGCTGCCGTCACTCGTGAGGATCAGTAGGCGAGTCATCTCTCCGTGGTCTCGTTGTTCCACCCGGGGGGATCTTTCGAACTCTCCGTTAAGGCCAGCTCAACACGACCTCGTCCCCTAGCCTGAGTCCGTGCCCGAGCTGCCAGAGGTAGAGATCACTGCCCGCCGCCTCAACGCGGCGCTGGAAGGTACCGAGATCGAGTCGGTACTCGCGCCGGGCATGGTCACGATGAAGACGTTCGACCCGCCGCTCGACGCGCTCGCCGGGCGCAGCATCACTCGAGTCGGGCGTGCCGGGAAGATGCTGATCGTCGAGGCCGGCGACCTCGCGCTTCTGATCCACCTCATGTCCGCGGGTCGGCTGCAGCTCTGGGACAAGCGCGCGTCGCTGCGCGACCGCGCTTCGCGGCTGCTTGTCCGGATCGCCGACGGCCGCGAGCTGCGCCTGCGCGAGTTCGGCACCCAGCAGCGGGCGTGGGCGAAGCTGCTGCCGACCGCCGAGGTGGAGAAGGACGAGGCGGTTGCGACTCTCGGCCCCGACGCCTGGCCCGCTCCGCCGCTCGAGGTCTTCGCGGAGCGGATCGCGCAGCCCCGCCATCTGCATTCGCTGCTTCGCGACCAGCGCGCGATCGCGGGGATCGGGCGGTCATGGGTAGACGAGATCCTCTGGGAGGTCGAGCTGTCGCCGTTCAAGGGCGCCGAGGACCTCGACAGCGCGGAGGTGGCGCGCCTTCGGATCGCGTGCGAAGAGGTACTCGGGCGCGCGCTCGACCATTACGAGGAGGTGGTCGGCGACACGATCCCCGACAAGATGCCGATGCCGCTCAAGGTCCACCGCCACACCGGCGAGCCGTGCCCGCGCTGCGGCACGACGCTCGAGGCCGTCCACTTCCGCGACTACGTGACCACGTACTGCCCGGCGGAGCAAACGGGCGGGCGCGTCCTGAAGGACCGCCGGCTGTCGCGGCTATTGAAGTAGGGGTCAGACCCCTAGTTGAGGCTCGGGTCCTCGGGCATCCGCGCCAGGAGGGTGTAGCCGCCGCCCTTGCGCTCGAGGACATCCGACCACAGGTCGCCGTCATCGAACGGATCCTCGGCATGCGCGGGCTCGACGATCCAGGCGTCTTGCTCGAGCTCGCCGTCGAGCTGGCCGGGTCCCCACCCTGCGTGTCCGGCGTAGACGCGCATTCCGTGGAGATCCGGGGTGCCGACGTCGGGGTCGATCACGCCCAGGTCCTCGAGCACGATCGAGGCGGCCTCGCCGGGGTCGTCGAAGCGAGCGAGAGCGATCACGGTTTCGGGGCCCACCGGCCCGCCGAGATGCACCACGTCGCCGGGGTCGGCGAGGTCGGCGAGGTCGGGCACGGCGTCGCCCACATCCGTCTCGGACGGCCGGTTGAGGATGACGCCGACGGCGCCGTCATCCGTGTGCTCGAGGACGAGCACGACGGTCCGACGGAAGATGTCCGTCAGACCGGGCGACGCCACAAGGAGCTTTCCCCGTACGGAATCCACGCAGGTAGTGTGACCGGCATGGAGCAAGGAGAAACAGCACCGGATTTCGCACTGCTGAACCAGGACGGCGAGACCGTTCGTCTCTCCGAGCTCCGCGGGCGGAACGTTGTCCTCTACTTCTACCCCAAGGCGGACACCCCGGGGTGTACGACGCAGGCGTGCGGCGTTCGCGACCGGACAGCCGACTACGAGCAGCGCGGATGCCGTTGTCCTGGGCGTGTCGCCGGACCCGCCCGCGAAGCTGCGGAAGTTCGCGGACAAGCACGGGCTGCCGTTCACGCTGCTCGCGGACGAGGACCACGCTGTGGCGGAGGATTACGGCGTCTGGGTCGAGAAGTCGATGTACGGCAAGAAGTACTGGGGCAACGAGCGCACGACGTTTGTGATCGACCCCGAGGGCAAGGTCGCCTCCGTGTTGCGGAAGGTGAAGCCGGCGGAGCACGACGAGAGCGTGCTCGCGGAGCTGGCGGCATGACCGCGCTGCTCGCCGGGTTCGGGGCCGGCTTCATGGTGAGCATGCAGCTCGGGCCGCTCTCGCTCTTCCTTATCCGCTCGACGCTTCGTGGCAGGCTCGCGATCGGGCTGGCGATCGGCGCCGGCATAGCCGTCGTGGACGCGCTCTACGCCGCGGCGGGCGCGGCGGGCGCCGCTCCCGTCCTGTCGATCGACAGCGTGCGGATGGTGTTCGGCCTGGTCGGCGCAGCCGTGCTGTTTGCGCTGGGGGCGCGCACGCTGTGGAGCGCCTTCCGCGTACGGCTCGGCGGTGAGGCCGAGTCGGAGGTGGCCAGCCCCCGCCGGGCGTTTGCCACCTCGCTCGCCGCGACCGCCTCGAATCCGCTCACGATCGCCTCGTGGGCCGCGGTCTTCGCCGCAGCATCGACCGCGGGCATCGCCTCCACGACCGACTCTGCGATCGCGTTCGTCGCCGGGGTCGGCCTCGGCAGCATGGCGTGGGTCACGTTGCTGGCCGTTGGCGTCGCCGCCGCCCGGCCGCGGGTAGGTCCTCGCCTGCTGGGGACGCTCGATGCCGCCGCCGGGACGGCCATCGTCGGGTTCGGCGGCCTGCTCGCGTGGCGGACGCTGCGCGAGAGCTCGTGATTCGCGTCTGGCTGATTCCGTTCTCAACGAACGTCGAGCGCGTATCGCTGGCGCTCGGTCACAAGGGCGTGGCTGCTGAGCCGGTCGTCGTTGACCCGAGCGACCGCTCCGAGATCGTCCGCGTCAGCGGGCAGGAGCTCGTCCCGGTCGCTGACTTCGACGGCGAGATCGTGGCCGACTCGCCGGCGATCCTGCGGCGGATCGAGGAGCTCCATCCCGAGCCGCCGCTCTGGCCGGCCGAGACGACGCGGCGTGCAGAGATGGACGTCTTCATCGACTGGTTCAACCGCGTCTGGAAGATGGCGCCCAACGCGATCGCGGAGATGATCGAGGGCGACGCGCGCGACCAGATCGCGATCGACGCGCACGCGGCCGAGATGACCGCCGCACTTGGCGCGTTCGAGTCGCTGCTCGACGGCCGTCCGTATCTGTTCGGCGACACACTCTCGGCGGCCGACTGCATCGCGTTCCCGTTCCTCAGGTACGCGACCACGCGCGATCCGCACGACGACGAGCTCTTCCACCGCGTGCTCGAGGACTATCAGCAGCTCGGTGACGGCCATCCGCAATCTCGCCGCCTGGATCGAGCGGGTGAACGCGCACCCACGGGGCCTCGAGGCGTGACGCCGCCGGTCGCAGACGCGGGCGACTCGTTCCGCGAGTTCTTCGACGCGTTCGATCAGTTCTTCGACAACTTGGCGGCGATCAAGTGGGGGGCGTTGCTCTTCGCGATGCTCGCGTTCGTCGGATACCTCTCGCTGCGCGCGCGGGCGTCGTACAACATCCTGCGCGCCGCGTACCCGGACGAGAAGATCGAGTTCCTCAAGGTCTGGGGCGCCTACTTCGCGGGCTACGGGTTCAACAGCGTCATTCCCGCCCGCGGCGGCGACGTCGTGCGCCTGTTCCTGACGAAGAGCGCGGTTCCGAACGCGAGCTATCCCGCGGTGGCTGCGTCCTTTGCGGTCGAGCTGGTCTTCGACTTGATGATGGGGACGCTCATCCTCACCTTCGCGTTCACGCAGGGCGTCTTCCCCAAGCCGCCCGACTTCTCCGACCTCCCCGCGTTCGACCTCGCCTTCTTCGCCCAGCACCCTCGCTTCGCCCTGTTCTTCCTGACCCTACTTGCGGTCGCCTCACTCGTTGCGATCGCGATGCTCTCGCTGCGCGTGAAGGCGTTCTGGGCGCGCGTCCGCCAGGGCCTCACGATCCTGTGCGACCGGGAGCGGTTCGTGCGCGAGGTGCTTGCGGTGCAGTTCGCGGGCTGGTGCCTGCGCTTCACCGCGTTCTGGTTCCTGCTCGAGGCGTTCAACGTCGGCGGCTCCGTGAAGAACGTGCTGCTCGTGCTCGGCGTGCAGGCGGTCGCCGCGGCGGTGCCGTTCACGCCGGGCGGCGCGGGCGTGCAGCAGGCGCTGCTCGTGAAGGTGTTTGCCGGGGCCGCGGCCGGAGCGACCGTCGCCGCCTACTCGGTCGGCCAGCAGCTCGCGATCGCGGCCACGACGTTCGCCCTCGGCTTCGTGGCGCTCGTCTTCATCTTCAGGATCCGCAGCTTCAGAGAGGTCATCGACCGCGGCAAGGAGGAGCGCGCCGCCGAGCGCGGAGCGAAGGCTCGAGCCTAGGTCCCGGTCCCGAAGCCCTCGCGCGCTTCGCGCACGAGCGTGACGGCCTCGGGGAAGATCCGCGACATCGCGGCGCGCAGCTCGTCGGCCTGCTGCTCGGCGTTGCCCTGGAGGTTCAGCCGGCTGATGCCGGCGACAGTCATCTCGACGGCCAGCTTGATCGCGTTGTCCGCCCAGGCGACCTTCTGCGCGCCCTGCATCTGCTCGGCGATCTCGGCCATCCGGCGCCGGAGCTCGTCCGGGTCACCGAAAAGGCCGCCGAAGGGATCCTCTGAAGACACGCCCTGATTGTAGGCTGGCGGCCCATGGCGCTACCGCCGCCATCCGAAGGATCGACCGCGCTCGTGACGGGCGCGTCGTCGGGCATAGGCGCCGACATCGCGCGCGAGCTCGCCGACCGCGGCCATGCCGTGACGCTCGTCGCGCGCCGGGAGGACCGCCTGACCGCGCTCGCGGAGGAGCTCGAGACGAAGCGGCACGTGCGGACCGACGTGATCGCATGCGACCTGTCTGACGCCGCCGCGCGCGACCGGCTGATCGACGAGATCCGCGCGCGAGGGCTCGAGGTCTCGGTGCTGATCAACAACGCCGGCTTCGGCAGCGCCGGGGACTTTCAGGATCTCGATCTCGACGCGCGAGCTGCAAATGGTGCGCACGAACGTCGAGGCGGTCGTCCACCTCTGCGGTGTCTACATCCCGCCGATGATCGGGCGCGGCGCGGGCGCGGTGATGAACGTCGCCTCCACGGCGGGCTTCCAGCCGCTCCCGCGGCAGGGCACCTACTCGGCCTCGAAGGCATTCGTGCTCTCGTTCACCGAGGTGCTGAGCAGCGACCTGAAGGGCACGGGCGTCACCGCGACAGCGCTGTGCCCGGGCCCGGTCAAGACCGAGTTCATGGAGCAGCACGAGGGCTTCGACGTCTCGAGCCCGGACTTCGTCTGGATGAGCTCCGAGGATTGCGCGAGCACCGCGGTAAAGGGGCTCGAGCGTGGCAAGCGCGTGGTCGTGCCCGGAGTCGGCAATCGGATAGGCACGCTCGCCGGCCAGCACGCGCCGCGCAGCGTGCTGCTGGCGGCGGCGCGGCGCTTCTACCCGCCCGGCCGCTAGCGGCTCGATACCGTTCCGCCCCGTGCTCATCTCCGATGTCATGACTCACGCCGTGGTCAGCGCGGACATCACTGACACCCTCAGGCATGTCGGCGGGCTGATGCGCGAGCGGAACGTCGGCTCCGTCGTGGTCTGCGACGGCGGCCGCCCGGTCGGCGTGATCACCGCCCGCGACCTCGCCGTGGCGGTGCTGGCCGACAGCGCCGACCCGGAAGGGACGGCAGGCGACCACGCGTCCCAGCCGCTCGTGTCGGGCGACATCGAGATGGACCTCGAGGCAGCGGCTGACCTGATGATCCAACACCACATCAGGCGCCTGCCGCTGCTCGACGGGGACCAGCTAGCGGGGATCGTCACGATCGACGACGTCGCCGTGCGCGCCGGCGATCTGGGGCTTGCGCAGCGCGTGACAGCGGAGGTCGCGAAGGGCGCGATCCCGGAGTTCTTCTTCCACAGGAGGGGCGGCTGATGCCACCGCTTACGCCTGACCAGCTGCGAATGCGCGAACGGTTCGAGTCGGTCATCCGCCTGGCCGCGCCGGGCCTCAACCTCATGCTGGCCGCCGGCGAGCGGCTGTCGCGGCTGGTCGAGGCGGACGATCCGGACTACTACCCGCCCCGCACGTACGGCCGAGCCGGAACCCGAACCAGCGCCCGAGCGCGAGAGCTAGCCGGATGGAACACGAGGAACAGCTCGCCTGGGAGGCGCGGGCGGGCAGGCCGGCCGCCGTCTGCTCCTTCCTCGCTGCGCTCATGGCGGTCGCGGCGGGCGTATACCTGCCGGCCGCGCTCAGCAACGACGAGTCGGGCGCCGACGGCCTGCTCCAGTCGGCCGACCTCGAGCCGACCGACTTCATCGTCGCCGGCGTGCTCCAGGGCGTCGGCCTCCTGCTGCTCCTTCCGCCGCTGCTCTACCTGTTCCGCGCCGCGCGTCATCGCGAGACGCGCCTGATGCCGGCTGCGGCGGTCCTCGCCGTGCTGGGCGCGCTCACGCTCGCCGTGGTCACCCTTCTTCGCCAGCTCGAGCTGATCGACATCGCCGATGGGTTCGTGCCTGGGAGCGGGTGATGTCGAGCAGCAGGCCGAGGACTACATCGAGGACGAGCTGTCGCCGGCGCTCCAGGGGATCGGCCTCGGTGGCTCGATTGCGCTCGCCTTCGGCGTGATCATGGTCTCGCTGAACGCGATGCGCGCCGGCCTTCTCAGCCGGTTCATGGGGATCCTCGGGATCTTCGTCGGCGTCGTGCTGGTCATCCCGCTCGGGGTTCAGATCCTTCAGCTCTTCTGGTTCGCCGCGCTCGGCGCCCTGTTCCTCAACCGCTGGCCGGGCGGGCGGGGTCCGGCCTGGGAGACGGGGGAGGCGATCCCATGGCCGGGCGCGGCCCAGCAGCGCGAGGAGCTCGAGCGCCGCCGGGCGGAGAGCGAGCAGGGCGAGACGCCAGCCCGGAACGGAACCGGAGCCTGAGGCCGCGCCCGAGGAGCAGCGCCCGGCGTCGCGCAAGCGCCGGAAGAAGAAGCGCTAGCTAGCGCGCGAGCGGGTCGGTGTGCCCGCCCCGGTCGAGCGTCCACATGAGCAGGGCGACCGGGATGATCCCCACGGCGACGATCGCGAGCGCGGGAAGCGCGGCCGCCTCCCAGAGCGACTCCGTCGTGGACTGCCACACCGCGACCGCGAGCGTGTCGCCTCCGAACGGCCGCAGAAGGACGGTCGCGGGCAGCTCCTTCATCGTCTCCACGAACACGAGCAGCGCGGCCGTCAGGATCCCGAGCCGCATAAGGGGAAGGTGGACTCGCCACATGACCTCGAGGCGGTCCGCGCCGAGGCTGCGGGCTGCGTCGTCGAGGTGGGGTGAGATCCGCGTCATCTGCGCGTCGAGGCTCTGGACCCCGAGCGCCAGGAACCGCACCAGGTAGGCGAACACCATCCCGAGCGCGCTCCCGGTGAAGAGCAGGCCGAGCGAGACTCCCACGACGCCTGCCCCGTCCTGGAGCCGGTCGTCCACCCACGCGAGCGAGATGAGCACCGCGACGGCCACCACCGACCCCGGTACGCCGTAGCCCGCGGACGCGATACGGGCACACAGCCGGCCCACGCGCGACGGAGAGACGCGCAGCCCGTAGACCATCGTCATCGCGACGGTGACGGCGATCACCGCGGTCAGCGTGGAGAGCATCAGGCTGTTGCGCGCCCACGTCCCGAAGCCCGACCGCACGAGCGGATCCGCCCATGAATCCCCTGTCCATGCGATCAGCTGGACGACGGGATCCACGAAGGCGATCCCCACCACCGCCAGCGGGAAGAGCGGCGCGAGAACCGCCTTCACGCCCCGCAGCCGCACACGCTCCGGCGCCGGTGCGCGCCCCGACTGCTGCTCGAAGCGCTGGCGGCGCCGGAAGTAGTGCTCGAGCACCAGGATCAGCACCGTGACGCTCATGAGGAGCGTGGCGAGCTGCGTCGCCGCGAGCCGGTCGAAGGCGCCGAACCAGACCTGGTAGATCGCGACGGTGAACGTCTTCACGCCCAGGAGCTGCACCGATCCGAAGTCGGCCAGCGTCTCCATCACGGCCAGGAGCGTGCCGGCGGCGAGCGCCGGCCGGGCCATCGGCACCGCCACGCGAAGGATCGCCATCCCGTGCGAGAGCCCGAGGCTGCGGGCGACCTCGACCAGGCTCCGCGACTGCGAGCGGAAAGCCGCCCGCGCGAGCAGGTAGACGTAGGGGTAGAGCGCGAGCGTCAGGATGACCGCGGCGCCGCCGGGCGTGCGGATGGGAAGCTCGGACTCGGGTCCGAGCTGGCCGAGGTAGACGAACGTCATGACGTAGGCCGGCAGGGCGAGCGGCAGCACCAGCGCCCAGTCGAGCCAGCGTCGCGCGGGGAAGTCGTAGAACGACACGAGCGCCGCCAGCGAGGTGCCGAGGACGAGCGTCCCGACGCCCACGCCACCCGCCACGATCGCCGTGTCGCGCACGACGTCGGGAAGGATGGTGCTCGTGACGTCCCACCAGGCTCCCCGCATCTGGCGAGAGGAACGCAAGCGGCAGGGAGAGCAGCGGCGCCGCTACGAGCAGCGCGGCGAGGATCGCGGCCGCGGACCAGCCGTCGAACCGGAAGGATCGCTCGTGGAGACGCCTTGGTGCGGCGCCGCTCAGCGCCACCCGACGTCGTTCATCAGGTCAACCGCGTCGTCCTGAAGCTCGGCGCCGCGGGTGACGTCGATCGGGTCGATCTTGAAGCCCCGCCATTCGGCGATCTGCGGAGGAAGCTCGGCTTTCGAATTCGCGGGGAACTCGCTGTTCGTCTCGGCGAACATCGACTGCGCCTCCGGGGATGCCAGGTACTCGATCAGCTCGCGGGCGGCGTCCACGTTGTCGGCGTCCTTCGCGATGCCGATGCCCGACAGGTTCACGTGCGTCCCGCGCCCGTCCTGGTCCGCCCAGACCGGCGCGACGGCGAAGTCGGGATCCTCGGCGAGGATCCGGCCGAGGTAGTAGTGGTTGGTCAGGCCGACGTCACAGCGCCCGGCCTCGATCGCCTCGAGGACGTCAACGTCCGACCCGAGGATGCGCGGGTCGTTCTCCATCCACGCCTCCAACATGCGCTCGGTCTCCTCGCGCCCATGCTTTGCGATCTGGTCGGCGACGAAGGACGAGTTGTAGACGCTGTCGCTCGTGCGCAGGCAGAGCCTGCCGTCGAAGCGCGGGTCGCCCAGCTCCTCGTAGGTGGCGGGCGCCTCGGACTCCGGCAGCCGCTCGGTGCTCCGCATGATCGTGCGCGCGCGCGTGGTCAGGCCGTACCAGAGCCCACCGGGGTCGCGCAGGCGCGCCGGGATCTCGCGCTCGAGCTCGGGCGACTCGAACGGCTGCAGCAGGTCCTCCTCGAGCGCCTGCTCCAGGTTCGCGCCGTCCACCGTGATCAGCACGTCGGCCGGGGTGTCCTCGCCTTCGGCCTTCATCCGCTCCGTCAGCCCCGGCCCGGTCCCGCCGAACAGCTTCACGTCGTAGCCCGTTTCGTCGGCGAAGCGGCGGAAGACCTCCTCCTCGCCGTAGTGGAGGCGCGCCGTGTAGACCACGAGCTCGTCCTCCGACGAGCCCTGGGTGAGCAGGACGAGCGCGACGAGCCCGGCAACGATGAGCGCGGCCAGCCCGGCCAGCGACAGCAAGATTCTCCCGCGGTGCACGGGCGTACCGTACTGAGTTAGGGCACCCTAACTCTCCGGTAGCAGCCGGGATCGCGGGCTCGGGACGGCCCAGGAAGTGGCCCTGGGCGAGGTTCACGCCCGAGTCGCGGAGCAGCACGAGCGTGTCGTCGTCGCCCACGTACTCGGCGATCGTCTGGGTTCCGAGGCCGTGCGCGATGCGCGTGACCGCCTCTACGACGAGCTGGTCGGTCCTGTTCGCGGGCAGCGAGTGGATGAAGTCGCCGTCGATCTTCAGATAGTCGAACGGGAGGTACTTCAGGTAGTAGAACGACCCGAACCCCGCCCCGAAGTCGTCGAGCGCGAACCGGCAGCCGATGTGCTTGACCCGCTGAGCGAAGCGGCGTGTGGCGTCGATGTTCGCCACCGCGGTCTGCTCGGTCACCTCGATGATGAGCCGCCCGGGGTGGATGCCCTGCTCCGACAGCGTCGCCGCGAGCATCGTCGTGAGGTCCTCGTCCTCGAGCGACTCGCCCGACACGTTCACCTCGAGCCGCAACGTCGGATCGCTCTCCGCCAGCATCCGCACCGCCTGGCGTACGACCCAGCGGTCCACCGCGGGCATCAGCCCGAACCGCTCCGCGCTCGGGAGGAACGACCCGGGGAGGACGACCTCGCCGTCGTCCACCATGCGCAGGAGCAACTCGTGTTGCACGGCGTCGCCGCTCTCCACCGAGATGACCGGCTGCGAGTAGAGCGTGAAGCGGTCCTCCGCCAGGGCCTCGCGTACGCGCTCGGCCCATGCGAGCTGCGACTCCCTCTGCGCCTCGCGCACCGCCATCGGCGTGTAGAGCGCGACCGTGTCCCGGCCCGCAGCCTTGGCCTCGTACATCGCGAGGTCGGCCTCGACGAGCAGTGTCTCGCCGTCGACGTGGCGGTTTCCAAACGTGGTCACCCCGACGCTCGCGGTCGCGCGCACCTGCTGGCCGGCTGCGGTGATCGTCTGCCTGCGGACGGCATCGATGACCTCACGTGCGAGCGCCTGTGCCTGCTCGATTCCCGCGTCGGGAATGAGGATCACGAACTCGTCGCCGCCCAGCCGCGCCAGCGTCCCGTTCTCGGGAATCTCGTCCGCCAGCGTGCGGGCGACGCGCGCGATCAACTCGTCGCCCGCCTTGTGACCAAAGGTGTCGTTGACGTACTTGAGGTTGTCGAGGTCGAGCGCGAGCACCGCGCCGCCGCGATGGCTCGCATCCGGAGAGACTCGCCGCGCGAGCTCATGCTGCGAACCGGCGCCGGTTGTAGAGGCCCGTGGCCGGGTCGCGGTCCGCGAGGTAGCGGAGCTGGGCTTCGAACCGCTTCTGCTCGGTGACGTCGTTGAACGTGAGCACGCCGCCCACGAGGTCGCCCTTGTTCACGATCGGTGACAGCGTGTAGCTGACCGGGAAGCTCGATCCGCCCGCGCGCGCGAAGACTTCGTCCTCGGCCTGCCGAACCTGTTCGCGCTGGATCGACGCGACCAGCGGGCAGTCCGCTGCCTCGTGGGACGGTTGGTCGGCGACGCCCGCGTGCACGATGTCATGGATGTGCCGCGCCTGGAGCTCCGCGAGGCTTGCGCCCAGGAGCTCGGCTGCTGCCGCATTGGCGAAGGTCAGCTGGCCCTCTGCGTCGATCCCGAGAATGCCCTCCGCGGCGGACTCGAGCAGGGCGTCCTTGCGCTCGCCGCGCTCCCGCTCGACCTGGCGCGTGATGTCGGCCGTGACGATGAGCCCGCACACGACCTTTCCGTCGCGGAGGATCGGGCTCCAGCGGCTGACGTACCAGCCCGGACTCGCCGGCCTGGTCGTACGACTCGACCTCGTACGAGATCGGCTTGCCGAGCACGAACACCTGGTGCAGCGCGGCACGTGTGCGCGCTTCGGACTCGGCCCCCAGGTCGTGGTCGAAGAGCGTGGTGCCGGTCAGTCCCCCGTCGGGGTCGCGGTTGGTGTAGAGGATGCGCCCGTCGGGATCGATGACGAGCGCGAGGTCCGACATGCCTCCAAGGAGCACGTCGACCGACTGGACTCCCATGCCCAGTAGACGCTCGATTCCGTTCTCGCCGTTCGACACCTCCGATCCATCATCGCACGGCGGGGTGGGCTCAATCCTCGCTTGAGGAAGCCACCTTTTCGCGGATTTTCTCGGTTACTACAGGGTCGCGGAGCGTCGTGACGTCGCCCAGGTCGCGTCCCTCGGCGATGTCCTTGAGCAGCCGCCGCATGATCTTCCCCGAGCGCGTCTTGGGCAGATCGTCGGCCCAGACGATCCGTTTCGGCCGCGCGAGCTTCCCGATCTTCTGCGCCACGTGCTCGCGTAGCTCCTGTTCGAATCCCTCGGGCGGGTCGGCGCCGCCCTCGCAGGTGACGAACGCGCAGATCGCCTGGCCCGTGTCCTCGTCGGTCTGGCCGATCACCGCCGCCTCCGCCACGTTCTCGTGCGAGACGAGCGCGGACTCGATCTCCATCGTCGACATCCGGTGCCCGGAGACGTTGATCACGTCGTCCGTGCGGCCGACGATCCAGAAGTAGCTGTCGTCGTCGATTTTCGCCGCGTCGCCGACGACGTAGATGTCCTTGCCCCAGCGCGACCAGTACGTCTCGACGTAGCGATCGGGCTCCTTGAACAGCGTGCGCGCCATTCCCGGCCACGGTCGCCGGAGGGTGAGGAAGCCGCCGCCCTCCTCGACGATGTTGCCGTCGCCGTTCACGACCGCTGCCTCGACGCCCGGGAACGGGCGTGTGGCCGAGCCGGGCTTCGTCTCGGTGATGCCCGGGAGCGGCGTGATCATGATCTGGCCGGTCTCGGTCTGCCACCAGGTGTCCACGACCGGACAGCGGCCGCCGCCGATCACCTGCTGGTACCAGATCCAAGCGCGCGGGTTGATCGGCTCGCCGACCGACCCGAGCAGGCGAAGCGACGACAGGTCGTGCTTCTCCGGGTACTCGCGCCCCCACTTGATGCACGCGCGGATCGCCGTGGGCGCGGTGTAGAGGATCGTGACCTTGTAGTCCTCGACGATCTGCCACCAGCGGTCCTTGTCCGGGTAGTCCGGGGCGCCCTCGTACATCACGGACGTCGCGCCGTTGCAGAGCGGGCCGTAGACGATGTAGGAGTGGCCGGTCACCCAGCCGATGTCGGCCGCGCACCAGTAGACGTCGGTGTCGCGCTTCAGGTCGAAGACCGCGTAGTGGGTGGCTGACACGCCGGTCAGGTAGCCGCCGGTCGTGTGCAGGATCCCCTTCGGCTTCGCGGTGGAGCCGGACGTGTAGAGGATGTAGAGCGGGTGCTCGGCGTCCAGCGGCTCGGCGGGGCAGTCGGCGTCGACCTTCTCCGATCTCCTCGTGCCACCAGACGTCGCGGCCGTCCTTCATCGGCGTGTCCGTGTCGGCGCGCTTCACGACGACGACGTGCTCCATCTTCGGCAGGTCGTCGAGCACGGCGTCGACCTGCTCCTTCATCGGGATCGGCTTGCCGCGGCGCAGGTTGGCGTTGGCGGTGACGAGCAGCTTCGCGTCGGAGACCTCCATCCGCTCCTTCACGGCCTCGACGGAGAACCCGCCGAAGACGACGTTGTGAGTGGCGCCGATCCGCGCGCAGGCGAGCATCGCCGCGGGGGTCTCCGGGATCATCGGCATGTAGATCCCGACCACGTCGCCCTTGCCGACGCCCAGCGACTTCATGACGTTCGCGAACCGCTGCGTCATCTCGAGCAGCTCGGCGTAGGTGACGTCGCGCGTGTCGCCGTCCTCGCCGATCCAGTGGTAGGCGACCTTGTCGCCGCGGCCCGCCTCGACGTGGCGGTCGAGGCAGTTGTGCGAGGCGTTCAGCTTCCCCTCCTGGAACCACTTGGCCCACGGGGCGTCCCACTCGAGCACCGTCTGCCACGGCTCGAACCAGTCGAGCTCCTTGGCCCAGCGCTCCCACCAACCTTCGAAGTCTTTGTCCGCCTCCTCGTAGATCGCCGGATCGGAGAAGTTCGCCTGCTCGACGAAATCGGGCGGGGGCTCGAATCGCTCCTCGTCCTTCAGCAGCACCTCGAGGTCGGGCTCGTCAGCCATTCACGCTCCTTTCGATCTCTTCGTATGCCGCGGCGGGGTCCGGCGCGCCGAAGACGGCGGAGCCGGCCACGAACAGGCTCGCACCGGCGGCCGCGCAGCGCGGGGCGGTTTCCGCATCGATGCCGCCGTCCACCTCGATCACGACCTCGGGCGGGAGGAGTCGCTTGAGCCGCTCGACCTTCGCGATCGAGTGCTCGATGAAGGCCTGGCCGCCCCAGCCCGGGTTGACGGTCATGCAGAGCAGCAGGTCGATGTCGTGCGCCACCTCGACGACGAGCCCCGCGGGTGTGGCGGGGCAGATGGCGAGCCCCGCCAGGCAGCCCGCCTCGCGCACCGCCTTCAGCGCGTAGTGCACGTGCGGCGTCGCCTCCTGGTGCACCGTGATGACGTCGGCGCCCGCCTTGGCGAACGCCTCGATCTGGCGCTCGGGCCGCTCGATCATCAAATGCACGTCGACGATCCCGCCGGCGGCGTGGACCTGCTCCTCGACCGAGCCCGCAACGAGGTCGCCGATCGTGATCGGCGGCACGAAGTGCCCGTCCATCACGTCCACGTGGATCACGCGCGCGCCGGCCTGCATGACGGTCTCGACCTGCTCGCCCAGCCGCGCGAAGTCGGCGCTGAGGATCGACGGGGCGACCTGTGGTGAGGCGAGGAGCTCGCGGCTGCTCACGGAGCCGACTCTAGACGGCGGCTGCGCGCTTCGCCTGCGTGCGGATCTCGGACAGGATCCGCTCGAGCCGTGGCTCGGTCTCGCGGTCCACGTGCTTCATGGCCGCCGCGATGCGCGGGTGGACCGCCGCGATCTGCGCGTGCAGCTCGTGCGCGACCGCTCGGTAGGCGGGATGGCCCTCGCGCCCGGAGCGCAGCTCGATCAGGTGCATCGCCTCGCGCGCGTTCATGTCGAGGATGTAGCGAATCCGGTAGCCGAGGCAGAGCGAGTACTGCGCGAGGTCGTCGTGGCCGGCCTTGACGAGCCGCTCGTACTCGGTCCGCGAGCTGTCGAGTGCGGCGCGGTAGTCGTCCGCCACACCGGCGTCGACGAGCTCCTCGGGCAGCCCGGCCCCGAGATGCGGCGTGAGCGGCTGCCACTGCACGGTGAGCATGCGGTGGCGCTGGAGGTCGCGGAAAGCGCCGTAGTCCGAGACGACCTCGAAGCGGTAGCTGATCGCCTCGAGCCCGCGCCCGGGACGATGGCGCCTGTTGGCGCGCTCGCCGATCAGCTCCGCCAGCAGCTGCTCGCGCTCGTCCGGCGGAAGCACCCGGATCGTGGCGCGGATCTCCTCCTCGGAGGCCGAGGTTGCCTCGAACAGGAGGGCGGGCAGCACATCGTCCTCGGAGCCGCGCACCTCGACCAGCCGCACCGACGGCGCCGACGCCGCGCGCGCGCGGCCGCGGTCGAGGCCGAACCGCGCCGCCCAGCGGTCGGCCGCCTGGCCGCGCTCGCGCAGGTACTCGACCCACTCGCCGCCCCGTTCGGGCCGCTCGACCCGCGTCAGGAAGCTCGGGATGACCTTGTTTAGCTCCGACAGGATCATCGAGCCGTAGTCGCGCGCCTCCGGCAGCGGCGAGGCCATCAGGTGCAGGACGAGCTGCTCGTACGCCTGGCCGCTGGCGAAGATGCCCATGTGCGACAGCGACGCCGCCGGCAGCAGGCCGCGCAGCAGGTCGAGCGCCTTGGCCTTGATCGAGCGGCGGTAGGCCGATTCGGGCTGGGCGTCATCGCGCGGGAAGCGGTCCGCCGCCCACGCCTCGACCACCGGCAGGCTGCGCGCGTAGGTGTCGAACAGGCCGTCCATCGCCTTCTCGTATTCGGGGCCGAGCTCGGGGTGGCGCCAGTAGCGGTAGCCGCCGCCCGGCATCGCGGCGTCGTAGGCGATGTAGCGCGTGGACTGCTCCAGGTATGACGCGAGCCGAGGCCGCTGGAGGACCTTGGTGAGGACGTTCGACACCCACTCGCAGGCGATGTGGGCGCCGCCGAGCTGCGCGACCGAGTCGTCGCCGTAGCCGAGGAAGATCCGCTCGTAGAGCTGCGCGGCGCGCTCGCCCTCGCCCTCGTGCGGAGCGGCCGGCGCGACGTCGTCCGCGAACTCGTCCAGGTAGAGCCGGCGAAGCGTGCCCTGATAGCGCGAATAGCGGGCGAAAAGGGCTCCCTTGACGGTCTCCGGCAGCCCCACGAGTGCGAAAACGGGCCGGTCGAGGTTCGTGAAATGGGGCGAGAGTCGGGTCCTCTCTTCCTCGCTGAACGTCTCGACCGGATACTCCATGGGGGGCGAGCAGTGTAGGCACGCATGGGGTCAGACCCGAACCCGTCGCCGCGACGGCGCGACCGGGCCGTCAGGGTCTGACCCCGTCTCCGGAGTAGCTTTGAGCCGTGGCACTGGAGACGGACGTCCAGCGCATCGGCCGCGAGCTCGCGGAGTCGTTTCCCGCCCGCTCCCGTCAACCCGCTCAAGGCGATGGACGAGCGCGCCATGGAGCTGGCGTCGCGGGACATGGAGCTGCGCGCGGCGCTGTTCCGCCTGGTGGACGTGACGCCCGCGACCCGGTCGCTCGACGACCTGGCGCGCCACCTGGGCGAGTACCTCGGCGAGGTGGACGAGCCGCACGCCGACGCTGGCTCGCCGCGATGCGCGCGGCCGACTCGCGCGCCGGCCGCAAGGCGCTCGGAGCCGCGGCGGCCGCCGGGCGTGCGGCACATGGCGCACCGCTTCATCGTCGGCGAATCACCGCGTGCGGCCCTGAAGGTGCTGCGCGGGCTCCATGACGACGGCGTCCTGGTGACGGTCGATCTGCTCGGCGAGGCAACCGTGTCCGCACCCGAGGCGGACCGCTACGCCGAGCGGTGCGCCGATGCGCTCGAGACGCTGGCCGAGGCGATGGCGTCCTGGCCCGGGCAGCCGCAGACGAACCTGTCCGTGAAGGTGTCGGCACTGACACCGGCGCTGCGCCCGGAGGCACCCGAGCTCGGGCGCGAGGACGCCGCGGCCAGGCTGCGGCCGCTGCTCGCGCGGGCGCGTGACCTGGGCGCGCACCTGCACGTGGACATGGAGTCGCTCGACTCGCTCGAGACGACGCTGGGGCTGGTGTTCGGGATGCTCGAGGAGGACGAGTTCCGCGAGGGGCCGTCGGCCGGGCTCGTGCTCCAGGCCTACCTGCGCGAGTCGCCGGACGAGCTCGAGCGGATCCTCGACTGGTCGCGGAGCTCCGGGTCGCGAGCAGCCGCTCACGATCCGGCTCGTCAAGGGCGCGTACTGGGACCACGAGGTGATCGAGGCGCAGCAGCACGGCTGGGGCGCGCCGGTGTTCGAGAGCAAGGCGGAATGCGACCGCAACTTCGAGGAGCTGACGCGGCGCCTGCTCGACGCGCGCCCGCTCGTGCGCGTTGCGATCGCCTCACACAACCTGCGCTCCGTGGCGCACGCGCTCGCGTACGCCGGCGACACGGACCTCGAGGTGCAGGTGCTCCGCGGTCTGGGCGACGACCTCGCGCACGCGCTCGCGCGACGCGGCGTGCCCGTGCGCGCGTACTGCCCGGTCGGCGACCTGGTCGCGGGCATGGCCTACCTCGTGCGCCGGCTGCTCGAGAACACGGCGAACGAGTCGTTCCTGCACGAGCAGGCGCGCGGCGTCGCGGTCGAGGAGCTGCTGGCGGCGCCGTGAGTCGATTTGAACGTTTCGTGAGTCGAATTGAACGCTTGACGTAACGCGCCAACGGGCAGCAGGATGGAAGACGGACTCGGTGGGAGCGCCGGCTGGCCTAGGAGGTCACACACATGACGTCGCCGCGCTCGACCCGGAGGTTCCTCAAGCTGCTCCTCGTCTCCACCGTGATGCTGGTGGCGTCCGCGTTCCCGAGCGCTGCGAGCGCGGACACGCTGTATGCGGTGACCGGGGCGCGAGAGGCCTCGGCGAACCTCTACACGCTCAATCCGAGCACTGGCGCGGCGACGCTCGTCGAGCCCGATCATGATCGGCGCGACGCAGGTGACCCATCTGACCGGGCTGGCCGTCGATCCGACGGACGGCACGATGTACGGGTTCGCCAACAGCGGACAGTGCTGCCCGAATCCCACCCCAACGACGGGCACGCTGATGACGATCGACAAGGTGACGGGGGAAGCGACCGTGGTCGGGAACCGCCGGCGGTGTCGTCCTGCGGGCGTCCGACATGACGTTCGACCGCTTCGGAAACCTCTACGCGTGGAGCGGGGGCTGCAGCGGCGGCAACGATTGCAACGTGGCCGCGTCCGACCTGTTCACGATCGACACCACCACCGGCGCGGCCACGAAGGTCGGCGAGAGCGCTACCCAGGGCTTCCAAACGGGCCTGGCAAGCGATTCCAAGGGCCGGATGTACATGAAGGACCGACCAGACTCTGTTCCGGGTCAGCCCGTTCACCGGCCACGTCTTCTCGCCCCTTGATCTGAGCGGCGGCAACAACAACAACGGCAACATGCTCTCGTTCGGGCCGGGCGACGTGCTGTACACGGGCCCCCGACGGCGGCGGGCAATTCCAGCTTAAGACACTCGACCCTTCGACAGGAACCGTGACCAACGTCGGCGCGCCGAACGGCGTGGTCAACATCTCGGCCATCGAGTGGGACCTCACGACGCCGACGGCGCCCGACGAGGCCGACCTCTCCCTCGATCTGAGCGTGACCGACCCGGCACCGACAGCCGAGACGAACGTGACGTTCACGGTCACCCTCACGAATGGCGGCCCGGACTCGGCGACCGGAGTGCAGGTCACGGACCTCCTCCCGAGTGGCTTTACGTACGTGAGCCATATAGCGAGCGCGGGCACCTACGCCCCCGAGACCGGGCTCTGGACTGTCGGCACGGTCGCCAGCGCAGCCGCGCCGACACTTCAAATCGTTGCGACCGTCCACGCGGGCGGGCTTCACACGAACACCGCCGAGGTCACATCGACGGGCACCTACGACACCGACTCCGTCCCGGGATCGAGCGAGGGAGACACGTTCGACTCGGTCCGCTCGGCGCCCCCGGCCGCGCAGACGCTGTACGCGGCTAGCGGCACGGGAACGCTCTGGTGCAATTCAAACGGCGATAGCTACGAAGACGGGTCAGCATCGAGCCTCTACGAGCTCGACCCGCTCGACGGCGACATTCGGAAGATCGCGGACATCACCATCGGCTCTACACAGGCGTTGGCCGTTTCCGGCCTCGCCGTCCATCCTTCGACCGGCGTTCTCTACGGGTTCTTGAACAGACAAGACCCGGTCGACTGCGAGTTCGACCCGGCGGGCCCCGGAACGCTCGTGACCATCGACAAGACCACGGGAGCCGCAACAGTCGTCGGCTCGATGGGCGCGGCCGCCATCGTCGCGCCCGACATCGCGTTCGATCCGTTCGGGACGCTCTACGCCTGGAATATGATCGACAACGACCTCTATACGCTCGACACGACCACGGGCGCGGCTACGAAGGTCGACGAATGTGACTGCTTCCCGAACGGGCGATTGGGGCTTGCCGTCGACTCGGCCGGCCGGATGTATCTGAAGACCATCAATGAGCTCTTCCGCGTGAGTCCGTTCACCGGTACGCTCGTCTCCCCGGTCTCCCTCAGCGACAGCGCTCCGCGCGACATGCTGGCCTTCGGCCCGAATGACGTGCTCTACACGGGTAGTCGCGAGTCGTTCAACTTCCTGGGCCGCCAGGTCTTCGGCCTTTGGACGCTGGACACGGATGGGACAGCCAACCTGCTCGGTTCGAACCAGGTGCAGAACATCTCGGCACTCGCATGGGACCTCGGCCCGATCACCGCGCCGGACCAGGCTGACCTGTCGCTCACCAAGGACGTGAACGACAGCACGCCGGACAACTGGTTCCAGGAGGTCACGTTCACGATCACGGTCGACAACGACGGCCCGGATGACGCCACTGATGTGGAGGTGACGGACCTGCTTCCGAGCGGCCTCGAGCTACGTGAGCGACGACTCGGGCGGCGACTACAACCCCGGTACCGGGATTTGGAACGTCGGGACGATCACCAGTGGGAACTCAGCGGTACTCGAGATCGTGGCAAGCGTCCAGACGAGCGGCAATTACACGAACACCGCCGAGGTCACCGACGCGAGTACCTTCGACCCCGATTCCGTGTTGGGCGGGGGCTCGGGGCAGGAGACATTCGACATCGGAGACCCTCACGCCTACGCCGACTCTGGGGGTCGACGTGTCGGCCGACGTCATCGTCAGCGGCCCGAGCAAGACGAATGCGACGAGCAAGGGGTTCACGGTGGCGCTCAAGAACGTCGGCACCCAGAACGTCACCGTGAGCAACGGCAACCTGGACACGGAGGTCGACGACGACCCTGGCGCGAGCTCGTGCAAGGCGTTCAGCACCACGCTCAAGCCGGGGCGGAGCTTCAAGGCGCACTGCTCGGCCAACCTCTCGATCCTCGGCCTCAGCCCGGGGAGTTCCGTCATCTACAGCGGCACGGTCGACGTGCCGGCCGACGGCTTCACGAGCAACGACACCGACGAGGAGACCCGGACGGCCTCGTGAGCGCGGAGTAGCGTAGGGGCGTGGCTGCGAGCCGCGCCTCTACGACGACCGCGCCGTTCGCGAACGAGGTGCCGGTGCTGGTCCGGCGCGTCTCAGGCGGGCAGCTCGGCCTGCCCTCGAGTGACCTCGGCGGCCACTGCGGAGCGCGATCGCACGCCGAGCTTGGAGAAGATGTGCGAGAGGTGGCTCTCGACCGTCTTCTCGCTGAGGAAGATCTCCGCCGCGATCTGGCGGTTGGTCTTCCCCTGGGCGACGAGCTTCGCGACCTCGAGCTCGCGCTCGCTCAGCGCGGGCACGCCGTCGCCGCTGTCGCCGCGTCGCTTCCCGCGCTCGCGGCGCGGCGCCGCGCGCCCCAGGCGCCGGAGCTCCCGCGCCGTCTCATCCCTGTAGCGGCGGGCCTCTGAGACCGCTAGCTGGGCCTCGGCCGCCTCGAGCTCCCCGGCCGCGCGGCCTGCCTCGCCGGCGGCAGCCAGTGCGCGTCCGGCGAGCGTCCGGGAGCGCGCGGCCTCGAGCCGGGCTCCCACGCCGTCGGCGTCGGCCGCTGCGGCGAGGGCCTCCCGCGCTGCCGCCGCAGCGCTCCCTGACGCCAGCAGGACGCGGGCCCGGGCGCGGTGGGCCCAGGAGGTCGCCGTCCCTGGGCGAATGCCGGCGGCCGCGCCCGCGGCGCGATCCGCCCACCGGGTCGCCTCCTCGAGGCGACCGCGATCCAGCTCCGCCCGCGTGAGTAGCTCGTAGCAGAGGCAGCGCGTGCCCTGCATAACCAACGGCAGCTCCTCGCCACCGATCGAGTTGAGGATCAGCTCGATGCAGCGGACGGAATCGCCGCTCTCGAGGGCCGCTGCCGCGAGCACCCAGGCGCCGGACGCGGACAGCACGCTCTCGTCGAGGCTCTCGGCCAGGCCCATGCTCTCCTCACCGCATCGGAGGGCTGTCTCGAGATCGCCGGCCTGCACCGCGACCCAACAACGCTCGAAGAGCGCCCAGGACAAACCGCGCGCATCCCCGCCGAGACGGGCGGCCTCGATCGCGGCATCCCCGATTTCGCGCGCCTCGCCGAGCGCGCCGCGGGCCGCCCGCGCGAAGCCCAGTCCCAGCATCATCGGCACAATCAGGTGGCGCTGGCCTGTCGCGCGCGATACCTCGATGCCACGTTCGAGGTGGCCGATGGCGTCGTCAAAGCGATCGAGGAAGTGCTCGGACCAGCCGAGCCAGAACGGGGCGTCGAGGCGAGCCGCTAGCGCATCGTCGCTAAGCCCGTCTATGAGCGCCGCGGCTTCCGTCCGGAAGGTCTCGGCGCGGTCGAAGCGACCGAGGCCGCATTCCGCGAACGAGAGCAGTGCCGCCGCCGTGGCCGTCATCAAGTCGTCAACGTGCGTCCGGCCGGAATCCAGCACCTCCGTGGCCCAGGTCAGCGTCCCGTCGAAGTCGCTGGCGTAGAAGCGGTTCGCGGCGAGCGCGAGCTTTAGGGCGGCCTGCTGGTCCCAGCCGAGCTCGGCGCCCGCCGCCAGCGCTCGCTCGAGGCGCGCGTGGGCAGCGTCGTAGCGTCCCAGCAGGTGCTCCATGCCCGCACGGGCGACGATCAGCGGTATGCGCTCGGGCGCGTGCTCGGGGAGGGTGCGGTCCACCTCGTCGAGCGCTGCGAGGCTCTCCTCGAGCCTGCCGGTGGCGCCGAGCGCCTCCGCCAGCGGCATGAGCAGCGCGATTCGTGCCTCGGTGCTCTCCGACTCCTCCGGCACGCAATCGGAGCGCCGCCGCGAACCAGCGGGCTGCGCTGGCCGGCGCGCGCGAAATGGCCGCCCGCCCGGCGTCGGTGAGAACGGCAATGGCGACCTCGTCGCCCGCGCGGGCGGACCGCTCGACATGCGGGGCCAGCGCTGCCGGCCTTGCGCCGCGGCGGGCGAGCGCATCGATCGCCCGGCGGTGGGCCTCGATCCGCCAGCCGACCTTTGCCGACTCGTAGACCGCATGCCGCACGATCGGGTGGCGGAAGCGGAAGCGGCGCGGGACCTCGGTGCGGGCGATGAGCCGCGAGTCGAGGAGCTCGTCGACGACGGTCAATACCTCTCCCTCCGTCAGGCCCGCGGTGTCGGCGACGAGGTCCGGCTCGAAGGGCTCGCCAACGACCGCCGCGGCCTCCACGACCGTGCGCGCGACGGACGACAGGCGCTCAAGCTCCCGTGCCAGCGCGGCAGCTACCGCCGGTGGGACATCGGCGTCCGCGGCGCCCGCCTCCGCGCGACCGGCGCGCAGGGCTTCCGGTCCCGCCGACCGTGCGAGCTGCTCGAGGTAGAAGGGGTTACCGCCGCTCACCTCATAGAGCGCATCGGCCAGCCCCGGGTCGACCGTCTCGCCGACAAGCGTCTCAGCCTGTTCACGCGTGAGAGCGGCCAGCTCGAGCCGCTCGACGGCGCCCTCGCGGGCCGCCTCCTCGAGCGCTGCGCCCAGCCGCGCCGGGGCCTGGCCCGTGCGCGACGCGAGGAGCACGAGCACAGGCCCGCTCGGCCGCCGGCGAAGCAGGTGCGAGATGAGGTCCACCGCGGCGGCGTCGGCCCAGTGCAGATCGTCCAGGGCGAGGACGATCGGCTGCCTCGCGGCGAGGCCCTCGAGCAGGATCCGCACGGCTCGGTGTGCGTGGTACCGCTCGGTCAGGAGCGCGTCCGACGAGCGCACTGCCACGTGCGACAGGGAGGGGAAGATCGAGGCGAGCTCACGCAGATGGTCCCGCCCGAGCGGCTCGAAGGTTCGCGGTTGAAGCGACCCGAGGTAGTCGTCCAGCGCGTCGACGAACACGCCGAACGGCAGGTCGCGCTCGAACTCGGCGGCGCGGCCCGAGAGCACCAGGTGTCCGCGCTCCTCGGCGCGCGCGCAGAGCTCACCCAGGAGGCGCGTCTTGCCGATTCCCGGCTCGCCGACCACCTCGACGACCGGCGCCGATCCTCCCGGGACGGCGTCCAGCACACGCTCGAGCGCTTGGAGCTCGGCGTCGCGTCCTACCAGGTGGGTGGCGAGGTCCTCGACTTATTCAGACTAGGCGCGGTGCGCCAAGTTCGCAATCGAGTGGACCCTGAGAGCCACTCGCGAGAAGTAGGGATATCCCTGATACCGGGAGGCGCTGCACGGCTGCATGCTCGTGGCAGTGCCGAGGTTCATGCTCTCCCACACGCACACAGCCGACGAGTGTCGCCATGCCTTCGCGGCGTGGCGCGGGGTCGATAGCCCGCTGCGGCATCGCTCCACCGTCTCGTCGTGCGTGGCGGGCGGGCACCGGTTGTGGTGGACGGTCGACGCGGCCGACAGCCACGCGGCGCTCGCGCAGCTTCCGGGCTACGTGGCGGAGCGGACCGAGGCGGTTCAAGTCGAGGAAGTGCCGATCCCGTGATCCACCTCATGCAAAGGGAAGGTCGCCCCATGAAGAGCCGAATGACGTTTGCCCCACTGGCGCTTGTCGCGTTCATACTGGTAGCCGCTCAGCCCGCTTTCGCCTCCGTCGGGCCCGCGAACGATGACTTCGCCAACGCCCAGGTCCTCACTGGAGCGAATGGCACGACCACGGGCACGAACGTGGATGCGACCGGTGAGACCGGCGAGCCCTCGAACCACGCGGCTGAATGCTGCGACCCCGACCTTGGCGATGCCTCGGTCTGGTACAAGTGGACCGCCCCCAGTAGCGGCGTGTTCGCGTTCGACACGTTCTTCAGCGGCGAAATGCCGGACGGGATCAGCACAGGCACTGTGCTCGGCGTGTACACGGGAAGCGCTGTCAACGCCTTGACGGAAGTCAACTCGAACCAGGGCTTCAACGACGACTACGGCGGGGTGTGCTGCGATAGCCGCGTGATCTTCTCGGCGACTGCCACGACCGATTACTACATCGGCGTGAGCGGATGCTGCGGGACTCCCGCCGGGCAGGGTGCCTTCAGGCTCACTTGGGCTCCAGCCGCGCGACCAGTGAACGACAACTTCGCCTCTCCCACGACGATCACCGGCAATACGGGGACCCTGCCCTCCCAGCACAACAACGACGCGTCGCCGGAGGCGGGTGAGTCGACCGCGCACCAAGATGGCGGCGACCTCGGTGGGGGCTCGGTTTGGTACTCGTGGACCGCCCCAACCGCCCCACAGCAAGGTGTTCGTGTTCACTGCGTCGGCGACGGAGGGCTTCTTCGGCAGCAGCTTCACACCCGTGTTTGCCGCCTACACGGGAAGCCTCGGTTCGTTGACCGAGGTCGGCTACAGCACCTCCGGCACCCTCTCCTTCCTTGCAGCCAGCGAGACCACATACATCATCGGAGCCGGCGGCTGCTGTGGGTACGACTCCGGCGTCTACTGGGGCGGCATTGGCAGGTTCACCCTCAACTGGGAGCCCGACTCCCGAAAGCCGGAAACGTTCATCGACTCGATCAGCGGAGGTAAGCACACGGTGTCGGTCTCCTTCCACGGTACCGACGATTTCTCGCAGGCCTCAAACCTCGACTTCGAGTGCAACCTGGACCTTGTCG
>CAWIUV010000010.1:0-74058 GCA_963839405.1 uncultured Thermoleophilaceae bacterium
GTATGCGCGACCGACGCGCAGGGCTTCCGTTCCCTCCGAGCGAGCAAGCTGCTCGAGGTAGAACGGGTTACCGCCGCTCACCTCATAGAGCACATCGGCCAGTCCCGGGTCGACCGCGTCGCCGACAAGCGTCTCAGCCTCTTCACGCGTGAGGGGGGCCAGCTCGAGCCGCTCGACGGCACCCTCGCGGGCCGCCTCCTCGAGCGCTGCGGCCCAGCCGCGCCGGGGCCTGGCCAGAGCGCGACGCGAGGAGCACGAGCACAGGCCCGCTTGGCCGCCGGCGAAGCAGGTGCGAGATGAGCTCCACCGCGGCGGCGTCCGCCCAGTGCAGATCGTCCAGCGCGAGGACGATCGGCTGCCTCGCGGCGAGGGTCTCGAGCAGGATCCGCACGGCTCGGTGTGCGTGGTACCGCTCGGTCAGGAGCGCGTCCGACGAGCGCACTGCCACGTGCGACAGCGCAGGGAAGATCGAGGCGAGCTCACGCAGATGGTCCCGCCCGAGCGGCTCGAAGGTTCGCGGTTGAAGCGACCCGAGGTAGTCGTCCAGCGCGTCGACGAACACGCCGAACGGCAGGTCGCGCTCGAACTCGGCGGCGCGGCCGGAGAGCACCAGGTGTCCGCGCTCCTCGGCGCGCGCGCAGAGCTCGCCCAGGAGGCTCGTCTTGCCGATTCCCGGCTCGCCGACCACCTCGACAACCGGCGCCGACCCTCCCGGGACGGCGTCCAGCACACGCTCGAGCGCTTGGAGCTCGGCGTCGCGTCCGACCAGGTGGGTGGCGAGGTCCTCGACCTATCCAGACTAGGCGCCGGTGCGCCAAGTTCGCAATCGAGCGGGTCCCTGAGAGCCACTCGCGAGAAGTAGGGATATCCCTGATACCGGGAGGCGCTGCACGGCTGCATGCTCGTGGCAATGCCGAGGTTCATGCTCTCCCACACGCACACAGCCGACGAGTGTCGCCATGCCTTCGCGGCGTGGCGCGGGGTCGATAGCCCGCTGCGGCATCGCTCCACCGTCTCGTCGTGCGCGGCGGGCGGGCACCGGTTGTGGTGGACGGTCGACGCGGCCGACAGCCACGCGGCGCTCGCGCAGCTTCCGGGCTACGTGGCGGAGCGGACCGAGGCGATTCAAGTCGAGGAAGTGCCGATCCCGTGATCCACGCACCCAAAGGAGAGGTTGACCCATGAAGAGCCGGACTGGTGGTAGGACTCGCCGACAGAAGGGAACTTCGATGAGAAGGCTTGGAGCGGCACTTGCCGCCTCAGCGCTGGTGGCTCTGTTCGCGGTTTCGCCAGCGTACGCGGATCACAACACCGTGAACTACACCGTGTTCGTAAAGCACGGTACGAACATAATCGCGGAATACAACAGCTTCGCTGCCTGCAGTGGCGTGAGCTGCGGACCCGCGTCGCTCCCGCTTGGTAACCGGGACTACGGCAGGTTCCTCCGGTGGTGCGGAACCGATACCAGGACTGCCACGGTGCTCGCCGGAAACGAGGTCGCTAATGCTTCTCCCTGTATCGGGCCAAGCACGTGGTGGATCGAGGTTCGGGTCGTCCTCCTGGACTGCGTAAGCGGTTGCGATGCCGTGACTCATAGCGCGGATGTCGCGGTCACCGTGCGGGCGGTGAAGTAATCCGGCCGGCTTCGTGAGCGCGGAGTAGCGTAGAGGCGTGGCTTCGGGCCGCGCCTCTACGACGACCGCGCTGCCGTTCTCGCCCTTCGCGAACGAGCCCGAGCTCGAGCTGCGCCGGGAGACGAACCGGCGCGCGCTGACGGAGGCGCTCGGGGAGCTCGACGCGCGGCTTCCGCTGAAGGTGCCCGTCCTGGTGGGCGAGGAGGAGGGCGCATCCGAGGGGTTCGAGTCCACCGACCCCGGCTCGCCCGATCGCGTCGTCGCCACCGCCGGGCAGGCGCGGGCGCAGCGGCGGCCGCCGCGGCCGTCGAAGCGGCTACCGCGGCCGCGCCGGGATGGGGCGCGATGCGCGCGGTCGAGCGTGCGGAGAAGCTCGTGCGAGCAGCCGACATCCTGCGCAGCCGCCGGCTGGAGCTCGCGGCACTCGAGGTGCGCGAGTGCGCGAAGCCGTGGGCGGAGGCGGACGGAGACGTGTGCGAGGCGATCGACTTCCTCGAGTACTACGCGCGTCAGGCGATCGAGCTCGAGCGCGCGCCCGAGCTGCTCCAGGTGCGCGGCGAGCACAACTCGATGCGCTACGTCGCCCGCGGCGTGGCGGCCGTGATCGCCCCGTGGAACTTCCCGATCGCGATCCCCTGCGGGATGACCGCCGCGGCGCTGGCCGCGGGCAACGCGGTCGTGCTGAAGCCGGCCGAGCAGTCGCCTGCGTGCGGGCATGCGCTGGTCAGCGCGCTGCGCGAGGCGGGCGTCCCGCCCGGCGCGGTGTCGCTCCTGCCGGGGTTCGGCGACGCCGGCGAGGCGCTCGTTCGCCACCCCGGCGTGCACACGATCGCGTTCACCGGCTCGAGCGCCGTCGGCCTCGCGATCGTCCGCGCTGCGGCGGAGACGCCCGACGGAGCAGCGGCACGTGAAGCGGGTCGTCGCGGAGATGGGCGGCAAGAACTGCGTGATCGTCGATTCGGACGCCGATCTCGACGAGGCGGTCCCGGGGATCGTCTCGTCGGCGTTCGGCTACGCCGGGCAGAAGTGCTCGGCCGCTTCGCGCGTGCTCGTGCACGAGCAGCTCGCCGAGACGCTGCTCGAGCGGCTCGTGGGAGCCACCGCCACGCTGGTCGTAGGGCAGGCGGAGACGTTCGGCACGGACGTACCGCCGGTGATCGAGCGCGAGGCGCAGGAGCGCGTCGAGCGCTACGCGGAGGAGGCCGCGCGCACCGGAGGGCTCGAGCGGCCGGGCGCGCCCGGACCGGACGAGGGCTGGTTCTGCACGCCTGCGGTCGCGCACGGGCTGCCGCCGAACTCGCCGGTCCTGCACGAGGAGATCTTCGGGCCGCTCCTGGCCGTCGAGCAGGTGGCTAGCGTCGACCAGGCGCTCGACCGCCTCGACCAGGCGCCGTTCGCGCTCACCGCGGGCGTTTTCTCACGCAGCCCGGCGGTTGTCGAGGAGGTCAAGCGGCGCGTGCCGGTGGGCAACCTCTACGTCAACCGCGGGATCACCGGGGCGAAGGTCGGGAGGCAGCCGTTCGGCGGCAACCGCCGCTCCGGAATCGGCTCGAAGGCGGGCGGCCCCGGCTACTTGTTGCAGTTCGTGGAGCCGCGGGTAGTCACCGAGAACACCATGCGCCACGGGCTCGTGGTGGACGGTTAGGCTCCGACGAGGGTTTCTGCGCCATGACGATCTTCGAATGTGCACGCTGCAACGAGATGACGTACTCCGCGTCCGCGGGGTCGGCCGCGCCGTGCGAGGCCTGCGGTAGCGCGCGCTACCGGGTGATCGACGGCGACTTCAATCAGGCACGGCGCAGCGAGCGGGCGCTCGGGGCGGGGGACCACGCGACCCTCGTCTATGAGGACGCCACTGCCATCGCTCCGTTCTGTGCCCGCTTCCTCACCGACGGTGTGATCGCGGACGAACGCGTTGTGGCGGGCCTTAAGGACGACCTCCGGGAGGAGGTCACGGAACTGCTCAGCCCGGACGTCGAGGGCGCGGTCGAGTGGGAGCCACCGAGCGGGCTGTACGGGGACTTCGATCCCGACCGGGTCGCGGCCACCTACGAAGAGCTGATCCGCAGCAACGGGCGCCGGACACGCATCCTCGCCGGGCTCGACATGGAGTCAGCGGACGGCGTCGATCCCCAGGACATGGACCGCTACGAGACGCTCGCGCACGAGATCATCACCGACAACGGCGCGACGGTCGTATGTGTCTACGACAGCGCTTCGCTGCCACCTGAGTTCATCGAGATGACCGCGTCACGGCACGGCCTGGCGATCGAGGACGGAGGCGCCGTCCGCCGCAACGAGCGGTTCGAGTACCAGCCCGGCTAGGGCGCAGTCTCCGCCACCAGATCGCGCAGCATCTCCTCGGTACCGCCGCGCGCGTGTGCTTCGCGTCGCCGCGCGGCTCCGCCGCCGCGCGCGACCAGCTCCTCCACCTCCGGGACGTCGAGCGCCGCGGCCAGCTCGCGCGCGGCCTCGCGCACGGGCGTGAGCCGGCCCTCGTGCAGGACCTCCGCGTCGAGGCCGTCGCGCGCCGCGCGGAAGCACGCCCAGTCGATCGCCTCGGCCGGAGGAAGCTCGGCGCCCGGCGCCTTCGGCCTCCCTCCGCGCGAGCGCCGCCGTGAGCGTGGCGATCGCCGTCGAGTCCTCGAGCCGAGGACTGCGCGTCCAGCTCGCGGACCTCCACCGTCCCGAAGCGCGGGTGCGGGCGGACGTCCCACCAGATGAGCGTGTAGTCGGACGGTCCTCCCGACTCCTCCACGCGCTTCAGGTGGTCCAGGTAGTGATCCCAGCTCTCGAAGGCCGGCGGTATTCCGCGGCCCGGGTAGGAGCGCACGACCGCCCGGCGCGCGCTGGCCAGCCCGGAGTCGTGCCCGAACCACCAGGGGGAGTTCGCGGCCAGCCCGATCAGGAGCGGAAGGTGACGCCGCATCCCGTTGAACACGCGGATCATCGTCTCCGCGTCGGGCATCCCGACGTGCACGTGGAGTGCGGCCTCCGGCGTGCGGCCGAACACGTCGCGCATCGACTGCGCCGATCTCGTGGTAGCGCGGCTCGTCCACGATGTCCGCCTCGCCCCACGCTGCCGTCGGGTGGAGCCCGACGCCCATCAGGGTCGCGCCGGCAGCCGACGCCGCCTCCCGGTTCTTCGCCAGCGCGGCGCGGATCTCGGACGCGTCAGCGCACGGCGGCGTGCGCAGCTCGACCTGCGCCGCGTAGGACTCGTGCCCGGCTCGGCCGTCCGGCAGGTCGAGACGGGCGAGGACGTCGGCCGCGATCGGCGCCAGCCGATGCGACTCGGGGTCGACCAGATGCAGCTCCTCCTCGACTCCGATGGTGAATTCGCTCGCGGGCATCTCCTTCAAGCCAGCGCCTCCTCGGCGGCGACCCTGCCGAGCACCAGCGCAGCAGCCAGGCCGGACGAGTACCCACCCGTCATCACGCCGCCCGCGTCGGCGCCCGCGGCGAACACGCCGTCAGCGACGCGGCAGCGCGCGTCGATCGCGAGGCCGCCCACGGTGGTCGTGATTCCCGCGCGGACGCCGACCGTCACAGACCCCTCGCTTCGCTCGACCGGAGCGCCCGCCGCCTCGGCCGCAGCGACCATCTCGCCGACGGTGCGGTCGCGCACGCGCTCCGACAGCCGCTCGTCCGGGACCCGGTACCAGGCGCGCGCCTCGGCCTGCCGTGCGGTCCACTGGACCACGTCGACCTCGGACCACGTGCGCGTCTCGAAGGTCGCGTCGCCGGCGGACACGGTCGCGTGGCGCGCGTACAGCTGCGCCAGCGGCACGAAGTCGGCCTCGCCCATCCGCGCCGGGGGCGCCGGCATGTTGCGCCCGTAGAACTCGTCCATTCCGGCGCTGGTCGTACCCCCGGCGGCGAGGCCCAGTCGAAGCCCGTCGCCCGTGCTCCACGGGTTGGCGCGCAGCAGCAGGTGGTCGGCCTCCGGCGTCACGTGCTCGCGGACGAGCTCGCGGTCGCCCTGGAAGCCGCCCGTCGCGAGGATGACCGGCGTGTCCGCGGGCAGCTCGCGGAGCGGCTCGCCCAGCCGCACCTCGCCGGCGGCGGCGGCGAGCGCCTGCGTGAGCGCGCCGGTGTCGAAGTGCGCGCCGCAGGTGAGCGGGTTGCCGGTGTCGCGGCTCGTCACCGGGGCGCCGAGCGACTCGAGCCAGCGGACGCCCTCGTCGAAGCGGTCGAAGACGAGCCGCTGCAGCGCCGGGTCGCCCGTCGGGGCATTCCGACGCGGAACCGGTCGAAGTCCTCGTGGCGCCAGGCGAAGCCGCTCGACAGCAGCATCGAGCCGCCGGCGCGGTCGCCCTTCTCGAGCACGACCACCTCGGCGCCGAGCTCGCGCGCCCGCGCGGCCGCGCACAGCCCGGCCATGCCGGCGCCGGCGACGACGAGGTCCGGCAACTAGACGAGCGAGAAGCCGGGCTTGTGCTCCACGTATTCCACCTTCACGGAATCGGGGCCCCAGACGAAGACCGCGAGCGTGTTCTCGGCGTCCTTGACGTCGGCGATCTCGATCCCGCGCTCGCGCGCCTCCTCCTGCACCTCGTCGGCCGAGTCGACCAGCAGCGCAAGGTGGTTGAGGAGCGGGCGCTCGGGCTCGCCGCTGCCGCCGCCGATCAGCCGCAGCTCCTTGTCCTCGACGGCCAGGCCGCCGTTGCGCCGCTCGAAGCCGAGCGCCTCGAAGCCCGGGCGTCGCGCCGTCGGGATCGGGCACCGAGAGCACGACGTGGTCGAGGTCGTACTCGAGGTCGGTGTCGCGTTCCGTCAGGCCGAGCCGGATGCCCTCCGGCCCGGTGAAGCCGGCGACATCGCCCTCGCGCTGGACGCGACGTCGTCGGGGAGCTTCGCGACTGCCGCATCCAGGTCGGAGACGCGCAGCACGATGCGCGTCAGCGCGCCCTGCTCGCGCGGTCCCTCGGCGTCGAACAGCGTGATCTTGCCGCGCTGCGCGTCGGCGCCGACGAGCGTGAACGTGTCGGTTTTCTCGATCTCGTGCATGCCGAGGTGGTCGCAGAGGAAGTGCGCGATCGCGTCGCGCTGCGAGACCCAGAGTGCGACGTGGTCGAAGGAATTGGGCTTCATGGCTGGGTATGTACCCCCTAGACGAGGATGCGAGAACGAGGTGGCGACGTCGCGCGCCAGGTCGAACAGCGGCGAGGGGACGATCCCGAAGACGATCGTGGCCGCGCCGCACAGGAGCGCGACGGCGGTGACCTCGGGCTGCGCGCGCGCGTCCGCCTCGGGCGACCAGCCCGCCGACGGGCCGCACCTTCCTGCCGCTCGGAAGCTCGATCTCGACGCCGCCCATCCACATGACGGCGACGACGCGCAGGTAGTACGCGAGCGAGATCATCGAGCCGACCACGATCAGCACTCCGAGCCACGCGTAGTCGCCGGCCACGGCGGCGTCGATCAAATAGAACTTTCCGATGAATCCGGCGGTGGCCGGGAACCCGGCGAGCGCGAGCATCGCGATCGTCATCGGCCACGCGAGCAGCGGGCTGGCCTGGCCGAGCCCCTCGAACGACTTCAGGTCGTCGCCGGTCTCCGACACCCGCTCGCGCGCGATCACGACGGCGAACGCGGCGACGTTCATGACGAGGTAGACGGCGAGGTAGAAGTAGGTCGCCTTCATCCCGAGCTGCGTGCCCACCACGACGCCGGCGAGCAGGTAGCCGGCCTGCGCGACGCCCGACCACGCGAGCAGCCGCTTGAGCGAGCGCTGGAACAGCGCGCCGACGTTGCCGATCACGATCGTCACGGCGGCGAGCACGGCGAGCGCCGGGCCCCAGTTGGTCTGCTCGATCGCGAGCGCGTGGTCGAACAGGCGCAGGATGACCGCGAACGCGGCGACCTTCGTGGCCGTGGCCATGAACGCCGTGACCGGCGTGGGAGCGCCCTGGTAGACGTCGGGCGACCACTGGTGGAACGGCGCGACGGAGGCCTTGAACGCCAGGCCGGCGGTCGCCAGCGCGATGCCGATCAAGCAGCAGCGGGTCGTCGAGCCCAACGTTCTCGCCGATCGCGTCGGAGATCGCGCCGAAGTCGGTGGCGCCGGTGGCGCCGTAGATCATCGCGAGGCCGTAGAGCAGCGTCGCCGAGCCGAGCGAGCCGACGATCAGGTACTTCAGCCCCGCCTCGAGCGACGTCGCGCGCCGCAGCTCGGTCGCGCACAGCGCGTACAGCGGGATCGACAGGAGCTCGAGCCCGACGAAGAGCGTGACGAGGTTCTCGGCGCTCGCCAGCACGACCATGCCGGCGATCGACGACAGCAGCAGCGCGAAGTACTCGCCGGCGCCGGCCTCGCGCACGGCCTCGGAGCGCAGCGAGAGGACGACGGTGAAGATGCGCCGCGGCGTAGAAGAGGAGCCCCGACCCGAGCGCGAGCGTGTCCACCGCGAGCGCGTTCTCGACGATCGGCTCGAGGTCGCCCGTCTCCCACTGCCAGATCGTCAGCCCGAGCGCGGCGGCGAGCGACGCCAGCGTCAGCGCCGGCACGAGCACCCGCTGCACGAACGCGCCGCGGAAGAGGCTCGCCATCAGGACGATCACCGCGCCGCCGCCGAGCGCGAACAGCGGCGAGAGGCCCTCGTAGTCGATCTCCGGGCCCTCGAGTCGGCGGCGAGCAGGAGGTCGGTCACGGCTGGAGGTCCTCAGGGTTGTAGGCCTCAGGCGGGCCGACCGGCCCGTCCTCGGGGAGGCCCTGGGGCAGCTCGCGGTTCGATCACGGCTGACCGCGGTGCGGGACCCGCCGACCGCCCGCTCGGTGCCCTCGAGGATCACCTGCGGGTACACGCCGAGCGCGACCACGATCGCGACGAGCGGCGCGATCACGCCGAGCTCGAGCAGGCAGATCTCCTTCGACTCGACGCCGGGCGCCGGCGGGTTGTGCATCGCCCGGATGAAGAACCGGATCGTGTAGACCGACGCCAGCACCACGCCGGCCGTCGCGACGAGGCCCCACGTCGAGCTTGTCCTCGAACGCGCCGAACAGGATCAGCAGCTCGCCCACGAAGTTCGCCGTGCCGGGCATCGCGAGGTTCGCGAACGCGAGGATCAGCAGCAGCGCGGCGAGCGCGGGCGCGCGGAACGCCATGCCGCCCATCCGGCTGAGGAGCTCCGAGCCGCCCGCGCGCCGCGCGAGCGCGGCGATCGCGAAGAAGAGCCCGGCGGCCACGATGCCGTGGTTGACCATCTGCATGACCGCGCCCTGCGCGCCCTTCTCCTCGAGCGCGAAGATCCCGAGCAGGATGAAGCCGAGCTGCGCGATCGACGAGTAGCCGACGACGAGCCGCGTGTCGTCCTGCGCGAAGGCGATCACCGACCCGTAGAGGATCGACACGACCGCGAACGCGAGCATCAGGTCCTGGAAGTGGACGGCGGCGTCGGGCAGGACCGGCAGCACGATCCGGAGGAAGCCGTACACGCCGATCTTCGAGACGACCGCCGAGAACACGACCAGCACGGGAAGCGGCGCCGCGCGGTAGGCGTCCGGCATCCAGCCGTGCAGCGGGAACACCGGCGCCTTCACCAGGAACGCCGCGGCGAACATGCAGGAAGATCCACTGCTGCGTGCCCTCGCCGAGCGTCCGCTGCTCGAGGTCCGCGAGCGCGAACGAGATCTCGCCGCCCTCCGGCGTCGCGAGCACGCCGAGCGCGATGGCTCCGGCCAGCATGAGCAGCGAGCCGACGAGCGTGTAGATGACCATCTTGGTCGTGGCCGCGACGCGGTTCTCCTCGCCCCACAGGCCGATCAGGAAGAAGAACGGCACGAGCATCAGGTCGAAGAAGAAGACGAACAGCGCCAGGTCCTGCGCGCAGAGCGCGCCCGAGCACGGCCGTCTCCGCGAGCGCCAGGTGGAACCAGAAGAGCCGCGGCTGCTGGCGGTCGCGGTAGCGCTCCGCGCGCCACGCGTAGACGATCGCGCCGACCCAGAGCAGCGCGGTCAGCAGGATCAGCCACAGGTTCAGGCCGTCCACGCCGAGCGACCAGCGGATGCCGAGCTCCGAGATCCACGCGTCGTCGGTGACGTACTGGAGGCCGTCGGCGCCGCGGTCGAAGTCGAACGCCATGACGATCGCGTAGAGCGCGGTCCCGACCGTGCCGGCGAGCACGCCCCAGTGCGAGCGCGCGGCGGGCAGGAACGCGCCGACGAGCGCGCCGGCGAGCGGCAGGAAGATCACGATGGTCAGGTGGATCGTCATCCGCGCCTCAGCTCGACGTGATGAGGAAGTAGAGGGCCAGGCCGGCCAGGCCGGTGACGAGCAGGACGGCGTACGAGCGCAGGTAGCCGGTCTGCAGCCCGCGGGCGAACGACGACCCGGCGCGCACGACCGCGACCGAGCCGCCGACGATCACGTCCTGCACGAAGACGCTCTCGATCACCGTCGCGGCCGAAGCGGCCGAACGCCGCCGTCGGCCGCACGAACGCGGCGTCGTACAGCTCGTCGAAGTACCACTTGTGGGCGAGGAAGTCGTGGACCGCGCGCAGCCGGTCGCGCAGCCGCAGCGTGAGCCCGGGCCGGCGCAGGTAGAGCAACCACGCCAGCGCGATGCCGACGAGCGAGATCACGCCGCCGATCACGAGCCCGGCGCACTCGGCGCTCTCGCTCGGGTGCGTCTCGAGGTAGGCGGACCCCTCGAAGGTCGGGCTCGAGGAAGTGCTCGAGCGTGTCGGTCACGCCCGGGATGCCGACCACGCCGCCGATGATCGAGAGCAGCGCCAGCGGCGCCATCGCCGCCTTCATCGGCCACTCGCGCTCGGCGATGTGGTGCTCGGGGCCGGGGAAGCCGACGTCGGTGTCCTCGCTCTCGCCCGTCATCGGGTTCGCGGGGTCGTGGTGCGCGAGGTGGCCGCCCTCGAGCTCGCGCGCCTCGTCGACCGGCTCGCCGAAGAAGACGCGGAACACCATCCGGAACGCGTAGAACGCGGTCATCAACGCCGCGACGTACGCGATCACGCCGAGCACGGTGTAGAGGCCGCCGCGGTTGAGCGTGAACGCGATGATCTCGTCCTTCGAGAAGAAGCCCGCGACATCAGCGGGAAGCCGGCGAGCGCGAGCGCGCCGATCGTGAACGTGACGAACGTGAACGGCATCGCCTTGCGGAAGCCGCCCATCCGGTCGAGCGACTGGATGCCGCCCATCGCCGCGATCACCGAGCCCGCGCCCATGAAGAGGAGCGCCTTGAAGAACGCGTGCGTCATCAGGTGGAACATCCCCGCGCCGTACGCGAACGCCGAGACGCCGAGCACCATGTAGCCGATCTGCGACATCGTCGAGTAGGCGATGACGCGCTTCAGGTCGGTCACGACGAGCGCGATCGTCGCCGCGACGAAGAGCGTGAGCGTCCCGATGATCGCCGCGACGTCGGCCGCCGTGGGCGCGAGCTCGAACAGCGGGTGCGTGCGCGCGATCAGGTAGACGCCGGCGGTGACCATCGTCGCGGCGTGGATCAGGGCGGAGACGGGGGTGGGGCCCTCCATCGCGTCCGGCAGCCACGTGTGGAGCGGGATCTGGGCGGACTTCGCGAACGCGCCCACGAGCAGGCAGAGGCACGCCGCGACGAGCTGCGCCGTCGTTCTCGACGAACACGTTCGGCGCTTCCTCGAAGACGCCCGCGTAGTCGAGCGAGCCGGTCGCGTCGAACAGGAGGAACGCGGCGACGACCAGCCCCACGTCGCCGATCACGTTCATCACGAACGCCTTGATGCCGGCGTACGTGGCGGTCTCGCGCCGGTACCAGAACGAGATCAGGAGGTACGACGCCGCGCCGACGAACGCCCAGCCGACGATCAGCAGGACGAAGTTCCCCGCCAGGACGAGCAGCAGCATCGAGAAGACGAAGAAGTTGAGGTACGCGAAGAAGCGCACGTACCCGCGGTCGCCCGTCCATGTACGCCACCGAGTACAGGTGGATCAGGAACGAGACGCCGGAGACGACGAGGATCATCAGCACCGACAGCGGGTCGACCAGGATCCCGAGGTCGACCGACACGCCGACGGTGTCGGTGTAGTCGAACAGCGACGACTCGACGTGCCGCTCCTCGGCCGGCCGGTCCTGAAGCTGCTGGAGCGCGCCGAGCGCCGAGATGAACGACGCGAGGATCGAAGCCGACCCGATCCAGCCGGCGCTGCGGCCCGGAAGCACGCGCCAGCCGAACGCCAGCACGAGCGTCCCGAGCAGCGGGAAGCCGAGGACGAGCCAGCCGTAGTCAGCTGGGCTCAACCGCGCAGCTCCGTCAGCTCGTCGACGTCGATCGGCATCCGCTTGCGGTAGATCGCGACGATCAGGCCGAGCCCGACCACCACCTCGCACGCCGCCACGACCATCACGATCAGCGCGAAGATCTGGCCGTCACCCGAGCCGTGCATGCGCGAGAACGCGAGCAGCGCCAGGTTGCACGCGTTCAGCATCAGCTCGGTGCAGAGCAGGATCACGAGCGGGCTGCGCCGGGTCATCACGCCGGCGGCGCCGATCGCGAAGATCAGCGCGGAGAGGACGACGAACCAGACGACGTCCATCAGGCGCCGCCCTCCTCGAGCCCGCGCCGCCGGCGGGCGAGCACGACCGCGCAGACCGCTGCCACGAGCAGCAGGAACGACGCGGCCTCGAACGGGATCAGGAACTTCCTGAGCAGCAGCTGGCCGATCTCGCCGGGCGAGCCGAAGCCGGGCTCGAGGTCGGCGCCGCGCGTGTCGAGCGCGTCAAGGCTCGACCCGAGCACCGCCAGCGCGATCACCACGAACAGCGCGCCGGCCATGATCACGCCGAGCTGGCCGATCCCGCCCGACTCGCCGCCGCGCCAGGCCGAGGGCGTCGACGCCGCCGACGTACGCCGTGACGAACAGGTAGAGCACCATGATCGCGCCCGCGTAGACGACGATCTGCGCCGCCGCGAGGAACTCGGACTGGAGCAGCAGGAACAGGATCGCCAGCGACACCAGGTGCGCGATCAGCGACAGCACGCTGTAGAACGGGTTGCGCAGCATCACGACGCCGAGCGCGCCCGCCAGCGCGCCGGCCGCGGCCACGAAGAACATGATCTGCTCGAACAGCAACGGCCCGGCCTACTCGCCCTCTCGCCTCAGCGGCGTGCGGTCCGGGTGGTCGGCGAGCAGCATCTCCTTCGTGAAGATCAGGTCGCTGCGCTCGTAGTCCGCAAGCTCGTAGTCGTTGCCCATCGTGATCGCGTCGAACGGGCACGCGAGCTCGCAGTAGCCGCAGAAGATGCAGCGCGTCATGTTGATCTCGTAGACCGCGGCGTAGCGCTCGCCGGCCGAGACCTGGTTGTCGGGCGTGTTCTCGGCAGCGACGACGCGGATGCAGTCCGCCGGGCAGGCGGCCGCGCACAGCGAGCAGCCGACGCACTTCTCGAGCCCGGTGTCGTCGAAGCGGTGCAGCTTGTGCTTGCCGCGCCAGCGCGGGTAGACCGGCGTCTTCTCCTCCGGGTACTCGATGGTCACCGGCTCCTCGAAGAGGCGCGCGAACGTGGTGCGCAGCCCGCGCAGGGTGGCGGCAGAACGTCCGGTACGCGCCGCCCGCGCCGCCCGGGCTCCGGGCCGCGCTGGACGATGGTCACGTCGCTCGTCCGGATTCCAGGGGCTCACGTGGCCACCACCACGATCGCGGTGACCAGCGCGTTCAGGGTCGCCAGCGGCAGCAGGACCTTCCAGCCGAAGGTCATGAGCTGGTCGTAGCGCAGGCGCGGCAGCGTGGTGCGCACCCAGATGAAGAACAGCACGATCGCGGCCATCTTCACGATCACCCAGAGCGGGTCGAGATACGCCGGGCCGGGGCCGTGCCAGCCGCCCAGGAACAGCGCGGTGCAGAGGCCGCCGAACACGATGATGTGCATGTACTCGGCCATGAAGAACGCGCCGAAGCGCATCCCGCCGTACTCGGTGTTGTAGCCCGCGACGATCTCGGCGTCGGCCTCCGGCAGGTCGAACGGCGCGCGCGCCGTCTCGGCGAAGCCGGCGACGAGGAAGATCAGGAAGCCGACGAACTGCGGCACGATGAACCAGACCGTGTCCTGGTGCTCGACGATCTCGGTCAGCGAGAGCGTCCCGGCCGTCATCACGATGCCGAGCAGCGACAGGCCGAGCGCGACCTCGTAGGAGATGAGCTGCGCGGCGCTCCGCATCGCGCCGAGGAACGAGTACTTCGAGCCCGACGCCCAGCCGCCGAGCATGAACCCGTAGAAGGCGATCGCGCCGAACGCGAACGCGTACAGGATCCCGATCGAGACGTCGATGCCGTAGAGGCCGTAGTCGGCGCCGAAGATGCCGTCCTCGCGCGTGTCGCCGAACGGCACGAGCGCGAGCGTGGCGACCGCCGTGAGCACCGAGATCATCGGCGCTAGCGCCATCATCCACGGCACCGCCGTGCGCGGCTCGGAGTGCTCCTTCGAGAGCAGCTTCACGACGTCGGCGAGCGGCTGGAGCAGGCCGTAGGGGCCGACGCGGTTCGGCCCGTAGCGCGACTGCATGCGGCCCATGAACTTGCGCTCGACGAGCAGCACGATCGGCGTGACGGCCAGGACGAAGGCGAAGATCACGAGGACCTTGATCACCTGGACGAGCGTGGTCTCGGCGAAGCCGACCTCGGCGAGCACGGTCACGCCTTGCGCACCTCCACGACGGCTCCGTGCTCGAGCTCCCCTTCGAGCAGGAACACCGTGCCCGGCTCTACCGCCTGCCGCAGCCGCGCGACCGCGCGCACGGCTGGTTCCGTTCATCGCGACCTCGACCTCGTCGCCGGGCCGGATCCCGAGCTTCTGCGCGTCGTCGGGCGACAGCTCGGCCTGCTGGCGCGGGGCGAGGAAGCGAGCGCCGGCGCGTGGCGCGTCTCGCGCCCGGCCCACAGCGTGCGCACGGTGCCGAGCTTCATGCCCTCGGGCAGCTCGGGCGGCGGCTCGAGCGGCGCGTCCGGGATCTCGGGCGCGGTCGAGCGCCGACGCCGCGTCGCGCTCCTGCCAGCGCACGCCGCGGCCGCCGATCTCCTCGAGCGTCAGGTCCGGCGTAGAACGGCACGGCCTCGCTGACCTGCTCGGTGAGCATGCGGCGCGGTCGACCGCGTCGACCGCGGCGCCCAGCCGCGAGCACAGCTCGGCGAGCACGAGCGCCGGCTGGCGCACCTCGCCCGGATGGCCGATCGCCTGGCGCAGGCGCTGGAGCCGGCCGTCGGGGTGGGTCATCGTGCCCTCCTTCTCCGCGTACGAGGCCGCGGGGAAGACGACGTCGGCGCCCTCGAGCGCGGGCGTGAGGTGGTCGGCGAAGGCCACCACGAAGCCGGCGCCGTCAAGCGGGTCGGCGTGGAGCAGGACGAGCGCGGTCAGGTCGTCGCCGAGCGCCGCGGCGATCTCCTCCGCGCCCTTGCCGGCGGTCGGCGCGTCGGCCAGCCCGGGGCCGAGGTTCGGCAGGCAGCCGACCTCGCGCAGCCCGCGGCCGTTCGTGCCGCTCGGGATCTCGATCAGGCCGGCGCCCTCGGTGCCCTGGAGGTTCAGCTTGCGCGCGAGCGCGAGCAGCGCGGCGACGCCCTGGCGGCCGCGGGCGCCGTGCGAGAGCCGCTCGCCCCAGATGATCACCACCGGGCTGCCGCCGCGCGGGTCGTGCTTCGCCAGCTCCTGCAGGGCCGCCTCCGCGCCGCCCGGAGGGAAGCGGACGGCGTGGTCGGCGCTCGCGTCGAGCGTGGTCGGGTGGCTCGAGGCGACCACCACCTTCGCGCCGTTGCGGCGGCGCGCCTTGCGCACGCGCAGGTCGATGATCGGCGCCTCCTCGACCAGGTCGGTGTCGAAGACGAGGATCGTCCCCGCGTTCTCGATGTCCCAGACCGGCACGCTGAGGTCGGGCCGCGCGAGGATGCGCGCCTGATCGGGGTCGAGCACGCCGCTCGGGCGCGAGTCGACGTGCGGCGAGCCGAGCGCGTCGCGCAGCAGCCGCTGCAGGAGGAAGCCCTCCTCGTTGGTCGTCTCGCCGCCGGCCAGCGCGGCGGTGGCGGCGCCGGCCTTCTCGAGCCCGGCGGCGGCCGCGTCCAGCGCCCGCTCCCACGACACCTCGCGCAGCGCGCCGCCCTCGTTCACCAGCGGCCGGGTAATGCGCTCCGGCGAGTGGATCGCCTGGTAGCCGTAGCGGCCCTTGTCGCACAGCCAGCCGTCCTCGACGTCCTCGTTGTCGCGCGCCATCACGCGCACGACGCGGGCGTCGTCGCGGACGGTGAACTCGATGTTGCACTGGCTCGGGCAGAGCGCGCAGATCGAGCCTGAGTCCTCGATGTCCCACGGGCGCGCGCGGAACCGGTACGAGGTGGACGTGAGCGCGCCGACGGGGCAGAGCTCGACGATGTTGCCGCTGAACGGCGCGACGTACGGCGCGCCGTCGTTCGTGCCGACGAAGGTGTGGTCGCCCCGCTCGAGGAAGACCAGCTGGTAGTCCTCGGACACCTCCTGCGAGAAGCGCACGCAGCGGTAGCAGAGGATGCAGCGCTCGCGATCGATCGCGACGAGCGGTGACAGCTCGACCGGCTTCTTGAAGTGGCGCTTCGGCTCGATCATCCGCGAACGGCCCGCGCCCCATCCGAACGAGATGTCCTGGAGCGGGCACTCGCCGCCCTTGTCGCAGACCGGGCAGTCGAGCGGGTGGTTGATCAGCAGGAACTCGACAACCGCTTCCTGCGCGGCCTTGACGCGGTCGGAGGTCGTGATCACGACCATGCCGTCCTTGACCGGCGTCGAGCAGGCGGTCTGGAGCTTCGGGATGCCCTCGATCTCGACGAGGCACATCCGGCACGCGCCGACGGGCGGCCCGACCTTCGGCTCGTAACAGAACACGGGGATCTCGACGTCGCCGTGCTTGGCGCCGTCAACGAGCATCGCGCCCTCCGGCGCGGTCACCTCGCGCCCGTCGATCTCGAACGTGACCATCCGCTGCTCGGGCCTAGGCAATGCCGGCCCCCTCGCTCGCGGCGAGCTCCTGGGCGGACAGCGCGTAGTCCTGCTGCGCGAACTCCTGCCGGCGGCGCTCGATGTGCTGCCTCGAACTCCGGGCGGAACTTCTCGATCATCGAGCCGATCGGCATCGCCATCGAGTCGCCCAGCACGCACAGGCAGTTGCCGATGATGTTCTCCTGGACCTGGGCCATGATCTCGATGTCCATCGGCGTCGCCTCGCCGCGGTCCATGCGCTCGAGCATCTTCACCGTCCAGTTCGTGCCCTCACGGCACGGCGTGCACTTCCCGCACGACTCGTGCCGGTAGAACCCCGCGAGCCGCAGCGCGACCTCGACGATCGGCACCGAGTCGTCGATCACGATGATCGCGCCCGACCCGAGCATCGAGCCGGCCTCGGCCATGTTCTCGAAGTCGTAGGGGAGGTCGAGGTGCTCCGGCAGCAGCACGGGCGCCGACGACCCGCCCGGGAACCAGCACTTGATCTCGCGCCCCTCGGGCGGCCCGCCCGCCAGGTCGCAGACGATCTCGCGCGCGGTGATGCCGAGCTCGATCTCGTAGTTGCCGGGCCGCTGGACGTTGCCCGACACCGACACGACCTTCGTGCCGGCCGACTTCTCGGTCCCGAGCGACTTGAACCAGTCGGCGCCCTTCTCGACGATCAGCGGGACGTTGCAGAGCGTCTCGACGTTGTTGATCAGCGTCGGGCCCTGGTAGAGGCCCTGGTTCGCGGGGAAGGGAGGCTTGAGCCGCGGGTTGCCGCGCTTGCCCTCGAGCGCGTCGAGCAGCGCCGACTCCTCGCCGCAGATGTAGGCGCCCTGGCCGCGGTGGACCCAGAGCTCGAGCGAGAAGTCAGAGCCGAGGATGCGATCGCCGACATAGCCCTTCGCCTTCGCCTCCTCGAGCGCCTTCTCGAGGATCCCCGCCTGGAGCTCGTACTCGCCGCGGATGAAGATGAACGCCCGGTTCGCACCCGCCGCGCGCGCCGCGATGATGATCCCCTCGATCAGGAGGTGCGGGTTCTTCTGCATCAGCAGGCGGTCCTTGAACGTGCCGGGCTCGGACTCGTCGGCGTTGCAGCAGAGGAACTTGTCCATCGCGCCGCGCGGGATGAAGCTCGCCTTCTTGCCCATCGAGAAGCCGGCGCCGCCGCGGCCGCGCAGGCCGGAGGACTCGAGCTCGTGGACGAGCTCGCCCTCCTCGAGCTCGATCAGGCCCTTGCGCAGCCGCGAGTACCCGCCGAGCCGTTCGTAGACGTCGATCGAGGCGAGCCCGGGCTCGTCGATGTGCTCGAGCAGGACGCGGGTTTCCTCAGCCATCGTCGCCGAGCCCCCTTCCCGGCAGCGGCTGCTCGCCGCGCTTCAGCGCCTCGACGATCTGCTCCGCGTCGCCGGGCTGAAGCGGGCCGATGTAGCGGCCGTTCACCGACGCCATCGGCGCCATGTCGCACGCGCCGAGGCACTCGAACTCGCGGATGTTGACGTCGTCGAGGTCGCCGCCCGCTTCCTTGATCGCCTCGTAGACGGCCTTCGCGTTCTTCGGCATGCACGCCACGCTCGTGCACACCCACACGTACTGGCGGCCGACCGGCTCGGTGTTGAGCATGTCGTAGAAGGTCGCGATGCTCGAGAGGTAGGCGGGGGTCACGCGCATCACGGCCGCGACCTGGTCGATCGCCTCGGGCGAGCACCATCCGTGTAGGCGCTGGGCCGCCGCCAGCGCGGGCAGCGCGGCCGAGTGGTGATCGGGGTAGCGCGACATCAGCTCCTCGATCTCGGCCTGCAGCTCCTGCGGCACGTCGATCTCGGCGAGGTCCGGGACGACCGCGGGCTGCTCGAGCTCGCCCGGATCCTTCACCGGTCGATCCCCCCGAGGATCGGGTCGAGCATCGCGATGCAGGCGATCAGGTCGGCGATCAGGCCGCCCTCGCCCATGTGCTTCAGCGACTGGAGGTTCGCGAAGCTCGGGTCGCGCATGTGGACGCGCGCCGGCTTCGACGAGCCGTCCGACACCACGAAGCAGCCGAGCTCGCCGCGCGGCGACTCGATCGGCACGTACGCCTCGCCGACCGGCACGCGGAATCCCTCCGTGACGAGCTTGAAGTGGTGGATCAGCGCCTCCATCGAGGTGGCGAGCTCCCACCGCGGCGGCAGCGCGACCTTGCGGTCGTCCGAGATGTACGCGCCCTCCGGCAGGCCGTCGAGCGCCTGCTCGACGATCTTGGCCGACTCGCGCATCTCGGCCATCCGCACGCGGTAGCGGTCGTAGTTGTCGCCGACCGTGCCGACCGGGATCTTGAAGTCGAAGTGGTCGTAGGACGAGTAGGGCGTCGCCTTGCGGAGGTCCCACGGATTGCCGGTCGCACGCAGGAGCGGCCCGGTGACGCCCAGGTCGAGCAGGGTCTGCTCGTCGACGATCCCGACGTCCCTTCAGGCGCTGGAGGAAGATCTCGTTCTGGTCGAGCAGCGCCTCGTACTGGTCGAGCCGCGTGGGCAGCAGCGCGATGAACTCGCGCGCCTTCTGCTCCCAGCCCGGCGGGATGTCCTCGATCACGCCGCCGACCTGGATGTAGCGCGGGTGGAAGCGCTGGCCGGACGAGTACTCGAAGAGGTCGAGCACGTAGTCGCGCTCGCGGCAGCCCCACCAGAGCATCGTCACCGCGCCCAGGTCGAGCGCCGACGTGGCGAGCCAGAACAGGTGGCTCGCGATCCGGTTGAGCTCGAGGTGGATGACGCGCAGGTACTGCGCGCGCGGCGGCACGTCCATGTCGAGCAGGCGCTCGACCGACATGCAGTAGGCCATCGCGTTGAAGTAGTACGAGAGGTAGTCCATCCGCTCGACGAACGGGATGACCTTCCAGTACGCCTGGTCCTCGCACGACTTCTCGATGCCCGTGTGGACGTAGCCGATGATCGGCTCCATCGAGAGGACGTTCTCGCCCTCGAGCGTCAGGAGCAGCCGCAGCACCCCGTGCGTCGCCGGGTGGTGCGGACCCATGTTGATCGTGAAGAGCTCGTGCCGCGGCTCTAGCTCGGTGCCGCTGACGGGCGCCTCCATCGAGCCGCGCTCGAGCGTGATCGACTTCTCGCGCTCGCGATACGGAACGTCCAGTGGCGTGCCGGCGTCACTCATACCAGCGCGGCGTCTCGTGCTCGTTGTAGGTGAAGAGGACGGGCTCGCCGCCGATCGGGAAGTCGCGGCGCTGCGGGTACCCCTCGTAGTCCTCCGGCATCAGGATCCGGCGCATGTCGGGGTGGCCGTCGAAGACGACGCCGAACATGTCGAAGACCTCGCGCTCCTGGAAGTTCGCGCCGGGGAAGAGGTCGACGACCGTCGGCAGGCGCGGGTCGTCGCGTGCCGACCCGCGTCTTCACGTTCAGCCGTTCGGTGCGCTCCATCGAGAGCAGCTGGTAGTGCACGCCGAGGCGCGGCTCGTCCGGCAGGTAGTCGCACCCGTGCACGCTCATCAGCAGCGGGTACGGCTCCTCGTCGTCCTGCCTTCAGGTAGCCGAGGACGTCGCGCACGGAGGCGGGCGCGACCTCGAGCGTGGCGAGCTCGCGGTGGTAGGCGGTGCCGGCGACGGCGTCGTCGCCCAGCTTGTCGCGCACGCGCTGAGCGACGAGCTCTAGCCCGGTTGCGTCAGGCAACGGAGCCCTTTGGGAAGCGGGCGGGCTCCTCGGTGCCCTCCGCCTTGTAGCGCTCGCGCCAGCCGAGGTCCGGCCGGTCCCAGATCATCTTCTGGAGCTTGTTGATGCCGTAGATGAGCGCCTCGGGCCGCGGCGGGCAGCCGGGCACGTAGATGTCCACGGGCATGAACTTGTCGGCGCCCTGGACGAGCGCGTAGTTGTTGAACATGCCGGCGCTCGACGAGCAGGCGCCCATCGCGATGACCCACTTCGGCTCGAGCATCTGGTCGTAGATGCGCCGGATGATCGGCGCCATCTTCACCGAGACGCGGCCGGACAGGATCATCATGTCCGCCTGGCGCGGGGACGCGCGCACGGCCTCGTGGCCGAAGCGCGCGATGTCGTTGCGCGGCGACCCGATGATCGTGATCATCTCGATCGCGCAGCAGGCGAGGCCGAACCCGAGCGGGAACAGCGAGTTGCCGCGGCCCCAGTTCTGCGCCTTCTCGAGCGTCGTCGTGAGGACGCGCGACTCGACGTACTCCTCGAGGTCCTTGCCCTCGAGCTCGCCCTTCAGGAGCTGGCGCGCCCTGAGCTGGCGCACGCGCAGGTCGTCGCCCGCCTCGCCGAGGTTCTGGCGGATCACTTCCATTCGAGCGCACCTCTTCGCCAGACGTAGATGAAGGCGACGAACAGGAGGACGATGAAGACGATCGTCTCGACGAGCGCGAAGACGCCGAAGGCCTCGAGCTGCACCGCGACCGGGTACAGGAAGATGACCTCGATGTCGAACAGGATGAAGAGCATCGCGACGAGGTAGAAGGAGATGCCGAAGCGGAAGTTCTGCTGGACGTCCGACGGCAGCCCGCACTCGTAGGGGTCCGACTTCACCTTGCTGGGCCGGCTCGGGCCCGAGCACGCGGTTGAGGAAGACGAAGGCCCCGCCCACGCCCAGGCCCAGGAGGATGAAGATGAGGGCTGGCAGGTAGCTCTTCAGCATCGGGCGGCCGTGTTATACCCGCGTTTGTGACAACTTGCTACATAGTGCCGAAAGGCGCGTAGTGAACGGGTTTCACGCCACTCTCGGGATCGTGGTCATGGGCGCCAACGCGGTGGTCGCGGCGTGGGGCGCGATCGCCTGGCTGCGGTCCGAGCCGTCGGTCTGGTTCTGGTACCTGCTGCGCGTCGCGCAGGGCGCCGTCGTGGTCCAGGTGGCGGTCGGGCTGTGGCTCCTGATCTCGGGGAACCAGCCCGGAGGACGAGCTGCACTACCTGTACGGCGTCGCGATCCTGGCGGTGACGATGGTCAGCGAGGGGATGCGGATCGGCGCGGCGCAGCGCGAGCTCGACCAGGTCGAGGACCTGGACGCGCTCGACAAGGCGGAGCAGGGCGCGCTGGCGCGCCGCGTCGTGCTGCGCGAGATGGGCGTGATGACGATCGGGACGCTCCTGATCGTCACGCTCGCGCTGCGCGCGGGCGCGTCAGCCGGCGGCTTCGGGATCTAGCGGTACTCGCCGCCGTGGAAGAGGAGCGGCTCGCCGCCCGGCGCGTCGAACGCCTCCGCCGCCGTGATCGCGATCACGTGGTCGCCGCCGGGCACCAGCTCGAGCACCTGACCCGCGACCCAGGCGACCGTGCCGTCGAGCACGGGCACGCCGGCCTCCTCGCGCCAGCCGACGTCCTGGAACTTCTCCGCGTGATCCGCCTTTCCGGCGAACTTGACGGCCACGTCCTGCTGCGACGCCGACAGCACGTTCACTGCGAGCCGCCGGTGCTCGCGCACCGCGGCGAGCGTCCGCGAGTCGAGGTCGAGACAGACCAGCACCAGCATCGGGTCCAGCGACAGTGAGCTGAACGCGTTCGTGGTCAGCCCAGCCGGGCCGCGGCTCGTGACCACCGCGACGCCCGTCGCGAACTGGCCCATCGCGGCTCGGAAGGCGTCCGGGTCCAGCCGCTAAGCCTTCGCCTTCGCGCGCGCGCGAGACTTCGTCTTCTTCGCCTTCGCGCCGTTCGCGGCGGCCTTCTTCTTCTTGGCGGCCGTCGGCTTCGCGCCACCCTTGCGCTTGTCGTCCTTGGCCTGGTCGAGCGAGGCCTGCAGGGCGGCCATGAGGTCCGGCACGGGCTGGCGCTCCTCCGGCTCCGGCGCGACCTCGATCTCCTCGCCGGCGAGCTTCTTCTCGATCAGCGCCATCAGGTCGCGCTTGTGCTCGTTCTCGAACTCGCCCGGCTCGAACGGCCGCGACAGGCTCTCCACGAGCTGCTTCGCCATGTCGAGCTCGGCCTTCGCGACCTTCGTGTCGTGAACGACGTCCTCGATCTCCTCGCGCGTCGACATCCGCACGTCCTCGGGGTAGAAGAGAAGCTCGATCGCGAGCGCGTCACCGGCGGGCCGCAGCAGCACGAGGTGCTCCTTGCTCGACAGCACGATCTTGCCGACCGCGGCCTTGCCGGTCTGCTTCAGCGCCTCGAGCAGGAGGGTGTAGGGCTTGTTGGCCGTCTCCTGCGGAGCGACGTAGTAGGTGCGGTCGTAGTAGACCGGGTCGACCTCTTCGATGTCGATGAACGAGATGATGTCGATCGTCCGCCGGCGCTCGACGGCGACGCTCTCGAGCTCCTCGTCCGTGACGACGACGAACTGGCCCTTGCCGACCTCGTATCCCTTGACGGTCTCGGTGCGGTCGACGACGGCGTCGTCGCGCGCCGACGACACCATCTGCTGGCGGATCGGCTGGTTGGTCTCCGCGTCGAGGGTGCGGAACTTCGGGTCGGAACGCTGGGTGGCGACCCCCAGGGCGATCGGGATGTTCACCAGCCCGAACGAGATCGTGCCTTTCCAGATAGAGCGCATGGACTTAGTCAGTTTCCCAGATAGAGGGTCTACGTCCTCCGCGTGCAGCGGGATTTGCAGGTAAGACGGAGGAAGTCCGCAGAAGTAATCGCCCCGGCGGCAGTATCGATTGCCGCCGAATGAGACGACCGTCCGCTATTAAGCGAAGTCAGGGCCGCCACCACCGCCACCGGGGCGGTCGAGGATTTCGCCGCCCTTGGCGCGGTTCCTCTACTTGACGGTGAGCGTGCCGGTCATTCCGAGGGCTTCGTGGTCGCCCACGCTGCAGACGAGCTTGTACTCGCCAGGCTCCTGGATTCGCGCCACACCGGTGCGCGCGTCGCCGCCGATGAAGGAAGGTGTTCCGCCAAGTTCGCGCGCGCCGTCCAGCACGCGCAGGTTGTGGGCGAGGCTGCCCTGGTTGTCCAGGCGCACGCGGAGGACGCCGGGGCCCGACAGCTCGATGTTCTCCGGATCGAACGAGTACTCGTCCGCCACCACGTCGACCGTGCTCCCCGGGCTCTGCGGTGACCGTCCGGCCCGGCTCGTCGTCATCGTCGCCACAGCCCCCGGCGAAGGCGAGAAGTAGGGCGGTCAGGGGCACGAGGCGGCGCATGGGACGGCGGGTAGTATGCCCGCCCCATGAGCCTTCGACTCCTCGCCGCCGCCCTTGTCGCGGGCGCGCTCCTCACTGGATGCCAGACGGAGGAGATCGAGGTCGACTCGGCTGCCGACGAGCAGGGAGCGCAGCTCTTCGCCGAGCGTTGCAGCGGCTGCCACACGCTCAGCGCCGCGTCCTCGCAGGGCTCGAAGCCCGAGGGCCAGGTCTCCGGCGGCGAGCGCACGAACGGGCCCAACTTCGACACGCGCAAGGTGCAGGAGGACGACGTGCTGTTCGCGATCCGCAACGGCGGGTTCTCCGGCGCGATCATGCCGGCGAACATCGTCGTCGGCGAGGAAGCGCAGGCGGTCGCCGACTTCCTCGCGAAGTACTCGGGCGACGACTCCGGCGGCGCAGGCGAATAGCCGCCCCGCCTCCGGGTGCTTGACCTAAAGGAGATACGGCGCGACCCGGAGCCGGTGCGCGCGGCGCTCGCTCGCCGTGGCGCGGCCGACGTCCTCGACGATCTGCTCTCGCTCGACGCGCGCCGGCGTGAGCTGCTGCCGCGGCTCGAGGAGCTGCGCGCCACCCAGAACGCGGCGAACGACAAGATCGCCGAGGCGAAGCGCTCGGGCGGCGACGCCTCCGCCGCCATCGAGGAGATGCGCGGCGTCGCGGCCGAGGTGAAGAAGCTTCAGGCGGAGGTGGGCGAAGTCGAGGAGCAGCTTCAGGCGGCGCTGGCGGGCGTGCCGAACCCGCCCGACCCCTCGGCGCCCGAGGAGGACGAGGTGCTGCGCGAGGTCGGCGAGTCGGGCGCGACCGGCCGCGACCACCTGGAGCTGCTCGGCGACCTCGTGGACATGGAGGCGGGCGCGCGCGTCGCCGGATCGCGCTTCGCCTACCTGAAGGGCCCGCTCGTGCTGCTCGAGCTCGCGCTCGTTCGGTGGGCGCTCGAGGTGCTCGGCGGGAAGGGCTTCGAGCCGGTCGTTCCGCCCGTGCTCGTGCGCGAGGAGGCGCTCTACGGCACCGGCTTCCTGCCCGACACCGAGCAGCAGATCTACGCGCTGCCCGAGGACGAGCTCTACCTGGCCGGCACCGCCGAGGTGCCGCTCGCGTCGCTGCACGCCGGCGCAGATCCTCGCCGAGGACCGGCTGCCCGTTCGCTACGCCGGCTTCTCCCCGTGCTTCCGGCGCGAGGCGGGCGCAGCCGGCAAGGACACGCGCGGGATCTTCCGCGTGCACCAGTTCGACAAGGTCGAGATGTTCACGTTCGTGAAGCCGGAGGAGTCCAAGGACGAGCACGAGCGGCTGCTCGCGATCGAGGAGGAGATCCTCCAGGCGCTCGAGATCCCGTACCGCGTGGTCAACATCGCGGTCGGCGACCTCGGCGCGTCGGCGGCGAAGAAGTACGACCTCGAGGCCTGGCTCCCGGGGCAGGAGCGCTTCCGCGAGCTGACGTCGTGCTCGAACACCACCGACTTCCAGGCGCGCCGGCTCGACATCCGCTACCGAGCGGGCGACAGGCAACGTCCGCCACGTGCACACGCTCAACGGGACGGCGGTCGCCGTGGGCCGCACGATCATCGCGATCGTCGAGAACCACCAGCAGGACGACGGCACGATCGCGGTGCCTCCGGTGCTCCACGAGTTCGGAGCACCGGAGGTGATCACCGCGGTTGGTAGTTAGCCCGTGATGTAGACCTTCTTGGCCCTGATCGTCGGGACCGGCGAGCCGTCCTCGTCCGCATGCCACATGAGCGGACGCAGGAGCTTGCCGTGGACGCGAACATCGTTCGCGTTCTCGAGCGCGTCGCGTGAAACGCGCTTACCCTCCTCGAACACACGCACGCGATGGCTGACGAGGACGGTCGTGTCCTGGTCGAGCAGGTCGTCGTCCTGGCTGTGCCAGCGCCGAGGCAGGTTCAGAATCTGCCGAGCGTGATGCTCAGCTCGCCCGCCTCGTAGTAATCGACTTCGCCGACGAACTTCCAGACGCGGGTGACGAACCGCCGCACGAACTGCGGCAGGCAGCCGTCCTCGAACTTCGCGCCGTCCTCTTGGGACCGAGCGTGACGCGCGACCGGCGGGTCGCCGCACGACTCGGTGTCCTCGAACTTCGGCTCCTCCGGCTGTGGCTCGGGCTTCGGCTCATCGACCGAGCACGAGTCCACGTCTACGTAGTCGCCGCTCGTACATGCGACTGGGTCGTCGGATCCTTCCTCGGAACCAGTCGCCCCTGCTTGGGGAGCGAACGCGAAGTAGCGCCACCAACGCAAAGAGCGCCGGTATCCAGGCGCGACGTCTCCGTGAATCAGGCATCTTGCCCTCCTCTCGGGTTGACTAACAGCAAACACGGGACATGGCGTGCATCGCCTCGGGTAGCCGTCGTGTCGCGCGCGCGTACGTGGAACTGGACGTTCGTTAGCCGAGTTCGTCGAACATACGTCCATGGAGATCGCCGCAGCGATCATCATCGCGACGCTCATCGGCCCGTTCCTGATCGGCTGGTGGATCGGCAATCCGGTCTTCGCAGCCGCGGCTTGGGGCGCCCTCGGCCTGACCGTTCTGATCCGCCAGCTGCAGCTCGACGCGAGCGAAGGGCTCGCCTTCCTGTGGATCGTCGTGGCCACCGCGATCTCGATGGCGGCGGCGTACTACGGCGGTCTCCGCCGCGAGCGCTCACGCGAGCAACGCCCAGAGCGGCGCTAGCCTCATTTCTAAAGGGGGTCAGACCCCCTTTACGAAACCCGGAGGGGTGGCAGAGCGGTTGAATGCGCCGGTCTTGAAAACCGGTGTCCGTCGTTAGGCGGACCGTGGGTTCGAATCCCACCCCCTCCGCTAACCGCCCTCGAAAAGAAATTTCGCCGCGCCTCTTGACAACGCCCTAGCGCCAGGCATATACATCCGCGTACCGGTGTGTACGGAGGCGTACCGCAACTGCGGAACGCACATCAGACAGGGGGGATGGAGTGCTAGGCAGGGGGATTTTGCAGGTGCGCGGCTGCGCGCTCGTGGTGGGGATCTCGATCGCGGCGCTGACGGTTCCAGGAGCCGCGTTCGGGCAGGACGAGCGGCCGCCGCAGCCTCCGGCCACACCGGATCCAAACTTCGCAGGGACCTTCAACGGCAGCGAGTTCGACGGGCAGCCGCATGCTCAAGAAGAAGTGCGTCTACGACGCCGGCGACCCGGTCGAGCGCAAGGCGTACGAGGTCGAGGGCTGGGACGCGGCCAGCGACTACGAGCGCTATCCCGGCTCCTGCGTCCGGATGCGGTTCGCCTATGGGCCGCTGGTGGTCAAGCCGGGCCAGAACGACGTCCTCATCGGCCCGGTGACGATCGAGAAGCCGCTGCAGGACGGCTACATCACGCGCTTCAAGCCGAACCTGACGCGCGTTGACGGCGCCGTGCCGCCGGTGCACGAGGTGCACCTGCACCACGGCACGTGGCTGAACGCGACCAGACAACTACGGCACCGGGCCCTTCTTCGCATCGGGTGAGGAGAAGACGATCGCGCCGTTCCCGCGCGGCTACGGCATGCCGATCAAGGCGACCGACCAGTGGCAGCTGCTCTACATGGTCCATTCGGCGGTGCAGAACCCGATGGAGGTGTACATCACCTACGAGATCGACTTCGTGCCGGCCAGCTCGCCGGCCGCCGCCGAGATGACGCCGGCGTACCCGCTCTGGCTCGACGTGCGTCCCTCGAGCTACCCGGTCTTCAACGTCCAGCGCCCGTACGGCGGTGACGACAGCGAGTGCACGTGGCCGAAGGAGGAGTGCGCCGCGTTCAACTCGTGGGAGCGAGCAGGAGGTCGGCCAGGGCGAGCCCGGCAACGGGATCGGCGAGGACTACTCGCTGCCCGCAGAGGGCGAGCCCTTCGGCCGAGTCCAGAGCTTCACCGGCGGGACGATCATCGGCCTGGGCGGACACCTCCACCCGGGCGGCATCCGCAACGAGGTCGACCTCGTGAGAGGCGACCAATCGCAGCGGATCTACACGGGCATTCCGACGTACTGGGATCCGGACGACAAGACCCAGGGAGGCGGCCCGCCCGACTCGTGGGACTTCTCGATGCGCGTGAGCGGCCTGCCGAACTGGGGCGTTCACGTCGAGCCCGGTGACGTGCTCCGCTCGAACGCGGCCTACGACACCAAGCTCCAGTCCACCTACGAGAACATGGGCATCGTCGTCTCGCTGCTCGTTCCAGAGGATGAGAACGGGAACAAGCAGGCGCCCGGTGTCGACGCGTTCACGGCGCCCGTCGACAGCTCGGACAGGTGCGACTCCGGCGGCCTGGCGGCGGAGACCCCGACGCTGTGCCCGAACGGCCTCTTCGAGACGCACGGGCACTACAAGGAGAACGGCGTTCCGCGGCGGCCCGCAGGGCGAGTGGACCGTCCCGCCGGACGCGCCGCTGAGCGGTGCGACGAGCGAGGTCGGGATCGCCGACTTCATCTACATGCCGGGCGACCTGAGCCAGGCGAACTCGCTCGGCGTGCCGAAGGTGCCGCTCGGCACGAACCTGCGCTTCACCAACCTGGACGGCGCCGGGATCCTGCACACGATCACGTCGTGCAAGTTCCCGTGCCTCGGCCCGACAGGTGCGGCGTTCCCACTGGGTGACGGCGAGTCGAGCGCCGGCCGGCCGGTCGAGATGGACTCCGGTCAGCTCGGGCTTCTCGGTGCCGGAGATCAGCGGCGCGAAGAACGTGCTCGATTGGGACGTCCCCGTGACGGAGGAGGACGGCTACCAGAAGGGCGAGATCGTCACGTACTTCTGCCGGATCCATCCGTCGATGCGCGGTGCGTTCGAGGTCGCCGAATGATCACCTGGAAGAAGACGTGGCCGGACCAGTGGGAGGGGCTCCCTGTCGACGTGCTGCCGTGCTCGAACGACGAGTACCTGCCCAACCCGGTCACGCCGGAGCAGATCGCGATCATGCGGCTGCAGCACCGCGAGGTCGAGCGGTGGCGGCGGCACTTCAACATGAGCCGCCGCCAGTTCGTCCGCACGTCCGCGGCGATGTCGATCGGCATGTGGTCGATCAACGCGGTGATGAACACGCGGTGGGGCAGCTACGCGCTCGGCCACAACACGGCGACGACGGATGCCTGCGACCTCGAGTGGGATGAGGCCACCGGCTCGAGCACGCTGATGAACCTGCCCGGCGAGTTCGTCTTCGACATCCAGTCCCACCACGTCGACCCCGAGGGCGACTGGCGCGTCACGAACCCGGCGATGATGGCCTTCTTCGTGGCGGTGTGGCCGCAGGCGTCGCCGGCGCTCGGCGACCAGCCGGGGATCCGCGACGACGGTTCGATTCGCGGTGGCGGCGCGGGCGAGATCGACCCCGTCGAGAACATGTCGCGGTTCCACTACATGAAGGAGCTGTACCTGGACTCGGCGACCACGATGACCGTGCTGTCGTGCACGCCGACCTCGCCCGACACCAACAACCCGCTCCCGCTCGCGGAAGCGGCGCTGACGGTGAACTCGGCGAACGAGATGGCCAAGTCGCAGCGCGCGATCATGCATGCGTTCGTCATGCCGAACCGCGGCGGCACGGGCATGACCCAGGACCAGCTGATGGAGCCGACCGGGCAGGAGCCGCCGAAGCCGCTCTTCTTCGACGAGGAGATGGAGCAGATGTGGACCCGGGCCGAGCAGTACCACGACATCCTGGGCGGCTGGAAGACCTATTGCGCGTGGGGCGACGTGCCGTACGCGTCCGGCTGGCAGCTCGACTCCGACGCGGGGATGGCGTTCCTGGAGAACGTCAAGAAGGTCAGCGACGCGTTCCCCGACATCCCGCCGGTCGTCGCGACCCACAAGGGCTTCGCGCTCCCCGGCTTCGACCAGCGCGGCGCCGCGCCGCGCGACGTGGGCCCGGCGGCGAAGGCGAACCCGGGCGTGCGCTTCATGATCTACCACTCGGGCTACGACCTCTTCCAGGGCGGCGAGACCGAATACGCCGGCGACGAGAACGTGAACTCGTCGGATCGCTCGGTCGACTCGTTCATCAAGTCGCTGCGCGAGAACGACTACGACGCCTCGCGCTTCATCGAGCCAGGCAAGACCTTCGGCAACGTGCCGAACGTGTGGGCCGAGCTCGGGTCGGTCTGGCGCGACCACGTCGGCAACCCGAGCGCGGCGGCGCACCTGCTCGGCAAGCTGATCACGCACGTCGGCCCCAAGCGGATCGCGTGGGGCACCGACAGCCTGTGGTACGGCTCGCCCCAGTCGGAGATCGTGGCCATGCGCACGCTCGAGTTCTCCGACGAGGCCAAGGAGCTCTACAACCTGCCGTACGGCCTCGACGGCGACGTCGAGGATCCGACTCAGCCGGCGCCGAGCCCGGAGCGGACGATCCGCAACGGCATCCTCGGCCGCAACGCCGCGCTGGCCTACAACATCGATCCGGACGCGAAGCGCAACGCGCTCGACTGCGAGGCCGTCAACGGCCTGCAGAAGTCCGACTACGTGAAGGACATCGGGAAGCCGACGGAGCAGGCGCCGTTGGCGTCGAACCAGGTCAACGGAGCACGCACCCGCCGCGAGGTGCTCAAGGAACTGACGGAGGGGCCATGGACGCCATGAGAATCCGCACACTCGTATTCACGCTCGTCGCGGGCGGCGGCGCTGGTTGCGCCGGCCGGCGCGCACGCGCAGGCCGCCACCTGCGGCGCGCCCGACGCCGAGGGCGGCGAGTGGCCGTTCTACAGCGGCACGCTCGACGGGCACCGCGAGCAGCTCAGCGAGACCACGATCGGCACGGACAACGCCGGCGACCTCGCCGTCGCGTGGCAGCAGCCGACCCCGGACGGCGGCGTCATCCACTCGACGCCGGTCGTCGTGGACGGCTGCGTGTTCTTCGGCACCGACCTCGGGAACGTGTTCGCGCTGAACGCCGACACCGGCGAGCAGGTGTGGACGAGAGCGCTTGGCGAGGGCGGCGACGGCAGCTCGACCTTCGCCGGCGCCGGCATCGTCGGCTCGCCCGCGGTCGTCGACGGTCTCGTCTACGTGGGCGCGACCACGCCGGAGGCATCCGTCCTGTCCGCGCTCGACCAGGCGACCGGCGAGATCGTGTGGAGCAGCATCGTCGACGAGGACGACGGCGGCGGCCTCGACTCCAGCCCGGTGCCGTTCAACGGCATGATCTTCCAGGCGTTCAAGGGCGACGAGTCGAGCAACCACTCGAAGCCGGGCTTCGCGATCGTCGACGGATCGCGCGAGGGGGGCGGCGCGATCCTCGCGAAGACGCACGTGATCTCCGAGGAGGACTACGCGGCCGGTGACCGCGGCGGCTCGATCGTGAACACGCCGACCGTGGACCTCGAGCGCAAGCTCATCTTCGCCGGCACGGGGAACCCGGCCAGCCCGAAGCAGAACGAGCGCACGAACGCGTTGCTCAAGATCGACGCCGATCCGGCGAGCCCGACGTTCGGGCAGATCCTCGCCTCGCAGCGGGGAACGTCGGACAGCTACCCGGCGCCGCAGGACGTCGAGTCGCCGGTCTGCAACACCGAGTTGCAGTGGCCGGTCGGGCGCTTCACCTGCGCGCAGTTCGACTTCAACTTCCTCGCGTCGCCGAACCTGTGGACGCACAGCGACGGGCGGAAGCTGTTCGGCGGGCTGCAGAAGTCGGGCGTGTACACAGCGGTGGACAGCGAGACCATGGAGGTCGAGTGGCAGGCCACGCTCAGCCCGCCGTGCCTTGCTTGCAACCTGAGCTCGACGGCGGTTGACGCGAACGGCATCTACGTGGCGACGAGCGGAGGGAACCTGTACTCCCTGAACAGGGACACGGGCGCGGTCCAGTGGGCGGTGCCGCTGACGGGGACCTTCCGCTACAACGGCGTGGCGGTTGCGAACGGCGTCGTCTACAGCCTGAACGACGCGGTCGGCGCGCTGCAGGCCTTCGACGCCTCGAACGGGACGCCGCTGCTCGCTCACCCGTTCATGCAGGACACCCAGACGCCCATGCACGACATGGGGAACTCGAGCGGCGTCTCGGTCGCCCGCAACACGGTGTTCGTCACCTCGCAGTGGGACAACACGAGCACGCTGTTCGCCCTCAAGCTGTCGGATGGCGGCGGCGGGGGTGGCGGTGGCGGCGGACCGGGCCTGCCCGAGCTGCCGGGGGCGCCGGGCGGCGGCCTGCCGTCGGTCGGCACGACGATCGCGACCGGGCCCGGTGGCGCGTCGTACGGCTACCTGACGCCGGTGATGGTGACTCAGGTGGGCGGGCCGGTGAACTACACGAACGGCGACATCGTCAGGCACGACGTCGTGGCGAACGACGGCACGTTCAGGAGCGCGCTCGCCGGGACGGGGGAGACGGTTCCGGTCAACGGCTTGGACAACGTCGAGTCCGGCAAGACGTACGGGTTCTATTGCAGCCTTCATCCGGGGATGAAGGGCCAGCTGATCGTCCGCTAGGGGGCACCATGTCATTCGTCAAGACGTCCGAGAACGCAGTCACCTCTGCGGCCGAGCATCTGGAGATGCAGCTGGTGCAGTTCGCCGCGGGCGTCGCGGTGTACGAGATGCCGGCGCGGTTCGTGGAGAACGGCGTGCTGGTCGCGTTCGCCGAGACCGCGATGAACGCGGCCGCCACGACCGCCGTGCCCGACCAGGGCAGGAGCGCCGACATGACGACGCTCGACCTGTGCGCGCACTTCCACTGCCGCGTGCCGGCAGACGTGGAGTCGCTGCGGGCCGAGGCGATCGTCGTCCGCTCCGATGGGGAGAAGGTGCGCGTCGAGGCCGACGTCCTGGCCGACGGGCGGCGCGTGGCCAGCTTCGAAGCGAACTCGGGCCTCACGCGCTAGCTCATGGCGGCAAACCGGCCGCCGTCCTCGCGGCGCGAGGGAGTCGTCGAGGTTCGTAGCTATGGTACGGGTACGTACCATCTACCCGCAGGGACTCGCATGCCTCCTCCCGACTCGCTTTTCTTCCGCGCGCTCGAGCCCGACGAGGGCTGGCGCGGGCAAAAACAGGCCACCACCGCCTCGCAGCGCGCGCGCATGCTCGACGCGATCACGCGCGCGGTCGCGGACAAGGGCTACTCGCGCGTAACCGTCGGCGACGTCGTGGGGCTCGCGGGCGTCTCCCGCCGGACGTTCTACGAGCAGTTCAAGGACAAGGAGGACTGCTTCCTCGCCGCGTACGCCACGGGCACCGAGGCGCTGATCGAGGACATGGTCGAGGCGTCGGTCGCGCTCGGGCCGGAGGCGGACTGGCGCGAGGTCCTCGAGGTGGCGATCGACACCTACGTAGGCGGGCTCGCCTCCGACGCCGCGTTCGCGCGCACGTTCCTCCTGGACGTGCTCGGCGCCGGGCCGGCTGCGGTCGAGCTGAGGCGGCAGGTCTACGAGCAGTTCGTCCAGCAGTACGTGATCCTCGCGCGCCGAGCAGCGCGCCAGCAGCCGGAGATCGGCGAGGTCCCTGTGGTCTTCCTGCGCGCGCTCGTCGGCGGCATCGGCGAGCTGGTGCAGGAGCACCTGCTGAGGAAGGACGCGAAGTCCCTCCCCGAGCTGGCCCCCGTCCTGGTCCAGCTCGTCACCGCGGTGATCCAGGGCGCCGGCGCGGTCGCTCCCGCGCCGATTTCGCGCTAGCGCGAAAGTAGGCGTAACCTGCAACGTTGGTTCTACCGGATGTGGTTTACTCCCGGTAACCTGGTACGCGGCCGTACCGACGGCATGGGGTTGTTCAAGGGGTTGTTTCCTACGTGGGGGAGGAACTGATGTCGAAGTTCGCCGGAGTTATCGCACTGGCAGTGCTTCTGCTCGTCCCGACGAGCGCATCCGCGCAGAGGGTGGATCGAGTACCCACGCCTGAGCTGAACCCGCTCGCAATCGACGCGGCCGCGCGCCCGTGCGCGTTCGAGGGCGAGGACCCGTACGAGAAGGAGTTCTACAAGGCCGAGGGTTGGAAGGGACCGGACTACGTCCGCTATCCCGGCGCCTGCCAGCGCATGCGCTTCTCCTACGGGCCGATCGCCGTGAAGCCCGGCCAGAACGACGTGCTCATCAACCCGGTGACGATCGAGAAGCCGCTGGTCGACGGCTACATCACGCGCTTCCGGCCGAACCTCGTCCGCGTCGACGGCACGGTCCCGCCGGTCGAGCAGGTGCATCTCCACCACGGCACCTGGCTCTCGGCCCCCGACGATTACGGCAGCGGCCCGTTCTTCGCCTCGGGCGAGGAGAAGACCGTGGCGCCGTTCCCGCGCGGGTACGGCATGCCGGTGCAGGGCAGCGACACCTGGCTCCTGCTGTACATGGTCCACTCGGCGGTGTCGCAGCCGATGGAGGCCTACATCATCTACGACATCGACTTCATCCCGAAGGCGAAGGGCGACGAGCTCGGCATCAAGCCGGCGTACCCGCTCTGGCTCGACGTGCGCCCGTCGGGCTACCCCGTCTTCAACACCCAGCGGAGCTTCGGCGGCAAGGACGGCCTGTGCACGTGGCCGAAGGAGCAGTGCGCATCGTTCAACTCCTGGGGCGAGGAGGAGGTCGGCCAGGGCCAGCCCGGCAACGGGAAGGGCGAGGACTGGGAGTTCCCCGCCAAGGGCGAGCCGTTCGGCAGGGCGGGCCCATTCACCGGCGGGACGATCCTCGGCATGGGCGGCCACATGCACCCGGGCGGGGTCCGGAACGAGATCGACCTGGTCCGCGGCAAGAAGAAGAGCCGGATCTATACGGGCAATGCCGTCTACTGGAAGAACCAGAAGAAGGGCGGCGGTCCGAAGGACTCCTGGAACTTCTCGATGCCGGTCGTCGGGAATCCGTTCTGGGGCGTTCGCGTGAAGCCCGGCGACAAGCTGCGCTCGAACGTGACCTACGACACCAAGCTGCAATCGACCTACGAGAACATGGGCATCGCGGTCAGCCTGCTCGTTCCCGACGACGAGAACGGGAAGCCGCAGGCGCCGGGCGTCAACCCGTTCAAGGTCAAACACGACCGATCCAGGTACTGCTACCGGAAGGGCGGGCTGAGGAAGTCCGGCATCCAGGCGAAGCGCCCGGTCCTCTGCGAGCAGGGCCCCGTGACGCACGGGCAGCTGGTCGAGAACACGAATCGCGGCGGCCCGGAAGGGAAGTGGGAGGCCACGAGCTCCGGCGAGGGCAACGAGGTCGCGATCGCCGACTTCCTGTACGTGCCGGGTGACCTCTCGACGCGGACGTCGATGGGCATCCCCACGGTGAAGCTCGGCGATACGCTCCGCTTCACGAACTTCGAGGGCGGTGCGATCTGGCACACGATCACGTCGTGCAAGTTCCCGTGTATCGGCCCGACGGGAGCGGCGTACCCGCTCGCGGACGGCCGGACCAGCAAGAAGCGCAAGCTCGACTTCGACTCCTCGGAGGTCGGGTTCGGCACGCCGGAGATCGGGCCGGCGACCAACAAGCTGAACTGGTCGCTCGACGTGACGAAGGAGGAGGGCTACAAGCCCGGCGAGGTCGTCACGTACTTCTGCCGCATCCACCCGTTCATGCGCGGCGCGTTCGAGGTTGCCGAATGAGCAGCTGGGCGCAGTGGGAGCCGCTGCGCCGCGCCAGCGGTCGCGATGCCTGGGAGACGATGGCGGAGGACCTGCCGGTAGACGTCTTCCCGTGCTCGAACGACGAGTACTTCCCGTCGCCGCCATCGCGCGAGCAGAAGGCGATCATGGCGATCGCCGACGCGGAGACCGAGCGCTGGAGGCGCAAGTTCAACATGAGCCGGCGCGAGTTCGTGCGCACCTCGGCGGCCATGGCGATCGGCTTCTGGGCGATCGACACGATCCGGCCCGGCATCTACGGGAACTACGGCGGCGCCCACGCGGTGTCGACCGGCCGGCCTGACGCTTGTGACCTCGAGTGGGCGGGGCGCAAGGGGCTCGAGACCATCCGCAACCTGCCCGGCGAGTTCATCTTCGACGTGCAGTCGCATCACGTCGATCCCGACGGCATGTGGCGGACCACGAACCCGGCGATCCACGCGTTCTTCTCGGCGGTATGGCCACAGACCCGCGAGGGCGGCGAGGCGGACCCGATCGAGAACCTCTCGCGCTACCACTACCTCAAGGAGATCTACCTCGACTCGGCGACCACGTGCACGGTGCTGTCGGTCGTCCCGACCTCGCCCGACACGCGCAACCCGCTGCCGATCGAGGAGGCGTCGCAGACGATCGACGTCGTCAACGAGCTCGCGCGCTCGCAGCGCTCGGTGATGCACGCGTTCGTCATGCCGAACCGCGGCAGCACGGGCGACTCGCAGCAGACGATCGATCCGCCGCAGTACCTCGAGGAAGAGATGCAGCTGATGATGGAGCGGGCCGAGAAGTACCGCGACCGGCTGCGCGGGTGGAAGACCTACTGCGCGTGGGGCGACGTGCCGAACGCGAGCGGCTGGTTCCTCGACTCGGATACCGGCGCACGCTTCCTCCAGCAGGTCGTGGCCGTCTCGGAGAAGTACCCCGAGATTCCGCCCACGGTCGCCACGCACAAGGGGTTCGCGCTTCCGGGCTTCGACCAGCGTGCCGCCGCACCACGCGACGTCGGCCCTGCCGCGAAGGCGAACCCGGGCGTGAACATCATCGTCTACCACTCGGGCTACGACACGGGTGACGAGCAGGCGGCCTACCGCGGCGACGCCGAGGCCGATTCAGGGCACCACCACGGTCGACGGCTTCATCAAGTCGCTGCGCGAAAACAACTACGACGCGTCGCGCTTCCGCAAGAAGGGCAAGAAGTTCGGGAACGTCCCGAACGTGTACGCCGAGCTCGGCTCCGTCTGGCGCGACACGATGAGCGACCCGGACCAGGCCGCGCACCTGCTCGGCAAGCTGATCAACCACGTCGGGCCGAAGCGCATCGTGTGGGGCACCGACAGCCTCTGGTACGGCTCGCCGCAGCCCGAGATCGTCGCGCTGCGGCGGTTCGAGTTCACCGAGAAGGGCCGGGAGATGTACGGGCTTCCCTACGGGCTCGAGGGCGACGTCGAGGATCCCACTCGCAAGGCGCCGAACCCCTGCCCGCACGATCCGCAACGGCATCCTCGGACGCAACGTCGCGGGGGCGTACAAGGTGGACGCGGACAAGAAGCGGAACGCGATCAGCTGCGACCAGGTCAACGCGCTGCGCGAGGACGAGTACACGCTCACGCGCGCTGACAACCACCTGATGGAGACGCGGCCGTTCGCGTCGAACGTCGCGCCCGGCGCGCGCACGTGGCAGGAGGTCTGGAAGCGGATCACGGAAGGGCCATGGTCCCCGTGAAGCGGCTCGCCCTGCTCGCGATGGCGATCGCGTCGCTCGCGCTTGCCGCGCTGCCGGCGGGCGTCTCGGGGAAGGCTGAGAAGCAGCAGCGGGCCAAGTGCGCAAAGCCCAAGCCTCGCCTGGGCGAGTGGCCGTTCTACGGCGGCACTCTCAACAACCACCGCGAGCAGCTCAAGGAGAAGTCGATCGACACCGGCAACGTCTCCGAGCTCGGCGTCGCCTGGCAGACGACGACGCCGGACGGAAGCCTGATCCACTCGACTCCGACGGTGGCCCACGGCTGCGTGTTCTTCGGCACTGAGCTCGGCAACGCCTACGCGCTCAACGCCGACACCGGCAAGGTGGTGTGGAAGCGGGCCCTCGGCGAGGGAGGCGAGGGCAGCAACTTCGCCGAGGGCGCCGGGATCGTCGGCGCGCCCGCGGTCGTCGGCAGGACCGTCTACGTCGGCGCCACCACTCCCAAGGGATCGGTCCTTTCGGCGCTCGACAGGGACACCGGCAAGGTCGTCTGGAAGCGCGTGGTCGACAAGGACGAGGGCGGCGGCCTCGACTCGAGCCCCGTGCCCTTCAAGGGCATGATCTTCCAGGCCTTCAAGGGCGACGAGTCCAGCGACCACTCGCATCCCGGCTTCGTGATCCTGGACGGGTCGCGCAAGGGCCGCGGCAAGATCCTGGTCAAGACCTACAACATCCCGCCGAAGGACTTCGAGGAGGGCTACCGCGGCGCGTCAACCATCAACACGCCGGCGGTCGACCTGAAGAAGATGCTGGTCTTCGCGGGCACCGGCAACCCGGCCAGCGAGAAGCAGCATCCGATCACCAACTCGCTGCTCAAGATCAACGCCAATCCCAAGTCGAAGAAGTTCGGGAAGATCCTGGCCTCAGTTCCGCGGCACCTCGGACAGCTATCCGCTCCCGCAGGACGTCGACTCACCCACCTGCCAGAGCGACCTCCAGTGGCCGGTTGGGCGCTTCTCGTGCGCCCAGTTCGACTTCAACTTCCTCGCGTCGCCGAACCTATGGACGAACTCCGAAGGGCGTCAGATGCTCGGTGGGCTGCAGAAGTCCGGCGTGTACACCGCGGTCTACACAGACACCATGGAAAAGGCTTGGCAGGCGACGATCGGGATCCCGTGCTTCGGCTGCAACCTCAGCTCGACCGCCGTCGACAAGAACGGCATCTACGTCGCCGTCACCGGCGGCAACCTGTACTCGCTCAACCGTGACACCGGCGCGGTCCAGTGGGCGACCCCGCTGACCGGCGGCATGCGCTACAACGGCGTGGCGGTCGCGAACGGGATCGTCTACAGCCTGAACGACGCCGTCGGCGCGCTCCAGGCGTTCGACGCCTCCAGCGGCTCGCAGCTGCTCTCGCACTCGTTCTGCGGACGACACCGGGGAGTCCATGCAAGACATGGGGAACTCGAGCGGGGTCTCCATCGCGCGCCACATGGTGTTCGCGACGGCGCAGGCGAATGGCGCCAGCACGCTGTTCGCGCTCAAGCGGGGCGCCACCGGCGACCCGGGCGGCGATGACGGCGGCGGCGAAGGCGGCGGCGACGGCGGCGGCGGCGGCGAGGAAGAGCCTCCGGACGACGGTGGTGGCGGTGGCTCGGGCGGCGGCACCATCGCGACCGGCCCTGGCGCGGCCAGCTACGGGTACCTGACGCCGGTCGTGACGATCAACAAGGGCGACTCGGTCACCTACCTCAACGGCGACGCGGTCAAGCACAACGTCGCGTCGCCGGACGGCCTGTTCCGTAGCGAGCTCGCCGACAACGGAGAGTCGGTGCCGGTGGCCGGTGTGGAGAAACTGGAGCCCGGCACTTACCCGTTCTTGTGCCAGCCGCATCCGAACATGAAGGGCGAGCTGCAGGTCCGATGATCGTGTCCGGCCGACGTATTGCGACGCTCGCCGGCGTCCTCGTCCTCGGGTTCGGCGCCTACGCCATCGCCGAGGAGATCGAGGGGACCGACGAGCCCGACACGCTCCAGGGCACCGAGGAGGCCGATCAGATCGAGGGCGGCCGCGCCGACGACACGATCAACGGCCTGGGCGGCGACGACACGCTCGACGGCAACGGCGACAACGACACGATCGACGGGGGCGACGGCGCCGACAAGATCTTCGGCGCCGGCTGCGAGGTCGGCGAGCTGGGCCGGATCTGCGACAACGTCGGCCGCGACACCCTCCGCGGCGGCCCGGGCGACGACGACCTACGCGCGAACGAGTGCATGGAGCTGCAGGACTGCCAGGAGGCCACGAACATCAGCCTCGGCACCCGGATGTCCGGCGGCCCGGACAACGACAAGCTCCTCGGAGCCGAGAAGCGCGACGTCATGCGCGGCGGCGGCGGGAACGACTCCGCCCAGGGCTTCCTCGGGCGCGACAGCATCAAGGGCGGCTCGGGCGACGACACGCTCGACGGCGGCGGCGGCCGCGACCGCGTGAACGGCGGTGGCGGCGAGCGACACGATCGAGGCCCGCGACGGGAAGCGCGACCGCATCCGGTGCGGCAAGGGCCGCGACAGCGCGAAGGTCGACTCGAAGGACCGCGTCCGCGGCTGCGAAGACGTCGTCGGCGTCGGCTAGCTAGCGGCCGACTGCGCCACAGGCTCCGCCGCGCGCGCGGCCGTCTGCTCGATCCCGTCGAGAATCCGCGGCCAGACGCCGCGCGGCAGGTCGTGGCCCATGCCGTCGATCAGGTCGAGCTTCGCTCCCGGGATCGCGCGCGCGGTCGCGCGGCCGCCTGACGGGCGGATGAGGCGGTCGGCCTTGCCGTGGATCACGAGCGTGGGGGCGCGAATCCGCTTCAGGTCCGCGACGCGGTGGCCGCTCGCGAGGACCGCGCCGAGCTGGCGCGTCGAACCCCGCCGGGTCGATGCCGCGGTCCCAGCTCAGCGCCGGCGAGCTCGCGCAGCTCGTCGTCGTCGCGGTCGAAACCGGGCGAGCCGACCAGCTTGAAGAGCTTGACGATCCGCTCCTGGTAGGCCTCCTTGCTCGCCGCGGGCTTCTGGAGGAAGACCGGCAGGACCCGCGGCGCTGGCTTGGCCCGACCAGCGGCTGCCGGTGCTGGACATGATCGAGACGAGCGAGAGCGCCCGGTCCGGATGCCGCGCGGCCATCGTCTGGGCGATCATGCCGCCCATCGACGCGCCGACGATGTGGGCGGCTCGATCCCGAGCTCGTCGAGCAGGCCCACGCCGTCGTCCGCCATGTCCGCGAGCAGGTACGGCGGCCGGCGGATTCGGCGCGTGATGATCTCGCGCGTCTTCGGCGTCGGGCGGTCGCTCAGGTGGGTCGAGCGGCCGACGTCGCGGTTGTCGTAGCGGATCACGTGGAAGCCGCGGTCGGCGAGCTGGGCGCAGAAGTCCTCGTGCCAGCCGATCATCTGGGTACCGAGACCCATGACGAGCAGCACGGCGGGACGATCCGGATCGCCGAACGGCTCGTAACAGAGCTCGACGTCCCCGACCTTGCAGAAGCGACTCGTCCATCTCCCCACCACGCTATCTGGTGGCGCTCGTCGCCGCGCTGGCGCTGGCGGGCTGCGGCGAGACGACGACGAGCCGACCGGGCCGATCCCCGTCGACAGCGAGCCGATCGCCCGCGACGCGTACGTGAAGCCGGTCGGGGCCGCGGTCGAGGCCTCGCCATGCCCTCGAGGACGATGCATACCGCGAGCTCCTCATCACACGCTTCACATCGATCACGCCCGAGAACGCGATGAAGTGGGCGGTCATCCAGCCGGAGCGGGGCGAGTTCGACTTCGAGGAGGCCGACAAGCTGATGGATTTCGCGAGGAAGACCGGCAAGCGCGTGCGCGGGCACCCGCTCGTCTGGGACGAGCAGTTGCCGGACTGGGTCGAGGAGGGCGACTGGACCCCCTCCGAGCTCAAGAAGGTGATGCGCGACCACATCCGCGCCGTCGTCCGGCGCTACCGCGGCCGGATCGACGAGTGGGACGTGGTCAACGAGCCGCTCGCCGACGACGGCAGCTTCGAGCGGAATGTCTGGTTCCGCACACTCGGGCCCGGCTGGGTCCCGTACGCGTTCCGCGTCGCGCGAAGGGTCGATCCGAAGGCGAAGCTCTTCCTGAACGAGATCGATGCGGAGGAGCCCGGGCCGAAGTCGCGTGCGCTGATCGCGCTCGCGCGCCATCTGAAGCGCCGCGGCGTGCCGATCGACGGCGTCGGTTTCCAGGACCACACCACGGGAAAGGACGCGCCCAGCCGCGCGCGCCTTCAGGCGCTCTTCCGCGCGACGGACCGGATCGGCCTATCCGCCGCGATCACGGAGCTTGATGTCGGAATCACACAGCCGCAGCGGCAGGCTCAGGTGTACGCCGATGCCGCGCAGGTCTGCTTACGCGCGCCGAACTGCACGGGCCTCACGATCTGGGGCATCACCGACCGCTGGTCATGGCTCGAGCCAGAGGCCGCAGGCGCTTCCGTTCGACGAGGAGGGGGAGCCGAAGCCCGCAGCGAGTGCGCTGTTCCGGCCATTTCTAAAGAGGGTCAGACCCTCTTTAGAAAACCGCTAGCGCGGCGCGCGGCCCGGGATCTCGACCACCTGCTGGAAGGTCGGCCGGTTCTGCCACGGGATCAGCGGCTGGGTGATGCCGCCGAGCGGCCGGTGCCAGATCGCGTCGAAGCAGGCCTGGTCGCCGTCGCGGCCGTCGTCGGCACAGACCTGGTCCGAGTACAGCTCTGCTGGATCGGCCGTCGCCGCCTCCTCGAGCGACCGGGCCAATGCGCGCTGGCAGCGCCCGAGCGCCCCGTTGCCGCAGTACGCGCGCGACCACTTGCCCCGCACGCGGCGGCCCAGCACCGTGCGCAGGTCCTTCTGCACGAACGAGTACCACCCGTCCTGCCATGCACTGCCGACGTGGTCGCCGTGATTGTTCGGATGGTTGTCGAGCGGGTGAACCGTCGTCATCGCGTCGAACAGTCGCTTGCCGAGCGCCGGCTTGAACTGAGCCTCTACCAAGCGTGGCCACCAGGCGTCCATGAGCTGGATCGCCTCCGAGTGCTCGTAGACGCCGTCGCCGTCCGCGTCGATTCGATGAGCCCCGTCGCGCATCCAGGCGCGCAGCTTCGCCACCTCTTCCGCGGGCTCCCCGCGCAGCACCCGAAGCGCCCACGGCAGCACCGCGTCGCCGCGCAGGTCGACGGTCGCGGCGTCCGCCATCGCCTCGGCGAGCTCCGGCAGCGTCGCCTTCCCCGCACCGGCGATCAGCCCGCGGACGCGGTCGTCGAGCAGCTTCGAGCGGTAGACGGGGCCGTAGCCCCAGTTGCCGTCCGCGGCGCCGTAGCCGTGGGCCTGCTTGCCGTTCCAGTCGGCGATGTATGACTGGTCCACGACGCGCGGGTGCTTGCGGGCCGGGGTGGAGGACTCGACCAGCGAGCGGCGGGTCTCGCCGGGGTCCCAGCGCCGCCACTCGAACCGCTCGCGCCCCACGACCGGGAGGCTGGCGTCCACTCCGCGCGCGCGGATCGGGTTCGCGCCGGCGTTCTGGTACGCGATGTGCTCCGAGTCGACGTAGAACCAGTTGAAGGTGAACGGGATCAGGGCGGCGGCGCGCTGGAAGTCGCGCGGGCCGCGGATCTCGTCGGGGTTGTTGAAGTGCGAGAAGGCGAGCCCGGAGTCGGTCTCGTGCCCGTAGGTGCTCCGCAGCCGCGTGAACAGCACGGGCTTGCCGCGGACCTTGCCGCGTCCGATCACGATCCCGAGCGCAGTCCGCTCGACAGTCAGCGTCTCGCTTCCGGCCGGCGTCGGGTCGGCGGCGTTCGGGCTCCACTCGTTGGTGCGCTCCATCACCTCGATCTCACGGCAGCGGCCGCGGAAGCGGTAGTGCGTCTCGTCGCAGAGCTCGACTGCGAAGGTGTCGACGATGTCCTGCGCCGACGTGGTCGCGCTCCACGCGTAGTCGCGCCCGCGGCCGAGCTGCACGAACAGGTTGACGCCCGGGAACGCCACGCCGCGCGCGTCGTAGCCCGGCGCGTGCACGTCCTGCTCGACCAGGACCTGCGGCGAGAAGTAGGCCGTTTGCGGGCCAAACACGGCGAGCGGGCGGCCCGACTGCGACTCCCGCGCCGAGACGATCAGCGCGTTCGACTGCGCATTCGGGAACGCGAGCAGCTTGCGGTCCGGCGTGGTCGCTCCCGGCGCGCCGGCCTTCTCGAGGATCTCGGCCGGCTCGACACTGCCGCGATCCGGGATCGCGGTGCCGCGGCGGTTGCGCGGGTGGCGCGCGTAGGGGAAGCGCTTCGTGTGGACCGTCGTCGGGCCCTCGGGATCGTCAACCGAGCGGAAGTCGCGCCATACGCGCTCGCCCTTGCGGCGGCCGAATCGCTTCCGCGCCGCCTGCAGCGCGAGCGCCGAGTTCAGCTCCTCGCCGCCGCCCACGCCGAAGATCGCGCCGGCCACGGCGGCGGTGGCGACGACGTCGGCCGGCACGAAGTCGTCCGGCCCGTCGAGGTCGTTGATGGCGGCGTACTCGCCGGGCATCTTCATGGGGTCCATCCGCGCCTCGGCGATGTACGCGTTCACGCCGGCCAGGTAGGCGCTGAGCTCGGAGCGGAGCTGGTCGGCCTCCTCCTCGAAGCCGCGCGGGCGCACCTGCGTCTGACGGGTGAGCTCCTCCTCGGTGTAGGGCGCGACCGACCACATCAGCGCGTCGAAGGCGCGGTTCGCCGGCGCCCCGCCCGCGAACGAGGACAGCTGCCCGCGGCCGAGGTGGCGGAAGATGTCCATGAAGAAGAGCCGGTCCTCCGCCGTCGCGTATCCGATCCCGAACATCGCGCCCTCGCGCGAGTCGGAGTAGATGTGCGGCACGCCGAAATCGGCGTCGCGGACGATCGTGACGTCGTCGCGAGGGCTGTACGTGCGGTCGACCTCGCCCTGCACGCCGAAGCCGGCGTCCTTGAAAAGCGAGTCGAGCGTGTCGCCCGTGAACGGGCGCGGTGCGGTGATCAGGTCGCGGTAGAGCGGGAGCTGGTCGCTCGAGTGGGCGGGGCGCACGCCGGTGGCGAGGAACGCGCCGAGCTCGACGGCATTCGACAGCCCGCGCGAGCCGGGCGGAAGGACGTTGCGGACTCCGCCCGCGTCGTTCGTCCCGTAGGGCTGCGGCTCAGGCGCCGCGGCGGCAGGGCCTGCCGCGAGCAAGGCGATGACAAGCGCGGCGGCCGCGTACCTCGGCGTCACAAGGCGGAAAGAATCGCAGTTGTGACGAGCCGAGCGACCGGTCCCGCCGGCAGCCCGGCCACGCGCGCGTCGCCGGAGACCATCTGGACTTCCCCGTCCTTGGCTTCGAGCTCGCCGTCGAGCCGGACCGGGACAGGCGCTGCCGAGAGCGGGGCGCTGCCGCCGACGATCGACCCGATCAGCCCGCCGATCGGCCCGAACTGCTCACCGGCGACCCGGCCGAGCTCCTGGACGCTGGCCGTCGCGTCCGTCTCGATCCGGTAGCGGCCGTCGCCCAGGCCCTCGAGCCGGAAGCTCGACACGTCGAACGGATCGGCCTCCACGTCGGTCAGCTCGATCTCGACCTCGTCGAACTTGTTGAGCTGGTCGAACGCGTCCTCGTCGGGGTCGTCGAAGTCCACCTCCAGGCCGCTGCCGGTGACCTCGATCCGGTCGCCGTGCCCGGCGAGCAGCCTGATCGCCGGGACCGCGCTCAGCTCGACCTCGGCCCGGCCGCCGTGCTCCTCGAGCCGCTCCTCGACGCGGTTCTCGAGGTACGGAGGCAGCAGAAAATGGGTCCCGATTGCCACCAGGACCACGAATCCCGCCACTCCAAAGCCCAAAAGTCGAATCTGGTGCCGGGTCATACAATCGACAACAGTTTGACCCGGAGAGGTGGCCGAGTGGCTGAAGGCACTCGCCTGCTAAGCGAGTAGGGGGCGAAAAGCTCTCTCGAGGGTTCGAATCCCTCCCTCTCCGCTTCGCCCTATGCCCGGACTTCCGCTGGCGCCTCCGCCTCCGCTGCGAGCTGCGTATGGAAGCTCTCCAGGTCCGAGCCGTGCGGCTCGAGCTTCACCAGCACGAACCCGATCAGCACGAGCAGCGAGAAGCCGGCCAGGAACAAGAAGCCCGGCTCGAGCGCCGACAGGGTCGCCTCGGGGTCGATCGGGTCGTCGCTGCCCGCGATCAGCCCGACGCCCGCCGGGCCGATGATCCGGCCGAGCCCGCTCATCATCCACGCGAGGCCCATGCCGTGGGTGCGCATGGCGGTCGGGTAGATCTCGGACGTGTAGGGCGCGAGGTTGGCGAAGCCGCCGTCGACGAAGAAGGCCGCGCACGCGAGCGCGATCAGGAAGAGCGACGCGCCGGCGATCTCCGTCTCGCCGCTGAGCGCCGCGACCGTCAGGAACACGGGCGCGCCGACTCCCATCAGCAGGCCGCATGTCCGCCGCCCGACGCGGTTGGGGAAGAACGAGAAGAAGAGCCGGCCGGCGAACGCGCCCATGATCACGATCACGAACATCGCGGCGGCCTCGTCGGAGTCGACCTCGAGGATCTCCTCGAGGAACGTCGGCCCCCACAGGAACACGCCCGCGACCGCCGCCGACGCTCCTATCCACGCGAGCGTCGTGACCAGCGCGCTCTGGCGGTAGCGGAGCAGCTCCCGGTAGCCGGCCTTTCGCTCGGGCTCGAGCTCCGCCTCGAGCGACAGCTCGCTCTCGTCGCGCATCGTGAGCCACGCGATCACGCTGCGCGCCTCCTCGTTGCGGCCCTGCTCGAGCAGCCACCGCGGCGACTCGCGCACGTAGACGATCGTGAACACCACCGAGATCAGCGGCAGCAGCCCGAGCAGGAACAGCGCGCGCCAGTTCGGATCGAGCGCGGCGGCCGACGCCCGCGGCCATGAGGATCCCGATCGGCACCATCGCCGTGGTGACGAAGCCGACGATCCGCGTGCGCAGCCGCGTGGGGGTGAACTCGAGCACCATCGGCACCGCGATCACCGCGACGCCCGCCACTCCCGGCGCCCACGATGAAGCGGAAGATCGTGATGAACCACCAGCCCTCGTCGGGAGCGAGCGCCATCGCGCCGGTGCCCAGGGAGAAGATCAGCAGCCCGGCGATCAGCGGACGGCGGCGTCCGTGGCTCTCGCCGAGCCGGCCCCAGATGATGCTTCCGAGGATCGCCCCGAATCCGGCGCTCAGCAGCATCGCCGTGGCCTCGCCGAAGGTGAGCGACCACTCGTCGTTGAGGATCGGGACGACGAACGCGATCAGGAAGAAGTCGAACAGGTCGAGCACCGCGCCGACCATGCACGCCAGCATCAGGATCACGTAGCGCCGGTTGATCGGCGCCTCGTCGAGCGCGCGCAGCATCGTCACCTGCTCCCCCATGTGACGATTAGATCAGTTGGCTGGACTTCTCATCACCGGTTCCTCGGGCTACCTGGGCAGCGAGCTCGCCCGCCGGGCACCCGGCGCGACCGGCACGTACCTGACGAACGAGCGCCCGGGCGCGGTGAGGCTGGACGTCCGCGACGCCGACGCGGTCGACCGCCTGGTGCGCGAGCTGCGCCCCGCGGCCGTCATCCACACGGCCTACAGCGAGGCGGGCGACGCCGACGCGCGGGCGGTCAACGTCGACGGCTCGCGCAACGTCGCGCGGGCGGCGGCCGAGCGCGGGCGCGCGGCTCGTGCACGTCTCCACCGACCTCGTCTTCGACGGCGCACTCGGCCGCCCGTACACCGAGGACGACGAGCCGCACCCGATCATCGAGTACGGACGGCAGAAGCTGGATGCGGAGCGAGCCGTGCGCGAGGCGCTTCCCGAAGCGCTGATCGTGCGCACATCGCTGATCTACGGCGGCGCGGAGCCGAGCCGCCACGAGCAGGTCGCGCTCGACGCGGCGGCGGAGGCGGTCCAGATGAAGTTCTTCACCGACGAGCTGCGCAACCCGGTCCAGGTCGGCGACCTGGCCGCGGCGCTGCTCGAGCTGGCGGAATCGGATGAGGCCGGGGTCCTGCACGTGGCCGGCGCCGACGCCGTCGACCGGCACGAGTTCGCGCGCCTGCGTGGTGGGGGCGGCCGGCGGCGATCCGGACGCGCTCGAGAGCGGCCTTGCGGCCGAGCACCCGAGCCCGCGTCCGCTCGACTGCCGGCTCGACTCCTCGCGCGCGCGTGCGCGCGTGAAGACGGCCCTGCGGGGTGTCCGGGAGGTCCTGCGGCGCATAAACGCAAGAAAGGGCCGGTGGCTTCGTTTGGTCCTACATGCAGACCATTCACCGCCGCCTCATCCCGCTCGTCGCGCTGCTCACGCTGGCGCTCGTCCCTGCCCACGCCGAAGCCGCCAAGGCGCCGAAAGCCTTCGACTACGCGGCCCAGGAAGGCAAGCTGACCCAGCCGCGCTACGAGACCGAGCGCGAGGTCATCGAGCTCCCCGCCTTCGACGGCGAGCTGCTCTACATCGAGGTGGTGAAGCCGACGACGGAGGGCCGCTACCCGGTGATTCTCGAGGCGAGCCCGTACCACGGCACGCTCGCTGACCGCGACGGCACGCGGATCTTCCCGGGTCCGAAGAACGCCGACGGCGACCCGATCGGGCTGACCGGCTACTTCGCGCCGCGCGGCTACGCCGTGGTGATGATGGACCTGCGCGGGACTGGGCGCAGCGAGGGGTGCCTCAACCACCTCGCCGACAAGGACGCGCGCGACCTCGAGCAGGTCGTCGAATGGGCCGCGAGCCAGGATTGGTCGAACGGGCGAGTCGGGATGACCGGACACTCGTACGTGGGCTCGACGCCGTCGGTCGCCGCCGCGCAGAACCCGACCGGTCTGAAGACGATCGTGCCGAGCGCCGGCCTGGCCTCGATGTACCACCACCAGTTCCAGGCGGGCGTGCCGTACATGCTCCAGTGGACCGGCGTTCAGTGGTCCTACAACTACCTGACGGTCGCCGCCGACCTGCCGCCCGTCGGCCAGGATCCGGTCCAGGGCGCCAACACGGGCGACGACTTCGGCAACCACCCGGAGGAGATCGGCTGCGGCGCTCCAGACTCGGCGCTCACCGCCGGTGAGGACCAGTTCTCCGGCCGCTACGCGGACTGGCATCTCGAGCGCGACTGGAACGAGGGCGCGACTCAGGCCGACATTCCGATCTTTGCGGTGCACGGCATCAACGACAACGCCGCCCGCGTCGGTGCGCTCGAGTGGTACTTCGAGCGGCGCAACCCGCAGGACAAGCTGTGGCTCGGCCAGTGGGACCACGGCTCGCCGTGCTGCCCGACTCATCGCGGGCGCCAGTGGACCTACGCGCTGCACGCGTGGTTCGACAAGCAGCTGGCGCAGCGCAAGGTCAACACCGGTCCACCGATGGAGCTGTTCCTGGCAGACGACCAGTCGTTCAGCGCGGTCCGCACAGGGGCACGGACCGAGGTCCTGACGGCGCCCACATGGCCGGTGGCAGACGAGACGATGACCTTCTTCCCGACCGCGGACGGCGGCATGGGCCGCACTCGGCGCCGGCGGAGGAGGGGTCGCAGTCGTTCACCGGCACGCCCGAGGGCTTCTCGGAGTTCATCCAGGCTGATCCGACGTGGAAGACCGGCGTCAGCTTCGCCACGGAGCCGTTCGCCGAGGACGTGGTGATCGCCGGCGTTCCGACGATGGAGCTGGTCGCGTCGGTCACGGTGCCGCGCGTGCACCTGATCGCGAACCTGCTCGACGAGGATGCCGAGGGCAAGCGGCGCCGCATCAGCCAGTTCGCGATCAACCCCGAGCTGCGCAACGGGATCGCCACCGAGACGCCGGTCGTGCCGGGTGAGCGCTACACGCTCGAGCCGCCGGGCTTCGCGATGGCGCACCACCTGCGCGAGGGACACCGGCTCGTGCTTCAGGTGACCACGTCGGATCCGGACAAGGCGCCGTTCTTCACGATCGACCCGAACGTCTCGGTGTTCACCGGTCCCGAGGGCACGAACTTCACCGTTCCGGTGGTGAGCGCGCCGTCGCTCGCCGCCGACAACGTGCCGATTCAGGATCCGGCGCCCACCGGGCCCGCGCAGCCGCCGGTCGAGGGGAGCGATCACGACGGTCGTGCCCAGCGGCCCGGTGCGAGGTCGACGGCGTCAGCGACGCACTATTTCGAGTTCGACGTCTCGGCCGAGCACGACAACGCGTGGCTGGAGGGCACCGCGATCCCGGCGCAGGACGCCGATCTCGACATCTACCTCGACCGCCAGCAGGCGGACGGGAGCTGGACGGAGGTCGCGTCAGGTACGAACGACGGCGACATGACCGGAGAGGAGATCTCCACCGCGAACTTGGGGAGTCGGCTCCTGCCGGGTCACTACCGGCTCGAGGTGCACGATTTCCTCGGCCCGCCCGGCAACGAGGTCGCGATCGCGCTGACCTTCTTCAACACGGAGGGACAGCCCGGCAGCTAAGCCGCGCTAGGTTGCGGTGCGCTCTGCGCGCCGTCACCTGGAACGTCAACTCGCTCAAGATGCGCATGCCGCGCGTCCTCGAGCTGCTGGAGCAGTACCGGCCCGACCTCGTCTTCCTGCAGGAGACGAAGAGCGAGCCGGATGCGTTCCCGCACATGGAGCTCGAGGCCGCGGGGTACCAGGCGGTCCACCACAGCGCGGGGCGCTGGGCGGGCGTCGCGCTGCTGGCGCCGGTGGGCGTGACGATCGAGAACGAGTGCGCGGGTCTCGAGGGTGAGCCGGCGCGCGACGAAGCGCGCTGGATCGAGGCGGACGTCGACGGCGTGCGCGCCGTCAGCGTGTACGTGCCGAACGGCCAGGCGATCGACGCGCCCGCGTTCGCCGGACAAGCTGCGGTTCCTCGAGGCGATCGCGGAGCGCGTGCCCGAGCTGGTCGCCGACGACCGCCCGGTCCTGATCGGCGGCGACTTCAACGTCTGCCGAACCGATCTCGACGTGTACGACGCCGAAGGCGTTCGTGGGCGACACGCACGTGACCGACGACGAGCGCTCGCGGTTCGAGGCGATCGTCGACGCCGGGCTCGTCGACACGTTCCGCCGCGTGCACCCGGACACGACCGCCTACACGTGGTGGGACTACCGCGCCGGCAACTTCCACAAGGGCCTCGGGCTGCGGATCGACTACCTGCTGGCGACGCCGGACCTGGCGGAGAAGGTGGTTCGCACCGGGATCGCGCGCGACTACCGAAAGGGCAAGAAGCCGTCGGACCACGCGCCGCTCTTCGCGCAGGTCGGCCCCGCCGACGACGGGATCGAGACGCCCGACGCCTCCGACTCCAAACAGGTCTGATCAACCTACGCTTTCGGCGCGCGTTTCAACTGCAGGGGGATCGGTGGAAGAGAGGTTCCAGAGCGTTCTAGCCGCGGCGCGGACTGGCGCCGACTGGGCATGGGCGAACATCTACCGCGAGCTCGCTCCGTCGGTCCTGGGGTACCTGAGGGCGCGGGGCGCCGCGGAGCCCGAGGATCTGGTCGGCGAGGTCTTCGTTCAGCTCGTGCGCGACCTCTCGCGCTTCGAGGGGGACGAGCGCGCGTTTCGCTCATGGGTCTTTACGGTCGCCCACCACCGGCTGCTGGACGCCGCGCGAAGTGCGCGGCGCCGGCCGCGCATAGCGCCTGGCGGTGGCATCCCCGAGGCCGCTCACGCGATCGGCGACAGCGAGGCGGAGGCGATCACGACGATCCGGGAGCAGCAGCTGACGCGCATGATCGGGCGGCTTTCGGACGATCAGCAGACCGTGATCCTGCTCCGAATCCTGGGCGACCTCACCGTTGAGCAGGTCGCCGAGGTGATTGGCAAACGCCCCGGCGCGGTCAAGGCGCTACAGCGACGGGGCCTCGCCGCGCTCGAGCGCGAAATGTCGCGGGAGGCCGTAACCCTTTGACGCCCCCTGGCGCTTACGGAGATGACATGGGCGATTTCGACCACCTGACGGACCTAGCCGAGGACGTACGCGCCACATACGTGGTGCCGCCGGACGAGGAGACCGAATCCCGGCACCTCGCCGCGATGGCTGAGGTGGCTCGGGCCCATGCAGAACCAGAACTCTCGAAGCAACCGAACCCGCGCCGCCGCTCGCGCGCGCGGGCATTCAAGGGGGGCCTCATGATTCGTACCCGTATTCCGGCGCTGGCAGCACTCACGCTCGTCGCAGCTTTCGCGACGGGCGGACTTGCCGCCGCCGGCGTGATCTCGCTGCCGAACCCGCTGCCGGAGCAGGCGAGCGATCGCGCCGGTGCCGTCCACGATGAGATTCAGGGCAGCGATCCGTCCGAGGAGCACTGCGCCTTCGGGCTCAGCGTGGCCGAGGCGGCGAGCAACGGGCACGGCAGCCAGCCGAGTAGCTCGGATGCGTGCGACCAAGAGAACGGCGCGGACGCGACCGAGGCGAATACCGAGCGTGGCAAGTCCGGCGAGGAGCACGGCAAGTCCGAGGAGGGCGATGTCGAGGCGCAGGGCGCGGAGCCCGATACGGACGCCGGTCAGGCGTTCGGCGACAGCGTCTCTGATCGCGCGGAGGGCGGTGAGCCGCAGAACGGCGGCGGCCGCGACTTCGGCGACTCGGTGTCCGATGAGGCGAAGGACCTAGTGGACACGCCCGAGCCGCAGGGCGCGCCCGAGACCGGCGACACCAACTCGCAGGAAGGTCAGGCCAACGCCGAGACGCATGCACAGGGAGGCCCCGAAACGGGTCAGGAAAAGGCCGGCGAGCACACGCCGGACCGCTGATCTCCCATAGCGACTCAAATGGGACCGAACGGCGCCGGTGGGGGCGCCGTTCGGCGTTCCAGCTTCGCTCCGCATCGCTAGGCTTGGCGCCCTCACGCGCCCGTAGCTCAGCTGGATAGAGCGTCGGTCTACGGAACCGAAGGTCACAGGTTCGAATCCTGTCGGGCGCGCTTTCCGTACCGGTCCGGTTCGGGAGATACTGGGTGGGCGATGTCGCAGGAGAACGTCGAGGTCGTCCGCAGCGCAGCGGAAGCATTCAATCGCCGTGACGTGGATGCTTGGCTCGCACACTTCGACCCCGACATCGTCTGGTACGCGTTCCCCGACGAGCCGGACCCAGGCCCCTTTCATGGCCACGACGCAGTTCGAGCGATGGCTGCAAGGTGGATGGATGTCCTTTCCGATTTCCGGCTGGAGGCCAAGGAATTCATCGACGCTGGGTGAGTACGTGTTGATGCCTGCCCGCATGCTTGGTCGCGTTCGCGACAGCGACGCCGAAGTTACGGTCGATGAGATCTACGTGAACAAGTGCCGCAACGGCAAGATCGCCGAAGTGCGCGAGTGTCGAACCAAAGAGGAGGCCCTCGAAGCCGTGGGGCTGCGGGAGTAGGCGATCCGCCGGCGCGTGGCTGGCGCGAACGCGGTATAAAAGCGACCGTGGGACGCCGACTTCGGCAGGGGGCGATCGTCGCGTGCATCTTCTGCATTGCCGCGCCGGCCGCGAGCGCGGAACCGATCGAGATCGGGCACATCCCCGAGTGCACGGAGGCTCGTGCCCGCGGCCATCGCGCCGCCCTCGTCCGAGCGCCGCACGCTCGTCGCGCGCGTCCTTCTCGACGGCGTGGACGGGGCTCAGGCGACCGGTTTCACGGCTCAGGCCGCGCGCGCCTATGACGGGGTCGGGATCGACTTCGTCGTCGACGCGTACGAGCCGGTCTCGCTCTCAGGCGACGATGCCCAGGGTCTCATCGACCAGAGCAAGGCGCACTTCGGTGGTGCTCGGCCGGCTGGCACTGACGTCGTCTACACGCTGACGAGCAAGGACATCCAGGCCGGCGGCCAGACGGCCGTGGCCGGCCTCGCCGATTGCATCGGTGGCGTCGCCTTCCCCGACCGCGCGTTCGCCGTCGGTGAGGTTTTTGACCCGGACGCGTTCGACCTGGGTGTCGCAACCTTCACCGCCAATCTGACGGCGAAGGTCTTCGCCCACGAGGTGGGGCACCTGATGGGCGCCCACCACCACTACGCGAACTGCGCCGAGGGCATCCCTTCCGATCCGAACGAGGTCGGGACACCCTGCACGCTGATGTTCAACGACGTCAGCCTCGTCTCGCTGGTCTTCAGCACGGTGAACTCGCTCGTCGTCCGCGGGCACACCGAGGCCTACACCGACTAGCCGCAGCCCGCGCGCCGGCTCAGGGTCAGCCGCTCCGGCGCACCCTGCCGCAGGCTCACCAGCGCCTTGACGTTCCTGGCCGACGACGCTTCCAGCGTGCTCGCCGCCACCGTGGTCTTGAAGGGGCGCTGCGTGTCGCGGGCCACGCGCCGGTCGCCGAGCTTGAAGACCACGCTGCTGGCGAACTCGGCGTCCGGTCCGGCGAGGCGGAGCTTGAGTCCCGACTCGGTGCAGCGCCGGCGAAGCTTCATCACCGGCGTCGGTCCAGCGGCTGCCCTGGCGCGAGACGAGCTGGAGGAGCGGGTCGAGCGTCACGTTGACGTCGATCAGGTGGGTGCCCCACGTGTCGTCGGGGAAGTAGTTCGGCGTGCGGGAGCCGGGCGTCGGCTCGAGGCGCAGCACGTTCGCGCCGTTGATCGTCTGGCACGTGCCCTCGAAGCGGTCCGGCGGCGTGACCCAGGTGGTGTCCGCCGACGGCGGTGCGCCTCCGGACGTGGCGATGATCCCGGCCTGGATGATTCCCGGCGCGAACGGCTCGCTCGGCGTCAGCAGCTGCAGCGGGTCGCCCCAGCCCGCGAGCGGGCGTGGGTCGGTGCAGCCGACCTCGCGCCCCTCGGTCGTCGTGGTACCGAAGCGGGAGTCGGCGGGTGGGTCCTCGGCGAACGTGGAGAAAGCGACCACGCAGCCGACCTGTGCTTCGCGCGTGCACAGCGGCGTCTGTGCGAAGTCGCCGCCGAGGAGCTGGCCCTTCGCGACCTCCACGTCGCCGCCGAGCAGGAGGCCGGAGACGAGCAGCCGGGCCTGCGCCGGGTTCTGTCTCGATCTCGCGGCCGAGCAGCCAGCGGAGCATGAAGGTCCCCTGCGAGTGGCCGATGATCACGACGCCGCGCCCGTCGTTGTCCTCCGCGAGGTACTCGCGCCACGCCTCGACCACGTCGGAGTAGGCGAGCTCGCGGTCCGCGCTCGGGGCGCCCGCCATGCTCCCGCTGAGCGCGGCCAGCGTGCCCTGCCTGTAGATCGGCGCGAACACGCGGCATTCCAAGTGAGAAGCGAGCCGCCTGGTACTTCGCGATCGATTCGAGCTCCGGGTCGCGGGACTTGTCCGCGTTCGGCGTCGCGTCGTTCGAGACGGTCGGATAGACGTAGAAGCAGTCGATCTCGCGGGCGCCGGGCTCGGGCGTCACGACCTCGTCCGGCGCCTCCTGGTGCTGGACCGTCGTGTCGTTGGGGATCTCGCACGGGTTGTCGGCGACGCCCGGCTTGCACAGCCAGACGACCTCCGCGCCCGCCTCCGCCGGCGCCCCCGCAAGCGCCGCGCAAGCGCGATCCCGACCACCACGCAACCCCGCCTCATCGCGCCCGTAGTCTGACGGATCAGCCGCGGGACTGATTCAGCGCCACAGCGGCGCTGAATCAGAGCCTTGAGGGCCGTCTTCGTCGATCTCTTCGCCCTCGTGGATGTCGATCGCGCGCCTCGTGTTGCCCTCGAGGCTGGCGTTGAAGAGACCCGACGGGTCATCCAGCGAAGCGCCCTTGGCGAAGGTCATCTTCACGACGCTCTTGTAGGTCTCGCCCGTGCAGATGATCCCGTCGTGCTCCCAGACCGGAACGCCGCGCCACTTCCACTCCTCGACGACCTCGGGATCGGCTTCCTTGACCAGGGCACGGACCCGGCTGAGAGTGTCGCCGCGCCAATCGCCCAGCTCCTCGATCCTCGCGTCGATCAGCTGAGACGGGGACTTGTCAGGCATCGTGCCGATTCTAGGCGCAGACATGCTGGGAGTTCAGGGCCGATATCCGTCCAGGATTTGCAGGGATTAGTAGGTAATCGCGCGCGCGCGGGCCGACCAACTGTTCGTGCGCCCCCACCGTGCACATCTAGGGCACCCCACATTCCGGCCGCTGGTCATCGCGGCCGCGATCCTGGCTGCCGCAATCGCGCCCGCTCCCGCGCCGGCCGCGGAGACCGGTGTCGTGTCGGACATCGCATCCGGCATCAACCGCAAGACGCAGGACCGGACCGTGACCGCCCTCCGAAACGCTCGTGCGCAGTGGGTCCGGATGACCATGAGCTGGTCGGACTCGGTCGAGCCAAGTGACGGCTCCTACAGCAGCTCGACGCTCAGCAACTTCGACCGCGCAGTCGATCTGGCGCGCGGGGCCGGCTACAAGATCATCATCACGGTCGAGGAATCGCCGAGCTGGGCTCGCGATGGCGCCTACAAGAACTCGCCTCCGCGTGACAACAGCCGAACTGGCCGAGTTCATGGGGTTCCTCGCGGGCCGCTACGCCGGCAGGGTGCAGGCTTACGAGGTCTGGAACGAGCCGAACCTCCATTGGGCATGGCCAAGTGGGCCCGACCCCGGCGAGTACGCGCAGATGCTGCGCGCGGTCGCGCCTTCGATCCGGGCGGCCGACCCGGCGGCGAAGGTGATCTTCGGCGGGCTCTCCCGCAACGACTACGAGTACGTGGCGGGCGTCTACGCGGCGATGCCGGACATCGGCAAGTACTTCGACGTCATGGCGACCCATCCATACGTCTATTACGGGCTGCCACCCGAGGCGGTGTGGCCGGCGCGACGCTGGCAGGGCCTCCAAGGGTGCCTTCTCCGCGTACCGGGAGGTGCGCGCGACGATGGCGGCGCACGGTGACACGAAGCCGATCTGGTTCACCGAGTTCGGGTGGAGCACCAGCTCGCAGGTCGCCTTTCAGGACGGCGGGGTGAGCATGGAGGCTCAGGCCGACTACTTGACCCGTGCCTACAACTGCCTCGCCCAGGATCCCTACGTCGAAGTCGCCGCTTGGCACAACCTTCGCAACACCCGGTGGCACAACGACGCCGACACGTGGGCGGCTCAGCTCGGCCTGATGACCACTGATTTCACCCCGAAGCCTGCCTACAACGCGCTGAAGACCTACGTCCCCGGAGGGGGCGGGTGCGCCTACACGGAGGTGGCAGCACCGGTCGATCCGCAGCCCGCGCCGGAGCCGACGCCCCAACCCGGACCGGACCCCAGGCCGTCCGATGAGGTCGAGCCGGCCGACGAGGTGGACCCAGGCGAGGAGGAGCGACAGCAGCGATGACGCCGAGGTGAGCGACGAACGCTGACGAGACCGTGACGACCTCCACCGTGCGAAGTTCGCCCGGAGCTCACGGTGGTCCGGGCTCAGTTTCGCCGCGGCCGCCTCACGATCTCCGCAAGCGTCGAGACCGGCGCGACCGGCCGGATCCGTGGCCGCGCGCACTTCGGCCGCGGTGTGCGCCGCTTCACCGCGCCGATCGACAGCAGCGGAGCGATCCGCATCGACAAGAAGCTCCGCGGCGCCCGGCACGCGTCGGCCGCGCGCGTCAAGCTCATCTATCGGGGCACCAGGCGCTTCCTCGGCCAGCGCGTGACCTTGAGGGCCGCCCGCGACAGCGCCCAGCTGCGCGTGCTGAAGGTCGTCTGCAGACGCGAGCCGCTCAGCGCAGCGCGCGGTTCGCGCGCTCGGCTTCAGCTGACGCGCGCTCGCGCATGTACAGGTAGAGCGGCAGCGCGAAGCAGACGCCCACCAGCAGGCTCGCCGGGATCACGACCCACCAGCGGTCGACGCCGCTGCGGGGCCCGTCCCAGCTCGCCCATACGAGCAACGCTAGGAACACGATCACCAGGTCGACGACCAGCTGCGCTGACGGCAGCGTGTCGAACCAGCTCTCGAAGTACAGACCGAGATCGAGGCCGTGTTCGGCGATGAAAACGGCGACCATTACGTTCGGCACGATGAATCCGGCAACGGCAAGCAGGAGCAGCAACTTCTCGCGATTGGTGGTCATGGCGCAAAACTCTCACGTATCTCGGGCATGGCTGCATTCGACGTAGCGGTTGTGGGCGGCGAGCATCGGCGGCTGCACCGCCGCGCGGCTGTACGGCCTGGCGGGCCTGCGGGTCGCGCTCATCGAGCGGCGGCCGGACCCCGCCGCCTACAAGGTCACCTGCACCCACGCGATCCTCTCGAGCGCGGTGCCGACGATGGAACGAGTCGGGATCGCGTCCCTGATCGACGCTCGCGGGGCCATCCGGACCCATCCGGCCGCGTGGTCGCCCTACGGCGGGTGGATGCGGCTGCCGACGGACGTGCCGCACGGGTACGGGGTGACGCGACAGACGCTCGATCCGCTTCTTCGCCAGCTCGCTGCCGAGACGCCGGGCGTCGAGCTGATCACCGGCAGCACCGCCGTCGGACTGGCTGGCATCGGACGGCCGTCCGGCCGGCGTCGAGATCGAGAGCCCGAGCCGCGACAGGAAGACGATCCACGCGAAGCTCGTCGTGGGAGCAGACGGGCGAGGCTCGAGCATCGCGCGCATGGCGCAAGGTGCCGGGCCGCGTGCGCCCGCACGGCCGGTTCTTCTACTTCGCGTACTGGCGCGGGCTGCCGAAGACCACGCGCGCTCGACTCTGGTTCGCCGAGCCGAACGGCATCGCCGTGTTCCCCAACGAGGACGACATCAGCGTCGTCGTCGCGGGGATGCACAAGCGGTCATCTGCCGGAGTTTCGAGCGGACCCCGAGCGCGAGTACCGGGCGGTTGTCTCGTCGGTTCCGGACGCGCCACCGATCGACGATGCGGAGCGTGTCTCGAAGCTGCTCGGCAAGCTCGACGTGCCGAACGTCATGCGGCCGGCCGCGCGGCCGGGGATCGCGTTCGTCGGCGACGCCGCGCTCGCGACGGATCCGACGATGGGCGTGGGCTGCGGCTGGGCTTTTCAGAGCGCAGAGTGGCTCGTGGACGAGACCGCTGCCGCGCTCCGCGGGGACGAGGAGCTCGACGCTGCCCTCGACCGATACCGGCGCGTCTTTCGCCGCCGGCTCGGCTTGCATCACTGGGTGATCGCCGACCTGTCGACCGGGCGCCCGTTGCGCGCGAACGAACGGATCGCCTTCCGCGCTGCCGCACGTGACGAATGGGTCGCGCGGAAGATCGAGCCGATGATCACCCGGCGGCATCGCCGCTGAGCCTGCTCGGCCCGGTCTTGAACGCGCGAACGCTGTACCAGGGCCTGCGCGGGCTAGGACCTGCTTCCGCGCCGGCGTGCCGACGGCCACGCGCTCGACGTCGAGCCGCGGCAGGATCCGTTCGAGCCAGTCCGGGATCCACCAGTTCCACTTGCCGAGCAGCTGCATCACAGCCGGCACGAGCACCATTCGGACGACGGTGGCGTCGAGGAAGATCGCCGACGGCCAGGCCGATCCCGAACAGCTTCAGGAACACGTCCGGCGCTGCAATGAACGCAAGGAAGACGACGACCATGATCGCCGCGGCCGCGGTGATCACGCGCGCTGTCTTCGCCAGGCCGTCGGCCACCGCCCGGCGGGTGTCGCCGTGTCTCAGGTACTCCTCGCGGATCCGTGAGATCAGGAAGACCTCGTAGTCCATCGAGAGGCCGAAGAGGATCGCGAACATCATCACCGGCATGAACGGCGCGATGGGCACCTCGTGGTCGACGCCGATCAGCCCGCCGAGCGTCCCGCCCTGTGCGAACAGCGTCATCACGCCGTAGGCGGCGCCGACCGAGAGCAGGTTCATCACGCCTGCCTTGAGCGAGATCAGCGGCGAGTGGAATGCGACGAGCAGGAGCAGGAACGACAGCCCGACGACGCCGATGAGGAACTGCGGTATGCGGTCCTTGATGTACTCGCTCTGATCCTCGAGCGCGGCCGTCACGCCGCCGACGTGGGCGGTGACGCCGGAGTCTTCGAGCGTCGCAGGCAGGACGTCATCGCGCAGATTCCTGACCAGGTCGAGCGTCTCCTCGTCCTGGGGCGAAGTCGTCGGGATCACGGTGACGATCGCCGCATTCCCGTCGTCATTGATCACGGGATCCGGGACGAAGGCGACTCCGGACTCGTTGCGAACGGTTTGCGCGAGCTCGTTGATCTCGCCTTGCGCAGACTTGTCCGGGAGCTCGGCCGCGATCACGAGCGGCCCGTTCGTGCCGGGCCCGAATCCCTCCGTGTTCAGGTCGTAGGCCTGGCGCGTCATCGTGTCCGTCGGCGTCGTTGCCCGCATCGGGGAAGCCGAGCCGCATGCCGAGCGCGGGCGCGGCCAGTGCCAGGAGCAGCGCGACGGCGGCGATCGCGAACGGCCATGGCCGGCGCTGGACCAGATGGCTCCAGCGAGCGGCCGGCGACTCGCCGTTCCCTTCCGTCTTCAGCCCGCGGCTGAGGAACGGGAATTCGCAGGCGATCGACCTTCGGGCCGAGGTAGGAGAGAAGCGCGGGCAGCAGGCTGATCGACGCGAGCATCACCACCAGGACGGCGGACGAAGCCGAGATGGCCACGCCGTACATGTACGACAGCCCGGTCAGGGTGAGGCCGAAGACCGCGACGATCACCGTGCAGCCGGCGATCACGACGCTGCGTCCGGCGGTGGTCACGGCCTCTACTACGGCGTCGTGGCGGTCCTTGCCCTCGCTCATCGCCGCCCGGAATCTGGTCAGGACGAGCAGCGAGTAGTCGATTCCGACGCCGATCCCGATCAGGCCCGACACGGCCGTCGTCCAGTCGGGGACGTCGACGATGTTGGCGAACAGGAGGATCAGGCCCCCGGAGGTGATCCCGAGGCCGATCAGCGCGATCAGGAGCGGCAGGCCGGCGGCCACCACCGAGCCGAAGGCGATCAGCAGGACGATCGCGGCGCCCAGGAACCCGATGCCCTCGGGGCTCGACTGCTCTTGGGCGACGTAGATCGGATCGCCTCCAAGCTTGATCTCGAGCCCGTTGCCGCTGTTCCCCTCGGCCGCGTCGATCAGCTCCTCGCCCTGCTCCTTCTCGATGTCCCAGCCGGGGACGGTCATCGGCAGCGTGGTCGACCCGATCGTCTTGTCGTCGGAGTACCGGATCGGGGTGTGCGCGGCGATGTGCTCGACCTGCTCGGCCTCGGCGAAGAAATCGTCGAGGCGCTGCTTGGCCGCGGGGCTGTCGGCGCCCGCCTCGTCCTTCCAGACGACGTAGACCTCCTGGCCGGAGTAGCCGTCGAAGCGCTCCTCGGTGAGGTCGCTAGCCGCCTTCGACTCGGAGTTCGGGGTGTCGTAGTCGGCGTTGTACTCACCCGCCAGGGAAGAGCCCAATCCGATGATCACGACTGCCGCTGCAATCCATGCGAGCACCATGCGGCCGCGGCGGCGATAAGCGAGGTCGGCAAGGCGGGCTAGGCCACGATTCATCGTCAGGGTTCCCTTCTATCGCTTGGCGTCTTGGGTAGTACGACTGAGAGAGAGCGCCGAACTAATCGGTGCGAGTTTCGGCCAAGCAGGCTAGCGAGCCGCGTCGGGCAGCCAGAGCCGCCCCTCGAGCAGCGAGCCGCAGCCCATCCAGAGCAGGTTCATCAGCCTCAGGGCGGCGATTTCGCGCGGCTCCTTCCGCTCCGTCGCCCAGTGCGATGCGGCGCTGATCGCAGCCGCGGTGAAGGTGTGCGCGATCCCCTCGATGTGCGCGAGCACCTCCTCCGCCAGGCCCTGCTCTCGCGCGGCGCGCGTGAATTGCTCGGTCAGGAGGTCCGCCATCGCGTCCCGTGCCGCGGCGGCGCCGGAGCCGATCGAGCCCGTGGCGGCCGCTCCATCCGGATAGAGGAGAAGCCACGAGTCGTGGTTCTCGTCGACGAACGCGAACAGGCGCTGCAGCCCTTCCCACAGCTGCCTGTCGGGCGTGAGATCCCGCGCTCGCCGACCGCGCGCAACTCCTCGCCGAGCTGTGCGCCCGCGCGCTCGGCGCACGCGGCGAACAGCCCCTCCTTGGAGTCGAAGTACGCGTAGAGCATCGGCTTCGTGATGCCGCTCGCTTTCGCGATGTCCTCCATCGAGCAGCCATCGAAGCCGCGCTCCGCGAAAAGGCGGCTCGCGGCCTCGATCATCTGCTCCTCGCGCTCGGCGCGCGGCGTTCGCGCACGGCCTGGCGCACCCCGGCCGGGTGTCTTGGCGCGGGCCATCGTCTAGATCATGCCTGCTCGGCGGCGCCAGGTCCTTACGGCGCGCGTAGCGTGAGCTTCTTGCGCAGGGTGCGCTCGTTGCCGGCCGGGTCTTCGAGGACGACCACGACGCGAGCGGGGAGGCTTCCCTCCTCGCGAACCAGGCGGCGCGCCCGTCGCCTGAGGCGAAGCCTCGACGCGCTTGCTCTCACCGGCGTCGATCTCGAAGGATTTGCGGCCGACGGTGCGTAGCGCCGCAGTGCTGGCGGTCGGAAGCCGCAGCCGGATCCGCACGACACCGAGGCAATCGTCGGTCTCCTCATCGCAGTTGACGCGAACGCGTACGTAGCCGCGCCGGCTCATTCGCAGCCGCTGGCTCGCGATCGCGGCCAGGGGCGGCGTCTCGTCGAGCTCCTCGAGCGGATCGTCGAGTGAGGGGGCGAATGGGGGATCCTGCGTGGGAGTCGGATCCGTCCCGCCGCCGTCGGGGGGTGGCGAGGCCTCCTGCGCGTTGAAGGTTGCCGTCGCGCTGCGTGCCTGGCTCATCGCCACCTGGCACGTGCCGGTACCGGAGCACGCTCCGCTCCAGCCGGCGAACGTCGAGCCTGCCGCAGCGGTGGCCGTGAGGGTGACCGAGGTGCCCTCGTTGTAGCTCTGAGAGCAGTCGGAGCCGCAGTTGATGCCGGCTGGGTTGCTCGTCACCGTGCCGGTGCCTGTGCCGCTCTTGAAGACGCTGAGCGTGTGGGTCGGCGAAGGCGGAGCGGCCGTGAACGTGGCGGTCACGTCCTGCGCCTGGCTCATCGTGACCTGGCAGGTGCCGGTGCCCGAGCACGCGTCGCTCCAGCCGGTGAACGTGGAGCCGCCGCCGGGGTCGGCGGTGAGGGTGACGGGCGTGCCCTCGTTGTAGTTCTGCGTGCAGTCGGCGCCGCAGTTGATCCCCGCCGGGCTGCTGGTCACGGTCCCTGTGCCGTTGCCGCTCTTGAAGACGTTGAGGATGTGGGTCGGCGGTGGCGGCGTCGGGTCGGTGAACGTCGCCGTCACGCTGTGCTGCTGGTTCATCGTGAGCTGGCAGTTGCCGGTGCCCGAGCAGTCGCCGCTCCAGCCGGTAAAGGTCGAGCCGGTCGCGGGGTCAGCGGTGAGCGTGACGGGCGTGCCGTCGTTGTAGTTCTGCGTGCAGTCGGCGCCGCAGTTGATCCCGGCGGGGCTGCTGATCACGGTGCCGGCCCCGCTACCCGCCGTCGTGACGTCGAGCTGGAACTGCGACGGCGTTCCGAGAATCCAATTCCGTATCCCAGGTGCGGCGACGCGGCTGTAGACGCCCGGCTTCTTCGGTAGGGCGCAGCCGATTCCCCAGGAGGTCACGCCGACGAGCCGCCACTGCGAGGGGTCGTTCTCGCTCGAGGGAGGCGGGGTCTGCGTGGAGGCCGCGAGCGGACCGCCCGAGTCGCCCTGACACGTGTCGACGCCGCCCGCGTCGAACCCGGCACAGACCATCGTCGCCGGGTCGAACTCGCTTCCGTAGTAGTCGCCCTGGCCGCAGGTCGAGTCCGCGACGCGGGGAACGTAGGCCTCCCTCAGCTGGTTCGACAGCGCCGCCACCCTGCGTCGTGCTCCCCCAGCCCGAGATCGCGAGCGGGTCCCCGGGGGCCCAGAGGGCGTCGTCAGCAGATCCCTCCTGCCCTATGAGCTGAAGGATCTGGCCGCCTCCGGCGGTGCCCGAGCTCGCCAGCTGGAGCACCGCAACATCGTTCTGGCTGGTGCTCGAGCTGTAGCTCGGATGGTCGGCGTAGCCGGAGACCGCGATGACGGTGCCGCCGGAGTTCAGGGACTGCGTGCCGACCTTCACCAGCATGCTGCTGGCGTTGCCGCTGGTGCAGTGGGCGGCGGTCAGCACGCGCTGCGCCGCGATGAGCGTGCCCCCGCATATGAACCCGAAGCTGGGTCCCTGCTTCTTGTAGAGAGCGATCTGCCACGGATACTCGCCGGGCTCGGCGGTGGTTCCGCCGACGACCTGGACTCCGGCGTCCTGCGCAGACGCGGTCGTCGCTAACAGCGCGGCGCAGATCAGGAGTGGGAGTACGCGCCTTGCGGCACGGCGAGAACGCGGCACGAGCCAAAGATAGCCCGCTGCCCCCCTGCTGGTGCGCTAGAGGAGGTCCGTGATGGCGTTGATGAACCCTTGAGGCTCACGCCGAGAGGTTGGAAAACGAGCAGCAGGGCTAGCGAGAGCCGAGTAGAAGCGCGTACTCAACGAAAGTCTGGCCGTGCTGATCTCTGCGGCCGGATGTTCAGGTTTCGATCACGCAGTTCTCCCGCGTGTGTAGATGAATAACACCTCGACGCGTAGCTGCAGTGCAGCCTGTCGAGACCGCGATCCCGCGCGCGAGGCCTCGCCCGCCCCCAACTCCAGGGCCGCTCGCGCACCACGCCGCGCGGCTACCCGCCACGGGGGACCGATGCGCGCACATCGAGCACGTTTAGCTCCCGGTCGAGGAAGACAACATCGATCGGGAAGCGCATGAACGCGGTGTGGACCGAGTTCGCGGGGCGCAGGAGGAGGCCCTCGTCGGGCCCCAGCTCGCTGCGGCCAAGCAGGCCCCTTTGTCCGCGTGAGGACCGAATCGGCGACCGGTGCACTGCGGGCAGACCACGCGCCCGTCGCCGTTGAGCAAGGCGACCATCTCCTAGCCGCCGAGCGTCTGGAAGATGTTGTAGAGGCCAGGGAAGAGCACGACGATGAAGATCGTCGGGAGGATCAAGAAGCACAGCGGGAAGAGGATCTTCAGCGGCGCCTTCTGCGCCTTCTCCTCGATGATCTGCCGACGCCGGGTGCGAAGGTCAGCCGCCAGCTCGCGCATGACCTGGGCGATCGAGATACCGAGCGACTCGCCCTGGTTGACCGCCCGGACGAACGCCCGCACCGCGGGTGCGTCGCAGCGCTCGAGCATGTTCTGAAGCGCCTGCTCCATATCCAGACCGAGGTTGTGCTCGCGCAGCGCGAGCCTGATCTCGTCGCCGAGCGGTCCGCGCATGCGCTCGACGGAGCGCACGCAGCGCGGCGTTGAAGCTGAGCCCAGCCTCGAGGGTCACGACCAGCAAGTCGATCAGCTCGGGCAGCTCGATCTCGATCCGCTCGAGCCGCTGGCGCGCGCGGGATTTCAAGATTGCGACCGGCGCGATCCAGCCCATCACGCCCGCGTAGACGGCGAAGAGCAGAGCGAGCCCGATTGATGCGTCTCCGCTCGAGAGCACGCCAGCCGAAGAGCACCGCGGCCCCAATGCCGCCAGGGCGCGGTAGCCGACGAAGCTCGCCGGAGAGACTCCCCAGATGCCGGCGGAGAGGAGCAACTTGCGAGCGTCTCTGCTCCCGCTTCTCGGCTGCGCCGCCGTGCATACGCTCGCCGAGGCGCTGAGCGAGCCTCGGAAGCAGCGCGGTGCGCTCCGGCTCTTCGGCGTCGCCGGCCTGCCGATAGCCATACGCCTCGATCTGCCCAAGGCTCTCCTCGGTGCGCAGCCGCGGCAGAGTTGCGGCCCGGGCGGCGAGGGCGAGCGCCGCGCCCGACGGAGACGATCGCGATTATCAATGCAAGTGCCATCACGAGTCTCCTTAGATCTCGAAGTCCACGATTCGCTTGATCACGAGCGAACCCGCGATCACCATCAGCACGCCCAGGCCGATGAGCACTCGGCCGATGCCCGTGTTGAGGAGCGGATCGACGTAGTCCGGGTTCGACGCCATCAAGAAGGCGAACGTGAAGATCGGCAGAGCGGTCAGGATCGTCCTCGAGAGGCGGCCCTGCGCTGTCAGCGTCCGGACCGTCCGCCGTAGCTTCTGGCGCTCTCGGATTGATTCGACCACGCCGTCGAGCATCTCGGCGGCGTCCGCGCCCGCCTCGCGCTGGAGCAGCGCCAAGAGTGCGACCTGCTCGACGTCGCGACTTTCCATTCGCCGCGCGAGCGTCTCCAGTGCCTCGTCGAGGGGTGCTCCGAGGCGCTCGTCGCGCGAGCACGCGCTCGAACTCACGACGCGTCGGCTGCGGAGCGTTGTCCAGCCCCGAGGCGAGCGCCGCGGCGAAGCTGTGACCGCTCCTAAGCGTGCTTCCGACCACGGCGAGGTGGTCTGCAAGCTGGTCTGAGAAGAGGCGTCGCTGCCGCCGGACGCGCGAGCGGAATGACGAACGAAAGCACGAGCGGCGCCAGAGCGACCAAGAGGATCGGGATGCCAAGGCCTGTCCGGTCGCGACGGCCAGCAGAAGCCCCGCGGCGGCCGCGCGCAAGCATGGTGTTGGTGAGCAGGCTCGCGGGCGACGAGCTGATGCCCGCGATGTCCACGGACTCGCTGAAGCGCGCCCACCTCGCGGAGCCGGCGAGCGAGCGCTCCGTACTGCGAAGCAAGCCGGTCGGTGAGGGTGGGCTCGGCCTCGGGCTCGGCATCACGCGCGGCGACGAACTCTTCGACGCGCTCGCGGGCGTCTTGCGCCGACGACGCACGAGTGCGACCAACGAGAGCGCGAAGAGCGCCGCGATCACCGCGACGGCGATTCCGACCGCCACCGGCGAGCTCCACGAGCTCCCGTCCGAGCCGTCCGGATTGCTGACGGCGAGCTGCGGAGCCGTGTAGGCGGCCGAAGCGGAGCCGACACCGCTGACGTCCGCGGTGACTGCGACCTTCGCCTGCGGCTCGGCCAGCGACCGGTATCGCACGACGTAGGCGTTCGAGAGCTCGGCGCTAAGCCGGCTGTAGATCGCGCTGAGGTCGGCAGGCGACGCGGCCTCCGCATACGTACCGCCGGCCGAGTTGGCGAGCTCGGTGAGCGCCGCCGGGTCGAAGTCCGGCGAGTTCAGGCCGACGGTATAGACGCGGACATGAGCGTCGCGTGCCGCGGCTGCGACCGCGGCGGCGCTTGCCTCGCTGCCGAAGTCCGCACCGTCGGAGAGCACGACGACGAATCCGCCCGGCAGCTCGGACTCGCGGATGACGTCGATGGCCTTGAGGCTGCGTCGTAGAGATGCGTCTCAACACGCGTCTCCGGCGGTGTCGCCAGGCTTTCCTGGATCACGAACGGGTCGGTCGTGAGAGGCATTGCCACGTCCGTCTGCGAGTTGAACGTGACGAGCGACAGCGGCTGATTCTCCTTGCGCTGCCTGGCGAACTCTCGTGCTGCCGCGAAGGCTTGGTCGAGCGGCTCACCGCGCATGCTGTTGCTCGTGTCGAGCACAAGCACGACACCAAGCCGAGAGCGCCGCGCCGCGTCAGCGGGCTTCGACGTCGAGCCCGCGGACCGGACCGCCATTCTCGCTGACGCTGATCTGGCTTGCCCGCGCTTCGGCGCCCGCAGGCAGCGTCAGGACGAACGAACGCTCAGGGAACTTCGCGTCTGCCTCGCTCAGCGAGGGTGCAGCGTTCGCGAGCGGCGCAAGCGCGGCGGTCGCGGCCAGCGCGAGTGCTGTCGAGACGAGTCTCTTCATCGGGCGCCCTTTCGCGTGAACGGCGTGACCATCCCCTGCGTCGGGGCGAACAGGTTCGTGGGGAGCGGCACGCCGTAGCGCTCGAACTTGCCGAGGAAGGAGGGACGCAGGCCTGTGCTCTCGAGCTGGCCGATGACCTTGCCGTCGGACGGTGATCTCCTTCTGCTTGAAGGTGAAGACGTCCTGGAGCGCGATCACGTCGCCCTCCATCCGCTGCACCTCGCTGATCGCGGTCACGCGGCGGGATCCGTCCCGGATGCGCTCGAGGTGCACGAGCAGGTCGAGCGCCGAGGAGATCTGCTGCCTGATCGCGCGGCTCGGCAGGTCGTAGCCCGCCATCATGACGAGCGTCTCGAGCCGCGACAGCGAGTCCCGTGGGGCGTTCGCGTGCAGCGTGCAGAGCGAGCCGTCGTGACCCGTGTTCATCGCCTGGAGCATGTCCAGCGCCTCGGCGCCGCGGACCTCGCCGACGATGATGCGGTCGGGGCGCATGCGCAGCGAGTTGCGGACGAGCTCGCGAATCGGGACCGCACCCTCGCCCTCGGTGTTCGGGATCCGGGTTTCGAGCCGCAGCACGTGGCTCTGGTGGAGCTGGAGCTCGGCGGTCTCCTCGATCGTGACCACGCGGTCCTCGTCCTGGACCGAGGCGGACACGATGTTCAACAGCGTCGTCTTGCCGGAGCTCGTGCCGCCTGAGATCAGCACGTTCAGACGCGCCTTGACGCAGCGATCGAGGAAGTCCGCGGTCTCGGGCGTCAGCGTGCCCAGCCGTACGAGGTCGTCGGCAGTGAGTCGCCGCTTGGGGAACTTCCGGATGGTGAGCAGCGGACCCGACAACGACAGCGGGGGGAAGACGGCATGGACGCGGCTGCCGTCGGGTAGGCGTGCGTCGACCATCGGGCGTGCCTCGTCGATGCGCCGGCCGACAAGGGCGACCATCTTGTTGATGATGCGTCGCAGGTGCGAGTCGTCGTTGAAGCGGACGCTCGTGTGGTACAGCTTTCCTTGCCGTTCGATCCAAACCTCGAACGGGCCGTTGACCATGATCTCCGTGATCGTGTCGTCCTCGAGGAGCCGTTCGATCGGCCCGTGTCCGAGGATGTCGTCGGCGATCTCGCGCGCGATCCGCTCGCGGTCGGTACGTGCGATGCCGGACTCCTGGTCGAGGTGGACGCTGATGTCGCCCTGGACGCGGCTGCGAAGCGTGGTGGGATCGGTCTCGGTGTTGAAAAGCTGCGGCCCCAGCCCGCTGATGACGGCCTTGTGGATCTTGTCCTTGACCTCCGCGAAGGGGTCGACCACCGGGCGCGGGGGCCGCATCGGGCTGTCGCCGCCGAAATACGTTGCGTCAGTTCCATCACAGCCACCTCCCGAGCAGCCGCTTCCGGCCGTTCATTGCGGCGCCGTCGGCGCCTATGTATGAGTCCGCAAAGGATCGGAATGCGCGCGCGGCATCAGAGCCGGGCTGGCTTCCGACGATCGGCCGCGCCTCGTTCACCGATCGGGGAATGTCCCGATGGCTCGGAAGCAGCACGTCCGGTGGGCGGCCCGTGACCGCCTGGACGTCCTCACGCGTGATCCCCACGCGCGAGTCGGCCCGGTTGAGGACGAGCTTGATCCGCTCCGGCTCGACCCCCATGAGCTCGAGCGTCTCCAGCCCGAGCTTCGTGTTCTTCAGCGAGAGCGAGTCGAGCATCCCCACGATGCACAGGTCGTCGCTGCGTCAATGGCAGCGATCACCTCGGGTGTGAACCCGGGCGGCGTGTCGACGATCACGAAGTCGGCGCTCGCGCGGAGTACGTCGAACAGCTCGCGTAGGAACCCGACGCTTACGGCCGACGCCTGGTCGGGCCTCGACGGGGCCAGCAGCACGCGAAGACCCGACTCGTGAGTGGCGAGATAAGCCGACAGCTTCTCGGCGTCGAGCGAGCCGCCGGACATGACGAGCTCGTAGATCGTCTTGCCCGGCGGTACGCCCAGTGCAAGCCCAACGTCACCGAACTGGAGGTCGAGATCGAGGAGCACGACGCGATGGCCGGCCTCAGCGAGCGCGACGCCGAGGTTGCACGAAACGAGCGTCTTGCCCGCTCCACCCTTCGGCCCGAGCACGGTGATCATCCGACCGTTTCCCGTTCGCGGCGCGACGGCGGCACGATTGCGGCGCGCCATCGCCTTCTCGAGGGCGCTGACCAGGTCAGCCGCCACTCGCTCGCGCTCAGCAGGCGCGGGCGGTTGCCCGTCCTCGAGGGGACCGTCACGACGTCCTCGGCGCCCGCCGCGAAGGCCCTACCGACAAGGCCGTTCGCGGAGTGCCCCGCGATCACGATGACGGGGCGATCGGGATACTCGCGCGCCATGCCGTCGATGAAGGACAGCGCGTACTCGCTGTCGCCGGCGCAGGCGACGACCACAGCGTCCACTGGCTGACGCGTGAGCGTCTCCCAACTCGCCTCGAGGCCGTCGACGATCCCCACCAGCTCGACCGACTGCTGAACCGGGATGACCGCCTCGACGGCATCCCGGTTCGCACCGGCGTCGATGGCGACGAGTGTCTTGACGGCTGGGTTCATCGACCTTCCCTGTCCAGCGCGGCGGCGGGCCGTAGCACGAGCCACACCTCGCCGCTGTCCACGGCCGATGCAATCGGCGCAGCGTCGCCGTCATTCACGCGCAACGTTGCCGCCTGGCCGGACGAGTCGCCCACAGCGCTGTCGGACACGTCGGGTATCGACAGCACGAGCACGTCGCGTGCGGCGATCTCCGCGTCGCTCTTACCGATTCCGCCGTTCCCGTACGTGACGACGACGTCCACGTGGTCGCCCGCTTCGATGTCGCCGATCATTCCGCGCGCGGAATCCACCGGGACGGTCATCGCCCGATAGGAGCCGGACAAACGAGACTGGACCGCCCGGCCGGTCCCGAAGTCGGAGCTCCGGAGCTGGTGGCCCGGGTGGATGTCAGCGACGACCACCTGACCCGCGAGCTGCGAGGGATCGGTGATGGCACCGTCCTCGAGCTGCGAATTCTCGACCTGCTCGAGCTTGTACAGCTGCTGGTCAGCGACGAGATTGCCGGGCGTGCCCTTCGGCACGAGGCTGCGAGCCACAAGGACCTGCGCCGGATCGGAATCGGTCAGGTCATCGCGATACTCGTTCAGGAAGACGAGCAGTGCTGCCGCCGCGATCAAGGCGAGGATCGCAGCCACCGCGAACGTGCCGTTCTTGGTGGACAGCGGACCGCGCGAGCGGCGGGGAGTGTCTGTGGGGAGTAGCTGCATGGGATGTGTCCTCTCTAGTCGGTAAGCACTGCCGTGCAGGGCCTGATGTCGTCAAAGTCGCACGGGTTAGGCCCCGCGCCTCCGTCGTTCGGGAAGTCCACGTGCGCGATGAAGTGGCCGAGGAGCTCGCCGACCTCGAGCGCGGCGCCGGGGGGTGTCTCGTCCCCATCGCCCTCGCAGGGGTTCGCAAAGCCGTTATTCCCCTTCCACGCTGTGATGTAGAACGTCGCAAAGCCTGTGACGGGGACCGTGTCGTCCGCGCCGGAGCCGTCGAACGCGCCGAACTCCGTCAGGTACACGTGCACCTCGCGCGGATCGCCGGGTATCGGGTCGTTGTAGTTGTTGTGGCCGGGCAGGCCGGGGCCTGGACACGTGCTCGGCTTCTCGTCCCCGAGGATGCGGAGGTTGAGCGCCTTGCCAAGCTGGCTCTCCCTCTCACCCGGCGCGACCTGCGAGCACTTCCAGGGCTGGGGCGTGCCCGCGACGCTCGCCGGGCAGGGGCTGCCGTCGTTGACCTCGTACCACGGCGTGCAACCGAAGACGATCTCGTCGCTGAAGTTGCCCGGGCCGTCGGCGTTGCAGTCGAGCGCCTGAGTGAGGTTGCCCCCGTCGACGCGCAGGTACTGAGTGGGCCCGTTGACCTCGAGGCCGCCGCCGACCTCCACGCTGATGTCGAGCGGGTAGGTGCACGCGGTGAAGCCAGCGCTGCACTGCTGCAGCGAGTTCGGGAAGTCGGTTGTCCCCTGCTTCAGCCGCACGCTCTCGATCGGGCCCGACCGATCATCGAGGGCGCTGAAGTGGCGCTGGACGATGCCGAACGTGCCCTTGCAGGGGCTGTTGTTGTTGTTGTTGGTGTTGCATTCGTCGAGCTGCGGCGGGTCGCCTGGCTTCTTGGGGGGCTTCGCGAAGCCGCCGTCAGTCTCTTCCCACTTGAGCTCGAAGTTCACGGGCCCGGCGCCCGCCGGAATGGCAATGGGTGCCGACTCCCACCCGTTCGCTCCCAGCGTGAGGGGGTAAGGAGTGTTCGAGCCCACGATGAACGCGGTCACGGTGGCGCCGAGGGCACTAGGGACGGCACCCGGCCCGAAGTCGACGTCCGCCCGCACCTTGACCGAGTCGCAGGACTCAGTCGCAGACGAGAAGTACGGGTTGTCGCAGTTCGTGCCGGGCTGGAGCGTGACACTGCGGGCGAGCGGCGCGGTCTGAGGTCCGGCGGAGCCGTTGTAAGTAACGCTCCCCGCGGCCGTCCAACCCCGGATGTATACGAGGCCCTTGGCCGTGTCTCCGGCGTCGTAGCAGACGTCGGCGGCGGCACAGCTCAGGATGTTGGCGGTGTCGTTGGAGAGGGCGATGCGAACCCCGACATCCGAAACGCCGGCTGGAATCGGCACGGATGCGGCCGTCGCGCTCTCAAACGTTCCGTTGCCCGTCGTCGGCAGCTGTCGGACCACGTCTTGGCCGCCGACCTGCAGGGGCAGGCCCGTCGCCTCGTTGATGAAGATCGCAGCTGCGCTCTCGAAATCCGGGACCGGCAGGGCCACCGGGATCAAGCCGTTCAGCTGCTGCAGCTTGAAGACCTGAATGCGCGCGTGCCCGCGGTAGTCGTGGTCTCCGACGAAGTCGAAGAACGCGGGCGAGTCCTCCTCGGTCAGCTTGACGTCGACGAAGCCCCTCTCGCAGGGGGTTCCCAGGGAGTTGTCCGCCGCGTCGTAGTCCGTGCCGTTGATGACCGTGTTGACGCGCCCTTGAGCCTCATCATCGTCCACCAGGACGTTCCTGTCGTTGGCGTAGTTCGTGGCCGCGGCAGCGATCGCCGCATTCGCATCCGCGGGGTTGGTTCGGCATGCGTTGAACTCCTGCGCCGCCGCCAACGCGCCGGCGTCGGCCTTGACCTGAAGGTGGCGGTCGTGCTCCATGGCGTTGCCGATATCGATGACGAACGCCCCAAGTACGACCGCTACCGGGAGGAAGCCGGCCACGACGACGAAGACGCTGCCGTTCTCCTCCCGGCGGATGCGTTCCAGCAGACGCCGCATCAGCACGCTGGGCCCCCTTCCGTGACCGCTCCGGTGACGCGCTCGATCCGGTGGGTCGCGGAGCCCGTGATCGCGGTCTGCGTGAGGCCGAATTCGCTGTTGAGGAACGGAAGCCAGTTGTAGTCCGCGCTGACGGTGACCTTGACCGGGTTGCCGACTGCACGCCCCTCCGGGTAGCAGATGGACACCTCGAGTCCCGGCTCTGCGACACCGACGGATCCGCCTGTCCGAAGCTCCTCGGTGTCGGCCTGGTTCTTGATGTGCGCCTGAAGGTTTCCGCCGGGCGCCTTGTCGACCGCCGCGAGCCGCGCACCCTCGCTCGCCAGGTGCGTGCTGTCGATCCAGTAGTTGATCGCGCGGCCGAAGTCGAGGATGAGAAGAAGAAGGATGAGGACCAGAGGCAGGATGAGCGCGAACTCGACGATCGCCTGGCCGCTCTCGGAGCCATGCGGCGAGCGACGCGCGGGGTCGAGAGCGCGAACGCGTTCGAAGAGCGCGCGCGGACGAAGCCGGAGTGACCCGCACGAGGCTTTGCGCTGTGAACTGAAGAGTGGGCTGCGGTGCATGTGTTGGTGTGTTTGGGGCAGTAATGAATGAATCACCCCGCCCGCCACGCCTGGCCGAGCCAGCGTGGCGGGCGGGGGTGAACTTTTTGGCTAGCTCCCGCCGGAGATCGCTTCCTCGATCTCGGTAACGACGCCCCCGAGTACGCCGGCGAGGCCTCCGAAGACGAGCATGAGGCCGATCGACACGACGCCGATGACGAGGCCGTACTCGACGAACGTCTGGCCTTCCTCACGCGTCCGAAGCCGGACGGCGATGGTCTGGATCAGGTTCAGCATGAATTCACCTCCCTCCATGGAGAGTCGAGTTCGTACTGGCAGCCCCGCACCCGATCGTTCGAACACGGGTCGTGATGTGCTGACGCTTCCCCCGTCGCTCAAAGACGTTGTGAAAGCAGTGGGTGTGAACCGTCTGGCGCATCGTTCTTGGCAAGTGTCGGGGCGTGGGGCCCGGCACGCGATCGGCCGGGTGACCCGTTTGGTGTTCGACGTCTGAACGGGTTGTGTGTAGATTTGAACGGTGGCTGACCCGTCGGCCGCGGCCCGCCGTAAAGGACCGCCGCGCACAGCCGATCTAGGAGGCATGTTCTCCGCCTCGCCGAGACGGGTCGCGGCCGCCGTGCTGGCGGCCGCCGGCGCATGCTTCGTCTGGGCAGCCTGGATGACGCCGACGACGGCCGAGACCGACTACTCGATCGAAGCCGAGCCGGCATTGCAGGCACTTCGCGACGGGCGGCTCGCGGAGTTCCTGGAGCTCGCGCCCGCCTACGGTGGATCGCTGATATTGCGCGCGCCATTCGCTTTCCTGCCGGATCTGTGGGGAGGCGGTGACCTGGCCCTGTTCCGTTCCATGGCCATTCCCTGCCTTATGGCGGCCGCCTTCCTGGCCGTCGTGCTGTGGGATCGCAGCAGCACGTCCGGCGCCCGGCGGGGTGCCGCGGCGCTCGTTCTGGTCCTGTGCGCCGCGAACCTGGTCACGCTGAAGGCGCTCAGGAGCGGCCACCCCGAGGAGCTGCTTGGCGCCGTGCTGTGCGTCGGCGCGGTGCTCGCCGGGGGCGCGCGGCGGCCGATCCTGGCTGGCGCGCTGCTGGGCCTTGCCGTGGCCAACAAGCCGTGGGCCGTGCTCGCCGCCGTCCCCGTGGCGGTGGCGCTTGGGGGCGGTACCGACCGCGCGAGACTGCGCGCCGCTGCCGTCGCCGGCGTCGTCGTCGCGGCCGTGCTTGCGCCTCTCCTACTTCACGGCGGTGCCGCGGACGCCCGTGGGGTCGCGAGTACCAGTGGTGAGATCTTGAAGCCCTGGCAGGTGTGGTGGTTCCTAGGCGACCACGCGGGGCCGGTCTACGACGTCTTTGGCAACCAAAGGCCTGCCGGCTACCGCACCCCGCCTGCATCGCTGGTGAGGTGGCTCGGCCGCTCGTCATCCTGGTGCCCTTCTTGCTCTCCGTCGTATGCGCCATCCGGCTTCGGCGCCAGCCCTGGCACGACGCTCTGCTCCTGCTCGCGCTGGTGTTCCTGCTGCGCTGCGTGCTCGACCCGTGGAACTTGTCTTACTACTCGCTGCCGTTCCTGCTTGCGCTCCCTCGCCTGGGAGGTACACGCACGCAAGGGCCTGCCGCTGCTCACACTCCTCGCCTCGCTGCTCACGTTCGTGATCACCGACATGCTCACACCTGGGGTGCACCCGGACGTCCAGTCTGTCCTCTACCTCGCGTGGAGTGTCCCGCTCGCGCTCGCGCTCGCCTGGCGG
>CAWIUV010000011.1:0-289299 GCA_963839405.1 uncultured Thermoleophilaceae bacterium
GCCCGACGATCGCGGGGAGGCGCGAGCAGCCGCCGACGTCGGGGAGAAGGCCGACGCGCACCTCCATGATCCCAGCGAGTGCGTCCTCGGCCATGGTGCGCATGTCACACGCGGTCGCCAGCTCGAACGCACCGCCGAGGGCTGCGCCGTGGATCTGGCAGATCGTCGGCTTGAGCATCTCCTCGAGCAGGTTCCAGATCTGCAGGATCGGAGTGCGGAAGCGGCGCAGGTTCGACGGGTCCTCGGACAGCTCCTTCAGGTCGCCCACGTCCATGCCCGACGAGAACATCGGGCCCTCGCCTCGCAGGACGACCACACGCACCGCGTCGTCGTACGCGGCGTCCTCGACGGCCGCCCCGAGCTCCGTAAGCACTTCGCCGCCGAGAGCGTTTCGCTTCTCCGGGCGATTGAGGACGATGTGGCGGATCGCTCCGCGGTCTTCTGTAAGGACCAGGCCCATGTAGGCTCCTCCGCTCTTTGAGGATCGGAGGCTAATGAACATCAAGAAGGTCGGGGTCGTGGGCTGCGGCCTGATGGGCCACGGAATCGCGCAGGTCTCGGCCCAGTCGGGCTACGACGTGGTCGTCCGGGAGGCGGACCAGGGCGCGCTCGACAAGGGGCTCGGCAAGATCGAGAAGCAACTCGCGCGCGCGGTCGAGAAGGGCAAGCTCGAGCAGGCCGCCGCGGACGAGGTGCGCGGCCGGATCAACGGGACGCTCGACTACTCCGATCTCGCCGACTGCGACCTCGTCGTGGAGGCCATCACCGAGGACCTCGACATGAAGCTCGAGATGTGGCGCGAGGTGGACGGCATCGTCAAGGACGGCGCGATCCTCGCCACGAACACCTCGTCCCTGCCGGTGATCGCGCAGGCCACCGCGACGAAGCGGCCCGAGAGCTTCATCGGACTCCACTTCTTCAACCCCGTCCAGATGATGAAGCTGCTCGAGGTGATCCGTTCGGTCGCGTCCTCCGACGAGGCGTTCCAGGCCGGCGTCGAGTGGGGCAAGAGCCTCGACAAGCTGACGGTGGAGACCAAGGACAAGGCCGGCTTCATCGTCAACCGCCTGCTCGTCCCGTACATGCTCGACGCGATCCGCGCCTACGAGGAGGGCGTGGGAACGATCACCGAGATCGACGAGGCGATGAAGGCCGGCGCCGGCCACCCGATGGGCCCGCTCACCCTGGCCGACTTCGTCGGCCTCGACACGATGGGCTCGATCTGCGACGTGCTGTTCGACGAGTTTCGCGAGCGGCGGTTCGCGCGTCCGCCCACCCTGCGGAAGATGCTGATGGCGGGTTGGTACGGGCGCAAGACCGGAATGGGGTTCTACGACTACTCGGGCGACGAGCCGAAGGAGAATCAAGGACTGGTCAAGCCGTCTGAGGTGGTCTACCTTGGCGGTGTGGCTCGCCTCCGTCAGTCGGGCTGGCGCCCTGCTCGCTGCCCTCGCCCTTCCGGCGAGCGCTATGGCGGCCCCCTCGCTGAAGGACCGCTACATCGTCGTGCTCGAGGACTCGGCCGACTCGGCGAAGGTCGCGCAGGAGCACGGCAACCGCTACGGGGTGACGAATCGCCTCGTTTACGGAGCGCGATCGAGGGTTACGCCGGCAAGGTTCCGCCCGGCCAGCTCGCCAAGATCGAGAGCGACCCGCGGGTGAAGTACGTGAGCCGGACGGCGTCGCCACAAGTCGGTAACCCAGACGGGCGCGACGTGGGGCCTCGACCGGATCGACCAGCGGACGCTTCCGCTCAGCGGGACGTACACGTATGAGCAGACGGGCGCGGGCGTGACCGCGTACGTGATCGACACCGGAATCCGCATCACGCACTCCGAGTTCGACGGGTCGCGCCTCGCTCGGCGCGGAGTTCGTGAGCGACTCGACCACGGCCGACGACTGCGACGGCCACGGCACGCACGTGGCCGGCACGATCGGCGGCACCACGTACGGCGTCGCGAAGGGCGTCTCGCTCAAGGCCGTCCGTGTGCTCGACTGCGGCGGCTCTGGTGCGTGGTCGTGGGTCATCGCGGGATCAACTGGGTCACGCAGCAGCACGGTCCCGGCCAGCCGGCCGTCGCGAACATGAGCCTGGGCGGCGGGGCGATCCAGTCGGTGGATGACGCGGTCGCGAATTCGATCGCGCGACGGAGTGACGTATTCGGTCTCCGCGGGGAACAGCAACCGCGACGCGTGCAGCTACTCGCCCGCGCGTACGCCCGCAGCGCTGACGATTGGATCGACCACGAGCTCCGACGCACGCTCGTCGTTCTCGAACTGGGGCAACTGCGTCGACTGGTTCGCGCCTGGGTCCGGGATCACCTCGGCGAACATGAACGGCGGCAGCCTGAGCCTGAGCGGCACGTCGATGTCCTCGCCTCACGTCGCAGGCGCCGCAGCGCTCTACCTGCAGACGAACACCGGCGCGCAGCCCGGCACCGTGCGCACGGCGATCGCGAACCAGCTCACGCAGGGTGTAGTCACGAGCTCGAGGAGCTGAACAACCACCTGCTCTACACCCTCGGGTTCGGTGGCGGCGGCTCGGTCACTCCGCCCCCTGATGCCAGCTTCACGTACTCCTGCACCGACCTCAGCTGCACGTTCAACTCGACGTCCACGGGCTCGATCTCGGGCTACTCGTGGACCTTCGGCGATGGCGGCAGCGCGACCGGCTCGCCGACGAGCCACACGTACGCCTCGGGCGGCACCCGCACCGTGACGCTCACCGTCACCGGGCCGGGCGGCACCGACAGCGCGTCGCAGTCGGTCACGGTGACCGCGCCGTCCTCGGGCGGATTCGACCTCTCCGCGAGCGGCTTCAAGGTGAAGGGCGTGCAGCACGCCCAGCTCGACTGGAGCGGTGCAGGTTCGGGCACCTTCAACGTCATCCGGAACGGCGAGATCGTTGGGAACGTGTCCGGCTCGAGCGGCAGCGTGGACCACACGATCGGCAACAAGGGCGGCGGCACGTACGTCTTCCAGTTGTGCAATTCGAGCGGCGTCTGCTCGAACGAGAGCACCGTCACGTTCTAGCCGCGCCGTAGACTGCGGCGCCGGATGTCCGACCTGAAAGAGGCACTCGACCGGGCGCGCGCCGGCGGGCCCGAGCGCCACCACGAGAAGTCGGCGCAGCAGGGCAAGCTGCCTGTGCGCGAGCGCATCGCGCGGCTGCTCGACACCGACTCCTTCGCCGAGGAGGCGCTGCTCGCGAACTGGGAGCAGGATGGCTTCGGCGCCGACGGCGTGGTCACCGGCATGGGCACCGTCGCCGGGCGGCAGGTCGCGGTCATGGCGAACGACCCGACCGTCAAGGCCGGGTCGTGGGGCCCGAAGACCGTCGAGAAGATCATCCGGATCCAGGAGCAGGCCCTCCAGCACCGGGTGCCGATGATCTACCTGGTCGACTCGGCCGGCGCCCGGATCACCGACCAGGTGCAGATGTTCCCCGGCCGCCGCGGCGCGGGGCGGATCTTCCACACCGAGGTGAAGCTGTCGGGCGTCGTGCCGCAGGTCTGCGTTCTGTTCGGGCCGAGCGCGGCCGGCGGCGCGTACATCCCGGCGTTCTGCGACGTCGTGATCATGCGCGAGGGGAACGCGTCGATGTACCTCGGCTCGCCGCGAATGGCGGAGATGGTCATCGGCGAGAAGGTGACGCTCGAGGAGATGGGCGGGGCGAAGATGCACACCGGCGTCTCCGGCTGCGGCCACTTCCTCGTCAAGTCCGACGAGGACGGGATCGACCTGGCGAAGCGGTACCTGTCCTTCTTCCCGGAGAACTGGCAGGACCAGCCGCCGCCCGCGCCGCCCGCCGCCCCCGCGAGCGAGACGCCGATCCGCGAGATCGTCCCCGAGGACGAGAACAAGCCCTTCGACGTCTACGACCTGCTCGACTCGCTCGTCGACGCCGACTCGTTCCTCGAGGTGCACAAGCGCTGGGCGAAGGAGCTGGTGGTCGGCTACGCGCGCATCGAGGGCCGCGTCGTCGGGATCGTCGCCAATCAGCCGAAGCAGCGCGGCGGCGTCCTGTTCGTCGACTCATCCGACAAGGCCGCTCGCTTCATCTGGACATGCAACGCCTTCAATATCCCGCTGCTTTTCCTCGCCGACGTCCCGGGGTTCATGATCGGCACGCAGGTCGAGCGCCAGGGGATCATCCGCTCGGGCGCGAAGATGATCTCGGCCGTCTCCGAGGCGACCGTGCCGAAGCTGTCGGTGGTCATCCGCAAGGCGTACGGCGCCGGCCTCTACGCGATGGCCGGGCCGGCTTTCGACCCGGACGCGTGCATCGCGCTTCCCGGCGCGAAGATCGCCGTGATGGGCCCGCAGGCCGCGATCAACGCCGTCTTCTACAACCAGCTGACCGCGATCGAGGACGACGATGAGCGCGCGCGCCGCACCGAGGAGCTGCGACGCGAGTACGCGGAGGAGATCGACATCCTCCACCTCGCGTCGGAGCTCGTCGTCGATGCCGTCATCCAGCCCGAGGACCTGCGGGCAGAGATCGCCCGCAGGTTCACGCTGTACGAGGGCCGCGCGCGTGAATGGCCCTCCAAGCACAACCCGATCACGCCCGTCTAGAGCCTGACCGGGTGCGCCGCATCGTCGCGAGCGCTCTCTTCGCCGTCCTACTGGTCGTCCCGTCTGCGCATGGCAACGCACACGAGAAAACGGCGCGTGCGCTCGAGTCGGACCCGGTCTACGTGCACCCGCAGTCGGCGGATCGGCTGACGGTCCCGGAGCGGGGGAGGGTGCGGCTGGCGATCGTGAACTCCGCTCTGGGCAGGGTGAAGGTGGCCGTGGTGCCGCCCGGCGTCGCGGAGCCCGCGGGCGGCGCGCAAGGGTTTGCGAATCAGGTGGCGTCCACGCTCGGCCTGCGCGGCACGCTGATCGTCGTCGCAGGCGGCGACTACTGGGCGGTCACGTCCTATCCCGAGGCCGACGAGGCGGCGGCTGCTCTCCGCTCCGCCGTGCGCGCGCGTGACGATGACCGGCTCGTGGACGAGCTCGTGCCCGCGATTCGCCGGATAGGGCAGATCGATCCGGGGCCGGCCTCCGACCCACCGATCGTGGGGCAGCCGGGCGGCGATCTGCCGGACGCCGACGACTTCCTCGACGATCTCGGCGATGCGTTCAAGCTCGGTGTCCTGATCGTCGCGGGGGCCATCGCGCTGCCGTTCGTCCTCGGCGCGTTTCTGCTGGCAGTAAGGGCGCGCCGCCGGCGGGCGCGCGAGCGCGAGGTACACGAGGCCGGGGAGCGGAGCGCCGACGATGAGCTGGTGGCGCTCGGTGACGAAATCCGCGACCTCGATCTCGACACCTCGATGCCCAACGCCCCGCGGGGGGCGCTGGCGGAATACGAGCAGGCGCTGGCCCGCTACGACCAGGCGAACGAGCTGCTTTCTGGCGACCCGACCGAGTACCGGGTCGAGCAGGCGCGCGCGACGATCGCGGCCGGCCGGCGCCATCTTGCGGCTGCGCGCGAGCGACTCGGGTAGAACAAGGGCGATGGCCGAAGGCGATCTCCTCTGGCAGCCCTCACCCGAGTGGATCGAGGACGCGCGGTTGACGCACTACATGCGCTGGCTCGATCGCGGCTTTGAGACCTACGACGAGCTGTGGCGCTGGTCGGTCGAGGACCTGGACGCGTTCTGGGCGTCGCTGTGGGAGTACTTCGAGATCCCGGGCGGGCATGACGGTGTGCTCGCGGCCCGCGAGATGCCCGGCGCCGAGTGGTTCCCTGGCACCCACCTGAACTACGCGGAGCGGCTCTTCCGCGAGATGCGCCCGAGCGAGACGGCGATCGTGCACGCTTCGGAGCTGCGCGAGCTGTCCGAGATCACTTGGGCCGAGCTCGCGGACATGACCGCACGCGTGGCGACGGAGCTGCGCCGCCTCGGGGTCGAGCGAGGCGACCGCGTGGTCGCCTACATGCCGAACATCCCGGAGACGGTCGCGGCGTTTCTCGCCACCGCGAGCATCGGCGCGATCTGGTCGAGCGCCGCGCCCGAGTTCGGTGCGCCGACGGTGATCGACCGCTTCAAGCAGATCGAGCCGAAGGTGCTGCTGGCGGTCGACGGGTACCGCTACAACGGCAAGGACTTCGACCGCTCGGAGCAGGTCGCGCAGCTTCGCGAGGCGATCCCGACCCTGCAGCACACGGTCACGGTGCCGTACCTGGCGGGTGGCGAGTGGGAGCTGCCCGAGCCGGATGAGCTGTCGTTCGAGCAGGTGCCGTTCGACCACCCGCTGTGGGTCCTCTACTCGTCGGGCACGACGGGGCTGCCAAAGGCGATCGTGCAGGGGCAGGGCGGGATCCTGCTCGAGCACCTGAAGAAGGCGAACCTGCACTCGAACCTGACCGCCGACGACCGCTTCTTCTGGTTCACGACGACGGGCTGGATGATGTGGAACTTCCTGGTCGGCGGCCTGCTCGCCGGCTCGGCGATCGTCCTGTACGACGGCGCACCGGCGCCCGATGTGCTCTGGAAGCTCGCCGCGGACGCGGAGGTCACGTGCTTCGGGACGAGCGCCGCGTTCATCGCGAACTGCATGAAGGAGAGCGCGAAGCCGCCGGAGCTGCCGAAGCTCGAAGAGCATCGGCTCGACCGGCTCGCCGCTCGCGCCGGAGGGCTTCCGCTGGATCTACGACAACGTGAAGGAAGACGTCTGGCTGTTCTCGACGAGCGGCGGGACGGACCTGTGCACCGCGTTCGTCGGCGCGGTGCCGACGCTGCCGGTCTACGAGGGCGAGCTGCAGGCACGCGCGCTCGGCGCCAAGGTCGAAGCGTGGAACGAGGAGGGCGAGCCGGTCGTCGACGAGGTCGGGGAGCTCGTGATCACGGAGCCGATGCCGTCGATGCCGCTGTTCTTCTGGAACGACCCCGACGGCGAGCGCTACCGCGAGAGCTACTTCGACATGTTCCCCGGCGTCTGGCGCCACGGCGACTGGCTGAAGATCACCGAGCGCGGGACGGGCGTGATCTACGGCCGCTCGGACTCCACGATCAACCGCCAGGGGATCCGGATGGGGACGAGCGAGATCTACAGCGCCGTCGAGGCCGTGCCCGACGTGCTCGACAGCCTGGTGCTCGACATCGACGACTGGATGCCGCTGTTCGTGGTGACGCGCGCGGAGCTAACCGACGAGATCAAGGACGAGATTCGCCGCCAGGTGCGGTCGCGCTGCTCGCCGCGGCACGTCCCGGACGAGATCGTCCGGATCGACGCGGTGCCGCGCACGCTCAGCGGCAAGAAGCTCGAGGTGCCGGTGAAGAAGATCCTGATGGGGGCGGATCCGGAGAAGGCCGCGAGCCGCGATTCGCTCGCGAACCCCGAGGCGTTCGACTGGTTCGTCGACTACGCCAGCTCGGGCCCGATCGACTCGTCCAAGCGCTCGAGCAACGCACAACAGAAGGCGTAGGTTCCCTCGAGCGAGTCCGGGTCGATGCGATTCGGCGTGTCGGTCGGCTGGTGCCAGTTGGGCGCGTAGTCGAGCGCGTTGCGCGACGTGATCGTGATGGCGGGGAAGCCCGCGGTGCGTGCGATGAGCGCGTCGGTCGCCTGGCGGGAGACCATCGCGCGGCCCTCGCCGATCTCCTCGCACATCTGGATCAGGGTGGGGTGGTATTTCATGGCGAGCACGAGGCCCTCCTTCTCCATCCAGCGCACCGTGCCGGTGCCGGCCATGTCGACGTTGAGGAAGACGGTTCGCTCGGCATCGAGTTCGCGCTTGTGTATCCGCATCCACTCGCGCATGCCGAGCAGCAGCGCCTCCTCGGCGCCGGGGAAGAGGACCCAGACGTCGAAGTTCTCCAGCCGTCCGCCGTAGCGGTCGGCGAGCCGCAGCACGGTCGCGACGCCGGACGCGTTGTCGTTCGCGCCGGGGACGACGTCGGACAGCGCGATGTCGACGAGCAGCGGGATGCTCGCGATGAGGACGACCGTGGGGATGAACTGCACGACGGTGAAGGGAGTGCCTTCGAAGCCGATGAGGCGCACGATCGTGCAGACGAGGATGAGGAACAGCGCCCAGAAGAAAGGCTCGAACGGGCCGAGACCACGGCGGATCAGCTTGCCGAAGGTCGCCCGTCGCTCCTGGGCCTTGCGGCCGAAGACCGTGCCGGTCCGTGAGGCGTCGTAGTGGGCCGTGAGGATCACGACGCCGCGCTTGTCCCGCCCGGCCTCGGCTGAGACCACGTTCTGCGACGCCCGCCGCCCCGTCAGGCGGCGCACGAGATAGAAGCTCGCGGAGAGGTCGCCGAACGCGGATACCGTCGCGAAGAGGACGATCGCGGCACCGACGACGGGCGTGTAGACGGACAGGACGCTGCCGACGATGCCCAGCAGCGCGTGGATCGCGTGGGTGATCGGGTAGTTGGGGTAGATGAAGGTCGGCTCGACGTCGGCGTCGCGGCCGAGCGCCTCGAGGCGCCCCTGCAGATGGATGGCCGCACGGCGCTCGGCGTCCGTTCCCGGCCAGCGTCCTTCGAACGCGACCAGGTCCTCGATCTCTTTCATCGGCTCAATGGCCATTCGCCTCATCTTCCCCCGATTGCGTGGTTAGAGTCCCCACCGACCTGCACCCGAAATGCCGGAGGTCGTGTTGGACGCAAGAGGAAACAATGCGCCGCTCATTGCGGCGGGCGGCGGATTGCTGCTCTTCATCTCTCTGTTCATGGATTGGTTCGAGGGCGTCAGCGCGTGGAAGATCTTCGACGTCACAGACGTCGTGCTCGCTCTGATCGCGCTCATCGTCATCGCCATCGGCGGCGATGCTCGCCACGGGGAACACCGCGAACCTGCCTGCGGCACCCGAGCGCGATCGTCACGACCTCGGGAGTGATCGCGTTCTCGATGGTCGCCACGTTCGTGCTCGAGGGCGAGGAGAAGAAGTTCGGCATCTTCCTCGCGCTGATCGCGACGATCGCGATCATCGTGGGCGGCACGCAGCTCGCGCGCGGCGGCGTCGCGCCGACGACGCGGCGCACCACGGAGCCGCCTCCGCCGCCACCCCCGCCACCGCCGGCGAACCCCGCCGTCTAGAGCCCGGCACAGACCGAGTTGGACACCTCGCGCGTCAGCCTCGGCGAGATGATCGCCGCGGCTGGCGGCTTGGTCCTCCTCGTCTGCATGTTCCTGCCGTGGTTCGGCGGGGAGCGGGTCGGGCGCGGCGGCGCGCTCGTCGCCGTGCCGACCACGACGGGGTGGGAGGCGTACAGCGGGGTGTTCGACGTGCTCATCGTCGTCTTGATCGCGGTCCCGATCGGCGATCGCGGTGGCGAGGGCGAACGACGCCGACGTCCGGCTGCCGCTCGAGCAGTGGTTGCGCGGTGATGGCGGCGGGCGCGATCCTGCTGCTGCTCGTCGTGGTGCGCGCTGATCGACCCGCCAGACGTGCTCGACGTGGCCGATCCCCGGACTCGAGATCGATGTGTCGCGCGAGCTCGCCGGCGTTCGTGGCTGCCGCAGCCGCCGCCGCGATCATCGTCGGCGGGTATCTGCAGTCAGTGCGGCGGGTGGGATTCGAACCCACAAGCCCCTAGGGGCAGCAGGTTTTGAGCCTGCCCTGTATGCCAGTTCCAGCACCGCCGCGTGGGCGGATCCAGCGTAGCTAGGACTGCGGAGGCGGCGTGCCGCCCTGGTGGCGCTGCTGCTCGTCGCGCAGCTCCTGCTCCTTCTGCTGCTGCAGCTCCCACGGCATCGCGGTCTGCTCGCGCTGCTCGCGGGCGCGGCGGGCGCGCTCCTCGCGGGCCTCGCGGGCCTCGCGCTCCTCGTCGGACTCACCGCCGCCGACCTCGACCTCGACGTTCCACTCCTGGTTGAAGCCGCGCAACGCGAACGCGATCAGCAGGAGCTGCACCGGGATCAGGATCAACGTGAGGAGGCCGAGGATCCCGGGCTCGAGCGCCGGGATCGTCGAAGCCGGCCTTGTCGCGCTCGAACCAGCCCGGAGCGGCGACGATCGCGATGACCATGAAGAGCACGGCCAGTGCGGCGGCGACCGGCAGGACGCCGCGGTTCCAGCGCGTCACGTAGTAGGCCATCAGCAGGTAGATCAGGATGTAGGCGATCGCACCGGCCTCGGCACCCTGGAGTGCCTCCCAGCCGCCGAACGTGATCACGGCGGTCAGGCCGGCGCTGGTGAGCAGCAGCAGCGTGACCGCGGCCTTCGTCGCCTTCGACTCAGGCTTGTCGCGGTTCGGATGATCGATCCGGACGCCTGGTGCGGTCGATGCCTCCATCGCGGGTGAAGTCTAAACCGGCGTTGGGGGAGGGTGCGACGGTTGAGACCGGCTCGATGCGGGCGGAGGGACTCGAACCCCCAAGCTCGAAGAGCACGGGCACCTAAGGCCCGCGTGTCTACCAGTTTCACCACGCCCGCGCGGTGGTTCGAGTCTAGGCCGTCGGTCGCGCGGGGAGGCTAGGCTTTCGCCGGTTGGGGCAGTGGCCAAATTGGCTAAGGCACCGGTCTCCAAAACCGGGGATTCCAGGTTCGAGTCCTGGCTGCCCCGCTCGCTGAAGTGCTGGGGATTTCCGCCCTGAAGCTTGAAAAAAGGTGGTTACCCCGCCTTGTGGACGTCGCGCATACGGGGTACCCTGCGCCGCGTGGGAGTGGATTTACGATGCGTCGACTGCGAAGCGGCGGCCGTCTCGGCGTTGTTCTGGCGGGGGCCCGGCCAGCATGCCTGCACGAAGTGTGGGGGGCATGCTGGTTCTGGCGAATCCCGCGGATGACCGGCGTCAGGTGATGGACAGGCGGAGGAGACGATTCCTCAAGCGCTGGCCAGACTGGAGAGGCGGAGCCGATCGCAGGGAGGCGGTGCCCGACACCTCGGTGCAGGCTCAGGTCGCGAGCTAGCTGACTGTCGCCGCCGGGGCGGACACGCACAACCGAAGCAGCGGGCTCGTACGCGCTAGCTCCCGAGCAGCGCGTCCACCAGCGCCTGCTCCTCGGCTTCGAAGAGCGGCCGCCACGTCGTCGCGCGCTCGACCACGATCCGTCGCTTCGTCTCGAGTGAGGCGCTCGGCGGCGCGGCGGCGATGCTCGGCCGCCAGCTCCCGAGCGCGCGGCATCAGGTCGTCCGGGGCGTGCACCTCGGAAACGACGCCGAGCCGCTGCGCCTCGTCGGCTTCGAGCAGCCGTCCGGTGAGGCAGAGGTCCACCGCCAGCGCTGCCGGCAGCGCGGCGCGCGCGGCTGCGTAGCTGGGCGGAATTCCCCGCCGGTTCTCGAGGAACCCCATCCGCGCCTCAGTCGAGGCGAGCCGCATGTCGCACAGGAGCGCGATCGCGAAGCCACCCGCGACCGCAGGCCCGTTGATCGCACCCACGACCGGCTTCGGGCAGTTCCCGAGCGCCCGGAACAGGCCGATGCTGAGCTGCGACGATGCGTTCCTTGTGTGCGCGATCGCCGCCGAACTCGGTCGTGTCCATGCCCGCGCAGAACGCCGAGCCGGCGCCGGTGAGCACGAGGCAGCGAATCTCGTCGTCGCGCGCGAGAGCGTTCAAGTGGTCGGTGAGGACCGCGCGCAAGTCGAGCGAAAGGGCGTTGCGCTTCTCCGGCCGGTTCAGCGTGACGACCGCGGTGGCGCCGTCACGCTCGACTGTCACCAGTTCGGGTGTAGACACTCGGGGGAGTTTGACGCGGATCGCTTCAACGGCGCCGGCGAGGGCGTCGATGGCCCGGTCATGCGTCTCCTCCTCTGCACCCTCGCGCTATGCGCCGTGGCCGGCACCGGCCTGGCCCAGGCGCTCCCCAACATCAATCCCGCGAACCGCATGGCGAACGTCCCGATCGACGACTACCGCTACGACCACGCAACCCACTGCGAGAAGAATCCGAAGCCGGGCACCGTGGCCCTGCAGCGTTGGCTTCAGTCGAACGCGGCGGGAGTCTCCTGGGGAATCATGCGTTGCGAGAAGTGGGGCAAGCACAGCGCCAGCCTCCACGCAGAGGGCCGCGCGCTCGACTGGCATCTCGACTCGCGGAATCGCGCCCAGCTTCGCGCCGCCAACCGCCTGATCGCGCTCCTGCTCGCGACGGACAAGCGCGGCAACCGCCACGCCCTCGCCCGCCGGATGGGCATCCAGGAGATCATCTGGAACTGCCACTCATGGTGGTCGGGCTCGGAGGGGATGGACAAGTACTCGAAGTGCTTCAACGACCGCGGCAAGCGGCTCAAGCACATCAACTTCACGGAAGCCCACAAGGACCACATCCACTTCGGGCTGAGCTGGCGCGGCGCCAAGAAGCGCACGTCCTTCTGGTCGCGCTAGCGCGCGAACTTGAGATAGCGCCGTAGCGCTCGCGGCCGGCCGAGGAGCTCGTCGTCGGCGATCGCGACGAAGCGAACACGCCCGGCGCGGGTCCCGAACACGATGTGGCTGCCCGGGCTTGCGCGGCGCAGGCCGCGCCCGAGCGCGCGTGTGCGGCGGTAACTGCGCTCGAGCTCGTCAACCCGTGAGCCGGCGCCGATCCCGCGGCTGCGGTGCCGCGGCGCGTTGGTCCTGACCAGACGCACGGTCCCGTCCTTCGCGTGCGCCGCGCGAACGGCCCTGTCGCTGGCTCCATCGACGCAGAACCGCAGCGCGCGGCTGGTCTGGCTCGTGCGCGCCGAGTGGACGAGCTCCGACCAGTGGACGCCGACCCTCGCGAAGCCGATGCGGCTCGGGCGGACGCGAAGCCGCGCGCGCATGCAGCTGCTTGGGGCCGGCGCTGCGGCCGGGGTGGCCCAGCGCGGGTCGCCGGGGTCGAAGGTCATGAGGCCGGGGCGGACGTAGTCGGTCGGGTCGTAGAGCCAGCGGATCTCGGTGGGCAGCACGCCGCGGCGCGCCATCTCGCGCTCCATCACGCCCTTCATCCGCTGCGAGGCGCCGTACTCGGCGACGAAGTCGTGGTGGACCGGGTAGAAGACCTGCGGCCTGAGCCGCTCGACGTAGTCGACGATGTCGCGCAGGCCGTTCGTCGGGTCGTTGAAGCCGAGGACCGAGCCGACCTCGACGTCGGTGGGGGGTAGGCCGGAGAGGACGTCGAACAGATGCGGGCCGCGTTCGCGCAGCGGGCCGGCGGTGTCGTTCCAGATCAGCGAGAAGTCGCCGATCTGGAACTGGTAGAGGATGCTGCTGCCCTCGTCGCCGTCGGTCTCGAGGTTGCTCAGCACGCTCGGTCCGGGCGGGTGCAGCAGGACGAGGCGCGGGTCGGGAAGCGCGCCCGAGCCGAGCGTCGTCTCGTGGTTCTCGCCGTCCGGCGCCTCGGCCGCGCTGTGGATGTGCTTGAGCGCGGTGACCTCGATCCGGTCTTCGAACGGGTGGAACTTGTTGACCTCGGCGCCCGGCTCCGATCCGCGCGTGACCACGTCGATGCAGCGCACGTCCACCGCCTGGCCTGCGTACTCCGCTGCCAACTGCTTCGTCTGGTCGCAGTGCTCCGGCGTGCCTACGAGGAACGCGCCCGTGCGCGCGATGATCTCGCCGCTCGCGGCGGCGTGGTCGAAGTGGCCGTGGCCGATGAAGATTGCCTCGGGCTTCAGCGCGACGACCTCCTCGGTCGTCGTCGGCACGTAGTTGGGGACGTCCTCCTCCTTGTGGACGTAGGCGTCGAGCAGGACGACGTGGCCGTCGATCGCGGCGGCGAGGCTCGCGACGCTGAACCACGAGAGGATCACCCGGTCGCTGCGGACGCTGCCATCGGCCGCGACGTTCTCGGCGCCGAAGAAGTGCTGCCGTGCCTCGATCGTCTCGGCGGGAAGCTCGTCAGCGCTCGCCGCAGCGGGCGCGGCAAGCGCAATCGTCACGGCCAGCAGCCCCCCGAATCGGCGCACGTCGGGGATATTCGCACCGGCGCCTAGAATCGGCGCGCACTCGCGGGCGTGGTGTAACGGCTGCACAAGAGCCTTCCAAGCTCTTAGTACGGGTTCGATTCCCGTCGCCCGCTCTGTCGACGGCGGCTACGCTGTTCGTGACGTCACGGGGCGTGGCGCAGTCTGGTAGCGCACTCGGCTGGGGGCCGAGCGGTCGCTGGTTCGAATCCAGTCGCCCCGACTAGGTGGGCTACCCCAGCTGGGGCTCACCGTCGAGCACGAACATCTCAAAGGCGTACTCGGGCTCGAAGACGATCTGGCTGTGATAGCCGAGGACCCTGCAGCCGGTGATCTCCTCTACGGCCTTTGTGGTCGTCTGTCCCATGACCTCTTGGAACCGCAGCCGGTATCGCCGCACTAGATCGTGCTCGCCGGCTTCGAGCAGCGTTTCCTCGTTTCGCGTGAGGCCGCCCTCGAGGATGCAGAAGACGTAGTTGTCGTTGATGTAGGTCTTCGCCTTCGTCGGACCCTTGCCGTAGAACTGCTTCTTGAGGCCGACCATCGCGTTCGAGATCTCGAGGTTGATGCTGCGTCTGCGCTCGGTCTCGACACCCTCCGTCCAGTCGTGCTGCGTCAGTGGATTCCGACCCTCCGGAGGCGCTGGCTTCTCCATGGGATGACCCTAGACGGTTCCAGCTCATTCGTCTGGGTAGGCCCCGCCGTGGCGGGTGGCAGACGCGGTGCTCGACCGCTCGGCGGGAGAGCTTCGTGGATCCTGCCCGTCGTCTTCGTCGTCCGCTAGGCCACGACCTCGCCGAGCTCGTCCAGCGCCGCCTGCTCTTCCTCGCTGATCTTCCGGCCGCCGATGCCGATGAAGCCGCCTCCCTTATGCGCCTCGGCCGCGGCCCGGGCGACCGAGAGGATGAACTGCCGATAGGCCTGGGTGTCTTCCGGCGCGCTCTTGGCCTCAAGGAGACGCAGAGCTTCCTGAAGTCGCTCGGTCGCTAGCGTCGAGATGTCGCCGGCACCCTGAAGCTGCTGTGGGTCCACGGCCGGCGGAGAAGCGACGAGCGAGTCGAGCAACTCGCTTGCGCCCTGAGACTGGCGAGCCTCCGCATAGACCTTGCCGATAGCAAGGCTTTCCCGAATCGTTCCGCCGCGCGCTGCCTTGACGACGCGCATCCCCGCAAGCAATGGCCCTTCGACGATTGTTGACCACTCGTCCGCAGTGAAGTCGCTCTTGGTCGCCACTGCTCCTCCTCATGTCTGGTCGGTCTGGCATACCCGCTCGCGCGGCCGACAACCGCTCCCGAGCTGGTTCATGCATCGGAGTCGGGGTAAGCCCGCCCGGCAATCGACCAAGGAGGGCCAAATGGCCACGACCACAAGGAGTATCGGCGGCGGCGCGCGACGCCTCGCCACGGAGACGAAGGCAGCTGTCAAGACGACTGAGATGTACGCGTACGTCGCGGCGGTGATCGGTGTCCTCATCGCCGGAAATGTCATCGAGGGCGAAGGCGGCCCCGACATCTTCAACGCCCATGACGTGTGGCTCTACATCACACTCCTCACCATCGGCTACATGTTGAGCCGCGGCCTTGCCAAGTCGGGCAGCCGTGATCCGTACTGGGAGGGCGGGCACAACGAGGCGCGCGAAAAGGACTTCGGCGACAAGCGGGACGACCGCTAGAGCGGTCGGGGCGATGCTGAGGGTCACGCGGTGGCGCTGACCCTCAGCCGCCCCGATGACGTGAGACCTGGTTAGCGCGGCCGCGGTCGGGGTATGACGGAATCAGCCTGGTGGGTGTGAAAGCGCCGCGCTGGGCGGCACACGGTTGGGACGGACGGACGCGCGGGCCCTCTTTGCGCGACTCGGACCTCCTACGTCAACGATTTGACGGAGGTGACGTCCTTGTCGTGCACGCTAATTGCCGGTCGGTCTGAGGAAGAGATGTTCGCCCGCACTCGTGCAGGTGACGCTCGGGCCCGAGAGGCGCTTGTCGAACGGTTTATGCCGATGGCGCGCTCGGTCGCGCGCGGATATCTCAATGGAGGCCCGGAAGACGACGACGTTCTCCAGGTTGCCGCGTTCGCGCTGGTCAAGGCGATCGACCGGTACGACCCGGCCTACGGCACCGCTTTCAGTTCCTTCGCCATTCCTACGATCGCGGGCGAGCTGAAACGGTTCTTCCGCGACGCCGGATGGGGAATGCGCGTCCCCCGCGCGCTGCAAGAGCGGAGCCTCTCGGTGGAGGCTGCCATCCGCGAGATCGAGCCGTCTCTAGGGCGGGCCCCGAGGGCGTCCGAGATCGCCGCCTACCTCAGGATCACACCCGAGGAGGTAGTCGAAGCTCTTGAGGTCGGCCGCGTCCGGGCGATCGCCCCGTTCGACGAGCTCGGTCTCGACGATGAGGAGACCGACTCTCGTGCTCGGACCTTTGGCGCAGACGACCCGGGCTACGCGCTGGTAGAAGAGCTGGCGAGCATCGGTCCGGCGTTCGCGGCGCTGCCGGCCCGGGAGCGCCACATCCTGCGGCTCCGGTTCGGCTGCGACCTGACCCAGAGAGAGATCGCAGTCGAGCTCGGTGTGTCGCAGATGCATGTCTCGCGGTTGATCCGCAGAGCCCTTGACACGATGGGCGCGCTCTCCGACACAGAGCCCGCTCGCGAACGGGTTAGGACCGGCCTCCGGGGGTAGGCCGGTTGTTAGCTCTAACAACAGAGAGGACTTTGTGATGGCGACTCAGACGAAGGCAGACCGGCAGGCAGCGGCGAAGAAGGCGGCCGCGACGCGCGAGCGCAACCAGGCGAAAGCGCGGTCTCGGCAAGCCGGCCGCAGGGCGGCCTCTTCCCGCCAGAGAAACGAGGCGGCGGGTGCGCTCGACCAGGCTACGAGCCGAGCAAAGGGCGCCTTCACGGGTCTCGGGAATGCCGGCAAGCTGGTCGGAACCGCAGCGCTAAAGCTCGGGAAATCAGTTGTGAACCGCGCCGTCGGCTCGGGTGGCGGTAGATGAGCCAAAGCGACAGGACCGTTGGCGGCCTGGTCGGCAAGGTCGCAGGCAAGCTGAAGACGGCGGCCGGAGCCGCGACCGGCAACGAGACCCTTGAGCGCGAGGGACGGCTGCAGGACGCCCAGGTCGACGCGGAACAGGACGCGCGAGCCCGGCGGTCTGAGGCGCGGCAACGCGAAGCCGAAGCGGAGCTCGTCGAGGAGAAGGCGGCGACTCAGGCGGAAGCGGAAGCGCTGCGCGCCGAAGTCGAGGCGCAGCGGCGCGAGGAGCAGATAGAGCGCGAGCGCGTCGACGCGGAGCAGCAGGCCGCGGCCGATGCGGCCCAGGAGAAACGGGAGGCTGAGGACCGACGGCGGGCCGAGGATCGGTCAGCGGCTGTCCATGAGGAGCAGGCCAAGCGCGAACGGATCGCTGCCGCCAAGCAGACGGTTCGGCTCGAGCAGGAGGCCCGCCGCGCCGCGGCCCGGGCAGACAACGTCGACGGAGGGCGAGACTGATGGCGCTGAAGACAGCATCGAGGCTTGGGGTCGTCGCATCCGTACAGGCGGCGCGGCTTCCGCTCGACGTCGGCATCAGGCTCGTAGGGGCCGTCGATTCGCAGCTCGCGCTCGCGGTGGATCGTGCAGATGCCCACGTGAGGGCACTCGCCGGTTTCGTCCTTCGTGACAGCGATCTACAGGACGACGCGGCGCGTCGCCACGCGGCCACGGATCAGCGCGTTCGGGCGCTTCGGCTGCGCGAGCAGGCCGAGGAAGTGGCCGATCGCGCCGACGAGCGGATCACGCGGAAGGAGGCGACGGCCGCACACCGGCGTGAGGGAGCCGCGGCGATTGCTCAGCAACGCAGGGCACAGGCCGAACGGCGGCGTCAAACGCGGCAGGCGGAGGCGGGCGAATCTGCGCGACAGCGGCGGCGGAGCACTGAGCGAATGAAGACAGCCAAACGGGAGACCGTTCAGGCTCGTGCGAACGAGGCACGACTCGACGCGCTCCACGAGAAAGCCGAGGCCTTGGAGCAGGAGGAGGAGGCGCTCATAGCGCACGACGAGGCCAAGCGGTTGGCACGCGCCGCGGCGGAAGCAAAGGAGCGACGCAAGCGGTCCTCGAGCGGGGACGGCGAGACCATATCGAGCTAGTGGTGCAGTAGTCAGTCGGCTGGGGGCCGAGCGGTCGCTTGGTTCGAATCCAGTCGCCCCGATCAGCTTTGGAGCATGCTGGTGGCGAGGGTGCGGCTCGCGCAGACCGACAGAGCGCCGGTGACACCTGCCAGATCGAAGGTTCTTCCCACTCGCCCGTTCGGTTCGGCGACCACAGCGAATCCACGGCGGTTGTGTTGAGCCCTTCGCCGCGCGCTGAGGAGCACGCCTATCCCAACTGAATCGATGTACGTCACGTCCCAGAGATCCAGGAGCAGACTGGCATCGGTGTCTGACTGCAGCTGCGTGAGCACGAGGTCCAGGTCCCGAATGGTCGCGAGCTCGATTTCGCCGAGCGCGCGCACGAGGCAGACGTTGTCGGTCTGGCGCACGATCACGAGCCGCAAGAGGGCTGCCTAGTTTCTTCTCGGGAGTCCCCTCCACCGTACACCCGACGGTCCTGATGCCGCGTTTGCGCCCACCCGGCGAAGGAGTACAATCGAACAAGCCGACGCTTTTCAGTGAACGCTCTCCGGACGCCACCGGGAGCGCTGCGCGGGAACTTGCCGGGCACCAACGCGAGCACGCCCGTCGCCTTTTTTAGAGATGCCGGGCGGATCGCAGGAAGCAGGCTCACATGCCGTACTACCGCTGTCCCGAGTGTGGGCTCCTGACCCACAGCGTCGCCGGCTACTCGACCGTGGGCATGTGCGCGGCATGCGCGGCCCCGCTGCCGTTCGGAGCGAGGCTCTATCCCGTCGTAACGCACGATCGGACCCAGGTGCTGCGCGCCGGGCGCGCCGCCCCTGCGGAGGCCAGGCACATGGTCGCCGCCCTGCCGCTCGCCGAGGAACTGCGCGACGCGCTCGTGATTGTGGTCTCGGAGCTCGTAACGAACTCGGTGCGGCACGCCGGGATCGCCGAGGAGGACCCGATCGAGGTGCACTTGACGGGAGACGACCGCCGCCTATCAGTCTCCGTACACGACGGCGGGCCGGGCTTCAGCGTGCCGATAGCCACGAACGGAAAGCCGCGGGGCGGCGGCCTCGGCCTCAAGCTTGTCGCGGCGCTTTCCGGCGGCTGGACGGTGGCGTGCGGGCCTGAGGGCTGTACGGTGCGGTGCGCGGTGGAAGGTGGGCCCGTCACGGTGGGCAAGACGGCAAACGCCACGCAGACCGGCGCGCTCGTGCTCGAGGAAGACGTCGCGCGATGATCGGCGACGAAGGACACGTCGGCGGCGAGCTGGCGGCCGCGATATCCGAGACCGTCGTGCGGGCCCTTTCCAAGACGACCGGCCGTGGTCCCACGAAGGCAAAGACGACGATCGGCGAGAACGGCGTGTTCGTTGTCCTGCAGGACACGCTTACCCATGGTGAGCGGACGCTCAGCGACGCGGGCCAGGGAAGGGCAGTCCTGGACTTACGCCGACGCTGGCAGGCCGTCATGCAGGCCGACGTCAGCCGCGAGATAGAGGAGCTCACTGGCCGCAAGGTGATCGGCTTCATGAGCGACAACCACATCGACCCCGACCTCGCGGTTGAGGTCTTCGTCCTCGAGTCACGTGCGGTGAACGGCAAATGACGCCCCGGGGCGCAGAACGTCAAAACAGCCAAAGAAAGGGGGCGCCATGAGCGCAGCCCAACAAGGTCCGCCTCTGGCCAGTTACCGGGACGCCGTCTCGGAACTGATGGACTCAGGCGAGAGCTTCGGCGACATCGAGGATGCGATCGACGAGGTCGTCGGCCTCACACTTCACCAGAAAGCAGCGCTGTGGCTTTTCGCTTTCTCGCTGCGGGACCCAGCGGCCCAGCAGCTCGACGCACGCGCACACCTCGCGGCCGTCGAGTAGGTAACGGCCTTCGTGGACCGACAGCTCGAATCCCTGCGCGTTCAGGCTCGCTACTGGCGAGAACGACGTGACCTGTACCGCGCCAAGACATACGGGCCGCGGCCTACGAGCCCGGCACGCCTCAGGGAGCTTGAAAGCGCGGCGCGCGAGGCGGATATGCGACTGAGACGTGCCGAGGCCGTGGACCGGTGACTCACGTGTTTCCAAATGCCGTCCCGCGTTTTCGCGCTCAGTATTCGGCAAGCCCTTCATCCGTAGGCGTTATCCGCGGCGAGGTAGAGGCTGTCGCTCGCGAGCTTGCCATCGAAGGTGAGCAACTCGATGCTGTCGCGCTGGCCGTCTCAGAAGCAGCCACGAGCGCCGTCGTCGACGCGTCGGCCAGGCGTGACGGTCTTCCCGTGCGTGTACGCGTCGACGTAGCCGATCGGGAGATGCTGGTGACGATCTCAGGCGGCACTGAGGTTTGTCTCGCCTTCCCAGCGTACGTCCGTGAATGACGGTCCGCGCGCCGATGGATAGCGTCGCCGGAGGTCGATCCGAACGTGGCAGCCCCGTGGCGAAGCTGCGTGCTTTCGGGCGCCGTCACCGCACACTGATCACGGTCGTGGGCTTTGTCGCCACGGCAGCAGCTCTTGCGCTCGCGCTCGCCGGACGCGGTGACGAGTTCGTCGATGCGTTTGCCCGAGCTTCCGCGGGGGTGCTGGCAGTGACCGCGCTGTTGCAGATCGTGGCTCTCCTCGCGCGCAGTGAGGCGTGGCACCTGACAATCAGGGCAGCTGGTGGGACGGTCGAGCGCCGCGTGCTCTTCCGCGCCTCGAGCATGCAGGTTCTGGGCGGCATGATCAACGGGCATCTCGGGGTCGCCGCCCGGATCGCAGCGCTCCGCCGCTCGTCCCCTGAGGTAAGTCCGCAGGTGCCGACGTTGATCGCGGCAGAGTTCCCGATCATCGCCGTCGAGGCCGCACTCGCGGCGCTGGCGTCATTCACGCTGATCGGCCCGCTTGGTCTCCCGTGGTGGCTACCGCTGATCCTGCTCGCGGTGATCGGGGCGGCCAGTGCCGGCCTCCGGCATCTCGCCCTACGCAGGGGCCGTGACCTGTGGAAGGGGCTGGCGGTGCTGCGAAGCGCGAGCCGCGGGCGCCGCGTGGTCGCCTTCGTGCTGGTAGCGGTTTTCGCTCAGATCTTCCGGAACTGGATACTGCTCCACGCGGTCGGCGTCGATGCGTCGATCTTCGACGCGACCGCCGTGCTGATAGCGCTGGTAACCCTGAGTCAGCTCCCAATCGGCCCGAGCGTGGGCGCAGCCGCGGCGGTACTGATCCTTGGCAGTGACGGCGTAGCCGCGACGGCCGCCGCCGGGGTACTGCTGACCGTGACGGGAACGATGGGCGGATTGTGCTTCGCGGCGTGGGCCGGCGCTGACAAGCTCTGGGTCGTCAACCGCAGGAGCGGGCGTGCCGCGCGGGCCGCCCACGTCAGCGAGAGAGCGTACGGTGGAGTTGCTGGATGAGCCGGACCGCAGCCCGGCGAGCGTCTTGATGTGTGGCTCTTGGTCTGGGAGGGTGACCTGCGAATCATCCAGCGAGGAGGAGGAGGTTCTCGATGCCGACGATTTCGCGTGAGGACGCAACCGTCGAGTTCGCAGATGGAGATGCGGAGCTGCGAGCCACAACAGCAGGGAACATGACGGTCGCCTTTGTCCGCGTTCCGCAGGGCGCCGACTTCAGGCCGGCGCTGAAAGGGCTACCCGGCGACATGTGCCAGTGCCCGCATTGGGGCTACATCCTGAAGGGGCGAATTCGGATGCACACGCCGGACGGGGAGGAGGAGTACGCGGCGGGTGACGTCGTCTACTGGCCACCCGGCCACGCGCCCGAAGCCTTGGAGGACTCGGAGTACATCGATTTCTCGCCGACCGACGAGTTCCGGCCGGTCCTCGACCACATCAAGGGCCAGTAGGGCGCCAACCGACGGGCGTAGTACCGCCTTTAGCGTCCGCAGGGCGGGCGAACCGGCGGCTTCTGCGAGCCGTCAGCAGGTCGTGGTCGGCCCGGTCGATCAGATCCGGCTGGGTTTCGTGATCGTGAAGCTCGCTGAAGCCGATGCTGACCGAGCCTTGCGGCGACCCGCTCCAAAGCTCGGCGTCCAGGTCGGCAAAGCGGGCGCGCGCCTGGTCGACTGTGACGCCCGGCAGCACGCAGAGGAACTCATCCCCGCCGAGGCGTATGACCAGGTCGTAGGTGCGCAGCTGGTGTTTGAGGCCGCTCACCACATTGCATAGAAGACGGTCGCCGGCGGCATGGCCAAGTGTGTCGTTAACGGACTTGAGGTTGTCCACGTCCACAAACACGGCGACGAGGCTCCTACCGGTGCGCTGTGCCCGGTCGATCTCGCGGTTGAGCTCCTCGAGCCCGACGCCCCGTCGGCGGGCGCCCGTCAGCTCGTCGATTCCGGTCGCCTGGCGTTCGCGTGCCGCCTGGGCCCGCTCGATCGCCGCGAACTCGCGGTCGCACGCTGCCCGTTCGCGATCTTCTCGTGCCAGTGCGCGGTCGGCTGCCGCGCCTTCGCAGACGGTCGTAACCCTGGAACGAAGGTTTCGCGTCGCCCTCGAGGAAGTCGATCAGCTTCTTGTCACGCGCCTCGGCGCGTCGGTCGCGTTCATCCGCGAGTCTGTCCCGTTCGAGGGCCGCCAGGTTGCGGCGACGGGCGGATTCGTCGCGCGGGGCTCCAGCGTCGAGCCGGTGACGCGCCGCCTCGATTCGGAGAGCAGCGCTGAGTTGGTAGGGCGCCGGTGCAGGGGCTTGCCCGCGGTCGGCGTTTGAGGGGGCCTGGGCCTTGGCCATGATGCGGTCCTTCCGATGAGCGGTTGGGTGGGGCCACTCAGTCGTTGCGAGTAGGGGCGTCCGGACCGTACTCCTCGCTCAGGCCTTTCGCTCGCTTTCTCGTACAAACGTCCAGATTTCTGGCCTCGCCCTATCGATGGGAGTAGGACGCGTAGCGCTATCGCTGCATCTCGCGAGAGGAGGACAAGGATGTTGATGGTCACACTCGCGGCAGTCGAGGCGATCCTTCAGCTGATGCAAACCGAAGGCGCGAATGGGCTGCGGCTCCATGTCGGATCACGTAGGTTCTCCCGCGTCCCCGTCGTCCAGATCGAGGTTGCGCTGGCGCCGGAAGTCGAGGACACCGTGCTGGAGGTGAATGGCGCGCGCCTTTACCTCGATCCCGAGACGCATAGGGTCGTCGACGACAAGGTCCTCGACGCTGACCTCACGGGCGACGAGCCGCGCTTCCTGATCTACGAGCAGCCCACCGAGGTGCGCCTACCCGACAACCGCGCCTGCCACTTCCGACGGGTCCAACGGCCGCTAGTCCGCCTCGCGTGCGACGCGGAGATCGACGTCGTTCACCCGCACCGTGTCGCCCGGGTGGAGCTGCCTGCCACGCCGGGCCTCGGGCTCGCCGTTCACCAGGACGGCCGTCTGGGCGAGAAACGCCCGGACCTCGCCGCCACCGCCCACGACGCCCGCGAGCTTCAGGAGCTGGCCCAAGCGAATCATCTCGCCGCGGATCGGCACGTCCTGAGGCACGTCAGGCGCCGTCCGCCCGCTTTGCGACCCGCGCGAGTTTCTGACGTTCGCCCGCGTGCAGCACGACCTTGCGAAGGCGCAGGTCGCCGGGGGTGACCTCGACGCATTCGTCGGCGCGAATGAATTCCAGCGCCCGGTCGAGTGAGAGCTGGTGGTGCGGAACCAGCCGGACGGTGTCGTCGGATCCCGCGGCGCGCATGTTGGTCTGCTTCTTCTCGCGCACCGCGTTCACGTCGAGGTCGTCGGCGCGCGCGTTCTCTCCAACGATCATGCCCTCGTAGACCTCTGCGCCCGGCCCCACGAAGAGCTGGCCCCGTTCCTGCAGCTTGAGTAGAGCGAACTGCCCGGTCTCGCCGCTGCGGTCGGCCACGAGACTCCCCGTCGGTCGCGACTTGATCTCCCCATGCCACGGCTCGTAGCTCTCGAAGACCGAGTGCAGGATGCCCGAGCCGCGCGTCTCGGTCAGGAACTCGGTGCGAAAGCCGATCAACCCCCGGGCGGGCACCAAGTACTCAACCCGCACCCAGCCCGTCCCGTGGTTGACCATGTGCTCCATGCGGCCCTTGCGCAGAGCCAGCAGCTGAGTCGTCACTCCTAGGAAGTCCTCGGGCACGTCGATCGCCAGCCGCTCGACCGGCTCGTGGACATGGCCGTCGATCTCGCGTGTGACCACCTGCGGCTTGCCCACCGTCAGCTCGAAGCCCTCGCGCCGCATCGACTCGACGAGCACCGCGAGTTGCAACTCACCGCGGCCTTGCACCTCCCACGTGTCAGGGCGTTCGGTCTCGAGCACGCGGATCGAGACGTTGCCGACCAACTCCTGCTCGAGGCGCTCCTGCACCTGCCGCGCGGTCAGGCGCGACCCGGATCTGCCCGAGAGCGGGGAGGTGTTGATGCCGATCGTCATGCCGAGCGCGGGCTCGTCGATCGCGATCGGCGGCAGTGGAACCGGATTCTCCGGCTCGGCGATTGTCTCCCCGATCGTGATCTCCGGGATGCCCGCGAGCGCAACGATCTCGCCGGGGCCGGCCTCTTCGACGTCCACCCGCCGAAGTCCCTCCATCGCGTACAGCTCCGTCACCGCGGCCCGCTCCACCGTTCCGTCGCGCCGACACCACGCAACAGGCTCGGCCCTGCGAAGAACGCCGTTGTGCACACGGCAGATGGCGAGCCGGCCGACGTATGGCGACGCGTCGAGGTTCGTGACGAGCGCTTGCAGGCCGTGGCCCTTCTCGTACTCCGGCGCCGGCACGCGCTCGACGAGCAGGTCGAGCAGCGGGCGCAGGTCGGTTCCCTCCTGCCCTGCCTCGACCGACGCCCAGCCCTTCTTTGCGTTCGTGTAGACGATCGGAAACTCGATCTGCTCCTCGTTGGCGTCGAGGTCGAGAAAGAGCTCGTAGACCTCGTCGACTACCTCCGCGACTCGAGCGTCTGGGCGGTCCACCTTGTTCACCACGAGGATCACGGGCAGCCGTCGCTCGAGTGCCTTGCGCAGCACGAAGCGCGTCTGGGGCAGGGGGCCCTCGGAGGCGTCGACCAGCAGAAGGACCCCGTCGACCATGCTGAGCCCGCGCTCCACTTCGCCGCCGAAGTCGGCGTGGCCGGGCGTGTCCACGATGTTCAGCTTCGTATCGCCGTAGCGCACGGCGGCGTTCTTGGCCAGGATCGTGATGCCGCGTTCGCGCTCCTGGTCCATCGAGTCCATCACGCGCTCGGACACCTCCTCGTGCGCCCCGAATACGCCGGCCTGGCTTAGCATCGCGTCGACCAGCGTGGTCTTCCCATGGTCGACGTGCGCGATGATCGCGACGTTGCGGATGTCGGAGCGCGCCGCCATGCAGCGACTCACCTTAGGTATGAAGCCGACTCGTCAACTCGACCACGTCGAGCCCGCGGCCGACCGCGGGTTCTTGTACCGCGGGTTCGCAGCGCTCGTCGGAACTCGGCCGATGGGCTGGATCTCGCGGGTGTTCGGTTGGAAAGTTGATCCGGTTCTGATGCGCCTCAGCCGCGGTCGGCTCGGCTTCGGGCTCCTACTGCCGACGGCACTCTTGGAAACGCGCGGCGCCCGCACGCGGCAGTTGCGGCGGAACGTCGTCATCTATTTCCACGACGGTGACCGCGCCGTGATCGTGGCATCGAAGCTGGGACTGCCAGAGAACCCAGCGTGGTTCTACAACCTGAGCGCCGACCCGGCGGTCAGCCTCGGCGGCCAGCCGTTTCGTGCGGAGGTCGTCACTGACGACGCTGAGCGGACCCGCCTCTGGGGGCTTGCGGATCGAGTCTTTCCGGCTTACGCCGCCTACCGCGCTCGCGCCGGCAGAACGGGCCGGACGATCCCAATCGTCCTGCTCCACCCTCGGTAGCGGCTGCCGCAGCGACTAGTCGCGAAGCCCGATGGCCTGGAGCGCTTCCTCTTCCGTCGCACAGTTGCGCCGCCAGACGACCTTCCCGTCCCGCCATCTGGCCGCAAGCCAGAAGGGATCGATGAGCGGCGCGGCGCTGTCCGCGCCATGCCCCTGGCCCCGAACGTGGACGAGCGTCACGTCGCCGAGGACGCGCAATTCCTGGATCTCGATGGTGTAGTCCGGGAAGGCACCGAGGAAGTCGTGCCACCACTGAGTTAGCCCCTCGTGCCCGCGGTACGGGCCCTCCATCGCCACGAGCCGCGACTCCAGCTCGACGTCTTCGTCCATGAATGCCGCAAAGGCGTCCCAATCGCGCCTGTTGAACGCGTCTGCCCACTCCGTCACTCGGTCGACGATCTCCTGCGACACCCAACCAGTATCCCCGCTTACTGAGACGATGCCCTCATGGCCTCGGCCTGGTCCATGTGTGCAGATCTCTGCCATGCACCCCCTAGCGGGGGAACTGCCCAACTCTTTGGGTTCCGCCGCGTTTCAGGCTGCAGAGAGCAGAGCACAAAACCCTGCATTGGCTGCGCCCACCACAGTCACATCGCCCGGGATCATCGGGCAACGCGCCCGCGTGCGCGGACGGGCAAGGGTGCGCGGCAAATTCCTTGAGGCGGGTGGCGAGCGGCTTTATCTGAAGGGCGTGACATACGGAACCTTTGCGCCGACGCCTGACGGTCTCTTTCCACCGCCTCCCGTAGTTGCCCGCGACTTCGCGCAGATCGCGGACGCGGGCTTCAACGTCATCCGGATCTACGCGGCACCGCCGCGCTGGTTCCTCGACCTCGCCGAGAAGTGGGATCTGCTGGTCATGGTCGGATTCGGTTGGGACGCGCACACCGCGTTTCTCGAGAACCCGGGCCAGGCGGACGACATCGAAGAACAGGTGCGAGCCGAGACGCGCGCTTGCGCCGGCCACCCGGCGGTGCTCGCCTACGCGCTCGCGAACGAGATACCGGCCACCGTCGCTCGCTGGTACGGGCGACGCCGTATCGAGCGGTTTCTGAAGCGCCTGTGCGACGCGGTCCGGGCCGAGGACCCGGACGCGCTTGTCACCTACGTGAACTTCCCGTCTACGGAGTACCTGGAGCTCCCCTTCCTCGACTTCGTCGCCTTCAACGTCTACCTGGAGTCGCAACGCCAGCTCGAGGCCTACCTGGCTCGCCTCCAGAACCTCGCCGGCGATCGGCCCCTCGTTATGGCGGAGATCGGGCTCGACAGCCTCCGCAACGGAGAGGACGAGCAGGCCCGCGTCCTGCGGTGGCAGATCCAGACGACCGTTGGCGCGGGTTGCGCGGGCGCGTTCGTGTTCGGATGGACCGACGAGTGGTACACGGGTGGGAGGGACGTGCGCGACTGGGACTTCGGCCTCACTCGGCGAGACCGCACCCCGAAACCGGCGCTCGCCGCGGTAACGGAGGCGTTCGACGCCTTCCCCCTGGCCGCCGGTGACGACTGGCCGGGCGTGTCCGTGATCGTGTGCACGCACAACGGTGCCGACACCCTCGAGGAGACCCTCGCCGGCCTGGACGGCATCGACTATCCGCGCTACGAGGTCGTGGTCGTGGACGACGGATCAGACGACGAGAGCGCAGGGATCGCGGAGGCGCACGGCGCCCGCGTCATTCGCACAGAGAACAGAGGTCTCTCGGCCGCGCGCAACACTGGGCTCGAGGCGGCGAGGGGCGACGTCGTGGCCTACATCGACGACGATGCCTGGCCGGAGCCGGACTGGCTCACGCACATGGTGCACACACTTCGGTCGACCAGAGCGGGCGGCAGTCGGGAGGGCCGAACCTGCCACCGAGGAAGGACAGCCTGATCGCGGAGGCCGTGGCCCACGCTCCCGGTGGCCCGACGCACGTGCTCGTTTCGGACAGGGACGCGGAACACGTTCCAGGGTGCAACTTCGCAGTCTGGCGGACGGCTCTGGAGGAGATCGAAGGATTCGACCCGGAGTTTCGGGTCGCCGGCGACGACGTCGATGTCTGCTGGCGCCTGGAGGAGGCCGGCCATCGGATTGTGTTCAGCCCTGCGGCCGTCGTGTGGCACCACCGCCGAAGACTCGATCCGCTCGTACTGGAAGCAGCAGAAGGGCTACGGACAGGCCGAGGCGCAGGTCGAGCGCAAGTGGCCGCAGAAGTACAACCGCGCTCGGGCATCCGCGCTGGGGCGGACGCATCTACGGCGGGGCCAGCACGGCCCCCGTGATCTCGCGTGGTCCGCGCATCGCGTACGGCACTTGGGGGCAGGGCGCTGTTCCAGCGGATGTACCAGCCGCAACCGCCGACAGTCGCGTCGTTGCCGCTGATGCCCGAGTTCTATCTCGTCCTCGTCGCGCTTCTCGGCCTCTCGGCCGTCGGGCTTCATATGGGCGCCGCTGCTCGCGTTCATTCCGGTGCTGCTTCGTCGCCGTCGTGGCCGGAGCGGTGCAGGCATGGGTCAGCGCAAGACATGCCACTCGCTGGAAGCGGGACGTGTCCGGACGGCACCGGGCCGATCCTGACGGCGCTCACAACCGGGCTTTTCCTCATCCAACCGCTCGCACGTCTCCGCGGTCGGGTAGGACAAGGCCTTACTCCTTGGAGGCGCAAGCGCCGCTGGAAGATGCCGTGGAAGCGCGTAGCGGCCATCTGGAGCGATGCGCCGCGGCCACTCGATGAGCGGCTCCGCGAGATCGAGGCCGCCGCGATTGCGCAGGGCGCCGCGGTGCGGCGCGGGGGCGAGTTCGATCGATGGGACCTCGAGGTGCGTGGCGGGATGTTTGGCGCACTCCGGCTTGCAGACGACACTCGAGGATCACGCTGGGCGCCGACAGCTCTTCCGAGTGCGGGCCTGGCCGTGTTTCCACTGGCTCGGAATCGCGATCGCAGCTTTGTTCGCGTTGAGTGCCGCGGCAGCGTTCGCCTTTGGCGAGCCGGTCGCAGGTGCCGCGATTGCACTGGCCGGCCTGCTGGTCGCTGCGAGAATGCTCGACGAGAGCGGTGCGGCGACAGCGCTGACTCTGCCGTTGCTGTCCGGAGAGTCCGTCTGGCAGCCGGCGACGGGGCTGCCGCCGCTACGAAGGCGCCTCTGATGCCAACGCCGTATTCAGACTTGCAACGCCCCGTGCCCAGGCGCCGTAGGCGCGCTCCACGACGTGAGGCAGAGATCTCGAAAAGCCCTCGCCTGTGGCGCCGCATCCTCAACGAGGCGCGGCCTTTCTGGGTGCACCTCGTCGTCCTTGTCGCGCTCAGCGTCTCGGGCGCTTTGCTCACGCTCGCGGTTCCGGTTCCGCTGAAGATCGCCGTTGACAGCGTCCTCGGCTCAGATCCCGTGCCTGGCTTTCTCGATTGGCTGCTTGCCCAGCCAGGACAACGGCACCTGGCTCCTCTTCTGCACGGCAGCGCTCTTCGTCCTGATCTCGCTGCTCCTGCAGCTCCAGGAGGTGGGCGTGATCATCCTGAGCACGTACACGGGCGAGCGCCTCTCCCTGTCGTTCCGCAGCAAGCTGTTCCGGCACATCCAGCGCCTCTCGCTGAGCTACCACGACAACCGCGGCACTACGGACTCGAACTATCGAATTCAGTGGGATGCGCTCGCCCTTCAGCACATGGCCGTGGACGCGGCGATCCCGTTGCTCACGTCGGCGCTCACTGTCGCGGGCATGATCACCGTCGCGTTCGTCATCGATTGGCAGCTAGCGCTCGTGGCGATGACGATCAGCCCGATTCTCATTTTCCTCTTGCACCGTTATGGCCTCCGGCTGCGGCGACAGTGGCATGAGGCCAAGGAGATGGAGAGCTCCGCGTTCGCCGTCGTGCAGGAGGCTCTCGGCGCACTGCGGGTGGTCAAGGCCTTCGGCGGCGAGGAGCGCGAGAAGCAGCGCTTCGTAGAGCGCTCAACGCAGAGCGTCCGCGCGCACATCAGGCTCTCGCTGACGGAAAGCGCCCTCAGCATGGCCGTCGGGATGACCATCGCGCTCGGCACCGCACTGGTCCTCTACATCGGCGTCCGCCGCGTGGAGGCCGGTGCGCTCACCTTGGGCGAGCTCCTCCTGGTCATGACTTATCTCACGCAGCTCTACCAGCCGCTAAAGGAGATCGCGCGCAAGATCGGCGATCTGCAGGCATCGGTCGCGGGGGCGGAGCGTGTCTTCGCGCTGCTCGACAGGACGCCCGATCTTGTCGAGAAGCCCGAGGCCCGGCCGCTCGCGCAGGCCGAGGGCGATGTCGTCTTCGAAGAGATCGAGTTCGCCTACGACGGTGAGCGGCCGGTGCTGAGCGACGTTTCCTTCCACGTGCCCGCCGGGACCTCGGTCGGGATCGCCGGCAGTACGGGCGCAGGGAAGACGACTCTCATAAGCCTGCTCACCCGGTTCTACGATCCGACCGCCGGCCGCATCCTGCTCGACGGCGTCGACCTGCGCGACTACAAGCTCGCGGACCTCCGCAGCCAGTTCGCGATCGTGCTGCAGGAACCGGTGCTCTTCTCGTCGAGCATCGGCGAGAACATCGCCTATGCGCGTCCCGACGCCTCGCGCGAGGAAATCGTCGCCGCCGCCGAGGCGGCGCACGCCGACGGGTTCATCTCAGCACTGCCCGACGGATACGACACGCAGGTCGGCGAGCGGGGCGTTCGCCTGTCGGGCGGAGAGCGTCAGCGCATTGCCCTCGCACGCGCGTTCCTGAAAGACGCCCCAATTCTGGTTCTCGACGAGCCTACGAGCTCCGTTGACATCACGACGGAGAGCACGATCGTCGACGCGATGGAGCGCCTGATGGCGGGACGGACTGCGTTCATGATCGCGCACCGCACCACGACGCTCGAGCGGTGTGACGTCCGCTTCGAGGTTGAGGGAGGTCGCCTGTTGCGGGGGTCTCCAGGACCTCCGACGCAGGTCGTAGGGACGTGAGCGAGGACGTATGGACTCCGGGGCCGCTGCCTCGTAACGTCCGCCTCGGGAGAGATGCGACGCTCGAGAATCAGCGTCCTACTTTCGAGCGTTTCAACTCGAGGCGAGATCCGGCCCTGACCGTTGGAGACCGGACTCGCATCTACGCGTGGACCAATTTCAGTCTGGAAGAGGAAGGGGTGGTCGAGATCGGGGATGACTGCGTTGTCATCGGCGCGATCTTCATGTGTGCGGACCGCATCGTCCTTGGCAACCGGGTTGTGGTGTCGTTACGGACACTCATAGCCGACTGCGACTTCCACCCGCTCGATCCCGAGTTGCGACGGCAGGACGCGATCGCCTGCGCGCCCGAGGGAGACAGGGCCGGCCGACCGCCATACTCGACGGCGCCCGTCGTTGTTGGGGACGACGCGAAGCTCGGGGTGGGGGCGGTCATCCTGAAGGGCGTCGAAGTGGGGGCCGGAGCGCGTATCGGGGCGGGCGCAGTCGTCACGTCTGATGTGCCCGCCGGGGCGACTATGGAGGGCAATCCTGGGCGGATAGTGGGATGAGCATGCCCCGCCACCTTCCTTGGGACTGGCATCCCGAGCCGCTGCCGCAGAACATCGTTGTTGGCGAGCGAACCTGGATCTACAGCTCGTTCGCGTTTCGTCATCACACGAGTCTTCATCCCGACTCGGTGTCGATTGGGGATGACTCGGGCATTTACGTGGACACCGACTTCCTGACCGGTCCGGCTGGGCGGGTGCGGATCGGGAGGATGTGCTCGATCGGGGGCGCCGTCTTTGCGACGAACGGGACGATTTCGATCGGGGATTACGCCTTCGTAGCTCACGAGGTCACGTTCACGGATACGCCGTTCCCCGTCCCCTTCGACAAGAGCGACATCGCGCCGGGCCCCGTCACGACGGTCGGAGAGAACGTCTGGATTGGTGCGCGCGCGACGGTCCTCGGGGGCAGCCGAGTCGGCGACAACGCCGTGATCGGGGCGGGCGCGGTGGTGAGGGGCGAGGTTCCGCCGTTCGCGATCGTGGCGGGAAACCCGGCGACGGTCATCAGCAGCGTCCGCGCCGCGTGACAGGCTGCGCGGGTTGACGGACACGCTTCTCTTCCTCCACCTGCTCTCGGCGGTCGCGATATTCGCGGCGATCGTGTGCTTCAGCGCGGTCGTTCTCGGCGCGCAGCTTCAGCCCGCCGTCGTGCGGCCGTTTCTGATGCTCTCGCAGGTCGGCCTGCTCGGCGTGTTCCTCTTCGGCCTCGCGCTGGCGATCGACATCGACGAGTACGACCCGTGGGACGTCTGGGTCCTGATCGCGATCTTCCTGTGGCTCGCGGCCGGCGGGACGGGCGACAGGGTCGTGCGGGCCTATCGGGAGGCGGAGGGCGGAGCGCCGGCCGTGACCGCCGACCTCGCGAGAGCGCACTGGATCCACGTCGCGCGTGGTCGTGCTCCTGCTCGCTGACATGGTCTGGAAGCCGTGGGCATGAACGTGCTCGCGGTCATTCGCCCGAACGAGTGGGAGCTCCCGCTCTTCATCCACGTCCTCGGGGCGCTGGCCGTGGTCGGCGGGCTCACCTTCGCCACCGCGATGCTGTTCTCCGCCTGGCGTGACAGGTCCGCACCGAACGTCCGGCTCGCCCTGCGCTCGCTGACCCTGGGAGTGCTACCGGCCTTTGTCGTTCTTCGCGGCAGCGCCGAATGGATCGCCGACAAGGAGGGCTACGCCGACCTCGACGAGCCGCCCGACTGGATCGACATCGGCTACATCGTCGCCGACGCGGGCTTCCTGCTGATCCTGATCCCGACGCTGCTCGCCTGGGCCGCGCTCCGCAAGGCCCGTGCCGACACGCGGCCGGGTGCCACGGTCACGATCGCCGCGGTTCTGATCGCACTCGCCCTGGTGGCGAATCTCATCGCCCTCTGGGCGATGACCGCGAAGCCCGGCTAGCCGCGGGACGGAAAGGGGGAGTGGGCGCGCCGCCGCGAGGCCGCGCGCCTGCGGCGACGAGGGCCGGGCCGCGCACGCGGCGTCCGCGACGTGTTGCTGGGTTCCGCCCGCTCCGCACGCGAGGGCTCAGCCGCGCGCTCGGACGGCCACTCCGCCAGGCCGAGCAGCAGCAGAACGTCCATCGGGTCGATCCGAAAGCGGGTCATCGCCACCTGGGCGATCTTTGCGATCGCGGCGATCGCGAGCACGCACAGGGAAAGGGAGACGAGCACGATGACCAGCACGCGACCACCTTCGTCGCCAGGCCGGTCGTTCCTCTCGGGTTAGCCGACGTACTCCGACTCGAGCACGAGATCCTTGAGCAGCGATTGGTACTCGACGTGGGTCTCGTGCTCGGTCGTCCGCCACAGGCGCCCCTCCTCCGCGCGCATGTAGTCGCGGTAGTCGGGCGCGCCGGGCATCTTCACGTTGTCGGCCACGACGATCGCGCCCGGACGCAGCCAGCCGCGCTCGAGGATCAGCCTGGTGTCGGGCAGATACGCGTCCTTGGCGTGGTCGATGAACACGAAGTCGAGCGAGCCGGTCGTGAAGCCATGCTCGTTCTCGAGCGCCGCGGCCGTCTTGCCGTCGTCGCCGAGCGTGCCGACCACGACGGTCACCCGCGAGTCGACCCCGGCATGACGCAGGATGCGTCGCGCGATCTCGGCATTCGCCTCGAGGAACTCGATCGAGTAGAGGTGGGCATCGGCCGGCATCACCCGCGCGGTCCGCAACGCGCTGTAGCCGCAGTAGGTGCCGAGCTCGAGCAGCCGCTGCGGCTGTGCCCGGCGCACAGCGGCGTCGAGAAGCGCGCCCTTCTCGTCGCCGACGTTGATCATGAACTTCTCGCCATACGCGAACTGGTCGACGGCGGCGATCGCGCCGTCGAGATCGCCGGCGGCGGCGTTGGCGACCACGTAGTCGGCGAGCGCTTCCTCGCGGCCGTCGCCCACCTGCCACTCCGTGGTCAGGTGCCTCATGCCGAGCATCATCCGCACGAACGACCAGCGAAAGATCGGGAGCCGGCGTCCGCCGATCTCGGAGAGGCGGGTCACGAGTCGATCCTATGCAGAGCGCAGCGCGAGCTCGAGCTCGAAGCGCGCCTGTGGGTCCTCGAGGGCGTCGCCGAACAGCTCACGTAGCTGGCGCAGCCGGTAACGGACGGTCTGCGGATGCAGGTGAAGGTCGGTGGCCATGGCGGCGGCGTTGCCTCGGTTGTCGAGGTACGCACGCAAGGTCTCGCGCATCTTCTCCCGTGCCTGGCCGGTGAGCTTCTCGAGCGGGGCCAGGCGGCTCGCGGCAAGGTCCTGCATCGGGCCGCGCGCGTCAAAGAGCGCGATCTCAGCAAGGTGGTCGTCGACCGCTGCGAACGCATGGGGCAAGGCGCCGGCCTTTATCGCGCCGAGGCCGAGCTCCGCCCACGCGAGTGATTCGCGCGCGCGAGAAAGCGGGCGTGACGGGCCGAGCGCAGCGACGTGGTCGCGACACGCGCGCTCGATCATCGCCCGGCGGCGCGGGCCGACCGGATCCGGGATGACGACGCACGCCGTGTCCTCCACGATGCCCGGCAGCGCGTCCTGGGTCAGCCGCCGCGCGACGACGTCGAGGTCATCGGGCGCGCACACCAGGATCGCGACCTCGCGTGGCTGCGGCCAGGTGGACTCGCGCGCAAGCCGGTCGATCTCGTCGCTGTCGAACTCCTGCGCGAGCACCGCTGCGAGCAGCGCCCGGCGACGCCGCTCGCGGGCGCCCGCTGCTTCCTGCTGCGCCTGCGCGTATCCCTCGACCGAGCTCGCGGCGAGCTCGTCGATGTAGGCGAAGATCGCGTCGGCGAGATCCGACAGGACATCCGGGCCGAGCCCCTGGCGTAGCCCCGCCGCTGCAATGCGCCGCCAGGCAACGCGCGCGCCGACGCGGTATGCCGCCTGCAGGGCGTCCAGGCTCCGGCCCTGGCGCATCTCGCCGGCGCCGAGCTGCACGTAGACCTCGCGGCTCGTCGCGCGCGGGCTGTCCGGGTCCTCGATCAGGTCGGCGAAGTTCCGGAGCGCCTCCTCGACCCCGCGCCTGATCCCCCGGCCGAAGGAACCCTCGAAGGGGCGGGCGTAGTCCGGCACCTCCGCGGCGATCACCTCGAGGATCTCGTCGCGCAGCGCAGGGAGCTCGGGCCGTACGACGGCGGCCGCCTCAGCGGGCAGCTGGCGCCACGGCTCCTGGGGCAGAGTGCTCACCTAGGTGACAAAAATACCCGTTCCGGTTCTGGGTTTCGCGCGTACGTATGCGAGCGGAGTGCTCATACCGTGCTGTCCATGAGCACTCTCGAGCGCAGAATCACCGTCGGAGCGGTCGTCATCCCGTTCCTTGCCTTCATCGCCGCGATCGTCCTCTCGTGGGGCGGCCTCGTCACCGGCCTCGACCTGGCGATCTTCGCCGTCATGTATCTGGCCGTCGGCTTCGGGGTGACGGTCGGCTTCCACAGGCTGCTGACGCACCGCTCGTTCGAGGCTCCGCCCGTGGTGCGCGGGACGCTCGCTGCGCTCGGCTCGATGTCCGTCCAGGGCGCGGTCATCCACTGGGTGGCCGACCACCGCAAGCACCACACCTTCACCGACGAGGAGGGCGATCCGCACAGCCCGCACCTGCACGGCACCGACGGATGGCGCGGCGCGCTCAAGGGCTGGTGGCACTCGCACACGGGCTGGCTCTTCGACGGCAGCGAGCGGACCCAGGCGCGCCGGTTCGCGCCCGACCTCCTGAAGGACTCGACGATCCGGTTCGTCGATCGCTGGTTCTTCGGCTGGGTCTTCCTCGGCCTTGCGCTCCCCTTCGCCGCAGGCCTGCTGCTCTCGGGCGGCGAGCTCGCGGCCGGCCTGAGCGCGCTGCTGTGGGGCGGCTTCGTGCGCATCTTCCTGCTGCACCACGCCACATGGAGCGTCAACTCGATCTGCCACATGTACGGAAGCAGGCCGTTCGCGATCGAGGACGAGAGCCGCAACAACGTCGCGGTCGCGATGGTGACCCTGGGGGAGGGCTGGCACCACAACCACCACGCCTTCCCGACGTCGGCCAGGCACGGCCTGAGCAAGCTGCAGTTCGACCCGACCTACGCGTTCATACGCGCGCTGGAGGTCCTCGGGCTGGCGCGCAACGTGCGCCAGCCCGGCGAGCGCGAGCTGGCGCGGAAGCTACCCGCCGCCGTCGGTTAGCTCGCGCATCTTCGCCTCGCGCTCGCGCAGCTCAGGCGTGAGCTCGTCGCCGAAGTCGTCGGTCTCGAAGATCGGACGGATCTCGACCTCGTCTTCCCGGAATGGAATGCGCTTCGCCCACTCGATCGCGTCGTCGATCGACTCGACCTGCCAGACCCAGTAGCCCGCCACGAGTTCCGTCGCCGCGGCGAACGGCCCGTTGATTACTTCGCGGTCGCTTCCGGAGAACGCCACGCGGACGCCCTTCGAGCTCGGGTGAAGTCCCTCGCCCGAAAGCATCACGCCCGCCTTGACCAGCTCTTCGTTGAAGTCGGTCATCTCGCTGAGCTCCGCTTCGCTCGGCATCTGGCCGCCTTCGCTCTCGGGACTCGCCTTGACCAGGACAATCACTCGCATGTCTTCCTCCTGAGGGTGGATTCGACTCTGGGGTAATCTGACTGCAGATCTCCCGGAATGTCATCGGTCCGCGATCACACGCAGAGCACGCCGCCCGGGGTCGCCTTCGAGGTAGAGCGCGTCGATTGGCCGCCCGACCGGCTTGAGGTCGTCGGGCGCTGGTTCGGCGTGCGCGGGCGCCGGTTCATCCGGCCGACGCTCGACATCGAAGTCGACGGCGAGGCGCGCCGGCTGCTTGCCGTGCTCGACCACAAGCCGTGGGCGGTCGAGGACGGGCAGGACTGGGTCGCCGCGTTCCGCTGGGAGGGCAAGCCGGTCGATCTGGCCGGCAGCGAGCTGACCGTCGGCCCGAACATCGCGGTGGAGCTCCTTGCGCCGGGTGAGAAGTCCCAGCCGGAGAGGCGCATCGCGCGGCGCCCGCGCTCTGATGTGCTGGAGGACGAGCTCACATCGATACGCGCGAAGACGCAGCGGCTCACGCGCGAGCTGCACGCGACGCGCGCCGAGCACTCGGCCGAGATGGCCCGCACGGCTACCGAGCAGGAAGCCGAGCTCGAACGCTTGCGTGCCGAGCATGCAGCCGCCTCGCAGGATGCGGAGCATCGCGCGGCCGAGCTGAGAAGCGAGCTCGACACCGCGCGCGACAAGCTGATGCGGCTCGAGACCGCCCTGCAGAAGGCGCGCGACGAGCTTGCGGTGGCGCGCGCTGATGCGTCCGAGCTCCGCGACGGCCTCGAGCGCGAACGCGCGACCATCGCCGAGGCAGCTTCGCGGACGGCTGTCGAGGAGGCCAACCGGCTTCGCACAGAACGCGACGATGCTCGCCGCCAGTCGGCCACCGCGCGCGGCGAGCGCGACGCCGCACTCCGCGAGCGTGACCACGCGCGTCAGGAGCGCAAGGCGGTGCTCTCGAGCGTCCGGACGGAGGGCGAGAAGCGGCGCGGCGGCGAGGCCAGCCCGCGCGAGACCACGCGCACGATCCCGGCGGCGCCGCCGCCCGTGGCCGAGGCGCCGCCGCGTGGCCGAGGCGCCGCCAGTGGCCGAGACCGTGGAGATACGTCCCGCCGGGCCAGAGCCGCTCGGAAGCAAGTCGTATCTCCCGGCGCGCGTCGCGGCGATCGGCGCGCTGGCCGTGCTCGTCGTGATCCTCCTGCTGCTCCTGCTCTGACCACTGCGACTCGTCCCGGGCCGCTGTGATTGAGTTCCGGGCGTGAAGTTGGGGGGCTGTCTGTCCGATTTGCGCCGTGGGCGCGGCGCTCGCGTTACCCGCCGGTGCGGGGGCGGCGGAGGCGCAGTTCAGCGCGCACGGGAGCGTCGAGCAGGTCTACGTGACCGGCCTCGAGGACGGCGCGCGGATGTCGCTGCTCGACAACGCGGGGAAGACAATTCGCACGAGGCGCGCCAACGAGCTTGGCGGCCTTCTTTTCCGCAGGGTCAAGCCCGGCGAGGGATATCGCGTCCGTGCGGCGAGCGGAGGGCCCAAGTCCAAGCCGCTCACGGTCCTCTCGACGAAGTCGGCGCCTCCCAGCGAGGACGTCTACGAGCAGGAGATCCCGGAGAGCGGGTACGGCTACCTGACCACGCGCGACGGCACGGAGCTCGCCATCTACGTGCACCCGCCGGAGGACGTCTCGAACGCGCTGCCGACCGGCTACGTCCCGCACGTCCCGGCCGGCCCGACGCCGACGCTGATCGAGTACTCGGGCTACGGGTACGCGAACCCGGCGGGCCCGCAGAGCGGCATCTCGATCATCGCGAACCTCATGGGGTTCACCGTCGTCGACGTGAACATGCGCGGCACCGGCTGCTCGGGCGGCGCGTTCGACTTCTTCGAGCCGCTCCAGAGCCTGGACGGCTACGACATCATCGAGACGGTCGCCCGCCAGCCGTGGGTCAAGCACGGCAAGGTCGGGATGATGGGCATCTCGTACGGCGGGATCAGCCAGCTCTTCACCGCGCAGACGCAGCCGCCCAGCCTGGCCGCGATCTCGCCGCTGTCGCTGATCGACCAGGTGCAGACGACGCTCTATCCGGGCGGGATCCTGAACACCGGGTTCGCCTTCAACTGGGCGAAGGAACGGGCCGAGGAGGCTCAGCCGGCCGGCCCGGAGGCCGGACAGGAGTGGGCGTACAAGCGGATCCAGGAGGGCGACGAGACCTGCAAGGAGAACCAGGTCATGCACGGCGAGGCGGCCAAGCTGATCAACAAGGTCCGCGCGAACGACACCTACCGGCCCAAGGTCGCCGACCCGCTGTCACCGATCACGTTCGTCGACAAGATCAACGTGCCGACCTTCGTGGCTTGCCAGTGGACCGACGAGCAGACGGGCGGCCACTGCCCGACGCTCGCATCGCGGTTCACCGGAACGGACAAGAAGTGGTTCACGTTCACGAACGGAACGCACGTGGACTCGCTCGCGCCGGAGACGTTCAACCGCTGGTACGACTTCTTGATGCTGTACGTCGCGAAGGACGCGCCGATGAAGAACCAGGCGGGGATCCGCGCCGCCGCGCCGCTGATCTACGACGCGGCAATGGGCGTTGACGGGCAGACGCTGCCGCCCGACCCGATCCAGGAGGAGCCGACCTACGAGGGCGCGCTCGCGGCGTTCGAGGCGCTCGATTCGATCCGCATCCTGTTCGACAACGGCGCCGGTGGCGACCCGGGAATGCCAAACCCCGGCTTCGAGCAGTCGTTCCCGAGCTTCCCGATCCCGGGCACGACCGCGCGCTCGTGGTACTTCGGAGGCGGACGGCTCGCTCAGTGACGAGAAACCGGCCGACGCGGGCACCGACTCGTTCACCTGGAACGCGAAAGCCAAGCCGATGACCAACTTCAGCGGCGACACCGGCGCCGGCGAGAACGGCCTGTGGACGGCTTCGCCCGCCTACGAATGGGAGCAGAGCCCGGACGGCGGCTCGGTGTCGTACATGACGGAGCCGCTCGCCGAGGACATCGCCGTGATCGGGCCCGGCGCCGTGCAGGCCTGGGTCAAGTCGTCGAAGCCGACTGTGGATCTCCAGGTCGTGATCACCGAGGTGCGGCCCGACGGCAAGGAGACCTTCGTCCAGAACGGCTGGCTGCGGGCCAACATGCGCAAGCTCGACAAGGAGAAGAGCGAGCAGCCGCTTGCTCCCGTCCTCAGCCTGCGCAAGCGGGACATCGCGCCGATGCCCGCGGGGCGCTTCGCGAAGCTCACGATCCCGCTCTACTACCAGGGGCACGCCTACCGCGCGGACTCGCGCATCCGCGTCATCATCACGGACCCGAACGGCGACCAGCCGATCTGGGCGTTCGCGGAGACGAAGCCGAAGCGGAAGGTGAACGTGTCGGTCGCGCACTCGAAGAGCAGGCCGTCGCGCTTGATCCTCCCTGTGGTGCCGGGAGTGGACGTGCCGACGGAGCTCCCGCCGTGCCCCGGGTTGCGGGGCGAGCCCTGCCGCGACTTCGAGTCGTAGCCTTCCCAGGCGTCGTCACGCTCGCTGACATCGAGGAGGCCCAGGCGAGGCTCGAAGGTCTCGCGTTGCGAACGCCCATGCTGGCTTCGCCCTCGCTGTCGCAGCTCGCGGGCGTGCCGGTAACGCTCAAGGCGGAGAACTTCCAGCGGACGGGCTCGTTCAAGTTGCGCGGAGCCACGAACGCGATCGCCAAGCTGCCGCCCGACCGCCTCGCGTGCGGCATCGTTGCTGCCAGCGCCGGAAACCACGCTCAGGCGGTCGCGCGTGCGGCAGAGAAGGCGGGTGCGAAGGCGACCGTCTGCATGCCGGCCGACGCCCCGCTCGCGAAGGTCGAGGCGGTGCGTGCGCTGGGCGTCGAGTTGCGCCTCTGCGACGGCACCTATGAAGACGCGCAGGATGCGGCGCGTGCGCTGGCCGAGAGCGAAGGGCGAACAGCGATCCATGCGTTCGCCGACCCAGACGTAATCGCCGGCCAGGGAACCGTGGGGCTCGAGATCGCCGCCGATGCCCCCGACACCCGGCTGATCGTGGTGCCGATGGGCGGGGGTGGCCTGGTGTCGGGCCTCGCGATCGCGGCGAAGGCGCGCCTCGAGGGCGTGAGGGTGATGGCGGTCCAGGCCGAGGACCGGGCCGGCCGCACGATCGCCGACGGCATCGCGGTGAAGCAGCCGGCGGAGCTGACCCAGAAACTGGTCGAGGAGCACGTCGACGAGGTGGTGACCGTCTCCGACGATGAGATCGCCCAGGCGATGGTCCACCTGATCGAGCGCTCCAAGCTGGTCGTCGAGGGAGCGGGGGCGGCGGCAGCAGCGGCTGTGATGTGCGGCCGCGCGGAGCCGCCGTCGAGCGGATCCATCTGCGTCGTGCTCTCCGGTGGCAATGTCGATGCGTCGCTGCTCGCCGAGTGCATCCGCCTCGGCGAGACCGCATCGGGCCGGCGCGCCGTTCTGAAGACGATCCTCCCGGATCGCCCCGGCGCACTCGACTCACTGCTGCGCGTGGTCGCGGATCACGGCGCGAACATCGTGGACGTCGCCCATCTGCGCGAGGGCATCGACCTGCACGTCCGCGAGACGCTGATCAGGCTCGTGCTCCAGACCAAAGGTCGGGAGCACGGCCTGGAGATTGCGGAATCGCTACGAGGCGCCGGCTTCGACGTTGACGTCGAGCACTGACGGCGGCCCTGCCGTCTCTAGGTCCTCGGCGTCGACGAGCGCCCAGCCCAAGCGCTGGATGAGCTGGGACAGGTAGTGGTCGTCATGGAGCTCGCTCGGAATCACGTTCTCCGAGAGCGTGAACACCTCGCGCACGCCCTCACTGTTGTCCGGCCTGACGATGATCACCGGCATCTTCTTCTCCTTGTTCTTGTCGTTACAGGACATGAGGTACAGCGCGCTTACATCGCAGGGGAGAAAAGGCTGTGAAGTACATTGTCCATAAGATCAGTGGAGAAAGATGAATAGGTTCTAAAGCATGAGATTGAGCGCACGCAACCAACTCCGCGGCACGGTGCGCAGCATCAACCGCGGAGCGGCCATCGCGAACGTCGAGCTCGACGTAGCGGGACAGCGCGTCGTCGCCTCGATCACCGTCGAGGCCGTCGACAGCCTGGGGCTTCAGGAAGGCGACGAGGTCACGGCAGTGATCAAGGCGTCAGACGTGATGATCGGCAAGGACTGACGTCAGCACTGCCCGTTGCAGTCGCCCCAGTTGCGCGGGCTCGTCGTGAGCTGGCCCGGGGTGGATGACCGCGTAGTCGCGCCGCTTGGTGCGGCGCAGTGCGACGCCGGCGAGCAGCAGCCAGTAGACAGCGGCGATCACCGCGATGTCGTCGATCTTTCCGCGCGACAGCGTCGCCGTGGATGTGGCCGCCTCGGACGTGGTCATGGGCATGAGGCGGGGAAAGTCGTCGCCGAACTCGGGTACGGCAGCGCGACCCTTGTCGTCCTGACCGACGGCTGTCGCAGTGACCAACGAGACGCTGGCGAGCGCGATCAGACCGATAGGAGGGCAAGTATCCGCACGTTATGCCCGCTGTTCTACGGGCTGGCCCTGCTTCCTCCCTGGACGGACGTCGCAGAGATCGCCGCCAACCGTGGCGGCCGGCGGCGGAGGGGACGAGTACCGTCACGTGCGCGCCCTCGGACTCGCATTGGTGCTCGCGGTCGGGCTCCTCATGCCCGCGACGGCTCATGCCGGCCGCGCGGACGTCGCTGCGCTTCAGGTGGCGATGCGCGCCCTCGGCCTGTACCCGAGCACGATCGACGGGATCGCGGGGCCCTTGACGCGCAACGCCGTGCGCACCTTCCAGCGCCGGCGCGGCCTGCAGGTGGACGGAATCGCGGGACCGCATACTCGCCATGCGCTGGGACGTCGCGGCCGGCCGCGCCTCGGCAGCCGGCTGATGCGCAACGGCAAGAGTGGCTGGGACGTTGCCGCGCTGCAGTTCCTGCTCAGCAGCCGTGGGTACGGCCCCGGTGGATTCGACGGCGGCTTCGGCCCGAACACGGAAGCCGCCGTCCGCCGGTACCAGAGCGCGGCCGGGCTGGCGGTGGACGGCGTCGCGGGACCCGCGACCCTGCGCGCGCTGAGACAGCGACGCACCTATTCGACCGGTGACCCGGTCCGGTTCCTCCGGCCGATCAGCAGCTCGATCGGGGACGGCTTCGGATGGGTGAGCGGACGGCGCCACACCGGTCTCGACTACCCGGCCGGCTACGGCTCGCGCGTGGGCGCCGCCGGCCGTGGGCATGTGGTCTTCGCAGGCTGGAACTCGGGCGGGTACGGCAACCTCGTCGTCGTCAGACACCGGCTGGGGTTCGAGTCGTGGTACGCGCATCTGGCGAGCATCGCCGTCCAGCCGGGGCAGTGGCTGGTCGGCGGCAACACGATCGGCTACGTCGGATCGACCGGGCGCTCGACCGGGCCGCATCTCCATTTCGAGGTTCGCCGCTTCGGCACGCCGATCGACCCCGTCCCGCGCCTGCTCACCGCCGCGGCGGCCGGCAGAAGGCCGACGAAGGGCGGTCGCAAGCTCGTCTGCCGTCCGAACGCGGACGCGCGGCGGACGAAGGACGCGGATCCGCCCGTCGCGCGCGTCGGCCGTTGTCCCTGACCTAGAGGGCTTTCTCGACTGCGGCGCGGAACTCCTCGATGCCGAACGAGCCTTCGAGCCGATCAACCACTCGGCCTGACGCGTCGATGGTGAAGAGCCACGGCTCCGTCGGCACCCCGAACGCCTTCAGCGGGTCGCGCAGGCCCTTCTCGAGGTCGTTGTCGACGTAGACCTCCTGGTGGATGAACTCCACCTCGTCGCCGTACTCCTGCTTGACCTGCTCGGCGATGTCCACGACGGGCCCGCAGACCCGTGACTGGCAGAGCTGTGGCGTGGCCATCAGCAGCGCGACCGGCTTCTCGCCGAGCACGTCGTCGAGGCTCGCGTCGTGCATGTCGTCGATCGGCTCGCGCGTGCACGCGAGCGATTCGTTCCCGCCGAGTGACGCAAGCGTGTCGGTCTCGACGTCGGGCGCGGGCTCGCCGACAGCTGGCCACGGGGTCCTTCTTCTGGACGTTGATGCCGGTGGCAGCGCCAAACTGCTGGCCGCCCACGTTCACGACGGCGAGCACCGCCGCCTTGCCCGGCTTCTCGAGCGGGATGTCGGCTGCGTAGATCGCCGCGATCGTGTCGGTCTCGGCCGCCGCCGTCTGGCTGCGGAATTTCGGCTCGGTCACGAGCGAGTCGGCCGGGGCGAGGAACGGCCCTATCGCCTGATCCTTGGGCGTGGGGGCGACATAGACCGCCGTCTTGCCGTAGATCAGCTTGTTCTGGTTGTCGATCAGGCCGAAGGCGAGGCGGTTCTCGCCCGGCGTGAAGACCGAAGCTCGCCAGGCCGATCTGCCCGCCCGCCTGAACCGAGTTGGCAAGCGCCTGGAGGCTGCGTCCGGCGGGGGCGGGGAAGTCGCTCTTCTTGGGCGAGCTCGCCTCTTCGAGCGCCTGCTTGAAGTCGGGCGATATCTCCGACGTGCCGCTCGGCTCGGTGCTCGCGCTGTCCGAATCGTCGTCGTCGCCGCCGCAGCCCGCGAATGCAAGGGCGGCCAGGAGTGCTGCGATGGTCGCTCGTCTCATGCCCCTGCGGGCGGAACTTAGCGGGCGGCTCGTCCGGCTGCCTCGACCATCGCGGCCATCATCGCGACGGCCTCCGTGTCGGCGACGCCTTGAAGGCGCACGAGCGACTGCCATGTGCCGAACGACAGCGCATGCCCGACGGCCGCCTTGACTCGTCTTCGCGCGTTGCCGCGTTCGGGCCGGCCGGCCATGACCGCGTCGACGACGGATTCGAGGTACGCGAGCCGCCTCGCCACCGGCTTCGCCATCGCGGGGACGTGAGGTATGTCCCGTCGTCACGTTCTCGAGCATGGGCTCGGTCCGCCGGTAGAAGCCGTAGATCTCGGTCAGCGCCTGCTTGAGACGAGCGGACAGGGTCTGCGATCGCGCCCCAGGGGGCGGGATCCGGCGGAGGGTTCATCGCCGCGTAGTGGCCGCTGCACGCCGCGAACAGCGTCTCCTCATCGGGGAAGTGGCGGTATACGGTCGCCCGCTGGACGCCGGCTCGCTCCGCGATCGCGCTGATCGTCGTTCGCGCCGGCCCGACGCTGCCGTGCAGCTCGACGGCGGCCTCGGTGATCCGCTGGCGCGTCTGCTGCTCGCTCTCCGCGCGCCGGCGTTTCGTGTACTTGCGTCGATCGTTAGACATAGCTGTTCAATGAATATTGACAGATGGGTTGGACCTATGGTAGCTTCGCTGCACAGTGACTGTTCAACCAAATAGGAGGAGCGATGGACACTACCACGACTGGCCCCCGTATCGTCGGCCCGACGGACGGCAGACTCGCCGGACCTGGGCTCGATCGCCGCTCGCATGATGATCTGGACCGAGGACGTCCCGGACGGTGGGTTCTCCCTCGTCGAGCATCCGATGCCGCCGCGCCGACTCGCCGCTCCGATCCACAAGCACTCGCGCGAGGACGAGTACAGCTACGTGCTCGAGGGCCGGATGGGCGCGCTGCTCGGCGACGATGTCGTGTACGCGGAGGCCGGCGACACGGTGTTCAAGCCGCGCGACCAGTGGCACACGTTCTGGAACGCCGGCGACACGCCGTGCCGGATCCTCGAGATCATCGCTCCCGGCGGGTTCGAGCACTTCTTCGACGAGCTCGGCACCGCGATCGAGTCAGGGACCGCCGGTCCCGAGAAGCTCGGTGAGCTGGGCGAGAAGTACGCGATCGACTTCCAGCCGGAGAGCGTCGCGCGGCTGTGCGAGGAGCACGGCCTCGAGCATCCGATGCTGAACCCGGTCGGCTAGGGCGAGCGCAAGAAGCGCGCGGTAGCCGCCCTCGCTGCCGAAGGCGACCTGGACCAGGACGCCTTGCGGCAGGGCGGCTACCGCCGCGTCCGTGAGCGTCACCGGACACGTCGGAGAACGTCTGCGGGTCGTCGGGCAGGTCGGTGAACGACCCGCTGCCGAAGTCCTCGCCGTCGGGCCCCGTCAGCGTGAGCGTCCCGCTGCAGCCGCCGAGCTTCTGGCAGGCGACGCGGAACGTCGCCTCGTTGCCGCTGATCTGGGGCTCGACCCGCACGTAGAGGTTGCCCTTCGTCGCAATCTCGCAGTGGCCCACCGTGTCGAGGCGCGTGACGCGCGCGTCGTCCGTCCCGGAGCCGCAGCGAGACGAGTCTCCGCGTTCGAGTCGTCGCCGTCCATGAGGTCATTCGCCGCGGCCGCCCGAGAGCGAATCGGTGCCGCCGTTGCCCCACACGACGTCCGCGCCGACGTCGCCGCAGACGGCGTCGTCGCCCTTGCCGCCCATCGGGATGTCGTCCCCCTGGCGGCCGTTGATGCGGTCGTCGCCGCCGTTGCCCTCGAGCAGGTTGTCGTCGCCGTCGCCGATGAGCTTGTCGTCGCCGGAGCCTCCGGCGACGCTTTCGATCCCGGCGATGTCGTCGCGCTCGGCGCTTTTCATGACCTGGTCGCGCACGAGATTGATGTCGAGCTTGCGGTCGCGCTCGGTGTAGAAGATCTGGTCGCCGCGGTCGGACCCGGCCGCTGTCGCGGCTCGAGCCGCCGAGGTAGGTGTCACGCGCGGCGTTCGCATCGGTCTCGCCGTCGATCAGGTCGTCATCGCCGCGCCCGCCCGTGATGTGGTCGCGGCCATTGCCGCCGGTCAGGCTGTCGTTGTCGCCGCGGCCGCTGAGCGTGTCGCCGCCCTTCTGGCCGTTCAGCATGTCCACGCCGCCCGAGCCGCGCAGAAGGTCGGCGCCGGCGCCGCCCAGCACCTCGACGAGGTTCTCGACCGTCGCGCTGTCGTTGCGATCCCCGAGCTTCACCTTCGCGATGTCCTCCGTGAACGGGCAGATCGCCGTTTTCGCGTTCACCTGCTCGCAGTCGCCCTTCGCCGTGACGCTGTTTCGGTCGTCGTGGAAGCGCAGCCGGCCGTTGGCGGTGGAGACGGTCACGTCGTTCACCTCGCCCTTGGCGGCCTTGAAGGTGACCGGGCCGAAGGTCGTGCCCTGGCGCCGGTCGACGTCGGCGGTCGCCGTCGCGGCCGAGGCGACGGACGGGAGGAGAGCAGGGCAGCGAGAGTGATGAGAAGCGTCTTTGTCATTAGAGACGCTTAACCCTGGGTCAGTGCGGAAGTTGCGTCTCCTCGAACCGGATGGCGCGCACCGCGCTCCAGTCCTCCGCGCCCATCGTCGACTGGTCGTACATGCTCGCGCCGATCACGCCCTTGCGGTTGCGCCGCGCGCGCGAAGGCGCGGCCCTCGGCGGCGTCCGAGTAGAGGGCGGCGCCGCCGACCAGGTGGATGGGCACGCCCGGGTCGCCGGTCGCCTCGCGTATCAGCTGGATGTTGCGGCGCGTCTCCCAGTACGCGCCGGAAGCCGTAGTCGAGTGGTAGGTGTAGTAGCCCATCGGCAGGAACGCGTCGTAGATCCTGTAGAGCGCGCGCCAGGGGAAGTCGGGCCACCAGCGCCGGCCGTGCGGCATGTCGAGCCCGACAGGTGACGGCGTGATCGCGCCGAGGGGGTAGAGCGGCCCGACCTCCTCTCGCAGCCGCTTCGACATCTTCAGCAGGCGGCGGTTGCGGGCTGCGGCGGACGCGGGCGACCCGATTCCCGTCTCGATGTCCAGCGCGAAGCCGTCGAAGCGCTGGCCGTTGCGGGCCTCGAAGTTGATGGCGCCGAGTGCGCGGCGTGTCTCGTAGGCCCGGTCGGCGTACGGGGCGAGGTACCACGCGATCACCCTCATCTCGCGCGCGTGCGCCGCGCGCAGGAAGCGGGCGGTGCGCCGGGGGCGGAAGACGGGCGGGCCGGGCCGGCTGCTGGCCGACTGGAGGAAGAGGATCGTCACGTCGTTGCGGTAGGCGCCGCGGACCGCGGCCTCCGGGTCGGCCCAGGCGGAGTCGTCGAAGATGTCGATCCACGTGCCGAGCCCGCTGTAGCTGTCCGCGAGCAGGCGGTCGCGCATGTCCGCGCCCGCGGGCGCGGCGAGGACGAGCACGAGCGCCGCGGCCAGTGCGCCGGTCCAGATGCGGGCCACCATCGCGCAAGATTGTGGCGACTCGCACGTTCCTTTTCCCATGCGCCCCTCGACTCGTGGCCGCCTGGCGGGCTTTTCGGCACTGGCCGTCCTCGGCATCTGCGCGGCGCTCGCCGTGGCCGACAGCCTTCCGCTGGTCTCGTCAGACACGGTCACGCCTCAGGGTGAGGTGTTCCCGCCGGTCGATGCGGCGGACGCCGCCGAAGCCCCGGAGGGCGACGTGCTCGGGGCCCAGGCGAGCTCGGATCGGCGCGAGGCCGGAGGCGAGAAGGCCGAGAGGCGCAAGCAGAAGGACAAGCGGCGCGGTGAGGCCGGCGACGACGAAGCCGGTGACGAGACGGCCGTGCTCGCCGCGCTGATCCCAGCCGGCAGCGGTGGCGGCGGCGCTCCACTGCCCTGCAGCGACACGAGCTCCTGCGTCCAGCGCGTCGGACGGCTGATCACGAACGTGAGCGACCGTCTACCCGACCTGCCGCGGATCCGCGAGTGCACCAGCTCGATCGGCGGCGCTGCGACCTGCTTCGACTTCGGCGGCGGCGACTACCTGGTCGGCGATGGCCCGGCGGACGGCCAGACCGAGCTCGGGTTCTGCACCGGCTCGGGCTACTACTGGGTGTCCGGGCCGTCCCTCGGAGGCGGCACCGGCGGCGCGTGCCCCGGTGAGCGACAGCGCGGGCGCGAGCGCCGGGCCGGCCGGCGCAATGCACCGGCGACGCGCGAGTGCACCAGCCTGCGCGGTGGCAAGGCGACCTGCTTCGACTTCGCCGGCGGCAACTACATCGTCAGCGACTCGCTCTCCGACGGAAAGGGCGAGTTCGGCTTCTGCATCGACGGCGAGTACTACTACGTCTCAGCGCCCTCGGCGAAGGGCGACGCGGGCGCGAGGTGCCCCGGCTCCCGAGCCGACTAGGGCGAGACGGCGCGCTTGAAGAGGAGCGCGCACACGGCGGCGATGATCAGCGCCAGGAGCGGCAGCCCGATTCCGATCACGCCGACCACGGCAAGCACGAAGCCGACGACGCCGACCAGTCCCGCGATGCCGCCCACGACGGTCAGCGTGTAGGCGCGCTGCTCGCGCGTGCGACGCGGTGTGCGGCTGCCACGCCGTTCGAGATCGCTCACACGCCGCATCGTATCCGGCTAGGCTCGCCACATGGACGCGCGAAGGCTGGAGAACAGGCTTGCGATCGCGGCTGGCATGTGGCGCGAAGTCGCTTGACGAGCCGCTGCCCAAGCTGGCACCGGGCGATCCCGAGACCCAGGTGAACGAGTTCGAGATGAGGCTCGTGGACGCGCTGTGCGGGCAGGCGACGCCCGAGACCGCGAAGGGGATCGCCGAGAAGACCTGGGATCTCGTGCACGACCGGCCCGACGACGACCCGGTCAAGAAGCACGTGACGGAGTGGCACGAGCGGCTCGCTCAGCTGTCCACTCCCGGCATTCCGTAGCCAAACGTTCGTCCAGTACCGCGCCGTGGGGCTTCTCGGGTACCCGTTTGGGGCCGAAATTCGAAGCATGAACCTCTCGCGCGAGGTGGTCATCGCCCTCGAGCTGGCGGAGACCACCGTTCCATTTGCACGTTCTCGACAGGGCGAGGCAGAGCGTTGGCTCCGGGTCCTGCGCCGCTTGGAGCGCACGGGTGAGGCGCTCGGCGCGCTCGGCGTTCCCGACGGTCCGCTGGAGAGCCCGGCCGAGGCGCGGATGGCCTTCGAGCATGAGCCGGAGGTCTCGATCGAGGACGTCCAGGAGCGTGCCGAGATGTACGCACGCGCGCGCGGCGGAGACCTGGTCGGCACGATCGACCTCCTCTTCGGCGTGCTCGGCACCTACGGCAAGGACTTCTCGAAGGCGCTCTACAGGTGTGGTGCGCCGCGCGAGCTGCTGCTCGACCGCCTGACGATGCAGGTGGAAGAGCACCCGACGGGTTACCTCAGCTAGCGCTGGCATAACCTGCGGGCGTGGCACGCCCCCTGCTCGTCGTAGACGCGCCGTCGCTTCTGTACCGCGCCTTCTATGCGCTGCCCAAGTCGATAACGGACGACGACGGCAAGCCCGTCAACGCGCTGCTCGGCTCGATCAACATCGTGCTGCGCGAGATCGAGGAGCACAAGCCGCGCGCGGTGGTCATGTGCTTTGGCGTGGACGCCGCCGACTATCGCGTCGAGCTCTTTGACGCCTACCACGCCGACCGGCCGCCGATGCCCCACGAGCTCACGCCGCAGTGGGAGGCGGCGCCCGGACCTCTACGAGGGGCTCGGCTGGTACGTCGCGCAGAGCTCCGACCACGAGGCGGACGACCTGCTCGGCTCGTACGCGCAGGTCGAGTCGGACGCCGGCGGCAAGACGCTGATCCTGACCGGCGACCGCGACATGTTCCAGTGCGTGAACGACCACGTGAAGGTGCTCTACGTGCGCACCGGGTCGAGGGGGGCGCAGCTCGTCGACGCGGCGGAGGTCGAAGCGCGCTACGGCATCGGGCCGGAGCTCGTTCCGGACTTCATCGCGTTGCGCGGGGATCCCTCGGACGGGATACCGGGCGCCAAGGGCGTGGGGGAGAAGACGGCCGCGAGCCTCCTGAAGCGCCACGGCTCGCTCGAAGACGCGCTCACCGGCAAGCTCGCGGCAGTGGCCGACCAGCTGCGGACCTACAAGGACATGGCGACGCTTCGCATGCTCGACGTCGAGCGGCCCGAGGACCGCGAGACGGACCGGGTCGGAGGCGCCGACGCCGTGCGCGCCCGCGGGATGAACCGGCTGGCCGAGCGTTTGGCATCCTCGGCGGGGTGAAGCGCCGCTACGGGCTAGCCGCGATCGCCTGCCTGGCGGTCGGCTACGCCACTGTCATTCACTCGCTCGGCTGGGCGGAGACGTCGAACTTCGCGCTCGTGCGCGCGTTCTCCGACGGCACGCCGCAGATCGACCGCTGGCACTGGGAGACGAAGGACAAGTCGTGGCACGACGGCCACTTCTACTCGGTCAAGGCGCCCGGGCTGGCGCTCGTCACGACGCCCGTCTACGAGGCGCTCACGGCTGCGGGCGGCACCGAGGCCTCCGCCGACCTTGCGCGGTACGCGCGCGACGGCGGGGCGGTGCGGTGGGCGCGGGAGGGGACGTCGAAGGGCCTTTACTCGGATGACCCGAAGCGTGCTGAGGCAGTTCGCACCAACATCGAGGAATCGACGCCGATGGTCTGGGCGCTCGGGCTCGTCGGCGTCGTGCTGCCCGCGTTCGTGCTTCTGCTCCTGATCCGGCACGTGGTCGAGCGGATCGAACCCGGATACGGGACGGCGGTTGCGGTCGCGGTGGGCGCCGGGACGATGATCCTGCCGTTCGCGACGCTCTTCTTCTCGCACGTGCTGTCGGCGATGCTCGCGTTCGCGGCGTTCGTCGTTCTCTGGCGCGAGCGCGCGGGGCCCGACCGGTTACTGCTGCTCGCGGCAGCCGGTGCGCTCGCCGGGTTTGCGATCGCGACCGAATACCCGTTGCTGCTCACCGCCGCCGTGCTCGGCGTCTACGCGATGCGGCGGTCGCTGCGCCGCGCCGCCGCCTACGCCGGAGGCGTAGCCGCCGGGATCATCCCGCTCGCCGCCTACAACACGTGGGCGTTCGGGAGCCCGACGCACTCCTCGTACAAGGGTGCGGTCGCCATCCAGGGGGACACGGGGCACGACGTGGTTGGGCTGAACGACGGCGGCTTGTTCGGAATCAAGGCGCCGGACTTTCAGATCGGGCTCGACCTGCTGTTCGCGAACAAGGGCCTGATCACGCTGGCACCGATCCTCGGGCTTGCGCTTGTCGGGGTCGTGCTGCTCCACCGCCGCGGCCTGCGCGCGGAGGCGTACGTGGTCGGCGCGGTGTTCCTCGTCTACCTCACCTACAACTCGGGCTACTGGCTGCCGTTCGGCGGCGGCTCGCCGGGCCCGCGGTTCCTCGTCCCCGTGATTCCGTTCCTCGCGCTGCCGCTCGCGCTGGCCTGGCGGCGATGGCCGGCCACCGCGCTCGCCCTCTCCGTCGTCTCCGCCGTCCTCATGGCGACCGCCACCGCCACGTTGCCGCTGATCGGCAACGACGACATCGGCTACTGGTGGCACATCGTCGAGATCGAGACCTTCGAGCACACCGTGTTGAGCATCGCCGGCTTCGACAACGGCTGGCTCGCGCTGTCGCCGTTCATCGCCGCGCTGCTCGCGGCGGCCGTTCTGGCCGCGCGCGCGACCCCGCCGGTGAATTGGCGCGCCCGTGAGCGCCTCGTCGCGGCCGGCGTGGTCCTTGGGTGGGCCGTGCTCGCCGTCGCGCTGCCCGAGTACCGCGGGCGCGACCTCGGCCCGGACAGCCACTCGGTGATTCCCCTCGTCGTGGCAGCCGCCGCGGCCGGGCTGATCGCGCTCGCGGTGACGACGCCCGTCAGGCGGCTGGCACGAGCGTTTCCCGGTCGATCGCCTCGACCGAGCCGCAGCCCGCCAGTCCCATCGTCAGGTCGAAGTCGGCCATGAAGTTGCGGATGACTTCCTCCACGCCGGCACGCCCGGCGACGGCCAGCCCGTAGACGTACGGCCGGCCGATCAGGACAGCGCTCGCACCCAGCGCCAGCGCCTTGAACACGTCCGCGCCCCCGCGGACGCCGCTGTCGAGCAGTACGGGGATCCGGCCATCCACCGCATCGGCCACGCCCGGCAGCGCGTCGAGGGTGCCGATCGAGCCGTCCACCTGCCGCCCGCCGTGGTTCGACACCACGATCCCGTCCATGCCCGCGTCAACCGCTCGGCGCGCGTCGTCGGGATGCACGATGCCCTTCAGGAGGATCGGCAGCTTCGTGCGCTCGCGCAGGAACGGGAGGTCCTCCCACGAGAGCGATGGGCGCGAGTAGACCTGGATGAACCGCTCGACGGCCTTGCGCGCGCGGGCCGGGTTGAAGCGCTCGGGGTAGTTGCGGATGAGTTGGAAGAGCGTGCCCAGCGCGGCCGGTCCCGGGCGCGGTGCGGCGCCCGGCAGCGCCCGCGGCGGGTCCTCGTCGATGAGGCGCTGGAACACCGGGTCGCTCGTGTACTGGGCGATCCCCTTCCCGCGCAGGAACGGGAGGTAGGCAAGCTCGAGGTCACGGGTCCGCCAGCCCAGCACGGTCGTGTCGAGCGTCACCACGATCGCTTCGCACCCCGACGCCTCGGCGCGGCTCACGAGGCTCTCGACGAGATCGTCCGACGTGCTCCAGTAGAGCTGGAACCAGCGCGGGCTGTCTCCGAGCAGGGCGGCTACGTCCTCCATCGGCGTGGACGCCTGATTCGAGAAGATCATCGGCACGCCGGTCGCCGCGGCCGCGGGGGCGACCGCGCGCTCCGCATCGCGGTGCGCAAGCTCGAGCACCCCGATCGGCGCGAGCAGGAACGGATACGGGATGCGGCGCCCGAAGAGCTCGGTGCTCGGGTCGCGCTCGGAGACGTCGCGGAGCATGCGCGGGACGATCTGCCAGCGGCGGAACGCCTCGCGGTTCGCGCGGATCGTCTCCTCGAGTCCGGCGCCCGCCGCGACGTACGCGAAAGCCTTCTCGCTCATCGCGCCCTCGGCCCGGCGCTCGAGCTCGGCGAACTCCACGGGCACGCGCGGACGGCGGCCGCTGATGCCGCCCACGTAGATCTGTGACTGACGCTCGACTCCCCTCACATGGCGTATTCAATCTGTTGTACCGTCGAGACATGCGCCAGGTTGTGGCGTTGGTGGTGGGATTAACTCTGCTGCCGGCGACGGCACACGCCGGCGAGCGCGTCGAGGGCTTCGACGGATTCCTGGCCGGCACGACGGTCACGAACCAGGTCGCGGGCGCGACTTTCCCCGACTCGCCGCAGGTGTTCGCGCCGGTTCACACGAGCACGTTCTCGCCTCCGCACGCTCTGCGAAAGCCAGCCCCCTGCAACGACTTCCAGTGCGGGAACGGCGCCTACCGCATGACGATCAACCTCACCGAGGCCGCGTCGCGTGTCCAGGTGCGCGTGGGCAACGACGACGCGGACTGCTTCGAGTTCTGCGCGCAGGCGCGCATGGTGGCCTACTCCGGACCGGACGCGACCGGCTCGATCGTGGCGGACAGCCTGGCTAACGGCCCGCGGCCGCAGGTGCAGGAGCACCTGCAGTACGGCCCGATCACGACGCAGCTAACCGTGACGGCGTCCGGCTACCAGATTCGATCCGTGCGGATCTTCACCGGCAAGGAGGAAGACGTTCCCGGCGACACCGACACGGTGCCGGTACGCGTGCAGCTCGACGACCTTCGCTTCATCGTCGAGGATCCCGGCGACCCGCCGCCTCCTCCGCCGCCGGACCCACCCGACCCGCCCGGCGTGACGATCACCGAGCCGGCGGCAGGGACGGTCACCGACCGAACGGACCTGTTCGTGCGGGGCAGCGTCACCGCCCCGGGGGGGCTGGTGGCGCGGTGCGTGTCGGTCGACTCACCGGACACCTTTCCGGCGGACTGCCCCGGCACCGACCGTCAAGGCGAGTACGTGGAGTACGTGCGTGGCCTGGCGGTCGGCACCCACACGATCACGGTATGGGCACGCGACGGGCACGGCCAAATCGGCAAGGCGAGCGTGCCCATCGAGGTCGCTCGCAACCTTGGTGCGGATGTGGCGATCGAGATGATGGAGCCGATCCAGGTAGTTCAGCGCTACGACCTGCCGTCCCTGCGCCCCGACCTTCGCCGCACTCCGGCCGTGTCGTACCTCCATCGTCAGGCTGACTACACGGGGGTGCCGCTCGCGAGGAGCAAGCGCACAATCGTGCGACTGCACGCAACACGCGAGGCGGTGGGCGAAGGGGGCGAGTTCATGCCGCTGGCCTTCTTGCACGGATATCGCGTGGGCGGCGGCGGCGGACTGACGCCGCTGGCCGGCAGCCCAATTCGCCCGACCTTCAGCCCGGCCTCGCTGCCCGGTGGCTCCGACACCGATACCGCCGAGGCGATCGGCGTGCGGCGCGCTCAGGACGACGACCCGTACCGGTTCGAGCTGCCCTACGAGTGGACGAGCGGGCGCGTGCTGCTCGTGGGGGAGATCAACCGCCCGGGCCTGCCGCAGTCGCGCAGCGAGTGCGACGGCTGCCTCGAGGACAACGCCTACGCGATGCAGGTGTTCTTCGCGAACGGCGGCGAGACGAGGGTCTGGCCGATCTGGCTGAACTACCCCGGCGTCAGGTTGCCCGGAACCCTCGGGCCGCTTTACCGGCCGCCCTTCCAGGCGTTCTACCGCCTCTACCAGATCGCTCCGTTCCGGATCAACGTGAGCCCGTACCAGGCGCTGATCGACGTCAGCGATCTCGCAGCAAGCGCCGACCCCGGGGCCAGATCGGTCACGTCCGAGGTCGTCGAGCGCGTCCAGGAGACAAAAGACACGATGGGCCTTCCGGACCACACGATCGGGCTCCACGACGGGAGGTTCCGCTCGGTCGCCAGAACGGTTGGCGGGGCGGGCTTCCTCGACATCTTCGAGGAGAACGCGGCGCAGGTTGACGTCACTCGGCCGCTGCAGGCGGTCGGGCACGAGCTCGTCCATCTGATGGGCGCGGGCCTCCACGCCGGCACGCGCTGCCCCGACGACGCCGACCCGGGCGACTGGCCGCCCGACCAGATGGGCTTCATCCAGGGTTGGGGGATCGACGTGACGGGGGTGCGCGGGGGGCTGAAGGTGTTCGGTCAGGCCTCGCCGGGGTTGTTCGATCCGGGTCTCGCCGCCACCGACTTCGACCTGATGTCGTACTGCGTGACGGACCGCGACAGCGAGGAGAGCGACACCTGGATGTCCGTGCGCCGTTGGACGGGCCAATTCATCCGCTTCGGTGGCGGCGGGGGGATCAGGGCCGCCTCGCGCTCGACGGGCACCGCGGCGGTGGATCCCGGGCCGCTGATGGAGGTCATCCGGGTCGTGATGGCGATCGGGCCCGGCGGGACCCTGCAGATCACCGACACGACGCGCGGCCTGGGCCGGCCGGTCGGCCCGGGCGGGCCATTGACCGCGACGCTGCTCGGCGCGGCCGGCCAGGTGATCGGCTCGGGTGGCGTCTTCCGGTTCGCCGACCACATCCACGAACCGCGCGGCCCGATTCCCGACGTGTTCGTCGCGACGCTCCCGGCTGGATCCGGAGCTCCGGCGTCGGTCGAGATCAAGAATGCGAGCGGGGCGGTGCTCGCTCAGACGGGGCGCCAGCCGGCGGCGGCCGGACGTTGAGCTGCAGTCGCCCGCGCCGGGTACGCCGCAGCGTGTCCGCGGCGCGCTCGACGTGCGCTGGTCCGCGTCCGATCCCGACGGCGATCCGATCACGACCAGGATCGATCTTTCGACCGACGACGGCCGCACCTGGTCGCCGGTCGTGCTAGACGTGACCGGCGAGCGGTTCCGAGTGCCCGAGTCCCTGCTCCGGCGGACGCGGCGCGGCCGCGTCCGGGTCGTCGTCGAGGACGGCTTCTTCCAGGCCGAGGCCGTCTCCGGCCGGTTGCGGATCGACGGCATCCGCCCGCAGGTGTTGATTCAGAGCCCCGCCGCGGGTCAGCGGCTGACGGCGGACGCGCGCCTCAACCTGGTGGGTCAGGCGTTCGACGACGCAGGCCGGGAGTTGCGCGGGCGCCGGCTCAGGTGGGTCTCACGCGGCCGACGGCTCGGACGGGGAGCGGCAATCAGCGTCCTGGCCGCCGAGGTCGGGCCGGCGCGTCACACTGGTCGCGACGGACCGCTTCGGCCGTCCGGGGGCGGGCGAGCGTGCGCGTGCGCGTCGCAGCCGCGTCGCGCCGATCTTCACCCGCCTCAGCGCGCCGGGCTCGCTGCGGCGCGGCGCGAGGCGCCTTGCGATCACGCTCGGCTCGTCCCTGCCAGGGACCGCCACGATCAAGGGGAGCGGCATACGGCGGACACGTGCTGCTGTCGGCCCGGTGCCGAAGCGCATCGTCGTGCGCGTCCGCTCACGGGACACGCTCAACCTGCGGGTCATCCTGCGTGGTCTCGGGCGGACAGCCAGGACGACGCTGCAGGTGGCTCGGAGCTGATCGGATAGATCACCACTCCGCCCGTGCTCGTCCCGCGCAGGGGCCAGCTGCGCCAGTCCTCCCAGGCCGTCCCCTCGACGATGTCGGGATGGAGCACGACCGTCTTCACGCCGAGCTCGCGCAGGTAATCCACGACACGTCTGTCGGGGAACGAGGCCATCAGCTGCTCGAGCTGGTCGAACTGGGTCGGCTTGAAGCTGCCGCGCCCGTTGACGATCTCGGGGAAGCCGTTTGCCGACCAGACGAGGAAGCGGCGTGACTCGTACTCGTACATCGGCAGGTGCAGGCGAGGCGGGGTGGCCTCGGCCAGACCGGGCGGCGGCTTCGCGACCGTTGGGTGCGGGCTGGGGAACCCCATGCCCTCGATCAGGACGAGCGCGGGGAGCGCGACCGCGAGCGCCGTTCGCCACCTGGTCGCGCGTGACGAGGGCGTGCGCGCCAGCGGCGGCCAGCAGCGCCAGGCCGAGCGAGGTCAGCGTGTTCAGCCGTCCTGGAGTGCGGATCGCATCCCAGCCCGGGGCGAGCTCGTAGAGCAGCCGGTAGGGGTAGGGGACGCCGTGCGCAGGCGTCTGGAAGCCGAGCGACAGCACCGCAAGCGCGAGCACACCCACCCCGAGGCCGACCCGCAGGCGCTTCGGGAACGGCGACGCCCGCGAGAGCCCAACTCCGGCGAGCAGGACCACGAGCAGCCCGGGGAAGAGCGTCTGCTCCGGCACGAAGTCGAGCTCGTCCCGAACCGGCTCCGTGACCGGTCCCCAGATCGTGCTCTGGTCCGGCGCGGCCAGGAACATCTCAGGCCCGCCCGAGAACGCGGCGACCGTGTGCTTTCGTGCGCTCGGACTCGGGGTGCGCGTCGCGCACGTCCTGGTAGGGGAGTCGCCAGCAGGACCCCATCGCCGCGAACACCGCCGCGCCGGCGGCGCTCGCCGCGAGCACGTGCCGCGAAGGACGAGTCCGTCTCCAGGCCAGGAACACGACCACCGCGAGGACGGCGAGCAGGTAGGCGAGCATCAGCCCGAGCGTGAACCCGAGCGCGAGCTGCCAGGTCGCGACGAGCCAGCCGGCCACGATGGTCCGCGCGCTTCCGCGCCGGTACCCGCGGACCAGCAGGAACAGCGAGAGCGGGATGCCGCCGCTCGAGATCACGTGCATGTGGCCGTCCTGCTCGAGCCGCCACGGCGCGTATGCGTACGCGACCCCCGCGACGGCGGCGGCCGGGCGTCCTACGCCGAGCTCGCGTGCGAGCAGGTAGGTGCCGATGAAGGCGAGCGCGTAGGCGAACAGGAACAGCAGGTCGTAGCGCGCGATCGCGGCTTCGAAGCCCTCGCCGATCATCCCGAAGGGCGCGTAGCCGACCAGCGCGTCCGAGAACGCAAGCGAGTTCTCGAGCGGCCAGTACATGTTCGACTGCCAGTAGTCGAACGGCTGGTGCTGCAGCGCGTGGCCGCCCCAGGCGATCTGCCAGGCCTGGGGGAGCGGGTCGCCCAGATCCTTCGGCACGTCGCTCCCGATGTGGAGCGGAAGCGGCCAGTGCATGAGCAGCGCCAGAACGACGCCGGCCAGCACGGCAAGGCCAATTTCACGTTTCGTCAGCGAAATAGTTGACAATGGTGGGGTGCGCATCTCGGCGAAGGCGGACTATGCCGTGCGAGCGGCCGTTGAGCTCGCGTCGGCTGAGGGGCCGGTCAAGGGCGACCACATCTCGCAGTCGCAGTCCATCCCGCTGAAGTTCCTGGAGAACATCCTCATCGAAATGCGCCATGCGGGGCTCGTCCGCAGCCAGCGCGGCCGCGACGGCGGCTACTGGCTGGCCCGGGCGCCGGAGGAGATTTCGATCGCGGACGTCGTGCGCGCGGTCGAGGGGCCGCTTGCCCACGTCCGCGGCGAGCCGCCGGAGGAAGTCCACTACGCCGGGCCCGCCGAGGCGCTCGAGCACGTCTGGATCGCGGTGCGCGCGAACCTGCGCGCGGTGGTCGAGCACGTCACGGTCGCGGACGTGGCATCAGGAACGCTGCCCGACGACATCGAAGAGCTCGCGAAGGACCCGGACGCCTGGGTCACGCGCTGAACGATCGACCTCGAGTCCCTCTACCGAACCAGCCGCGACGACGTCTATGCGTACGTCGCCGGCATGGTGCGTGACCGGGCACCGCAGAGGAGGTCACCGCCACCGCGTTCGAGCGCGCGCTCACGCGCCGCTCCTCCTACGCCGCCGAGCGCGGCAGCCCGCGGGCGTGGCTCTTCGGGATCGCGCGCAACGCGGCATACGACGAGCTGCGCCGGCGCGGCCGCACGGAGCCCGTGGCGGACCCTGGCGAGCGGCGCCCGCCCGACGGCGACTCGACCGCCGAGGCCGCGCTGCGCCGGGTGGAGCTCTCGACCGCGCTGGCGGGGCTGTCGCAGGGACGAGCGCGACCTGGTCGCGCTCAAGTTCGAGGCGGGGCTCGCGAACGGCGAGATCGGTTCGGTGCTCGGGATCAGCGAGTCGAACGTCGGGACGCGACTATCCCGTACGGTGGCAAAGCTGAGGGCGGCAATGGCATGAACGACGAGCGCGAGTTCGACGAGATCGGGCAGGAGCTCCACGCGACCCGAGCGCAGCCGCGGCCGGAGTTCGCGCGCGAGCTCGACGAGCGAGCGGCGGGCTGGCTGCGCGAGCGGCCCCGGCGGCGGCTGCCGAGCCTCCGGATCGCGATCCCCGCTGGTCGCCAGCGGCGGCCGCCGCGCTCGTGATCGCGCTGGTGGTGTCTGGCGGCGGCGACGATGGCGCCGGCGGTGGGGGTGAGGAGCGGCTCGACGTCGCCGTCGTCTCGGAGGGCCCGGTGCCCGGTGCGAGCGCGCCGGGCGGAGGCGGCCGCGCCGGAGGCGCTAGAGACTCCGCTCCAGCAGGACTCGACGAGCGGAGGGAAGGCGGCGCCTTCCTGCTGCTCACGCAGGAGGGCGACACGGTGACCGTCCGCTACCTCTTCTCCGCGCCGGCGGAGGCCCGCGTCGAGCTGGCGGGCCATGAGGCGGAGGTTCAGATCGAACCCGGCCCCGGCAGCATCGAGGTCTCCACCGCGGGCCTTCCCGCGGGCACGCACGACCTGACCATCACCGCTCCGTCCACGCCCGTCTACCGCGAGCGGGTCAAGATCGGCGGCTAGCGGAGGAGCTGCGCCTCGGCGATCTCGACCTTGTTCCCGTCCTTGGGAATGGCCGTGATCCAGATGAGGTAGTGCGAGAAGTCGCTGCCTGGCGGAGTCGAGGTCGATCCGGCCCTTGCGCGGGACCGCGTCCTCGCTGGCTATCTGCGTCCAGCCGGAGTCGATCGACGTGGGGACGGTCGGGTCCTCCGCGCCGTAGATCGTCACGTCGAACCCGGGCGTCGTGGTCTGGAGGTCGAGCCCGCGCGCGGGCACCGCCTGGGCCGGCTGGAGCGCCAGGCCGACACCGTCCTTCTGGAGCGAGCCGGTGTCGTACTCCTCGGTCGGCCACGAGGTCGAGGCGTCGCCGTCCACGGCGAGCTGCGCTGCCTCGCCGTGCTCCGAGTCGTCGCCGCTCGGGTCGTAGTCGGACGCCGTGACGTCCTCGACCGGCTCGAGCGCGGCGCCCGGGGCCGCCGTCCCCTCGTCCGGCGATGCGCCGGACGGGGATGGGGCCTCGTCCGGCGGCGGCGGCTCGGGCTCGCCCTGCGCCGGCGCCTGATCGGCCCGGTCGGAGCTCGCCGCCGCCGTCGTCACCGCCGCCCGAGAGCAGGAGGATGCCGACCACGATCACGATCAGCCCGCCGGCGATGCCGGCGAGCAGTCCGGTGGGAAGAGCCTGGCTGGAGCGCGCCGGCTCGTCGAGGCGCTGGCGGACGCGGGTTGCACGCGCGCGCCGGTTGAACGGCGGCGGAGGCGGCGCCGACCCGCCGTTGCTCGCGGCGGGCTCGGGGGCTTCCGTCTCGGGCTCGTCCGCGGCTTCCGGAGCCTCGGGCTCCGGCTCGATCACCTCGGTGGCTTCGGCCGTCTGCGCGGCTCTGCTCGGCGGCCTCGGCCTCGGCCGGTGCAGCCGCGGCCGGCGCCGCTGCGGCGGGCGCGACGGTGCGGCGCGGGATCGGTGCGGCGCCGGCGAGCTCGGGGTCGCTTCCGAGCGCGGCCTTGCGCGGCAGCATTCCGGCGGCGAGCTCGTTGCCGCACTGGGAGCAGAAGGAGGAGCCCAGGGTGTGGAGCGCTCCGCAGCGGTCGCAGTTGCCGGCGACGCCCGCGGCGACGAGGTCGGGATCTCCGTCGCCCGCCTCCAATGCCCGCGAGAGCGAGCGGAGCTCCGCGTCCGTGCCGACGGCCTCGGCGGCCCTGCGCTGCAGGCTGTCCGGCAGGAAGCGGCCGTGCCGGTGCATCTCCAGGACGAGCGCGCCCAGGTCGAGCAGCATCGCCTCACGGCGGCGGCGGAGGATTCGCAGCCTCCGTCGCATGGGGCCGCGCTTGGCGAGATTGGGCCTCATCAGGCCGGGAGGCTAGAGGAAGCGACGGTAGACCGCACGAGGGCTGGAATCATCGGGCCCGTGTTCCGGGTCGTGCTTCCAGCCTGCCTCGCCATCCTCGCCGCCGCCGTGGGCGGGTGTGGCAGCGACCGCGCGAGCCGCGGCGAGGGCACGATCGACGTCGTCGCCACCGTTGCGCCGCTTGCGGACATCGTCCAGAACGCCGGCGGCCGGCGCGTGCGCGTAACGGATCTCGTGCCGCGGACGGCGGACCCGCACGAGTGGCGGCCGGCGGAGTCGGACCTGGAGGCGCTGCGGCAGGCCGACCTGGTCGTGTGGACCGGCGGGGACATCGACCGCTGGGCCGCCGACGCCGGGAACGAGCGGACGCTCGGCCTCCTGCCGCTGGTCGATCCGCTGGGTGATGATCCGCACTGGTGGCAGGACCCCGTGCGCGTCCAGCGCGCCGCGAAGGAGATCCGCAACGAGCTCGCCCGCGCCGACGTGGACGGCGCGGGCTACTACGAGGCCGCCACGGCGGACTTCCTCGCCCGGCTGCGGAAGCTCCACCGCGACGTCCGCACGTGCATCTCGCTGCTCGGCGATCCGCGGGAGCGCCTGGTCGCCCAGCACGACGGCTTCGCCTACTTCAACGACCGCTACGGCGTCCGGATCGTCGGACCCAGCGGCCGTGGCGCGAACGGTGGGGAGGAGGCTGTGGGCGGACACGCTCGCGCCCGTCGGTGAGCCGGCCGACTCCTACCTCGGCGCCCTCACCGCGAACACCGCGACGATCGTGGACGCGCTGAGCGGCGGCGCGCGGACCTGCCGCCCCGAGCCGTGAGTAGGTGGTTGAATACGCGCGGGGATGCGCCAACCTGACCTGCTCGAGTCACACCCGCCGCAGCTGCAGCTGATCCTCGCGATCGTCGTGCCGGCGGTGTTCGGCCTGATCACCGGGATCTTCCTCGGCGTCTCCGAGATCGTCTACCTCGTGCTCTCCGTGCTCGGCATCGCGCGGCGGTTACCTCGCCGGCAAGGAGCACATCGGAGCCGAGGAGGGCGCGATCCGCGGCTTCACCGGCGGCATCCTCTTCGGGACGTTCATCCTCGCGGCCGACGCGATCACGGGCATGGACCGCAAGGCGCACCTGCCCGAGCCGGACATCATGCTCGTCGTGATCACGACGGTCTTCGGCATCGGCCTCGGCGCCCTCGGCGGGCGCGCGCGGGCGAAGTCAGCGCGGCGGGAGACCGTTGAGGATGTCGACAGCCCCGAGAAGGTCGCCCTCGTCGTAGAAGTCGACGGCGACGATGTTCGGCAGGAGACCGCGCTCCGCGGCGCAGCGCCGCCTCGGCGGACAAGTAGATCCCGGCTCGTTCACCTTCGCGGCCAGCCCGGGCGACGGGTTGACCCGCTCGATCCAGTGGTTCAGCAGGAACAGCGGGTCGTTGGGCGAGCCGCGATTGTGGCGGCAGCTCGCCGGTGGCTCCAGGTCCTCGAGCGAGTGGAAGGTGTAGGGCGTCTCCTGGGTCAGCTCGAAGCCGTTGTGGTACCACGGCGGCCCGCCGCGGGCGTCTGACTCCGCCATCACCAGCAGCCGTTCGTCCGAGGCGATCAGCTCGCGCAGGTCGGGGAACGGCTGGTCGCGCTCGTGGGTGTATGCGTAGCGGGTCAGCCCGGTGCGGTCGAAGACGGCGGCCGTGTCCTGCGGCGTGGTCTCGTCCTGGATGAAGACAACCACGAACTCGTCCGGGTTCTTGTCGAGGAACTCGCGGATGTCGCGCAGGCCGTCCTCGAGCGGCGTCGCCCCGAGCTCGCAGAGGGTGTGGCACATGTAGATGCTGGTGTCGCCCTTCAGCTCGCCGAAGCCGATCCGGCCGACAAGGCGCTCGGCCGCCGCGAGGCCCTCCTCGCCGATCGCGCCCACGATCTTCTGGCGGTTCGTGCCCTCCCGCTCGAGGTCGGTTCGCACGTTGCCCTCCTTGTCGCGAATCCCGTAGTGCGTGTCGATCAGGAGCGCGCGGACGCCGTACTCGAGCTGCTCGCCGAGCCCGCCACGATGGCCGGCGAAGTACCAGCCGCGTTCGTCCGCGGCCGACATCGAGTTGTGCGTGCCGGCGAAGACGACCTGGTTCAGCGCGCGGTCGCATAGCGCGGCGCGCCCGTTGCAGACCGTCACCGGGCGGTCGGGGCGCTCGACGACGGGCGCCTCCTCGTCATCCGACGCGAGGACGACCGCGGTGCCCGCCGCGACGACGGCCACCGTGCTTGCGAGCGACGATCGCGCGCTTCGACAGCCGGGGAACGTCGAGATCGATGTCGATGATCGATGTCACGCGACCCGATCCCGCCCTTCAGCGGCGGCGCAAGCACCTGCAACAGCTCGCCGACGCCGAAGAACAGCCCGTAACCGCCGACGATCACCGCGACCACCTCCAGGGCGTCGATCGGCCGCAGGATCGCGAACAGGCTGACGCCGGCGATCGCGAGTGCCCGCGCGAGCCGCCACGCGGGCTTCTTGCGGCTGGGTTGTGACGACGCGGCGCAGGCGATCCACCCAGTCCTCGACCTCGTCGCGCACGATCAGGTTCGAAGCGGTCGCGGCAAGGACGAGGCCCAGCGCGCCTCCGCCGAGCGCGAGTACCCGGAGGTCGCCGAAGAAGCTGCTCCACGCGGCGCGCGCGGCATCGCGCGAATCGGTGTCGTCGATGTTTGCGAGCACGATCGCGCGGGCGAGGATCAGCCCGATCACGATGAGCGCGGCGACGGCGGCGACGGAGATGCCGGCCTCGACGACGGCGCGGCGGCGGTCGCTCGAGACCGCGATCGACGCGGCGTAGAGGACGAGCGCGAGCAGCGGCAGCACGATCCCGAGGAAGCGGATGTCGGCGGCGATGCCGAGGAGGCTCGTCGCGAACTGGCGGTCGCTCAGGTTGATCAGCGCGCCCTCGACGTCCGGCGGGACGTCCTTCGCGACCTTCGGCGCGATTGCCTTCAGAGAGCTGATCACGACGATCCCGGCGTCGGCCAGGTCGAGCACGATCGAACCCTGGTCGCGCTCGAAGACGAGCGTGTGCACGTTCCGTGCCGCCTGCCTGAAGATGGCCTGGAACGCCCCGGTGTCGAGCGCAGCGGCGACGGCGGACTCGAGCAGCGGCCGCGCCTGAATCAGCTCGGCTGAGCCCTGCTCGATCGCCTCGTCCACGATCCGGGTGGAGACGATCGTCCGCACGTCGCCGTCCTCGAGCGTCGCGGTCGCGCGGTCGGCGAACTCGCGCTCGTCGAGAACCGTGGCGCGCACATAGAGCGTGATCGTGCCCAACAGGAGCGCGATCGAGGCTGCGACGAGCAGTACGCGGCCAGAGAGGAGGCGCATCAAGCGTTATCTTCGCCGCTACGGACTCCTACGACGCAATCGTCATCGGCGCTGGGCCCGCGGGCGAGGTTGCCGCGGGGCGGCTGGCCGAGCGCCATGGGATGCAGGTCGCGCTCGTCGAGCAGCACCTCGTCGGCGGCGAGTGCTCGTTCTACGCCTGCATGCCGTCGAAGGCGCTGCTGCGGCCGCAGGAGCTCGTCCGCGAGGCGGGCCGCGTGCCGGGCGTCGAGGTCACGGGCCCGCACGCCGACGCGGTTCTCGTCAAGGCGCGACGAGGTCATCCACGATCTCGACGACTCGAGCCAGCTTCCTTGGCTCGAGGAGCGCGGGATCGAGCTCGTCCGGGGACGGGGCCGGCTCGCGGGCGAGCGGCGCGTCGAAGTGGACGGGCGGACGCTCGAGGCGCGCCGAGCGATCGTGCTCGCGGCAGGCAGCCTGGCGAACATCCCGCCGATCGACGGGCTCGACGAGATCGAGCCGTGGACGAACCGCGCGGGCACGACGTCGAAGGAGGTGCCCGATTCGCTGATCGTCCTCGGTGGGGGCGTCGCCGGGGTCGAGCTCGCGCAGGCCTGGCGCTCGCTGGGCAGCGAGATCGTCCTGCTGGAGGCGGGGGACTGCGTCCTCTCGCGCGAGGAGCCGTTCGCCGGCGAGCAGGTGGCCGCGGCGCTCGTCGAAGCCGGCGTCGACCTCCGCATCGAGGTCAAGGCGGAGCGGGTGGCCGGCGACAACGGACGCGTCACGGTCACGCTCTCCGGAGGCGACACGGTCGACGCGGACGAGCTGCTCGTGGTGGTCGGCCGCAAGCCGCCCACCGCGGACCTCGGGCTCGACACGATCGGGCTCGAGCCCGGCAAGTACGTGGACACCGACGACCGGCTCCAGGTGCCGGACCATCCATGGCTGTACGCCATCGGCGACGTGAACGGCCGCGCGCCGCTCACGCACATGGGCAAGTACCACGCGCGCCTGGCCGCGGACAACATCGCGGGCGGCGACGCGCGCATCCTGATCGACGGCGTGCGCTCGCCGCGCGTCGTGTTCACCGACCCGAACGTGGCCGCGGTCGGGCACACGGTCGAGTCGGCGCAGAAGGCGGGGCTCAACGTGCGCCACGTCGACGTGCCCACGTCGGGCACGGCGGGCGCGTCGTTCTACGGGCGCGAGGCGGAGGGCACGACGCGCTTCGTCGTCGACGAGGACCGCGGCGTGCTCGCGGGCGTCACGTTCGTCGGCCCCGAGGTCGCCGACTTCGTCCAGGCGGCCACGGTGGCGGTGGTGGGGGAGGTGCCGATCGAACGGCTCGCCCACGCCGTGCCGCCGTTCCCCGCGCGCAGCGAGATCTGGCTGAAGTTCATCGAGGAGTACGGGCTGTAGGCCTAGAAGCGCTCGCTCTTGCTCTGGGCGTCAATCGCGGCGATCGCGCTCGGCTAGTTCATGCAGTGCGGATGAGAGGACTCGAACCTCCACGGGGTTGCCCCCACGGCGACCTGAACGCCGCGCGTCTGCCAATTCCGCCACATCCGCGTGGCGCGCACCACGATAGCGTCCAGAACGCGGGGGCCAAACGTAAAGTGGCGCTCCCTCGAAAGCCGATGAATCCCCCATGGCAAAGGGACTTTCTGCCCGGTCCCCGGCCCGCTGGCTCGTGGGTCTCGTCGCCATTGCCGCGATGTACTGGGTCGCGTTCGAGCAGAGCAAGCGGATCCCAGGCCTGACCTACGTCAACCTCGGCATCCACGAGGCCGGGCACATGTTCACCTACTCGGCGTCCGAGATGGTCAACACGATGGCGGGGTCGGTCGCGCAGGTCGCGGTCCCGATTCTCATCGCGCTCTACTTCCTTCTTCGCCGCGACGACTGGGTCGGCGCAGGCGTCTGCCTCGTGTGGGCCGCCACCTCGGCGGTCGAGGTCTCGCTGTACGTGGCCGACGCGCCGGTCGCAGAAGCTCGACCTGATCGGCGACAAGCACGACTGGGCTTTCATCCTCGGCCCCGAGGGCTACAACGCGATGGACAGGGCGGCTGCGATCGCCGACCAGATCCGCGACGTCGCTCATCGTGGGGGCCTTCGTCGGGATGGCGCTCTGCGCCGCCGCGTTCGTCCGCGGTGGCAGGCGCCGCGCTCAGGCCGAGGGCGACGAGCCGATGGTCTCGGCGAGCAGCGCCACCGCCGCCTCGAGGCCCTGAGCCGCATCGGCCACGTCCGGTAGAGCGCCGCGGTCAGCGAGCAGGCCGAAGTACACGCCGCCGTCGTAGCTGAGGATGCCCGACGCTGAGTGCCTGGTTGCGCGGGTTGAGCGGCACCGCGGGATAGACCTCGCGCAGCGGGACGCCGTCCAGGTAGAAGGTCTGCTGCGGGCCGGGCACGTTCGAGACCACGAGGTTGAACACGCGCGGCGCGCTCATCGCTCTTGCGGCGAGCCCCGACACGATCGGCGGTGCGAGCCCCGCTGCGCCGACGATCAACGCGCCGGCGCGCACCTGGGCCGATGCCTTCACCTCGCGCATCGCGGCCGAGATCGACTCGAGCCGGTCGAGTGGGTCGCCGCGCATCGGCAGGTCGACGAAGACGGTCGATATCCGGTTGCCGAGCTCGCCGCTGTCGGATTCCGTCCGGACCGAGACCGGGACGAGCGCGACAGTGCGCTCCGGCGCCTCTTCGCCGAGGTACTCGCTCAGCATCAGCGCCACGGCAGTCAGCAGTACGTCGTTGACGGTCGCGCCGGTCGCCGCCCGCACCCGCTTGACGTCGTCCAGGCTCGCGCGGGCGAGAGCGAAGAGCCTGTTGCGGCCGATCTCCTGGTTGAGCCTCGTCGCCGGGGCGGCGGGCCGCACGCGCGCGAGGTCGCGCACGAGCTGGACGCCCTCGCCGACCCGCTTGTGAGCCTGGCGCGGGTCGAGCGAGCGCGCGCGATCCACGGCGCCGCGCGCGAACCTGCGCGGGACGTCGAGCTGCGCCGTGGCCAGGCGCTGCAGCGCGCCGGCGGTCAGGGACCAGATCGGGAGGGACGCGCCGCATCAGCGGTTCGACCAGCTCCAGACGGCGCTCGCCACGCAGCTGCGGCATCAGGCGGGCCAGCTCGTCCAGCCAGATGCGCTGGCGCTGCTCAGGCGCGCCTGTCGGCGGCGGGAGGTCGAGCGGCTCGGGAGTTGGGTCGAAGATGATCGTGCCCACCCCGATGGCAGCGATCCCGTCGACGAGCGCGTGATGCATCTTCACGACGAGCGCGGTGCGGCCTTGGGTCGGGCTGTCCACGACGAGGATCTCCCACAGGGGGCGCGAGCGGTCGAGCCGTTCCGACATCGCCTCGCCCATGACGCGGCAGAGCTCGGCGTCCCCACCCGGCTCGGGCCACGGCACGGTGCGCACGTGGTTGGCGACGTCGAACTCAGGGTCGTCCTCCCACACCGGGTTCACGAGGCCGCCCGGCGCCGTCTCGACGAGCCGCATCCGGTAGTGGGGGATGAGGTGGATGCGCTCCTCGATCCGTCGGACGACCGTGGATTCGGGGACGCGGCCGCCGAGCACGAGCACGCCGCCGACGTGCATGTGCACCGGTCCCTGCTCGGCCTGGATCGCCGAGAGGTCCGCGGGGGAGAGGGAGAGTGGGCTCAGCGCTCGGCGCTGCGGCTCAGCGCTCGCCGCGCCGGCTGCGCGGGGCTGTGCCGAAAGCGTGGTCCCACCAGGGCGCGCTGACCCCGAAGCCGCGCGTGTCGTCCTGGAAGTGGTGACGCATGTGCAGCGTGCGCAGCCGCCTGCCGAGCCGCGTCCGCGGCTTGTGGTGATGCAGGTGGTAGTGCGTCATGTCGTAGAGCAGGTAGCCGCCCAGGAAGCCCGCGCCGAACGCAAGCGCGTAGGTGTCCCCGAGCACGAAATAGAACGCGAGGTAGAAGAGAGCGGAGAGCGGAACGCTCACCGACGGCGGCATGACCAGCCGCATCGGGTCGTTCGGGTGGTCGTGGTGGACGCCGTGCATGATCCAGTGGAGGCGAGCGCCGACGCCGTCCTCTGGCTCGAAGTGGAAGATGACGCGATGCAGCCAGTACTCGGTGAGGGTCCAGAAGAGGTAGCCCCCGCCGATCCAGGCGAAGGTCTCGAGCACGCCCATCCTCCCCGCGGCCGTCCCGGCCAGGACCGTGATCACCGGCATGAAGATGAGGGGCGGGACGACGGGATGGACGCGCGAAAGCCTGTCGAGCAGGTCCGACTCGAACATGCGAGGTGAGGCCTTCAGCACCTCGGTACGGCGCGCGTCCATGGAGCGAATCTAGCGCAGGATCCGGCGTCCGCAAAGCGGATTTGGCGTAGTCGGCGCGACCGACCCGGGTGTGCGGCGCTACCGCGAGGCGGCGGCGGGAGCCGGAGTGGGGGTCGGGCTGGCGAGCTCGTCCGACGGGGCGCTCTTGTAGCCGAACGCGCCTGCCGCGACGATGGCCGCGACGGACCCGAGAACGATCTTCCGTTCGAGGTCGCTCAGCGGCCCCTGGAGGTTCGGCGGGAGGGTGATCTGCGGCAGCTTGATGCCGCCCTTCGACTTCGCCGGGGCCGGCGTCGAGGCCTCGGCCGGCGCTGCAATTGCCGGTGCTGCCTTCTTCTTGCCGAAGCTCGGCAGCTTGAGCTCGGGGTTAGGGAGCCGGAGGCCGCGCTTCTTGGGCTTGGGCTCGGCAGCCACTTCGGCGGTCGCCTTCTTCTTGCCGAAGCTGGGCAGCTTGAGCTCGGGGTTCGGGATCTTGAAGCCGCGCTTCTTGGGCTCCGCCGCCTCCTCCGGCTCCGCAACCGCGGCGGCGATCGCGGGCTCGGCCTCGGCTCCGGGGTCGGCTCGGGTTCGAAAGCGGGCTCGGGCTCCATCAGGGGCTCTTCGTCGAGCGGGAAGGTGATGGGCGAGAAGCTCGGCGTCTCCTCCGCGACGGGATGGCTCAGCGGCTCGATCTCGGGCTCCGGGGTCGGCTCGGGCTCCGGGGTCGGCTCGGGCTCCGGGGTCGGCCACGGGCTCCGGCGCGGGAGTCGGCTCAGGTTCGGGCATCGGCTGCGGCTTGTCCTCTTCGACGACGATTCCGCCGAACGCCACGGGCTTGATGTCCTTGAAGGCATCGACCGACAGACCCGGGGGAGCCTGCTCGGCCGGAGTGTCGGGGTAGGAGATCTCGAGAACCGGGTCTGGCCCCGCCTCGGCGACGGGCTGCGGCTCGGGCTCGATAACCGGCGCCGGCTCGGGCGGCGCAACATCGAAGACCGGCTCAGGGCTGCGACGTCGACGACGGGCTCGGGCGGCGCGACGTCGACGACGCGGCTCGGGCGGTGCGACATCGACGACGGGCTCGGGCGGTGCGACGTCGACGACGGGCTCGGGCGGTGCGACATCGACGACTGGCTCGGGCGGTGCGACGTCGACGACCGGCTCGGGCTCGACGATCGGCTCGACCTCGGCCTCGAGCTCGGCGACGGGGTCCGGCTCCGGCTCGATCTCGATGACGGGCGTCGCCATCTCGACCACCGGCTCCTCGATCTCCACGGCCATCTCTGCCGTTGCCACGGGCTGCGGCTCCGGCTCGAGCTCGATGACGGGGTCCGGCTCGGGCTCGATCTCGACGACCGGCTCGTGCACGACCTCGACGACATGCTCCTGGACGGGCTCCGGCTCGACCACCGGCTCCTCCTCGACCTCGTCAAGCGACGGGCCATACGTTCTCGGACAGGCGCCGCGGCCATGGCGACGGCGGGCGCCGGCTCGGGCTCGGGGGCCACCTCAGGCTCGGGCTCGATCTCCACCTTCGGCTCGGGCTTCGCCGGCGCGGCCTTCAGCGGCGCGTTCTTGCGATGCGAGAAGACATAGAGGGGAAAGACGATCGGCCACAGGAGCAGCGAGCCGACCACCCAGCTCGGGACGTTCTTCGCGAACGAGTTTTCGCTCCAGTCCCGCTTGGAAGCGTCCACGGCAAGCCAGGCCGTGGAACCGGCAACGACGAGCAGCACAAGCGCAGCCTGCATGGGAACCCCATCGGCACCCCTGTCTCACGCTTGAAATCCGCGCGGGACGCCTAGCCGAATGGGCCACCCGCGCGCACGCGCGCGCGAGAGGGGATCGAGGGCTGGCGGATCGGCCAGATCGATGGCACTCTGGAGACGGACGCGATCAGGAGGTGCCGGTGAGCAGGAGGACGCTGATTTCCACCGTGGTGATCGCCGCAGCGGTCGCGGCGCCGGTCGCGGACGCCCACACCCTCTCCAAGTCGACGGCGAAGAGTGAGGCGGCCAAGGCCGGCGTCGCTCTCTCCAGGAGCATCGGAGGCCTGCCCGCCACGGTCTACGACTGCTCGCGCCTCAGCCAGCACGCCTTCACCTGCAGGCTCGGCGCCGTCGGTTTCGACGGCACGGTCTGCACGAGCATGGTGAAGGTGGCCTATCGAAGGCATTCGTCCGAGACCCCGACCCGCCGCGTCGTCGAGGGGCCGGACTGCGAGCCGCCAGAGCGGCTCGACCCGATCGATCTCGGCCCGATCGACTTCGGCCCCGTCGACCTCCCCTAGCCGCCAGCGGTCCACCTCTGGCAGCCTTCGCGGCGTGGCCGATGATCTCGAGCGCACCCAGGAGAAGAACGAGCGGCGCCTAACGCGGATCCGCGCGGCGGCGGTTCAGGCTGACAGCGCCCCGTCGCTCCTCGCCGTAGCGCGCTGGCTCCGAAGGCGCCTGCCGGGCGACGAGCGCTTCGGCGACCCACTGTCGACGGCCGGCGACGCGCCGCCGGAGGTGATCGCGCGGCAGGTCTCCGCCATGCAGAAGACCGACCGGCCAAGCGTCGCGCACGAGCTCGGCCTGGGCGCTCTCCAGGTCTGGCAGGGCCTTTCGGAGGCAGCAGGCCGCGGGCGCGGTCACCAGGAGGTCGCGCTGCTCTTCACCGATCTGGTCGGCTTTTCCTCATGGGCGCTCGAGGTGGGGGACGAGGCCGCGATCGAGCTGCTGCGCGAGGTGGGCCACGTCCTCGACACGGCGATCGCCGACCACGACGGGGCGGTCGTCAAGCACCTCGGCGACGGCACGATGGCGGTCTTCGAACACTCGAACGAGGCCGTGGCCGCGGCGCTCGAGGCGAGGGACGGCATGGATGGCATCGAGGTGGCCGGACACCGACCCCGGCTCCGATCCGGGGTCCATTCCGGCAAGCCGCGCAAGCTCGGCGGCGACTATCTCGGCGTGGACGTGAACATCGCCGCGCGGGTGGTCGAGGCGGCCAAGCCGCAGACAGGTCCTCGTCTCGGACGTCAGCTGCATCACGCTCGACGAGGAGCTCTTCGACATCGCGAAGGCGAAGCGGCTGAAGGCGGCCGGCGCCCCGAAGGAGCTCAGGGTCGCCGAGGTTGAACGGCGCTGATTTGGGAACTCCCAAACGACGAGCCCACCCAAAAAGGAGAGTCGCATGGAAGTCGTACTCATTGTGCTCGCGGTAGTAGTCGTGGCGCTGATCGCCTGGGCAGTCACGAGGCAGCGGAAGGAAGGCCATCGGGAGGAGGCCCGAGAGCTGCGTCAGGACGCAAGGCGGAAGGCGGCGGCAGCCGACGTCCAGGCCGCGCGTGCCGAGAACGTACGCGCCGAGGCCGCCCAGCAAGAGCAGCAAGCGTCGGAGATCGATCCCGACAGCGATTACGAGGAAGGCACCGAGCGCGAAGACGCGCGGACGCGTTGAGCGTCTAGGGCGTTTCCTCAAGTTTTCGGCAGATTGGTGCCGATAGGGGCGGGGTGCGGACCCTCCATGCCCAAATCCGGCCCGAACGCGGCTTCACGATCATCGAGATCCTGATCGTCGTCCTGATCCTCGGGATCCTGGCGACGATCGCCATTCCTGCCTTCATGGGAGAGCAGAAGAAGGGCTTCGACGCCGACGCTCAGTCGAACACGCGCACCGTGGTCATGTCCGTCGAGTCCTGCTTCACGGAGACGAAGTCGTACGAGACGTGCGACACGCTTCATGAGCTCGAGCAGGCCCACTCGCGCCCCGGCGTCGAGCTGACCGACACGTCCGCGCAGAAGAAGGGCGCCGTCGCGGTCGTCGCTACGGAGGAGACCTACACCGTCACCGGCTATTCGAAGAGCGACAACAGTTTCGTCGTCGCCAAGGCCGCCGACGGTACCTCCACGCAGAGCTGGTAGCTCAGAAGTCCGTGCCGAAGACGCGGTAGCGCTTGCACTCGCGGAACAGCCGCCCGCCGCTGATGCCGGACGTGTGCGCGGACATCCTGGGATAGCGCGTGTCGATCTGGATGAAGCACATCTTGTGGCGGCCGAGGTTGAAGTCCCTGAACAGCAGCCGGAAGCGGCCGCGCGGGCCTGTCGTGACGGTGCCGTCCTGGATGTAGTTGTCGTCGCCCGGGCGCGCGTAGTACTCCCAGAACACGGTCGCGTTGGGCTGCCACTTGGTGCCGCGGAACTTGAAGATGTCACCCGTCACGCCGACCCTCGGCTTGCGGTACAGGTTGTGCGCCGACGCGGGCACGGCGAGACCGACGCAGCCGACTAGGGCCAGGAGAAGTGCGAGCCGCTTCATCCTCGTTCCACTTTAAGGCGAGTTGGCGCAGTGCGCCAGCGATCGACTGGATAGGGTCGCGGCGTGGGCGCGGAGCGATTGGAAGGGCGGCGGATCCTCGTGGTCGGCGGCGGCCAGCAGGATTACGGCATCGAGGACCCGCCGATGGGCAACGGCCGCGCGATGTCGGCGCTCTTCGGCCGGGAGGGCGCAGCCGTCGCGGTCTCGGACATCGACGAAGCGAGCGCGGAGGTGACGGCGGAGCTGGTGCGCGCCGAGGACGCCACGGCGGTGGCCATCGCAGCCGACGCCGCCGACGAAGCGGACGTCGCGCGGATGGTGAGCGAGGCGAGCTCCGCGCTCGGCGGCCTCGACGGGATCGTGCTGAACGTCGGCGTGGCCGGCGGGCTCGGCCTGGAGGGAACGACGGTCGAGGACTGGGACCGCGTGATGGCCGTGAACGCGCGGGCGCACTTCCTCGGGCTGAAGCACGGGCTGCCTGAGCTGCGAAATGGAGGAGGCGGCGCGGTCGTCCTGACTGGGTCGCTCGCCTCGCGCGAGACGATGCCGTCGCCGGCCTATGCGGCGTCGAAAGGGGCGCTCGAATCGCTCGTGCGCAACGGAGCGATCGAGGGCGCGCCGTCCGTGCGGGTCAACCTGCTGATCCCCGGGCTGATCGACACGCCACTCGGCCGGCTGGCCACGAAGCTTGCACCGCAGCGCGCCGAGGTGCACATACCGCTCGGCCGCCAGGGCACCCCCGATGAGGTCGCGCAGGCCGCGCTCTTCCTGATGAGCGACGATTCCTCCTACATGACCGGCCAGAGCCTCGTCGTCGACGGCGGCCTCGGCGTCGCGTTCAGGAGCTGAGCGCGATGCCGCGCATCGACCCGCTTCCGGAGGACGAATGGGACGAGTCGGTTGCGCCCATCCTGGGAGCGACGCCGCCGGGCCAGGACGCCCCGCTCGGCCGGATGAACATCTTCGCGACGCTGGCGCGCAACCCGGAGCTCTTCAAGGCATGGATGCCCTTCGGCGGATACCTGCTCGTGGCGGGCACGCTGTCGGGTCGCGACCGCGAGCTCTTGATCCTGCGCACGGCGCTCAACTGCGAGTCGCCGTACGAGTGGGGCCAGCACGTGCGCATCTCGCTCGCGGGCGGGATCGACCGGGAGTCGATCGACCGCGTCGCTGCCGGCCCGGACGCCGACGGCTGGTCGGAGGCCGAGGCGGCGCTGTTGCGGGCGGCGGACGAGCTACACGCCGCCGCCAAGATCTCGGACGGCACGTGGGCCGAGCTCGCCAAGGCCTACGACGAGAAGCAGCTGATCGAGATCCCGATGCTCGTCGGCCAGTACCACATGGTCGCCTTCGCGCTGAACTCGCTGGGCGTCGAGCAGGACGAAGGGCTCGAGGGCCTGCCTGGCTAGCGGGCCTTCCACTGCCGCTCGAACTGTCGCATCGCCTGCGGGTACACGATGAAGTGCCGGAACGGTCGGATGGCCGCCATGTACACGTTCCCGAACAGCCCGTTCGGCTTCACCAAGACGGCCATCTGGCCGCGATAGCCGCCCGTCCCGTCTTGAACCCAGGTCAGGTGCATGAGGCCGTGCACCGTCTTGTTGGCGACCTCCGCGGCGAACTCGTCGCCGGTCATGTACAGCGGGGTGAATGGCAGCTGCTCGAACTCCGGGCCGGTCGGGCCGTCGCGGAGGTCGATCGGCAGCCGATCGCGCAGCGTGGGCACCCTCGAACCGACGCCCGTGTCCGGGTCATCCCACCCGAACAGCTCACCGAGCTTCCACCGGATTGCCCAGAGGGCGCGCGCGACGCGCGAGGAGCTCTGCGCCTCGGGGTCGCTCGACACCATGCCTTCCACCAGCAGCGGGAAGTCGTCCGGACCGCCCGGGGTGGGCAGCGCCCACACGTCCTCGAGCCGGAAGTCGGGCGCGATCTCGTGGATCCGCCAGGGGCGCGAGGTGTGCGCGCTGTTCGGCAGCCGCTGGCTCATCTGCCCCGGATACGCGCCTGACGGTACGCGACGCTCAGCAAGTACGCACCGATGAATTCCGCGGCCAGACGCGGTCTAGTCGGTAAGCCTCGAAAGGAGAACCCACCATGGCCGAAATTCCGACGCTCTATGTCTGCCACGGCGACGACCAAGGCCCGCGGATCCATCCCTGCCGCCGCGTCCAGGAGGAGCTGCGGTCCGCGGGGTCGAATACGAGAAGGTGATCGCCGCCCATGGCAACCCGATCCCGTTCCTGCGCAAGGGCTCGCGGGAAGAGCTGCGTCAGGCGACCGGTGACACGAAGCTGCCCGCGCTGAAGCTGCCGGATGGCACCGTGATCACACACTCGCGCGCCATCAAGGATTGGATCTCGCAGCAGCGCTGAAGCACCGCCATACTGAGTTCGTGCTGAAGGTGATCGCCGCTGTTGCTTCGGTCGTGGCCATCGGGACGGCCACGTACGCGCTCGCCGGCGGCAACGACGGCAACGGGAACCAGGGAGAAGCACGCGAGCAGGGACGGGAACGGGCGAGAGGCTCACGGACCCCCGCCCTGGGCGCCGGCATACGGTTGGCGATGCAAGGAAGCCGGGAACCCGCCGGGCAGCCCCGGTTCAAGGACTGCATCAAGGCCAAGAAGCGCTAGGCGCGAGCACCGGCTGGAGCGCGAAGCGGCGCTGATCGACTAGGCCAGACCAACCCGTCGGCCCATTGCGCAGGCTCGCGGCGAGTCGTAGGCTGGAGTTGACTCCCGAGTAGAAACCAGGCAGCCGCCGTGAGGCTCGCGATTTGTGCGCCCAGCAGACGACCTGTGCGTTGTGCGCGCTCTCGGAGAGGTTGACGTTCAGACCGTCGCGGACCTCGACTCGGCGCTCGCGCAGGTCCAAGCAGACGGCTGCACTCACGTTCTCGATGGACCTCTGGGACGTGAGCTTCATTGACTCGGTCGGGCTCGGGGTATTCCTGAGCGCGAAGCGGAGGCCCTGCAGCGCCTGGTCAAAGTCGCGCCGCACAAAGCGCGCTGGAGGCCGCGGCTCCGCGCGGGCATAACGCTGGTCGCGGGACCGGCGGATATGCGTCAGTGGAGTGTTGCGCTTTCACGCGGAAGGAGAACCGCGTGCATCTGCCCCGACGCGAGCGCCGACGTGCTACTCGGCGATGGTTTCGCCGGAGCCGCCCATCTCGGCCGGGAAGTCCTTGAACTTCGGAAGGCCGTCCTTCATCGGAAGCACGGTCAACTCATAGTTGACGTGCACGCCGGGCGAGAACGGGAACTCGGGGATCGTCGCCACGAAGACGTCGACGAGGCCCCACTGCGGGTGCCGGGCGAACAGATGGCCCCCGCACTCCTTGCACCATTGCCGATAGGTGTTCTCGTGCTCGTGGTGCTCGCCGAGCTGGTCCTCGCCCTGGGTGACCTGGACGGCGTCAGCCTTCCAGAGCGAGAACGCGTTGACCGGACCCGCGGACCAGCTCCTGCACTTCTTGCAGTGGCAGTAGCCGGCGCCCTCCGGATCGCCCGTGACCTCGATCGTGACGGCGCCACAGAAGCACTGTCCCTTGTAGATCTTCTCGTCCTGGCTCATAACCATCCCTCCGCTCGGGTGCTGACTCACTGGTCGTGCAGTATCCCCCTCAGTGCTCGACCATGCCCTGATCGCCGGCACGGCACGCAAAGCGGCCGCTCCGGCCTTGCGCGACGAGCAGACACAAGCGCTGACTCCCGGCAGGCGCCCTGAGCAGCTTTGGGGACGTAGCGTTTCCGCGGTGTCCCGGACCTACACGACATGCTGGACGTTCACGTCGAGCGCGAGAGTCGGCACCGCCCGACCGTGCTCGACACGCTCCGCGATCCCTCGCCCGAGCGGCGAGGCGAGATCTGGTCGAACATCACTTGCGAAGCACTTCACGCTGCATGACTCGGGCCCGGACTTCCTCGAGGTCACCGAGGGCACCTTCATCGTCGGCGTCTTCTGGGAGCGCAGCCGGTATGAGTGGACGGAGCCGGGGGCGCGTCGTCGGCGCCCGTCTCAGAGTCCAATGTGTCAAGCCCGGCAGCGGCTAAGAGAACCGCGCCACGCCGCACGGGGGGCGGTGGCGGCTCGGGTGGAGTTCGTCGTTCAGCGCGAGTACCAGCCCGGGGTGAAGGGACGGATCGCCGCGACGGTCAACCACCTCGGCGGCCGGCGCCTATTTGGTTGGTACCTCGGAACCGCGCTCAAGGCTCTCGAAAAGCGAAGCGCGGCTCAAGAGTCGTAGCCGTTGTGGGTTCGGGGCTTCGTCGCTCTCGCATCAGCGCGAGATGCAGGAGCGGCTCGCCGCTCGTCCGCCACGGGGCATCTATTCCGTGCACGACACCGTTTCCCGAGCGGGTTCCCCGCGCACCCCGAGAACGCGAAAGCCCGCTCACAGAGCGGGCTTCGGAAGTACCGCCACGGGGATTCGAACCCCGGTTTCCGCCGTGAGAGGGCGGCGTCCTAGTCCCCTAGACGATGGCGGCCTGGGAGTGGGCGATTCTAGACAGTTGCCTAGGGAGCGACGATCCGGAACTTCACTCGCTCCCGGTTCGACCGGGCGCCCGTCGAGTCCGTCGCACGGGCGGACATGCGGTACCTGCCGCGCTTGAGCGTCTTCCCGGCAACCACGCCGTCCCAGGCCGCCGCGTTGGCGCCCCCCAGGCCGGGCCTGACGAAGCTGCCGACCTTCTTCCACCGCGCGCAGCGCTTGAACGAGCGGTTGCGCCGGTTCGGCTTCCGGCATTTTCCGTCGACCCTTCGGCCGGGCCGCCGGCGGTGGATCGTGAGCGTCACGTCGGCCGGTTCCGAGAGGGCGTAGCGGATGGTGGTCCCGATTCCCCGTGGCACCCGCCTCTTCTTGAGGGAGAGGTCCGAGAGGACCGGTGGCCCGCCCTGTGGTTCGGTCGGGTCGGTTGGATTGCCCGGGTCGCCGGGGTCTCCGGGATCGCCCGGGTCGCCGGGATCGCCCGGGTCGCCCGGTGCAGTCACCGTGACGATCACGTCCACGGTGCCCGTGAGCCCGGCAGGGTCGGTCACCGTGAGCGTCGCCGTGTGGTCGCCGCCGGTCGTGAACGCGTGCGTTGTGGTCTCGCCGCTCGCGGTCGCGCCGTCATCGAATGCCCACTCATAGGTGAGGTCGGCGGTCTCGCCCCAGTCGGGATCTTCCGAAGTGGTGCCGTCGAAGGTGATCTCGGTACCGGTGTCGGCCGTGCCGGGTGCCGCCGTGGCGGCGGCGATCGGTGCGCGCCGCTGGTACTCGAACGCGCCGATGTCCACGCGCAGCGTGCCGTCGCCGTTGCCGTCCCGGACGCGAGCCCCGAAGTTGACGTCGAAGAAGAGGAACCCGGGACCCTGCGCGGGATCGCCCGCGTCGACGAGCGGCGAATCGAAGGCGAGCGGGAGGATCGAACCGTCCGTGTCGATCCCTGGGTCGACGCCGGCCAGGTTGAGGTCGGTTGCCGCCGGAGGCGCGGCCGCCGCCGGACTTGGTGAAGTCGTAGGCGGTGTAGCCGTTCATGGTGATCGCGGCGGTCTCGCCGCCAGCCCCGGCGGACTCGCGGAAGACCGTGTTGAAGCCGTGGAACACCGAGCCTTTGATCGTCGCGCTCGAGTTGTTACCGGCGCCGGCGTTCGGAACGGCCCAGACGCCGTACGCCCCGGGCTGGGACGTGTAGGCGCTGACCCGGAGCGCGTTGACGGAGGCGCTCCCGTTGCCCGCCGCGGCGAGCCCGAGGAACTGGAAGTTGCTGGAGAACGGGCCCGGGGATCCTGATCGCCGTGTCCCGCACGTCCGCGGTCGAGCCGCCGCCGGCCACGACTCCCTGGTCGGCGTGGATCCTGGTGCGGCGCACCGCAAAGGTCGAGTTGGCGGAGCTCACTCCGACGGTGCCCTCGAGGAACGAGCCCACGATCGAAGCATCCGCTCCGCTCGCCACGAACACGGCGCGGTTCTGGAAGTTGTCCGGGTAGATGAGTGGACACGGAGCTGTCACGGAACTCCGCCTCACTGCCAAGCATCCTGACGCCGTCGAACTGGGCGACGAGGTTCTGGTTGCTCGACCAGGACGTCTCGCGCGGTTCCGTGCAGGTAGATGCCGGTGGTCGGACCCATGTTCGAGGTCGAGTGCACGCGCAGGTCCCTGATCACCGACGTCGGCTCGGCGATCTCGAGAATGGGCGTCACTCCGGAGCCCGCCGTGAATGAGGTCTTGTTCAACGCCACGCCGATGATGTCCACCGGGCTGCCGGCGACGTTGGTGGACTTGCCGTCGTTGAAGAGGCCGACGCCGACGTAGATCTGGTCGCGAGAGTTGCCGTTCGCGGCGGCCGAGTTGAGCGCGTCCTGCAGCTTCGGCTTCGCGACGCCGGCGCAGTCGGGCGGGTTATGAACGCAGAAGATTTCCGCGCTCGCCGGGACCGGTGCGAGAAGCAGAACAGCGACGGCTAGGAGTGGCGTGACGAGTCTGAGCAAGCGAGTCCTTTCGCCTTCCGCAACGCGAGTCTAAAGAAAGAGCGCCCCTCTTTCGAGGGGCGCTCTTCACTGAACCCTTGAGACTGAGTGCGTCTTAGGAGTTTTCCTTGACGCACTTGCCGTAGGCGTTCTTGCCGGTGCCGTATGTCTCCGCGAACGTCTCAGCGTCCTCCTGCTGAGCCGTGCAGCTCTCGGCGGCGTCGATCCGCGCCTCGTCCTTGGCGTCCTTCTTCGCCTTTCGCCTCCCTCGGAGCGCACGCAGTCACGCCGCGCCTCGCCCTTGGTGCCCTTGCAGGCCTCCCGCGCGGCTTCGCGCGCTGCCTTGCGCTCACGGGAGCCTCTTCGCGCGCCTTGAACGACACGCACGCGCCGAAGGTCTTGAACCGCCGTTTGGAACTTCTCCATGCTTCCCTTCACCCTCCCACGATGGCGTGACACTCGGCCGACGCGGCCTTCGTGTCCTCCTTCGTCGGCTCTGCGGTGAACCGTGCCGGGGACAGCGAGCATCGCTGTCAGCACGAGTCCGAATCCTGTCTTCTTCAAGTACGAATCCCCCTTCGAGAATCTGGTTCTGATTCGTTTTACGCGTTGACCGTGTCCGCCCTGTTGAACGCGTGCCGCGCTCGAAGTTGGGGGGTTGCCGCGTGTATCCTGCATTTCGACCGGTGGTCAAGGGAAGTCCGGTGAGATTCCGGCGCGGTCCCGCCACTGTTACCGGCTAGGCCATCCGCATGGCAGCCACTGGAGCGCGACAGCGCTCCGGGAAGGCGCGGAAGGGCGAATCCGGGAGCCAGGAGACCTGCCTCCGGTCACAGGCAACGTCAACCCTCGAGGAAAGGGTGCCTCATGCACATCCATTCCCTTTGGCGCGCGGCGCTCGCCGCGTGCGTCATAGCCGTAGCGGCGGCGCCGTCAGCGTCCGCCGCGTCCGTGACCAGCCAGCTCCGCGTCGAGGCCGATGGCCACGACATCGGCCCCGGCTGGCAGTACGCGCACGACTCCGTGACATACGACACGTCGCGGAGCGCGGCGTGCAACGGGACCGGCGAGTCGGGCTCGATCACCGGGCCGAGCGCGCTCGGGCCGCTGGTACAGGGCGCCGACTACACGCGCCGGCTCGACCCGGTTCAGATCAGCGACGAGTTCGACTTCGGCCTGCTCGTGTGCGGGGTCGGCAGCTTCGAGTCGAGCGACACCGCGTTCTGGCTCTACAAGGTCGATCACGTGTCACCCGAGGTGGGCGGCGAGCAGTTCCCGATCACCTCGTCGGGCCAGAGGTCCTCTGGATACTTGAGAACGGGGCGACCGGCGCCAACACCGGGAACGAGCTGTTCCTGTCGGTGGGCGACAGGATCGTCAAGGCCGGCGGCCCTGTCTAGGTCACGGTCCTGGAGTACGACGCGAACGGTGAGTCCACGCCGGCCGCGGGCGTGCGGATCGTGGGCGGCGGCGACGCGCTGACGGACGCGACCGGCGGGGCGACGCTCGTGTTCGACGAGCCGGGCCGTCAGTTCATCCGCGGCGTACGCGGCATCGACATCCCCACCGACGGGCTGCGCCTGTGCGTGTGGGAGGAGTCGAGGAGCGAGTGCGACACGTTCGTGTCGGGGCGCGTCGTCGGCACCCATGACGACGACCGGATCCGCGGTACCGACGAGCCCGACCGGATCATCGGCCGCGACGGCGACGACCGCCTCACCTCGCGCGGCGATGACGTCGCCGACGCGGTTCGCTGCGGCCCGGGGGACGACGTCGCCCGGGTGGATCGCCTCGACCGCGTCGCGCGCAACTGCGAGACGGTCAGGCGCAGGTGACAAGAGCCGGTCTCGAGCGCCGCCGCTCGTCCTCGCACTGGCGGGGACGGCGGCGGTGCCCGCGCTCGGCGCGCCGCGCTTCGATCAGCTCGTCGTCTTCCGGGACGGCGAGGCGAAGAGCGACACGGTCGGGACGCGGGCGATACGCACGCGCGCCGGCGACCACCGCTGCCGGGTGCCCAGGGCGACGCCGCTCGCCGCGCTCGTGCGCAGCGACGTGGCGAAGCTGCGCGTGCGCGACTTCTCGGGCTCGTGCGACCCATCGAGCCTGTTCGTCCGCGCGATCGGCCCCGACCAGAACCGCGGCCAGTCGGGCTGGGTCTACAAGGTCGGCAACCGCCAGGGGACGACCGCCGCGTCTGACCCGAGCGGGCCGTTCGGCAGCGGCCGGCTCGACCGGCGCGTGCGGGTGACCTGGTTCTACTGCGTCTTCGAGGCGGGCGGCTGCCAGCGGACGCTCGGCCTGCGCGCACGCGATGACGGCGGCGGGACGGTGACCGCGCGCGTCACGGCGTACGACGACGAGGGCCGCGGCGAGCGCCTCGAGGGCGCGACCGTGCGCTCGGGCGCGGTGACGGCGACGACCGACGCGAACGGGGTCGCCACCCTGAGCCTGCCGCCGGGGACGCACCGGCTCGTCGCGGAGAAGCGCGGCCACATCCGCTCGTTCACCGAGAGGGTCGCGGTCGGGTGAAGTGGCTCGCCCTGCTCGCGGCGATCCTTTGCGTCGGCCTCGCCGGATGCGGCTTCGGCGAGGGCGAGGAGCAGGAGGGCGGCGCGTCGCTGCGCGTGACGCGCGACTTCGGCCACGAGGAGCTCGCGGCGGACGAGCTCGAGACGGTGCGCGAGGACGAGACCGTCATGCGACTGCTCCAGGAGCACCACGACGTCGAGACGCGCTTCGGCGGCAAGTTCGTCGAGTCGATCGACGGCGTCGAGGGTCGGGCGCCGGCACGCGCGACTGGTTCTACTTCGTGAACGGCGTGCTGGCCGATCGCGGCGCGGCCGACTGGGAGGTCGAAGCGGGCGACGTGATCCAGTGGGACAACCGCGACTGGAGCGCGACGCAGCGCATCCCGGCGATCGTCGGCGCGTACCCCGAGCCGTTCCGGAGCGGGATCGAAGGAGAGCGGCTGCCGGTTCGGCTCGAGTGCGCCGAGCCGGGCGGCGAGACCTGCGACGACGTCAAGGAGACGCTCGGCTCGGTCGGCGCGCGCGTCAGCACCGCGCAGCTTGCCGCCTCCGGCGGCGAGGAGCTCATCCGCGTCCTGGTGGGCACGTGGGACGAGCTGCGCGACGTGCGCACGCCGGCGCTGCTCGAGGAGGGGCCGGAGGCGAGCGGCGTGTTCGCGCGCTTCGCCGACGAAGGCAGCGCGGCTCGAGCTGCTCGACGAGGGCGGCGACGCGGTGCAGACCGCCGACGCCGGCACCGGCCTGGTGGCGGCCACGGCGCTCGAGGAGCAGGCGGTCGTCTGGATGATCACCGGGCTCGACGACGTCGGCGTGCAGGCCGCTGCGGCGGTCCTCGACGCGCGCTCGCTGCGGAACGCGTTCGCCGTTGCCGCCACTCCCGACGGGCCGATGAAGCTTCCGCTCGTCGAGGAGGAGGGCGAATGAGGCTCGTGCCCACCTACCAGCCGCGGCCGAGCCCGCTGCACTCCGCGCGCGCGGGCGTGACGACCTCGTTCTGCGCGGCGATCGCGCTCGTGCCGCTTCTCTACGACAGCCCGCTCGTCCTCCTCGGCGGGCTCGCCGCCGTCGTCGCTCGCCGGCGTGGCCGCGGGTGTGGGCGGCGAGCTCGGTCGCGCCGCGCGGCTGACGGTGCCGCTCGCGCTCCTGATCGTGCTCATCAACCCGCTCGTGTACCGCGAGGGCGAGACGCTGCTCATCCGCGGCGGCGAGGTCCTCGGGTACCGGATCGAGATAACGCTCGAGGCGCTCGTCTACGGCGGCGCCGCGGCGCTGCGGCTCTTCGTGCTCGCGATGGCGCTCGCGCTCTTCTCGGCCTGCGTCGACCCCGACGACCTGCTGCGGCTCGTTCGGCGCGTGTCGTACAGGAGCGCGCTGACCGCATCGCTCGCCACGCGCCTGGCGCCGGTGCTCGCGCGCGACGCGCTGCGGATGAGCGACGCGGCGCGCTGCCGGCCGCAGCCGCCGGCGCGCGCAGCTGTGGCGCGCGCCACGCTCGCCGGTGCGCTCGACCGCGCGGTCGAGGTGGCGGCGGCGCTCGAGCTGCGCGGCTACGCGTCTGCGGGCAGGCCGCCGCGCTACGCGACCGCGTGGTCGCGTCACGACGTGCGCGTCGCGGCCTGCGCCGTGGCGATCGCGCTCACGGCGGTCGTCACACGCGTCGCCGGGGCGGGCGCGTTCGACGCGTACCCGTCGCTCGAGGTCGGGAGCGCGCCCGCCGACGTGGCCACGCTCGTGCTTCTGCCGCTGTTCGCGCTCGCGCCGTTCGCCGGCGCGGGCGCGCGCCTGGGGGTGGCTCATGCCTGAGCCCGTGCTTCGCGCCGAGGCGTTCGGCTACCGCTATCCGGGTGCGGCGCAGGACGCGCTCGCCGACCTGACGCTCGCGCTCGAGCCCGGGTCGTTCACGATCGTCGTCGGCGAGTCGGGCTCGGGCAAGTCGACGCTGCTGCGCGCGGCATGCGGGCTCGTGCCGCACTTCCACGGCGGTGACGCGCGGGGCGAGCTCGAGGTCGCCGGCATGAGCGTCCGCGACCACGGGCCGAACGAGCTCGCGGCGAGCTGCGCGACGCTGCTTCAGGACCCCGAGACGCAGGTGGTGATGAACGGCGTGTGGGCCGAGCTGGCGCTGCCGCTCGAGCAGCGCGGCTACGAGGCGGCGGCGATCGCGCGCGCGGTCGAGGAGGCCGCGCTCGAGCTCGGCGTCGCCAACCTGCTCGAGCGCCGCACCGACACGCTCTCCGGCGGCGAGCTCCAGCGGGTCGCGCTCGCGGCGGCCGTCGCCGGGAAGCCGTCGCTGCTCGTGCTCGACGAGCCCACGTCTCAGCTCGATCCGGTTGCGGGCGACGACCTCGTGTGGCTGCTTCGCCGCCTGAACGAGGAGTGGGGCACCGCGGTTCTGCTGGCCGAGCACCGGCTCGAGCGCTGCCTCGCCGCCGCGGACCGCGTGCTCGTGATGGAAGCGTGGCCGTGTCGTGCTGGATGCAGCGCCGGCGGGCTTCCTCGACTGGGCTGCCGAGCGGGAGTCGGTGCTGGCGACGCCGGGCGCGCGGCTCTTCTCGCTCGCCGGCATCGGCCCGCCGCCGGTCTCGGTGAAGGAGGCGCGCGACCGGCTGCGCGGCGCGGGGCTCGTGCCGGCCGGGAGCGCCGACGAGCTTCGGCGCCGCCGCGGCCCGACGCGCGGCCCGCGCTGCGGTTCGAGGGCGTCTGGCACGAGATCGCCGACGGGCCCGCGATCCTGCGCGGCATCGACCTCGAGCTGCGCCCGGGCGAGCTGGTCGCGCTGATGGGGCGAAATGGCGCCGGCAAGAGCACGCTGCTTCGCCACGCGAAGGGGCTGGTCGAGCCGACGCGCGGCCGCATCGTCGCGCGAGGGCGAGGTCGCGCTGCTGCTCCAGAACCCGGGCGACTTCCTGATCCACGAGCACGTCGGCGACGAGGCGGGCACCGATGCGATCGCGCGCGCCGGGCTGGCCGGGCGCGAGGCGGAGCACCCGCGCGATCTGTCGGGCGGCGAGCGCCAGCGGCTCGCGCTCGAGATCGTGCTGGAGGCCGAGTCGGTCGCGGTCGTCTGCCTCGACGAGCCGACGCGCGGGATGGACCGCGGCTGGAAGGAAGTGCTCGGCCAGCGGCTGCGGGAGCTCGCGGCGCGCGGGCTCGCCGTGGTCGTCGCCACCCACGACACCGAGTTCGCGGCGGGCTGGGCGGAGCGGATCGTGCTGATGGGCCAGGGCACGGTGATCGCCGACGGCTCCGCCGCGAGCGTGCTGGCGGGCGGCAGGCACTTCGCCACCGATGTGGCGCGCATCCTCGACGGCGCCGGCGGCGCGCTGACCCCGGAGGCCGGCGCGGCGCTGCTCGCAGCGGGAGCTGGTGCGATGACCTGGCAGCTCGCCTCGTTCGGGATCCTCGCGTTCGGCATCGCGGCCGGCTTCGCCTGGTACGAGCGCTCGCGGCCGAGCGCGCGCGTGCTCGCGCTGGTCGCCGCGCTGGCCGCGCTGGCGGTGGTGGGCAGGCTCGCGTTCGCCGCGTTCCCGAACGTCAAGCCGACCACCGACATCGTGCTGCTCGCGGGCTACGCGCTCGGCGGCGCGCCGGGGTTCGCGGTCGGCGCGATCACGCCGGTCGTCTCGAACATCTTCATGGGCCACGGGCCGTGGACGCCGTGGCAGATGGTCGCGTGGGGCGGCGTCGGGATCGGCGGTGCGGTGCTCGCGCGCGTGACGCGCGGGCGGGAGCTCGGCCGGCTGCCGCTCGCGCTCGCCTGCGCGTTCGCGGGCGCGGCGTTCGGCGCCGTGATGGACACCTACCAGTGGACGCTCGCGGCCGAGCAGGACGCCGCCACCTGGATCGCGGTCAGCGGCAGCTCGCTGCCCTACAACCTTGCGCACGTGTTCGGCAACGTCGTCTTCTGCCTGCTGATCGGCCCGGGTCTGCTGCGCGCGCTGTCGCGTTATCGCCGCCGCTTCGAGGTGCGTTGGGCGCCGGCGGCGGCCGCGGCGGCGGGCGTGCTGCTCCTGCTCGCCCTGCCTGCGGGCGCCGCCGCGTCGGCGGGCGAGCGCGCGACGGCGTGGCTCGCGAAGGCGCAGAACGCGGACGGCGGGTTCGGGAGCTCGCCCGGGCAGGCGTCGGGCGAGCTGTTCACGGGCTGGGCGTCGCTGGGCGTCGCCGCCGGCGGCCGCAATCCGCGCGACGTCGAGCGGCGCCGCAACAGCGCGATCGACTTCATCCGAGGCGAGGCCGGACGGGATCCGCGAGGTGGGGGAGGTCGAGCGGACGATCCTCGTCCTCGAGGCCGCCGGACTGACTCGCGCGGAGTTCGCCGGACGCGACTTCATCGCGCGGCTCGAGCGCTTCCGGCGCTCGGACGGCTCCTTCTCCGGCTTCGTCTCCTACACCGCATTCGGGATCCTCGCCCTGCGCGCCGCCGACGCGGGCGGGACGGGGGAGTCCGCGAGCTGGCTCGCCGCGCAGCAGAGTGGCGACGGCGGCTTCGGGCTGTCGCCCGGTGCGCAGAGCGACGTGGACAACACGGGCGCGGCGATCCAGGCGCTCGTGGCGGCCGGCCGCGGGCGAGGCGGTCGCGTGACGCCGTCGGCTTCCTGCGCGGTGCGCAGAACTCGGACGGCGGCTTCGGCCAGTACGACGGCCGCAGCTCGAACGCGCAGTCGACCGCCTACGCGGTTCAGGGCGCTCGTCGCGGCGGGGCGCAACCCGGCGCGCTTCCGCAAGGACGGCCGCTCGCCGATCGCGTACCTCCGCTCGCTTCAGCGCGCGAACGGCAGCGTCAACTACTCGCGCGCCAGCTCCCAGACGCCGGTGTGGGTGACCGCGCAGGCCGTGCTCGCGTTCGAGCGCAAGCCGTTCCCGCTCGAGGCCGGTGCCGCGCGGCAGGCGCGAGCCGGGACGGCGCCGACTCCGGCGCGGCAGACGATGCCGGCGGCGGCGCGTCTCCGGCGGCGGGATCCGTAAGGCGAAGGACGACGAGCCGGCGCAAGCGGAGCAGCGCTCCGAGCCGGTGAGCGAAGGCGCGGGACCCGTCGCCATGGACCGGCTACGCGCCCGTCTCCGAGAGCACGGCGATCCGGCGCCGACGGACGAGCCGCGCGCGTCCGGCCCGTCCTGGCTCGGCGTGGTCTCACGCTCGTCGCCGCGGCGCTCGCGTCCTACGGCGGGCGGCGGGTCAGGGTCGCGAACGTGACGACGAAGAGGACCGCCACGGCGGCGTAGCTGACCCAGTCGGCGGTCGCCTCGGCCAGCGCGCTGCCGCCGCCGTTGCCCAGGAGCTGGCCGGCCGACCAGGCGATGTTCGTGAATGCGAACGCGAAGCCCTGCTGCACGCGCGCGCCCTCGATCTCGTCCGAGAGCAGCGCCATCGCCGGCGCCCAGAAGGTGGCGAGCGCGAGCGCGGTGCACACGAAGAGCACCGCGACGAGCAGCGCCGACTCGGGGATCGGGACGAGGACGAGCAGCACCGCCGCGGCGACGAGCCCGGCCCGGATCGGGACGAGCCTGCCGCGGCGGTCGGAGAGGCGGCCGACGATCGGGCTCATGGTGGCCTCGAAGCCGGCGGCGATCAGGTAGGTCGCGCCGATCGCCACGCTCGCGGCGCCGAGCTCGTCCATGCGCAGCGGCACGAGCACGTTGAGCACACCCGCCGCCAGCGCGGGCAGCGCGACGAGCCAGATCCCGACGCGCACGGCCGGCATGCGCGCGGCCGCGGAAACGCGGCGCAGGTCGGCGGGCTCACCGGGCGCGGCGTCCTCGCGCAGGGTCAGCAGGGCGAGCACGAGCGCGGCCGCCGCCACGCCGGCGAAGACGGCCTCGGGCCCGAGCTCGTCGGCCGCCGTGCCGAGAACCGGCCCGAGCAGGGTGCCCACGATCGCCGCGGCGAGGGGCGTGCCGATCACCTCACCGCGCCGTCCGGGCGGCGCGCGGTCGACCACCCACGCGAACCCCGCGGCCCAGGTGCATGCGGCGGCGAGGCCCTGCGTGAAACGCGCGGTCGTGAGCAGCCAAGCCTCATCGGCGAGCCCGAAGGCGAGGCTCGATACCGCGAGGCCGATCAGGCCTGCGAGCGTCGTCGGCTTGACGCCCCAGCGGCCGGCGAGCCAGCCGGCCGGGATCGCCGCCACGAGGTTGCCGGCCGCATAAGCGCCGGTGAGGATGCCCGCGCCCGTCTTCGACAGGTCGAGCTCGTCGACGTAGTGCGGGAGCAGCGGCGCGACGGCTGCGTAGAAGGCGACGTCCAGCAGGACGATCGCGCTGACGAGGACGACGAGGCGGCGCACGGCGCCCTCACTATCAGAGGTAGCCTGCGCGGCCATGGCCCCCCTGGCCGTGCTCTCGCCGCGCGAGGCCTCGATCTTCGCCTGCCTCGCCGACACCGTCGTCGCGCCCGAGCCGGTGCTGCCGCCCGTGCGCGAGACGGACGCCGTCGCGTTCTTCGACCGCTGGATGGCGCGCGCGCCGCGGCTGAACCGGATCGGGTTTCGCGCGCTGCTCTACTCGTTGGAGACGGGCGCCGCTGCTGCTCGGGTTCGGCGCGCGGATGCGCCGGCTCACGCCCGAGCGGCGCGCGGAGTACATGCGCGCGATCGAGCAGAACAGGCTTCCCCAGCTCCGCCAGCTCGGAAAGCTCCTGCAGGGCTTCGGCCAGCTCGCCTACTACGGCGACGACGGGGTGATGCTCCGGATCGGCTACGACGCCGAGGCGAACGTCGCGCGCGGGCGCGCTGTGCGCGAACGGGACGGCCGGCCGTGAGCGTCCGGCCGACGACCGGCGATGCCTACCGCGACTGCGGCCCGCCCGCCGAGCCGGTCGAGCCGCGCGTGGAGGACGGCGCGCAGATCACGGACGACCGCACGGTCGAATGCGACGTCTGCGTGATCGGGACGGGCGCGGGCGGCGCGCCGTGGCAAAGGAGCTCGCGGAGGGCGGCATGAACGTCGTGATGCTCGAGGAGGGCAGGCACTTCACGACCGACGACTTCACGGCCCGGCCGCGCGAGATGTCGACTGTCCTCTACCGCGACGCGGCCCAGGTCGTGACGGTCGGGAACACGCCGATCATCCTGCCGCTGGGCAAGGGCGTCGGCGGCACGACGATGATCAACTCGGGCACCTGCTTCCGCACGCCCGAGCCGGTGCTCGAGATGTGGGGCGAGCGCTTCGGCCTTGAGGAGCTGACCGCGGCCGAGCTCGATCCGTATTTCCGCCGCGTGGAGCGCGAGCTCAACGTCGTGCAGGTCACCGAGGACCGCGCCGGGCGCAACGCGCTGGTCGTGAAGCGCGGGGCGGAGGCGCTCGGCTGGAGCGGCGACTTCATCTGGCGCAACGCGCGCGGCTGCGTCGGCTCCGGCGTGTGCAGCTTCGGCTGCCCGTCGTCGGCAAAGCAGCACGTCGGGCTGAGCTACGTGCCGCGTGCATGGGCCGCGGGCGCGACGACCTACACCGAGTGCCGCGCGGAGCGGATCGACCACGACGGAAGCCGCGCGAGCGCCGTGATCGCGAGGGCCGCGGGCGGAGGCACCGTGCGCGTCGGGTGCACGCACGTGGTCGTTGCGTGCGGCGCGATCCACACGCCCGTCTTCCTCGCGCGGCAGGGCCTCGGCGGGCGGTCCGGCGAGCTCGGCCGCAACCTGGCGATCCACCCGGCGACCGCCGTGCGCGCGCTCTTCGACGAGGAGATCGACATGGCGAGCGGCGTGCCGCAGTCGTACTTCATCGACGAGTTCGCCGACGAGGGGATCATGCTCGAGGGCGCCGCCGGCCCGCCCGACTACGCGGCGATGTCGTTCCCGTTCGCCGGTGAGAAGCACCGCGAGCTGATGCTCCAGTTCCGGAACATCGCGCAGTTCGGGCTGATGGTCTCCGACGTCTCGCGCGGCTGGGTGCGCGAGCGCGCCGGCCGGGTCGAGATCCGCTACGACCTCTGCCGGGAGGACACGGCGACCTTCGCGCGCGGGATCGAGCGGCTGTGCGAGCTGTTCGTCGCGGCCGGGGCGCGTGTGATCTACCCGCCGGTGACGGGCGTCGCGGAGCTAACGGCAGGGGACCTCGAGCCGCTGCGGCGGGCGGAGGTGCGCGCGCAGGACCTCGTGCTGATGGCGTTTCACCCGCTCGGCACCGCCCGCGCCGACGCGCGGCCCGATCACGGCGTCGTGAACGGCGACCTGCGCATGCACGAGATGGAGAACGTCTGGGTCGCCGACGCGAGCGTGATCCCGAGCTCGATCGGCGTGAACCCGCAGATCACGATCATGGCGCTGGCGACGCGCCTGGCCTACACACTGCTCGGAAAAGGCTGCGCCGGACGACGAGCCGGAGCCCGAGTCGATCGCGCGGCCACGGATCACGCAGCCACACGCGCTGACGGCCTAGGCCGGGGTAGGGTCGGTCGCACCCGACAGAAGGACTTCGCCATGAGCATCGTCGTCCGCTTCAGCCCCACCGGCCTGACCGCCGAGAAGTACGACGCCAGCACCCAGAAGCTCGAGGAGGCAGGTGTGGAGTTCCCCCCTGAGGGGCTCGAGATGCACGTCTGCTTCGGATCCGACGGGGATCTACGCGTCAGCGAGATCTGGGATTCCCGCGAGCAGTTCGAGGCATTCGGCGAGAAGCTGATGCCCGGTGCTGAAGGAAGCAGGAATCGAGTTCTCCGGCGAGCCGGAGGTCTTCGAGGTTCACAACCTCGACGAAGCGCTAAGCCGTTCCGACAGGCTCGCTCGGGACCGCGCCGGCCTCGGTGAAGTCGTGGCCGGTCTGGAGCGGCTCCTCGTGGCGCGACTTGCCGTTGCCCACGGCAGCGATCGCGGAGAGGACGCCGGCGACGGCGGCGATGCCGAGCACGCTGGTGCGCGCGCTGCGCGGGATTCCGCGGCCGGCCGTGTAGGTCGCACCGAAGTCGACAGCGTCACAGATGGCCGCGGCCGCGAGCCACTGCTGGGCGGAGCCGTCGCCGCGGATCGCCGCCTGGAGCCCGCCGGCGCCGAGCGTGAGGTCGCGCGCGCCAACCGCACGCGAGAGAAGCTGCGGGCCGGGCAGCTTCGCCTGCTTGCCGATCCAGGCCTGGTCCATGATCTTCGGGTTGGCGATGAAGACGACGCCGACGAGGAATCGGCCGAGTGAGAGGAGGCCGGCAAGTATGCGCATGCCGCATGGTCTATCAGGTCTATACCTTCCTCGCCGTGGAGCTAGACGAGGCGATCCGGACCCGCCGCACGCACAAGGTCTACGGCGCTGAGCCGGTCGACCAGGCGACACTCGCCGAGCTGTTCGAGCTCGCGCGCTGGGCGCCCAACCACCACCTCACGAGTCCCTGGCGCTTCCGCGTCCTCGGCCCCGAGGCGCGCGAGCGGCTGAAGGCGTGCGCCGGCCCTGAGGCGAGCAAGCTCGACCGCGCGCCGACGCTGGTGGTGGCGAGCGTCGTGCAGACCGGCGATCCGCAGCAGGACGAGGAGGACGTGTGCGCGCCGCGTGCGCCGTCTACATCGTCCTGCTCGGCGCGCACGCGCGCGGGCTCGCGAACTACTGGCGCACGCCGGGCATCCTGCGCACCGCTGCGGGGTGCGCGGCGGTCGGCCTGGGCGAGGGCGAGCGCTTCCTCGGGCTGATCCATCTCGGCCCGAAGCGGCAGGAGCAGCCGCCGCCGGCGCGGCCCGAACCCGACGAGTTCGTAACGTATCTGCCGTGATACGGCGCGAGGACGCGCTCAAGGCGTTCGCCGAGGACGAGTACGACCTGGTCGTCATCGGCGGCGGGATCACCGGAGCCGGCGTGGCGCTCGACGCGGCGACCCGCGGCTACAGCGTCGCGCTGGTCGAGCGCCAGGACTTCGCGTCCGGCACGTCAAGCCGCTCCTCGAAGCTCGTCCACGGCGGCCTCCGCTACCTGCAGAACTTCGACCTCGGCCTGGTCCGCGAGGCGCTGCTCGAGCGGTCGATCCTCGTCAAGCTTGCGCCGCATCTCGTGCGGCCGCTGCCGCTGCTCGTGTCGAGCTTCGAGAACAAGCGGCCCGACCGGATGCTCGGCATGGGTCTGAACATGTACGACCGCATGGCGCGCGAGCTGAAGCGCCCCGGCAAGCGCGGCCGCGAGCCGTTCATGGGCGAGGAGGACTGGAGCCCGGAGAAGCACCGGATCATCGAGGGCGACGAGGTGCGCGAGCTGCTGCCGGCGCTCGCGCCGCGCGAGCCCACCGCCGCCTACCTCTTCTACGACTGCCAGACCGACGACGCGCGGCTCGTGCTCACCGTGCTGGGCGAGGCCGAGCGATTCGGCGCCGTGGTCGCGAACCGCTGCCGCGTGGACGAGCTGCTGCTCGATGACACGCGCGCGTGCGGCGTTCGCTGCACGGACACCGAGAGCGGCGGCGAGTTCGAGATCCGCGCTGAGAACGTGATCAACGCGACCGGCGTGTGGGCCGACCAGATCCGGCCGGAGGAGCTCCACGACGAGGAGGACGTCCCACGGATCCGTCCCAGCCGCGGCACGCACATCACCCTCTCCCAGCAGGACCTGCCGATGAACGTCGGCGCGATCGTCCCCGCGGCGGCGGGCGCAGCATCTTCGCGCTGCCGTGGCTCGGGCGGACGCTGATCGGCACGACCGACAACGACTACGAGGGTGACCTCGACCACGTGCCGCCGGACGAGACCGACATCGAGTACCTGCTCGACGCCGTCAACAAGTACTTCGAGACCTCGCTCGGTCGCGAGCACATCACCGGCGCGTACGCCGGCGTGCGGCCCCTCATCTCGACCGGCGACCCGAAGAAGTCGGTCGACATCTCGCGCAAGGCCGAGCTGTACGAGACGAGCTCAGGGCTCGTCACGATCACCGGCGGCAAGCTCACCACGTGGCGGCGGATGGCGAAGATGGCCGTCGACCGGATCGTGGAGCGCGAGGGCCGCGAGGCGCCGTGCCGCACCCACGAGATCCCGCTCGGCCTGAGCGCGACCGAGGAGGACCTCGGGACGTCGGCGATGATCAGCGACGAGACGCGCGCGCTGCTCGCCCACCGCTACGGGCACGCGGCGCGCGACGTGCTCGCGCTGGCCGCGGAGGACGAGCGGCTCGCACAGCCGATCAGCCCGGATCTGCCCGACCTGATGGCCGAGGTCGTGATCGCCGTGCGTAAGGAACAGGCGCTCTCGGTCACTGACGTCCTCATGCGCCGCACGCGCCTCGCCCTGCTCGACGCGCCGCGCCTGTGCGCGCCCGACGCGATCGAGCCGCGCCGCGTGGCCGAGCTGATGGGGGAGGAGCTCGGCTGGGACGCCGCGCGCGTGGACGCCGCGGTGGCCGACTGGCAGGAGGAGGCGGCGGCGGAGGGGTTCGCACCCTCGCTCGAGCCGGCGGCAGCATGACCCCGCGCCTCATGGGGATCGTGAACGCGAACCCCGACTCGTTCTCGGACCCCGGCGCCCGCTCGCTCGACGAGCTCGTCGCGAGCGCGGTCGAGCAGGTCGAGGCCGGGGCGGAGCTGATCGACGTGGGCGGGGAGTCGGGCGTGACGCACACCGAGCCGGTTTCGGCCGCGGAGGAGAGCGCGCGGGTCGTGCCGCTCGTCGAGCGGCTCGTCGGCGAGGGCGTGACGGTGTCCGTTGACACGTGGAAGGCGGAGGTGGCCGAGGCGGTCCTGGGTGCTGGCGCCAGCCTGATCAACGACGTCAGCGGCCTGCGCGATCCGGCGATCGCGGACGCCTGCGCGCGCCACGACGCCGGGCTCGTCGTGATGCACACGCGCGCGGAGCCGAAGGTGAAGTCGTTCCCCGGCTACGACGACGTGGTCGAGGACGTGCGCGCGTTCCTGACGGAGCGGATCGACGTCGCGCTCGAGCATGGGGTGGACGCGAAGAAGATCGTGATCGACCCGGGCCCCGACTTCGCGAAGACGCCGGCCGAAACCGTCGAAGTGTTGCGCCGGCTGCACGAGCTCGAGGGACTCGACTATCCGATCCTGCTCGCGGTCTCGCGCAAGGACTTCGTCGGCGCGCTCACCGGCAGGCCGCCGGCCGACCGGCTCGGTGGGACGCTGGGAGCGATCGCCGTGCTCGCGCCCCACGTCGACATCCTGCGCGTGCACGATGTCGAGGCCGTCGCGGATTTCCTGCGTGTGCGCGAGGCGCTGCACGTGGACGGCCAGCTGGTGCCCGACCTCGACCCGGCGCTCCGGAGGCAAGCATGAGCGCGTTCACGATCGCCCAGATCTCCGACATCCACTGCGGCTCGCCGCACTTCGTGCCGAGCCTGCTCGAGCGGGCCATCGCCGAGATCAACGAGCTCGCGCCCGACGTCGTGATCGTCTCCGGCGACCTGACCGCGGACGGCTTCCGCGAGGAATACGAGCATCGCGCGCGAGTACGTGGACCAGCTCGACTCCAAGGACCCGATCGTGATCCCTGGGAACCACGACTCGCGCAACGTCGGCTACGTCCATTTCGAGGAGCTGTTCGGCGAGCGCCGCCGCGATCTCCACCGCGACGGCGTCTCGATCGTCGCGATCGACTCGACCGAGCCGGACGTGGACCACGGCACGATCGGCCGCGGCCGCTACGGCTGGATCGAGGAGCGCTTCGGCTCGCAGGAGGCGTTCCTGCGGATCTTCGTCCTTCATCACCACCTGCTCCCGGTCCCGGGCACGGGCCGCGAGCGAAACGTCGTGCACGACGCCGGCGACGCGCTCGAGTGCCTGCTGCGCAGCGGCGTGCATCTCGTGCTGTCCGGCCACAAGCACGTGCCGTACGCCTGGCGGCTCGAGAACCTCTTCGTGGTCAACGCCGGCACCGCGTCCACCACGCGCGTCCGCGGGAAGACGAAGCCCTGTTACAACGTGATCGAGGCGACGCGCGAGCGCGTCACGGTCTTCCGCAAGTACCCATTCCACGACCGCGAGCCGATCATCGCCTTCGACCCACGGACGCAGGAGTACGAGAAGGACCCCTCGCTCCTGGGCGAGACGGCGCACGGCTGAGGACCCTGAGTGGCGGGGCGATCGTCCTGGTCGACGGCGAGCACCACCCGTCGGTCGTGCGGGACGCGATCGCCGCGCTGCGGCCGGTGGGGGCGGTCTGGTGCGGAGGCGAGGAGAAGGTGCCGCGTGAGGTGCTCGACGACCCGGTCGCGCACTACGGGATCGACTTCGACCCGGACGAGCCGCGCGAGGATGCGCTTCGCCGGCTCGCAGCCGGCGCGGACGTGGTGCTCGATCTTGCCGACGAGCCCATCCTCGCGGCCCGCGCGAAGCTGAGGCTCGCCGCGCTCGCGCTGCACCTGGGGCTCGCGTACGAGACGGCGACCGAGTCGCTCGAGCCGCCGCGCTACGAGCGGCTCGACTTCGCCGGCCGCGTGATCGCGGTCATCGGCACCGGCAAGCGAACCGGCAAGACGGCGGTCGCGTGCCACCTCGCCGGGGTTCTCGGCGAGCGCGAGCGGCACCCCGCGATCGTCTCGATGGGGAGGGGAGGGCCGCCCGAGCCCGTGGTCGCGCCGCCCGACATGACGCTCGAGAACCTCGAGGCGCTGGCCGCCGCGGGCCGCCACGCTGCATCCGACTATCTCGAGGATGCTGTGCTCGCGCGCGTGCCGACTGTCGGCTGCCGCCGCGTGGGCGGGTCGCTCGCCGGCGTCCCGTTCGAGACGAACATGGTGGAGGGCGCTCGCCTGGCGGCGTCGCTCGACGACGTCGACACGCTGATCCTCGAGGGATCGGGCGCGTGCGTGCCGCCCGTGGAGGCGGACGCGACCGTCTGCTCGTCGGCGACCCCGCGGACGCGCTCGAGGCGCTCGGGCCGTATCGGCTCCTGCGCGCAGACCTCGTGCTCGCGATGCGCGACGCGCCGGCGGAGCTGGTCGAGCTGTCCCCGGCCCCGTGGTCCAGGTGCGACTCGCCCCCGAGCCGGCCGAGCCGCTCCCCGACGGCGCGCGGGTCGCCTTCTTCAGCACGGGCGCCGGCGACCTGGCCGGGGTCGAGCCGGTGGTGACCTCGCGCAACCTCGCACGGCGTGGCGAGCTGGCGGCGGACCTGGCGCGCGCCGAGGCGGAGGGCTGCGACGTGTACCTGACCGAGCTGAAGGCCGCGGCGATCGACACGGTCGCGGCGCACGCCCGGCGCGCCGGCGCGCGCGTCGTGTTCGTGCGCAACCGCGTCGTCGCCGACGGCGTCGATCTCGATGGCGAGCTCGCGCGGCTCGGAGCCGATGCCTGAGACGATCGTCACCCATCGCGCCCGGGGCGGGCTGCCCTACTCGAAGGGGCTGATGACGCAGTCGCTGTCGGCGATCGGGGTGTCTCCCGCGCGCGCGTGGGAGCTCGCGCGGATCATCGAGCAGCGGCTCGAGGCGGACGCCGTGGAGTCGATCGAGTCGAGCGAGCTGCGCACCCTGACCGAGGAGGTCCTCGCGCGAGCACGAGGGCCAGGGGGCGGTCGAGCGCTACCGCGACTGGGAGCTCCTGAACCAGCTCGACCGGCCGCTCGTCCTGCTCCTCTCCGGGACGACCGGCGTGGGCAAGTCCACGCTCGCCACGATGGCCGCGCACCGGCTCGGCATCACCCGCGTGATCGCCACGGACGTGATCCGTCAGGTGCTGCGGGCATCCTTCTCGCGTGACTTCATGCCGTCAGTCCACTCCTCGGCGTTTGAGGTGGACATGGCGGGCTACGCCGAGCAGGCCGAGGCGGTCGTCACCGGGGTCGCCGCGATCGTCGAGCGCGCGTGCGACGAGGGCACGCCGGTCGTCATCGAAGGCGTGCACGTCTCGCCGGGGATCCTGTCCAAGGAGGTCGCCGATCGCTGCCTCGTCGTCGAGGCCGTCCTGGTCGTCGAGGACGAGGACCTGCACCAGAGCTCACTTCGAGGCGCGCGGTGACAGGCGCCCGGCCGAGCGCTATGTGGCGCGCTTCGATCAGATCCGCCTTATCCAGGATCACCTCAGGGGTAAGGCTTCGGCCCAGGGAGTCGCAGTAATAGACAACGCAAACATCGACGAGGCGCTCGGCCGCGTGATGGATCTCGTGATCCACCGCGTGCACCAGGTCTCGGGAACGGAGGACGCAGCATGAAGCTCTTCATCGACACGGGATCGGTCGCCGAGGTCGAGGAGATCGCGGCCTGGGGCGTCCTCGCCGGCGCCACCACCAACCCGTCCCTGCTCGCAAAGGAGGACGGCGACCCGGGCGACATCATCCGCCGGATCTGCGACCTCGTGCAGGGGCCGGTGTCCGCAGAGGTCGTCTCGGACACCGCCGAGGGCATGATCGCCGAGGGTCGCGCGCTGGCCGAGCTCGACGAGCACATCGTCGTCAAGGTGCCGTTCTCGCAGGCGGGGCTGGCCGCCACGCGCGCGCTGAGCTCCGAGGGCATCCGCGATCAACATGACGCTCGTCTTCTCGGCGAACCAGGCGCTGCTCTCGGCCGAGGCGGGTGCCACCTACATCTCCTGCTTCATGGGCCGGCTCGACGACATCTCGGTCGACTCCACCGCGGTCGTGCGCGAGATCGTCGAGACGCTGCGGCCGGGCGGCTACACCGCGCAGGTGCTCGCCGCGTCGATTCGCCATCCCGAGCACGTGGTCACCGCGGCGAAGCTCGGCTGCGAGGTCGCCACCGTGCCGGCGAAGGTGCTGCGCCAGATGCTCGACCATCCGCTCACGACGGCCGGGATCGAGAAGTTCACCGCCGATTGGCAGTCGCGGCCGGAATTCGCGGAGTGGCTAGGGGTCTCACTGACGCCAAAGCGCCAGTTGCGTAGGGTTCCCGCCTCCTTCCCCTAGACACAGGAGGCATTCCCCATGTCCGTCCTGGACCGCTCGGAGCTCGAGCAGAGCCATCTTGCAGACCTTCATGCCATCGCGTCGGAACTCGGAATCGAGGGCTACCGGCGCCTCGGCCGCGACGCCCTGATCGAGGCCATCCTCGCCGGCGACGGCGATGACGACGGTGAATCCGCCGAGGAGGCGGAGCCCGAGGAGGGGTCGAAGCCGGAGGCCGAGAAGGCACCCGCCAAGCGAGGACGCGGCAGGCGGCTCCGCCTCCGCCCTCCGACAAGGACGAGGAGGAGAAGGAGGATTCGCCGGACGGCGACGACGGCGAGGAAGTCGTCCTGCACGAGGGCGACGACACGGAGTCGGCCGCGCCGGAGCCGCGCGAGAAGAAGGAACGGAAGCGGGGCGGTGAGAAGGACGATGCCCCCGACGACGACGGCGCGACGACGGCGCCCGAGCGACGACGTCCGCGGCGGCGTCCTCGACATCCTCCCGGGCGGCAGCGGCTTCATGCGCGCGGACGCCTTCGTGCACGCGCGCGAGGACGTGTACGTGTCGCCGGCACAGATCCGGCGCTGCGAGCTGCGTGCGGGCGACGAGATCTCAGGCCCGGTGCGCCCGCCGCGGCGGTCCGAGCGCTACCCGTCGCTGGTCCGGGTCGAGACGGTGAACGGCAAGCCGGCGGACGAGACGCAGACCGCCCGGGCTTCGAGGACCTCACGCCGACGTTCGCAAAGGAGGCGCTCGAGACGGTGCACGGCCTTCCGTTCGGGAAGGGCTCGCGGGTCGCGATCGGCGGGCCTCCCGGCGCGGGCGCCACCCGCCTCCTGCGCGAGATCACGGATGCGCTCGAGGACGATCTCGACGTCCTCGTCGTGCTCGCAGGCGTGCGGCCCGAGGAGGTCACCGAGTGGAAGCGCGCAGAGGGGATGACGATCGCCGGCGGCGGCTTCGACCGCCCGCCCGACGAGCTCGCCCAGATCACGGAGATGGCCGTCGAGCGCGCGAAGCGGATCGCCGAGCGCGGCGGTGACGCGATCCTGATCATCGACGGCCTCGACGCACTCCAGCCCGCCGCCGCGCGGCGCGTGTTCGGAGCGGCCCGCAACACCGAGGAGGCGGGCTCGCTCACGATCGTCGCGGCCACGGGCAGCGGCGGCGAGCTTCAGCGCCTCGCGACCACTCGCGTGGTGCTGGCGGGCGATGGCGGGCTCGACTCGCCGGCGTCCGGGACGCTGCGCGAGGATCTGCTGGGCGGCTAGCCCGGGTAGGCGACCCGGGCCCAGGAGGGCTCGGGGGACAGCTCGATCAGCTCGTAGTCGCGGTCCGGCTGCGCGTAGCCGAACGTGTGCGTGCGGTCTTCGAAGACGACCTCGAGCTCGCCCTCCTTCACGCGCTGGTCGAGCCAGGCACCGCGGAAGACGAGCCGGCGCAGCCAGTGCACGAGTGAGCGCTCCGACGGCCCGGACAGCTCCTCCCAGCACGCGTTCACGTGCTCCCCGAGCGCGGAGTGGGGGTTTTCCACCTGGCCGTTGACGGCGAGGTTCACGAGGTCCTCGCGCTCCTCGTCGCCGAGCGCGCCGCCCACGAAGCCGAGCTTCACGGCAGCCTGCTCGACGCGCTCCGTGAAGTCACGCTCGTTGAAGGTGAACCTGAGCTCCCCGTATTCGAGGACATAGTCGGAGCCCGACTCGTAGTTGCCGCGTCGCGTCGTATCCATGCAGAAAGGGCCCCGGCCGAAGGAGCGTCGTGATCCTAAATCGGGATCCTTCTTCGCCACTACACCTGCAACGGGTGTTGCAGTCCGTCCGGGGGCGAAGTCGTCGCCGCGCCTCCTTCCCGTGGCGTGGGCGGCGGGGAAACGAAGGTCTTGGTTGTCGAGGACGATGCGGCCACGGCCGAGTTCCTGGTCGACAACCTGCGCGCCGACGGCTACCGCGCGGCGGCGGCAGGGGGAGTGGGCGAGGGGCTCCGCGCCATCGAGGTGCGCCAGCCAGATCTTCTCCTGCTCGATCTGATGCTCGAGGACGGCCACGGGCTCGAGCTGCTCGACCAGGTGCGCTCGGCGGACGGTTTGGCCTCGCGCCTCGACCCCGACCTGCCGGTGATCGTCGTCAGCGGGCGCGGCGGTGAGACCGACCGTGTGCGCGGCTTCGCGCGTGGTTGCGACGACTACGTGTCGAAGCCGTTCTCGTATCCCGAGCTGCATGCGCGGATCGAGGCAGTGCTCCGCCGCGCCGCCGAACGGTCGCGCCGCGGGCTGCTGCGCGTCGGCGCGCTCGTCATCGACCCGATCACACGGCGAGTTCAGCTCGACGGAAAGCCGGTGCACCTGTCCGCGAAGGAGTTCTCACTGCTTCAGACGCTTGCCGGCGACCCGACCGCGGTCTTCCCGAAGGAACAGCTCCTCCGCGACGTGTGGGGGTACGTCGCGATGGGCAACACGCGCACGCTCGACGCCCATGCGTGCAGGCTGCGCAAGAAGCTCGCAGGATCGGCGCGTCCCTTCGTTCTCAACCTGCGCGGCGTCGGCTACCGGCTCACGGACGCGCTGTGATCGCGGCCGCCGCTCTGGCCGGATGGGGCGTCGCGGTCGCGTTGTGGTTTCGAGCTGCGCCGCCGCGCCGCTCTGGTTGCCGACGCGGCCCATGAGCTGCGCGGCCCGCTCACCGCGATCTCACTCGGGGTCGAGGCGCTCCGGCGCCAGCCGGCGGCGCGGCGCCGCGCGGACGCGCTCGCGACGGAGGTCTGCAGGTTGCACGTGGCGGCGGAGGATGCAGCGGCCGCCGCGCGAGGCCGTCGTGGGCCGCTGCGACCCGAGCCGGTGGAGCTGAAGCGGCTGCTGGCGGACAGCGCCGAAGCATGGCGTCCGGCCGTCGAGCGCCGCGGCGGTCGCGTGTGGTTCGACTGGAAGGCGGACGGCATGTCGGCCCAGGCCGATCGGCGCCGCCTCGCGCAGGCGTTCGGCAACCTGCTCGCCAACGCCGTCGAGCACGGCGGCGGCGAGGTCGTGGTCCGAGGCCGGCCATCGCCCGACGGGCTCCGCATCGAGGTGGAGGACGCCGGTGGCGCCGGCACCCTTCACGGCGCACTCGCCGCCGCGGCCGCGGCTTGCGGATCGCGGCGCGGGCGCTCGACGGAGCAGGTGGCCGGCTCACGCTCGTTCGATCGCGCCGGCGGCGGGCGTGTGGCGGTGGCCGAGCTTCCGGCCGAGCGCACGCGCTGACGTGGCGGCGCCCGGGCCGATCGCCGCCAGGCGCCGCCGCCGCGGTGTCGTGCTGGGACTCGTCGCGGTGGGGTTCGGCGCACTCGCGGCCGCGGGCGTTCGCGACCGGGTGGAGGAGGTGGAGTCGCGCACGGGCGCGCCGGTGCCGGTGGTCGTAGCGTCGCGGGAGCTGGCTGAGGGGGCGCGCCTCGACCGGCGGCGAATCGCGCGCGCGCTCACGGTTCGCAGCGTCCCGGCGCGGTACGCGCCGCGCGACGCCCTGAGCTCGCCGGGACAGGCGGTCGGGCTGGAGCCCGCGGTCCCGGTGCCGCTGGGCGCGTATGTGACCGCGCCGATGCTGCGCGACCCTCGCGCCCGGGCCGTGCCCGCCGCACCGGTGCGCCGCGGGCAGCGGCTGGTCGAGATCGCCGTGAGCGGCGGCGCCGAGCTGGCGGCTGGCGGCGTGCCCGCGCGGGTGGACGTGCTGGTGACCACGGAAGGGCGCGCCGGCGGCGGGCGCACGTTCGTCGCGCTCGAAGACGTCGAGCTCGTCTCCAGCCGGCCGGCGGACGGCGCGAGCGCCGACGTCACCCCCGCCGACACGCTGGCGACGCTGCGCGTGGACGCACGTGCCGCGGTCTTTCTGACAGCCGCGCAGAACTTCGCGCGCGAGGTGAGGCTGCTTGCTCGCCCGGCCGGCGATCGGCGCCGCGTGGGCCGCGCCGAGGTGCTCGACGGCCGGCTTTAGATGGCTCCATCTAGCGCTCGGCGCGCTCGACCTCGCCGTCGGGACGTCCGAGCAGAGCGAGGTTCGCCTCGGTCAGGAAGAGGCCGTGCTCGACCACACCCGGCATCGCCTTCATGGCCGCGGCCAGGTCGGCCATCTCGCCTTCGGCGCGTGGAGCGCAATCCAAGATGTAGTGGCCCTCGTCGGTCACGTAGGGCTCGCTGTCCTCGGCGCGGCGCAGCTCGGCCGACTCGACCAACTCGAGCAGGCTCGCGCGCGTGGCGCGCCAGCCGAACCGCACCACCTCGACCGGGATGCCGCGCGTGCTGCCCAGGCGCTCCACCCGCTTCGCCGTCTCGGCGACGACGACGAACCGATCGGCCGCATGGACCACGATCTTCTCGCGCAGGAGTGCTCCCCCGCCGCCCTTGAGGAGGCCGAGCTCCGGATCGACCTCGTCGGCTCCGTCGATCGCCAACGCCAGGCGCAGAGAGCCGTCGAGCTCGATGACCTCGAGCCCAGCCTCGCGCGCGACCTCGTCGGTCCGCGACGACGCAACCACCACGCGAAGCGCACCCAGCTCGGAGCGCCGCTCGCCGAGAATCTCGGTGACCGCCCAGACGGCGCGCCCCGATCCGAGCCCGATCGCGCTGTCCGGCTCTACGAGGTCTGCTGCGGCACGGGCCGCCGCGGCGCGCGCGGCGTCAGACGAGTCGGGCACCTGGCGAGCTAGCGGGCAGGCTATATCTCCGGCGGCGGTTCCGGAGCGGGCGGGCGCGGGTCCGGGACGCCGGGGCCGCCGGGCGGCGTGGGGCTCGGAGGGCCGGGATCGGGGGCCGGTGGACGCGGGTCAGGGACGCCCGGGCCGCCTGGGCCGCCGGGATTGGGCGAGTGCATGCGCATGTTGGCTTTGTACCCGGTCTTGGGTATAGCCAACGGTGGGCAGCGGGATAGGCGTGGGATTAACGAAAAAGCCGAACCTTCCGGCCACAAGTCGGGTTAGTGTGGACCGAAGGGCCATGCTTTTGAACAGGGCGTTGCCATGAGCGCAGTAGCGGGGCGGACTCCCCTTCATGTCGGCGCGCTCGCCGACGAGGAGCTCGTCCATCTCGCTCGCGCCGGCAACGAGGAAGCCTTCGACGCGATCGTCCACCGCTACCGCGCGCCCCTCGTCAGCTACTGCCGCCGCTGGCTGGACGTCCACCGGTCCGAGGAGGTCGTCCAGCACACCCTGATGAAGGCCTTCCTGTGCGTGCGCGACGACGACCGGCCGCTCGTCCTACGGCCCTGGCTCTACCGCGTCGCCCACAACGCGGCCCTGAACGCGGTCGAGAAGAAGGGCTCCGACTGGGAGGAGCTCGACGAGAACTACGACGGCGTGCCGCAGCCACCGCAGGTCGCCGAGCAGCGGGCGCGCTTCCTCAGGGTCGTCGGCGAGATCGAGGCGCTCCCCGACCGCCAGCGCGAGGCGCTCTTGCTCAACGAGTTCGAAGGTCGTTGCTACGCGGACATCGCCGCGCAGCTCGGCACGTCGGAATCAGGCGTCCGCGGCCTGCTCCGCCGGGCGCGGCATCAGCTGCGCGAGACCGCCGCGGCGGTGCTGCTGCCAATTCCGGTTCTGCGCGAGCTCGTTCGCTCGGACGGCGGGCGCGCCGGAGATCTGATCGGCTCCGCCGGAGCGGCCGGCGGGGTGGGGGCGGCCGGAGGGTTTGCGAAGGTCGCCGCCGGCGTGCTGGCGGCCGGCACGATCGCCGGGCGGAGGGACGGCGATCCAGCACACCGACGACCCGCTCCGGAGCCCGGAGCGCGAAGGCCGCTGATTCGTCCCCGGCGCAGGAAGCGACGAAGGTGGACGACGTGCGCAGCGTCGTGGTAGCGGCCCTCGATGAGAAAGCAGGACCCGGTCCCTCCTCCGTAAGCCAAACCGTTGCCGGCAGCGCTCACCTCGTGGCGGGCGCCGGGCTGGCCCGAGAAGGCAGCGGCGGCGGCGGTGACGCTTACGAGGGCGGCGACTGGCTCGACGGTGTCGAGTCCAGTCCCCCTGCGGCCGAGGAGCCTGTCCCGGCCGAGCCCGAGGAGCCGGCATTGGAAGTTGAGCCGCCGGTGACGCTCGTGCCCGAGGCGGAGGAGGAGCCGGCCGCCGGGAGCGAGGAGCCCGCGGCCGAGGAGCCGACGGAATCCGAGCCGAAGAACGACGGGCAGTCGAAGAAGGACACCGACTCGGCGAACTCTCCGACCGCCGAGGAGCAGCCCGGTCCGGGCACGGGCTCGCCTGACGCCACTCCCGCGGAAGAGCTGCTGCCTTAGCTATCCCCGGCTCGCCGCAGCCTGACCTGCGGCGAGCTGGCGGAGGTTCTCCACGAGCTCCGGTGCCGCCTTGTCGGGCGAGCCGGAGTCGAACGGCGGCTCGGGGTCGTACTCGATCAGGAGCTGGATCGTCTTCGCGAACTCGTCGCCCGCGATCTTTGCCAGGAGAGTCAGACCCATGTCGATCCCCGACGAGACGCCGGCCGCGGTGATCACCTTGCCCTGCTCGACCACGCGTCGGCCGGTCGGCTGCGCGCCGTACTCGGCGAGCGCGTCGAGCTCGAGCCAGTGCGACGTGGCGTCGAGTCCGTCGAGCACTCCCGCGGCGCCGAGCAGCAGCGACCCGGTGCACACCGACGTCGTCCACTGCGAGTGCTCGTGCGCGTGGCGGATCCAGGACAGGATGCGCTCGTCGTCGAGCAGCGCCCGCGTTCCCCAGCCGCCCGGAACGACGATCACGTCCGGCTCGGGGATGTCCTCGAAGACCGCGTCCGACATGCATCGCCAGGCGCTCGTTGTCGGTGCGCACCGGGCCCGACCTCGTAGCCCACGAAGGTCAGCTTCGAGTCGGGCAGCCGCGACAGCACCTCGTACGGCCCGACGGCATCGAGCGCGGTGAACCGGTCATACAGCGGGATGGCGATCTGCATCATGTGAGCCTCCTCGGGTGCGAAAGCGGCTGCGGTAGGCCGCGGGGTTGACGTCGAAGCGGCGCTGGAAGGCGCGCCGCATCGTCTCGACAGTGCCGAAGCCGCACATCGCGGCGACGGCGTCGACGGACGCATCGCCCGCCTCCAGTTCTGCGCGGGCGCGCTCGAGCCGCACGGACTCGACGTATGCGCCCGGGGTCACGCCGACCTCGCGGCGGAAGGCGCGCGCGAAGTTGCGCGGGCTCATGAACGCGCGCTCGGCGAGCGCGGGCACGGACAGGTCGGCGGTCAGGTTGTCGGCGATCCACGACTGCAGATCGCGCAGCGGCGGGCGCTCGGCCGGCTGCCACGACGGCCCCGAGCTGAACTGCGCCTGGTTCCCCGGCCGCCGGAGGAAGAGCACGAGCCAGCGCGCGGCGTCGCGCGCGACCGCGGCGCCGAGGTCGTCCTCGACGAGGGCCAGCGCGAGGTCGATACCGGCGGTGACGCCGGCGGACGTGTAGACGTCGCCGTCGCGCACGAAGATCGGCGCCTGCTCGACGTCCACGTCGGGATAGCGGCGCCGGAGGTCGTCGCACGCAGCCCAGTGGGTGGTCGCGCGGCGGCCGTCGAGCAGCCCGGCCTCGGCCAGCAGGTAGGCGCCGGTGCAGACGGACGCCACACGGCGCGCGCGTGACGCCGCCGATCCGGATGAAGCGCATGAGCCGCTCGTCGTCCTTGGCGGCCACCACGCCGGTGCCGCCTGCCACGAGGAGCGTGTCGATCGGGCCGCGCACGGCTGCGAGCGAGCGGTGGGGGACGAGCCGCAGCCCGCTGCCGGTCGTTAGGGCGTCGGCCGCGGACGCGACGACCTCGACGTCGTACTCGCCGCCGTTTGCCAGCGAGTTCGCCATCGAGAAGACTTCAGCTGGACCGACGACGTCGAGCGTCTGGACGTCGGGGAATGCGACGATCACGATCTCGGCGCATGACCACATCCTCCAGCTCGGCTGAGTTGGCAGCAAGGACAACAAGGAGACAAATTCTGCCATGAACGAGATCGCTCCCGGCATCGTCCACTGGAAGGCGAAGCACCCGAAGATCGGCGCGGAGGTGAGCTGCTACTACCTGCCCGCCGAGCGCGTCCTGATCGACCCGATGGAGCCCGAAGAGGGGCTTGACTGGTTCCGCGACAACGGGCCGCCCGAGCACATCCTGCTGTCGAACCGCCATCACGACCGCGACAGCGCGGCATTCGTCGAGGCGTTCGGCTGCAAGGTCTACGCGAGCCGTCCCGGCATGCACGAGTTCTCAGACGACCAGCAGGTCGAGCCGTTCGACTTCGGCGACGAGCTTCCGGGCGGCGTAAAGGCCTACGAGGCGGGCGCGATCTGTCCCGACGACACGGCCTTCCACATCCCCGCACACTCGGCGCTGTCGGTGGCAGACGGGGTGATCAACTACGGCGGCCTCGGGTTCGTGCCCGAGGAGCACCTGGACGACGTGGAAGCGACCAAGCAGGCGATTCGCGACTCATACGCGCGGATTGCTGCGGAGGTCGATTTCGACAACCTGCTGGTCGCGCACGGCGAGCCGGTCGTCGGCGGCGCGAAGGAGCAGCTGGTCGAGTTCGCGCAGGGCTAGCGCCAGTCCGCCGCGACGGCCGTGCGGATGCCGCCCGAATCCGCCGTCGCCCGGTGGAACACGGCGGTGTTGAACTCCACCGCGGGATCGCCGTCGCGCCCGACGGCGATCAGGCCCGCCGGTCCGTCCACCCGCGCGAGCGCGGCGCGCATCGCGTCCTCGAGCGATCGCCCGCCGTGACGGACGGCGGCGGCCACCTCGTGCGAGGCCACGGCGCGCATGATCGCCTCACCGTGCCCGCTGGCCGAGACCGCGCACGCGTCGTCGGCCGCGTAGAGACCGGCACCCGGGAGAGGCGAGTCGCCGATCCTGCCCCTGAGCTTGTGCAGGATGCCGCCGGTCGACGTGGCGGCCGCGAGGTGCCCTTCGCCGTCGACCGCCACCGCTCCGATCGTGTCGCCGGCCGACTGCCACTTGGACTCCTGCTTCTCGGTGACGTGCCAGCTCGGCTCCACGCGCTCGATGCCCTCGCGGTCCGCGATCGCTTCGGCGCCCGGCCCGGTGAGGAGCACGTGCGGCGTCTTCTCCATCACCACGCGCGCAAGGACGATCGGGTTGCGCACCCCGTGCACGGCGGCCACGCAGCCCGCTGCGCCGGATCGGCCGCACATGATCCCGGCGTCGTGTTCGACCTCGCCGTGCTCGTTGAGCACGGCGCCGCGGCCCGCGTTGAAGAGCGGATCGTCCTCGAGCGCGATCGCCGCGGCCTGAACCGCGTCGAGCGCCGTGCCTCCCGCGGCGAGCACGTCCCAGCCGGCGGCCGCAGCCGCTCGCAGCCCCTCGTGGTAGGGCGCCTCATCGCGTACGGGGCCGCCCGCGCCGCCGTGGATGACTAGGCGGACAGCAGCTCCTCGAGCCGCGGCATGTGCTCGGCGACCTCGTAGTCGGGCCGCGACGACCACGCGAGCTGGATCAGCGTTCCGTGCGCGCCGCTCGGGCGGAGGAACGCCTCCTTCCAGTACTTGTTCTCCAGGTCGATGTCGACGAGCTCGTAGCCGAGGCCCTTCACGTGCTCGATCGCGGCCTCGAGGTCGTCGGTCTTGAACGTCATGTGGTGGAGGCCCTCGCCGTGCTTCTCGAGGAAGCGGGAGAGGAAGCCCTCGCCGAGCGGCTCGAGCAGCTCGACCTTGCTGCCGTTCGGGTACCTGAATTGCACCCAGCGCCACGTGCCGTCCGTGCTGTTGTTGCCCATCAGGTACTCGCCGCCGAGTGCGTCGCGGTAGAGCTTCAGCGCTTCGTCGATCGAGTGCACCGCGACGGCTGTGTGGTCGAGCTCGAGACGGGGCCCGGTCATGACCATTCCGTCCTCGGCCGCTCCTTGGGCTCGCCGTCGACGGTCACATCCGCGTGCTCGTCGAAGAACGCGATCAGGCCGCGGATCTGCTCGGCGTCGAGAAGCGGCTCGACGTAGAGCCAGGCGATGTCGGGCGCGCCCGCGGCGCTGAAGTAGGAGGCGTGGCCCTTGTAGGCGCAGGTCGTGCGCCTGTCGCTGGGCTCGAGCAGGTCCATCCGCACGTCCTCGCGCGGGAAGTAGTGGCGCACCGGCAGGCCCGTCTCGAACAAGAGCGTCGGGCGGCGTGACTCGGCGAGCACCTCGCCCTCGACGGAGACGACGACGTGGCGCGAGCTCTGGCGGATGTCGATTCGGTGGAACGGGTCACGCGGGTGGCCGACGATCTCCTCGTCTTCCTCGAGCCACCGGTCCGCCGCCGCCCAGTCCACCTGGACGTAGCCCGCGAGATCGTCGTCCGTGCACTCGTGCACGCCCTCGTCCAGCCGGACGTCCTCGGTTGGGAACGCATAGCCCGGGACGACTCGGTCTGCCTGCCAAACGACGAGCGCACGACGGCTGTCGACCACGACCTCGCCTGCGCGTTCCGCCCGAATCCACTTGGGCGTGGGCTCGTAGCGCAGGTCGTGCGGGAGTGCGGTGGCGACGGGGTGGCGATAGGGGGCGGATGCTAAGCCCCCGCACCTTCGAGCAGTGTGGACGCGGTCGATCAGCTCGCTGCCTCGCTGCGAGAGCGGCTGGTCGAGCGCGCCCGCGCCGATCCGAGCGAGCAACCCGTCGAGGAGCAGGTCCGCGCGCTGGTCGAGGCCGAGGCGCGCCCGCTGCCCGAGCCGGAGCGCGAACGGCTTGCCGAACAGGTGCTGCGGCTGGCGACGGGGCTCGGCCCGCTCGAGCCGCTTCTCGCCGACCCGGGCGTGGACGAGGTGATGGTCAACGGCGGCGGCAGCGTCTACGTGGAGCGGGGCGGGCGGCTGGAAGAGTCGAGCGCGGGCTTCGCGGATCCGGACGAGCTGATGCACGCGATCGAGCGGATCCTCGCTCCGCTCGGCCGCCGCGTGGACGAGGCTTCGCCGCTCTGCGATGCGCGGCTCCCGGACGGCTCGCGCGTCAACGTGGTCATCCCGCCGCTGTCGGTCGATGGGCCGTGCCTGACCATCCGTCGCTTTCGGCGCGGCGGGTTCTCGCTGGCGCAGCTCGTCGAGAACGGCACGCTGCCGCCGGCGGTCGCGGAGCATCTCGCGGACGCGGTCGGGCGGCGCAGGACCCTTCTCGTCAGCGGCGGCACGGGCTGTGGCAAGACCACGACGCTCGGCGCGCTGTCCGGCGCGATCCCGGAGGGCGAGCGGATCGTCACGATCGAGGATGCCGCCGAGCTCCGGCTGCGCCAGCCGCACGTGATCCGGCTCGAGGCCCGGCCGCCGAACGTGGAAGGCGGGGGAGAGGTGACGATCCGGCAGCTCGTGCGCAACGCCCTTCGGATGCGCCCGGACCGCATCGTCGTGGGGGAGGTCAGGGGTGCCGAGGCGCTCGACATGCTGATGGCGCTCAACACGGGCCACGACGGATCGCTCTCGACGGTGCACGCGAACTCGCCGGAGGAGGCGCTCCGCAGGGTCGAGGTGCTCGCGCTGATGGCCGGCGTTGGGCTTCCGCACGCCGCGGTCCGCGCACAGGTGGCCGACGCGTTCGACCTGGTCGTGCACCAGGCGCGGCTGCCAAGCGGAGAGCGCCGCGTCACGTCGGTGGCGGAGGTCGTTCGCGCCGCCGGTGGCGCGGCGACGCGCGAGCTGTACACGCTGTGAGCCTCCACGGGCTCGCGTTCGTGGCCGGGGCGCTCGGCCATCGTCGCCGCCGCGGGGCTTCTGCGCGAGGTCTTGCCCGCGGCGCTCACTCGCACGTCGCGCCTCGTGCGGGCGGTGTCGGCCGCGGCCGAGGCGCTGCTGCGGCTGGGACGGGAGGGCCGGGAGCCGGGCGCGGTGGAGCGCCGCGCAGCTGCTCCTGTGCGGAGCCGCCGCCACGTTCTGCGCCGGCGCGCTGCTCGCCGGTCCGGTCGCGGGCGCGGTCCTGGCGCTGGGCGCGCCGCTTGCGGTCAGCCGCGCGTTGCGCGCGCGGCGGCTGGCCTACCGGCAGGCGGTCGAGCGCGACGCGCCTGCAATCGCGTCGGCTATCGCCGATGGGCTGTCCGCAGGCGGTTCGCTGCGCGGAGCGCTGATCGATGCGCCCGCCACCGTGACCGGTGCGGGCGGTGCGGAGCTGCGACGCGTGCGCGCCGAGCTTGCCGCCGGCCAGCCAACGGATGCGGCGCTCGAGGCTCTGCGGCTGCGATGCATGTCGCCCGCGGTGGACGCGATCGTCGCGGCCGCGCTTGTTCAGCGCCGCTCGGGCGGGAATCTGAGCGCTTCTTCTGCGCCGGCTGGCGCGGGCGTTCGAGGATCAGCGGCGCCTCGCCGACGAGGTTCGCGTGGCGACCGCGCAGGCGCGCTTCACGGGATTGCTCGTGGTGGCTCTGCCACTGGGCGGCGGATTGCTGGTCGAGCTTCTGAGCCCCGGCGTGGTGGCGGGGATCGCCGGTTCGCCGCTGACCGCATGGCTGCTTCTGCTCGCGATCGGGCTGCAGGTTGCGGCGGCCATCCTGATCCGGCGGCTCGGTCGCGTACGCGTGTGATCGTCGAGGCGCTCGCCTTCGGCGCGGCCGCGGCGATCGCCCTGGCGGCGGTCGAGCTCTCGCCGGGCCTTCGGCGGCGGCGCAGGGCAGAAGGCCGTTCGGGATCCTCCGCCGCGCGGGCAGCAGGATGCTCCCCGGGGCCGTCGCCGGGCCGGCGGATCTGGACCGGCGGCTGGCTGAGGCCGGCCGGCCAGGCGGCATCGGCGCGGCGGACCTGCTCGCGGCGAAGGCAGGCGCTGCGCTCGTCGCGACAGCAGCGGGATTGCTCGCCGGCGCGGTGCTCCCGGGCCGGCTCGCTCTGCTCGCGGCCATCGCCGCGCCCGTTCTCGGCTTCGTGGCGCCCGGATGTCTGGCTCGCGCGGCGCCGGGCCGAGCGCGTGGCTGAGATCCGCCGCGACATGCCCGCGCTGCTCGACCTGCTCGGCGTCGCCGTGGCGGGTGGCCTGTCGCTGCCGGCCGCGCTGGCGGAGGTGGGCCGGCGCTCGCGCTCGCCGCTGGCGCGGGCGTGGGGAGGAGTGGGAGCTCAGGTCGCGGTCGGCGGCCGTCTGGCGGATGCGCTCGAGGCGCATCGCACCGAGCTGGCGATGCCGGAGGTGGACGCCTTCGTGGGCGCGCTGGTGCGCGCCCAGCGCCACGGCGCGCCGCTGGCGGAGACGCTGACCGCGCAGGCGCGCGAGGTACGGCTGGTTCGCCGGCGGATGGTTCAGGAGGAGGCGGCGCGTGCCGGGCCGAAGATGCAGCTGGTCGTCGCTCTGCTGCTCGTGCCCTCGGTGATGCTGCTGGTGGCGGCTGCGCTGATCACCGCGCTGGTGGACGGCGGAGCCGCCGATGCGCTCACAGGGTTCTGATCGACCGGACGGAGCGCAAGCCGCGTTGCAGTTCCGGCGCGCCCATTTGGGCGGGCGTCCCACCGCGACCCCCAGCGCGAAAACCCGCTCGTGGAGCGGAATCCGCGCGACGCCGACTCGAACACTTGTCCAATGAGGACAGGAAAGTGGGTCCAAGTGTTGATATGTGGGGGAGAGTGGGTTACTGTGAAACCCAAGTGAACAGGACCGGGGTGGTGGGGCTCCTCCCACTCCACCACCTCGGTCCCAAAAACCTCTCCCAGGCGAAGAATGGCTTTTCGCGGGCATTTCGATCAGACGCTGGACTCGAAGAACAGGCTCAACGTGCCTTCAAAGCTCCGGTCCGCCTTCTCAGACGGGCTCGTGCTCATGAAGTCGCACGACGACGCTTGCATCGCGATCTTCACGCCGAAGGGGTTCGAGTCCTTCAGCGACAAGTTCCTGCCCAAGCTCAACCCGATGAGCCCCAAGTACCAGAAGCTCACGCGCTACCTGGCGGGGAGCTCGTTCGACATGGAGCTCGACTCCGGCGGCCGGGTGACGCTGAACAGCGTCCTCCTCGCGCACGCGGGGATCGAGAAGGACGTCGTTCTGATCGGCGCGCACGACCGGCTCGAGCTGTGGGCGCGCGAGAGCTGGGAGCAGCAGGAGAGCGCGCTGCCGGCCGAGGTGGCCGAGATCGCACAGGACCTTGAGCATCCTTCTTGACATGACACGCCCGCACGTCCCGGTCCTGGCCGGCGAGCTGATCGACCTGCTCGATCCGCAGCCCGGCGAGGTCGCGGTCGACTGCACGTTCGGCGCCGGCGGGCACGCCCGCCTCGTCGCCAACCGCATCGGCCCGACCGGGCTGCTCGTCTGCATCGACCGCGATCCGGCTGCCGAGAGCCCGCTTCGAGGAGCTCGCCGCGGACGTGCCGTGCCAGACGCGCTTCCTGCGGATGGACTACGCGGACGGCCTCGCCGTGCTCGCCGAGGAGTGGGTCGCCGCCGACATGGTCTACCTGGACCTCGGCGTGTCGTCGATGCAGATCGACGCCTGGGAGCGCGGGTTCTCCTACTCCTACGACGCGCCGCTCGACATGCGGATGGACCCGGGGCAGGAGTTCGACGCGCGCGCGGTGGTGAACGAGTGGGACGAGCGCCGGCTCGCGAACGCCTTCCAGCGCTACGGCGAGGAGCGCTTCTCACGCGCGATCGCACGCGCGATTGTGAGGCGCCGCGCCAAGGCTCCGTTCGAGACGACCGGTGAGCTCGCCGAGACGATCAAGTCGGCCGTGCCCGCGCCCGCGCGGTTCGGCGGCGGGCATCCCGCGAAGCGCGTCTTCCAGGCGATCCGGATCGTGGTGAACGACGAGCTCGGCTCGCTCGACCGGGCGCTGCCCGCGGCCTGGGAGCTGCTGCGCCCGGGCGGCCGGCTCGCGGCGATCTCGTTCCACTCGCTCGAGGACCGGCGCGTGAAGCGCTTCCTCGCCGACCGCGCGCGCGGCTGCATCTGCCCGCCCGACCTCCCGATCTGCGCGTGCGGTCGCACGCCCGAGGCGGAGGTGCTGACCCGGCGCGTCGTCGCCGCGGGCTCCGCCGAGATCGCCGAGAACCCGCGCGCCGAGTCCGGCAAGCTGCGCGCGGCCCGCAAGCTGGAGGAGGGGTCCTGATGGCGCGTGCAGCCGCCGCACGCGCCACCGCCGCTCCCGCGCCGCGCCGCGCGCCACAGCGGACGACGCCGCGCCGCAAGCCCGCGCCAGCCCGGCGCCGCTCGACTGGGCGCACCGCTCCCACCCGCACCGTGCGCGCGCGTCCGGCGGGCAAGCGCGCGAAGGCCGCCGCGCGGCTGTCGGCGATCCCGCACAGCCCGTTCGTCGACCGTCTGCTCACCGGGCGGGCATGGATCGTGCTCGTCGCGGTCCTGCTTGCCGGAATCGTGTTCGCGAACGTCGCGCTGCTCGAGAAGAACGCCGGGATCGCGCGCACCACGGAGAAGGTCGCGACGCTCAAGCGCGAGAACTCGCGCCTGCGACTCGAGGCCGCCAGGCTCGGCTCGAGCGAGCGCATCCAGCGCGCCGCTGCGGACCTCGGACTCGTCCTGCCGGCGCCGGGCGAGGTCCGCTACCTCGAGGCGCGCCCCGAGGAGGACCCGGCTCTCGCGCTGAAGCGGATGAGCGAGCCGGAGCCCGTGCCGGTCTACACGCCGCCGCTCGCACCGGCGCCCGAGCTCGTGACGACGCCGACCACCGAGGCCGCCCGTGGCCACCGAGACGGCGCCTGTCACCACGCCCACCGAGCCGGCGCCGGTGGAGCCGACCGCGCCGACGGCCACGACGACGCCGCCGGCCACGACCGGGCAGACGGGCTGAGCCGGTGAGGCTCGTCGACCGCCGCATCGGCTTCCTCTTCGCACTCTTTCTCGGTCTCCTCGTCCTCGCCGCCGCCCGCGCCGCCTGGCTGGGCACCGTCGAGTCGAACTCGCTCGGGGCGCGCGCCCTTGGGCAGCAGGAGGAGGAGCTGAAGGTCTACGCCCGGCGCGGCACGATCACCGACCGCAACGGGATCGAGCTGGCCGTCTCCGAGGACGCGACGACAGTCTTCGCCAACCCCTTCCTGATCGACAACCCGGCCGGCGTGGCCGAGCAGATCGCGCCCCTCCTCGGGCCTGCGGCCAGGACGAGGTGATGGAGAAGCTGAGCGACCGCGAGACGGGCTTCGTCTACCTCAGGCGCAAGCTCGACCCGAACCGCGGAGCGAAGATCGCGAAGCTGAACATCGAGGGGATAGGCACGGTCGTCGAGCCGCGCCGCACCTATCCGCAGGGCTCGCTGGCGTCGCAGGTCCTCGGAAGCGTGGGCACCGACAACTACGGCCTGAGCGGCCTCGAGCAGTCGCACGAGGACATGCTCCACGGCACGGACGGCCAGCGGAAGGTCGTGAAGGACGCCACGGGCAAGCCGGTCAGCATCGTGGACGTCGAGCGCTCGGAGCCCGGCGAGGACCTGCGGCTGACGATCGACGCCGCGATCCAGGAGCGCACCGAGGCGGTGCTGTCCGAGGTGGGCCAGCTCTACCAGCCGCGCGGCGCGACGGCGGTCGTGATGGATCCGCGCAACGGCGAGGTGCTCGCGATGGCCAACTGGCCGCGCGTCGACGCGAACAAGATCAGCGAGTCGCCGGAGTACGCGCGCCAGAACCGCGCGGTCGGCTTCACCTACGAGCCCGGCTCCACCTTCAAGGCGTTCACCGTCGCGGGGGCGATGGAGGAGCGCCTCGTCACGCCGCGCACGCCCTTCACCATCGGCCCGACGATCCAGGTGGCCGACCGCACCATCAAGGAGGCGCACGACGGCGGCGGCGGGACGCTGACGGTGGCCGACATCCTCGCGCAGTCGTCGAACGTCGGCACGGTCACGATCGGGCTGAAGCTCGGCACCGAGAAGTTCGATGCGTGGGTGCGCCGGTTCGGGTTCTCCGAGCCGACGGGATCGACCTGCCGGGCGAAGAGGGCGGCATCGTGCCGCACGTCGAGGACTACTCGGGCTCCTCGATCGGCAACCTGCCGATCGGCCAGGGCCTGTCGGTCACGCCGATCCAGATGGCGTACGGCTACTCGGCGATCGCGAACGGCGGGATCGCGCACACGCCGCACGTGATCGCGGGCGACCCCGACGAGGGCCGCCGGATCATGTCGGCCCCGAACGCCATGAAGGTCTCGCGGATGCTCGAGGGCGTGCTGCAGGCCGGCGGTACCGCGAGCGAGGCAGCGATCGAGGGCTACACGCTGGCCGGCAAGACGGGCACGGCGCAGAAGGCCGAGAACGGCGGCTACTCGAAGACGGACTTCGTCGCTTCGTTCATCGGCTTCGCGCCGTCACGCAGCCCGCGCCTGCTCGTGTCGGTGATGGTGGACGAGCCGCGCGGCTCGATCTACGGAGGCGAGGTGGCCGCGCCGGCGTTCGAGAAGATCGCGTCCTTCGCGCTGCCGTACCTCAAGATCCCGCCTCAATAGGCGTCGGGGACCGGGATGGTCTCCGTCGACTCCGTCTGGCCCTCGAGCTCCTCCATCGACAGCGGCATCGGCTTGTAGGTCCAGTTGATGTAGTCGTCGAGCTGGTCCTCGAAGTGCGGGTCCTCCTGGCCGGACTGGCTGACGAAGCCGCTCTGGCCCGGCGGGATCACGCTGCCGGCCCGGACGGCCGAGCCGCCCAGGCTCGTCACGCGCGACGCGCGCGTGAGGTACTGGATCACGTGGTTGTACGTGCCGCGGTCCATCTCGATGTGGTCCGCCACGTCGCCCGGCCAGCCCGAGTCGGCCGCCTGCTGGTCTGAGCAGTCGTCGCCGAAGATCGCCTCGAGCTCGCTGCACGCGGCGCCGGCTCCGGTGTCGGTGAAGAGGTCGGCGTTCAGGCGCGTGTAGTGCTCGAGCCGCACCTTGCTGCGCCAGGTCATCGGGTCGTCGTTCCCGAACTCCGCCTGTAGCTGCTCGACCGCCTTTTCGAACGCCTCGGCCGCGACCACGCCGCTGTCCTGGCCGTTCAGCCAGTCGATGCGGAGCGGATGGGTCGAGTCGGGGGAGAACACGTGCCACAGCTCGGTGCTGCTGCGGGCGCGGCCGATGTCCTCCTCGCCCAGCTCGTCGGCGAACGCGGCTTGACGTAGCTGCGGGATCCAGGCGCGCAGGATCGTGTAGCCGGCCGAGTCGTACATCCCGTCGTCGTCGCGGTCGACCTTGAAGCCGTCCCAGTCGCCGATCACGCCGAGCGCGGTCTTGGCGATCTCCGTCTTGAGGTTGCCCGCCTCGGGAAGCGCGCTCTCGTACCAGTCGAACTCGTGGTCGGCGAACGCCGCGTGCCGGAGGCTCGCCGACAGCGCGTCGAAGTCCCACCTCCGGCCGCGCACGCGCCCGCCCTCGGGATCCGCGGTGAGGCGGTCGTAGTACGGGTCGGAGAGGTCATCGACGCCGTCGCGCGCGTCGAAGGCGCGCTCGCGCTTCCAGCCCTTCGCCGGCAGGTTGTTCCAGTTGACTAGCCAGCCGCGCCTGAAGTTCACGGCGTGCGGCACCCGCTGTACCGGCAGCAGCCCGCGCCACTCGCTGCGGCCCGTGCCGTCCTGGGGCAGGCGAAGGTCGACGCCCTTCGCGCGGCGCGGATGGTTGCCGGGATGCCAGTAGCCGAAGTTCCCGCGGTCGTCGGAGTAGAACATGTTGTGGTTCGAGGCGAGCATGGACGCGCTGGTCGCCGTAGCTCCTGAGGCCGCGGCTGCGGTTGAAGCCCCAGAAGCCGCGCGTCGTGCCGAGCTCGCGGTCCATCCATCCGTAGCGGACGGAGTAGGCGACGATTGTTCGCCTCGTCGAATGACGCGATCGGGCCGTGGCGCGTGCGGCAGATCTCCTCGCTCTCGAGCTCGGCCACGCCCTTCGCCACGTAGGCCTCGGTGCGGCACTCCATCGGCTCCCACTGGCCCTTGTAGAGGTACTGGCGCGGGTTCTCGGGGTTCAGCCGCTCGACGTAGGTGTCGGTGAGGTCCGACGAGCCGGTCGTCGTGGTCCAGGCGTAGCCGTTGCCGCGGCCGATCAGCACGGCCGGGCCGACGCCCGCGAACGTCATGCCGGTGATGTCGAGGCCGGGCGCGTGCATCCCGAAGTCGGCGAGGAACTGCGGGATCGCGTAGGAGACCTGCGGGCCGCCGGTCTGGAGCGCGTTGCCGGACTTCGAGAGCCGCGGGCTCACGATCTGCGCGTTCGAGCCGAACTTGAAGCGCAGGTCGAGCTTCCGCAGCCCGGAGAGCCGCTGCTGGACGGCGTTCGCGGCGGCGGCCGCGTCGGGGACGAGCGCAAGCTGTTCGAGCGTCCCGCGGCCGTCGCCCTCTGGCGACGACTCGGCGGGGGCCGGGGTGGAGGTCTTGTCCTCGAGCGAGATGCGCGCGTCCTTCGTCAGCTTCCTGACCTTGCGCACGGCCTTCATGCGCGCGTACGTGGGCGTCCGGCGCCACTTCATCCGTGCCGGGATCGTCGGCTCGGCGTCGCGATCGACGGTCCGGACGAGGTCGCCGAACGCGCGCAGGCCGGCCTCCTGGCCGAGCTTCGCGATCAGGCGCTTCGCCAGCTGCGGCGTTCCCGAGCTCGTTGCCGCCGCCCGCGCCGAACGTGAGGATGAGGAAGTCCTGCAGTCCCATCGAGTCGTCGATGGTCCACTCAGGGATCGGCGACTCGCCGGTCATCGTGAACTCGAACGGCAGCTTGCTGGGATCGCTGTTCGCCTCGTCGATCCAGGCGTTGATCCCGGCGACGAAGGCCTTCAGGTCCTCCTGGAGCGGCTTCGGCCAGGTCTCGAAGCGGCGGGCCCGCTCCTCGGCCGTGTAGGTCCAGAAGCGCGTGTCCTTGTCGATGTCGAGCGTGAGCGGGCCGAGGATCGACGAGAGCTCGCCCTTGCCGAGGCGGCGGAAGACGTGCATCTGCCAGAGGCGGTCCTGCGCGAGCGCGTAGCCGGCTCCGTAGGAGACGGCTCTGCGGTCCGGCGCGAACACGTGCGGCACGCCGAACTTGTCGCGCTTGATGACGATCTCGCCCTCCTGCGCGCCCGTGCCGGCCGGCCCAGCGGCCATCGCGGCAGCGGCGATCGCCGCCACAGCCAGCCCCACAGCTCCCCCGCGCCCCCTGCGCACGGCGAAAAACGTATCGGATTCGGTTACTTTCGCGCGCATGTTCCGCGTGCTTGGGAGTCGGAGTCGCCCTGCTGCTGGCCGTCGCGCCCGCCGCCCTCGCGTCCAGGACGCTCGAGACGATCGACGTGCCGGTGAAGCGAGCCGACAACGCCACCTCGGCGACGTTCGACACGAAGCTGAAGAAGGGCCGGCTCTACTCCGTGCGGTTCCGCGGGTCGTACCGGCTGGGGGACACGAGCTGGGACCCCGCGTACTGCTTCGAGGGGACCGAGTCCGTGCGCGCGAGCCGAGCCCGAGCGTCGTCGCGAAGCTGCAGCACTGGCGCCGCGTGAAGGGTGACCCGCCGCGGTACGCGAGCGCGCAGAACTTCTTCGGCGCGAGACTACCCGGCGTACCGGCGAGGACCACACGTACTCCTTGCCGTTCGAGGCGCTCTTCCACACGCAGCTCCGCGCATCCGCGTGCCCGTTCACGAACTGCGAGGACGCCGGGTCGTTCGAGGCGCGCCTCGTCCAGCGCGCCGTTCCAGACGGGCTTCCTCCACCTGTGGGCTCAGGACTGCAGGGACGGCGAGCGCTACGACACGACGATCACGTTCTCGACGGGGCGAGTGCGAACGGGCGCTTCTCTCCGGCGAGAGCGGCCCCGACCCGGGCGGGTCGGTGCGGCTTCAGCGCAAGCGCTCCCGGTGGCGGGACATCGGTCCGCCCGCGGGTGGGGGCGGCGAGTTCCCCACGGCGGCGCGCAAGCTGCAGGGCGGTCGCGGCACGGAGAAGTACCGCGCGGTCGTCGTGGACGATGGGCGGATCGTCCGGAAGTCCAATGCCGTGACCATCAACTGGCTCGGCTAGCCGGGGCTGCGTCAGCCCCCGCAGGTAGCCTGCGAAGCGTGACTCTCCGCGAGCTGATGGGCGGGGACGCGCCCGACGTGGAGATAACCGGCCTGCACTACAGCAGCTCGGACGTCCGGCCCGGAGGGCTCTTCTTCTGCGTCCCCGGGTTCAAGGCCGACGGCCACGACTTCGCTCCGGACGCGGTCGAGCGGGGCGCGGCCGGGCTGGTGAGCGAGCGTCCCCTCGGACTCGACGCGGCCGAGGTCGTCGTGCCGAGCGTGCGCGCCGCCATGGGGCCGGCCGCGGCGCGGTTCTTCGGAGATCCGACCGCGACGCTCAGGGTCGTGGGCATCACGGGAACGAACGGGAAGACCACCACGGCGTTCCTCACGCGCGCGATCCTCGAGCGGGCCGGCATGCAGACCGGGCTGCTCGGCACGGTCAAGTCGATCGTCGGCGGGCAGGAGGAGCCGGTGGAGCGGACGACTCCCGAGGCGATCGACCTCCAGGCCACCTTCCGGCGCATGCTCGACTCCGGTGACGAGGCGTGCGCGATGGAGGTGTCGTCACACGCGCTCGAGCTCGGCCGAGCCGACTCGATCCGATTCGCCTCGCGCGTCTTCACGAACCTGACCCAGGACCACCTCGACTTCCACCCGAGCATGGAGGACTACTTCAGCGCGAAGCGGCGCCTGTTCGATGGCGAGGGCCCCGCGATCGTGAACGTCGACGACGAGTACGGGCGCCGGCTCGCCGACGAGCTGTCCGGCGCGACCACCTACGGGGTCGAGCACGACGCCGACTACCGCGCGAGCGGGGTGCGCTTCGATCCCTCCGGCTCGACGTTCACGTGCTGGACGCCGGACGGCTCGATCGAGATCGAGACGCGGTTGCCCGGCCTGTTCAACGTGCAGAACGCGCTCGCCGCGCTCGCCGCCGCCCGCTCGCTCGGCGTGGACCTGGAGACCGCGCGCGACGCGCTCGCGGATGCCGAACGCGTGCCCGGCCGGTTCGAGCCCGTGGACGAGGGCCAGCCTTTCACCGTGCTCGTGGACTACGCGCACACCCCCGAGGCGCTCGACAACGTGCTGCGCGCCGCGCGCGAGCTGACCGATGGCCGCGTCCACGTCGTGTTCGGCGCCGGTGGCGATCGCGACCGTGCCAAGCGGCCGCTGATGGGAAAGGCGGCCACCGCGCTCGCCGACCGTGTCGTCGTGACGTCGGACAACCCGCGGTCCGAAAGCCCGGAGGCGATCATCGACGAGATCCTCGAGGGCACGGGGCCGGGGGTGGACCGCGAGCCGGATCGCCGCCGCGCGATCGCGCTGGCGGTGTCCACCGCGGAGCCCGGCGACGTCGTCGTCGTGGCCGGCAAGGGCCACGAGCAGGGCCAGGAGTTCGAGAACGGGCGCAAGGAGCCCTTCGACGACGTGACCGTCGTGCGGGAGGCGCTGCGATGAGGGACGCGGCCTGGGTCGCCGACGCCACCGGGGGCGAGCTCCTGGCCGGAGATCCTGCGCTTGCCGGCCCCCGCCGCGCGGTGGTCGACTCGCGCGAGGCCGGCGAGGGCGATCTGTTCGTGGGGCTGCACGGGGCGAACGCCGACGGCAGCCGCTTCGCGCAGGCAGCGCTCGATGCCGGCGCGTGGGGAGCGCTGGTAGGACCGGCCCGCGCGCGCGAGCTGGTCGAGAACGGCGCGGAGGCGCCCGTGATCGCCTCCGACAACACGCTCGAGGCACTCGCGGCGCTGGCCCGCGGGTGGCGGCGCGAGCTCGGCTGCCGCGTGGTCGGCGTGACCGGCTCGACGGGCAAGACCTCGACCAAGGACATCCTCGCCGCGCTGCTGGCGCCGCACATGCGCGTCCACCGCAACCGCGAGAACTGGAACACGGAGATCGGGCTGCCCCTGACCGTCCTCGAGGCGGAGCCGGGGACCGAGGCGCTCGTGCTCGAGATGGCGATGCGCGGCGAGGGGCAGATCGCCGAGCTCGCCGCGATCGCCGAGCCCGATGTCGGCCTGATCGTGAACGTCGGCCCGGTGCACCTCGAGCTCCTGGGCACGATCGAGCGGGTGGCAGCGGCCAAGGCCGAGCTGATCCGGGACCTGCATGCGGGCGCGGTGGCTGTCGTGCCCGCGGGCGAGCCACTGCTCGCGGAGCATCTCCGCGACGACATCGAGACGATCACCTTCGGCCCCGGCGGCGACGTGGAGCTCGAGTCGTTCGCCGACCGGCGCGCGGTGATCGCCGCCCGCGGCGAGCGCGTCGAGCTGCGAGCTACCGTTCGACGAGGACTACAACGTGGCCAACACGGTCGCGGCGGTGGCCGCCGCCACGGCGCTCGGAGTCACTCCCTCCGGGCGCCTCGAAGTTGCGTTTTCGTCGCTGCGCGGAGAGATCGTCGAGCTGGACGGCGGGGTGACAGTCGTGAACGACTGCTACAACGCCAACCCGATGTCGATGCGCGCGGCCCTCGAGCATCTGGCCGCGTCGGCGGCCGACAGGCGGATCGCCGTCCTCGGCGGGATGGCCGAGCTGGGCGAGGAGGGACCGCGCTTCCACCGCGAGATCGGCCATCTGGCGGACGCCCTCGGGATCGACATCCTCGTCACGGTCGGCGAGCTGGCGCTGCCCTACGCCGACCAGTTCGGCGGCGATCTCCACCAGGTGGGCGACGCCGAGGAAGCCGGCGGCCTGCTCGAGGAGATCGCGATGCCGGGCGACCGCGTGCTCGTGAAGGGGTCGCGCTCGGTCGGCCTGGAAAGGGTGCTCGCGTAGATGCTCGGCGAGATCCTCATCGGCGGCATGGGCTCGCTGTTCATCTGCATCTTCCTCGGGCCGAAGTTCATCGACTGGATGCGCGACCGCGAGTTCGGGCAGCACATCCGCGAGGAGGGGCCCGAGGGCCACCACGAGAAGGCCGGCACCCCGACGATGGGCGGCCTCCTGATCATCGTTTCGGTCACCGTCCCCTTCCTGATCCTCAGCGACTACCGGGCGGTGAGCCTGGCCGTGCTGGGCACCGCGCTCGCGAGCGGGGCGCTCGGGTTCATCGACGACTGGACGAAGGTGACGCACCGGCGCTCGCTCGGAGTCTCGGGCCGCTACAAGCTGCTCGCGCAGGGCGCGATCGCGATCGGGCTGTGGCTGGTCGCGACCGAATACGTGGACCTGCCGGAGCTCCTGCGCATCCACACCGCCGACGCGTCGATCGACCTCGGGCTGCTCTACCCGGTGCTCATCTTCCTGGTGCTCGCGGGCTCGACGAACGGCGTGAACCTGACCGACGGGCTCGACGGGCTCGCCGCCGGCTCCGCCGCGATCGTGCTGCTGGCCTACACGGCGATGACGTTCATCACGACGGGGCAGGAGGACCTCGCGCTCCTGTCGGCGTGCCTGGTCGGCGCGTGCGTCGGATTCCTCTGGTTCAACTCGTTCCCGGCGGCGATCTTCATGGGCGACACCGGCTCGCTCGCGCTCGGAGGCGCGATCGCGGGCCTCGCGGTGATGACGCAGACCGAGCTCCTCCTGGTCGTGATCGGCGGCATCTTCGTGATCGAGAGCCTGTCGGTGGTCATCCAGGTGATCGCGTTCCAGCGCTTCCGCCGCCGCGTCTTCCTGATGGCGCCGGTCCATCACCACTTCGAGCTGATGGCCTGGTCGGAGACCAAGATCATCCTGCGCTTCTGGATCGTCGCGGCAATCTGCTCGGCGATCGGCTTCACGCTGTACCAGCAGTCGGTCACGTGAAGTCAAGGCCGCCGCTCCCCGACGGGCCGTACCTGGTCGTCGGGCTCGCGCGCTCCGGCGCCGCTGCCGCGCTGATGCTGCGCGAGCACGGCGAGGTGATCGGCGTGGACTCCGGGCGCCCGGCCGTGCCGGACGGGGTCGACGCGCACCTCGAGAGCGACGGCATCGACCTGCTCGAGCGCGTGCGGACGGTCGTGAAGAGCCCGGGGGTCCCGAAGGAGGCGCCGGTGGTGGCGGCCGCGATCGAGCGCGGCCTCGAGGTGGTGGGAGAGCTCGAGCTCGCGTGGCGCCTGCTCCCGAACGAGTTCGTCGCCGTGACGGGCACGAACGGCAAGACGACGACGGTCGAGCTGCTCGGCGCGATGCATCGCGCGGCGGACGTGCCGGTGGCGGTTGCGGGCAACGTCGGCACTCCGCTCGCGTCGCTCGTCGGCTCGGTCGCTCCCGACGTCGTGATCGTGTGCGAGGCGTCGAGCTTCCAGCTCGAGGACACGGTGGAGTTCGCGCCCGAGTGCGCGGTGCTCTTGAACATCGAGCCCGACCACATCGACCGCCACGGCACGTTCGAGGCGTACCGCGAAGCGAAGATGCGCGTCTTCGCCAACCAGGGGCCTGACGACGTCGCCATCCGGCCGCCGTTCCCGCCGCTGCCCATCCCGCCCGAAGAGCTCCGCCTACGTGGGGCCCACAACGTGGAGAACGCGCGGGCCGCGTCGGCGGCCGCGGCCGCGCGCGGCCTTCCGGCCGAGGCGATCGGCGAGGCGCTGCGCACCTTCGGCGGCGTCCCGCATCGCCTCGAGGACGTGGCCGAGGCGAGCGGGGTCATCTGGATCAACGACTCGAAGGCCACCAACGTCGCCTCGGCCCGGGTCGGAATCGAGGCCTTCGACGGCGGGGTTCACCTGATCGCCGGCGGGAGCCTGAAGGGCGGCGGCTTCGAGGACCTCGTGGAGCCCGTGGCCGCGCGCTGCAAGGCGGTCTATCTGATCGGCGAGGCGAGCGACCGCCTGGCCGCCGACCTCGCGCCGGCGGGCGTGCCGCTCGAGCGCTGCGGCGACCTCGAGCGGGCCGCGCGGGCGGCGGGCGCGGCGGCCGGAAGCCGGGCGACGTCGTCCTGCTCTCGCCGGCCTGCGCCAGCTTCGACCAGTACGACGACTTCGAGGCCCGCGGAGCCCACTTCCGCGAGTTGGCGCAGCGGTGGGCGCGCGAAGGATGAATTCGCGCGCACGCGTCGAAGAAATGCCGAATGGCGCGCAGCCGCCCGCGCACGAAACCGCCCCTGGAGTATTCGCTGATCTACACGGCGACGCTGTGCCTGCTCGCGCTCGGGGCGATCATGGTCTACTCGGCGAGCTCGGCGGAGTCGCTGCTCGACGGCTCGGGCGACCCGTCCTACTACCTCAAGCGCTACGTCGCGCTGGCGGTCGTCGGGCTGGTCGTCCTGCACCTCGCATCCCGCCACGGCCTGCGGCTGGTCAAGGTGGTGACGCCGTTCCTGCTCCTGGCCTCGTTCGTCCTGACGGCGCTCGTCATGCTGCCGGGCGTCGGCGTGACGGTGAACGGCGCGACGCGCTGGCTGGGGGCCGGGCCGCTCCAGTTCCAGCCCTCGGAGCTGCTCAAGCTGTCGCTCGTCCTGTTCGCCGCGCAGCTCCTGGCCGCGCGCCCGAGCGCGACCCGGAGCTTCGGTGGGCTGACGAAGCCGCTTCTGATCGTCGTCGGGCTCGCGTGTGTGCTGCTCATGAAGCAGCCGGACATGGGCACGACGATGGTGGTCTGCTTCACGATCGCCGTGCTGCTGTTCGTGGCCGGCACGCCGATGCGCCTGCTCGGCACGATCGGCGGCAGTGCGGCGGCGCTCGCCCTGATCGTCGCGCTCGTCGAGCCGTACCGGCGCGAGCGGCTCACGGCGTTCCTCGACCCGTGGTCCGACGCGGGCGACACGGGCTTCCAGTCAGTCCAGTCGATGATCGCGATCGGATCGGGCGGCCCGGTGGGCGTCGGGCTCGGCGAGTCGGTCCAGAAGATCTTCTACCTGCCCGAGGCCCACACCGACATGATCCTCGCGATCATCGGCGAGGAGCTCGGATTCGTCGGGATCGCCAGCGTCGTCTTCCTCTACGGGCTGATCGCGTACGCGGGCTTCAGGGCGGCGAAGCACGCGCGCGACCGGTACTCGAAGCTGGTGGCGGCCGGGATCACGGGGCTGATCCTGTGCCAGGCCACGCTGAACATGTTCGCGGTGATGGGGCTGGCGCCGCTCACCGGCATCCCGCTGCCGCTGATCTCGTACGGGAACTCCAACCTGATCGTGGTGATGGCGGCCATGGGGCTCTTGCTGAACGTCGCCGCGACGGGCGGCACGGCCAGCAGCCGCAACCGCACGCTCAGGGCCATCGACGGAGGCCGCTCCGATGACTCGCGTGGCAATCGCGGCCGGCGGAACAGCCGGTCACGTCGTTCCGGCACTGGCAATCGCCGACGCGCTACGGGATAAGGGCGCGCACGTCGAGTTCATCGGGGGCGAGCGCGCCGAGGCGGAGCTCGTCCCGCAGGCGGGCTACCCGTTCCACCCGGTGCGCGTCGAGGGGCTCGACCGCCGCAACCCGCTGAAGGCCGCACGCGCGATGCTGCGGTCGGGCCGCGCGGTCGGCCGCGCCAGGCGGATCCTGCGCGCGACGCGGGCGGACATCGTCCTTGGCGGCGGTGGGTACGTGGCGGCGCCCGTCGGGATGGCGGCGCGCAGCCTGCGGCTGCCGCTGGTGCTGACCGAGGCGGACAGCCATCTCGGCGTCGCGAATCGGATGCTCGCGCCGTTCGCCGAGCGCGTCTTCCTCGCGTTCGACCTGCCGGAGCACACCGGCGACAAGTGGGTCGTCACCGGCCGGCCGATCCCCGCGGACGTCGTGGGCGCGGACCGCGCGGCGGCGCGGGCGCGGTTCGGGATCGACGACGACCGCGAGTGCCTGCTCGTGTTCGGCGGATCGCTCGGCGCCCGGCGGCTGAACGAGGCTGCGATCGAGGCGTTCGGCAGCGCCGCGCCCTGCTGGGTGCTGCACGCCTGCGGGCGGCGCGACCACGACGATCTCGCGCGCCGGCTCGACGAGCTCGGGCGCCCGGAGCACTACAAGCTGCATCCCTACATCACGCCGTTCGCGGACGCCTACGCCGCGGCCGACCTGGCGACCGCTCGCGCCGGGGGCTCGGTGTTCGAGCTGCTCGCGGCGGGCCTGCCGTCCGTGCTCGTCCCGTACCCCCACGCGACGGCCGACCACCAGACGAAGAACGCGCGCTGGGTGGAGCGCGGCGGGGCGGCCGTGGTGGTGCCGGACGAGGAGCTCGACGGTCCGCGCCTCGCGCGCGAGGTGGCCGCATTGCTGGGGTCGTCCGACCGGCTCCGCACCATGCAGCGGGCGGCAGAGTCGCTGGCGCGCCCGGACGCCGCGGAGCGCATTTCTCACGAGATCCTCATGTTGGCCTGCAAGTAATAGGTGCGAATCGGCCCGTTCCTTTTCACAGGGGCGTCTGGGCGTTATCCGTCCAGTAACTGGGTACCTGTCTTTGGGGGGAGGTGCCCTCAGCCGATTCGTTCGGCACCGCTTCGTAGTACCCACCATGCACCTGAGGCTTGGAAATTTCCTGATGTCGCACCGCGTCCTGATCGTGGGGTCGCTGTTCGCGCTCGTGGCGTCGATCACGGTCGCCGTCACGGAGTTCGGCCGCGTCGAACGAGCTCGACGCCGAGGCCAGCGCCAGGGCGCAGGAGCAGCATGACGCACGAGTCGAACGGCTGGGCCGAGCATCTCGCGAACCTCGCGAGCACCCGGACCGCGCTCACCGTCACGGTCGTCGGCGCGCTGATCTTGCTCGCGACGCGCCACTGGCGCGGCGCGATCGCGCTGGCGCTCGTGCTACCCCGTCACCCAGGGCGCCGTGCAGCTCGATCAAGGTGTCGTCGAGCGCCCGCGCCCCGAGGCGAACTCGGCACTCGTCGAGGCGGCCCAGGGCTTCAGCTTCCCGAGCGCACACTCGGCCACGAGCGTCGCGGTCTACGCGACGATCGCGTTCATCCTGATCCGGGCAGTCGCGCCACGGACATAGCCGCGTCGCCGTCGCCGCCTTGGCCGCCGCGCTCGTCCTCGCCGTCGGCCTCAGCCGCGTGCTACTGGGCGCGCACTACCCGACCGACGTGCTCGCCGGCTGGACCTTCGGCGCGCTCGTCGCGTCGCTGTGCTGGCTCGCCGCCGTCGCGGATGCCGCTGCCGCGGCTGTCTTTCAGCGCCGCCAAGTAGCCCGCCAGCACGAACGGGATCGCGGAGAGCTTCAGGCACTCCTCGGCCACGAACTCCCACTTCGTCGGCTCCACCACCGAGTCGAGCGTCTGGGACACCGCCCCGAGCACGAGGCCGATGGCGAACAGCACGATCGTCGTGCGGTGCCGCAGCAGCACGAGGGCGTGCCGGGCGAGCAGCACGAGGCAGCCGACGAGCAGCGCCACGACGAGGATCGAGTCGATGTCGTTGAACGGCGCGGGCGCGGCGATCGCGTGCTCCGACTTGAGCCACTTGCTTACGAAGACGGTGGGCTGTGCGAGCTCGTCGAATGCGAGCACGACGAACACGATCGCGGAGAGCGACCAGAAGTCCCGCCGGCCCGGCTCGCCCGCCACCCGGTGGATGGCGAGCGCGGTGGCGGCCGTGAACAGCAGCAGCGCGGCGCTCAGCCACGTGCCCGGCATCAGCTCGCGGTAGAAGGCCGCCTGGTCATCGAGGAGCGCCCAGCCGAAGGCGGTGAAGCAGACGGCGAGCGCGGCGATGACGCCCAGGATCTGGGCGAGCACGGCGAGCGGCCGCTCGGATGCGGTGTGTGCCGCGGCGACCGCGCGCTCGGGCAGGCTGCGCGACCGCGCCTGGGGTGCGGCAATTGGGGGTGCGGCGAGGTCCGCCGCGGAGGTCGGGCCAGTGACCTTCACGAGTCGATTTACATGATGGGTGCGCTTCCCGGTTTCGTCAATCGCTGAAATCGATCGATCCGAGCGCAATGGCGCATGCGGCACTCGATTTCGGCCCTGCGGCGCGGGCCCGAGATGCACTCGAGCTGCCAGGTGCGCCCGCCGCCCGTGAAGAAGTACGACGACGACGCGAAATCCGCTGCCCTCCACGTCGAGAACCCCGACCTCGAGGTCCCCGATCGTGTCGGTGCGGGTCTCCACGCTCTCGGCGCTGCCCTCGAGGTCGCGCCTGAACTCGTCGAGGTAGCGCTCGGGCCCGAGCTCGCGATCCGCGGTCTGCCGCACCTGGATTGCGTTCCGCCGCGCGCTGCGCTAGATGCCCACGAGCGGCGAGGAGGTCGCCGCGGGGCATCCTGTCGGCGACGAGCCCCTCCGGATACTCGAACGAGAAGCCGATCCTGTCCGACTCGAACACGGCCGTGTCGGCGGGCGGCGGAGTGGTCTCCGCCGCGGTCTCGTCGTCGCCGTCGTCCGAGCCGCAACCGGCCAGGAGAGCGGCCGCGAGGAAGAGCGCGAGCCCCTTCTTCACGCCCGCGACGATAGCTAGGGTCGAGCGCTATGAGCTCGACACCATGGGCGGGCCGTCGGCTGCATTTCGTCGGCGTCGGCGGCGCGGGGATGAGCGGGCTCGCACTCGTCGCCAAGGCGCTCGGCGCCGAGGTAACCGGCTCGGATCGCGCGGAGTCGAGCTACGTCGAGCGCCTGCGGCAGGCCGGGCTCGAGCCTGCGATCGGCCACGACGCGGCGAACGTCCCGGACGGCGCTGAGGTCGTCGTGTCCACCGCGATCGCGGACGACAACCCCGAGCTCGCCGCGGCGCGAGAGCGCGGAACGCCCGTGCTGCACCGCGGCGACCTGCTCGGCGAGCTGACCCGCCTGCGCCGCACGATCGCCGTGGGGGGCACGCACGGGAAGACCACCACGGCCAGCATGGCCGCCCACATCCTGGTCGAGGCCGGGCAGCGACCCGGGATACGTGATCGGCGGCGAGGTGCGCTCGACCGGGACGAACGCGGCGTGGGGAGCGGGGGAGTGGCTGGTCGTCGAGGCGGACGAGTCGGACCGCTCGTTCCTCAAGCTGTCGGCCGAGGTGGCGGTCGTCACGAACGTCGAGCTCGACCACCACTCGACCTTCGCGACGATCGGGGAGCTCGAGGAGGCCTTCGACCGCTTCACCGAGGGGGCGCGAGTCGTGATCTCGGAGATCGAGGAGCCCGAGGCCGAGCTCGTGCCGCTCGGATCGCGCTTCACGCGCGCTCGGGGCCGAGTTCGAGCTCGCGGTGCCCGGCCGCCACAACGTGATGAACGCGCTCGCGGCCGTCCTCGCCTGCCGGGAGGCGGGCGTCGACCCGGAAGAGTCGGCGAAGGCCCTGCGCTCGTTCGCCGGCGCCGGCCGCCGCTTCGAGGCGCACGGCGAGGGACCCGGCGGCAGCCAGGTCTATGACGACTACGCGCACCACCCGACCGAGGTGCGCGCGACGCTCGAGGCGGCGCGAACGCTGGGCGCCGAGCGGGTCGTCGCGTGCTTCCAGCCGCATCTCTACTCGCGCACGGACCACCTGGCGGGCGACTTCGGAAGGGCGCTCGCGCTGGCCGACATGGCGGTCGTGCTCGACGTCTACCCCGCGCGCGAGCGCGCCGAGGACTTCCCGGGCGTCAGCGGCTGGCTGGTCGCGGCGGCGACCGCGGACGCGGCCGGCGGCAGGCCCGTCTACTGGACGCCAACGGCCCGAGGAGGCCGAGCGGCTGCTGCGGGCCGAACTGGGGGAGGGCGACGTGCTCCTGACCCTGGGCGCGGGCGACATCGACGCCTTGGCGAGGGCTCCGAACAAACAGCGGCTGGGTAGGGCAGCGGGCCGGACGCGGCCGAAATCCGACTCGGGTGCACTTTTGGCCCCTATAGGGGCCTCACGCAGCTGTCGGCGCGCTGGTAGGACTGCGCCGCCCGAGGGCGAAATCCCCTCTAGTGAGAGAGCTGGCCGCCGCGCTCCCGCGCACCCTTATTTCGCTCCCGACACGAATCGCCTCGCGGCCGATCCGGCTGTCGATCAGCCCGCGCATGCGCCGCCGGCTGATTCTCGCCGCCATCGCGACCGTCCTGCTCGGGTGCCTCTACCAGTTCTGGCTGCGGGATTCCGCCCTCGTCGCCGTCAAGGACGTGGAGATCAGCGGGCTCACGACGAAGGACGCGCCCGGATCAGCTCGGCGCTGACGCTGGCCGCCGAGGACATGACCACCCTTCATATCCGCGTGGACGAGCTGGAGGAGGCGGCCCGGGCATTCCCGATCGTCGGCTCGATCCACGTGGAGCGCGACTTCCCCCACGGCCTGCGGATCGAGGTCGTGGAGCGGCCCGCGGTGGCGCTCGTGTCGGTTGACGGCGTGCCCGACGCCAGTCGCGGGCGACGGGACCGTCCTGCGCGGCCTCCAGCCGCCCGAGGGCCTCGCACTGATCCGGATGGAGAAGCCGGTCACGGACGGACGGGTGACCGATCCGCAGACCCTGCGGGCGCTGCTGGTCGCAGGGGCCGCCCCCGCGGGGATGGCGCAGCGGATCGAGCGCCTGAGCGAGGGCGCGGAGCAGGGCATCGCCTTCGAGCTGCGCGACGGGCCCGAGATCATCTTCGGCGACGCCGACCTGGTCGATGAGAAGTGGACCGCGGCTGCGCGGGTCCTCGCCGACCCCGACGCCGCGGGGGCGACCTACATCGACGTGCGCCTGCCCGAGCGGCCGGTGGCGGGCGGGCTTCCGGTGGAGACGATCGAGCCCGTCGCGCCCGCGGGCGACGTGGTCGCACCCCCGGTCACCGAGGTGCCGCCCGAGACCGCCGTGCCGCCCACCGACCCGGCGGCGGCTCCGACCGATACCGCGGTCGATCCGGCGGCGCCGTGCCCACGCCCGGCGCCCGCGGCGGCCCACACCGACCAGCCCTCAACCATGACTCGAGGGTTGGCCTAGTCTCGACCAATGGTCGAGAGTTGGTGAATGCAAGGGAACATGCCGCTCGTTGACATATCCGACTCGCTGCGCTTACAGTGGCCGCTGTTTGCGGATTTCGGCGGGACCGAAAACGCTCAACCATGACTTGAGCGCCGGACGGAAGAGAAGACACATTGGACACGGGTAGCTACCTCGCGGTCATCAAGGTTGTTGGCATCGGCGGTGGCGGCACGAACGCCGTCAATCGCATGGTCGATGCCGGCCTGAAGGGCGTCGAGTTCATCGCAGTCAACACGGACGCGCAGGCGCTCCAGATGTGCGATGCCGACATCAAGCTGCAGGTCGGCGGCCAGCTGACCCGCGGGCTCGGCGCCGGAGCAAATCCCGAGGTCGGCCATGGCGCGGCGTCCGAGAGCCGCGACGAGGTCAAGGAGGCGCTCAAGGGCGCCGACATGGTCTTCGTCACCGCCGGCGAGGGCGGTGGCACGGGCACCGGCGCGGCGCCTGTGATCGCCGAGATCGCCAAGCAGGAGATCGGCGCGCTGACCGTGGGCGTCGTCACCCGCCCGTTCGAGTTCGAGGGCATGCAGCGCCAGCGGCAGGCCGCCGACGGCATCGAGCGCCTGCGCGAGCAGGTGGACACGCTGATCGTGATCCCGAACGAGAAGCTGCTCTCCATCGTCGAGCGCCGCACGAGCATCCTCGACGCCTTCCGTGAGGCCGACAACGTCCTCCGCCAGGGCGTTCAGGGCATCACCGACCTGATCACGATCCCCGGCCTGATCAACCTGGACTTCGCGGACGTCCGCACGATCATGCAGGACGCCGGCTCGGCCCTGATGGGCATCGGCTCGGCCAGCGGCGAGAACCGCGCCACGGAGGCCGCCCGCAACGCCATCTCGAGCCCGCTGCTCGAGCAGTCCGTCGAGGGCGCCAGCGGCATCCTCCTGAACATCACGGGCGGCGGCGACCTGGGCCTCTTCGAGGTGAACGAGGCCGCCGAGATCATCCAGAGCGCCGCCGACTCGAACGCGAACATCATCTTCGGCTCGGTCATCGACGAGGGCCTCGCCGACGAGGTGCGCGTGACCGTGATCGCGACCGGCTTCGATCGGGCCGGCCGCTCATCCAGGGGCGGCGTCCTCTTCGACGTCGAGCGGCCGAGCCGCCAGCGTGGCGGCGAGTCCGGCGAGCGCTCGGGCCCGCGCCGGCGTGACGTCGTCATGGACGATTCTCAGCGTTCGTCGCTCGAGATCTCCGACGACGACATCGACATCCCGCCCTTCCTGCGCGACTGACGCAGCCCCTTTACGGGCCGCCGCGTATCCCATAGGTTCGCCTCAGGCGAACTGGAAGGACACGCATGGAATCGAAGACGATCGACGCTGCGGAATTTCGCGAGGCGCAGCATCAGCAGTGGGACAAGGCCGCGACTGGCTGGCGCAAGTGGTCGGAGCTCATCGACACGCCGCGAGCCACGTCAGCGAGCGCATGGTGGAGCTGGCCGGAGTCACGGCCGGGAGCCGTGTGGTGGACGTGGCGGCGGGCTACGGGGAGCCGTCGCTCTCGGCGGCGCGAGTTGCCGGCCCCAGCGGCAAGGTGGTGGCCACCGACATCTCGGCCGAGATGCTCGCCTACGGGCGCGAGCGTGCGGAGGCCGAGGGGCTCGAGAACATCGAGTTCGTGCAGTCGGATGCCGTCTCGCTCGACTTCCCGGCGGGCAGCTTCGATGCCGCGCTGTCGCGCTTCGGGATCATCTTCGACCCCGACGGCGAGGGCGCCGCAGCTCGCGTGCGCAGCTTCATGTCGCCGGGCGGCCGGATGTCGATCGCCTCGTGGGGAACCCCGGACCGCGTGCCCTTCCTGGGCATCCCGGTGCGCACCGCCCTCCAGCACGTCGGGGCCGAGCCGCCGCCGCCGGGTACGCCGGGGCCGCTTTCGCGGCCAACGCCCGAGGCGATCGGTGGCCTGCTCGAGGGTGGCGGCTTCTCGGACGTCGAGGTCGAGGACGTGGAGGTCAGCTTCACGTTCGCCTCAGCGGACGAGTTCACCGTCTTCGTCAGGGAGATCGCGCCGCCTATCTCGGCGATCTTCGCCCCGCACCCGCAGGACGTTCAGGACGCGGGCTGGGCGGCGATCACCGCCGCGATGGCGGAGAAGGCCGGGTCCGACGGCAGCGTCGAGATGGCGAACCAGGTCCTGATCGCGACAGGCAGCGCCTAGGAAGAGTTCCCGCAGGCGTCCTTGACGCGTATCACGCGGACGGCCGCTCCGCGGGGCACGCGTGCCTGGAAGGCGAGCTTGTCCTTCGTCAGCCGGGCCCGCACGCGCTTCTCCTTCGTGGCTCCCTTTCGCTTGACGCCGAGGATCGCCGATCCGCTTCGCACCCGCCGCGGCAGCGCGAGGAGCGTGTCGTCCTCGCCCGGGTCCGGGTAGAGGGCCGTCACGCGCGCGGTCAGGCCGGTCACGGTCAGCGTCGGCGCAAGGTTGGTGATCGGCGTGAGCTCGAAGGTCTCTGACTCGACTCGGTACGGCGCGGGCCCGCTGCCCGTGTCGGCGCGGCCCCGGACGAGGAAGCGGTAGCTGCCCGCCCGCATGCACTCCGTGGTCTGGAACGTCGTCGTCCAGACGTCCGTCTCCGGGTCGCGCTCGAGGATGTCGTAGAAGCCGTCGTCCGTCGCGATCCGCTTCCAGCCCTTGCGCCCCATGCGCTGCGTGGTGACCAGATGCCGTCCTGGAGGAGCGTCGATCGCCGGATGGCCGCCGTTCCAGCTGAAGGTCGCCCGCCCGTAGCGCACGACGCTCTTCTCGGGCTGGGTGGCCGCCGTGCCCGCGTCAGGGGTTGGCTCCGGCTCCGGATAGCTGCCGCCATTCGAGACGCGGTAGGCGGGCTCGGGGTCGCCCGCGTACTCGGCTCCCTCCAGAAGCGCCTTGCTCACGGCCAGCGCCGAGTCGCGGTAGAGCGCACCCTGGCGGCGGCCGAACAGCGTGAAGCTGCCCTCGTAGTGGCAGGCGTCGTACTCCTCGGGGGTCGCCGTGTACGACGAGTACCCGTTCGTCAGGCCGGAGAGGATCACGTCCTCGTAAGCGCCGCCGGCGGCGCCGTGCACGGCAGCCCTGATCCGCAGCCCCATCTGCTTCGTGACCTCGCTCGGCAGGCCGAGGACGGCGAGCGACCCGATTCGCATGACGCTGACGGGCTGGGTGCCGGGGACGAGCGTGTCTCCGGGCCCGCCGAGCGCGGTCATCTTCATGCCCTGGCCCGGGCCGGCGAAGCCGTCGAACGGAGCGCAGCTGCCGTCGTCGGCCACGACGCCGCCCTGGCCGAGGACCGCGTTCGGGCCCACCGGCTCGCCGTCCGCCGCGACGCCGTCGAAGGCGACGTAGCCGAGCCGCGCGTCGAGCGGGACGTCGGCGGTCATCTTGTGACCGGCGCGGCGCCACGCCCTGAGCAGGCCGCGCGCGACCTTCATGCCGGCCATGTGCGCGCCGGTGAACGAGTTGCCGCTGTACTGGAGGCTCTCCTCGGCCGGCGGCTCGGCGTCCTGCGCCGCCGTGGGCGGGGCCGCCTCGGCCGGCACCTTGTCGGTGCCTCCGTCGGGCGAGATGTCGCCCTCGTTGGAGTTCGTCCAGACGTTCACGACGTGCGCCGGCCGCCGGGCGGGGTTTCCGCGCTGGCGGGCGTCCCGGCGGATCGCGTTCTCGACGATCCGCTCCGTGAACGAGGCGTTGTCGCCCGAGAAGAGCAGGTTCTCGTCCCCGAAGGAGGTCGTCGTGGATCGCGAAGTTGGACCACACGCCGATCGGGCTGCCCATCGGGCTCGTCCACGCGGATCACCGTGAGGGCGGGGTCGATCGAGGCCTCCTTGGCGCCTGCCTCGTCCTTCGGGATGTCCTCGTTGCGCTTGAACGGCTCGAAGTTGCGGTTGCGCGAGGCGTCGTGACGCGCGTCTTCGCGATGCCGAGCTCGGCCGGGACGCGGTGTGAGTTCGCGCGGACGATCGCCTTGCGCGATGCCCTGCGCCGTGAACTCGAACACGCGCGGGTCGAAAGCATCGCCGCCGAGCGCCGCATAGCCGGTCGAGTCGATCGGCCAGATCGGGCCCGTGGAGGAGTGGGTGTGGGTCGCCGCGATCATGATGTTCTCGAGCGGGATGCCGGCGTCCGGGATCAGCTCGTAGACCCGCTGGACGAGCGCATACGGGATCCCGCCGAGGTCCACCTGGACGAGCGCCGCACGCTCGCCGCCCGTGTCGAGCACGATCGCGCGCGCCCGCACGCGGGTGTGGATCCCTCGGCTCGCCGCGAAGGTCTTCGCGTAGAGGCCGCCGTCTGGGTCCGCGACGATCTGGAGCGCGATGTCCTGCGGTGCCCCGTCGGCGAGCCGCGAGCGCGCCGTGTAGGCGAACTGCGGCGTCCCGATCGGAGGCGTGATGTCGGCGTTGGCGGCGCCGGCGGTCAGCTCGGCGTGCGCGGGCGGCGCCAGCGCCGAGCAGCAGCACCGACAGGCCGGAGAGCGCGAGCAGCCGCCTCATCGCACGTACATGGCCGAGGTCATGGCGGTGACCCCGAGCTTGTTGCGGCAGTAGGTGGTGTCGCGGCGGTCGCAGAGCGCGCGCTGGTTCGCCGCGTCCGGGCACGAACAGCTCGGCCCGCACCCAGCCCGGTGCGGCCGGCGCGCGGAATCCGTGCCTGAACCACGGGCCCGTCACCGGGACCGGCTGGCCCACCTGCCTGCCGCCGGTCTTCACGATCCGCAGGAACATGCCCGTGGCCTTCTCGGCGCGGATCGTCAGGCGGGTGCCCGGCGCGACCTCGTCGCCGACCATCTTCTCGCCGGACTCCAGGAAGAGCCGCGGCCCGCCGAGGTTCGGCGGCTGGTGCGAGATGAACGTGCGCCCCTCGCGGAGCCCCTCGAGCACTCCGGCCGTCGTGCGCTCGCGGGCGAAGACCCAGGTGGTCGGCTGGCCGACGCCCTGCGCGGCGAACGTCGCGCGCCAGTGGTTGTCGCTGCCGCCCGTGGCCCCGACCTTCGCGCCGCGGTCGAGCCAGCCCTCCCAGTAGCGGATGGCGTCGTCGTTGTTCGAGCCCGACGGGAGCGGCGGCTGGTAGAGGCGAGAGATGTTCCACACCTCGACGGTGTCGGGCTGCACGTCGTAGAGGTAGGTCCAGTCGGTGTCGTGCGGGAAGTCGACCGAACCCTCGGCGGGGTGGTTGACCTGGAAGACGCCGCCATCCGCGCGCAGCGCGTTTGCGACCGCCTGGGCCGCAGCCGCCGATGAGTCGCCGTTGTCGTAGAGGCTCGTCGCGCCGAGCATCTGGGCGTGTCCCTCGAGCGAGTTCTCGTACCCCGGCACCGGGATAACGCCGTTCGCGCCGAACCCGGGGTCCTGCTGCGACCGGACGTCGTTGTGGTCGGTGATGGCGAGGAAGTCGAGCCCCCGCGTGAGCGCGTGCGTGAACTGCTCTCCGACGCTCCAGCCGAGCGTGTAGGCCTCCTCGGGGCCGGTGTTGTCGTCGGTCGGGCCGCCGTAGGAGTCGTGCGAGTAGGTGGTGTGCACGTGGAGGTCGCCGGCCAGCCACTCGCCCTCGACCGCGTGAGCGGGGCCTGCGGCGAAGGCCAGCAGCACGGCGGCCAGCGTGAGCGTCCGCCTCATCGCCGCACCGCCCGGATCAGCAGCACCTCGGCGGTGTCCTTCTCGGGAAGCTCGACGGTCAGTCCCTCGCTCAGCTCGCGCGACGTCACCACTCCGACCGGCGCGGCGTCAGGCCCGCGCAGCAGCTCGAACTCGCGCCCGGGCGGCACGTTCCGGAGCGGGATCTGGACGGCGGCGCGCTCGTCCTGCTGCCGGAACGCCAGCAGCGCGCCACGCGCCGCGGCGCGGGTTCCACGACTGGAGCGCGGTCCAGCCCTGCTCGAGCGGATCGGCGAGCAGCGGATAGGTCATCTGCGTGAAGAGGCGCGCGGTGGCGCTTGTAGAGCTCGAGCCAGGGCCGCGCCTCCTCGATGACCGCGTCGGGGATCTCCCGCAGGTCGCTGAAGAACGTGAGGTGCGACGGGAGCGCCGCGGCCATGAGCGTCGCCACGGGGTGCCTCTCCCACGCCTTCCCGCCGAGGAAGTGCTGGCCGAGCGACCAGGCGGGCACGTACGGGCTGAGGTTCCAGATGTTGTGGAGGAGCTGGTCGTACTCGGGCGATCCGTTCTGGAACCACGACGGCCCGCGCGCGACCGACTCGTAGGGGAACAGGCGGTAGTCGTTCGTCTCGTCGATCTGGAACGTGACGTCCGGGTACTTCGCCTGCAGCCGGTCGAGCATGGCCGAGCAGCTCTTCGCGGAAGTCGTAGACGTCGCCCTGGCCGGCGCAGTCGAGCCACGCCATGAAGTCCCACTTGAAGTAGCGGACGCCCCAGTTCTCGATCGCGTCGGTGAGCCGCGCCTCGACGTGGGGAAGCGCATCGGGGCCCCAGGTGACGAGGCCCGCCTCGTTCGAGCTCGACTCGGGCTCCGCGGTGTTGTAGGCGAGCAGCCCGTCGCCAATCGGGTGGCAGATCCACTCCGGATGCTGCTTGTAGGTCTCAGACGACGGGTGGAAGTGGAGCGGCGTCCACCAGAGGCCAAGCCGCATCGGCGCGATCGCCTCGCGCACCGCCGTGAACTCCGAGTCTGGGAAGCGCGGGCCGTACTCGGGGCGCGGCTCCGGGAATTCCGGCGAGTCGGGCTGCCAGTCGCCCGAGCGCGCCTGCCAGCCGTCGTCGAGGATGAAGGTCTCGATCCCCAGCCGGCGCGCCTTCGGCGCGATCTCCCGGATCACGTCGATGTCGAGGTCGTCCTTGGCGCCCGTCGAGCGCACGTTCGAGTCGGTCCCGTTGCTGTTGAAGGTGATCGCCTTCGGATACGGCGTGAGGCGGTGGCCCACGAGGTAGCGATGGTGCTGCCACTCCGCGTCGCCATCGCGCGCGCCGAGCGCGACGAAGGCCGGCTCGAGCGCGAACGGCTCGCCGGGCAGGACGACGCGGCGGCGGCCGCCGTCCTCGTACGGGTTCTCGAAGTGGGCGTTCTCCTCGAGCGGGCCGAGCAGGATGAGGTCGCGCTCGTAGTCGACCTCGAGCCGCGCGGTGGTCCCGTCGTAGCGAGCCCGCGAGGACGGCTGGTCGTTGCGCTCCATGACCATCGCGAGCCGGCGATCCCCGTCGATCGCCTCGAGCCACTCCGCATTGGCCTCGATCGCCTGGCCGGGCTCTCCCTCGGTCGTGGCGCGCCAGGTGCCCGTCTGCTGGTCGCCGATGCCCACCGGCGGGCCCGCGTAGTCGGGGCTGCGCCAGTCGGCGCCCGCGCGGAGGTTGTGGGCGGCGGTTCGCACGCCGTCGCCGACGGCGGCCTCGTCCAGCGTCGCGCCGGTCAGCGGCAGCGGGGCGATGGTCTCGACGATCGTCTGCGTCCTGAACCCGGCGATGCGCGGGTAGGCCTCCGCGATCCGCGTCGCGGTGATCCCGGCGGGGCCCGCGAGCTGGATCTCGACCCGCAGCCCGCCGCGCTCGAGGCGCGAGATCTCGGCGCCGGTTACGGCGAACTGGTCGCTCGTGATCGGGGTGCCCGAAGTCCGAGCAGGCGGAAGTCAGGGGTGCCCGCGCTCCAGACCCGCCCGCCGCGGCGCTTGTCGCGCAGCTCGAGCGTGGCGAACGCCTCGCGGCTCCAGCTTCGCTCCGCCACCGCGTTCCCGAGGGTGATGCGCTCGGGAGTGACCTCCGCGTAGACGTCGCGGTCGCGCACCGGCTCCGCCATTGCGGGCCCGGCGGCAGCCAGGCAGGCAAGAAGCGCTGCTCCCAGGGCCAGTCGTCGCAAGCGGTCCACGCTTGGACAGAACGTTCTTTCGAGCTGGGACTTTCGCTTCTAGGCGCGGTCCAGCACCACGAGCGGGATCTCGCGGTCCGTCGAGCGCTGATAGGCCGCGTAGCCCTTGTACAGCGTCTACGACGCGCGGCCAGAGCTGTTTCGCGCTCCTCCGGCGAGGCCTCCCGGGCGCGCACGCGCACCTTCCCCTCGCGCGGAAGCTCGACCGTCGTGTCGGGCTTGGCCTTCAGGTTGTGGAACCAGCCCGGGTGCTTCGTGTAGCCGCCCTTCGACGCCACGATCACCATCCGGTCGCCGTCGGGCAGGTAGAGCAGCGGAGAGATTCGCCTCTTCCCGCTCTTCGCGCCCGTGTGATGGAGCAGCAGGATCGGCCCGCCGACCATGCGCCCGCCGATCCGCCCGCCGGTCAGGCGAAAGATCGCCGTGTGGCCCTTGGTGGACGTATTGAAGAACCGCCAGAACAGGCTGCTCTTTGGCGCGACCATCCCGCTCATCGGTCGGGGAGCCTAACCTCTCAGCCCGTGCCGCCGGCCACCGAGACGCTGCGCCGAACCCCGCTCTTCGACCGCCATCGCGCGGCCGGCGCCCGGCTGGTGCCGTTCGCAGGCTGGGAGATGCCGGTGCAGTACGAGGGCATCCGGCAGGAGCACGTGGCGGTGCGCACGGATGCCGGCGCATTCGACGTCTCGCACATGGGCGAGATCGAGACGAGCGGCCCGGACGCCGAGCGGTTCCTCCAGCGGATCCTCTCGAACGACGTCTCGAAGATCGCCGTGGGCGGCGCCCAGTACTCGGTGCTCTGCCGCGAGGACGGCGGCGTGCTGGACGACCTCTTCACGTACCGCTTGGGCGACGACCGCTACCTCACGGTCACGAACGCCTCGAACCACGAGAAGGACTACGCATGGTTCGCCGAGCACGCGGCCGGAGTTCGACGTCGAGGTCCGCGACGCGGCGGCGGACTACGCGATGATCGCGCTGCAGGGCCCCCGCGCTCGCGATCTCCTGGCCGCGCATCTCGAGGGCGACGCACCGGCGCGCATGAAGGTCGTCGAGGTGCGTGTTGCCGGCGTGAACTGCCTCGTGTGCGGAACGGGCTACACCGGTGAGGACGGCGTGGAGCTGCTGGTGCCTCCGGACGGCGCGACCACGGTCTGGGACGCGCTCGGTGCGACCCCGGTCGGCCTGGGGGCGCGCGACACGCTCCGGCTCGAGGTCTGCTTCCACCTGTACGGGAACGACCTCTCCGAGGACCGCAACCCGATCGAGGCCGGCCTGGGCTGGTGCTGCAAGCTGGAGACGGGGTTCATCGGGTCGGAGGCGCTTGAGGGATTCGAGCCGCAGGACAAGCTCGTGCCGTTTGTGTTCACGGACCCGGGCATCCCGCGGCCTGGCAATCCGGTGCTTGTCGACGGCGAGGAGCGCGGTGTCGTCACGAGCGGCAGCCACTCGCCCTGCCTCGAGGTCGGCATCGGGATGGCGTACGTTCCCGTGGACGCCGCCGCCCCCGGCACGCACCTCGAGGTGGACGTGCGCGGGAAGCGTCGCCGAGCCGAGATCCGCGAGAAACCGCTCTACAAGAAGGAGGACGCCTAGTTGGCCGAGGAGAGCTACCCGCCCGAGCTGAAGTACCACCCGGAGCACGACTGGGCCCGGATCGACGGAGACGAGGCCACCTTCGGCATCACCTGGTACGCGCAGGACGCGCTCGGCGAGGTCGTCTTCTACGACCCGCCGGCGGTGGGCACGAACATCACCGCCAACCAGTCGTACGCCGAGGTGGAGTCGGTCAAGGCGGTGTCCGACGTCTTCGCACCGCTTTCCGGTGAGGTCGTGGCCGTGAACGAGGCGCTCTCGGACACACCGGAGAACATCAACGCCGATCCCTACGGCGACGGCTGGCTCGTCCGCGTGAAGTTGAGCGACCCCGGCGAGGTGGAGAAGCTGCTCGACGTCGACTCGTACAAGAAGCTGCTGCAGGAGTGAGCCGCTACACGTCCTCAACCGACGCGGACCGCCGCGAGATGCTCGACGCGATCGGCGTCGAGTCGCTCGACGACATCTTCCGTTCCGAGGTGCCGGACGAGGTCCGGCTGGACCGCCCCCTGGATCTGCCCCCTGGCATGTCGGAGCAGGACGTGAACGACCATCTCCGCGCGCTGGCGTCCCGCAACACGAGCGCCGACGACGAGATCTCGTTCCTCGGCGCGGGGATGTACGACCACTACGTGCCGGCGCTGATCGACTCGATCATCACGCGGTCCGAGTTCCTCACGCCGTACACGCCGTACCAGCCCGAGATCTCGCAGGGCGGGCTGCAGGTGATGTTCGAGTACCAGACGGCGATCTCCGAGCTGACCGGGCTGCCTGTCTCGAACGCGTCGATGTACGAGGGGCCGTCGTCGGTCGCCTCGGCCGCGTACCTCGCGAAGCTCGAGAACCGGCGCGGGAAGTTCGTCATCTCACGCGGCGTGCACCCGCACTCGCGCGAGACGCTCGCCACCTACGTCAAGGGCTTCGGCGGCGAGGTCGTGGAGGTCCCGCTCGACGACGGCGGCGCGACCGAGCTCGACCAGCTCGCCGCCGCGGTGGACGACGACACGGCGGCCGTGTTCGTCCAGCAGCCGAACTTCCTGGGCACGGTCGAGGACCTCGGGCCGCTGGCCGAGGCGGGCAAGCGCACGGGCGCGCTCGTGGTGTGCGCGGCAGACCCGCTTCCGCTCGGGATCCTCGAGCCGCCGGGCAGCTTCGGCGTGGACATCTGCGTAGGCGAGGGCCAGTCGCTCGGCAACAGGCTCGACTTCGGCGGCCCGTCATTCGGCTTCTTCGCGGCGCGCGAAAGCCACATCCGCAAGATGCCCGGCCGGATCGCGGGGGAGACCGTCGATGCCGAGGGCCGGCGCGGCTTCGTTCTCACCCTCCAGACTCGCGAGCAGCACATCCGGCGCGAGAAGGCCACCCACAACATCTGCACCTCGCAGGCGCTGAACGCGCTCGCCGGCGTGATCTACCTGTCCTGGCTCGGCAAGCGCGGCGTGGTGGAGCTCGGCGAGCTGATGCTGCAGCGCGCCCACTACGCGCGGGAGACGCTCGGCCTCGAGCCGATCAACCCAGGGCCGATCGTGCGCGAGTTCGCCGTGCGCGTGCCCGATCTCGATGGGCTGTTCACGCGCGCGCGCGAGGCGGGCATCAACCCCGGCTACCGGCTTGGCCGCGACTACCCGGAGTACGAGGACGGCCTGCTGGTCGCGATCACCGAGCGGCGCACGAAGGCTCACATCGACCAGTTCGCCGCCCTGCTCGAGAAGGTCGCGGCATGAGCGAGACGCTGACGATCTTCGAGCGGAGCCGCGAGGGACGGCGTGCGTTCACGCCGCCGCCGCTCGACGTGCCGGAGGTGCCGATCTCGGACCTGCTGCCCGACAGCGCCATCCGCAAGGAGCCGGCGAAGCTGCCGGAGGTCTCCGAGCCCGAGATCGTCCGCCACTACAACCGGCTGTCGAAGAAGAACTTCGACCTCGACAGCGGCTTCTACCCGCTCGGCTCGTGCACGATGAAGCACAACCCGAAGCTGCACGAGCGGGTGGCGGCGCTTCCCGGGCACGCGCGGCTGCACCCGCTCCAGGACCCGGAGCACGCACAGGGCGCGCTCGAGCTGATGTGGCGACTGCAGGGCGCGCTGGCCGAGATCTCGGGGCTTCCGCACGTGTCGCTCCAGCCCAGCGCGGGCTCGCACGGCGAGCAGGCGGGGCTTCTCCTGACGCGCGCGTACCACGAGGAGCGTGGCCAAGAACGGCACAAGGTCCTGACGCCCGACACCGCGCACGGGACCAACCCGGCGACAGTGACGATGTCGGGCTACGAGGTCGTGAAGGTGGGCACCGCGCCGGATGGCGGCGTCGACCTCGACGACCTGCGCGAGAAGGCCACCGAGGACGTCGCGTGCCTGATGCTCACGAACCCGAACACGCTCGGCCTGTTCGACCGCAACATCCGCGAGATCGCGTCGATCGTGCACGAGGTGGGGGGCACGCTCTATTACGACGGGGCGAACCTGAACGCGGTCATGGGGATCTCGCGGCCCGGCGACATGGGCTTCGACATCGTCCACTTCAACCTGCACAAGACGTTCACCCAGCCGCACGGCGGCGGCGGCCCGGGCTCGGGCCCGATCGCCGTCTCCGACCGGATCGAGCCGTTCCTGCCGCGGCCGCAGGTCGTCCGGCGCGAGGGGTCGAACGGCAGCGCCGGGCCGTGGTTCGACCTCGACTACGAGCGGCCGAAGTCGATCGGGCGGCTGCGCGGCTTCCACGGCAACTTCGGCGTCTTCGTGCGCTCGTACGCCTACATCTGCTCGCTGGGCGCGGACGGGCTGCAGGAGGCGTCAGAGACGGCAGTGCTGAACGCCAACTACCTCAAGGCGCTGCTCGGCCGCGACGGGATCGCCGAGCACCTGCCGCTCGCGTTCGATCGCCACTGCATGCACGAGTTCGTCCTCTCGGGCAGAGGGGCGAAGAAGAACCTCGGCATCACGACGCTCGACATCGCGAAGCGGCTGCTCGACCACGAGGTGCATCCGCCGACCGTGTACTTCCCGCTGCTCGTTGACGAGGCGCTGATGATCGAGCCGACAGAGACCGAGCCGAAGGAGCGCCTGGACCATTTCGCGGACGCGATCGAATCGATCCTCGAGGAGGCGAAGGGCGATCCCGAGGTAGCGCGCAACGCGCCGTACACGACGCCCGTCCGCCGGCTCGACGAGGCGCGCGCAGCGAAGCGCCCGGTCGTGCGCCAGCCGCTCTAGTCGACGATCCGGAAGCGCACCAGCTTGGCCGGCTCGCTGCCCGTCCGGCTGGACGCGCAGGCCGTAGCGGCCCGGCTTGAGCTTGCGGCCCTTGAGCCGGCCGTCCCAGCGCAGCCGGTTGTCGCCCTGGTTTCCGGTGGCAACGAGCACGCCGACCAGCGCGCCAAGCGCCGCGGACGCGCCGCTCGACTCGGACGTCGGTGTGGTCGACAGCCTTTGACGCCCACCAGGCGATGATCGTGCGTGTGCCGTAGATGCTGCCGCCGGCCTGGAAGCGCGTCTCGCTGAGGCGGACGTTCGCCACCTGCACGGCCGGCACGCCGTGGCAGCCCTCGATCGGCAGCCGCGTGCGATCGATCGCGAGCTCGTCGAGGCGGCTCGTGAACTTGCCGTCGATCGTGTAGGTGCCGCAGGCCTCAGGGGCCGTGATGAGCGAACGGGGCCCGCCGCCGAAGCGAAGCGTCAACGTCGAGATGGGCAACGCGGGCAGGTGGTCGAACTTCAGGTCGAGTGCGCCGCCGGCCCGCTGGGTCAGGGTCCCTTCGACGACCTGGCTCACGGCGCCGCCGAGGAAGCTCACGAGGAGGCCGAAGCGGTTCGAACCGGTCTTGTGGATCGTGCCCGCAAATTCCGCTCGCGCGCCAACCTTGCCGTCGAAGCTGCCGATCAGGGTTCCGGTGCCGCACGAGTTGGCACCGATCGCGGCGAGCGTGCACTCGGATGCACCCGGCGCGCCGGCCGCGGTGAATCCCGCCGGCAGCGTGAGCGTGAAGCGCTTGATGGCCGTGTCGGTCCAGGGCTGCGAGATGGTCGCCGTGAGCGCCGGCGAGCTCCCGGCCGTGGCCGGGAAGACGGAGACCGTCAGGTCGGGAAAGAACGCCGCCTGGGCGGGCGTGGCCGTAAACGCGCACAGCACGACGGCGAGCAGGAGGGTGCGAGCCTTCACCATGGACCATCTTCGCATCGGCAAATGACGTCTGGGGCTAAAGCTCTGGGCGTGAACGCAGGCGTTTCGTATCGCCCCGGCGCCGCTTCCCTTCGAGCCGGCGCTCCTTCGCGGCACGCGTGGGCTTGGTCGGCTTGCGCGGCCGTTTCACGGCAAGCGCGCCCGCAATCCGGCTGGCGAGGCGCTCGAGCGCGAGCTCGCGATTGCGCCGCTGGGAGCGCGTGTCCTGCGCGACCGCTCGGACGACCGGGCCGCAGCGGGCCATCACGCGCCGCTTCTGCTCCTCGGTCAGGGCCGATGACGCGCGGACGTCGAAGCTCGCCTCGATCCGGGAGGCGGTCACGTTCGCGTGCTGCCCGCCTGGGCCCGACGAGCGCGTGGCGCGCACCTCGACCTCGTCGAGGGGGATGTCTATGCCTGGGCGTACGTGGAGCACGTCGTTAGTGTGCCGCGCCGATGCGGATCTTCAGCGGCATCCAGCCCACCGGACGCAAGCACCTGGGCAACTACATCGGCGCGATGCTCCAGTACGTGGAGGGCCAGGAGCGGGGCGATCCGGCCATCTACTGCGTCGTCGACCTGCACGCCACGGGCGTCGCGTACGACCCGAAGACGCTGCCCGAGTACACGCTCGACACGACAGCGATGCTGATGGCGGCCGGCCTCGACCCACAGCGCTGCATTCTGTTCCGGCAGTCCGACGTGATGGAGCACACCGAGCTCTGCTGGCTCCTCTGCGCCGTCACCGCCTATGGGGATCTCCAGCGGATGCACCAGTTCAAGGAGAAGTCGCAGCGGGAGCAGCAGCTCGTGCGCACCAGCCTCTTCCTCTATCCGGTGCTCCAGGCGGCGGACATCCTGGCCTACAAGACCGACGAGGTCCCGGTGGGCGACGACCAGCGCCAGCACCTCGAGCTCGCGCGCGACATCGCGGAGCGCTTCAACGCGACCTACGGCGAGGTGTTCGTGGTGCCGGAGCACCGGATTCCCGAGGTGGGCGCGCGGATCATGGACCTCCAGGACCCGACGACGAAGATGTCCACCACCTACAGCTCGGAAGGCGGGCTGGTCTACGTGGACGACGAGCCCGACGCGATCCGGAAGAAACTCAAGCGCGCGCAGACCGACTCGGGCTCGGAGGTGCGCCGCGGCGAGGGCAAGGAGGGCATCACGAACCTGATCGAGATCATGTCGGTCGCGCGCGGCACGGATCCGGCGGAGATCGAGAAGGAGTTCGAGGGCCAGGGCTACGGCACGTTCAAGGAGGCCGTCGGCGACGCGGTCGCCGACCTGCTCGCCCCGGTACGCGAGCGCTACGCGGAGCTGCGCGGGGACGAGCAGGCGCTCGAGGCCACGCTGCAGGAGGGCGCGGAGCGGGCCCGCGCGATCGCCTCGGGGACGCTCGCCGAGGTGCGCGCCGCCATGGGCGTCGGCCCGGCGGTCTAGCCTCGAACCCGATGAGGGTCGCCTCTCTCGACCTGGACCTGGAGGTCTTCCAGGGACCGTTCGACCTACTCCTCACGCTCGTGCTGAAGGAGGAGGTGGACCTGCTCGAGGTCGACCTGGCCGAGGTGGTCGTCTCCTACATCGACCACCTGGAGCAGAAGGGCGAGCTCGACCTCGAGGCGGCCACCGAGTTCCTCGTCCTGATCGCCGCGCTGCTCCTGCTCAAGTCGCAGCTCATGCTGCCGAGCGAGGAGGTCGAGCTTCCGGAGCTCGCTCCCGGCGAGGCGGCGGAGGAGCTGCTCGCCCGGATGCTCGAGTACAGCCGCTACCGCGCGGCCGCCGAGTTCATGCACCAGCGGCTGGCGGCCGAGTCCGGCTTCCGGTACCGCTCCGCCCCGCTGCCGAAGGAGCTGCGGCGCGTGTCGCTCGACGTGGCGGTGAAGTCGTACGAGGGCACGCAGCTCGCGGAGGCGCTCGGCGGGCTGCTGCGCACGCCGCCGCCGCTCGACCTGCGCCACATGGCCAGGGCGCGCGTCACGGTGGACATGCGGCTTGCGCATCTGCGCTCGATCCTCTCGAACAAGACGCGGTTCTCCTTCGACGACGCGGTCAAGGGCGCCGACCGCCTCACCGAGGCGATGACGCTGTGGGCGCTGCTCGAGCTCTACAAGTCCGGGGAGGCCGTCTGGCAGCAGGACGAGAACTTCGGCCCGATCACGGTGACGGCCCGGTGAACGAGCTCGCGCGCATCGTCGAAGCGCTCCTGTTCCTCTCGTCGGAGCCGCTCACGGCCAGCGAGATGGCCGACGCCTGCGAGGTCGACGAGGGCGAGGTCATCGAGGCGCTCGCGCGGCTCCGCGAGCACTACGCCGAGGGCTGGCGGGGTGTCGTGCTGCGCGAGATCTCGGGCGGCTTCACGCTCGCGACGGACCCCGTCGCCGAGCGCGCCGCCCGCCGGCTGCTCGCGCGGCCGCGCACGCCGCCGCTCACGCAGGCTCAGGCGGAATGCCTGGCGATCGTGGCCTACCTCCAGCCGGTGTCGCGGCCGGAGATCGCGCGCATCCGCGGCGTGGCGTCGGAGTCGGCGGTGGGCACGCTGCTCGAGCGCGGGCTGATCCAGGAGTCGGGCCGCTCGCAGTTCGGCGCCGTCCTCTACCGGACGAGCGATCTGTTCGAGAAGCTGTTCGGCCTCGGCGGCCTGGACGAGCTGCCCGACGTCACGGCGTTCGACCCGACGCCGGAGGAGGAGGGCACGCTCCGCGATCGCCTCTTGAAGGCGGGCGAGCAGCGCGCCGCTCCGGCGCAGAGCTGATTGCCGAGCTTCGGCCAGCATCTCGACACGCTCGCGCGCTGGCGCGAGTTCCCGGGGCTCGAGCGGCTCGAGGAAGAGCGCGTCGCGCTCACGTTCGACGACGGCCCTGACCCGGACGGGACGCCGGCTGTGCTCGACGCGCTCGACGCGGCGGGATTGAAGGCCACCTTCTTCATGGTCGGCGAGCAGGTGAAGGACGCGCCCATGCTGGCGCGCGAGGTGGCCGCGCGCGGCCATGAGATCGCGCTGCACGGCGCCACGCACCGGCCACACCGCGAGCTGAACCCGCGCGATTCGAAGGACGAGCCCGCATACGGGCTTGGGACGCTCGAGGCGGCGACCGCGCGCAGACCGCGCTGGTTCCGGCCGCCGTACGGCGAGTTCAACGAGCACTCCTACGAGGCCGTCCGCGCGGTGGGCCTCGAGCCCGTCTACTGGTCGGCGTGGGGGATGGACTGGGAGACGATCGCGGCGGAGCGGATTCTCGACATCGTCGAGCGCGACCTCGGGCCCGGCGCGATCGTCGTGCTGCACGACTCCGCGCGCTACGCCTACCGGCCCGACGTGGCGGCGACGGTCGAGGCGATCCCGCTGATCGCGGCCGCCGCCAAGGAGCGCGGCCTCGCCCTCGGGCCTCTATAAGCCAGGCTGATCGCTGGCCCCAGAAATCGTCGTGGGATGTGATGTCTCGGCATGCAATCCTCGATGGGTGGATCGGCGCTCATGGACACTGCTCGGTTTCTTGGCGGCGATCTGGGGCGCGTCGTATCTCTTCATCAAGATCGGCCTCGAGGACTTCTCGCCGGCGATGGTCGTCTTCCTGCGCACGCTGCTCGCGGCTGCTAGTGCTGGCCCCGCTCGCGTTCGCGCGCGGCGCGCTCGCCGGCCTCGGCGCACGCTGGTGGCCGGTCACCGTGCTCGCGGCGGTTCAGGTCGCGGGCCCGTTCCTCCTGATCAGCTGGGGCGAGGAGGAGATCTCCTCGTCGCTCGCCGGGATCCTCGTGGCATCGGCTCCGATCCTCACCGCGCTCCTGGCCGTCTTCGTCGACCGTGACGAGCGGCCCACCCGCGTGGGCGCCATTGGGATCGGCATCGGCATCGTCGGGGTGGCGCTGCTCCTGGGCGTCGACGTCGGCGGTGACTCGGCGGCGCTCGTCGGCGGCCTGGCCGTGGTGCTCGCGAGCCTCGGCTACGCGATCGGCGGCTTCTACCTGAAGGCCCAGTTCAAGGACGCGCAGCCGATCGGCGTGGTCACCTCGACCATGTTCGTGAGCGCCCTGCTGGCGCTGCCGCTCGCCCTGGCGACGCTCCCCTCGGACGCCCCGGGCGCGGGCTCCCTCGCTGCGATGGCCGCGCTGGGCGCGGGCGGGACCGGCATCGCGTTCGTCATCTTCTACACGCTGATCGCCGACGTCGGCCCGACGAAGGCATCGATCGTCGCCTACGTCGCGCCCGTGTTCGCGGTGATCTACGGCGTTACTTTCCGCGACGAGCCGTTCACGCTCGGGACGGTCGTCGGGATGGCGCTCATCCTCGGCGGCTCGTGGATCGCCGCGCAGGGCCGCGCTGCCCGGTCGGGAGGAGGCACAGGACGACCACTCTCGTCCAAAGCCCCTTCCAGTTCCAGCAGGCGGCGCTTGACCTCGCTGCCGGCGAGGTAGGGGCCGAGCTCGCCGCCGTACCCGCCCATCTTGCCGCCGGTCCGGACGATCCGGTGGCACGGCACGACGATCGGGATCGGGTTCGACCCGAGTGCGTTGCCCGCCGCGCGCACCGCCCGCGGGCTGCCGGCCGCCTCGGCCATCTGCTTGTAGGTGGACAGCTCGCCGAACCGCACCCGCGCCGTCTCGCGCAGGATCTTCTGGAAGAAGCCGCGCGTGAGCCGCCAGTCGAGCTTCAGGTCGAACTTCTGGCGGCGCCCCTCGAAGTACTCCTCGAGCTCGCGCCGGACCGGGTCGATCTGCGCGGGCGCCTCGAGCACCCGCGGCGACACCTTCGCCGCGATCTGCTCGAGCACCGCGTCGTTGCGGCGCGGGTCGTACGAGAGGCGAAGGAGGCCGCGCGGCGTGACGGCAGCCAGCAGGTCGCCGAACGGCGATTCCACCGACCCGTACGCAACCTCGACGAGTCCCTCGTCCTCCGCGCGCGCGACCAGCCGCCCGGCGGCGGCCGCTGCCCCGGCGTCGCCGCGCGGGAGCGCAGAGCTTCGAAGTGCCTGCTCGAGATCGTTCATGTCGCCCAAACCGTCCTCAGTTTCTTCAGGCCTTCGTGCACGGACCGGCGGGCGGCGTCCTCGGAGCAGCCCATCACCTGCCCGATGTCCACGTAGGCGAGGTCATTGACAAATCTGTGGAGTACTGCCGCGCGCTGCTTCGGCGGCAGGCGGCGAACCGCCTGCCAGAGCTCGGGCTCGCCGTTCGGCATGAGCCCTCCGCTGTCCGCTCGCTCGGGCACTTCCTCGACCGGCACGGCCCGGCGTCCACGCGCGCGGTGCGCGTCGATCGACTTGCGGTGCGCGATCGTGAAGAGCCACGAGCGCAGGTTCGACGCGTCGCGGAGCCGCGGGTACGCCCGCAGCGCCGAGATGAACGTCTCCTGGAAGCAGTCGTCCGCTTCATCGCGGCCGAGAGACGCGACCAGGAATCGGTACACGTCGTCCCGGTGCTCGTCGAGCAAGACCTGGAATGGCGGCAGCCTCACAGCCATCTAACGAACGGTCTTCGCCGGATGTGAGATCTCACGAAATACGGCCCGCATCCGTTCTAGGGGCATGAACACCGTGACCGTACGACCCTATCTCCCGGAAGACAGACGCTCCCTATGGCGTCTCGCAGCCCTCGACGACAGGCGAGTGCCCGCCGAGCCGGTCCTCGTGGCCGAGGCCGACGGCCGCCTGGTGGCGGCGGTCAGCAAGCGCACCGGCGAGGCGGTGGCCGACCCTTTCGAGCCGACCGCTCACCTCGTCGAGATCCTGCGCGTTACGCCGTAAACAGCTCGTCCGCAATCAGCGCGTCGAGCTGATCGCCCGGCGTATCGACCCCGTCCCGCACGCGCGGGTCGACCAGGGCCATTGCCTCTTCCCTGCCGAAGTCGTGCGTCTCCGTCCGTCGACTCGGCTCGTGGTCAGTGGCTGGAGGTCGATCATGGAGCCCTCCTCCATCGGGTGCGAGTGCCTGTACCTTCGGCCTTCCAGGTAAGCACCGGGTTAAACCTTCGTGATCAGACCTTGGTGATCATCTCACCGGCAGCAAGCTGTCCGCAAGCCGCGGCGATGTCTCGTCCCCGCGTCAAGCGAATAGTTGTGCGAACGCCGCGAGTCTCGAGCGCCTCCTTGAAGGCTCCGATGGCCTCACGCGAGGATCCCTGGTAGCCCGCCTCGGTGGGGTTGTACGGGATCAGGTTCACCTTGAAGACCTTTCGCGGCTGCAACAGATCTGCCAGCGCGACGGCCTGCTCGTAACGGTCGTTGACTCCGCCGAGCATCAGGTACTCGACGAATACCTGGCGCTTGCGTGCCACGTTCCACGCGCGGCAGGCCTCGAGCACGTCGGCGAGCGGATAACGGTCGTTCACGGGCATCAGCTCGGACCGGAGCGCCTCCTCCGGCGCGTGCAGCGACAGCGCCAGCCGTCACCGGCGGGCCCTCGCGCGTCATCCGCTCGATGCCGGGGATCCAGCCGACCGTCGAGATCGCGGTGTTGCTCGTGGCGATGCCGACCGCGGGCAGGCGCTCGCACGCGCCCAGCACGTTGTCGAGGTTCATGAGCGGCTCGCCCATGCCCATGAAGACGGCGTGGTCGACAGGCTCGATTCGTCTGAAGTGGAGAGCCTGGTCGACGATCTCCGACTCGGTCAGGTTGCGGCCGAACTTCATCCGCCCGGTCGCGCAGAAGGTGCAGGTGAGCGGGCAGCCCGACTGGCTCGACAGGCAAAGCGAGCGCCGGCCGTCGCGATAGCGCATGAGGACGGCCTCGACCGGCCGGCCGTCCTCGGTCGCGAAGAGCGCCTTCTCGGTGCCGTCGAGCGCGTGTGCCTCCTGCTCGACGCTCAGCGTGGAGAGCGGAAGCTCGTCGGCCAGCCGCTCGCGGAGCGCCTCCGGGAGGTTGGTCATCTCGGCATAGGACGAGCAGCCGCGCGCCAGCCACTCCCAGACCTGCGCGGCCCGGAACGAGGGCTCGCCCCACTCGGGCGAGGCTGGATTCGAGTCGCTCGAGGTCGATCGGCCTAGTATGGAGGCGTGGTCTCCCGCTGGCCGCTCCCGCTCGCACTCGTCCTGCTCCTGGTCGCGCCCGCCAGCGCGGCCGATCAGACGGTCAACGCGCAGCCGAGCATCCAGTGGTCCCCGGACGACGTGACGATCGACATGGGCGACACGGTCACGTGGAACAACGGCGGCGGAATCCACAACGTCGACGTTCAACGACGGCTCCTTCACGCAGCCGGCCCAGCCCGACTCATCGGACTGGAGCGTGCAGCGCACGTTCGACGAGCCGGGGATCTTCCGCTACCAGTGTGGACTTCACGGCTCGGACATGCCCGGGGTCGTCCGGGTCCGCGACGCCACGGGCCAGGTGCCGGAGCCGGTCGAGGTTCCGCCCGGCCTCACGGTCGACGCCCCCGACGAGCGGGCACTCGGGCGGCTCCTCGACAGAGGCCTCCGGATCCGTGCGCGCTGCGTGAACGGCTGCGACATCAAGACGAAGCTGACCCTCGCGCCGAGGACCGCCGAGCGGTTCGGGTACGCCGAGCGCCGGACGACGATCGGGCGCGGGAGTGCGTCGCTGCCGGTGGACCGCGGCGTCCGGATGGACACCGAGCTGAACTCGAGGGCGCAGAACAGGCTCTCCGGAGCGGAGCGCGCGTTCAAGGTCCGGCTCGACGTGACCGCGACGAAGGACACGCGCGAGACCGCGCGCGAGACGATCAAGATCGTTCCGTAGCGCGTGCGGCTCGCCCGCTATCTCGCCCACGCGGGCGTGGCGTCGCGGCGGGCGTCCGAGAAGCTGATCGGCGACGGCCGCGTGCGGGTGGGCGGCGACGTGGTGACCGACCCCGCCCGTGACGTCGACGAGACGAGCGAGGTCGAGGTCGACGGCCGTCCGGTCGCGCCGGAGCCGCACGAGGTCTGGCTGGTCAACAAGCCGGCGGGCGTCGTCTCGACCGCGAGCGACACCCACGGCCGCCCGATCGTCACCGGCCTGGTCGAGAGCGAGCGGCGGCTCTACCCGGTCGGGCGCCTCGATGCCGACACCACCGGGCTCATCCTCCTGACGAACGACGGCGATCTGGCGAACCTGCCTCACGCACCCGCGCTACGGCATCCCGCGCGTCTACCGGGCCCGCGTCGCGCCTGCGCCCGTCCCGGAATCGGCGCTGCGGCGGCTGCGGGACGGGGTCGAGCTGGACGACGGCCGCACGAGCCCCGCTCAGGTCCGCCAGGTCGAGGACGGCCTGCTCGAGCTGACGCTCGGCGAGGGCCGCAAGCGCCAGGTCAGGCGGATGTGCGAGGCGGTCGGGCATCCGGTCGAGACGCTCGAGCGGGTGGCCTTCGGGCCGCTGCGGCTGGGCTCGCTCGAGCCCGGCGAAGCGCGCCGTCTTTCGCCCGCCGAGGTCGAGCGGCTGAGGAAAACGGCAGAATCGGGCTCATGAAGCTACGGGCCCTTCGCGGCGCAATCACCGTCGACGCCAACGACGCCGACGCGATCCTCGACGCCACCGAGGAGCTGATGCGGGCCGTGATCGAGCAGAACTCGCTCGATGCAGGAGACCTCGTCTCGTGCATCTTCACGTGCACGCGCGACCTCGACGCCGAGTTCCCTGCCGTGGCGGCGAGGCGGATGGGGCTGAGCGCGGTCCCGCTCCTGTGCGCGCACGAGATCGACGTGCCCGGCGCGCTGCCGCGCGTGATCCGCGTGCTCGTCCACTGCTACGCCGACGAGTCCGCGACGCCGAAGCACGTCTACCTGCGCGAGGCGGTCGCGCTCCGCAAGGACCTCCAGGGCGCGCAATGACGGGGATCGAGTTCACCAGCCGCATCCGCGACATCCCGGTCTACCCGGCGGCGGAGACCTACGGCTACGACGGCGAGCTGACGATGCTCGCGTCGAACGAGACGCCGTGGGGCCCGCACGACGCCGTCCGCGAGGCCGTCGAGGCGCAGCTCGCGCATCTGAACCGCTATCCGGACCCGACCGCCTCGCTGCTGCGCCGCCGGCTCGCCGAGCGGTGCGACCTCCCGCCGGAGCGGATCGCGGTCGGGAACGGGTCGTGCGAGATCCTGCTCGCCGCCGCCGAGGCGATGCTCGAGCCGGGCGCCGAGATCGTCTACGCGTGGCCGTCGTTCTCCATGTACCCGCACCTCGCGGCGATGACCGGGGCGCGGGCGATCACGGTCCCGCTCGACGCGGCCGGGCGGCACGACCTCGACGCGATGGCGCGCGAGGTGACGCACGCGACGCGCATCGTGCTCGTCTGCAACCCCAACAACCCGACGGCCACCGCGCTGCCCGTCGAGGAGATCGACGCGTTCGTCGAACGACCTGCCGCGGCACGTCGCCGTGATCCTCGACGAGGCATACGTCGAGTTCTCGGTCATGCAGGACCCGGACGAGTCGCTCGACCTCGTCCGGCGGCACCCGAACGTCGTCGTCCTGCGGACGTTCTCGAAGGTCTACGGCCTGTGCGGCCTGAGGGCGGGCTACTCGCTCGGATCGTCCGACTTCAAGCGCGCCGTGGACGTCGTGCGGCAGCCGTTCTCGGTGAACGCGCTCGCGCAGGCCGCCGCCGCCGAGGCCCTGCTGCACCAGGACGAGGTCGCGCGCCGAGTCGAGCGCACCGCGATCGAGCGCGTGCACGTCGAGTCGGAGCTCGCCGAGCGCGGCCTCGAGACCACCGAGAGCAACGCGAACTTCACGTGGGTCTCGCTCGGAGACCGCGACGAGGCCGACGTGATGCGGGGCCTGGGGGAGCGCGGCGTGATCGTGCGCAGCGGGACCGACCTGGGCGGTCCCGGGCACCTGCGCGTCACATTCGGGACGCGTGCAGGAGAACGATCGCTTCCTCGCAGCGCTCGACGAGACGCTCGGCGGCCTGATACAAAGGACACATGGACCGCCCAGGCACGCCACCTCCCGCGCACCGCGTGCCTATCGCTGGTTTAGCCGATTTAGCTAGGCGTCCGGCCTGCGGCTCCCTGCCGCACGTACTCCTCAAGAGCCCCCCGGACGCCGTTCAAGCCCCGGCACCTACGTAGGATTTCCAGCGACTTTTCAGAAAGCAAGCGTGATTCAACAGTGACTAGCGAGATACGGACCCTGATGGAGGGCCATCCCGAACGAGTTCGGGACCAGCGGATCGACCGGGTCGTCCCGCTCCAGCCCCCGACCGACATCCTCGACGAGCTGCCGCTGACCCGCGAGCAGGAGGAGACCGTCCTCCGCGGCCGGTCGGAGATCGTCGACATCCTCCGGCGCGACGACGACCGCCTGCTCGTGGTCGTCGGGCCCTGCAGCGTGCACGACGTCGAGGCCGCCGTCGACTACGCGCACCGGCTCGCGGGCCTCGTCCCCGAGCTGCGCGGCGAGCTCTGCCTCGCCATGCGCGTCTACTTCGAGAAGCCGCGGACGACCACCGGGTGGAAGGGCATGATCAACGACCCTCACCTCGACGGGTCGGGCGACGTCAACGCCGGGCTTCACATGGCGCGCGGACTGCTGCTCGAGGTGCTCTCGCTCGGCCTCCCGACCGGGAGCGAGTTCCTCGACCCGATCACGCCGCAGTACATCTCGGACGCGGTCACCTGGGCGGCCATCGGCGCGCGCACGACCGAGAGCCAGATCCACCGGAACCTCGCATCGGGCCTCTCGATGCCGGTCGGCTTCAAGAACGGCACGGCCGGCAACGTCGGCATCGCGGTGGACGCCGTCGGCGCCGCCGCGGCCCCACACGCCTTTACGGGCGTCACGCTGAACGGGACTCCCGCGATCCTGCACACGCGGGGGAACGAGGACGCGCACGTCATCCTGCGGGGCGGGCGCCAGGCGCCGAACTACGACGCGGAATCGATAGGGACCACGCTGGAGGCGCTGCGCGCCGCCGGGCTGCCCGAGCGGGTCGTGATCGACGCGTCCCACGACAACAGCGGCAAGGACCCCGCCCGCCAGCCGGAGGTCGTCGCCGACCTGGCCGCGCAGGTCTCCGGCGGCAACGAGGCGATCGTCGGCGTGATGCTCGAGTCGTTCATCGCCGCCGGGCGGCAGGACCTGGAGCCGGGCAAGTCACTCGTCTACGGGCAGTCGATCACCGACGGCTGCATGGGATGGGAGACGACGGCGCTGGTGCTCGACCAGCTCGCGGCCGCCGTCCGAGCCCGCCGCGCCGCGCGCGGGCGCTGAGGCGCCGGGCCGGCCGCGCGTGCGCATCGCCGTCCTCGGTGTCGGGCTGATCGGAGGCTCGATCGGGCTCGCCGCCAAGGAGTGGCTCGACGACGCGGAGGTGGCCGGCTTCGGCCGCAACCCGGAGCGGCTCGACCGCGCGCGCGAGCTAGGCGCGATCGACCGGGGCACGACGGACATCGCCGAGGCGCTCGCCGGCGCCGAGGCCTGCTTCGCGTGCGGGCCGGTGGGCACGCTGCCAGGGCTGGTGGAGCGGGCGCTGGAGGCGGCACCCGAGGACTGCGTCGTCACGGACGTGGGGTCCACGAAGCGGCGCATCGTCGAGACGATCACCGACCAGCGCTTCGTCGGCGGCCACCCGATCGCGGGCGCCGAGACCGCCGGTGTCGAGAATGCGCGCGCCGACCTGTTCCAGGGCGCGACGTGGTACCTGACGCCGGGTGAGCGCTCCTCGGGGCTGCTCTACGAACGGCTGCATCGCTTCGTGGTCGGCGTCGGCGCGCGCCCGATCGCGATCGACGCCGAGACGCACGACCGCCTGCTCGCGACTGTCAGCCACCTTCCGCACGTGATCGCGAACGTGCTCGTGTCGCAGGCCGCGCGCGCCCTCGACGAGAAGGGCGAGGCGCTGCCGCGGGTCGGGCCGAGCTTCCGCGACGCCACGCGCGTGGCCGGCGCGAACACCGACATCTGGACCGACATCTACCTCTCGAACGCGGAGTCGATCGCGGACGAGGTCGACGAGACGGTGCGCCGGCTCGAGGCGGTGGCCGCGGCCCTGCGCGCAGGCGAGCCGCCCGCCCTGGCCGAGTGGAACGAGGAGCGCGCGGGCCGACCGGCAGCGGCTGCTCGAGGCGGACCTGGCGGGCGGGCCGGTGCACGAGCTGCGCGTGCCCGTTCCGAACCGGCCGGGGGTCGTCGCGCAGCTGGCGCTCGCCCTCGGCCGCGCGGGCGTCAACATCGTGGACATGGCTCTCGCACCCGCGCCCGACATGCGCTCCGGAGCGATCACGCTCTGGATCGCCGGCGACGACGCCGCGGCGCGCGCGAAGGCGGTGGTGGACGAGCTCGACTTCGGCGACGCCGTCGAGCCGTGAACCGGCGCTTCGAGCCCAGCGGCGCCCTGCGCGGCCGCGTCACGCCCGCCCGCGGACAAGTCGATCTCGCACCGCGCGGCGCTGTTCGGCGCGATGAGCGACGAGCCCGTGTCGATCAAGAACTACCTGTACGCCGAGGACACGCTCTCGACGCTCACCGCCCTGCGCGTGCTCGGCGCGGCGGTGGACATGCAGGAGGGGGAGCTCGTCGCTGCGCGGCGTCGGCCTGCGCGGCGCGCTCGAGGCGACGGGCGGAACGCTCGACGTGGGCAACTCCGGCACGCTGCTGCGGCTCCTGCCCGGGTGGCTCGCCGGGCATCCCGGCGGCGTCTGGACGCTCGACGGCGACGAGTCGATCCGCAAGCGGCCGGTCGATCGCGTCGTCGAGCCGCTCGCCCTGATGGGCGCGGCCGTCGAGGCGCGCGAGGGCCGGCTCCCGCCGCTCAAGGTGGGCGGCAGCCGGCTGACGGGCATCGAGTACGAGCTTCCGGTCGCGAGCGCGCAGGTGAAGTCGTGCGTGCTGATCGCCGGGCTGCTCGCCGAGGGCGAGACGATCGTGCGCGAGCCGCACCCGAGCCGCGACCACACCGAGCGGATCCTGCTCGGGTCGCACGCGCGTTTCTCGCGGCGAGACGACGGTGCGCTCTGCGTCTCCCAGCTCGACGAGCTCGAGCTCGGCGAGGTGACCGTGCCCGGCGACCCGTCGTCGGCCGCGTTCTGGATCGCGGCGGCCACGCTCGTGCCCGACTCGCGGATCGTGATCGACGGCGTCGGCCTGAACTGGACGCGCACGGGCTTCATCCGGATCGCCGAGCGCATGGGCGCGCTGGTGGTGGGCGACCTGGAGCCGCCCGGCACCTTCGAGCCCGGCGAGCCGATGGGGGACCTCGACGTCGTGGCGTCGCCGCTCGAGAGCACGGAGGTCGTCGGCCGCCGAGGTGCCGCTCGCGATCGACGAGATCCCGCTCGTGGCGCTGCTGGGCGTGTTCGCCGAGGGCGAGACGGTCGTCAGCGGCGCGGGCGAGCTGCGCGTCAAGGAGTCCGACCGGATCATGGGCGTCGTCGAGGGCCTCGGCGGGCTGGGCGCGGACATCGAGGCGACCGAGGACGGCTTCGTGGTGCGCGGCACGGGGCGGCTGAGGGGCGGCACGATCGACTCGCGCGGCGACCACCGCCTGGCGATGCTGGGCGCCGTGGCCGGCCTGGTGTCCGAGGAGGGCGTCGAGGTCGAGCGCTTCGAGGCGGTATCGGTCTCGTACCCGTCGTTCGAGCGCGACCTCGAGCGTCTGCTGGCCGGGTAGCCTCGCCGCCATGGTGATCGCCATCGACGGCCCCGCCGGGGCCGGAAAGAGCACCGTCGCCGCGCTGTCGCGAAGGAGCTGGGCTTCACGTACCTCGACTCGGGCGCCATGTACCGCGCGGTCGCGCTCGTCCCTTCTTCGTGATCCGAACGGCACCGCCGCGGAGCGCGCTCGCGAGGTCGAGATCGACTTCCACGATCCCGCCCTCAGGACGCCCGAGGTCTCGGAGGCCGCGTCGCGCGTGGCCACCGACCCGGACGTGCGGGCCGCCCTGGTGGACCGGCAGCGCGAGCTCATGAAGAGCGGCGACTGGGTCGCCGAGGGGCGCGACATCGGGACCGTGGTGGCGCCTCACGCCGAGCTGAAGGTCTTCCTCACCGCCAGCCCGGAGGAGCGCGCGCGCCGGCGCGCGGAGGAGCTGGGGGCGGACGTCGAGACCGTGCTCCGCGACCAGGCGCTGCGCGACGAGACGGACCGCTCGCGCGAGCACTCGCCGCTCGAGGCGGCGCCCGACTCGGTCGAGGTCGACACGACCGGCCTCACGATCGACGAGGTCGTCGCGCGGATCGGCGAGCTCGCACGCGAGCGGAGATGAGCCTTCCGAAGGTCGCGGTCGTCGGCTATCCGAACGTCGGCAAGTCGACGCTCGTCAACCGCCTCTCGGGGACGCGCGAGACGGTGGTGCACGAGCAGGCCGGCGTGACGCGCGACCGCAAGGAGGTCGAGACCGAGTGGAACGGGCGGCGGTTCCTGCTCGTGGACACGGGCGGCGTCGACCTCGAGGAGCGCGACAGCCTGGCCCGCTCGGTGCAGCTGCAGGCCCGCCACGCGCTCGGCGAGGCGGACGTGGCGGTGCTGGTCGTGGACTCGCGCACCGGCATGCGGCCGGGAGACGCCGAGCTGGCCGAGGAGCTGCGCAGATCCGACGTCCCGGTAGTCGTCGCCGCGAACAAGGTCGACGACGTGCGCCAGGAGCCGGACGCGGCCGACTTCTACGCGCTCGGGCTGGGCGACCCGGTCGCCCGTCTCCGCGACGCAGGGCCTGGGGACCGGCGACCTGCTCGATCGCGTGACCGCGCTGATGGCCGACGCTGCGGACGCCGAAACGGGCGAGGAGCCGCCGCGCCTCGCCGTGATCGGGCGGCCGAACGTGGGCAAGTCGTCGCTCGTCAACCGCTTCCTCGGCGAGGAGCGCGTGATCGTCTCCGACCAGGCGGGCACCACGCGTGACTCGATCGACACGCGGCTCGAGGTGGACGGCAAGCCGCTGATCCTCGTGGACACCGCGGGACTGCGCCGGCGCGGCAAGGTGGCGGGAACGGTCGACTGGTACGCGCAGCTGCGGTCGGAGCGCGCGGCCGAGCGCGCGGACGTCGCCCTGGTCGTCTGCGACGCATCCGAGGGCGTGACCTCCGACGACTTCCGCGTCGCGGAGCTCGCGATGAAGAGCGGCTGCGCCACGGTCGTCGTGCTCAACAAGTGGGACATCGAGGACGTCGACCTCGAGTTCACACGCGCGCGCGTCGCCCAGAAGCTGCGCCTGCGGCCGAAGGTGATGACCGCGTCGGCGAAGACGGGACGCGGCGTGAAGCGCCTGCTCGACGAGGCGCTCGAGCTGTCCGAGCGCGTGACCGAGCGGATCCCCACGCCCGAGCTGAACCGCTTCGTCGCGGACGTGCAGGCGCACCGCGACCCGCCCGCGGTGCGCGGCAAGCGGCTGCGGCTCTACTACATGGCCCAGTACGACGTGCGGCCCCCGCGGTTCGCGATCCAGGTGAACGACCGCTCGCTACTGACGCGCTCGTATGGCTACTTCGTGGAGAATCGGCTGCGGGGGCGCTACGGGCTCGAGGGGGTCCCGTTGGTGATCGACTACAAGAAGTCTTGAGAGCACCGGTCGCGCTTCTCGCGCTCGCCGTGCTCGTCCCCTTTGCCGCATGCGGCGAGGACTCGACGGACGACGGCGTCGTCGGCTCCGTGCCGGCTGACGCGCGCGCCTATCTGCACCTCGACCGCGGGTCGGAGGACTGGGACGACGCGAGCGACTCGCTGGCCAAGCTGCCTGCGATCGAGAGCATCCTGATGTCGCTGCTCGCGGACCAGGTCGAGGTCCCCGGCGACGGCCAGGCCGGCGTCGCGCTCCTGCGGGGCCGCAAGCAGCCGGTCGTGTTCACGCCCGAGGACCCGCCGGCGCGGCGCAGCCTCGCGATCACGCCCGTGTACGAGGAGCTGATCGAGGGGCTGCCGGACCAGCGGCTCGCGACGCTCTACCTCTCGCACTCCGCCACACGCCGCTGCGGGCGATCGACCGGACGATCGCGGCCGTCGCGGCTGCCGCCGATGTCGACGACGACACCATGCGCATCAGCGCGCAGGTCCGGCACCTCGGGGCCCCGGGGCCGTGCAGCGCCAGCGCCGGCGACGAGCTGCTCGAGCTCGCCGACCCGAAGGCCGCCTTCTACCTGGAGCTGCCGTCGATGACGTGCGCAGTGCGCGCGCTCGCCCGCCGCTTCGGCGGTGTGGACGAGGCGTTCGAGCGCTTCGGTCGCGCGGCCGAGAGGCAGGGCAGGCGTGTCGCTCGAGGACGAGCTGCTGCCGCTGCTCGACCGCCGCGGCGCCCTGGTCGCGAGCCCCGGCAAGGACGCGCCCGTGCTCACGTTCATCCTCGACGACGTCGAGGAGGAGCAGGCGCTCGACATCCTCGCCCGGCTCCAGCCCGCGCTGATCCATCTGCTCGGGGTCGAGGAGCTCGGGCAGGCGCCGACATTCGGCGCGGCGGAGGTCGCGGGCGTCACCGCCGCCACCGCTCGGCTCGCGCCCGGGCTCGAGCTGAGCTACGCGGCGTTCGACGACCGGCTCGTCGTCTCGACGGCGCTTCAGGGGATCGCCGCTGTCAGGCGAGCGGACGGCCTGCCGGGCGAGGACGGATTCGACGCCGTGCTGGGGGACCGTCCCGATGCGCACTCGGCGCTACTCTTCCTCGACTTAAACCAGCTTCTCACGCTGGGCGAGCAGGCAGGATTGGCAGAGGACCCGCGATATCTCGCCGTCCGTGACGATCTGCAGAAGCTACGCGCCGCGGGCGCTGTGCTCTCGCGTGAGGAGGAATTCACGACAGCGGAGCTGACTTTCCAGATTCCATGAGTTTCGAACCCCTTTCCGACAACGAGTTCCTCTTCACCTCGGAGTCCGTGACCGAGGGCCATCCGGACAAGATGGCCGACCAGATCTCGGACGGCGTGCTGGACGCGGTCCTGCGCGACGACCCGTACGGGCGCGTCGCGTGCGAGACGCTCGTCAACACCGGCCTCGTCGTGGTCTCAGGCGAGATCTCGACCCAGACCTACGTCGACGTGCCGAAGATCGCGCGCGAAACGATCCGCAAGATCGGCTACGACAACGCCTCCTACGGCTTCGACTGCAACACGTGCGCCGTGATCAGCGCGATCGACGAGCAGTCGCCCGACATCGCGCAGGGTGTCGACAAGGCATACGAGTCGCGCACCGACCCCGGCGACGACGACGAGCTCGACGTGGCCGGCGCGGGCGACCAGGGGATGATGTTCGGCTACGCCACGCGCGAGACCGCCGAGCTCATGCCGATGCCGATCTCGCTGGCCCACAAGCTCGCGCACCGCCTGGCCGAGGTGCGGCGCGGCGACGTGATGCCGTACCTGCGGCCCGACGGCAAGACCCAGGTCACCGTCCGCTACGAGAACAACCGCCCGATCGAGATCGAGAAGATCCTGATCTCGACCCAGCACAAGCCCGGCGTCGACTCCGAGACGCTGATCAAGCCGGATCTGTGGGAGCACGTGCTCCATCCGATCCTGCCCGCGGAGCTCTTCGACGAGAAGAAGCTCAACACGAAGCAGAACTTCCTCGTCAACCCGACCGGCAAGTTCGAGATCGGCGGGCCGATGGGCGACTGCGGCCTGACGGGCCGCAAGATCATCGTGGACACCTACGGGGGCGCCGCCCGCCACGGCGGCGGGGCGTTCTCCGGCAAGGACCCGTCGAAGGTCGACCGCTCGGCCGCCTACGCCGCGCGGTACGTCGCGAAGAACGTCGTGGCCGCCGGGCTCGCCGACCGCTGCGAGGTGCAGGTCGCCTACGCGATCGGCGTCGCGCATCCCGTCTCGCTGATGGTCGAGACGTACGGGACGGAGCGGATCGAGCGGTCGAAGATCGTCGCAGCTCGTGCACGACCACTTCGACCTGCGGCCGGGCGCGTTCCGCGAGTACCTGGACCTCCACCGGCCGATCTACCAGAAGACCGCGGCCTACGGCCACTTCGGCCGCGAGGACCACGACTTCACGTGGGAGAAGACGGACAAGGCCGACACGCTGCGTGAGGCCGCCGGGCTCGGCGCCCGCGAGGCGGTTTCCTGAGCGCGCCCCGGTTCGCCTCGACCGTGACGGCGACGTCGCCGTCATGGTGCTCGACGACCCGCCGCTGAACCTCTATCGCGAGGAGACGCAGGAGGCGCTCGAGGCGTGCATCGCCGAGGTCGAGGGCTCGGACGCGCGCGCGCTCGTGTGGCGCGCCGACGGGAAGCTCTTCACCGGCGGGGTCGACGTGAACCTGTTCCAGCGCATGGTCGACGAGGGCGACCGGCGCGAGGACGGCCTCCTGCCGCTCGTGCACCGGCTCGAGGCGCTCGAGATCCCGACGATGTCGCTGCTGCACGGCGTGTGCCTGACGTGGGGCCTCGAGATCGCGCTCGGCACGGACCTGATCTGGGCCTCCGAGTCGGCGACGGTCGGTCTGGTCGAGGCGAACGTGGGCCTGACGCCCGGCGCCGGCGGCACGCAGCGAATGGCGCAGCGGGCGGGCGCCGCACGCGCCGCCGAGTTCGTCTTCACCGCCGGCTTCTACGAGGCGCCGACGCTGCTCGAGTGGGGCGTCCTGAACAGGGTGGTGCCGGACGACGCGCTGCACGCCGAGGGGCTCGAGTTCGCCCGCAGGCTGGCCGCCGGGCCCACGAAGGCGCACGCCGCGACAAAGGCGATCCTGCGCGCATTCCGCTCGGGCGGGGTGGACGCCGCCGACGCGATCACCCGCGACACGATGGGGGCGCTCTTCCACACCGAGGACCTGCAGAACGCGGTCAAGACCTTCCTCGCCGAGGGGCCCGGGAAGGCGACGTTCGAGGGTCGGTAGGATCGAATCGTCATGGCTCTACAAATTGGCGACACCGCGCCCGACTTCGAAGCCGAGACGACAGAGGGCAAGATCAAGTTCCACGACTGGATCGGCGACTCGTGGGCCGTCCTCTTCTCCCATCCAAAGGACTTCACTCCGGTGTGCACGACCGAGCTCGGCTACATGGCCAGCATCAAGCCGGAGTTCGACAAGCGAAACACCAAGATCATCGGCCTCTCGGTCGACTCGACGGGCGACCACGAAGGCTGGGCCAAGGACATCGAGGAGACCCAGGGAACCGCGCCGAACTACCCGATCATCGCCGACGACAGCTTCGAGGTATCGAAGGCGTACGGGATGCTCCCGGCGGAAACGTCGGGCGAGGCGGGCGAGCGCACGCCGATGGACAACCAGACGGTGCGCAACGTCTTCGTCGTCGGGCCCGACAAGAAGATCAAGCTGATCCTCATCTACCCGATGACCACCGGGCGCAACTTCGACGAGGTGATTCGCGTGATCGACTCGCTGCAGCGCACGAGCCAGCACAAGGTCGCGACGCCGGTCAACTGGCAGCCGGGTGACAACGTGATCATCGCCGGCTCGGTCTCGAACGACGACGCGAAGGAGATCTTCGGCGAGTGGGAGTCGCCCAAGCCCTACATCCGGATCGTTCCGGACCCGGCTAAGTAGGCGTAAGCGCCAGGCGTGTTTGAGCCGGGGCTCTCCCGGTACGCCGAACGCTATGGCCCAATCAGAAGAGAACAAAGACATCACGAGCCCTGACGACCCGACCCACGAGGCGACGACGCCCCCTGGAAACGGCGACGCCGACGAAGAAGCCGTCGAGGAGGGCAAGGAGAAGCTGGACGAGGCCGGCGGGGGTCACTGACCTCCCCGGCGGACGCCGGGTGATCCCGTAGCCTCGGCTGCGTGATCGCGAAGGTCGAGCCGCTGACCCAGGCGCGGGCCCTTCGCGGCCCGTTCGACTACAGGGTGCCGGACCAGATGGAGGCCGGCGTGGGCAGCGTGCTGGTGGTCCCATTCGGCCGCCGGCGCGTGCTCGGCGTCGTCGTCGACACCGCCGAGCGCAGCGAGGTGCCGGCGGAGAAGCTGGTCGAGCCGATCGAGGCGCTCGAGGGCGGCGTGCCGCCCGAGCTGGTCCGGCTCGGACTCTGGACCGCCGAGGAGTACGTGTCGACGCCCGCGCGCGGCCTCTCTCTGGTGCTGCCGCCAGGGACCGGCACGGGAGCGCGCCAGCGCACCCGCGCGCGCCGCGCCCTGCGCGCGGAGCTGACGGCGGCGGGCCGTGACGCCCTCGCCGGCGGCGAGCGGCTCGGCGCGAAGCAGCGCGAGGCGCTCGAGCGGCTCGCCGACGGCCCGCTTCCGGCCGCGCTGATCGGCCACGGCACGCTGCGGCGGCTCGAGGCGCGCGGGCTCGTGGCGATCGAGGATGCTCGCGTCCAGCGGCGTCCCGCAATCAATGCGGTGGGCGCGCGCGGCGCCGTCGCGGAGCTGACACCCGCACAGGCCGCGGCCGTCGAGCGCATCGATGCCGCCTTCGACCAGCCGGACGCCAGCCTCCTGCTGCACGGCGTCACCGGCAGCGGAAAGACCGAGGTCTACCTGCGGGCCGCGGCGCGGGCGCTCGAGCGGGGCCGCTCGGTGATCGTGCTGGTCCCCGAGATCGGGCTCACGCCGCAGACGGCGGCGCGGTTCGAGCAGCGGTTCGGAGAGCTCGTCGCGATCATGCACTCGAAGCTCTCGGCGGGGGAGCGCTTCGACGAGTGGGCGCGGCTGCGGAGCGGCGAGGCGCGCGTCTGCGTCGGGCCGCGCTCGGCCGTCTTCGCCCCGCTCAGCGACGTCGGCCTGATCGTGATCGACGAGGAGCACGACCCGTCGTACAAGCAGGAGGGCGACCCGCGCTACGACGCGCGCCGGGTCGCCGAGCGCCGAGCCGAGCAGGCCGGCGCGGTGCTGCTGGCGGGAAGCGCGACGCCGCGGCCGGAGAGCTTCGAGCGGCTCGAGCGCATCCAGCTTCCGGAGCGGGTGGACGGCCAGGCGCTGCCGCCGGTGGAGGTGGTCGGCATGCTCGACGCGCCCGGTCCGCTGCATCCGCGCACGCGCGACGCGCTCGAGGGCGTGCGCCGCGCCGAGGAGAAGGCGATCGTCCTGCTCAACCGGCGCGGCTGGTCGAACTTCCTCTCGTGCCAGGTGTGCGGGCGGGTGTGGAAGTGCCCGCAGTGCGACGTCTCGCTGGTGCTGCACCGCGGCGCGGCGCAGCGTCGCCTGCCACCACTGCGGGCACCGCGAGGACGTGCCGGGTTCGTGTCCGGACTGCGGCTCGACGTCGGTCGCCCGCCACGGGCTGGGGACCGAGCGGCTGGAGCGCGAGCTCGAGGAGCTGATGAAGCCGCTGCCCGTGATCCGGCTCGACGCCGACGTGGCCAAGGTCGAGGACGCCCTGCGGCGATTCGACGCGGCGCCCGCCGGCGTGCTGGTCGGGACGCAGATGGTCGCGAAGGGGCACGACTTCCCCGACGTGACGCTCGGCGTCGTGGTGGACGCCGACTCCACGCTGCGCTTCCCCGACTTCCGCGCGGAGGAGCGGACCTTCGCGCTGGTCGCGCAGCTCGCCGGGCGCAGCGGCCGCGGCGCGCGCGGGGGCAGGGTGATCGTCCAGACGGCGGACCCGTCGGCGGACTGCCTGCGCCACGCTGCCGCGCACGACGCCGAGGCCTTCCTGGGCGAGGAGCTCGCGCGCCGTCGCCTCCTGTCGTATCCGCCTTTCGCCACGCTGATCCGCGTCGTCTGCTCGTCCGAGGAGGCGGGGCCCGAGCTTGCCGCCGCCGAGGCGATCCGCGCGCGCATCGAGGGCGTGCCGGTGCTGGGCCCGGCGGCGCTCTTCCGCTTGAAGGGACGCGAGCGCGCGCAGCTCGTGGTGAAGGGGACGGACCGCGCAGCCGCCGTACGCGCTGTGCGGCAGGCGGTCGAGGCCGAACACGGACGGAGCGGCGTCAACTTCGCGGTTGACGTGGATCCGCAGTAGCGAGGCCCCGCGTCGGTCTACACTCCGCTGCGTGGCGGAGGAGCACGTAGAGCAAGAGGTCGAGGAGCTCACGGAAGGACTCGAAGAGGTACCGCAACTCGACCCGGAGGCAGCTGCCCGCCGAGCCGCGGCGATGAGCTTCATCCGCAAGTGGGGCGACCCGGTCTTGAAGAGCCGTGCGACGCCGGTGGATCGGTTCGACGACACGCTGCAGCAACAGGTCCAGCGAATGGCCGGGATCATGAAAGACGCGATCGGCGTCGGGCTGGCCGCCCCGCAGGTCGGGCTATCGCAGCGGCTGCTCGTCTACCGGATCGGCAGCGAGGCGCCGCTCATCACCCTCGTCAATCCGGAGCTCGAATGGCACAGCGAGGACCAGGAGACCTTCGAGGAAGGCTGCCTGTCGATACCGAGCGTCGCGGTGGACGTTGAACGGCCGGTCCACGTCCGCGTCCGTGCGAAGGACGAGCATGGGGAGGAGCGGCTCGTCGAGGCTTCCGGGCTCGAGGCGCGGGTGATCCAGCACGAGATGGATCACCTCGACGGCGTGCTCATGCTCGATCGCGCCTCGCGCGAGGACCGCAAGGAGGCACTACGCGCCCTCCGCGAGCAGGAGCAGGCCGATCGCGCCGCCTGACGCGGTGCGAACGGTCTATCTCGGAACCTCGGACTTCGCCGTCACCGTCCTCGAGCGGCTGGCAGACAGCCCGTGGCGGCCGCAGCTCGTGATCACGCGCCCTGACCGGCCGAAGGGACGCGGGCGCAAGCTCTCGCCGCCGCCCGTGGCGACGGCCGCGCGCGAGCTCGGGATCGAGCTCGACCAGCCCGACACCGTGAACTCCGACGATGCACGCGAGCGGATCGCGGCTCGGGAGCCCGATGCGATGCTCATCTGCGCCTTCGGCGCGCTGATCAAGGAGCCGCTGCTCTCGGACTACGCCTGGCTGAACGTCCACCCGTCGCTTCTGCCGCGCTGGCGGGGCGCCGCGCCGATCGAGCGCGCGATCGACGCCGGGTGATGAGCGGACCGGCGTCTCGATCATGCGCCCCACCGCGGAGATGGACGCAGGGCCGGTCTGCCTCCAGCGCGAGGAGCCGATCGCGCCGGACGACACCTACGGGACGCTCGCGCCCCGGCTCGCGCAGCTCGGCGGAGAGCTGCTCGTGGACGCGCTCGAGCTGCGCCCGCCGTTCGACGAGCAACCGGACGACGGGGTGACGATCGCGGACAAGATCGCCGCGGAGGACCGCCGCCTCGACCCGGAGCGCACGCCCGCGGAGCTCGAGCGCAGGGTGCGCGCGCTCACGCCCCACGTCGGGGCCTGGATCGAGCTGCCGGGCGGCGACCGGCTGGGCGTTCTCGGCGCGCGCGTCGCCGCGGATGAGGTAGGACCGGGCCGGCTCGTCGCGGGCGACGACGGCAGGCTCCTGTACGGCTGCTCGGGCGGCGCGCTCGAGCTGCTCGAGGTCAAGCCCTCCGGGGGCCGGGCGATGGACGCGGAGGCGTGGCTGCGCGGCCATGCCGGGAGCCTTGCCTGATGGTCAAGCTCGTCCACGGCCGCCGCGGCCCGCGCCGCGAGAGCTCCACCCCGGCGCGTGTGTGTGCCTTCCGCGTGCTGCAGCGGACCTTCGGCGAGGGTGCCTACGCCGACCGCGTCTTCCGGGCGGAGGCCGACAACTTCGCCCTCGACGCCCGCGACCGCGCCTTCGCGCAGCGGCTCGCGTACGGCGCGATCCAGAACCGGGCGACGCTCGACTACGTCATCACCTCGCTGTCCGCGCGGCCGGCCGAGACGATCGACTCTGTCGCTGCTGAACGCGCTGCGCCTCGGCGTGTACCAGCTTGCAGTGCTCGACGGGGTGCCCGATCACGCCGCGGTGAACGAGACGGTGGACCTCGCAAAGGACCATGGCCGCGGCGGTCACCGGCTGGTGAACGCGGTCATGCGCCGCGCGACCCGCGAGGCAGGCGACCTGATCGCACAGCTCACCGACCACAGCCCCGCCGAGGCGGCCGTGCGCCACTCGCACCCCGAGTGGATCGTTCGCATGTGGTGGGACACGCTCGGGCCGGAGGAGACGGTCGCGCTGCTCGAGCGGGACAACTCGCCGGCGGAGAGCGCGGTCCGCGCGAACGAGCTGCTCGTCACGGTCGCGGAGGTGTCAGCGAGCCTCGCCGAGGAGGGCGTGGAGAGCCACGTGGCGGAGGGCTTGCCGGAGGGCCTCGTGGTGGACGGGCAGTTCGACGTGCACGGGTCGAAGCTCTTCAGGGAGGGGGCGATCATGCCCCAGTCGCGTGCGTCGATGCTCGTCTCGCGCGCGCTCGATCCGCAGCCGGGCGAGCGCGTGCTCGACATGTGCGCCGCCCCGGGCGCGAAGACGAGCCACCTGGCCGCGCTGATGGGCAACAGGGGAGAGGTCGTGGCGGTCGAGAAGCACGGCGGCCGCGCGAAGGCGCTCGCCGAGAACTGCGAGCGGCTCGGCGTCACGTGCGTGTCCGTCCGCGAGGCCGACGCGCTCGACGTGGACGGCGAGTTCGACCGCGTGCTGCTCGATCCGCCGTGCTCGGACCTCGGCACGCTGCAGTCCCGTCCGGACGTCCGCTGGAAGAAGGATGAGGACACCGTCGCCAGGCTCGTCACCGAGCAGGAGCGCCTGCTCGACGTCGCGGCGGATCGGGTGAAGCCGGGCGGCACGCTCGTGTACTCGACGTGCACGATCTCGCCGGAAGAGAACGAGCGCCAGATCGACCGCTTCCTCGAGCGCCACGCCGAGTTCCGCGCCGGGGAGCGGACGCAGCTCCTCCCGCACAGGGACGGAACGGACGGGTTCTTCATCGCGCAAGCTGGGGAGGGAGGGCTAGTGGGGGACCCCGAGGTCAACCTCGGCCTCGTCTGCCCCTCCTGCGACGAGCCCTGGCTGCGGGGAACGAACCTGCCCGGGCGCTACCGGTGCGTCTTCTGCCTGCACCGCTTCGAGCTGCGCTCGGACTGCCCGAACTGCGGCTCGCACGCGACGATCGCGCGCATGACCGACGACGCGAACGTCACCTGCAACAACTGCGGCGGCTCGATGCTGCTGCCCGATCTAGAACAGCTGTCCAGTTCCGTGCTAGCGGATTGGAGGATCCGGCGCTCCGGCCGAGAACGAGAGCAGTACCCGTACTTCTCTTTGACTCGAAAAGCGGCTCCCGTAAGGGGGCCGTTTTTCGTTAGGCGGGATCCACCTCGACCGGGATGCCGTTCAGGACGGCGTTCCCCGAGAGCGGATCGATCAGCGAGCTGTCGGCCAGCACGTTGCTGTTCACGCCCGCGTGGTCGCGCGCGACGTCGAGCCGCACGCCCGGCGCGTCGTGACCCCAGCCGTGCGGGATCGAGACGACGCCGGTCCGGATCGCGTCGGTGACCTCGACGGGCGCCTCGATCGAGCCGGTCTCCGAGGTCAGCCGCGCGCGCTCTCCGTCGACCAGGCCGAGCCGCTCCGCGTCGGCCGGGTTCACGTGCATCGTGCAGCGGTCCTTGCCCTTCACGAGCGGGCGCAGGTTGTGCATCCACGAGTTGTTCGAGCGCAGCTGGCGGCGGCCGATCAGGACGAGGTGCCCGTTGCGGCCGCGCTCGAGCGACGCGCGCAGCCGATCGACGTCCTCCACGATCGGCTCGGGCGCGACCTCGATCTTCCCGGACGGCGTGCGCAGCACCTCGGGGATGCGCGGCTTGAGCGCCCCGAGGTCCACGCCGTGCGGGTTCGCCTCGAGCTCGTCCAGCGTGAGCCCGTATGGGCCGGCGCGGAGGAAGAGGTCGAGTGCCCGGTCGGGGCCGCGGCGCTCGCCGAGCTCCTCGCGAACCTCGGCCGGATCACGGCCGGCCAGCGGCGACTGCGGATCGGCGACGGAGCGCTGGATCAGCGTGTCGATCACGAACGAGTCGATGGCGTCGAGGTCGGCGTCCGCGCCCTGCCCGGAGACGATTGCCGTGAGCCGTAGGAGCTGGCGCCATTCCGGCTCGAGGTCGGCCTCCGGCTCCATCGCGGGCGGCGAGTAGTTCGCCACGTTGCGCACGGCGAGCTGGTAGAGCGCGAGGTCGTAGTGCGAGCGCGCGAGCGGCGACGGGCCGGGGAGGATCACGTCGGCGTGGCGGGTCGTCTCGTTCACGTAGATGTCGAGCGACACCATGAAGTCGAGTCCCTCGAGCGCCCGGTCGAGCCGCTCGGACTGCGGCGTCGAGACGACGGGGTTGCCGGCGACCGTGACGAGCGCGCGCACCTGGCCCTCGCCGGGCGTCTCGATCTCCTCCGCGAGGCAGACGACCGGAAGCTCGCCGAACGCCTCGGGCAGGCCGCGCACGCGGCTCTTCCAGCGGCCGAGCTTCACGCCCTTGCCGACGCCGGGCTTGCCCGCCGTGTTTCGCTGCGCGCCGGCCGCGCGCGTGAACATCGCGCCGCCCTCGCGGTCGAGGTTGCCGGTGAGCAGGTTGACCACGTCGACGAGCCAGCTGGCGAGCGTGCCGAACTCCTGGGTGCAGGTGCCGATCCGGCCGTAACAGGCGGCGCGCGGTGCAGCGGCGAACTCGCGCGCGATGCGGCGGATCTCGTCCGCCTCGATCCCGCAGTGAGCGGCAACGCGCTCCGGGGTGAAGTCCGCGGCCAGGCGCTCGACGTCCTCGATGCCGGCGCAGTGCTGCGCGAGCGGGCCCGGATCGGCAAGGCCCTCGTCGAAGAGCGTGTGCACGATCGCGAACAGGAAGTGCGCGTCGGTCCCCGGGACGATCGCGTGGTGCTCGTCGGCCTCGTCGGCGGTGCGCGAGCGGCGCGGGTCGATCACGACGACCTTGCCGCCGCGCTCGCGGATCGAGCGGATGCGCCCGCGCGCGTTCGGCGACGTCATCAGGCTGCCGTTCGAGACGAGCGGGTTCGCCCCCAGCACGAGCAGGTGCTCGCAGCGGTCGAGGTCCGGCACCGGCACGCTCAGCGCGGCTCCGAACATCAGCCCGGCGGCGACCTGCTTGGGCATCTGGTCGACCGTGCTGGCGGTGTAGACGTTCTGCGAGCCGAGCGCCCTCAGGAACACCGGGCCGTAGACGTTCGCCGCGAGGTTGTGCGCGGACGGGTTGCCGAGATAGACGGCGACCGCGTTGCGCCCGTGCTGCTCGAGCAGCGGCGCGAGCCCGTCCTCGACGGCCTGCCACGCCTCGGCCCAGCTTGCCTCGCGCAGCTCGCCGTCGCGGCGCACGAGCGGCTGGCGGAGCCGGTCGGGATCCTCGTGGAGCGCCTTCAGCCCGTGCGCCTTCGGGCAGATGAAACCGCGGCTGAAGACGTCCTCCTCGTCGCCGCGCACCGAGACGATGCTGCCGTTGTCCGTCTCGATCCGGAGGCCGCAAGTGGCCTCACACAGCGGGCAGGTGTGGATGTGAGTCGCCATGCCCGCGCCCGACTCTACTCCGGTCGGCGATAGAGCCAATACAACAGTGCGCACAGAACCGCGGCCCCGCCCGCGTAGCCGACCTCGACCTGCACGATCCGGTCGTCCCAGCCGGGGATCAGCAGGAAGCCGACGAACGCGAGCGCCGAGGCCAGCCAGCAGGCGGCCGCCTCCTTGGCGCGACCGCGCGCGAGCGCAGCCTGGTTCAGGGTCGCGGCCGCGAGGTAGAGGCCCATGCCGACGGCGATCAGCGCGAGCCCGACGCGCCCGTAGTCGACATCGCTGCCGAAGAGGATGTCCATCGCCCACGGGCCGATCGCGAGCAGGGCGAGCGCGACGATCCCGGAGAAGCCGGCGATCGCGCGGACGGTCACGCCAACGCTGCGCGCGAATGCCTCGGAGTCGCCGGCCGCGCGCATCTCGGTGAGGTGGGGGAGGATCGACGTCTGCACCGACTGGAAGAGCTGCAGCGGGGCGCGGGCGATGAGCAGGACGTTGAACGTGAAGCCGGCCAGGGCGGCGCCCTCCGCGCCGCCCTCGGTGGCGTTGACGATCAGCGGACCGGCGTTGATGAAGGTCTGTTCGCTCAGCATCACGAGCAGCACGGCGGCGGCGAAACCCGTGCCGTGCGCGAGCGTGAACTCCGGCTCCTGCGCGGCCGGGCGCGGGCGGATCCGGCGAGCGGTGCACGCGCCGCAGCGCGAACGGCACCACGGTCAGGCTGACGAGGGGGGCGGCGACCATGCCGAAGGCAACCGCGTCCTGGCCCTCCGAGATGCCGACCGCGACGGCGACCGCGAACAGGCACCGGCTCGTGGCCTCGAGCAGCACGAGCCCGCCGTAGGCGCCGAAGCGGTGGTGGCCCGCCAGGTAGCCGCGCGCGAAGTAGCTGGCCGCGTACGCGATGACCGTCGCGACGAAGATCCAGTAGAGGGTCTCGGAGCCGTCGAAGAGACCGTCCTCGATCGGGCCGCGCAGCGCGAGAGCCGCGACCACGAAAGCGACTCCCAGCCCAGCCTGGATCGTGGCGGCGACGCGCAGGACGTGCGCGTGCGCGGACTGCTCGGCGATCGTGCGCGACAGGAGCTGCTCGACCGGCCGGTAGAGCACCGACACGACGATGAAGACGGCCGACCACAGGAGCGAGATGCGCCCGTACTCGTCGTCCGCCAGCGAGTGGCTCGCCAGCGAGAAGTACGTGTAGGTGACGAGGCCCGTGACGCCGATGCCGACCGAGAGGACGGCGGCGCCGCGGCCGTAGCTACGCGGTCCTGACAAGGACCATGGTCCAGGGGAAGGGCGAGCGGATCGCCTCGATCTGTCCGTGCCTGTTCACGAAGTCGAGGAAGGCGCCCCGTGACCAGTGGTTCACGTGCCCGGGCGTGTTCCCGAGCTGACGCACGTACGCGCCGCGCAGCATGTTGAGCGCACGCCACAGCGGCTCGCGCGGCACGGAGACGAGCACATGGCTGCGCGCGACGCGGACCATCTCGGCGAGCGTGCGCTCGGGATCGGGCACGTGCTCGAGCACCTCGATCGCGCAGGCGATGTCGAACTCGTTCTTGGCGAAGGGAAGGTCCGCGCCTTCGAGTGCGCGGAACTCCAGGTTCGGGCGCGCGCGGTTCTCCCACTCGGCGCGCAGCTTCGGGTCGTCCAGGTCGACGCCCACCACCTGGCCCGAGCCGAGCCGCTGCGCGAATCGCTCGGTCAGGACGCCCTCGCCGCACCCGACGTCGAGCGCGGACGCGGGGGCGGCCTGCTCCCACAGCTCGTCGAGCGCGCCGTCGAATCTCGCCATCAGTCGCTTGACGAGCGGATTCGTCGAGCCGTACTTGTCGTAGGTGTTGCCGGTCGGTACTGCCTCGGCGACCTGCTCGGTCACAGCCTGAGTGCCTCGCGGTCCTCCGGCTTGCCGGTGGCCGGGCCGGCATCGGCGCCGGTCGTGGGCTCCTGGTCGGCCCGCGCGCTTCCGGGCTCGTAGTGCGACGGCTCGACGCCGAGCTGGAGCTCGACGCGGCGGACGCGCTCGAGGATCCGCTGCTGCGTCACGCGGCTCCCGGCGAGCACGTCGCCGAGGATGCCGAGGGCGGCTAGCTGCACCGCCGCGATGAACAGGACCGCGCCGAGGATGAGCGACTGGACATGGCCCGAGCCCTCGTCCTCGACGAAGTAGAAGTAGCCGAACCTGCCGAAGATCGCGAGCGCGATCAGGCCCAGGATCGCCGCGGCGGTGAGGAAGACCTTCAGCGGCTCGTACATCGTGTAGACGCGGAAGATCGCCAGCGTGTTCCGCCGCACGTACTCGGACATCGAGCCGAAGAGGCGCGACTCGCGCTGGGTCGGATTCGTCCGGATCGGGACGTGGTCGACCGCTACGAGCATCTTCCCGGCCTGGATGATCGTCTCGAGCGTGTACGTGTACTTCGAGACCACGTTCATCGAGATGGCGGCCTCGCGGTTGTAGGCGCGGAAGCCCGAAGTCGTGTCGGGCACGTCGGTGCCCGACGCCCCGCGCACAACGGCGCTGCCCACGCGCTGGAGCCGCCGCTTGACCGGCGAGAAGTGCTGGAGCTCCGCGACCTCGCGGTCGCCGATCACCATGTCGGCGCGGCCGGCGACGATCGGCTCGACGAGCTTCGGGATGTCGCGCGCGTCGTACTGGTTGTCGGCGTCCGTGTTGACGACGATGTCGGCGCCGAGCTTGAGCGAGGCGTCGAGCCCGGCCTCGAAAGCGGCGGCGAGTCCCTTGTTGTTGGTCAGGCGGACGATGTGGTCGACACCGTGGGCGCGGGCGACCTCGACCGTGCCGTCGGTGGAGCCGTCGTCGATCACGAGCCACTCGACCTCGTCGACGCCGGGGACCTCGCGCGGCAGGTCCGCGAGCGTCCCCGGAAGCTGCTCTTCCTCGTCTTTGCAGGGGATTTGGATGACGAGCTTCACGCCCGTCTGAGGCTACCGGTCAGTCGCCGCGCCTAGGTACGCGGTGGCTTCAGCCTTACCTTCACCCGTCGCTTGACCTGCTTGGTCGCCGCGGGTGACGGTGACCCGCACCTTGGCCCTCAGCTTGCCTTCGCGCTTCAGCGCCTTGAACGCCTTCTTGGTGAGCCTGACCTTGATCCCCTTGGTCCTGCCGGCCCTGACCGTGAAGCGCGACCCGCCGATGCGCCGGTTCCGCAGCGCGGAGGTCGCGGCGAAGTCCACCCTGGCCGTCGCCCTGTTCCGCACGGCGCAGTTGGGCCCCGCGCCGGAGCAGTTGACCTTGTGGCCGGCGAGCTTGAAGAAGCGCCGCCTGTTCACGCGCACCGTGCCGGCGTTTCCGTCGCCGGTAACACGTGGCCTGCGCGTGGACCCCGCGCCGTCCGCGCCCGAGCAATCCTCATCCACGCCGTTGCCGGCCACATCGGTCGCACCCGGGTTGATCGACGGGTTCGAGTCGTTGCAGTCGTTCGACTGCGGGAACCCGTCCCCGTCGGCGTCCACCGCCCCCGGGTCGACCTGCTGGCCCTGTGGAGCGACGTTCAGCGTCACCGTTGCAGGCGCACTGGGGAGACCGAATGCGCTGCCGCGATAGGTGAACGTGTCGTTGCCGGTGAAGCCCGCGAACGGGTCGTAGGGCACGGTATTCGACGTGGTGTTGATCGCCCCGAGCGTGCCGTTCGCGGGGCCCGAGACGATCGAGAGCGTGATCCCGTGGCCGTTCGCGTCCGAGCAGTTGAGCGGCGCGGCGACCGCGGTCTCAAACGGGACGGGGACGGTTGCCGGCTGGCAGACGGGCGCGAACTCGCGGTCGAACACGGTGAACTGGGCGCCGTTGAACGCCGTGTAGTGGAGGAACGCGTTTCCGATGAACTCGACCGTCCCCTCACCGCCGACGATGGTGGGCATGTCGATGCAGGTGCCGGGTTCCCCCGGGGCGTCGCCGTTGGTCGCGGCACATCCCCTTTGCGATAGCGACCCTGTTGAGAGGTCGATGTCGAAGAAGCTGGCGCCCAACGAGGCGCTGAACGCGGCAAGCGCCCTTCCGTCGGGCGAGATCGACAGCGTTTCCATTAGCCCGCTGAGGATGCGGCCGTTCACGCAGCCGTTGTCCCGTTCTCGTTGAAGCAACTCTTGAACGTGAGGAGGCCGTTGCCGCCATCCGCCGGGCGGGCGCGTTCGAACTGGAAGAGCCCACCACCTTGTCCGCCCACGTAGACGAACTTGCCGTCGGACGAGATCCGGGCGCTGAGCGCCCCCGGCATGTTGGCCTGGACCTGACAGCGGTTGTTGTTCGGGGGGTTCGGATCTGGTGAGCCGTTTGGCTGATGCACCCGAACGGCGTGGACTTCTGCGTCAGGCCGCCCGTCACGGTGTCGCGGTTGAAGAGGGTCAGGGCGGCTCCGCTTCCCGCATAGAGGTGGCTGCCGTCCGGCGAAACGACGAGCTGGAATCCGATCCCGATCACGGTGCCGTCGGCGCAGGCGTTGCCTGATCCGTCGTTCCCGCTCTCGGTCACGCAGCCGTCGATGTTCTGCTGCTGCGAGATCTCCCCGTTCGAGTTCACGCTCAGGATCGCGATCGCGCCGCCGCCGGTCTGCGCCGTGGCGTAGATGTTGTTCCCGTCCGGGCTCGGGAAGAGCCCGATGACGAGGCTAGCGCGCGGCCGGCCTTGCAGGTCGTGCCATCGCCGCCGACCCTCAGGCAGCCGTTCGGCGCCGGCTTCTGGGTCAGTCGTCCCGTGTCCGAGTTACGGTCGAAAACGGTAATGCCGTTCGAGCCGTACGCGGCGACGAAGACGTGATCCCCGTCGGGTGAGACCAACACCCCCAGCGGCCGGGCCATCTGCTCGACGTCGGTGCAGTCGCCGCCGGCCGGCGCGTCGCGGTAGCAGTTCTCCGCGCCCGTGCGCTGCAGCAGCTGGCCGGTCACCGGGTTGCGGTCGTAGATCGAGATGCTTCCGCCGTTCGCCGGAACGCCCCAAGAGCTCACATACGCGTGCCGCCCGTCGGGGCTCACGGCGGTCTGGTAGGTGTTCCCAAGAGCGAGGTTGTCGTCGTAGCAGGCGCCACCCGACCCGGTGTTGCTGTGGCACTCCTTGACGAAGAAGTCACCCTCGACCGCCGAAGCGCTTCCAGGCAGCACGATGAGCGCGACAACGACAGCGACAAGAGTGGCGATGAAAGCGCGGGGCCGGTATGCGAGCACGAGTCCTCCTCTCGACGATGAGCGTGAGCCCACGCTAACGCCCATCTGGCCGTTTGCGCCAGTACCGCCTCGATGTAGCTCTCGCGCACCTTCTTCGGCTGCCGCAGCATCCAGATCTCGGCCAGCACCTCGAGGTCGCCGCTCCCGCTGAGCACCTCCCGCGCATAGGACTGCCGAACGGCGCGCGGCTGGCGCAGCATCCAGGCCTCCTCGGGCCGCAGAGCACGCGCCGCAGCGGCCCTCCGAAGCGGGGCCGGGCCGAGCAGAACCCGCTTCTGGAGCAGCTCTTTCACCACGAGGGCCGGACCGTAGCCGGTGATAAATTGACTCGCGAGTCAACCTTGTGATCGAGCACGACCAGAAGCACCTCCAGAGGGCCCTCGAGCTGGCCGAGAGGGCGCGTGGAAGGACGAGTCCGAACCCCCTGGTCGGGGCCGTCGTGGTCAAGAACGGGCGGCCGATCGGAGAGGGCTTTCACGAGCAGGCCGGCATGCCGCATGCGGAGCGGACGGCGCTCGACGCGTGCGAGGAGGACCCGGCCGGGGCGACGATGTACGTGTCGGTCGAGCCGTGTGCGCACGAGGGCAGGACGCCGCCGTGCACGGACGCGATCCTGGCCGCGAAGATCGCGCGCGTCGTCGTGGCGAGCGACGACCCCACGTCCAAGGCGAACGGGCGCGGCCTGGGGATCCTCCGGGACGAGGGCGTCGAGGTGGAGGTGGTGAACGGAGACATCGCCGCGCAGGCGCGCCTCCTGAACCAGCCGTTCCGCAAGCACGCGCTCACCGGACGCCCGCACGTCGTCTTCAAGGTGGCCACGACGCTCGACGGGAAGGTCGCCACGGCCGCCGGCGACTCGAAGTGGATCTCGAACGAGGCCAGCCGCGCGCGGGCGCACCGCTGGCGGGCCGAGGTCGACGCGGTCGCTGTCGGCATCCATACGGCCGTGGCCGACGACCCGCTGCTCACGTCGCGCGTCGACGCGGTGGCGAAGCAGCCCACGCGCATCGTCTTCGACTCGGAGGCCAGCCTGAAGCTCGACTCGCAACTCGTCACGTCGATCGACGAGGCGCCGCTGATCGTCGTGTGCTCGCGCGCCGCGACGCGCACCACCGTCGAGGCGCTCGAATCCGTCGGCGCCGACGTCGTCGTCGCGACCGGGCAGAACGAGCCCGCGCGGCTCGGCGCCGCGCTGGACGAGCTCGGAGCGCGCGGCATCCAGTCGATTCTGCTCGAGGGTGGGCCGCACCTCGCCGGCACGTTCTTCGACATCGACGAGATCGACGAGCTGCGGCTGTTCGTGGCGCCGGTGGTGGCCGGCGGCGGCGACTCGCTGCCCGTCCTCGGCGGCCAGGGGGTCGCGAGCATCGCCGACGCGCGCCGCCCGCTCGAGATCGAGCACGACGTGATCGACGGCGACCTCCTGATCTGCGCACGCCTGAAGGAGTGGTGACGTGTTCACGGGGCTGGTCCAGGACAAGGCGCGTGTCGCCGCCGTGGAGCGCAACGGCGACGGTGTGCGCCTGACCGTCGAGACGCAGGTGGAGCCGATCGCCCGTGGCGACTCCGTGTGCATCAACGGCGTTTGCCTGACCGCCGTCGAGACGGGCGATGGCCGCTTCACGGCCGACGTCATGGAGGAGACGCTGCGGCGCTCCTCGCTGGCGACCGTTGGCGAGGGCGACCGCGTGAACGTCGAGCCCGCCCTGCAGGCGAGCGCACGGCTCGGTGGCCACATCGTGCAGGGCCACGTCGACGGTCTCGGCGAGGTCGCCGACGTGCGCGAGGAGGGCTTCGCGCGCATCGTCAGGATCGCCGCACAGCCCGAGCTCCTGCGCTACGTCGTCGAGAAGGGCTCGATCGCGGTCGATGGCGTCTCGCTGACGGTCAGCGCCGTCGCGGACGACTGGTTCGAGGTGTCACTGATCCCCGAGACGCTCGAACGCACCACACTTGGTGAAGCGGCACCGGGCCGCGCGGTCAACCTGGAGGTGGACGTGGTGGCGAAGTACGTCGAGAAGCTGGTGGCGCGATGAACCGCGCGCAGGCCGCGTTCAGCACGATCGAGGACGCGATCGAGGACATCCGCGCCGGCAAGATGGTCGTCGTCTGCGACGCCGAGGACCGCGAGAACGAGGGCGACCTGACGATGGCGGCGCAGTTCGCCACGCCTGAGGCCATCAACTTCATGGCGACCCACGGCCGCGGCCTGATCTGCCTCGCGCTCACCGGTGAGCGCTGCGACGAGCTCGGGCTCGACCTGATGGCCGCGAAGAACGAATCGGGCTTCGGCACCAACTTCACCGTGTCGATCGAGGCGCGCGAGGGCGTCTCGACCGGCATCTCCGCCCACGACCGCGCCCGGACGGTCCAGGTCGCGATCGACCCGCGCACGAAGCCGCACGACCTCGTCCAGCCGGGCCACATGTTCCCGCTGAAGGCGAAGTCCGGCGGCGTGCTCGAGCGGACGGGCCAGACCGAGGCGGCGGTCGACCTCGCCCGCCTCGCGGGGCTCAATCCGGCGGGCGTCATCTGCGAGGTCATGAACGACGACGGCACGATGGCGCGCGTGCCCGACCTCGTCGAGTACTGCGAGCGCCACGGCCTGAAGATGATCACGGTCGCCGACCTGATCGCCTACCGGCGCAGGAACGACAAGCTGATCGAGCGCGTCGTGCAGACTCGTCTGCCCACTGAGTTCGGCGACTTCGAGGCGGTCGGCTTCCGCTCGCTCGTGGACGAGAAGCACCACGTGGCGATGGTCAAGGGCGACGTCGACGGCGCCGACGACGTGCTCGTCCGCGTCCACTCCGAGTGCCTGACCGGCGACGTCTTCCACTCGCAGCGGTGCGACTGCGGCCAGCAGCTCGAGTCGGCGCTGCTGATGATCGAGGAGGAGGGGCAGGGTGTCCTCCTGTACCTCTCCCAGGAGGGGCGCGGGATCGGCCTCCTCAACAAGCTGCGCGCGTACAAGCTCCAGGAGGAGGGGCTCGACACGGTCGACGCGAACCTGAAGCTCGGGCTGCCCGCCGACCTGCGCGACTACGGCATCGGCGCGCAGATCCTGGTGGACCTCGGGCTGACTTCGATCCGGCTCCTGACGAACAACCCGAAGAAGATCGTCGGCCTGGAGGGCTACGGGCTGCGGGTGACCGACCAGATCCCGATCCAGCACGAGCCCGGCGACCACAACCGCGACTACCTGCGCGCGAAGCGCGACAAGCTCGGCCACCTGCTCCACCACCAGGGCCTCGCGCTCGACGAGGAGATGATCCACGAGGAGCACGTGCGCGACCGCAAGAAGAAGCGCGAGGAGGACGGGTTGACGTTCGCGATCGCGGTGGGCCGCTTCTACGAGGATCTCGCGGAGCGGCTCGTCGAGGGCGCGACGCGCGTGTTCGAGGAGGCCGGCGCGGAGGTGGACGTGCACGACGTCCCCGGGGCGTTCGAGCTCCCGCTTGCGGCGCGCTACTGCGCCGAGTCGGGCCGGTACGACGGCGTCGCCTGCCTCGGGGCGGTCATCCGCGGCGAGACCACGCACTACGACTACGTGTGCGGCGAGGCCGCGGCCGGCATCTCGCGCGTCCAGCTCGACACCGGCGTGCCGTGCTCGTTCGGCGTCCTGACGGTCGAGAACATGGAGCAGGCGCTCGCGCGCGTCGGCGGCGGGAAGCGCCACCAGGGCGAGGACGCCGCGCACGCGGTGCTCCGGATGGCTGAGCTTCGCCGTACGCTGCTCGGCTGAGTGGAGCGGGTCAACCTCTTCAGTGACACGCAGACCCGCCCGACCGCGGGGATGCGACAGGCGATCGCCGAGGCCGAGGTCGGCGACGAGCAGCGCTTCGCCGACCCCACGACCCTTCGCCTCCAGGAGCGCGTGGCGGAGCTGCTCGGCCACGAGGCGGCGCTGTTCCTGCCGTCCGGGACGATGTGCAACCAGATCGCGATCAGGCTGCACACGCGCCCCGGCGGCGACGAGCTGATCGCGGCAAGGAACTCGCACCCCGTGAACTACGAAGCGGGGGGACCGGCGCTTTTCGGGGGCGCGATGGTGCGCACGATCGACGTGCCCAGCGGCATCTTCGGCCCCGAGCAGCTCGAGGCGGCGATCCGTCCCGCGGGCGACCGGTACGCGCCGCGCTCGCGGCTCGTCTCCGTGGAGCAGACGACGAACCTCGGCGGCGGGCGCGTGTGGCTGTTCGAGACCGTGCGCGCTGTGCTCGAGGTTGCACGCGCGCACGACATGCGCGCGCACCTCGACGGGGCGCGGCTGATGAACGCGGTGGTGGCGAGCGGAACCAGCGCCGCCGAGTGGGCGGGTGGGTTCGACACGGCATGGATCGACTTCACGAAGGGGCTCGGTGCGCCGGTCGGCGCGGTCCTCGCCGGCTCGCAGGAGCTGATCGACGAGGCGTGGCGCTACAAGCAGATGATCGGTGGCGCACTGCGCCAGTCGGGGATCGTCGCGGCCGCGTGCCTGTACGCGCTCGACCACCACGTGGACCGGCTCGCCGAGGACCACGAGAACGCGCGCACGCTCGCCGACGGGTTGGCCGAGCTGGGCTTCGACGTTCAAACACCCGACACGAACATCGTCATCGCTGAGGTCGCCGACGCGCCGCAGCTCGTCGGCGAGTTGTGGGAGCGTGGGGTGGAGGTGACGCCGATGGCGCCGACGCTGATCCGCTGCGTTACACATCTCGACGTGGACGCCGAGGGGATCGAGCGCGCTCTTGCCGCCTTCCGGGAGGTCACCGGCTGATGCGGCTGATCCGCACGGCAATCGTCCTCGGCGTGGTGGCGCTGCTGTTGATCGTCAACACGGTGGTCACCGACCGCGAGACGAAGGACGCCGAGCAGAGCCGCGGCGCCCGGATCATGCAGCTCGACGGCGGCGACCTGAGTTACAAGGAGGCGGGCGACCGGGACGACCCGACGATCGTGCTGCTGCACGGCTTCGCATGCTCGAAGCGGTGGTGGGACCGGGTTGCGCCGGAGCTCGCGCGGCGCGGCCTGCGCGTGATCCGGTTCGACCTCCTCGGCCACGGCGACTCGGAGATGCCCCGCGACGGATACGAGATGGAGAACCAGGCTCGCCTTGTCGGGCAGGCTCTTCGGAAGCTCAAGGTCAGGCGGGCGGTCGTCGTCGGCCACTCGATGGGCGGCACCGTGGCGACCTCGCTCCTGGAGCAGGAACCGGGGCTCGTCCGGAAGCTCGTCGTGATCGGAACGCCGCCGCGCGACGGGTTCGCGGATCCGCCGCTCCTTCGCCGCGTCTCGACGTGGCCGGTGTTCGGCGAGCTCGCCCGCCGCTTCAGCCCCGACGCCGCGATCAAGGCGGGCCTCGACTCGGCGTTCGCCGACGATGTCGACGTGCCGGATGCGTTCGTCGACGACCTGGACGGCATGACGTTCAGCGCGTACGACAAGTCGGCCGCGGCGGCTGGGGAATTCCTCGAAGACAGGCCCAGCTCCGACCGGGTGGAGGAGGCGAGGGTTCCGCTGCTCGTGATCTTCGGAACAGAGGACGACATCGTCGAGCCCGAGTCGGCCGACGAGTGGAAGAAGGACGTCCCGCGCGCGCGTGTCGTGAAGATGCGCGGGGTGGGCCACTCGCCGCACTGGGAGAGTTCGCGCCAAGTCAGCCAGCTGCTGCTGGATTACACGCGCTGACCAGTACCCTCACGCCGCGCATGAGACTCGCCCTCCCGCTGGCGGCTCTGATGGTCGGGCTCGCCGCCGTTCCCGCCCTCGCCGCTCCCAAGCCGAGCAAGACGTGCGACTTCTTCGACAAGTCCGTCTGCCTCCAGCCGTGGCCGAACGACTACTTCCGCAAGGACGGCCGGATCGCGCTCCGCCGCAAAGCGATGCCGGCGGACAAGGACGGCAAGCGCATCGATCCGGCCGCGTGGAACCGCAGCGACGGCTTCAGCCCCGGCCAGACGATCATCACGCGCGTGCGCGGGCTCGACACCGAGCGCGCGTTCCGCAGGACGAATCCGGTGCAGCTCGAGGACCTGAGCCGCTACACGGCGCGCAAGGCGCCGATCCTCGTGATCAATGCGCGGACAGGCGAGCGCCATCCGATCTGGGCCGAGCTCGATCCGAACCCGGCGCGGCGCCGCGACGTGAATCTCCAGATCCGGCCGGCCGTCAACTGGGACGAGGGCACCCGCTACATCGTCGCGCTGCGGAACCTGCGCAACGCGCGACGGCAACGAGATCGAAGCCGGCGCCGCCTTCCGCCTCTACCGCGACCGCAAGGAGACGGACAACAAGCTGATCGAGAGCCGCCGGGCGCACATGAACTCGATCTTCCGCTACCTGCGCGAGGCCGGCGTCAGGCGGAAGAGCCTCTACCTGGCATGGGACTTCACGGTCGCGAGCGAGCGCAACCTCACCGAGCGCGCGCTCCACATCCGCGACGACGCGTTCGCGCTTGCTCGGCGATACGAACCTCGCCGACGGTCAGGTGCAGGGGAACGCGCCGTCGTTCACCGTCACAAGCGTCGCGGCGGTGACCGACGAGCCGGGCGTCGCGCAGCGCATCGACGGGCACGTTCCAGGTGCCGTGCTACCTGGACAGCGCGGGCTGCGAGCCGGGCGGCGGCTTCGCGTTCGAGAGCCGCCGGTCGAACATCCCGGTGCGCAGCGACGGACAGCTTCCGCACGGCGCCCTTCTCACTGCAACGTCCCGCCGCGGCTAACCCCGGTGAACGCCGGCGCTCGACGTGCAGTACGGGCACGGTCTGCTCGGGTCGGGCAGACCAGGTCTGTGACGAGAGCGACATCCAGCGCATGGCGGAGCGCCACAACGCGATGTACTGCGCGCACCGACTGGACGGGGATGAACGCGCCGAGCGTCCCGTTCGCCGTCGAGGTGCTGCAAGAACCTCTCGCTGTTCCCGAAGTTCGCCGACCGGCTTCAGCAGGGGTTCGTGGACCAGCTCTACCTGGGCCGGCTGATGCTGCACCCGCAACGGGCTCGCGTCCGCACGCGGCGTTCCAGCAGGGCGGCCAGCCGATCTTCGACAACTCGAGCTGCTCTACGACTCGAACAGCCAGGGCGGCATCCAGGGCGCGGCGCTGACCGCGCTCGCGCCCGACTTCCAGAACGCGGTGCTCGGCGTCCCCGCGATCAACTACTCGATCCTGCTGCGGCGCAGCATCGACTTCGACACGTACGCGACGATCATGTACGAGCAGTATCCGAACGAGCGCGAGCGGCCGCTCGTCCTCGGCCTCATGCAGATGCTCTGGGACCGCGGCGAGGGGAACGGCTACGCGCATCACGTCGTCGGCGACCCGCTCCCGGGCACGCCCGACCACAACGTCCTGATGCACGTCGCGGTCGGCGACCACCAGGTCACGCACGATCCAGGCCGACGTGATGGCGCGGACGCTCGGCGCAAGCGTGCGGCAGCCGGCGGTCGACGCCGGGCGGAGCTTCGAGAGCCGAGCCCCTCTTCGACATTCCCGCGATCGGCGGCTTCCCGTTCACCGGTGACGCCTCGATGGTCTACTGGGACACGGGTCCGGTCCGCGAGGTGAACGGCGCGACGGTCGGCACCGAGCCGGCGCCACTGGCCGAGATTCCCAACCGCACCGGGGCCGACCCGCACGGACGGCCGCGCAAGGACCCGAACGCGCAGCAGCAGAAGGTCGAGTTCATGCTGAACGGCGACGTGATCGACGTCTGCGGTTCGGCGCCCTGTTACGTCGACGGATACACCGGCCCGTAGCCGGCCGGTGCTAGCCTGACGCCGCCGTGGCAAAGGTCTGTTACTCGTGCGGAAAGGGCCCGGCTTTCGGGCACAGCCGCAGCCATTCGATGGTCGCTACCAAGCGGCGCTTCAACGCGAACCTGCAGAAGGTCCGCATCTCGGTGGACGGCGCCCCGCGCCGCGAGTACGTCTGCACGCGCTGCCTCAAGGCCGGCAAGGTCCTGAAGCACGTGTAGAGAGGGCTACGTGCCCGATCCCAGTCTCGTTCGCTTTCGCAACGTCGTGGCGAACGCCTGCGCCGAGCTCGAACGGCGCCGCCAGGAGGTCAACGACCTGAACGTCTTCCCGGTCGCCGACGGCGACACGGGGGACAACATGGCGATGACGATGCGGGCGGTCCTCGCTGAGCTCGACCGGCTGAACGGGCAGATGATCGACGAGATCGGGCGCGACGAGCTGGTCCGCGCCGTGGCTCGCGCCGCGCTGCTCGGCGCGCGCGGCAACAGCGGCGTGATCCTGTCGCAGATCGTCCGCGGCGCGGCCGAGGAGCTGGCCTCGCGGCCCGGCGAGCTGGTGGATCCGGTGCTCGTGGCGGCGTCGTTCGCGCGCGCGGCGGACGCGGCGTACGAGTCCGTCCGCGACCCGGCCGAGGGGACGATGCTGTCCGCGGTCCGCGCCATGGCGCACCGCGTGGCCCAGGACCTCGCGCACATGGAGAAGGTCCGGCTCGAGCAGGGCGCGTCCGAAGCCGAGCAGGACGAGATGCTCGCGGACGTGCTGGAGCGTGCGCTCGAGGCGGCGAAGGAGGCCGTCGAGCGTGGCCCCGAGCAGCTGCCGATCCTGAAGGAGGCCGGAGTTGTCGACGCGGGCGCGTACGGGCTGACGGCGATCGTCGTCGGTGTGATCGCGGCGCTGCGCGGTGACGGCGGGCCCGAGCTCGCCCACCAGGCGGCGCCCTCGCACGCGATGCACCTGCCGCAGCACGAGTCGAGCGAGTTTCGCTACTGCACCAACTTCGCCGTGACCGGCTCCGGCCTCGACTTGCGCGAGTTCATCCCGCGGCTCGAGCAGATCGGCGACTGCGTGCTCGTGGTGGGCGACGAGGCGACGCTGAAGGTGCACGTCCACACCGACGACCCCGACCTCGCCACCTCGATCTTCATAGCCCACGGCGAGGTCTCGCACTTCGACGTGGCCGACATGCACGAGCAGGTCGCCGACCGCACGGCGCGGCTCGACGTCTCGTGCTCGCCCGTGGTCGTTGCCTCGGGCGACGGCCTCGTGCAGATGTTCCGCGAGCTCGGCGCGCACGTGGTGGACGGCGGGGCCACGATGAACCCCTCCACGTACGACATCCTCGCGGGCATCCACGCAGCCCCGGGTGAGTTCGCGGTCGTGCTGCCGAACAGCCCCAACGTGATCATGGCCGCCGAGCGCGCCGCCGAGCTGTCCGAGAAGGAGGCATGCGTCGTGCCCACGCGCTCGCAACAGGCAGCGCTGGCGCTGTTGCTCGGCTTCGACCCTTCGCTCGGCGCGCGCGAGAACGCCGCCCATCTCACGCGAGGCCGCCGACGGGCTCCGGACCGGCGGGGTGGCCCGCGCCGCGCGCGAGGACCCTGCCAAGCGGTTCGAGATCGGCGACGCCGTCGGCTACGCGGGCGAGGACCTGGTCGCGTGGGGCGAGCCCGCGGAGGTCCTCGCGCAGACGCTCAAGGAGGTCACCGAGGGCTGCGAGCTCGTCACCTGCATCGCCGGCGAGGGCGCGCCGCTGCGGCGCGACGCTGTCGAACGGGCGGTTCCGGAGGGCATCGAGCTCGACTACCACGAGGGCGGGCAGGCCTCGTGGTGGTGGCTCCTCTGCGCCGAGTAGAGGGCCTGTCCACGAGCGCCGCCATCCTCTCGCGCATCGCAACCCGCTTCGCCGAAACCGACGATCTGACCGCAGACGAGCTGCGCGCCGCGCCGCTGCGCTCGCTGCCGCGGCCGAGCCGGCTCGAGGAGCCGCTGCAGCTCAAGGGCCCGGCAGCGAAGGCCGCCGCCGGGCTCGGCATCGAGACCGTCGGCGACCTGCTGGAGCACCTGCCGCACACTCACCGCGACCGGCGCGAGACGCGCAACGTCGCGGAGCTGGGCGTGGGGGAGGAGGCGACCGTCGCAGTGACGGTCCGCAGCGTCAGCGTCCGGCCGATGCGCAACCGCCGCCAGAAGCGTGTCGAGGCGCGCGTCGCCGATGAGACCGGGCCGATGGTCGCGGTGTGGTTCAACCAGCCGTGGCTCGCGCGCCAGCTCGGCGAGGGCACGGCGCTGCTCCTGCACGGCAAGCTCCGGCGCCGCAACCAGTTCTGGGTGACCGAGCACGAGGTGATCGGCGCCGGCGGCGCGGCCGGCGTGCACACGCTCGGGCTCGTGCCGGTCTATCCGGCGACCCAGGGGATCACGCCCGGAGCGGCTGCGCACCCTGGCGTGGGAGGCCTACGAGCCGCATCCGCGACATGGTGGAGCCGCTGCCGGGCCGGCTGCGTGCGGCCGAGGGACTCGCCGAGCGGACGGCCGCGGTCGCTGCCATCCATTTCCCCGACGAGCCCGAGGACCCGGACGATGCCCGCCACCGGCTCGCGTTCGAGGAGCTCTTCCTGCTCGAGCTGGCGCTCGCCGGCCGCAAGCGCGCGCGGGCGGAGCGGGCGCAGCGCGCGCGAGCTGCCGGGCACCGGCGAGCTGGTCGACCCGTGGCTCGCGTCACTTCCCTTCACCCCGACCAGCGACCAGCGACGAGCGTTCGAGCGAATCGACCGCGACATCGCCTCTGCCACTCCCATGCAGCGGCTCCTCATGGGCGAGGTAGGCAGCGGGAAGACGGTCGTCGTCGCTCGCACGCGATGCTGCGCGCCGTCGAGAGCGGCGCGCAGGCGGCGTTCATGGCGCCCACCGAGACGCTCGCCGAGCAGCACATGGCGACGATCGACCGGCTGCTGGGCGGCCACGTCCCCGTCGGCCTGCTCACGGGCGCGACTCCCGCGCGCCGCCGGAAGGAGCTGCTCGACCGGCTGGCCTCGGGCGAGCTCGGCATGATCGTCGGCACCCACGCACTGATCGAGCCGGCCGTCGAGTTCCGCGCGCTCGGCCTCGTCGTGGTGGACGAGCAGCACCGCTTCGGAGTTCGCCAGCGCGCCGCCCTCGACGCGAAGGGCGGCGACGGGGTGGTGCCGCACGCGCTCCACATGACGGCGACGCCGATACCCAGGACGCTCGCGCTGACCGCGTACGGGGATCTCGACGTGACGATCCTGCGCGAGCTGCCCGGCCGGGACGGCGGCCCGTCGAGACGTACGTGGTGGACGGCGCCCGCGCCCGTGCGCGTGCGTACGAGCGGATTCGCGAGGAGATCGCGAAGGGGCGCCAGTGCTTCGTCGTCTGCCCGCTCGTCGAGGAGTCCGAGACGCTCCAGGCGAAGGCGGCCACCGCCGAGGCGGAGCGGCTCGCGGCCACCGAGTTCCGCGACCAGCGCGTCGAGCTGATCCACGGGCAGATGCCGACGAAGCGCAAGCAGGAGGCGATGGCCGCGTTCGCGGCGGGCGAGGCGGACGTGCTCGTGGCGACGAGCGTGATCGAGGTCGGGATCGACGTCCCGAACGCGTCGGTGATGCTGATCGAGGCGGCCGAGCGCTACGGCATCTCGCAGCTCCACCAGCTCCGCGGCCGGATCGGCCGCGGCGAGCACGAGTCGATCTGCATCCTCTTCGGCGACCCGTCGCTGCCGCGGCTCGAGGCCGTCGCGAAGGAGCGCGACGGGTTCAAGCTCGCAGAGGTCGACCTGCAGCTGCGCGGGGCGGGGGAGGTGCTCGGCACCCGCCAGCACGGCATGCCGGAGTTCAAGGTGGCGCGCCTGCCCGAGGACGTCGTCCTGCTCGAACGCGCACGCGAGCGCGCCGGCGAGCTGCTCGCCGCCGACCCGCGACCTCGAGCTGCCCGAGAACGCGCTGCTGCGCGAGGCGACAGTGGCACGCTTCGGGTCCGACATGGACCCAATCCCTGCCTAGATGAGAATCGTCGCCGGTCGCCACAAGGGCCGCAGGCTGCGCGCCCCCGCGGACGCTGGCACCCGGCCGACCGCCGACCGGGTGCGGGAGGCGCTCTTCTCGATCCTTGGCGCTGTCGAGGATCTGCGCGTGCTGGACCTCTACGCCGGCTCGGGCGCGCTAGGAATCGAAGCGCTGTCTCGTGGCGCTGCCTCGGCGACCTTCGTCGAGTCCGCACGCCCCGCGCTCGAGGCGATCCGGGCGAACCTGGAGGCGGCCGGCGAGGGTGCCGACGTGGTCGACTCGGATGTCCTCCGGTGGCTTCGTGCCGCCGGCGATAACCCTGCGTACGACCTCGTTTTCTGCGATCCGCCTTATGATGCTGCCGCTCATATCGCGCAGCCGCTCACAGACCTGCTGCCACGCGTGGCGGCGCCGCAAGCGCTCATCGTGACCGAATCTTCAAAGCGGAACCCGCTCGTCCTTGGCCTTCCATTGGCTGACGAGCGCACCTACGGCGACACCAGGATTGCGATCCACCATGGCCAGTAGGAACGGCGGGACGGTCGTCTGTCCGGGGTCCTACGACCCGGTGACCATGGGGCACCTGGACATCATCGGGCGCGTATCGCGCGTGTTCGACACGGTGATCGTCGCGGTGGTCAACCAGCCGGTGCGCAAGCAGAAGACCCTGTTCAGCGCCGACGAGCGGTGCGAGATGATCGAGGCGGAGATCGAAAATCTGCCCAATGTGCAGGTAAAACCCTTTGATACCCTCATCGTCGATTTCGCGCGAGAGCACGGAGCAAAGGCGATCGTCAAGGGTCTGCGCGCGATCTCGGACTTCGAATACGAGTTCGAGATGAATCAGCTCAATCGCACCATGGCACCTGACATCGAAAGCATCTTCATGATGAGCTCACCGCAATTCAGCTTTCTTAGCTCGAGCGGCGTCAAGGAACTGGCTATGTTCGGCGGTGACCTGACCGGGTTGGTACCCCCGGCAGTCGCAGCGCAATTGCAGGAACGACTTAAGCGTTAAAGAAACTGAGGTCCTGAATGGATGTCCTAGTCCTTATCGACAAACTCGACGATCAGATCCACAACGCGAAGCCCGTGCCGCTGACGGATCAGGTCCGCGTCGACAAGGAGGAGATCTACGACATCCTCGACCAGATGCGGGCGACGATCCCCGAGGAGATCAAGCAGGCTCGCTGGATCGTCAAGGAGCGCCAGGAGATGCTCGCCGAGGCCAAGCGCGAGGCGGAGCGGATCGTCAAGGAAGCGCGTGACGAGCAGACCCGCCTGATCTCCAGCCAGGAGGTCGTCAAGCAGGCCGAGCGCCAGGCCGACGAGATCATCGAGGACGCCCGCGCGCGCGAGCGCGAGATCCGCCTGGGCGCCGAGGACTACGCCGACGACATCCTCAACACGCTCGAGGTCAACCTCTCGAAGTTCATCGCGGCCGTCCAGCGCGGGCGCGACCGTCTTGCAGGGCCGCGAAGAAGCCGAAGTCGGCTAGGCCGCTGCAAACCTTCGGATTTCGGCGTCCTCGGGTCTCGCCTTGGCCCACCAAGGCTTCGACCCTGCGTCCTTGAACTCCTCGGTTTTCGCGGCCTAGGTATTGGCGGTGGGGTGGATGATCACCCACGCAGAAGAAGAGCTCGGGGTGGCCTGGCGCTGGGACCCGCCGCGTCCGGCGTGGAACACGCCGCCTGCTTTCTAGGCGCGTTAGCGCCCTGAAGTAGACGTTTGTGCGATTGGCGAGCCGCCGCCACCCGTGTTACAAAGTCTCCAGGACTCGTATTCGACTGCCGTCGCTGGCCCAGGCGACGGTCGGAACCAGGAGAACCCACATGCAGGACGAGCTGGTCACCTTCCATGTGATCGAACCCGGCCGCAGCGAGCGCCCGACTCTGTTCGAGGTCTCGATGATCGTCGAGCCGGACACTCGCTCGGGCCTGCAGGAGTGCGACGAAGACGCCTGGCAGCAGGTCATCGGGCACGCGAAGTACCTGGTCGCTCAGCACCTCGAGCGCGCCGAGACCGAAGCCGCCTAGCCGCCCCCTCGAGAGCGGCGCTACTCTCGCCCGTATGGGCGGGACGACGAACGTTCTTGACCTCGGCCGCCTCGGACTCTCCTCAGGCGAAGCGGCGTCACTGACTCCCTCGGTCGCGCTCGATCGCGATCGAGCTCGGCGGCCAGCGATACACGGCTCCGGGCGCCGTGGCCGACGCGCGCGTGGACGTCTCGCGGACGACCACGGGCTACGCGCTGCGGCTGCGCTACGACATCCGGCTCGAGGGGCCGTGCATGCGCTGCCTCGACGACGGCCGCGCACGAGCTCTCAATCGACGCGCGCGAGGTCGACCAGCCGGGCGGCGGCGACGACCTTCGCTCGCCCTACCTCGACGGCGACGAGCTCGACGTCAGGTCCTGGGCGCGCGACGCGCTCGTGCTCGCGCTCCCGGTCCGGATCCTGCTGCACGGCCGACTGCCGCGGGCTCTGCGGGATCTGCGGTGCGAACCTCAACGAGGACCCCGAGCACGCGCACGAGCGCGAGCCGGATCCGCGCTGGGCGAAGCTGTCCGAACTGAAGCTCGACTGAGTCGCCCAGCCGGGTTAGAGTCGCCTCTCTGGCCACCCGTCCCGGAAAGGGGGACTCGAATGAGCGGCTATCAGCTGAATGGCTCGCTACTCGAGGTGTGCTCGTGCGACGTCCTGTGTCCGTGCTGGATCGGGGAGGACCCCGACCAGGGCACTTGCGACTCGGTCGTGGCGTACCACTTCGACAGCGGCGAGATCAGCGGCGTCGACGTCAGCGGCCTGACACTCGTCAGTGTCGTGAACATCCCAGGGAACATCCTCGAGGGGAACTTCCGGCAGCTCGTGTACGTGGACGAAGCGGCATCCGACGAGCAGGCGGACGCGATCCTCGACGCCTTCACGGGCAAGCTCGGAGGCCCACTAGCGGACCTCGCCGAGCTGGTCGGCGAGCGAGTCGCCGTCGAACGTGCGCCGATCAAGCACGAGATCGTCGAGGGCGCCGGCAAGCTGACGGTTGGCGACAACGGCGGCAAGGTCCACGCGGAGATGCATCCGTACACGGGGCCCGACGGCAGCACGACGACGCTGAACAACTCGATCTTCTCGACCGTTCCGGGCTCGCCGGCGTACGTCGGAGTGGCGGACACCCAGAAGATCGACATACCCGAGCACGGCTACGAGTGGTCGTACGAGAAGAAGAACGCGATCCAGTCCGACTGGAAGCTCGACTACAGCGGGAATTGACACTCGACTGAGCCGCTAGCGCCGGGTTAGAGTCGCCTTACTGGCCAACCCGAAAGGGGACTCGAATGAGCGGTTATCAGCTGGAAGGCTCGCTGCTCGAGGTGTGCTCCTGCGACGTGCTGTGTCCGTGCTGGATCGGGGAGGATCCCGATCAGGGCACCTGTGACGCGGTCGTCGCATACCACTTCGACAAGGGCACGATCAACGGGGTGGACGTGGGCGGGCTTTAGCTCGTCGCCGTCGCAAAAATCCCTGGGAACGTCCTCGAGGGAAACTGGCGAGAGGTCGTTTACGTGGACGAGGAGGCGTCCGAAGAGCAGGAGGAGGCGATGCTCGCCGCGTTCACCGGCAAGCTCGGCGGTCCGCTCGCCGACCTGGCCGAACTCGTCGGCGAGGTAGTCGCGGTCGAACGTGCGCCGATCAAGCACGAGATCGTCGACGGGGCGGGGACGTTGAGCATCGGTGAAAAAGTTCAGGCGGCGATGCATCCGTACACCGGACCTGACGGCAGCACCACGACGCTCAACAACTCGGTCTTCTCGACGGTGCCCGGCTCGCCGGCGTACGTCGGGGTGGCGGACACCCAGAAGATCGACATCCCGGAGCACGGCTACCAGTGGGCGTACGAGAAGAAGAACGCGATCCAGTCCGACTGGAAGCTCGACTACACCGGGGACTGACAGCGGCGATCGTCGCTGCCTGGGCCGCCGCCGCGATAGCGGAGGTGACCGGGGCTGCGTCGCTGCTGCACCACGACGGGCTGATCGAGGACGGGCCGGCGGTGTGGATCGCGCTGCCGGCCTTCCTGCTCTCGTGGCAGCTGATGCTGGCCGCGATGATGCTGCCAAGCAGCCTGCCGCTGATGCGGCTCTTCGCCAAGGCGGCGGCCAAGCAGCCACACCCGCGCGCAGCCATGGCCGGCTTCCTCGGCGGCTACGCGCTGATCTGGACGGCGTTCGGGGCGCTTGCCTTCGCGTTCGACGTTGGCGTGCACGCGGCGGTCGATGCCAGCCCATGGCTCCAGGGCCATGAATGGGTGCTGGGCGCTGGCGTGCTCGCAGTGGCGGGCGCCTTCCAGTTCTCCTCGCTGAAGTACGCCTGCCTCGACAAGTGCCGCCATCCGGCCCAGTTCATGCTCCGCTTCTACGAGCGCGGAGCGGGCGGCGGGCTGCGCCTCGGCCTGCGGACACGGGCGCGTTCTGCCTCGGCTGCTGCTGGGCGCTCATGCTGGTGATGTTCTCGGTCGGCGTCGCGAGCCTCCTGGCGATGGCTGCTCTAACCGCGCTGATGGTCCACGAGAAGACGCAGCCGCGCGGGCGCCAGGTCGTGCCGGTCGCCGGTGCGACGCTCGTCGCGACGGCACTGCTGATCGCGGTGTATTCCGCCTAGCTAGACTGGCCCGTCTCGTGGCCGTCCCAAAGCAGCGACAGTCCCATGCGCGCACCAACAAGCGCCGCTCGCAGCACAAGATCTCGCCGCCCAGCCTGCGTGCATGCCCGCAGTGCGGCGAGCCGCGGCTGCCGCACCGCGTCTGCATGAACTGCGGGACGTACGCGGGTCGTGAGGTGTTCGTGCCCCAGGAGGAGCACGATCACGACCATGACCACGAGCACTAGACCGGTCGCGGTCGACACCAACGGCGCCGACGGGGGCCCGGACCTCGTGGCCGAGGGCGCGCGCCTGGCCGGCACGCCGGTGGAGCTCTTCGGCGGATCGGAGATCACGAACGACGAGGACCCGGCGATGGCCGTCCGCTCGAAGGAGGACGCGTCGGTCGTGCGCGCGGCGAAGGCCGTGGGCGCCGGCGAGGCCGACGCGCTCGTGTCCGCGGGGGCGACCGGCGCGCTGCTGGCCGCGTCGCTCTTCCACATCAAGCGGATACAGGGCGTTCACCGCCCCGCGATCGCCGTGCTCGTGCCGCTGCCGGGCAACCCCGTCCTGCTTCTAGACGCGGGCGCGAACGTGGACGTCCGGCCCGAGTACCTCGTCCAGTTCGGATACATGGGCGCGGCCTTCATGGAGGCGGTGCACGGAGTCGCCCGCCCGCGCGTCGGGCTGCTCTCGATCGGCGAGGAGCCGAAGAAGGGAACGGACGAGGTCGTGGCCGCGCACGAGCAGCTCGCGGCGGGCACGCTCGACTTCGCGGGCAACGTCGAGGGCACCGACCTGGCGGCCGGCGCGGTCGGACGTCGTCGTCACCGACGGCTTCACCGGCAACGTCGCCCTGAAGCTGATGGAGGGCACCGCGAAGACCGTGGCCGGCGCGGTCCGCGACGCCATCCGGGGCGGGCTTCTGTCGTCGCTCGGCGGGCTGCTTGTCCGCGGCCGCCTGGCGGGCCTTCGCGAGCAGCTCGACCCCAACACGACGGGGGGAGCGATCCTGCTCGGGGTGCGGCGGCCGGTCGTCGTCGCCCACGGGAAGTCGAGCGTGGAGGGGATCGCGAATGCGGTCCGTTTGGCGCGCCGCGCAGCGGACGAGGACATGGTCGAGCGCACCGCCGCAGCTCTGGCCCAGGGCGGGGCCTTGCGGTCCGCGCCCGCTGCTAGCTTCGCCCAAGTCATGACTAGAGACGAGGTGCTGGAGCTCATCCGGAGCGCACCTCTCGACGGAGCTGGGCGTGGACGCGTCCCGCATCGTCGAGGGCACGCGTTTCAAGGAGGACCTGGAGGCCGACTCGCTCGACCTCGTCGAGCTGGTGATGGAGCTCGAGGACCGATACGGCATCCGAATCCCGGACGAAGAGGCAGCCAAGATCCACACGGTGGGGCAGGCAGCCGACTTCGTCGCCGCCCACGCGCAGGCCCAAACGACCTGAAGCCCTGGCCACCACACTCGAGCCCCTTGTCGACGAGCTGCCGGAGGATCTGGCCCGGCAGGCGTTCACCCATTCGTCCTGGGCGGACGAGCGCGGCGAGTCGTACGAGCGGCTCGCGTTCCTGGGGGACGTCGTCCTGAGCCTCGCGGTCTCCACCCACATCTATCCGCGCTTCGAGCACTTCGGCGCCGGCCGGCTCACGAAGCTGCGCGCGCAGAGCGTGTCGCGCGAGGCGTGCGCGCAGGTCGCGCGCGGGATCGGCGTGCCCGAGCGGCTGAAGGAGTGGGCGCCTGACGGGACCGGTCAGAGCGCGGACGCGCTCATCGCCAGCGACCGCATCCTCGCGTCGATCTGCGAGGCGGTGATCGGCGCCGCCTACCTCGCGTTCGGCTGGGACCGCGTGGCCCCGGCGGTGGTGGGGTCCTTCAGCGGCGAGATCGAGGAGGCGCTCGAGAATCCCGTCGACTTCAAGTCGGAGCTGCAGGAGCGGCTGGCGCGGCGCGCCGAGGTCGTCGAGTACGTGATCGAGAGCGAGGACGGCCCGCCGCACGACCGGCGCTTCGTCGCGCTCGCGATGGTGGACAACGAGGAGCTCGGGCGCGGCAGTGGAAAGACCAAGAAGGCGGCCGAGCAGTCCGCGGCGTCGCGGGCGCTCGACCGGCTCGAGGAAGCAGGACGCTGATGCACCTCCGCTCGATCACGCTGAAGGGGTTCAAGTCCTTCCCGGACCGCACGAAGCTCGACTTCGCGCCCGGCGTCTCGGTGATCGTCGGCCCGAACGGGTCGGGCAAGTCGAACATCACGGACGCCGTGCTGTGGGCGCTCGGCGAGCAGAGCCCCCTGGCCGTCCGCGGCCAGACGATGCAGGACGTGATCTTCGCCGGCGCCGCCGGCGTGCAGTCCCGCAACGCCGCCGAGGTGGAGGTGCTGCTCGACAACTCCGATCGCGCGCTCGACTCCGACTTCTCCGAGATCTCGATCGTGCGCAAGCTCTCGCGCGACGGTGAGGGCGAGTACCGGCTGAACGGCGCGCGCTGCCGGATGGTCGATGTCCTCGAGGTGCTGTCCGACACCGGGCTCGGGAAAGAGATGCACTCCGTCGTCTCGCAGGGCCGCGTCGAGTCGATCATCCATTCGAAGCCGCGCGACCGCCGGCTCCTGATCGAGGAGGCCGCCGGGCTCGGCAAGCACCGCAAGCGGCGCCGGCGCGCGCAGCTGAAGCTCGAGCGCACGGAGGACAACCTCGCGCGGTCGCTCGACGTCGAGCGCGAGGCTCGGTCACGGCTGCGCCCGCTCAAGCGCCAGGCCGAGGCCGCCGAGCTGCACCAGCGCCTCGAGCGGCAGTCGCTCGAGGCGGGACGCGAGCTCGCGGCGGACGACCTGCGCGCCGCGCGCGCCGCCCTGGCCGAGGCCGAGAAGGCGGCAGCCGCTGCCGGCGTGGCGCGCGACGAGGCCGAGCGGCTCCTGGCCGAGGTGGCAAAGCGGCGCGAGGCCGCCGAGGAGGCGTTTGCGGAGCATTCCCGCGCGCGCGAGCAGCTGTCGAGCAGCCTGTTCGCCGCACGCGCGGCGGCCGACGGGATCGCCCTGCGCGCCGAACGCGCGCGGGAGGCCGCACAGGCGGCGGCCGACGACGCGGCGCGCGACGAGCGCGACGCGGCCGAGCTCGAGGCGGGCGCGGCCGAGGACCAGGACACCGGTGCGACCGACCGCATCGCGGCGCTCGAGACCGAGCTGCGGGCGCTCGACTCGGAGCGGGACTCGAGGCTGGAGGACGAGCTCGCCGGGCTCGAGTCCGAACGCGTCGAAGCCGAGGCGCGCCGCGAGGCCGCGGCCGCCGAGGTCGAACGGCTGCGCGCGGCCGTGGTGGCCGGCCGAGCAGGCGGTCGAGCAGGCGCGCACGGCGCAGCGCGAGGCCGAGCGGCGCGAGGACGCGGCGCGGGCGGCGGCGGCCAAGGCCGCATCCGAGCTGGCCGCCCTGAACGAGTTCCTTGGAACCGCGGCCGCGGCGCCGGACGACAGCCGCACGCTCGCGGCGGAGCTCGACGTCGACGAGGGCTTCGAGCTCGCTGTGGCAGCCGCGCTCGGGTCCCGCCTGCGCGCCGGCGTGGTGGACAGTCTCGGCCAGGGGCAGGCGCTCCTCGACGGGCTCCGCGACGGCGGCAGCGCGCTCGTCTCCGGTCACGCCGTGGCTCCGGCCGCCGGGAGCTCCCCGGCGGCGGGCGCGGAGCGGATCCTCGACCACGTGCGTCCGCCGGCTGACCTCGCCCCCGTCGTCGAGCGGCTGCTCGCGGACGCCTGGCTCGTCGAGGACCTCGCGAGCGTCCCGCGCGACTTCACCGGCATCGCGATCACCCCGCGCGGCCGTGCGCTCTTCGGCTCCACCGGCGAGCTGCGCCAGGCGCCCGCCGGCGGCGAGGAGCGGATCCTCGAGGCGCGCGCGTCGCGAGACAAGCTCGTCGAGGCCTCCGAGGCGGCCGCGGCAGAGGAGACCGCTGCGCGGGACGCGGTCGCGCAGGCGGGCACGCAGGTAAACGACGTCGATCGAACGGCGCGAGGACGCGAAAGCCCAGATGCGCGAGGCATCACGTGCGCTCGACGAAGCGGACGAGCTCTTGAGGCGCGCGACCAGGCGGATCGAGCTGCGGCAGGGCGTCACCCGAGGACGGCCAGGCCGCCGTCAAGCGCGCGCGTGTGGAGGCCGACCTGGGCGCGGAGCGCAGGCTGGCCGAGCGCGCGCAGCACGAGCGCGCGGAGCGCGAGCTGCAGGCTCGTGCGCCTGCGTGCGCGCAGCACGCGCTGTCGCACGCTTGCGGGCCACGCCGAGCGCGCTGCGAACGCGCTGCATGGCGCGGCGCAGGCGGTCGCGGCACGCCGCGACGTCGCTGGCCGAGCAGCTCACGGCCGACGAGGCCGTGGGACAGGAGACGGCCGCGGAGCTCAGGGCGTGCGCGCGCGAGGAGGTCGAGATCCAGGCGCGGCTCAAGCAGGCCAGCGACGCCGTGACTCAGGCGGAGGTCCGCGCGCAGCAGGTGCGCGACGTCGAGCACGAGTCGATGGCGCGGCTTCAGGAGATCGCCGCCAAGCTCGAGCTGCCGGCCGAGCCCGCGGAAGAGCCCCTCGACGCCGAGCGGCGCGAGGAGCTCAGCGCGAAGGTAGAGCGGCTGGCACGCCGGCGTGAGCAGCTCGGCCCGGTCAACCCGCTGGCCGAGCAGGAGTACGAGGAGGCGGTCGCGCACGTCGAGGATCTCGAGACGCAGCGCTCGGACCTCGAGGCGGCGCTCGCCGAGCTCGAGGCGCTCATCAAGGAGACCGACCGACGGATCCGGGAGGCGTTCGAGGAGACGTTCGAGCAGGCGGCCCGGAACTTCGAAGAGGTCGTCGGACATCTGTTCCCGGGCGGGCGCGGCCGGCTGAGGCTCGTACGCCCAGAGGGACCCCGGCCGGTCCTCGGCGGCGAGGACACGCCGGAGCAGCCTGTCGATGAGGAACCGGCGGACGAAGAGCAGCCCGACGAGGAGGAGCCCGGCGTCGAGGTGGAGGTCACGCCCGCCGGCAAGTCGATGAAGAAGCTCTCACTCCTGTCCGGCGGCGAGAAGTCGCTCGTCGCGCTGGCGTTCATGTTCGCCGTCTTCCTCGCGCGTCCGTGCCCCTTCTACATCCTCGACGAGGTCGAGGCGGCGCTCGACGACCTCAACATCGACCGCTTCCTTCAGCTCGTCCACCAGTACTCGGACCGTGCGCAGTTCATCATCGTCACGCACCAGAAGCGCACGATGGATGCGGCCGACGTCCTGTACGGCGTGAGCATGGGCGGGGACGGGATCTCGAAGGTCGTCTCGCGCAAGCTTCCGACGCGCGAGCAGCCGCTCGAGGCTGTGAAGGACGCGGACGAAGCGGCGGCGTAGCTCGGCGCGACCCCTAAGGTTCGCCGCTTGCCATGGACCCTCTGATCGTCGTCTTCGGGTTCGGCGTCGGCATCCTCATCGGCCTCACCGGCGTCGGGGGCGGCTCGCTGATGACCCCGCTGCTCCTGATCACGGGCGGGTACAGCCCGGTCGTCGCGATCGGCACCGACCTCGCATACGGCGCGATCACGAAGACCGTCGGCGGGTGGCGGCACCTGAACGCCGGTCACGTCGACTTGCGACTCTCGTGGTTCCTCGCGGCCGGCTCGGTCCCCGGCTCGATTCTGGGTGTGCTCACGATCAACTGGCTTAACGCGGAGTACGGCGAGGACTTCGAGCCTTACCTCCTCGGTGCCGTCGCAGTCGCGCTGATGTTCGCCTCCGCCGCGATCCTCTACCGCGCGCTGTTCCGGCCCGGCCTGGTGGCGAAGGAGCGCGCACGCCGCGCTGCTCGAGCGGCGGATCAGCAAGATCGGCACGATCGCGATCGGCGCGACGCTCGGCTTCGTACTTGGGTTGACCTCGGTCGGCTCCGGCGCACTGATCGGGCTGGTGCTCATCCTTCTCTACAAGCTGACCCCGCGCCGGGTCGTGGGCACCGACGTCTTCCACGCGGCTGTCCTCTTGTGGACTGCGGGGCTCGCCCACTTCTTCAGCGGCAACGTCGATCTGGGCCTGATGGGCACGATCCTGATCGGCTCGCTTCCCGGCGTGTGGATCGGTACCGCGCTCGTGCCGCACGTGCCGGTAGTCGGGCTTCGCTACACCCTGGGGATCGTCCTCGCGGCCGCCTCCTTGGGAGTCCTCACCAAGGCCGGCGTCGACATTCATCCCGCCGTGATCGTCGGGGTCCCCGCGGGGCTCGCCGTCTTTGCGTGGCTCATGCACAGGCGGCACCCGGTGCCGGCCTACGATGCCGCGTAGCTGGCGCGAGCTCTTCGTTACTGGCGAGGGGTCAGACCCCCAAGCGGCGACCCTCGGAGGGGTCTGACCCCGAAGGCGCCGGTTTCTTCCGCCGCCTGCGCCAGAACATGCGCAAGACGCGCGAGGCGCTCACGGCGGAGCTCCAGTCGACGCTGTTCCAGACCCTCGACGACGAGGCGTGGGAGCGGCTCGAGGAGACGCTGATCTACGCGGACGTCGGGGCGTCCACCACGGCGTCGATCGTCGGACGGCTCGAGCAGGAGGTGGAGGCGGGCACGCTCCAGCCGGGCGAGCCGTTCGAGGCACGGCTGCGCGAGCTGCTCGCCGAGGCCGCGCGCGGGGAAGGCGCCGACACGATCGACATTCGGCCGCAGCCCACGGTGATCCTCATGGTGGGCGTGAACGGCACCGGCAAGACCACGACGATCGGCAAGCTCGCGTGGCACCTGCAGAAGGAGCTCGGGAAGTCCGTGCTGCTCGCGGCGGGCGATACCTACCGGGCGGCCGCGGTCGAGCAGCTCGCCGAGTGGGCGGACCGCGCCGGCTGTGAGCTGGTGCGCGCCGAGCAGGGCTCCGACCCAGGTGCCGTTGCGTTCGACGCCGTGGCGGCGGCGACCGCGCGTGGACACGACGTCGTGATCATCGACACCGCGGGGCGCCTGCACACGCAGACAAACCTGATGGACGAGCTCGCGAAGGTGCGGCGCGTGATCGGCAAGCAGCTGCCCGAGGCTCCGCACGAGACGCTGCTGACGATCGATGCCACCACGGGCCAGAACGGGCTGCGCCAGGCGAAGCTGTTCCAGGAGGCGGTGGACGTCAGCGGGATCGTGCTGACGAAGCTCGACGGCACGGCGAAGGGCGGCATCGCGCTCGCGATCGCGGGCGAGCTCGCTCTGCCGGTCAAGCTGATCGGCATCGGAGAGGCGCTCGAGGACCTGCGCCCGTTCGACCCGGACGACTTCGCCCGCGCGATACTCGAACCGTGACCAAAGACGGCGAGCCGTTTCTGCCGGGGCCCGTCTTCGCGGCCCCGTACCACCTGTCGGGCGATCCCTCCAAGACCGAGTTCACCTACGGGCGCTACGAGAATCCGACCTGGCAGGCGTTCGAACGGGCGGTCGGGAAGCTCGAGGGCGGCGAGGTGGCCGTGTTCGGGTCAGGCATGGGCGCGGTCTCGACGCTGCTGCTCGCCCTGCTCGAGCCCGGCGACCCGATCGTGATCCCGTCGGACGCCTACTACAACGTGCGCCAGCTGGCGCACGACCTCTTGCCATACGAGGTGCGCGAGGTGCCGACCGACACGGAGGCGGTCGTGCAGGCCGCGCCGGGGGCGAAGCTCGTGTGGGTCGAGACGCCGTCGAACCCCGGCCTCGACGTGGTCGACATTCGCGCGGTCGCGGACGCGTGCGACGGGATCCTCGTGGTGGACAACACGCTGGCCACCCCGCTCGGCCAACGTCCGCTCGAGCTGGGCGCCGACTTCGTCATGGCCAGCGCTACGAAGGCGCTCTGCGGCCACAGCGACATCCTGCTCGGGTACGTCGCCGGACGCGACCTCGACGCGGTGCGGACGGCGCGCGGCAAGCTGGGCACGATCGCCGGGCCGTTCGAGGTCTGGCTCGCGCACCGTTCGCTTGCGACCCTCGACGTGCGCCTCGAGAGGGAGTGCGCGAACGCGCTGCGGCTTGCGGAGGCGATCGGCGAGCACGTGCCGGTCCGCTATCCCGGCCTGCCCGGCGACCCGGCGCACGAGCTGGCGGCGAAGCAGATGGACCGCTTCGGCCCGGTGCTGTGCTTCACGCTCCCGGATGCGACTTCCGCCGAGACGTTCCTCGCATCGGCGGAGCTGGTCACCGATGCGACCAGCTTCGGCGGCACGCGCACCACCGCCGAGCGCCGTGCGCGCTGGGGTGGCGACGACGTTCCCGACGGCTACATCCGGCTGAGCGCCGGGTGCGAGGACCCCGACGCGCTCGTGCAGGACGTGACGCGGGCGTTGGCGCAGGCGCTTTAGCCCCCATAGGATCGACCCGTGCCTGACTGGGTCTTCTGGCTGATCTTCGCCGCCGTGCTCGCTGCCGGAGAGGTGGCGACGCTCGGGTTCTTCCTCGGCGCGGTGGCGCTGGCCGCCCTTCCCGCCGCGGCCGTCGCGGCCGCCGGTGGCAGCCTCACGCTCCAGCTCATCGTCTTCATCATCGGGTCGATCGCGTCGCTGGCGTTCATTCGCCCGGTCGCGCGGCGTCATCTGCACACTCCGCCCTCGATCCGGACCGGCACGGCAGCGCTGATCGGCAGCCGTGCGACCGTCCTGGAGCGCGTGGACATGCGCGGTGGCCGCGTGAAGATCGGCGGCGAGGAGTGGACCGCGCGGCCCTATGACGAGGACGAGGTCTACGAGGAGGGCGCTCGGGTCGAGGTACTGAAGATCGAGGGCGCGACAGCGCTCGTTTCGGATTAGGAGGTCGTGATGGCCGGATTGATCGTCGCTCTTGTGTTTGCCGTCGTGGTTCTGTTCGTGCTCGCGCGGACCATTCGAATCGTCCCCCAGGCGCGCGCCGGGATCGTGGAGCGGCTCGGCCGCTACAGCCGCACGCTCGACGCGGGGCTCGCGATCATCGTGCCGTTCGTCGACCGGCTGAAGCCGCTGATCGACCTGCGCGAGACCGTGGTCTCGTTCCCGCCACAGCCGGTGATCACCGAGGACAACCTCGTCGTGAACATCGACACGGTCATCTACTTCCAGGTGACCGACCCGAAGTCGGCCACGTACGAGATCGCCGACTACATCGGGGCGATCGAGCAGCTGACCGTCACGACGCTGCGAAACGTGATCGGCGGCATGACGCTCGAGGACACCCTCACGTCGCGCGACCAGATCAACGCCGCGCTGCGGACGGTCCTCGACGAGGCCACCGGCAAGTGGGGAATCCGCGTGAACCGCGTGGAGCTGAAGGCGGTCGACCCGCCCGGGTCGATCCAGGAGGCGATGGAGAAGCAGATGCGCGCGGAGCGCGACCGGCGCGCGGCGATCCTCACCGCGGAGGGCTACAAGCAGTCCCAGATCCTCACGGCCGAGGGCGAGAAGCAGTCGGCGATCCTGAGGGCGGAGGGCGCGCGCGAGTCGCAGATCCTCACCGCGGAGGGCCAGTCGAAGGCGATCGAGACGGTGTTCGACGCGATCCACCGCGGCAACGCCGACCCGAAGCTGCTCGGCCTACCAGTACCTCCAGGTGCTGCCGCAGATCGCCCAGGGCGAGTCGAACAAGCTGTGGATCATCCCGAGCGAGGTGACGCAGGCGCTGAGTCGAGCTCAGCGAGCGGCTGGGCGACCGCGCAAGAGCCGCCGCCGTAGGCGCCGTTGCCCACGCTGGAGGAGTTTCCGCACGTTCTTCCTCGAGAAGGTGGACGCGTTCAACCGGCGTGACTGGGAGGCGATGCTCGATGACCTGCCCGAGCGCCTCGTAGTGGCACTTCCCCGCGGAGGTGGTTGACAGGTCCGCTCCCGCGCAGCCGAGCGAGCTCAAGGCGGCCCTCGGTGACCTCGTCTCGCCGCTCCCGGACCTGAGGGCCGAGCCGCGTCGAGATCGTCGAGCCCGCGCCCGACTCGTTCGTCGTGCGGCTGCTCGTGCACGGCGCCGGTGCCGCCAGCGGCGCGGCTATTCGGCTCGAGCTCAGCCAGCTCTGGGAATTCGAGAACGACGTCCCGGTTCGCGTCCGCGAGTTCACGAATTTCGCCGAGGCACTGAAGACCGGCGGGGGCCATGCGCCTGGCGACGACTGACGACGCCGAGCAGATCGAGGCGCTGATGAAGACGTCGATTGCCGAGATCTTCCCGCGCTTCTACGCGCCTGACCAGATCGAGCCGTGCGTCCGGTACATCGGCCATCTCGACACGATGCTGGTCGACGACGGGACCTACTTCGTCGAGGAAGACGAGACCGGCCTGATCGCGTGCGGCGGCTGGAGCCGGCGCTACAAGCTGTACGCAGGCTCTGGCGGCGCCGACGACGATGACCGGCTGCTCGACCCGGCGACTGAAGCCGCCCGGGTGCGCGCGATGTTCGTGCGTGGCGACCGCACTCGCCGCGGGCTCGGGACGCGCATCCTCGAGGAATGCGAGACGGCGGCGAAGGTCGAGGGCTTTCGCCAGCTGGTCCTGATGGCGACGCTGCCGGGCGTCGCGCTCTACTCCGCATGGGGCTTCGAGCTGATCGAGGAAGTCGACATCCCGCTGGAGGACGGAACGCTCGTGGCCGGAGCGAGGATGGAGCGGGCGGTCCGCCAGTAGCCTCAGCCGTACGTGTTCGACTCGCTCTCCGAAAAGCTCCAGGCGACCCTCTCCGACGTTCGGTCGCGCGGCAAGCTGACCGAGGACGACGTCGCGAAGGCGATGCGCGCGATCCGGCTCGCGCTGCTCGAGGCGGACGTCAACCTGGCCGTCGTCAAGCAGTTCACGAGCGCCGTGAAGGAGCGCGCGCTCGGCCAGGACGTCCTGACGTCGCTCAACCCGGGCCAGCAGGTCGTGAAGATCGTGGCCGACGAGCTGACCGAGCTGATGGGCGGTGCCGGCCGCGAGCTCGCCTTCGCCTCACGCCCACCGACCGTCGTGCTGATGGCGGGCCTCCAGGGGTCGGGCAAGACGACCGCCTGCGCGAAGCTCGCGCTTCACCTGCGCGAGGAGCACGGAAAGGACGTCGCGATCGCCGCCTGCGACGTCTACCGGCCGGCCGCGGTCGACCAGCTGGTGAAGGTCGGCACGCAGGCGGGCGCGACCGTCTACGAGCAGGGAACCGACAAGGACCCGGTCGACATCGCGGCCTGGGCGCTCGAGCAGTCAGCGGGCAAGGACGTCCTGATCATCGACACCGCAGGACGCCTTCACGTGGACGAGGAGCTGATGGAGGAGCTCGTTCGCATCCGCAAGCGCGTGAAGCCGCACAACGTGCTGCTCGTCGTCGACGCGATGACGGGCCAGGAGGCGGTGGACGTCGCGCAGCGGTTCTCCGAGAAGGTCAACTTCGACGGGGTGCTCATGTCGAAGCTCGACGGCGACGCCCGCGGCGGCGCGGCGCTGAGCGTCCGGACGGTCTCCGGCAAGCCGATCATGTACGCCTCGACGGGCGAGAAGCTGGGCGACTTCCAGCGCTTCCACCCCGACCGGATGGCGCAGCGGATCCTCGGCATGGGGGACGTGCTGACGCTCGCCGAGAAGGCGCAGAAGGAGTTCGACGAGGACCAGGCGGCGGACCTCGAGCGCAAGATCCGCAAGGGCAGCCTGACCTTCGACGACTTCCTCAAGCAGATGAAGCAGCTGCGGCGGATGGGCCCGCTGCAGGGGATCCTGAAGATGATGCCCGGCATCGGGCAGCAGCTCGGGGCGATCGACGTGGACGAGAAGGAGCTCGACCGCCTCCAGGCGATGATCACGTCGATGACGCCGGAGGAGCGCGCCAACCCGTCGATCATCAACGGGTCCCGGCGGCGGCGGATCGCGCGCGGCTCGGGCACATCGGTGCAGGCCGTGAATCAGCTGATCAAGCAGTTCGGCCAGATGCAGAAGCTGATGAAGCAGCTCCAGAGCGGGAAGATGCCGAATCTCCAGCAGCTGACGGGCGGCAGGGTCCGCTAGCCTCTCCGGCCCTTATGTCAGTACGTGTCCGGCTCACACGCGTGGGCAGCAAGAAGAATCCGATCTGGCGCATCGTCGTCGCCGACCAGCGCTCGCCGCGGGACGGCCGCGTGATCGAGACGATCGGCCGCTACAACGCCCAGACGGACCCGTCCGAGATCGTCCTCGACAAGGAGCGGCTCCAGTACTGGCTCGACCGCGGCGCGCAGCCCACGCACACCGTGAAGAAGCTGATGCGCGCGGAGACGCCCCCCGCGGCCTAGCGCCGTGGAGGACCTGCTCGAATTCCTCGCTCGGTCGCTCGTCGACAATCCCGACGAGGTTCGCGTCGAGGGCTTCGACGAGGACGACGGCACCATCGTGCTCGAGGTGCATGTGGCGGAGGACGACGTCGGCAAGATCATCGGCCGCGGCGGGCGCACGGTGTCGTCGCTGCGGACGGTCATGCGCGCGGTCGCCAGCCGCCAGGACGAGCGGGTGCTGGTCGACGTAGTCGACGACTAGTGAAGGTCGGCCGGCCGCACGGCCTCGATGGGAGCTTCTACGTCGACGCGCCGCTCGAGGAGGGCCAGACGGTGACGATCGGCGACCGCGAATTCACAGTCGCCGCGCGCAAGGGAACGGACGCGAAGCCGATCATCCGGCTCGAGGGGATCGAGGACCGAGACGCAGCCGAGTCCCTGCGCGGTCAGACCCTAAGCCCGAGCAACGAGCAACGAGCAACGAGCAACGAAGGCGAGTGGCTGATCGACGACCTGATCGGCTGCAAGATCGAAGGCGTCGGCGAGGTCACCGACGTCCTCGAAGGGATCTCATGCGACGTGCTCGAGGTAGAGCGGCGAGCTGATCCCGCTCGTCACCGACGCGGTCACGAGGGTGGACGTCGAGAACAAGGTGATCGAGGTGAACAGGGAGTTCCTCGGGCTATGAAGATCGACGTCTTCACGCTGTTCCCGGACTGGTTCGACTTCTTCCGCGGCCAGCGCCACGTGCAGAACGCGGTCGCGGACGGGCTCGAGTTCGACGCGATCGGCTACCGCGACACCACTCCCCTCACCGGCGGCCAGGTGGACGACACGCCGTACGGCGGCGGGGCCGGGATGGTGATCCGGGTCGACGTCGTGGAGGCCGCACTGCAGGCGCGCTATGGCGTCGACGCGGAGGCCGTGCGGTCCGAGCGGCGGGTGATCGCGTTCGCCGCCGGCGGCAGGCAGTTCGACGACGCGCTGGCCGACGAGCTGGCAGGGGTGGAGGCGATAACGCTCCTCTGCGGCCGCTACGAGGGGCTCGACGAGCGGGTCCACGAGGCGCTGGCGTCCGATGTGATCTCGATCGGCCCGTACGTCGTCGCCGGGGGCGAGCTGCCCGCGATGGTCCTCTGCGACGCCGTCATCCGGAAGCTTCCCGGCGCGCTCGGACACGCCGACAGCGCCCTCGAGGAGTCGTTCTCGGCCGCGCTCGAGGGCGGGCCCGAGTACCCGCACTACACGCGTCCGGCGAGTTGGCGCGGGCGCGACGTGCCCGAGGTCCTCCTGTCGGGGGATCACGCCAAGATCAGGGAGTGGCGGCTCGAGCAGAGCCGCCAGAGGGCGGCTCGCCGCCAGCCGTAGCAACGGGCGTTTCATCTACCATCCGGCGTCGCGCGCAGGCCACACCGGCCGCGCGTCCTTTTGTTGCCATGAGCAAGGTCATCGAGAACCTCGAGCGCGCGCAGCTGCGCAAAGGCATCCCCAACTTCGACCCGGGCGACCGCGTGAAGGTCCACTTCCAGGTCGTCGAGGGGACCCGCCGCCGTACCCAGGTCTTCGAGGGCACGGTGCTCAAGCGCCAGGGCTCCGGGCTCACGTGAGACGTTCACCGTGCGGAAGCAGTCGTTCGGGGTCGGCGTGGAGCGCACGTTCCCCGTGCACTCGCCGAAGATCGAGCGCATCGAGGTGGCCAGCCGCGGCGACGTCCGCCGCGCGAAGCTCTACTACCTGCGTGGCCGCGTGGGCCGTCGTGCGCGGGTCCGCGAGCGCCAGTACACGGGTCCGGAGGCCGCCCTGCTCGCAGAGGAGCCGGTGATGATGGACGCCGAGGGCACGCAGGAGGAGGCCGAAGCGGTCGACCTCGGCGAGCAGCCGGACGCGGGCGAGGGCGAGGCCAAGGCGGGCGAGGCCGGCAGCGGGGCGCGCGAGGACAGCCGAGGCCGAGGCCGAGGGCGAGGGCGAGGGCGAACTCGCATCCGAGGAGTCGGAGCAGGTCGCCGACGAGCCGGAGCCCGAGGGCAAAGAGTCCTGAAGTTGTTCGGGCGCGACAAGGAGAAGAAGGAGAAGAGCGCCAGCGGCTCGCTGATCGAGCTGGTCATGATCGTCGCGGTCGCGCTCGGGCTGGCGCTCGGGATCCAGGCGTTTCTCGTCAAGCCGTTCAGGATCCCGTCGGAATCGATGGTGCCGACGCTCGAGATCAATCAGCGCGTGCTCGTCGACCGCATCACACCGAAGCTCGGAAACGACTACGAGCGCGGCGACATCGTGGTCTTCAAGCCGCCGAAGGGCGCCGACCTCAACACCTGCGGCGCCGAGCACCCGGACAACCAGGCGTGCGCGGAGCCGACCGACGACAAGTCGGACACGAACTTCATCAAGCGGGTCGATAGGCGAGCCCGGCGACCGGCTCAGCGTCCGCGGGGCTACGCCTACATCGACGGGAAGAAGCTGGACGAGTCCTATGTGAGCCCATCAGCCGACTGTGCAACCTGCAATTTGGAGAAAGAGATCACGATCCCGCCCGATCACTACTTCATGATGGGCGACAACCGTGGGGAATCCGCAGACAGCCGGGAATGGGGCCCCGTCCCCGAGAAGTGGATCATCGGCAATGCCTTCGCCACCTACTGGCCGCCCAGAAAGATCGGCGGCCTCTAGCCAGACGGCCGGATCCCGCGCGCGCCCAAGCGCGCACGCTCGCCGAAGCGCAGCGGCCGGCGGCTCTTTGCGTTCGACCGTCAGTTCGGCCACCGCTTCGTGGCCGGGGCGGACGAGGCCGGCCGCGGCTGTCTGGCAGGGCCGCTGTTCGCCGCGGCCGTGCTGTTCGACCTCGACCGGCTCACGCTGAGCGACCGCCGCGCGCTCTCGCGGCTCAACGACTCGAAGCAGCACACGGAGGAAGCGGCGAGAGGAGCTGTACCCGCTCGTCATGCGCGCGGCGGCGAAGGCGGTGATCGTGTCTCGCTGCGTGCGCGGCATCGACGCGCGCGGGCTGCACAAGACCAATCTCGCCGCGCTTCGCCAGGCGCTGATGCAGGTCGCGCCGGACGACGCGCTGTGCCTGGTGGACGGCTTTCGCGTGCCCGACTTCGGGATCGAGCAGCGCGCGGTCGTGGGCGGCGACTCGCAGAGCGCTGCGATCGCGGGCGCGTCGGTGCTGGCGAAGGTCGCTCGCGACCGGTTCATGCGCAGGGCGGCGGAGACGCCACCCGGGCTGGGACTTCGAGACGAACGTCGGCTACTCCACGCCCGGAGCACCGCGCGGCCATCAGGGAGAACGGGATTTCGCGGCTGCACCGCCTGTCGTTCGCCTCGATCGCGTACACCCAGCTCGACCTAGAAGGCGTCTTCGACGTGGTCGAGGGCGACGAGCTGCCGCCGGGCGTCGAGGACGACGCCTATGGCGTCGAAGCGGACGCCGCCAGGGAGGCGCTCATGGCCGGGGCCGCGCAGGCGGAACCATTCCCGCGCCATCAGCCGTAGCCGGCGCCGCTTCGCCGGGCCGACCGCATCGAGCGCGACCGCCGGGCCGCCGTGGCTGCCCGCGGTGCGTGTCTTCACCTCGCAGAAGACGAGGCACGTGCCCGTCGAAGTGACCACGTCGAGCTCGCCGTAGCGGGTGCGGAAGTTGCGGTCGAGGATCGTGTGGCCCCGCCGCTCGAGGTGGGCGACGGCCTCCGCCTCCCCGACGTCTCCCAGCGCCCGCCTCGGATCCATGTGGGGCGAAGCCGGGGCGGCGGCCGCTTCACCCCCTGCGCGTGCTGGCAAAGGTGAGGACATTCGCCCTCGAGGGCGTGGACGGCGTGCCGGTGACGGTCGAGGTGGACGTCCGCCGCGGCCTCCCCGCGTTCTCGGTCGTCGGGTCTGCCCGACCGCGCGGTGCGCGAGTCGCGCGAGCGGGTCCGCGCGGCGCTCGCGAACTCGGGCGTCCAGTTCCCTCAGCAGCGCGTCACGGTGAACCTCGCGCCGGCGTCGCTGCGGAAGACCGGCCCCAGCTTCGACCTGGCGATCGCGGTGGCGATCGTGGCCGCGGACGGCGGGTTGCCGGAGGCGGACATCACGGACGTCGTCTGCGGCGAGCTGTCGCTCTCCGGAGAGATCCGGCCGATCCGCGGCGCGCTCGCGATGGCCCTCGCGCGCGCGGCGTAGAGACGAATGTTCGTGCCCGCGGCGAACGCCTCGGAGGCGGCGCTCGCCGACGGCCTCGCCGTCATCGGCGTCCCGAGCCTGGCTGATCTGCTCGATGTCCTTCGGGGCGACTGCGCAGCCCGAGCCGGCGCAGCCGGCGTGTGCTGGCCGCAGGCGCTCCTGACGGTCCCGACCTCGCCGAGGTCCGCGGACAGGCCGACGCGCGCCGCGCGCTCGAAATCGCTGCCGCGGGCGGACACAACCTGCTGATGGTCGGGACCGCCCGGCGCCGGCAAGACGATGCTCGCCCGCCGGCTGCCGGGGATCCTGCCGCCGCCGACGATGGCGGAGGCGATCGAGATCACGAAGGTCCAGGGCGCCGCGGGTCTTGCTCGCGGCGGCCTTGTGGCGGAGCGGCCGTTCCGTGCGCCGCACCACACGATCTCGCCGTCGGGCCTCATCGGCGGCAGCGTTCCGCCGAAGCCGGGCGAGATCACGCTCGCGCACCAGGGCGTGCTCTTCCTCGACGAGCTTCCGGAGTTCGCCCGCGCGGCGCTCGAGGCGCTGCGCCAGCCGCTCGAGGAGGGCTACGTGACGGTGGTCCGCGGCCAGCGCGCGGTCACGTATCCCGGCGCGACGCGATGCTCGTGGCCGCGTGCAACGGGTGCCCGTGCGCGCGGCCCGCGCCCCAGTGCACGTGCAACGACGTCGACCGGATCCGCTACGCCCGCCGGCTCAGCGGCCCACTGCTCGACCGCATCGACATCGTGTGCGAGCTGGGGCAGCCGCCACCGCCCGAGCTCGTGAAGGGCACGGTGCGAGGAGAGAGCTCGGCGCAGGTGCGGGAGCGAGTCGCCGCCGCCCGCCGGGTGCAGGCGGAGCGGCCGCCCGGCGAGCCGGATCCGCGCATCGGCGGCAGCGGCGCAGATCGGGCTCGGGACATCTCTCAGGGCGCGGTCAGGACCGGGTCCTTCGGCTCGCACGCACGATCGCGGACCTTGCGGGCAGTGAGGAGATCGGCGGGCAGCATCTCGAGGAGGCGCTCGGCTACCGGCTGACGGATCCGCTGCGGACCGCCGCGTGATCGACGCGTGCGACAGCTGCCTGCGCCGGAGCTCATCGAGACGCGGTCCGCCGCCGGTGCGCGCGACCTGGGCGATGCGCGGCCGACGCCTCGGGGTCGACGCCGTGTGCGCTCACTCCGATGCGTTCCCGGCCCGCTTGCGCGACCTCGCGCAGCCGCCAACCGTTCTCTACGCCACTCGGATCGAGGCGCTCACGCAGCCTCGACGAGCCGGCCGCGGTGGTGATCGGCTCACGGCGCCCGTCCGAGTACGGGCGAACGGTCGCCTACGGCCTCGGGCGCGGTCTGGGCGCCGCCGGCGTTCCGGTCGTCAGCGGCCTCGCGCTCGGCATCGACGCGATCGCCCATCGCGGCTGTCTCGACGGCGGCGGATCGACGATCGCGGTGCTCGCGAGCGGCGTGGACGTCGCGTACCCGCGCACGAACCGCCGCCTGTACGAGCGCATCCGCGAGAGCGGGTCGATCGTCTCGGAGATGCCGCCTGGATCGAAGCCGCTCCGGTGGCTGTTCCCGGCGCGCAATCGCATCATGGCCGCGCTCGGGCGGCTGACGGTCGTGGTCGAGGCGGCCGAGCGGTCCGGCACGCTGATCACCGCCGACTTCGCCGCCGAGATCGGGCGCGACGTCGCCGCGGTTCCGGGTTGCGTCACCTCGGACGTGGCGGCGGGAACGAACGGCCTGCTGCGGAACGGCGCCGCGCTCGTTACCGGACCCCAGGACGTCCTCGACCTGCTCTACGGCGTCGGCGCTCGCGAGGTGCCCTCCGAAGCGCCGCCGGCCGCGCTCGACCCGGTCGAGCAGGCCGTTCTCGCGCAGGTGACGCGCGGCGCGAGCCTCGACCAGCTGGCGGCGGAGACAGGCCTCGCGGCCGCGGTGATCCGCTCCACCCTCGCGCGGCTCGAGCTGCATGGCCTCATCCGTCGCGCGCCGTCGGGCGGCTACGTCCCCGCTGCCTGAGTAGCGTCCCGTGGATGACGAGGATCCCACGCGTTCTCTCCATCGCCGGATCCGACTCGGGCGGCGGCGCGGGCATCCAGGCGGACCTGAAGGCGTTCGCCGCGTGCGGGGTGCACGGGATGACCGCGATCACGGCCATCACGGCGCAGAACACCGTCGGCGTGAGCGCGGTCCATCAGGTGCCGCCCGAGGTGATCGTCGAGCAGGTGCGCCAGGTGGCGGATGACATCGGGGTGGACGCGGTGAAGATCGGGATGCTCGGCGATGTCGCGACGATCGAGGCGGTTGTCGAGGCGTTGAAGCACGTGGGGGAGGCGCCGGTGGTGCTCGACCCCGTGATGGTCGCCGAGAGCGGCGCGATCCTCCTCGACGAGGACGCGCGCGACGCGCTGCGAGAACGACTGCTGCCGCTCACCGACGTCGTCACTCCGAACCTCGCCGAGGCCGAGGTGCTGGCGGGAGCGCCGGGAGCGCCGGACGAGCTCGCCCGCGCGATTCACGCGCTCGGGCCGAAGGCGGTCGTCGTCACCGGCGGCCATCGCGACGACGCGACCGATGTCTTCTTCGACGGCGAGCGGCTCGAGGAGATCCCGGGCGAGCGCCACGAGGACGGAGCCGCGCACGGGTCGGGCTGCACGCACTCGTCCGCGCTCGCCGCCTACCTGGCGCGCGGGGAAAAGCCGCTGGATGCAGCGCGAAAGGCAAAGGAAGTGGCGTCCCGTGCCGTCAGACAGGGTCTGCGCGACGTCGGCCAGGGCGCGGGGCCTGTAGACGCAATTGGGCTGGCATAATCGAGCGACGTTATGAAGTTCCTGCGCATGAAGCCGGGCCACGGCGAGGTTCTCCTCACGGAGGGCGATCCGAAGGTGCGCGAGGACGAGGAGCGCCTGATCGAGGAGTTCCGCCGCCAGCTCGACGAGGGCATGTGGGCCGCCGTGCCCACTCACGCGCCCGGGAGCGGCCGGCGCCAGGCGGTCATGATCCACGGATACGAGGAGATTCCGTCCGACGCGGATCGCGTGATCTTCTTCCCGCGCGCCTCGGGCGGCTGAGCGCCGCCTTGCTGCTCACCGTTCTCGCCCTGACGCTCGTCGCGCTCGCGCTGGCGATGCCCACGATCGGGCGCGAGGTCCGCGTCCGCCGGCAGCGGCGCGCCAAGCGCGCGAAGGACCGCGAGCTCGGCCTCTTCGCCGACCCCGGCCGTGAGCGGCGCGCCGAGCAGCGCGCCCGCGAGCTGCTTCGCTCCTGCGTGAACGACGAGGAGTGGGCGATGTACCGCGACCTCGGGTTCATCCGCGTCCGCGGGTCGACCGAGGGCTACGCGTACCTGATCTATCCGCACAAGCCGGTGGTCGCCTACCTGCCGGAGACCGGCCGTCTGCTGAACGAGTACTGCGTCGAGTTCCCCGATATCAGCGGCGCGATCACCGGGTCGCGGCTGCCCGCGTCGGACGACGTGCTCGCCAAGTGGATGGCGCTCACCGGTGACGAGCGGCGCCTGATCAGGACCGCGAACATGCACCTGCCCGGCAGGCAGGTCGATCCCGGCCGCGTGCGCCGGGACCTCTGGCGGCTCGCTCAATGGGAGCGGGAACGCTCCAGCGCCCGTTCGTGAGCGACCGCCGCAGCGCCGTCATCCTCGAGGGCCCGTCCCGGGCCGCTGCGCGCTCCTACCTGTACGGGATCGGCTTCACCGACGAGGACCTGGCGCGGCCGATCATCGGCGTCGCGAACACCTGGACCGAGGCGATGCCGTGCAACTTCCACCTGCGCCGGCTCGCGGAGAAGGTGAAGGAGGGCGTCCGCGCAGCCGGCGGCACGCCGATGGAGTTCAACACGGTCGCCGTGTCGGACGGGATCACGATGGGGACCGAGGGCATGCGCGCGTCGCTCGTCAGCCGCGAGGTGATCGCGGACTCGATCGAGCTGATGGCGCGCGGCTACATGTTCGACGGCGTGATCGCGCTGTCGGGATGCGACAAGACGATCCCCGGCTGCGTGATGGCGCTGGCCCGGCTCGACGTCCCCAGCCTGATGCTCTACGGCGGGTCGATCATGCCCGGCCACTGGCGCGGGAAGGACGTGACGATCCAGGAGGTCTTCGAGGCGGTCGGCGCGCACGCCGCGGGCGACCTGTCCGACGAGGACCTCTCCGACCTCGAGCACCACGCCTCGCCGGGGGCGGGCGCGTGCGGCGGGCAGTTCACGGCGAACACGATGGCCACCGCGTTCGAGATGCTCGGCATCTCGGCGATGGGCAGCGGGATGGTGCCGGCCGAGGACGGCAAGAAGGGCAAGGTCGCCGAGGAGTGCGGCCGCCTCGTCGTCGATCTCGTGAAGAAGGACCTGACCCCGAGCCGGATCATCACGAAGGAGTCGCTCGAGAACGCGATCGGCTGCGTCGCGATGACCGGCGGCTCCACGAACGCGGTGCTGCACCTGCTCGCCGTCGCGAAGGACGCCGGGGTGGACCTGACGATCGACGACTTCGACCGCATCAGCTGGCGAACGCCGCTGCTGGCCGACCTGAAGCCGTTCGGGCGCTTCGTCGCGCCCGACATGTTCCGCGGCGGGCGGCGTGCGCGTGGTGGCGAACCGGCTGAAGGAAGCCGGCCTGCTGAACGAGGGCGCGGTCACGGTGACCGGCACGACGATCGGCGAGGAGGCCGGACGCCGCCGAGGAGGCCGACGGCCAGGAGGTCATCCGGCTCGCTGGACGACCCGCTCAAGCCGAACGGCGGCCTGGCGATCCTGCGCGGCAACCTCGCGCCCGACGGGTGCGTCGTGAAGCTGTCCGGCCACGGCCGGATCGAGCACAGCGGGCCGGCGCGCGTGTTCGAGTCCGAGCAGGAGGCGTTCGCCGCCGTCGAGGCGCAGCAGATCCAGGCGAACGACGTCGTCGTCATCCGCAACGAGGGCCCGTCGGGCGGACCGGGGATGCGCGAGATGCTCGCCGTCACGGCTGCGATCGTCGGCCAGGGGCTGGGCGACTCGGTCGCGCTGCTGACCGACGGCCGCTTCTCCGGCGCGACGCACGGCTTCATGGCCGGCCACGTGGCGCCGGAGGCGCCGCGCGGCGGCCCGATCGCCGCGGTCCGCGACGGCGACACGGTCGTCTTCGACGTGCCGAACCGCGAGCTGCGCGTCGAGCTGTCAGACGACGAGATCGCGAAGCGCGTGGCCGACTACGAGCCGCCCGCGCCCAAGTACACGACCGGCGTGCTCGGCAAGTACGCGAGGCACGTCGGCTCCGCGGCCGAAGGCGCCGTCACTTCCTAAAGAGGGTCTGACCCTCTTTACCTAGCGCCGGCGGTGACCTGCTCCTCGGGGCCGGTCTCCGCGCCGACGCCGCGGCCCTCGATCAGCTCCTCGAGCAGCTCGTTGAACTTCGCGGGCCGCTCGAGCATCGGCACGTGGCCGGTGTCGTCGAGGATCACGGTGCGCGACTGCGGGATCAGCCGCTCGTACTCGTGCGCGTCCTCGACCGGGACCAGCATGTCGTGCTTGCCCCACAGGATCAGGGTCGGCGCCTGGATGTCCGGTAGGCGGTCACGGAAGTCGTAGCTCGTGAGCGCGTCCATCGCGTCGTAGAAGCCCTTCTTGCCGGCCCCGCGCAGCTGCTCGTACATCAGGTCTGCCGCGATCCGCGACGGATGCCGGAAGATGAAGGTCGTGAAGAACCACCGCAGCTTCGGCCGCGCGACGATGAAGCGGTTCTGCGCGGCGGACGCGGCACCGAGCGCGCCGAAGATCCGCGCGCCGGTGAGCACGGGCCGCCGCCTGAGGTTCGTGACCGAGATTCCGGCGGCAGCCACAAGCGACGCGCGCTCGACGCGCTCCGGGTGCCGGATGCAGAGCTCGGCGGTGACGAACCCGCCCATCGAGTTCCCCACCACGATGCACCGCCCGAGCCCGAGCTGCTCGCAGAGTGCGTCGACCTGGCGCGCGTAGCCCGAGATCGAGATTTTCTCGACCGGCATGTCCGAGTAGCCGAAGCCGGGCAGGTCCATCGCGATGCAGCGGTGCTTCTGAGCGAAGTAGGGCAGGTTCTCGAGCCAGTTCTGCCATGTGCCGGACAGCCCGTGGATGAACACGATCGGTGGCCCGTCGCCCGACCCGATGTCCACGTAGTTGATCCGCGAATGCTCGATCTCTGCCCAGTGGAGATGCTCGCGCCAGTCGATCTCGCGCCAGTCTGGATCGGCGGTGGCGCCGTAGCCGGAGTCGGCATGGGCGGCGGCGCTGAGAGGGGCAGGGCGGGCTTTGGAGGGCAGGATCGTCTTCGCCATGCCGCGTACGGTACCCATGTGGCCCGGATAGCACTCGACATCGACTCCACGCTCCACGACTACTGGCCGCTCTTCCGGCGGGTGGTCAACGAGCGCCACGGATTGGACCTGCCGTACGAGGAGCAGCGGGAGTGGGGGACGACGCTGCTGCCCGCGCGACGACGTGGTCGCGTGCATCGAGGAGACCCACTCGGACGCGAACATCCTGTCCGCTGAGCCCTATCCGGGCGCGGTCGAGACCGTTACGGAGTGGCACGCGGAGGGCCACTGGATCCACATCACCTCTCACCGCCACACGTACGCCCACGATGCGACCGCCCGGTGGCTACGAGCGGATCGAGATGCCCTACGACGACCTCCACTGCTCGTTCGACAAGGTGAGCCGGTGCGTGGAACTGGGCATCGATGTCCTAGTGGACGACAGCCCTGTGAACCTGATCAAGGCAAAGAAGGCGGGCATCGTGGGCGCGACGCTGATCCATCCGTGGAATGAGGAGATCGTCGCGGCCGGCGACGCCATCGGCGCTCCGAGCTGGCATGAGCTGCGCGTAAAGCTCAGCTCGGTGCTCGCCTGAAAGAATCGCGCCCATGGTCCCTCGCACCAGCCTGAGACTCGAAGAGCCCGAGCAGACGACGGACGGCTCGCGCCTGCCCGCGGTCCGGCCCGACGACCTGCGCCGCCATCTGCCGGGGATCGAGCCTGAGCGCCAGCTGAACGACTGGGGCCGCTCGGAGCGCGTCGAGGGGTTCTTCGACCGACCGTCGTCGACTTCTTCTACCGCTACTGGTTCCGGTGCGAGGTCGAGGGGATCGAGAACGTGCCCGCGAGCGGCGGCGCCCTGCTCGTGTCGAACCACTCCGGCGCGCTTCCGCCCGACGCGGCGATGATCGCCAAGGCGATCAAGGAGGATCACACCCACCCGCGGCCGCTGAACATCACGGTCGAGCATTTCTTCAAGGGCTATCCCGGGTTCTCGATGCTGATCCCGAAGATCGGCTGCGTGGCCGCCCACCCGGCGAACGTCCAGCGACTGCTCTTCGACGAGCAGCAGCTCGTGCTGGTCTTTCCGGAGGGGCGCAAGGGCACCGAGAAGCTCTACAAGGACCGCTACCGGCTGCGGCGCTTCGGCCGCGGCGGCTTCGTGGAGGCGGCGATGCGCGCCCGCGCGCCGATCGTGCCCGTCTGCGTGGTCGGCGCCGAGGAGGCGGCGCCGATCTTCGCTCAGGTGAAGCCGCTCCAGCGCCTGACCGGGCTCCTGTACTTCCCGATCACCCCGACGTTCCCGCACGGCGGGCCGCTCGGGATGCTCGGCTACCTGCCGGCCAAGTTCAAGATCCGCTTCCTCGAGCCCCTTCCGGTTCGAGGAGGAGGGGATGCACGAGGACAAGGCGCTCGTCCAGACGGTCGCGCACGAGATCCGGGCGCGGATCCAGGAGAACCTGTTCGAGATGATCAGCGAGCGCAAGTCGGTGTGGTTCGGATGAGCGACGTCGAAGCGCATCCTCGTCACCGGTGTCCAGACCTACTGGGGCTACCGCGTCGCGCGAGCGCTCGAGGAGCGGCCCGACGTCGAGACGATCATCTGCGTCTCGGCCGAGGACCCGCTCGGGCGAGCTCGAGCGTGCCGAGTACGTGAAGGTCGGCGCGCAGCACGCGCTCCTGCGCAGGATCGTCCAGGCAGCGCGGGTCGACACGGTGATCGACACGCGCCTCGTCGTCGACTCTCGCACCACCTCGTCCGCGCCTCGCGCACGAGAACAACGTGATCGGGACGATGAACATCCTCGCGGCGTGCTCGGGCAAGGACTCGACGGTCCGCAAGTTCATCTTCAAGTCCTCGACCCACTACTACGGCTCCGAGCAGGACGACCCGGCGTTCTTCACCGAGTCGATGCGCCGCCCGCACGCGCCGCAGACGCCGCTCGAACGCGACGTCGTCGAGGCCGAGGCGGCGATCAACGACTTCAACGAGAAGCAGCCCGACACGTGCGTGACCATCCTGCGCTGCACCAACGTGCTCGGCCCGGACGTGGAGACATCGCTCCGCGGCCTGGCGGAGCTCCCGTTCGTGCCGGCGATCCTGGGCTTCGATCCGCGTCTCCAGCTCGTGCACGAGGACGACGTCGCGAACGCGCTCTTCCACGCGACGAAGCACGACCTGCCGGGCGTGTTCAACGTTGCGGGTGACGGCGTGCTGGCGCTGAGCGAGATCGCCGGGCTGCTCGGCAAGCCGTTCCTGCCGTTCCTCCCGCCGTGGGGGACCGGCCTCGCGCTGACGCCGCTGCGGCGCCTGGGCGTCCGGGTCCCGCCGGAGCTGATGAACCTGCTGCGCTACGGCCGCGGCGTCGACAACCGCAAGCTGAAGGCGACGGGCTTCAACTACCGCTACACGACACGTGAGGCCGTCCTCAAGCTCGGCGAGCACCTGCGCCTCAGCCCGATCCTCAAGGGCGTCCGCGAGCCCTACCGGTACGAGCGCGAGGTCGAGGAGTTCCTGCGCTGGAGCCCGAGCGTCCAGGGCAGCGAGAGCCCGCTGATGCGGCTCAGCCCGGCAGAGATCGCGCGAGCTGCAGAAGATGCTGGAAGGCATCGCTTCGATGCAGCAGCCGTGAGCACGGCGGCTCCGCCGCCACCCGCGCCCGAGCCGGCGCAGAGCCGACCGCAGGAGCCAGAGCCTGTGCCGGCGCTCCAGCTGGACGACTACAACGACCTCGAGTCCGAGGAGATCATCGCCCTGCTCGGCTCCATGGAGCGCCTGGAGCTCGAGGCGCTGCGCGAGCTCGAAGCTGGCGCGCGGGCGCGCCCCGGCGTCCTCCAGGCGATCGACTCCGTGCTCGCCCGCGTGCCCGCCACCCGCTGACCGCAATTCCGATTGCAAGCCCCGGGTACGCACTGGTCATGAGGAATCGCCGTACCTACACTCGGTAAGCAGTGCGGCAGAAGTCGTTCATTGCCCTTGCTGTTTTCCTGGTCCTGATGCTCGTCGGGGCAGATAGGCGTCTACGCCTATGACGCTTCGCGGGACGACCTGATCGCGGACGGAGTGACCGTCGGCGGCGTGAGCGTGGGCGGGATGCGAGCCGGCGAGGCGCGTGCGGCTATCGAGGACCAGCTCACGACCCCGCTGCAGGAGCCGCTCGTCGTGAGGTACCAGAAGCAGCGTTTCCGGCTGACGGCCGAGGAGGCGAATCTGCACGTCGCCGCCGAGCGCATGGTGCAGGAGGCGCTCGAAAAGAGCCGCGAGGGGAACCTCGTCAGCCGGACCTGGCGCGAGGTGACGGGCGAGGACCCGGAGGAGGCTGCACTGCCCGCCCGGGTGTCGTACTCGCAGAAGGCGATCGAGGGCTGGTGAAGAAGGTCGAAGGGAAGGTGAACCAGCCCGCCCAGGACGCCGCGGTCACGTTCGCGGGCGCGAGCCTTGGCACCGTCGAGGGCCAGGAGGGCATCGAGGTCAAGACCGCCAAGCTCCGGAAGGCGATCCGCGCCGAGCTCGTTCTGCCGCACGCCGACCGCGTCGTCGAGGTCTCGACCTCGGTCGTCCAGCCCGAGGTGACGCGCGAGGAGCTCGCTTCGCAGTATCCGGTCGTGCTGACCGTCAACCGGCCGAGCTTCGAGCTACGCCTGTGGAAGAACCTTCAGCTCCAGAAGACGTACACGATCGCGGTGGGCGCGGTGGGCTACGACACTCCGTCGGGGCTCTACCACATCCAAAACAAGGCCGTGAACCCGGCCTGGACGATGCCGAACTCGGACTGGGTCGCGCCGGGCGACCGCGGCAAGGTCATCCCAGGCGGTGTGCCGGAGAACCCGCTCAAGGCCCGCTGGCTCGGCATCTACGCCGGTGCCGGGATCCACGGCACCGATGTGACCAGCTCGCTCGGGAGCGCCGCCTCCCACGGCTGTCTCCGGATGGCCATCCCCGACGTGATCGAGCTGTACGACCAGGTCCCGGTCTCGACCCCGATCTATATCGCGTAGCCGATCTGGTCGATCGGGACCTCGCGCCAGCCGGCTTCCTCGAGAGAGGCCTGCCGCCCGGTGTGTCGAATGCACAGGGTGCCTATGAACACGCCTCGCTCCCGCTTGGTGAGGACCGCGTACCACATCGTGGATGCGTCACTCGGGCCCTGGATCGGATGCCATGGCTTGACGGGGCGCTCGTTCTCGTCGACAAGCCCCGCCTCGGCGAGCTGGTCGCGCGTCGCAACCCTCCCGTCCTCGTAATTGACCCAGAAGACCGACACCGAACTGCAGCCTAGGTGGGCCGACGCGCTCGATGGATGGGAGCGCTGGCTCGTCGCGCGCAACGCCGCGGCCCGGACGCGGCGCGCGTACCTCGCCGATCTGACGCAGCTGGGGGAGTGGGCGGGCGCGCACGACCTGGGTCCCGCGGACGTCGACCACAAGCGGCTGCGCGTGTTCGCCGGCGTGCTGTCCGAACGCGGCGCGTCGAAGAGCACCGTCGCGCGCAAGCTGGCCTCGGTCCGCTCGTTCTACCGGCACCTCGTCGACCGGGGCGAGCTCGAGGCCAGCCCGGCCGACCTGGTGGCCACGCCGAAGCGGGACGGGTATCTGCCGCGCGTGCTGAAGGCCGACGAGGTGGGTGCTCTCCTCGACTCCATCCCCGCTTCGACCCCGCTCGAACTGCGCGACCGCGCCATCTTCGAGCTCGCGTACGCGACCGGGCTGCGGGCGGAGGAGCTGACGCTGATCGACATGGGCGACGCCGACTTCGACGCCGAGGAGCTGCGCGTGCACGGCAAGGGCGGCAAGGAGCGGGTCGTCCCCGCCGGCGAACGGGCATGGCAGGCGCTCGATGAATACGTGCAGCGCGGGCGCCCGCTGCTCGCGCGCGAGAACGATGCTGCCGAACGCGCCATTTTCCTGTCGAAGAGCGGACGCAGGCTCGGAACGTCCGATCTCCGGCGCCGCCTGCAGACCTGGATGCGGCGCGCCGGCACTCCGCCCGGGGCCACGCCGCACACGCTGCGGCACTCGTTCGCAACGCACCTGTTGGAGGGTGGGGCTGATCTGCGGGCCATTCAGGAACTGCTCGGCCACTCCACGATCAGCACGACTCAGACATACACTCGGATAGAGTCGCGGCGCCTAAGAAGGGTGTACGCGCGGGCCCACCCCCGGGCGTGACAACGGCTAGCACACGAGGAATAAGCCCTGGAAACAAACGTTAAGGCGATCGAGCTCAAGGATCTCTGGCGCCGCTACAAAGATGACGGCGACGATCGTGCCCGTGAGCGACTCGTCCTCGCGTACTCACCGCTGGTCAAGTACGTGGCCGGGCGCATGTCGAGCGGCCTGCCTGCGCACGTCGAGGACTCGGACCTCATCTCGTACGGGTTGCTCGGCCTGATCTCGGCGATCGAGCGGTTCGACACCTCGCGTGACATCAAGTTCGAGACGTTCGCGATCGCCCGCATCAAGGGCTCGATCATCGACGAGCTCCGCTCGCTCGACTGGGTGCCGCGCTCGGTGCGTGCGCGGGCCCGCCAGATCGAGAAGACGAACGCGTCGCTCGAGCACAAGCTTCGCCGCGCGCCGACCGACCAGGAGATGGCGGAGGCGCTGGGCACATCGGTAGACGACTTCCAGGAGTCGCTGACCAAGATCTCCAACTCGTCGGTGGTCGCACTCGACGAGCTGTGGACCGTCTCGGATGCCAGCGGCGACCAGGTCTCGCTGCTCGACACGATCCAGGACCCGAACGCGATCGATCCGGCCCAGGAGCTGGACGCCGGCGAGATGAAGGACCGTCTCGCGGAGGCCATCGCGCGCCTGCCCGAGCGCGAGAAGCTCGTGGTCGCGCTCTACTACTACGAGAACCTGACGCTGCGGGAGATCGGCGAGGTTCTCGGCGTGACCGAGTCGCGCGTCTCGCAGCTGCATACGAAGGCTGTTCTTCGCCTCAAGTCGCGGCTGCAGGCCGAGCCGCGCTGACTGAGCTAGGCTCCGCTCCTCGACCGCGAGAGAGAGGAGTCTGCCATGCCGCACACGTCACCGAACAGGATTCGCAACGTGGCTCTAGTGGGCCACCGAGGCAGCGGGAAGACGTCTCTGAACGAGGCGCTCATGTTCGAGGCGGGGGCGATCAACCGGCTCGGCTCGGTGGCTGACGGCACGACGGTCTCGGATTCCGCGGACGACGAGAAGGCGAGGCAGATGTCGATCGCCTCGAGCCTCGCGTCGTTCACCTGGCAGGACCGCAAGATCAACCTGGTCGACACACCTGGCGAGCCCAGCTTCGTGGCGGACGCGCTCGCCGGCCTCCGTGTCTGCGAAGGCGCCGTGTTCGTCGTCAACGCCGTGATGGGCGTTGAGGTGGGCACCGAGCGACTTTGGGAGCGCGCGGAGGAGCTCGGCCTCTCCCGGCTCATCTTCGTGAACATGCTCGACCGCGAGCGCGCTGACTTCTTCAGGACGCTCGACTCGCTCAAGGATTCGTTCGGCGCGCACGTCGTCGCGACGGAGATCCCGATCGGCAAGGAGCACGACGTCACCGGCGTGATCGACCTGGTCGACATGAAGGCCTACGCGTACGAGGGCGAGTCGAAGGACAACTGCAAGGAGATCCCGATCCCCGACGACCTTCAGGCGCAGGCCCAGGAGTACCGGGAGAAGCTGATGGACGAGGTCGCGGAGGTCTCCGACGAGCTGATGGAGCGCTACCTCGAGGGCGAGGAGATCTCACACGACGAGATCGTCACGGCGCTCAAGAACGGCGTCACAAATGGAACGCTCTTCCCGGTCACGTGCGGCGTGGCTACGAAGAACCTCGCGACGAACCGGCTACTCGACGCGCTCGTCGAGGACATGCCGTCGCCGGTCAAGAAAGGCGCCTTCCACGCCGGCGACCGCGACATCGCGGCGGAGGACGAGGGAGAGACGATCGCGTTCATCTTCAAGACGCTCGCGGACCAGTTCACGGGGAAGATCAACCTGATGCGCGTCTACCACGGCGTGGTGCGCGCCGACTCGCAGCTCTTCAATACCCGCGCGCACGTCAAGGAGCGGATGGGGCAGCTGCTCGTGCCGCAGGGCAAGGAGATGGACCACACCGACGAGCTCGGCGCCGGCGACATCGGTGCCGTGGCGAAGCTGAAGGAGACGCACGCCGGTGACGTGCTCGCCTCGAAGGACGAGCCGGTCGAGATCGCGTTGCCCAAGCTGCCGATCCCCGTCATGGCGTTCGCCATCGAGCCGAAGCACAAGGGCGACGAGGACAAGGTCTTCACTGCGCTGCGCCGGCTCCAGGAAGAGGACCCGACGATCGACGTCCACCGTGACGACCAGACCGGCGAGCAGATCGTCGCCGGGCTGACCCAGATCCACGTCGAGGTGATCGTCGATCGGATGAAGGAGCGCTTCGACGCGGAGGTCACCCTGAAGCCGCCGCGCGTCCCGTACCGCGAGACGATCAAGGGGTCATCGAAGGCGCACGGCCGCTACAAGAAGCAGACGGGCGGCCGCGGCCAGTTCGGCGACTGCCACATCGAGATCACGCCGATCGCGGGCGATCCGACCGGCTTCGAGTTCGAGAACAAGATCAAGGGCGGCGTGATCCCGTCGGGCTTCATCCCCGCGGTCGAGAAGGGGGTCCGCGAGGCGATGGACAAGGGGATCGTCGCCGGTTACCCGTTGCGCGGCGTGAAAGTCAGGCTCTACGACGGCTCCTACCACTCCGTCGACTCCTCGGAGATGGCGTTCAAGATGGCCGGCTCGATGGCGTTCAAGCAGGCGGCGGAGGCGGCGTCGCCATGTCTCCTCGAGCCGATCATGACCGTCACCGTCGCGGTGCCGGAGGACTCGGTCGGCGACGTGATCGGGGATCTGAACGGCCGCCGCGGCCGCCCGCTCGGAATGGAGCCGAAGGGCTCGATGACCGAGGTCAAGGCCGAGGTGCCGATGTCCGAGATCCTCACCTACGCACCGGACCTGCGCGCGATAACGGGCGGCCAGGGCGACTACACGATGGAGCTCGCTCGCTACGAAGAGGTGCCCTCGCACCTCGCGCAAAAAGTCATTCAGCAGGCAGAAGCTGAGGAAGAAGCTGTAAGGGCGTAGGCGTCACCTCGCTAGCCTCTAGGCGGTGAAGAAGGAGCTTCGCCCGTTCCACGACGCTGTGTCGTGCGATGTCTGCGGGCGCACGATTCTCAAGGGCGAGCGAGCCGAGAGCTACCTCGTCCCGGGCGGCGAGCGCAAGCTCGTCTGCGACCTGTGCGCGTCGCGTGCCGCGCACGAGGGCTGGATCCGCGAGTCCGGCTCAGGCCGAGCTGCCGGCAGCCCGGCGCAGGCCGGAGCAACGCGGCTCACTGTTCGGGCGGCTCTTCGGCAGGCGCATCCCGGAGGTCCCGCAAGCGGAGGACGAGGAGTTCGAACCGGAGCTGGGAGGAGGGCGCCCGCGAAGTGGAGACCCCCAGCGCGAGCGGGTACCCCCGCGGCGGGAAGCCCCCCGCGATCCCCGCCACGTCCGCGCCGTCCCTACCACGGCCGACGTGAAGGTGGAGCGCGCGCTCGAGCTGTTCAACGGCTCGGAGCACGCGCGCTCGATCGCCGGGATCATGCGCTCGCTCGGCGAGCCATGGGTCGCGGCTGCGCCCGACTTCGCCGCGCCCAGCCAGGTGGACATCCTCATCGCGTGGGAGCTCTCCTGGTACCGCTATCGCGTCGATCTGGGCGACGCGGGAGACGCCGTCGTGCTGCAGGACAAGGGCGAGGAGCTCGACCAGCTCGAGGGCGAGACCCCCGATTGGAACGTCCAGGCATCCCAGGATGGGACGCTGGCCCTCGGTGTAGGCTCCCGGCCGTGATCTACTGCGTCGTGCCACAGGCACTGGCCGACGAGCTGTACGAGAAGCTTGTCGACTACTACAAGGACGACCCGAACGTGAAGGTCATCGTCGACCGGCGGGCCGGCATGGACCGGCGTAGCGGGGCCGAGGCGCCCGAGGGCGAGCAGCGGACGATCCGCGACCGGCGGCGCTCGCCGCTGACCGGCTCCGCACCCGCGGACGCGCCCGGCCAGCCGTAGTGGCCCACCCGAAGGTCGTCGTCCACGTGGACGGCGGCTCACGCGGCAACCCCGGGCCGGCGGCGGCGGCCGCGGTCGCGACCGCGCCGGATGGCAGCGCCCTCGGAGAACGTGCGGCCTACATCGGCGAGGCCACGAACAACGTGGCCGAGTACAAGGCGATCCAGCTCGGCATCGAGCTCGCGCGCGAGCTCGGGGCGTCCGAGCTCGAGCTGGTGAACGACTCGCAGCTCGTCGCACGCCAGATCGGCGGCGAATACAAGGTGAAGAACAAGGGGTTGATGCCGCTCTTCACCGAGACGATGAAGGCGCTGCGCGACTTCGACCGCTGGAGCGTCCGCGACGTGCGCCGGGAGCAGAACGAGCGCGCCGACCAGCTCGTCAACGAGGAGCTCGACCGTCAGGCCGGGGGCGGGGGAGACGCGGCCGAGGACGACGATGACCCTCCCGAAGCCGAGATAGAGGAGCTCCTACGCCGCTGGGCACACGCGGTCGAGCACCGCGAGCTGGCTTTCCTCGAGGCGCTCCTCGCGCCGGAGTTCACGCTGACGACCGGGCGGCCGAGCGCGCCGGTCCGCACGCGGGAGCAGTACCTGGCCGTCACCCGCGACGAGTACGAGGTCGACTCATGGGAGTTCGACGAGATCGTCGTGCAGCACTACGGCCGCTTCGCGGTCGCGCGCTCGCGCTATCGCCAGAAGGGGCGGATGGGGGATGAAGCCCGCGACGCCGAGTACCTGATCACGGACGCGCTGGTGAAGCAGAGCGGGCGGTGGCGAGCGGTCGCTCGCCACATCTCCCCGCTGTGAGTTAGGCGCGCTCGTCTTCGTCGAACGCCCGGGACCGGACGTCGGCGGACTGCTCGTAGATCATGAACGCCGGCCTGTCGCCCGACAGGTCCGCGTCGAGCACCTTGTCGTCGACGTTCTTGTGCGTCTCCGGATCGAGGTACAGGCGTGCTCCGTTCACCTCGAGCACGACGTCCTCGACTTCGGGCAGCATCGCCGCCTCGATCTGGATGGCAGGAATGGGCGCGAACCTGCGCGCTCCGACGTGGAGGCGCAGCCCATTCGCGCCTTCGGCGTGCATCATCTGAAGGATCGCCTCAACGGCCCCGAGCGTGACCCTCAACATCCTGGTTCCCCTCTCGCTTCGCACATCGAGTGGCACGGGCGTGGTGCCGCTCTCGAGCGCGAATGCGATTGCAGAGCGGACGTTTGTACTAGGCGTTCCGGACGAGACAAGGTCGAGCGCTCGCGCGCCACATTTCTTCCCCTGCTAAAGAAGCGATTCCAGTTGCCGACAAGATCCCTGGACGAATGTCCGGATGCGAAAACCGAGGACCTGTTCCACAGTGACTCGCACTGGCTGACGCGGAAGCTGTCAGCGCCATAAACGGGGCTCGGAAGCCCGGACTCATCTAGGGAGATCTCGTGTTCAAGGCAAAAAGTGCCTATCTAGCCGTGCTTGTTTGTTCTGCTTTCGCTGTATTCGCGGTCCCCGCTTCGGCGCAGGCCGCATCGATCACCGTCGACCAGGCCTGCATCGAGCAGGGCACCCCGACCACCGGCGGCGGCGTGGTGTCGGGCAGCTTCTCGGGCGCACCGACCGGGACGACGGAGTTCTTCATCAGTGCCGACCGCGATGCCGGCGAAGACTGGCACCACTTCGGCGGCGACTACGCCGACGACGTGAACGCGGGGAGCGGAACGTTCTCGTTCAACCTCGCCTCGTACTACGCGAACCTGCCCGACACGCTGTGGATCTCGGGGCGGTACTACAACTTCAGCGTGGGGGCGTGGCTCCTCTTCGCCGAGACCGAGGTCCCGGTTTGCGGTCGCGAGGACACCGACGCCGACGGTGTTCGGGACACGTTCGACAACTGTCTGACTGTCGCCAATGCGGACCAGCTCGATCAGGATGGCGATGGCGCTCGGCGACGCTCTGTGATGAGGCCCTAGCCCGAGCCCGAGCCGATCTACGACTTCGACGGGTTCTTCCAGCCCGTCGAGAACCGGGACGCGAACGGCACGCTGATCCTGAACCGGGTCAAGGCCGGCTCGGCGATCCCGCTCAAGTTCCACCTCGGCGGTGACTACGGGCTGGGCGTCTTCGCGGAGGGGTACCCGAAGTCGGAGACGATCGCGTGTGACTCGACAGCCGAGGTCAACGGCATCGACCAGACGGTCAACGCCGGTAGCAGCAGCCTGCTGTACGACGTCGTGACGGGCGTCTACACGTACGTGTGGAAGACCGACAAGGCGTGGGTGGACACCTGCCGCCAGCTCGTCGTGAAGTTCGACGACGGGCAGACAGCGCGGGCGAACTTCCTGCTCAAGTAGCGCTCGCCAACGCACACCTCGTAAAGGAAAAGGCCCCGCCTCGGCGGGGCCTTTTTCGTAAGCGGATGATGGGATTCGAACCCACGACCTTCTGCATGGCAAGCAGACGCTCTAGCCAACTGAGCTACATCCGCAGAGGGCGCCCAGTATAGAGGCGGGCCGACGCTACCCTTGGGCCGCTCCGGCGCCGTGGCGGAGTGGTTACGCAGCGGCCTGCAAAGCCGTTTACACCGGTTCGATTCCGGTCGGCGCCTCTACTCGCGTTGCTCTGCGGTGGCGAAGTGCGTGAATCGCGTCCATAGTGGGCGGACGACTCGATTTCCCACACGGAGCGAAGACATGAATGGACGTCGCCCGACGAATCGGCTCACCCGCGTGTCTCTTTGCGCGCTCGTCGCGACCGCGCTGATGTGCCTTGGCGTGACCGGGGCTTCGGCCCAGACACAGCTTCCGCCGTCAATCCCACCCGACTTTGACGCTCTTACGTCGCCTCCGGGTGTACCACCGTCAGCCCCCGTGTCGCCACTCAAGGTCCCCCGGCGGGCGCCGAACGGCGCGCCCAGCGCAGGCGTATCGCCCGAACGCTGCCCCGCCCGAACGGTGCTACGGCGAGCACGAGCGTGCGTGCGCAAGCGTCACGTGTCTGCAGACCTCCTGGTACGTCACGGGGAACGTGGGATTCTTCTGGCCGACCTCGTCGCGGTGGTGGGAGGCCTGGTGCTTTGACCAGGGCCTCCTCGGCTCGCATCTTGCTGACTGGTACGACCTCTATTTCCTGAACTACCAGTGGCAGGCGATCCAGTACGGCCGATGGAGCCGCTACCACCAGGACAGCTGCTGGTACTGGTACAACGCGCTCATCTCGATACCCAGGGGCCATTCTTCTGCTGACGGGAGCGTCAGGCGACGGGTAGCCGCGCCGCGGCGGTGTAGCGCCTCGGACGCAGAGGCTGCACCGTGGAGCTGACCTCCAGCGGGTGCAGCTCGTCGAGGGCCCATTCCTGCAGGGCCAGCGCAAAGTCGCTATCGGCCCACCAGTTTCGCGGCAGCGCCTTCCCGTCGACGACCGCCCATGGCCAGGCGCCAAGGTCGGCTGCGGTCAGGCGTCCGTCGCGAACGTGGTGGCGGGCGCTGCGCTCGCTGGAGAAGTCGAAGAGGCCCGAGGCGACCAGCTGGCGCGGGCTGACGCCCTCGACGTCCGCCAGGTAGGCGGCGTGGACCGCCGCAGCGGATCCGCGCCACTTGCGGCCGCGGCGTGCAGAGGCCGGGGTGACTGCTGGCCTGATGCGGGGGAGGTGCAGCGGAAAGCGCGCTCCCGGCGCCCGGATCGCGACCGTGGGGGCCCAGATCGGCGTCCGTTCCGCCAGCCAGGCGGCGAAATTCATCTCGGCGGGCGGCATGGCCGGGATGAAATGGACGGTTTCGGCCTGAAAAGCCGCTTTCGGAGTGGGTCCGGGCGTGCTCAATGCCTCCATCGGCCCGAAGCATGGGACCTGGTCCGGACGAAACTTCTCAACCTTCGCGGGGCCGCCGCGTTTTAGGGGGTGTGTAGCGGCATTGACGCCGCTTTTGAGAAGGGTCCCGGCGGCAGCCCCCCGGGGCCCTTCTCGTGTCTTAGGGGGCAATAGGGTTCCCACATGCGCTACCTCGTCACCGGCGGATCGGGGTACATCGGGAGCCGCTTGGTCGAGCGGCTCGTCGAGCAGGACGACACCGAGCGGATCCTGCTCGCGGACGTGCGCCCGCCCCGGTCCTTCAGGCCGAAGACCGAGTGGGCCGAGCTCGACGTCCGGGATGCCGGCGCGGTTCGCAACCTCGTGGCGCAGGAGAAGCCGGACGTGCTCGTCCACCTCGCGTTCATCCTCAACCCGATCAAGGACGAGCAGCTGATGTACGACATCGACGTGAACGGCACGCACAACGTGCTGGAGGCGGCGTCCGAGGCGGGGGTCGGCCACGTGCTCGTCACGTCCTCCACAACGGCGTACGGCGCGTTCCCGGACAACCCAGTGCCGATGACGGAGGAGTGGCCGGTGCGCGGAGTCGCGGCGTTCGAGTACGCGCGTGACAAGACCGAGTCCGACCGGCTGTGCCAGCTCTGGGCGCTGCGCCACCCGGAGCGGACGATGACGATCGTCCGGCCGTGCATCGTGTTCGGCCCGAACGTCGACAACTACCTCGTCCGGATCTGGAGCGACGCGCCGTTCCAGGCCGACTTCGGCGGCAACCTCGACCAGCTGATCCAGTTCGTGCACGAGGACGACGTCGTCGACGCAATCGTCGGGCTGCTCGAGGGCGGCCATGGCGGTGCGTTCAACGTCACGGGCGACGGCGTGATGACGATGCGCGAGACCGCCGAGGTGATCGGCGCGAAGGTCCGCAAGATCCCGCTGCGGCTGGCCAAGGCGCTCGGCCGCGCGACGTGGCGGCTCGGCAAGAGCGAGACGCCGCCCGGCCAGCTCGAGTTCGCCCTGAACCCGTGGGTGTGCTCGAACGAGAAGGTGAAGAAGACGCTCGGCTGGCAGCCTCGCTACACGAGCCGCGAGACTTTCGAGATCACGATGCGCGCCCGCGGGGTCCTCCAGGACTCGCCCGAGCCGAGCGGAATCACGCCCGAAGTCGGCGCTCCGGCGGCCTGACTCGGCGTTGCTACGCTAGGCGCCGACCCGGGCCGTTAGCTCAGTTGGGAGAGCACCAGCTCGACAAGCTGGGGGTCGCTGGTTCGAGCCCAGCACGGCCCATTTCGGTGACTCGCCTCCTGTTCGTCGCCATCGTCGCCGTCGTCGTGGCCGTTGCCCTGACCGCCGACATCGGACACGAGCGGCCGCTTCTCTTCCGCGACGCCTTCGACGGCCCGGACGGGATCATCACGAACCAGCACGCGTACTTCGCGCCGTCGTACGAGGAGAAGCACGAGTCGCCCAATTGGGAGATGGAGAGTGGGTGCGCGCTGCGGGACGGCAACCGGCTGTGGACCGGCAAGCCCACGAAGGCCGTGCCGAACAGCGAGTGCTCGAACGGCACGGGGTCGGCCACGTTCCGCTTCTGGACGAAGCGCACCGACTTCGACGACGTCGCGGTCTCGTTCAGCCTGCAGAACAACGGCTACACGACGGAGGGCGAGTCGTGGGACGGCGTCAAGATCTACCTACGCCGCCAGGACGGCGACAACTTCTACACGGCCGAGGTCAATCGGCGTGAGAGCAACGTCATCGTCCAGCGCAAGTGCGACGGGCGCTATGAACTGCTCGGCGGAGCGCGCACTGCCGCGACCGCGGCGCGGATCGGCGAGTGGGAGTACGTCGCCGGCACCGCGGTCAACCTGGATGACGACAAGGTGCGCATCCAGGTCGTGCGGGGCGACGATATTGTGCTCGAGGTCGTCGACCCGGGGGGCACGTGCGACGCCCTGCGCGGGCCCGGCCGCATAGGGATTCGCGGGGACCGGACCGACTTCTACGCCGATTCCCTCGAGGTGCGTGGGGTGGGCGCCGGCTAGCGCTCGCCGTCGACGACCATCGGGCTGCCTTGCAGCGCCGACACGTCGCGGCCGGCCAGGCTGCCAGCAGACGCCGTCGTCCGGGTGAGACCACGGAGGCGGAGGAGGTACTCCTTGCCATCCGCGTCACGGAACTGATGCTCGTCGTGAGAGGGGTTCGGCTGAAGCTCGAGGAAGGTGCAGAGCGAGGCGCGCGGGACGCAGGTCCCCTCGCCGCCCTGGCTGAGGCGTGAGTCGACCATGAAGACCGCGGTGTCGTGGTCGGTCGACACGCCCAGGTACATGATCAGCGGGAGGTTGCGGCTCGGGATCAGCCCGAGGCGCTGGACCGTCGCGTAACGGCGAAGGTTCGAGACCTCGCCGAACTGGACGTCGGCCGTGTACGAGTAGTCGGTCACGGGTGAGTCCGCCGGCTCCTTGCCGGTGTCCATGGTCCCGCCCGGCGCGGTGTCGCCACCGTCGTCGGTGGTATCGGTCGTGCCGTCGTCGGCCGGATACGACGGGCCCGTCCCGGTCGTCGGCACGTCCTGGATCGGCTGCAACTGAGCGGGATCGCTGCTCGGCGTGGCGGTCGAGAGCGCGCTGACCGTGTCCTCGACGCTGGCCTGGTCGTGACCATCGTCCGTCGAGCCGCTGCCTCCCGTGCTCAGGCTGTCCGTCGACTGGAACGGGTTTACGCGCGGTCGGACGTGTCGATCTCGGAGATCGTCATCGGCTTGTCGCCGGGGAAGTGGAACGAGACGTTCTGCTGGTTCGCCGCCGGTGGCGCAGCGGGGGCGCGGTCCACCTTGAGCGGGCCGCCCGAGCGCACGGCGCTGGCCGTGGCCACGAGCAGCAGGATCCCGAGTGCGATCGCGATCCCCGCGAGATTCGACTCGCGCAGGTCGGCCCACAGCTCCTCGGCCCACTTCCTGACGTCGTCAACCCTGAAATTCATCACGGAGCCACCGCCGCCGTGGTGAAGTTGTCGATCGGCTTGAGGCCACCGTCACCGCGCTCGGCGCCGGGCGGTCCCACAGCCGTTGCGTTCCGGGCCGGGTCGTTGCCGTCGGCCGCCATGTAGACGGTCGCGTCAATCGTCGCCGTGATGTCCGGGAACGCCGAGCTCTGAAGCGAGAGGCTGTCGATCTTGATCAGGCGGCCGCGAACGCTCAGATCGTCGTTCGCCAGCTCGACGAAGCGCTGGACCCGGTGGAAGAGGCCCGCCAGGCCGAAGAACTCGCCGGTGAAGGTCAGCTGAACGGGCACAGCCTCGAGCCCGGCCGCGGCCGACGCGGAGGCCTCGACGGTCTCGCCCTCAGCGGCAGCGTCGTCTCCGGCGCCCATCGTGATGTTGTTGAACTGAATGCCGGTGCCTTCCGCTGCGGCTGACAGCTCGCGCATCAGGTCTGCGACGCGGACGGACTGCGGGATGGCACGGACCAGCTTGACCATCTCGCGGTAGTCGGACTCGTAGCGCGCCTTCGCGCTGCGAAGCTCGGCAGCCTCGGCGACAGCCGCATCGCGCTGGGTCTGCGCCTGCGTGAGCGGCTTTTCGAGGGACGCCTTGCGGTCCATGGCCGGGCTGAGCAGCACCATCCAGTAGATCGCGAAGCTCGCGAGCGGCGCCAGGATCATCAGAAGCTTCTTGTCGCGCGCGCTCACAGCCCTGCCCCCTCAGGTGCCGGAGGCGCGAGGGCCACCGTGGCCTGGAACGACACGCCGCCTGTGCAGGCGCCCGCGTTTGCCGCCCCTCGAAGCCATCGCCGCCGGCCCCGGCCGGTGCTGCGCCGTCGCCTGAGGCGCCCAGCTCTACGCCCGTCGCGCCGGTGAGCGCGGCAAGCCGGTCGAGCGTGTCGGCAACCGTCGGCTGGTTAGGCGCACAGCCGGCGATGCTCACGGAGAGACCGCTCGCTGCTTCCATCGCTTCCGCGGAGTCGGCGCCAGCCGCAAGGTCATCGTCGGGCGGTCCGACCTCCATGCCGGTGACATAGACGCGCTCCGGCAGGATCCGCGTCAGCTCGCGAGTGAGGCGCTCGTAGTCGAAGCGCATCTCGGCGACGCCGCGGACGGACCGGTCGCGAGCATCCTTCATAGCCGCGAACTCGGCGTAGGGGCCGAGCGCGCTCGCGTCTGCCTTGGCGACTTCGGTCTCCTCCTGAAGGCTCTCGATCTGGTCGGCCCGGGAGCTGGCGCTCGCCTGAACGAACGCGTAGCCGGTCATCGCGATGGTCAGCGCCAGCAGCGTGCCGAGCACGGCGTACGAGCTCGCGCGTGCGTTTCCGCCGCGCGGCTGAAGCTCGGCCGGAAGAAGGTTCAGGCGCTTCATGCGAACGCTCCCAGGGCCAGGCCGGCCGCAACCGTGAAGCGCGGGCGGTCCTCCTCGGGGAATCGTGTCGTCAGCCTCGAGACCACCGAGAGGCTTCGCGATGCGCGACTCGAGGCCGGCCGGAAGGCCGAGCATCTCGAGCTGCGCGGTCTCCGTCTCCGGAACCCCGGAGAGGACGACCTCGAAGACAGGCTGGCTGCCCGGCTGGCCCGCGTAGTAGGCGAGCAGCATTCGAAGCTGTTCGGCAAGCGCGTTGCCCGTGTTCGGAACGACACGCGTGAGGAGGCAGGCGTGGCCCATCGCGAGCACGAGCGTGGCGGGCTCGCCCAGGTGGCAATACGACGCGCACGGGCTCGGCCTCGGCCGCCGGCTTGGCGACGGCGCGCACGAGCGCGAACGGCTCGAGCTCGACGCCCTGGGGGCGGAGGCCGGCCGCACGCACGCAGTCGTGCAGGTCGTACACACGGCCTCTGCGGGCCGCCGCGACCAGGATGCGCATGCGGGCACCGACGCCCGGCGTCACTTCCTGGCCGATGAAGGCATGATCGAGCGGGGCGTCGTCCAGCGGCATGGCGATCGCCTCGGCCGCGTGGTAGCGGACTGCGGTGTCGCGCTCCTGCTCGTCCTCGATGAGCGGCATCTCGAGCACGCGCACGATGCCGTGCTGAGCGCCGAGGCCCAGATAGACCTGGCGGCCGAACTCGCTGCCCGAGGTGACCTCGCGAATGACGTCGGTGAGCGCCTCCGGATTCCCGATCCTGTCCTCGAGGACGATTCCGGGCTCCAGGTCCACGCTCTTGGCGGCGAGCACGCGCTTGCGCGAGACCGCCACCGCGGCAACGTGCGACGGGCCTACATATAGGCCCACGCCTGAGTTGCGCGCACGCTTGGATGGAATTGGAATCTTGATGGGCATTGGAGGGACCACCGCCTACTCGATATTCGGAGGGCCAGTGCCAGCATCGGAGGGGGTCCCATTCCTCTTGAGAACTGCAAGGGATGCCTGGACACCCCTTTAGGGGGAGTCGTCCGTATGTCCATTTGGGGGGCACAGACTTTCCTCCCACGCGCGAATGTGTCGATTGCGGGTCGTGCCCTCCGCGCAGCCGAACAGCCGGCCCCTGCACGCACGCCTGGACTCCCGGGTGCCTCCGCCTGGGTCCCAACAGCGCCGCGAGCAGGTCGAGAGCCGCCTCGTCGGGCTGACCGAGCCCCGCAGCCCGCACCGGCCTGAGCGCCGCATCGGCGAGGTGATCGCCGAGCTCGGATTCGCGAAGCGCGACGTCGTCGAGGCCGCGGTCGAGATGGCATCTCGCAACGGCGAGCTGACGGGCGAGGTGCTCGTCAAGAGCGGCGTGCTCACCACCGAGCAGCTGGCCCGCGCGGTCGCGGAGCGTCACGGCCTCCCGCACATCGACCTTTCCACCTTCGAGCCGGACATGACGGCGGCGAACCTCGTCGAGCCCTCCGCCGCCAAGCGCTACGCGGCTGTGCCGGTCGCCTTCGTCGACGATCGGACCGTCCTCGTCGCAATGACCGACCCGGCGAACATCCTCGCCGTCGACGACCTGGCGATGATCACCGGGCTCGACATCGCGCGGGCCGTGGCGAGCCAGGAGGACATCGAGGCCGTCATTGCGCAGCTCGACCGCGTCGAGTCGTCGATGCTGGTCGAGAGCGACATCGACGAGCCCAGCAGCAGCTCTTCGGTCACCGAGCTCGAGTCCCCCGACGACGACGCCCCGGTCGTGCGCCTGGTGCACTCGATCATCGCGGCGGCCATCGAGCGCGGGGCCTCCGACATCCACTTCGACGCGACGGCGAGCGACATGCAGGTCCGCTACCGCGTGGACGGCGTCATGTGGGACTCGACGTCGATCCCGCGGCGCATGGTCCGCGGCGCTGTCTCGCGCATCAAGATCATGGCCGAGCTCGACATCGCCGAGCGACGCCGGCCGCAGGACGGCCGCATCAGCCTTTCTCTCGACGGACGCGTCGTCGACATCCGCCTGGTGACCCTCCCCACGGTCGAGGGCGAGTCGATCGTGATGCGAATCCTCGAGAAGACCGACCGACGCCTGACCTTCGAGGAGATGGGCATGTCGGAGGCCGACATCGCGCGCTTCGGTGCCGCGATCACGCGCTCGCACGGCGCAGTGATCGTCACCGGGCCGACGGGCTCGGGTAAGTCCACCACCCTTTACTCCGCGCTCGGGACGATCCAGAGCCCGGAGAAGACGATCATCACGATCGAGGACCCGGTCGAGGTCCGGATGGCCGGGATGAAGCAGATCCAGGTCAACAACAAGACCGGGCTCGACTTCGCGGCCGGCCTGCGCTCGATGATGCGCGCCGACCCCGACGTGATCATGGTCGGCGAGGTCCGAGACAAGGAGACCGCCCTGACGGCGATCGAGTCGTCGCTCACCGGTCACCTGATCCTTTCGACGCTCCACACGAACGACGCGCCGGGCGCAGTGACCCGCCTCGTCGAGATGGGGATCGAGCCGTTCCTCGTGGCCTCGTCGGTCACGTGCGTAGTCGGCCAGCGTCTCGCTCGCGCGCTCTGCGACGCCTGCAAGGAGCCGATGACGATCCCCGCCGCGATGCTGCGCGAGAACGGATTCGTCACCGACGAGGATGTGTCCGGGTTCGGCCCGGTCGGATGCGTCCGGTGCGGGTCGACCGGCTTCCGCGGCCGGATGGGCCTTTTCGAGGTCATGCCCGTCACCCGCGCGATTCGCGAGCTGATCCTCGCGAATGAGTCCGCGGAGAAGATCGCCGACTGCGCCCTGTCCGAGGGCATGCAGCGGATTGCCGACCACGGCCTGGACCAGGTCCGCGCCGGCCTGACCTCGCTCGACGAAGTGCTCCGCGTTACGGCGGCCGCCTGATCGTCATGACCCGCGTTAGGGAACAGGTCGGCTTCACGATCGTCGAGGTCATGGTCGCGGCCACGATTCTGCTGGTCGGGATCCTCGGCACGCTCGCCATGCTCAACGCGGCAACACAGCAGTCGCGGACCACCGCGAACCGCCAGGCCGGGGTGGCACTCGTGCGAGACATCGTCGAGGCCACGCGCCAGCTGCCCTACCGCCAGGTCGAGAACGACACGATCGTCCAGCGCCTGCAGGAGAACTCGAACCTGACGAGGCAATGGCAGCGCCGCTCATTGGCAAATCGAGCGCGGCCCGGCGACTTTTGAAGTGCGGGTCGACGTCTGCGGGGTGGATGACCCTGCCGACGGCACCGGCTCTCATGTCGGCGGCACCTATCTGCCCCGGGCGTCGGCGGCTGACGGGGACGCAGGGACGCCGAATCCGATGGACTACAAGGTCATCAGCGCCACCGCCTCGTGGCGCGAGGCCGGCGTCCGGGAAGAGCGTCAAGGAGCAGGTCCTCATCACGAGCGGCGGGCGCGACCGGCCCGGCGTGGCAAACATCTCCCTCACCAGCCCGGCGTCGCCGGAAATCACGAGCCCGGCAATCACCGTGCCACGTTCGAGGCGTCCACCACGATCACGGCCGACGCCCTCGTCTGGATGGTCGACGGCGCGCAGCAGGGCTCCGCGGCCGGCGACGGCCGGAGCTGGAACTTGAGCTGGAACCTTCCGACCGTCGACGGTGCCTACGAGGTCTCGGCGGCGGCGTACGACGCCTCGGGCCAGTCAGGGACGAGCCGGTCGATAACGATCAACATCAACCGGTACCCGCCGAGTGCGCCCGAGGACTTCTTCGCGGGCCGCAACGGGCAGGTCGTCGAGGTCGAGTGGACTCCGGGCCCCGAGCGCGACGTCGTCGGCTACAAGGTCTACCGCCAAGCGCTGCAAGGGCCACTGGAGTTGGCCTGTCCGCTCACGGATCCGGAGGTGGCGGAGTGCGTGGACGTGAGCCCGCCGCCGGAGGACAACCACTACCTGCGCTACTGGGTCGTCGCCGTGGACCGCGATCCGGCGGGAGCCGAGCGCGACGGTGCAGCGTCGGCGTTCGTGAACGTGAACACCAATCGCCCGGCGCCGCCGGCGGCGCCCACGGACTTTGCGGTCAGCGAGGACGACGAGGGCAACGTGGTGCTCACCTGGTCGCCGGTTGCCGGTGCGGACTCCTATCGCATCTATCGGGACGGCTTCACGATCGGCGACCGCTACGGCCGCGTCGACGCCGAGGAGGGTGAGTTCGAGTTCGACGACCCGGACCCGGGAATCGAGCCGCACCAGTACTGGATCACAGCGGTGGACGTACTCCTGCAGGAGTCGCTGCTTGTCGGACCCGTCACCCTGGCCGGGGAGGGGCCCGGAGCCGCCGCCTCCACGGAGCCGCCGCCCCCGGAGCCGCCGCCCACGGAGCCGCTCCCATGACGGCGCGTTTCGCAGACGAGCGCGGGCTGACCGTGATCGAGTTGCTGGTCGCGTCCATCCTCATGCTGGTCGTCTCCGGTGCTGCCCTGACGACGCTCACGAACTTCACGCGCATCGGCAAGAGCTCGGAGCGCCGGCTCGACCAGCAGGATCGCGTCCGCACCGCGACTCGAAGCATCGTCCGTGATCTCCGCAACGTGGCGGCCTCGCCCGATCGCCCGATCATCATCGAGGGCGGGAGCGACTACGACATCGTCTTCAAGATCGTGCTCGACGAGGGCGATTCCGGCGAGAACACGATGCACCTCCAGCGCGTTCGCTACTGCCTCGACTCGGGTGACCGAAACTCGGCGAGGGTGGTCCGGCAGACGCAGTCGTGGACGTCGGCCATACCCCCGGCGATTCCCTCCACTGCTTCATGCCCGTCGCCTGCATGGGACACATCGACGGTCGTGGCAGAGGACATCACGAACAGGGCCGGCTCGCAGGAGCGTGCGATGTTCGCGTACAGGCGGACGGCCGCGGGGGAGACGCAGTCCGTGGCGGTGAGGCTCTACCTCGACATCGACCCCGCGCGCGAGCCTAAGGAAGCACTGGCTGAGACGGGCGTGTTCATGCGCAACCAGAACAGGATCCCGGTGGCCAGGTTCACGGCCACGCCAGCGGGCATCGGACACATCCTGCTGAACGCAACCGACTCGGTCGACCCCGAGGACCAGCCGATCGACGTGCGCTGGTACGACGGCACGAGGGCCGTCGGCCGGGGCACGATCTTCGAGTACAACGCCAAGACGAGCGGAGCCCATCCGATCTCAGTCGAGGTGCAGGATGTGGCCGGGCTCATCGGCCGCGCCGGCCCGGTCGACGTGGTGGTGCCATGACGCAATCTCGCGAACAGCTCGGGTCCGAGCGCGGTTCGGCGCTGGTTACCGCGATCCTCGTCCTGGCGATCATGATGTCCATCGGGCTGCCGCTCATGAGCATCGTGGACACCCAGCAGCGCGCGACGGCCGGTGAGCGGTTGCACGAGAGCTCGTTCAACCTGGCTGACGCCGTGCTGAACGCGCAGGTTTTCATGCTGTCGAACAGCTGGCCTACCAGCGCCGTGCCCATCTGCACTGAGGCTTCGACATCCCTCAGGTGCCCGGATCCTTCCGCAATCGCGGGGGCGTACTCAGGCCCGGACTACGGCACGAAGAGCTGGACCATCCAGGTACACGACGACGGTGGCACTGCGGCCGACTACTACGACGAGGCCGCGATCGACAACGAGCCGGCGTATGACGCCAACACGAACGGCGTCGTTTGGGTGCGGGCGGACGCCCGCGGTACGGGCCAGACACAGTCACTCGTCGCGCAGGTGAAGATGACCGAGCACGTCGAGAACTTCCCGCGCCACGTCGCCACGACGGGCTACATGAAAATCGACCACATTCACAAGAACGGGATCCTCGCCCAGGGCAACAGCGCACAGCCCGCCCCACTCGTCCTGCGCTGCACCGGTGTCGCGTTCACCTCCAAGGGTCAGGCCCCCGGCAACTGCCTGAACCTCAAGAAGAAGAAGAAGAAGTGGATCGTTCCGCAGAACATCCAGGAGGGATACACCGGCAACGCGCTTCCGCCGGCCGCGATCGACGGCCTGCGTCAGCGCGCGAAGGCGCTCGGCACCTACTTCGAGACGTGTCCTGCTAACCCCGAGGGCGAGCTTGTCTTCGTCGAGCAGGGTGACTGCAGGTACAAGGGCGACAAGAAGAAGTCGCAGTTCGGCGTGTACGCGCGCAAGCGGATCGAGGTGAACAGCGCCGCCAACCCCGGGGCCTTCGTGGTCGCCGACGGCAGCGTGACTTTCGACGGCAAGCTGACCTACTACGGGATCGTCTACGCCGCGAACCTCGGAGGCAGGACCGACTACCTCGTCAACCTGCTGAAGAAGTCGCAGATCGTGGGCTCGGTCGCGGTTGACGGCATGGGCGGCACGTACATCAAGGCGCACGGCTCGCCGATCGTGTTCGACCCCACGGCCTTCTGGGACCTGACTTCGCTGCAGGGCGCGACCATCGTGCAGGGCAGCTGGCACGAGCTCTGAGCCTGGACGTTTGACCTAGGCGCGCGCGGCGGGGTTCAAGGCGCCCTCAAGGGCGTTCCGATGCGGAATTCAGCCCTCCTACCACCGGGGCTAGGCATGCCATGAACCTAAGGACCCTCCGACTTCCGCTGATCGTCGCTGTGCTCTTGGCCGCGCTCTCCGTCGTGGCGGGATCCGCGCTGGGCGGCCTGGGCGCGAAGGACGAGGGGGACCTGCTTCCGGTGCGTGACCTGGAGGGGGTCCGCGTCGCCGCCGGGGAGGAGCCCGAGACCGTTCCGGAACCGGCGCCTCCGCCGGCACCGGCGCCGAAGCCGGCTCCCAAGCCGAAGCCTCAGCCCGAGCCGCAGCCGAAGCCCGAGCCGCGCCCGCAGCCGAAGCCCGCAGCCGCGTGGTCCCGACGCGCGAGGAGATCCGCCGCCAGCGTGCAGCCGAGCGCCGGGCGGCGCTTCGGCGACAGCGGGCCGAGGCACGTCGCCAGCGCGCAGCGGCCGAGCGTGCGCAGGAGCGGGCGGCACGCCGCGCCGAGCGCAAGGCGCAGGAGGCTGCCGGCGGCCGACCTGCTGCCCCAGCCGACAGACCTCAGGACGGTGCCGAACTTCGTAATCCAGCGCTTCCGGATCCCGATCTTCCTGCTGCCGATCTACCAGGCCGCCGGGATCGAGTACGGCGTGCGCTGGGAGGTGCTCGCCGCGATCAACGAGATCGAGACCGACTACGGCCGCAACCTGAACGTCTCGTACGCGGGCGCGCAGGGCTGGATGCAGTTCATGCCCGCCACGTGGAAGGCCTACGGCACGGACGCGAACCGCGACGGAAAGCGCGACCCGTACAACCCGGTCGACGCGATCTTCGCCGCCGCGAAGTACCTGAAGGCCGCCGGCGCCGAGACCGACCTGCGGCGCGCGATCTTCGCCTACAACCACGCCGACTGGTACGTCGCCGACGTGCTCGAGCGGGCCGAGGCGATCGCCCAGATGCCGACGTCGATGGTGGGCGCGCTGACCGGCCTCGCCGACGGACGTTTCCCGGTGCGCGGCGACGTCAGCTATGACGGCGCGCTCGATCGCGACTCCGCGCTCGAGCGGGTGCAGAGCGGCGAGAGCCCGGCGCGACATCGTGGAGGACGCCGAGGAGCGCGACTACATGGACATCGAGGGTGAGCCCCGCGCGAAGGTGATCAGCATCAGCGACGGCGTTGTCAAGCGCGTGATCACGAGCAAGCGCGGCCGCCGGATCGGCATCGTCATCGAGGACTCCTACGGCAACCGTTACAGCTATTACGGCATCCGGCGCATGATCGAGCGGCTTCGAGGTGCCTGGGAAGAAGGAGGGGACCACGAAGTTCGTCCGCCTCCGCCGCAAGGCGCAGGTGCCCGGCGGCACGCTGCTCGGGTCGGCTCGGGCGAGAGGAGCCGATGCTGCGCTTCGGCATCCGCCCGGCCGGCGAGGACTCGCCGCTCGTCGATCCCAAGCCGATGCTTGACGGCTGGCGCCTGCTCGAGCAGGCGGCCGTCTACCGGCCCTCCGGCAAGAGCGTCCTTCATCCCGAGGACGAGGACGGGCGCCTCTCCATCGGCCAGGCGCTCCTGCTGCCGAAGTCGCTGCTCGCCCGGCGCGTGCTGGCCGACCCCCGCATCCAGATCTATCCGTGCGGGCGCACCGACATCGAGCTCGGGCCGCATCGACCGGCGCGTCCTGGCGGTGCTCGCCTTCCTCGCCGAGAGCGGCATGAACCCGACCGTGACGTCGCTGCAGTGCGGACGCATCGGCTCCATCACGACATCGGGCAACGTCTCGAATCACTCCATGGGTGGCGCGGTCGACATCGCCGCGATCAACGGCGTGCCGATCCTGGGCCACCAGGAGCCGGGCGGCGTGACCGACCAGGCGGTGCGCGCGATCCTGACGGCTGCAGGGCGCGATGGTGCCCGACGAGCTGATCTCGCTGCTCGACCTGGGCGGTCCCAGCTTCGCGATGGGCGACCACGCCGACCACATCCACGTCGGCTACCGGCCGGGTGACGCTGGCGGCGGCCGCGGCGGGCGACGTCGCCGGTGCCGCGACAGCGATCCTCGAGGCGAGCCAGTGGGACAAGGTCGTCGGCCACGTCGGCGCGATCCGCAACCCGCGCATCAAGGAAGACATCGAGTGGCACGACCCGGCGAACAAGTCGTGCAAGTACCAGCGCGCGATGGAGGCGCAGGGCGCGCGCGTCGAGACGAAGCCGCTCCAGAGCATCGTCGACATCGCCGCGGCCGAGAAGCCGCTGATGCAGGTCGTCCAGCTGGACCGGCCGCCGCGTCCGTGCTTCGGGTTCGGCACGCCTGGCACGCTTTAGGCGTGCCCGAGCGCCACTCCGGCGAGATCGACCGCCTCTACGCCCTCCCGCTCGAGGAGTTCACGCGCGAGCGCGACGAGCTCGCGAAGCGGCTGCGCAAGGAAGGTGACGCCGACGCGGCCACCGCGGTGAAGGCGCTGAAGAAGCCGAGCGTCGCGGCGTGGGCGGTCAACCAGGTCCAGCGCGACCGGCCGGACGACGTGCGCAACCTGCTCGAGGTGACCGAGGAGCTTCACCGTGTGCATCGCAAGCTGTCCTCCGCCGGGGCGCGCGAGCGCCTCGAGGAGGCCGCCGGGATGCAGCGCGACCTGATCCGCTCGCTCGTGCGCTGCGCCTCGCAGCTGCTCGAGGCGGCCGGCCACGGCGCGAGCGACGCCACGCTCGGCAAGGTGGCCGACACGCTCCGAGCCGCGGCGGTGGACGACGAGCTGCGCGAGCAGGTCGGCCGCGGCCGCGTCGTGAAGGAGCAGCGCGCCGGCGTCGCTCGGGCCGCTCGGCTAGGTGTCGTAGCTCTTCCGGCGGAAGACGTCCGACGCCAGCGAGTCCACGCGGTCGAGGAAGAGCAGCCCGTCGAGGTGGTCGATCTCGTGCTGCAGGCAGCGCGCCTCGAAGGCCTCGCTCTGAACCGAGAGCTCTTCGCCATCGGGCGATTGCGCTTCCACGCGGATCGTCGTCGCGCGCCGCACGTTGGCCGTCAGGTGCGGAATCGACAGACAGCCCTCACGACCCACCTCCGCGCCCTCGGCTTCGACGACGACCGGGTTGACGAGCACGAGCAGCCCGTTCTGCGTCGTCGCCTTCTTGTGCCCGGTCACATCGACGGCGACCATGCGCACGAGGTGGTCGAGCTGCGGCGCGGCCAGCCCGACGCAGTGCCCGAACGACTCCATCGTGTCGACGAGGTCAGCGGCGACCTGGCGGATCAGGTCGGCGTCGTCGGTGCCGAGCTCCCTCGCTTTCTGCTTCAGCGACGGATGCGGATACCGAAGGACCTCGCGGACGGCCACCGGGGCCTAGAGGGCCTCCGCCTCGACTGCGCGCACGCTCAGGTCGAGCCGCTCCCGCTCGGCCACCTCGCGCAGTGCCGCCTCGAGCCGGTCGGCGTCGACTTCCTTCGGGCAACTCGACCTCCATCATCAGCGCGTAGATCGAGGCCTTGCCCTCCTCCTCGATCAGATGGGTCGCCACGTCCACGACATTCACGCCCATGCCCGCGAGCGCGTTGGTGACCGAGTGGACGATCCCGGGATGGTCGGCGCCGTAGACCGTCACCACGTGCGACGCCTCGGGGCGCGCGAAGCCGTGCTCGTCGGCGACCTCCTCCAACGTCAGAGCGCCGAGGCCGAGGCGGGCGCGCGTCTCGTCCAGCTCGCGCATCGAGCGCATCCGCGTCCGCCCCCTCGGGCGTGGAGACGATCAGCATCATCGTGAAGTGGCCCGCCGAGGATCGCCATCCGCGAGTCCTCGATGTTCGCGCCGTGCTGAAGCAGTGCGCCGCTGACCCCTGCGACGATGCCGGGGCGGTCGCGTCCGATCGCCGAGAGTGCGAACCGCGCCACGAAACGAGACTATTCCAGTCGCATGACGCTCGGGCTGCTCTACGACGTGCACGGCAATCTGCCCGCCCTCGAGGCCGTCCTGGCCGACGCCGATGACGTCGACTCGTGGGTTCTCGGTGGCGACTACGCCCTGTTCGGCGCGTGGCCTACCGAGACGGTCGAGCGCCTGCGCGCGCTCGACGCCGAGTGGATCCGCGGGAACGGCGAGCGCTGGACCGGGGCGGATGCATCAGACGCGCCCGAGCCGGTGCATGCGGCGATCGAGCGGTGTCGCGAGCTGATGGGGGACGAGCTGGTGCGCGAGCTGGCTGCGCTCCCCGAGAGCCTCGCGGGCGACGACGGCACCCTGTACTGCCACGGCTCGCCCGTGTCCGACGTGCAGAGCTTCCTGCCGGAGCCCGGGCCCGACGAGGAGGCGCTGCTCGGCGACGGTCGACAGCGGCCGCGTCGTGTTCGGCCACACGCATCTCCCGTTCGCCCGGACGGGGCCGCTCGGGATCGAGCTGGTCAACCCGGGCAGCGTCGGGATGCCGTTCGACGGCGACCCGCGCGCGGCCTACGCCGTCGTGCAGGCCGACGGTTCCGTCGAGCATCGGCGCGTCGAATACGACCACCAGGCGAGCGCCGACGCGATCCGCGAGCGGATCGGCCCGGCGGGGGAGCAGGCCGCGCGGCGCGTCGAACAGGCAAGCTTCAACGCATGATCATCGAACGCTCGCTTCATCCGGACTGGCTCTCGAACACCTACCTCGTCGGCGACGAGTCCGGCGGGAAGGCCGTCGCGATCGACGCCGGCGGCCCGTCGCGCCCGCTGATGGAGAAGGCGGAGAGCGAGGGCCTCGAGGTCACGCATCTGCTGCTCACGCACCACCACCACGACCATGTCGTCGAGGCGCAGGCGTGGAAGGACCGGTTCGGCGTGCAGGTGCTCGCTCATCCGCTCGAGGCCGAGCGAGTGGAGACGTGCGACGGCACGATCGAGGCGGGGGAGGAGCTTTCCGTGGGAGGGCTGACGATCGTCGGGATCCCCACACCCGGCCACACCGACGGCATGCTCAACTTCCGCGTGAACGACGACGACGTCTTCACCGGCGACACCCTGTTCAAGGGCTCGGTGGGCGGGGTGAAGGCGCCGCACTCGACGTCCTACGCCGACCTGAAGACGCTCGATCATGGACGTGCTGATGAAGCTGCCGCCGGCGACGCGGCTGCATCCCGGCCACACCGACCCGACCACGGTCGAGGACGAGTGGGAGCAGAACGCGTTCATCAGGGTCTGGCGCGGGCTCGACCCCGAGGGGTCAGACCCCTGCACCGTGTGGGAGCGCGACGCGACGCTCGTCCTATGGGCGCCCGACTACGACGGCGGCCACAAGGCCTGGATCCGCTGGGCGGACTCAGGCGAGGACGACATCGTGCCGGGCTCCCAGGTGGAGCGGGAGAGCTAGGCGCCGCAGACGGGCCACTGGCCGGGGCCGGACTGCTCGTAGAGCATCGCGGCGCTCATGTCCTGCTCGGCCTCGGGTGCTTGCGACGGGAGGCCGCTGCCGCCCATCGCCTGCCAGGTGGCAACGGAGAACTGGTACTTGCCGTGATACATGCCGTCGGGGCTGACCGCGGTCGGGTCACCGCCGGACTCGCACTGCGCGATCGCCTCGAGGTGAGGCGGAACGGCGACGGCTTGCGCTGCGGCCGCTTCACGCTTTGCGGCGCGCTTCTCCGCGCGGCGCTCGATGCCGCGCTTGGCTGCGCGCGTCAGCTGGCGCATGTCGGTCTTGCGGCCATCGATCTTCGTGCCGACGAACTCGGCGACGTCTGTTGGTCTTGGCCTCGGGCTCGGTCTGCGCGGTTGAGACCGATATGGGCGCGGCGACCACGCCCGCGCTGAGCGCGAGCGCCATCAGGCGGCGCATGGATCTATCTACCTCCAGCGTCGGGTTCAATCCCTGCCACCGCTCCGGCGTGGGAGCGGGAACTTGCGCCGGCCGCGGCTGTCAGGCAACGAAGACCGGCGTACGAACACAGGTTCGCAGTCCGGCACTTACCCTCCTGTGGCCGCCGTCACACACCTGTGTGCGGTCCGTCACACATCGCGCACGGCTACGCTGGCGCGCGTGAAGGCCACGTTGCTGCCTATCGATGCGGGAAAACGCCCGCTCGCCGACCACGCCGAGGTGGCGGGTCAGGACGCGCTTGAGCGGATCCGTGCAGCGGCTGCGCCGCTCGCCGATGTGGCCGTTCTGTGCCTCACGTCAGCCGACGCAACGGGCTCCCAGGCACCGCACTACCTGCGCTCGCTCCTGCCGCTGATGGCCGATCTCGGCGTCGAGGTCCGCTGGCGTGCGCTCTCGGGCGGTGAGCACGGGCAAGGTCGGCGAATGGCTCGAGCAGGCGCTGGGCGGAGCCGAGTTCGCCGCATCCGAGTCCGAGTGGGACGAGTGGGTCGAGGAGAGTGCTGCCGCGCTCGAGCCCGAGCTCGCCGAGGCCGACGTCGTGGTGGTCCACGACGCGGCGGCGCTCGGCTGCGTGGCGGCGGCCGCCAGCGGTGCCCCTCGCTGCGCCTGGAGCCGGCACGAAGATGCCTCCGCGCCGGACCCCGTGGCTGCGGAGCGCCTGCGCGACCTCCTGGCGAAGGTGGAGGTCGAGGACATCGCGCCGGCCACCGATCCGCTCGGCCCGCGCAACCACGAGCTGCCGCGCAAGCTGTCCGGCCAGGTGCTGCGCTCGCTTGGGGTCGACCTGACCCGCCCGTACGTCTGCCAGACCGGCACGGTGGATCGCTGGACCGACCCGCATACGGCGATCGACGCGTTCGACCTGCTCAGGAAATCGCTCCCCGAGCTCCAGCTCGTGATCGCGGGCGCCCTTCCCGGTGAAGGTGCGGGCGACATGCGCATCGCCAAGGAGATCGACGACTACGCCGAGGGCCGCGCCGACGTGCACGTCAAGACGGGCTACGGCGGCGTCGGCAACGTGGAGCTGAACGCGCTCCAGCGCATCGCGCGCGTCGGCGTGTCGTTGCGGCTCCGCTCCGGCGTGACCGCGGACCGGCTCGAGACCTGGTGGAAGGGAACGCCGGTCGTCGAGGAGGGCGAGGCCGCGCAGTCGCCGAGCAGGTCGAGGAGCTGGTGCGCGATCCCGGGCTCGCGGTTGTAAAAGGGGCCGAGGGACGCGAACGCGTCCGGACGGGCCACCTCATCACGCGCGCGCTCGAGGACGAGCTCAAGCTCGCCGGATCGCTGCTCGGTACGGTGGCCCGGTGAAGGTCCTCCTGCCCGACGACACCGCCCTCGAGCTGGACGAGGGCGCGAGCGGGGAGGACGCCGCGCGTGCGATCGGCGAGGGCCTCGCGCGCGCCGCGCTGGCCGTGAAGGTCGATGGCGATCTCCGCGACCTCGCCCGTCCGCTGCACGACGGCGCGCGGATCGAGATCGTCACCGCGAAGAGCGGCGAGGACGCGCTGTGGCTCATCCGCCACGACGCCGCGCACGTCCTGGCGACCGCGGTCCGCGAGCTGTACCCCGGCACGAAGATCTCGATCGGCCCGCCGATCGACGGGGGCTTCTACTACGACTTCGAGTTCCCCGAGGGGGTGAAGGTCTCCGAGGACGACTTCGAACGCATCGAGCAGAAGATGCGCGAGCACATCAAGGCGGCCGAGGCGTTCGAGCGCGAGGACCTGCCGGCGCAGGACGCGCTCAAGCGGTTCCTCGAAGAGGGGGAGGACTACAAGGTCGAGCTGATCGAGGACCTGATGAAGAACGGCGAGGAGACCGTCTCGCTGTACCGCAACGGCCCGTTCACCGACCTCTGCCGCGGGCCGCACGCACCCACCACGAAGACGGTGAAGGCGTTCAAGCTCGAGTCCGTCGCGGGGGCTTACTGGCGCGGCGACGCGAACCGGCAGATGCTCACCCGGATCTACGGCACGGCGTTCTTCTCGAAGGAGGAGCTGGCCGAGCACCTCGAGCGCCTCGAGCAGGCACGCGCGCGCGACCACCGCAAGCTCGGCAAGGAGCTCGACCTCTTCCTCTTCAGCGAGCTGTCGCCCGGCTCCCCGTTCTGGCAGCCGCCGGGAATGGCGGTGTGGAACGAGCTGACCGACATGTGGCGGAAGGAGAACGTCGACCGCGGCTACCGCGAGGTGAAGACGCCGATCCTCTACGACGTCGACCTCTGGAAGCAGTCCGGCCACTGGGACGTCTACCGCGACAACATGTACTTCACGGAGGTCGAGGACCGGCCCATGGGCCTGAAGCCCATGAACTGCCCGGCGCACGTCCAGATCTACAAGTCGGAGCGCCGCTCCTACCGCGACCTGCCGATCCGGTACGCCGAGCAGGGGCTCGTCCACCGGCACGAGCCGAGCGGGACGCTGCACGGCCTGCTGCGCGTCCGCCACATCACCCAGGACGACGCGCACATCTTCTGCACCGAGGAGCAGATCCCGGAGGAGGTGCAGCGCTGCCTCGACTTCGGCTTCGCGATCTACGACATGTTCGGCTTCGAGCCGCGGCTCGAGTTGTCAACGCGGCCGGAGAAGCGGGTCGGAACCGATGACATGTGGGACCGCGCTGAGACCGCGCTCGAGAAGGCGCTCGTCGACAAGGGACTCGAGTTCGAGCTGAACGAGGGCGACGGCGCGTTCTACGGGCCGAAGATCGATCTGCACATGACGGACTCGATCGGCCGCTCATGGCAGCTCGGCACGGTGCAGCTCGACTACTACATGCCCGAGCAGTTCGAGTTGACCTACCAGGGCGCCGACAACGCGGACCACCGGCCGGTGATGATCCACCGCGCTCTGATGGGCAGCTTCGAGCGGTTCATCGGAATCCTCATCGAGCACTACGCCGGCGAGTTCCCGCTCTGGCTCGCGCCGCTCCAGGCGCTTGTCCTCCCGATCGCGGATCGCCATACGGACTACGCGAACGAGGTGGCGAGCGTCGCTCGCAGACGCCGGCATCCGAGCCGAGGTCGACGACCGCGCGGAGTCGATCGGCAAGAAGATCCGCGAGGGCGAGCTGCGCAAGGCGCCGTACATGCTCGTGGTCGGCGATGCCGAGACGGAGGCGCGCACGGTGGCGGTCCGCAAGCACCGCGAGGGCGACCAGGGGAGCAGCTCGCTCGACGAGCTGATCGCAGGGCTACGGGACGAAGTCACACGCCGCGCTTGATGTCGGACGAGAACGCCGAGCTCATCGAGGCACTCCAGGTCGAGCCGGAGGTCGACCTGGTCGAGCTGTTCGGCGACGACCAGGCTTGGGCGAACATCGATGCGGTGCTCGGTCCGATCTTCCACGACGATGTCGAGAGCGGGTTCGTCGGACAACACGAGAGCCGCAACCGCGGTCGGGAGGGCTTCCGCCGGACCTGGCTCGAGTGGCTCGAGCCGTGGGAGTCGTATCGCGCGGAGATCGAGCGGGTGATCGGATGCGGCGACAACGTCCTCGTGATCACGAACGACTACGGGCGCAAACCGGGCATGACAGCGGAGGTGCGGCTGTTCGGTGCCGCCGTCTGGACCCTCCGTGACGGACTGATCACGCGCGCCTTCTTCTACACGGAGCGTGAGGACGCTCTGCGCGAGGTCGGCCTGAGCACGGCTATACTCGATGACGAATGAGGTACGCAAACCACGAGCCCAGCCGCCGCTGAGCCCCGCGTGCCCTCATACCGTCCCGTTTCCTCACAAGGCGCCGTTTGATCATCAGCTGCCTGGCCTCTAGCTAGTGCCGATCCCGCGCAGGTTCGATCGGACCCCGCCCGAGCGGGATTCCACGCGCATCAACGAGCGCATCCGCGTTCCGCAGGTTCGCCTGATCTCCGAGACCGGTGACCAGGTCGGAGTGATCCCGACACAGGACGCGCTCAAGTACGCCCAGGATCGCGACCTCGATCTCGTGGAGGTCGCCGCCGAGGCGCGCCCACCGGTATGCCGCGTCCTCGACTACTCGAAGTACAAGTACGAGCAGGACCAGAAGGCCAAGGCCGCGCGCAAGCACCAGCAGCAGGTGACGATCCGCGAGATGAAGCTGCGGCCGAAAATCGCCACGCACGACTACGAGACGAAGAAGGGGCACGTGCGCCGCTTCCTCTCGGGCGGCGACAAGGTCAAGGTCACGATCATGTTCCGCGGCCGCGAGACGACGCACCCGGAGCGCGGTGAGCAGCTGCTGATGCGGCTCGCCGAGGATGTCGAGGACCTGGGCACGATCGAGCAGCGGCCGTCGCTCGACGGGCGCAACATGACGATGGTCATGAACCCGCTGAAGTCCAAGGAGCGCAAGCCCGAGCCGGACAAGAAGACGAAGGGCAAGCGGGCCGAGGCCGCCGAGGAGAAGGCGGAGCCTCCCGAGGAGAAGGCGGCGGCTCCCGAGGAGAAGGCGGAGCCTCAGGAGAAGGCAGAAGAGGCGCCGGCCCCGGAGGCCGCGCCCGCTGACGCGAGCTAGTTAGTTTCGGTAAAGCCGGAACCGCTCTGCTTAACTAAGCCGTTCTCATGCCGAAGATGAAGAGCCATTCCGGCGCCAAGAAGCGCTTCAAGCTCACGGGTAAGGGCAAGGTCAAGGCGCGTCACGCCATGACCAGCCACATGCTCGAGCACAAGAGCCCCAAGCGGAAGCGTCGGCTCTCGAAGGACTTCATCGTCGCCAAACAGGACCAGAAGCGGGTCAAGGACCTGCTGAGGAAGTAGATGTCCCGGGTCAAGCGCTCAGTCCACGCCCGCAAGAAGCGCCGCGCCACGCTGGCGCGCGCCAAGGGCTACCGCGGCGACAAGCACTCCAGCTACAAGCGGGCGAAGGAGCAGCTGCTCAAGTCCGACACTTATGCGTACCGGGACCGGCGCAACAAGAAGCGCGACTTCCGCCGGCTCTGGATCACCCGCATCAACGCCGCCGCGCGTCGCGAGGGCATGAGCTACTCGCAGTTCATGCACGGCCTGCGCGAAGCTGAGATCGACCTCGACCGCAAGGTCCTGGCTGACATCGCCGTTCGCGACCCCGAGACGTTCCGCCGATTTGCCGAGCGCGCCCGGGAGGCTGCCGCCTAGCCGCAGCCACACCTACCTTCCCGGGGGCGCTTCGCAAGAGGCGCCCCCTTTTTTGTGTCCCAATGATCACTTCACCCGACAACCAGAAGCTCAAGGAGATCCGCAAGCTCGCGCGCAGCCGCAAGCGGAGCGATCTCTTCATCGCCGAGGGCGAGGACCTCGTCGATGCCGCCTGGGAGGCCGAGTACGTGCTGCGGGCCGGGGTGGACGTCGAGGAGAAGCTGCTCGCCGACGCCTCGACGCTCGGATCGGGCACGCGCGTGATCGGGGTCTACCGCGAGCGCTGGTCCGAGCCCGGCGGGCAGCTGTCCGTATTTCTGGACGGGATCAAGGACCCGGGCAACGTGGGCACGATCATCCGCTCTGCCCACGCGCTCACGGACGGGCCGGTGATCATCGGGCCGCGGTGCGCGGACCCCTACGGCCCGAAGGCGGTGCGGGCCAGCATGGGCTCGATCTTCGCGCGGCCGCCCGCGCGGGCAAGCGCCGCCGACCTGCCGGGCACGCGCCTCGCGCTCGACCGCGACGCGTCGCTGACGGTGCGCGAGCTCGAGCTCCACGGTCCCGTCGTCGTGATGGTCGGGGGAGAGCGTGCAGGGCTGGGGCCGGACGCGCTGAAAGCGGCTCACGTGAGGGCGCGCATCCCGATTCGCGACGACGGCCCCGATTCGCTGAACGCGGCGATGGCGGCGACCGTGGCGCTGTACGAGCTCGGAAATAGGATGGCCGCCAGTGGCTGACACCTTCGAAGCGATCCGCCAAGCCGCGGAGAAGGACGCCGCAGCCGCCAAGTCGGTGAAGGACCTCGAGGACGTCCGCGTTCGCTACCTCGGGCGCAAGTCCGAGCTGACGACCGCGCTTCGGTCGATCGGCGATCTGCCGCCCGAGGAGCGCGGCAAGGTCGGCCAGTCGGCGAACGCCGTGCGGCAGGCGCTCGAGGAGCTCATCGGCGACCGCATCAAGCAGCTCGAGGACGCGGAGCTCGACGCGCGGCTATCCGAGGACCGGATCGACGTGACGCTCCCGGGCGAGCCGCCGGCCGGGATAGGCCGCCTGCACCTGATCACCGAGACGCGCCGGGAGATCGAGGACATCTTCATCGGGCTGGGCTTCAAGGTCGCCGAAGGCCCGGAGGTCGAGTACGACTACTACAACTTCACGTCGCTGAACCATCCGCCCGGCCATCCCGCGCGGATGCTGCAGGACACCTTCTACTTCTCGGACGAGGTGCTGCTGCGCACGCACACCTCGCCGATGCAGACGCGCGCGATGGAGGAGCAGGAGCCGCCCGTCTACATCGTGATCCCGGGCAAGACCTACCGGCGCGACTCCGACGCCACGCACACACCGATGTTCCACCAGGTCGAGGGACTGGCGGTCGACGAGAACATCACGCTGGCCGACCTGCAGGGAGTGCTGCTCGAGTTCGCGCGCGCGATCTTCGGCCACGAGCGCGAGATCCGGCTGCGGCCGCACTACTTCCCGTTTACCGAGCCGAGCGTCGAGGTGGACATCTCGTGCTTCGCCTGCGGCGGCAGCGGCGTGCTGCCGGGCGGCGGTCGCGACAACCTCTGCAAGGGATCGGGCTGGATCGAGATCCTCGGCTCCGGGATGGTCGACCCGAACGTGTTCGGGTTCGTGGACTACGACCCCGAGCGCTACCAGGGCTTCGCCTTCGGCATGGGGATCGAGCGGATCGCGATGCTGCGACACGGCGTCCCGGACCTGCGGCTGTTCTTTGACAACGACCTGCCGTTCCTGGAGCAGTTCGGATGAGGGTTCCGGTTGCATGGCTGCGCGAGTACTGCTCGCCGGATCTCTCGACTGCCGAGATTGCGGAGCGGTTCGACCTGACCGGCACCGAGATCGCGCGGATCGAGCGCGTCGGCGTGGGGGACGAGAGCGGATTCGTCGTCGGGCAGGTGCTCGAGGCGGAGCCGCACCCGGACGCCGACCGGCTGACCGTCTGCAAGGTCGATGTCGGCGCGGGCGAGCCGGAGCAGATCGTGTGCGGCGCGCCGAACGTAGCCGCCGGCCAGATCGTTGCGGTGGCGCGCCCAGGTGCGGTGATGCCCGATGGGACGAAGCTCGGCAAGGCGAAGCTCCGCGGCGTCGAGTCGAGCGGGATGATCCTGGCCGAGGACGAGGTCGGCATCTCCGAGGAGCACTCGCAGACGATGGTGCTCGACGGCGACCTGACCCCGGGCGAGCCACTCGCGCCGCACCTGCCGATCGCCGACGAGGTGATCGAGCTCGAGATCACCCCGAACCGCCCCGACTGCCTGGCGATCTACGGAATCGCACGCGAGCTGCACGCGGCCACAGGAGCGCCGCTGGCGCCAGACCCGACCGAAGAGGACGTGACGAGCAACGAGCAACGAGCAACGAGCAACCGAAGACCGAGTAACGATCGAAATCGCGCACCCGGAGATCTGCCTGCGCTTCACGGGCCGCGTGTTCGAGGACGTCAAGGTCGGCCCGTCGCCGCTGTGGCTCAAGCAGCGCCTGACCGCCGCCGGCCAGCGCCCGATCTCGAACGTCGTCGACATCACGAACTACGTGATGCTCCTGACCGGCCAGCCTGTCCATGCGTTCGACCTCGACGAGGTGCGCGGCAACAAGATCATCGTGCGGCGCGCAGAGCCGGGCGAGAAGATGACGACTCTCGACGGCATTGAGCGCGAGCTCGATCCCGACATGGCGATGGTCTGCGACGCGGAGGGTCCGAGCGGCATCGCGGGGATCATGGGCGGTCAGATCTCCGAGGTCTCGGAGAAGACCACGCGCGTCCTGATGGAGATGGCGACGTGGGTGGGGCCGAACATCCTCGAGACCTCGAAGCGGCTTGGGCTTCGCTCCGAGGCGAGCGCCCGGTTCGAGAAGCAACTGCATCCCGATCAGGCGATCGCGGCCCAGCGGCTGGCCGCGCGCCTGATGGTCGAGCTGTGCGGCGCGCGGATGGTGCCGGGCACGATCGACGTCTACCCCGAGCCGGTCGCGCCCCGCAAGGTGCAGCTCCGGTCGGCGCGCGTCGAGAAGCTGCTCGGCGAGCAGATCCCGGTGGACGAGTCGGCCGCGATCCTCGAGCGGCTCGCGTTCGAGGTGCCCGCGCCGGCGGAGGAGATGGAGGTCGGCGTGCCGGGGTTCCGCGACGCGGACGTGCAGCGCGAGGCCGACCTGATCGAGGAGGTCGCGCGCATTTACGGCCTCGACAAGCTGCCCACCACACTTCCCGCGCGCGAGGGAGCGGTCGGGCTGCTCACCGATGCGCAGCGCCTGCGGCGGCGCGTCGAGGACGTGCTGCGCGACCGCGGGCTGTACGAGGTCGTGGCGTGGAGCTTCACCTCGCCCGAGACGATCGAGCGGCTGCGGCTGGGCAAGGTGCCGCTGCTCGAGCTGGCGAACCCGCTGAGCGAGGACCAGTCGGTCATGCGCCCGCTGCTCCTGCCCGGGCTGCTCGACGTCGCGCGCCGCAATGCGGCCTACGACCGCGAGGGGGCCTCCTACTTCGAATCCGCCCACGTGTATCGGATGGCCGGGCCGCTCGATGCGCCGGAGGGCTCGCCCGGCGGCGCCGTCCCCGCTTCGGAGCGGCACCACGTCGCAGCACTTGTCGCGGGCGACTTCTATCGCCGCCAAGGGAGTTCTGGAGGCGCTCCTCGGCGCGCTTCGCGTGCCGTTCGAGGTGGAGCCCGGCGAGCGCCCGTTCCTGCACCCGGGCCGGTCGGCCAGCGTGATCGCTGGCGACGAGAAGAAGATCGGTTGGATCGGCGAGCTGCACCCGCTCGTCGCGCGCGACTGGGACCTGCCGGGCGGGTCGGCCTTCGAGATCGACGCGGACGCGCTCGCCGAGATCGTGGCCGAGCAGGAGCCCGGCTACCGGCCCGTCTCGACGTTCCCGGCCGTGATCCAGGACATCGCCGTGGTGGTGTCGGAGGACGCGCCGGCCGCGGACGTCGAGGACACCGTGCGCTCAGCGGGTGGGGAGCTGCTCGAGCGGCTGCGGCTCTTCGACGTCTACCGCGGCGAACAGGTGGGCGAGGGCAGCAAGTCGCTCGCGCTGCGGCTCGAGTTCCGCGCGCCCGACCGCACGCTCACCGACGAAGAGGTGGCGGCGGTTCGCGAGCAGATCGAGAAGGCGCTGGCCGAGATCGGAGGGAAGCTCCGTGGCTAGGGTCGCCGTCGTCGGAGCATCCGGGTTTGCCGGCGCGCTGTGCGCCGCGCTCGTCGAGCGCCATCCGCGGCTCGAGCTCGACGTCGTGACCGCGCGCAGCGACGCCGGCCGACTGCTGTCGGACCTCTACCCGCGCTACCGCGTGGAGCGCAAGCTCGAGACCTTCGACGCCGACAGCGTCGCCGACGGCTGCGACGCCGCACTCGTCGCCTACCCGCACGGAGCGGCGGCGCCGACAGTCGAGGAGCTGCGCACCCGCGGGCTGAAGGTGGTGGACCTGTCGGCCGACTTCCGCGTGCCGCAGGAGCTCTACGAGCGCTGGTACGGGCCACACCCGGCGCCGAAGCTGCTGGACGAGGCCGTGTACGGGCTGACCGAGATGAACCGCGAGGAGATCCGCAGCGCCGAGCTCGTGGCCGCGCCGGGGTGCTACCCGACGGCGGCGCTGCTCGCGCTGCTGCCGCTCAAGGAGCTGGCCTCCGACACGTTCATCGACGCGAAGTCGGGCGTCTCGGGCGCGGGGCGGGAGGCGACCGAGACCACGCACTTCGTCTCGGTGGCCGAGAACCTGACGCCGTACAAGGTGGAGGGACACCGCCACCAGGCGGAGCTCGACGCCTACTTCGGCCCGGCGACCTTCGTGCCGCATCTCCTGCCGATCGACCAGGGCCTGATGGCCAGCTGCTACGTCCGCCCGAACCGCGACGTGACCGCCGACGAGGTGCGGTCGCTGTTCGAGGACGCCTACAAAGACGACCCGTTCGTCGAGATCGTGGACGCCCCGCCGGGCGTGCGCGACGTGCGCGACACCAACCTCTGCCGCATCCACGCGACGGCGGTGAACGGCACGGTGATGGTGTTCGCGGCGATCGACAACCTCTGGAAGGGCGCCGCGGGCCAGGCGGTGCAGGACCTCAACCTGATGCTGGGCTACGACGAGACGGAGGGCCTCGGGTGAGCTTCTTCCGCTCGCGCTGGGTCGAGAAGCCGGCGCACGTGACCGAGATCGAATCTGACGCCTTGCCCAAGTGCTTCTGCTCGGCCGGCGTGGCCGCGGGCATCAAGCCGAAGGGGCTCGACGTGGGCGTCCTCGCGTCGTTCGACGAGAGCACGTCCGCCGCGCGCTTCACGACGAACGCCCGCGTCGGCGCGCCGGTGATCGCCTCGAAGGAGGCGCGGCTCGACGGGCTGCGCGCGATCGTGGCGAACTCCGGCTGCTCGAACGTGGGCGACGGAGACCGCGGCCTGGAGACCGCGCGGGAGATGCAGCGCGCGGTCGCAGAGGAGCTCGAGCTCGAGCCCGACCAGGTGGGCGTGGCATCCACCGGCGTGATCGGCCTCGAGTTGCCGCGCGACAAGGTGGTGAGCGGCGCGCGGGCGGCGTGCGGCGCGCTGAGCAAGGACGCGGGCGACTTCTCCGAGGCGATCCTCACGAGCGACGCCGGCCCCAAGCGCGCGTGCCTCGAGGTCGCGCTGCCTTCCGAGCGGACCGTCCGCCTGGCGGCGCAGGCGAAGGGCGCGGGGATGATCGCTCCCGCGCTACGCCACGATGTTCTGCTTCATCCAGACGGACGCCGGCCTCGACCCGGAGACGATCGACCTGCTCACCGGCGTCTGCGTCAAGCGGTCGTTCGACCGCATCTCGGTGGACGGCCAGCTCTCGACGAGCGACACGGTCTTCGCCATCGCGAACGGCGCCTCGGGCGTGCGGATCGAGTCGCAGACGCCGGACGAGCTCGCCCTCGGCGAGGCGCTGGACGCGCTACTGCGCCAGCTCGCGCTCGACATCGTCCACGACGGCGAGGGCTGCCAGCGCGTCGGCCGGATCGTGGTGCACGGCGACAGCGAGGTGGTCGAGCCGGTGGCGCGGTCGGTGGCCGTACTCGCCGCTCGTGAAGACGGCTCTCCACGGCGGCGACCCGAACTTCGGCCGGATCCTGCAGGCGGCCGGGCAGGCGTTCCCGCCCGCGGCGCCGTTCGTCGTCGACCTGGAGATCGAGGGGCGCCAGCTCGTCTCGGCCGGCGACGCGATCGACATCGGCCCCGAGGAATTGGCGGAGCTCGAGAAGGCGATGCAGGCGGACGAGGTGGAGTTCGTCCTGACGCTGCCCGGCGAGGGCGGCGAGACCGAGGTGTTCTTCAGCGACCTGTCGGAGGAGTACGTGACCTACAACGCGAGCTATACGTCATGAGAGACGTCGAGACACTCCTAGAGGCGCTGCCATACATCCGCGCCTTCAACGGCCAGACGGTCGTCATCAAGTACGGCGGCGCGGCGATGACCGACGACACGCTGAAGGAGGACTTCGCGCGCGACGTCGTGCTCCTGAAGTACGTCGGCATGAACCCGATCGTCGTGCACGGCGGCGGCCCGGACATCACCCGCTACATGGAGCGGCTCGGCATGGAGGTCAAGTTCCACGAGGGCCTGCGCGTGTCCGACGAGGCAACGGTCGAGGTGGCGAAGATGGTGCTCGTCGGCAAGCAGAACAAGGACATCGTGCTGCGGCTGAACAGGCACGGGCAGTCCGCAGTCGGGATATGCGGCGACGACGGCTCCCTCTTCCGCGTGCGCAAGGCGGCGATGGACGTGGACATCGGCATGGTCGGCGAGATCGAGAACGTCGACGTGGACGTGCTCAACCACATCGCGCAGGACTACATCCCGGTGATCGCCTCGGTGGGCGCCGACGAGGAGGGCAACTCCTACAACGTGAACGCCGACACGGCCGCCGGCGCGATCGCCGAGGCCATGGGCGCGTTCAAGGTGATCTTCCTGACCGACGTGGAGGCGTGGCTCGACGAGAACGGCGAGCGCATCTCGCAGGCCACGGCGGCCGAGGTGCGCGAGCGGCTGCCGCAGGTGACCGGCGGCATGCGCCCGAAGCTCGAGGCCTGCCTGCACGCACTTGACGGCGGGGTGGAGAACGCTCAGATCGTCGACGGGCGCAAGCCGCACTCGCTGCTGCTCGAGCTCTTCACGGACGAAGGCATCGGGACCAAGCTTTGGCCCTAGACGACCTTCAGGCGCTCGAGCGCGAGTACGTGGTCGGCACGTACGCGCGCAACCCGGTCGAGTTCGTGCGCGGCGAGGGCTGCCGCCTCTGGGACGACGAGGGGAACGAGTACCTCGACTTCCTCGCCGGCATCTCGGTCGTGCAGATCGGGCACGCGCATCCGAAGTGGGTGGAGGCCGTGTCGGAGCAGGCCGGACGGCTCGCGCACGTGGGGAACCTCTTCTACACGGAGCCGGCGATGCGGCTGGCGGAGCGGCTCTCGAAGCTGTCGATCGGCGGCAAGGTCTTCTTCACGAACTCGGGCGCCGAGGCGATCGAGTGCGCGATCAAGCTCGCGCGCAAGCGCAAGCAGGGGGAGGCGTCGTCGTGCTCGAGGGCGCGTTCCACGGGCGCACCTACGGCGCGCTGTCGGCCACGCCGCAGGAGGCGAAGCAGGCGCCCTTCGCGCCGCTCGTGCCGGGGTTCGTGTCCGTGCCGCGCGACGATCCGTCGGCGCTGGCGGAGGCCGTCGACGGCGACACCGCCGCGGTGATCATCGAGCCGATCCAGGGCGAGTCGGGCATCCACCCGATCTCCGAGGAGGTGGTGCGGGCCGCGCGTGAGGCGTGCGACGAGCATGGCGCGCTGCTCGTGTTCGACGAGATTCAGTGCGGGATGGGCCGGACCGGACAGATGTGGGCGTGGCAGCACCTCCAGGTCGAGCCCGACGTGATGACGGTCGCGAAGGGCCTGGGCGGCGGGCTGCCGATCGGCGCGTGCATCACCTCGCCCGACCAGGCGGACGTGCTCGAGCCGGGCGACCACGGCTCGACGTTCGCGGGCGGCCCCGTGATCGCAGCGGCGGCGCACGCCGTGCTCGACGTGGTGGACGACGCGGAGCTGCTGGTCGAGGTGACCGACAAGGGCGAGACGCTCGCCGAGGGCCTGCGCGAGCTCGGCCTCGAGAACGTGCGCGGCCGCGGGCTGATGCTCGGCTTCGAGATCGCGGACGCGCCGGACGTGGCGCGGCGGCTGCTGCTCGAGCAGCGCCTCGTGGTGAACGCGACTGGGCCGACGACCATCCGCCTGCTGCCGCCTCTGACCGTGTCGCCGGACGAGGTCCAGGAGGCCTGCGACCGGCCTTGCGTCCGCTACGCAGAGGCGTAGAGTCGAACCAACGACTCACGGAGGTACTGGCCATGAATGTCGTCGTGCATCACCGGATCACCGATCCGGACAAGTTCTTCTCGATGGATGCCGGGGAGGTCGCCGGCGGCGGCCCGCCTGGGGTCCAGGGGCGGCAGTTCTTCCCCTCGCAGGATCGGTCGCAAGCCGTCTGTCTGTGGGAGACGGACTCGGTCGACACGCTCCGCGACTACCTCGACCCGGCTACCGCTGAAGTAGCGGAGAACACGTACTTCGAGGTAGACACGCAGCAGGCGATGGGGCTTCCGGAAGCCGCTGCGGCAGGCGCCTAGTACGCCTGCACACACCGCGTCAGGGCGCCCCGGGGCCGGGGCGTCCGGCGATGACTTTCGGCGGGCGCCTCGGTCTTACAGACCATGAACGGCAAGATCGACAAGCGCTTCAGCGATCCCGAAGCCGAGCCGACGCCGTGGGCGGAAACCTTCGACGCCCTCGAGCGGGCCGAGCTGTACTGGATCACCACCGTGCGCCCCGATGGACGGCCGCACGTGACGCCGCTCATCGGCGTCGCCGCGGACGACGCCGTCTACTTCTGCACCGGGCTCGAAGAGCAGAAGGGGCGCAACCTCCAGCAGAACGACCAGGTCGTCATCACGACCGGGAACAACACGTGGGCGAAGGGCCTCGACGTGGTCGTCGAGGGGCAAGGCCGTCCGCATCGACGACGACGAGCAGCTACGGCCGCTCGCCGCGGCCTGGGTGGAGAAGTACGGCGAGGAGTGGCACTTCGACGTCTATGACGGCATGTTCCGCCACTCCGACGGCGGCGGCGCTGCGGTCTTCAGGGTCGAGCCGACAAAGGTCCTGGCGTTCGCCAAGGATCCTCACGGGCAGACGACGTATCGCTTCTGATCGCGGCCGCCTGGTCTGAGTCCATCCACATCTCCCAGCGCCCGGACGCCGCCTGGCGCTCGTCGTGGAAGTGGTACGGGCGGCGGCCGCCGAACTCCGTGTGGCGCATGTGGGAGACGCCGCCGAGGACGGACGCGATCCGCCGCCGCGGCCACCCAAGGGCGTCCTCGATCTCCGGAAACGGCCGCGGCCGGTCGGGTGCCTCAGCCAGCTCGCCCAGTAGCGCCCGCATGAGATCGCTCGCACGGTCGTAGAAGCGCTCGATCTCGCCGGCGTCGGCCATCACATTCTGGGGTGCATGCTCGCGCGTGATGCGCGATTATCGACATATGGCCACCGTTGGACTCGACCCGGCCGCCCTGCGTGAGCTGGGCGCGGGCTTCCGTGGCGAGCTGATCGAGCCGGAAACGCCCGGCTACGACGAGCACCGCAAGGTCTGGAACGGGTCGATCGACCGCCACCCGGCCGTGATCGCCCGCTGCGGCGGAACCGAGGACGTAATCGCCGCGATCCGGTTCGCGCAGCAGACCGGGCTGCCACTCGCCGTCCGCGGCGGCGGCCACAGCTTCCCCGGCCACTCCGTCTGCGACGGCGGCGTCGTGGTCGACATGTCGAAGCTCACCGGCGTCAGCGTGGATCCCGAAGCCCGCACCGCGACCGCGCAGGCGGGAGTCCTGCTCGGCCAGCTCGACACCGCCACGCAGGCGCACGGCCTGGCGGCTCCCGCCGGGATCGTCACGCACACAGGGCTCGCAGGGCTGACGCTTGGCGGCGGGATCGGCTGGCTGATGCGCAAGTTCGGCTTGACGATCGACCAGCTCCTCTCGGTCGAGATGGTCACGGCCGGCGGCGAGGTCGTGCGGGCGTCGGAGGACGAGAACGCGGATCTCTTCTGGGGCCTCCGCGGCGGCGGTGGGAACTTCGGCGTGGTCACGCAGTTCGAGTTCAACCTCAACCCACTCGGGCCGGTCGTCATGGCGGGCCCCGTGTTCTGGCGGATGGAGGACTCGCCGCAGGTCCTGCGCTTCTACCGCGACTGGATCGCCGAGGCGCCCGACGACCTGATGACGATCGTGATCCACCGCAAGGCGCCGCCGCTCGACTTCATCCCGCCGGAGCTGCACGGGGAGCGCGTGGTCGCGGTCGTGTCGCGTGCTACGCCGGCCCGGTCGAGGAGGGCGAGCGAGTGCTGAAGCCGCTGAAGGAGTTCGGCTCGCCGGTGCTCGACCTGTGCCAGCCGAAGCCCTACCTCGAGCACCAGGGGATGTTCGACCCGTCCTTCCCGCACGGCCGCTGGTACTACATGCGCGCCTGCGACGTCGCCGAGCTCTCCGACGAGGTGATCGACATCACGTTCGAGCACGCGATGCAGATCCGTTCGCCCGTCACGGCATTCCCGATCTGGCAGATGGGCGGCGCGGTCGAGCGCGTCCCGGACGACGACACGGCGTTCACGAGCCGCGGCGCCGGGCTACACGTTCAACCTGACAAGCGCGACCGAAGGTCCCGAGGGGTTCGACGAGGAACGGCAGTGGACGCGCGACTTCTGGTCGGCGCTCGCGCCGCACCAGATGGGCGTCTACGTCAACTTCCTGATGGAGGAGGGCGAGGAGCGCGTGCGCGAGGCCTACGGCGCCGAGAAGTACGACCGCCTGAAGGCGCTCAAGCAGAAGTACGACCCGGACAACCTCTTCCGGCTGAACCAGAACATCCGCCCGGACTGAGCCGTATACCTCTCACATGAGCAGGGCGGAGCGGATCGCGGGGGTCAGCGGGATCGCGGGCGCGCTGATGTTCGGCGTGGGCAGCGCGATCTGGGGCCTCGACATGCCGCAGGACGGCACGCCGGTCCCTGAGGTTCTCGAGTGGTACCGAGGACACCGCCGACCGGATCGTCATCGGCGGAAGCCTCAGCCTGCTCAGCATCGCTGCGTTTCTGTTCTTCGCCGGCGCCATCCGCGAGTGCTCGCGGATGCCGAGGGCGACGACGTCCTTGCCAACACGGCCTTCGGCGGGCTCCTGCTCGCGATGGCCGCGGGCATCAGCGCCGAGGGCATCAACCTGGCGGCGGCGCTCCGCGCTCAGGACGACGAGCTCGGCGAGGACCTCGGCCAGTCGATGTTCGAGATCTCGCAGATCTTCGGCTCCGCGCTCACGGCGGTCGGGCTTGGCGTGTTCGCTGTCGCGACCGCGGTGGTGGCGCTGCGCAGCGGCCGCGTGCTGCCGCGCTGGCTGGCGATCTTCACCCTCGTGCTCGGAGTCCTGCTGCTCACGCCGGTCGCGCACGTGAACTGGGTCGCGGTGCGCCGTGCTCGTCCTGCTCGGCCGGGCTGATCGGGGCGCGCTGCTGCTACGCGCGCCTGAGCGCGTCGCGTAGCTCGTCCTTCTTCATCGCGAGCGCCCGGGGATGTGCGCGCGCCTGGGCCGAGCATCGTGGCGCCGATCCCGGCCTTCTAGCCCTTCTCGCGAGGCGTCGCCCTTGGCCATCGACTTCTGGCGGTCAGCGTCTGTCGCCTGCTGCGGTGGAGCATGACGAGATCGCAACAGGCCGACCCGCGCTGCTGCATGCTGCTCGATCTAGTCTTCTCAATCCTCTGCAGATAGGGGTAACCGACGCCGAGGCGTCCGCGATGACTTTCCCCGCCGGGCTACGTCTAAGAGACTGAGACCCGACGAGAGGAGCTGGCATGGAGCAGAAGATCACACCGAACCTGTGGTTCGACAACGAGGCCGAGGAGGCCGCGGCCTTCTACTGCGAGGTCTTCAAGAACTCGCGCATCGTGAACCTGACCCACTACCCGGAGGCTTCTGAGAGGGCCGGCACGGTCCTGACCGCCGAGTGGGAGCTCGACGGCCAGCGCTTCGTCGGCATCAACGGCGGCCCGCAGTTCAAGTTCGACGAGGCGATCTCGCTCTCGATCAGCTGCAAGGACCAGGAAGAGGTCGACTACTACTGGGAGCGGCTGACCGACGGCGGCGAGGAAAGCATGTGCGGCTGGGTCAAGGACCGCTACGGGCTCTCATGGCAGGTCGTCCCCGAGGGGATGGACGAGCTATTCAGCGATCCGGACCCGCAGCGGGCCGAGCGGGCGTGGAAGGCGATGATGGATATGCGCAAGCTGGACATCGCTGCCCTGCGTAGCGCGGCCGACGGCGTCCCGGCGCCCTAGCGGGACGCCGCCGGCAGCTGCCCAAGCCCTAGAGCTTGCCCATCTTGAAGATCTTGGTCCCGCAGTCGGGGCAGGTGCCCTGAACGGCGTCGCGGCCGTTCTTGAGCTTGACCTGCTGCGGGTCCTTGATCTCGACCTTCTTCTTTTCCTTCACGCAGTAACCCTGGGCCATCTCGGTCCCTCCTAGGGGTCGCTTGCGAGGAAGGCTACGCGCCAAGGCGGTCGAATCCTCCCGTAAACGTGCGAATCCGCACAATCTTTCAGGCGGGATATCGTTCGCGCCGTGACCGCCGACCAAGCCGCCGAGCGACTCGAGCCGACCGACACGCTCGGGATCCCGCTCGGCCCAGGGCAGCCGCCGGCGTTCCTCCAGGCGCTCGGCCGGCGCGACGACTGGGAGGACCTGCGGGTCTACGGCGCCCTGCTCGCGGTCGGGAGCGACCTCTTCAACCACCCGAACGTGCACTACCTGTCGGGGTTCTTCGGGCCGCTCGAGCGGATGCTGCGCGACGCCGGGGCCAACATCGGCTTCGCGCCGGCGGACTTCCGCCGCCTGGCGCCGCTGCTCGAGGAGCAGGCGCCGCGCGTGATGGCAACGGTCGCCGCGCCGCCCGACCAGAACGGCTACTGCAGCCTCTCGCTTCACTCGGGCGGGACCTTCGGCCGAGCTGCACCGCGCGGGGGCCGATCCCGCATCGCCTGCTGGTCGTGGAGGTCTCCGAGCGCGGTTCCCCAGCACGCGCGGGCTGCCGCCCGATCACCTGCACGCGCTCCACGTGGACGAGATCGACGTGCTCGTCGAGAGCGACGCGGCGCCGCTGGCGCTTCCCGACCCTGCGCCGACGGAGGCCGATCGCGCGATCGCCGAGCACGCCGCGCGCTTCATCCCCGACGGCGCGACGCTCCAGACGGGCATCGGCTCGATCCCCTCGACGCTCGTCCAGATGCTCGCCGAGGGCGACGGCAGCCGCTACGGCGTGCACTCGGAGATGTTCACGACCGGGCCTCATGCGCCTCCACGAGGCCGGCAAGGTCGCCAACGAGAAGGGCCAGTTCGACGGCGTGTCGGTGACGACGTTCGCGTTCGGCACCGAGGAGCTCTACGAGTGGCTCGACGGCAACCAGGACGTGGCGTTCCTGCCCGTCGACGTCGTGAACAACCCCGACGTGATCGCGCGCAACCGCGGGATCGTGACGATCAACGGCGCGCTCGCCATCGATATCCACGGCCAGGTCGTTGCCGACACGCTGAACGGCCGCCAGTTCTCCGGGATCGGCGGCCACGAGGACTTCGTGGCCGGCCCCGGGCTGTCGCTGGACGACCGCTCGCTGCTCTGCCTGCCGTCCACCGCGACGCTGGACGGCGAGGTGCGCAGCCGGGTCGTGCCGTGGTTCGACGCGGGAGCGGTGATCACCACGCCCCGGCATCAGATCGACGTCGTCGTGACCGAGTACGGCATCGCCGAGCTCCAGGGGAAGACGGTCCACCAGCGCGGCGAGGCGCTCGCCGCGATCGCCCACCCCGACTTCCGCGACGAGCTGCTGGCGGCGGCGGAGCGCGCATCGCGGGGCGGATCGCCGCTTCGCTCCGTAGGCTTCCGCGACCATGGCGAACGAGCAAAGGCCGCTTGGCTCCTACGAGGCCGGTCCCGGCGAGGTGGGGCGCGTTCTGCTGCTCTACAGCGGCGGGCTGGACACGAGCGTGATGCTCAAGTGGATCCAGGACGAGTACAAGGCCGAGGTCGCCACGCTCACGCTCAACCTGGGCCAGCCCGGCGAGGACTACGAGGTGATCGAGGGCAAGGCGCAGCAGCTGGGCGCCGTCGAGTGCTTCATCGTCGACGCGCGCGAGGAGTTCGCCGAGGAGCTACGTGCTGCCCGCGATCAAGGCGAACGCCCTCTACGGCGGCGGATACCCGCTCTTCACGGCGCTCGGACGGCCGCTGATCGCGAAGATCGCGGTCGAGAAGGCGCGCGAGGCGGGCTGCGACGCGATCGCCCACGGCTGCACCGGCAAGGGCAACGACCAGGTCCGGCTCGACTCCGCCGTTCTCGCCTACGCGCCCGACATGAAGATCGTCGCGCCCGTGCGCAACTGGGCGATGGGCCGCGAGGAGGAGATCGCGTACGCGCGCGAGCACGGGATCCCGGTGAAGGGCGGGACGGAGGCGCCGCCGTACTCGATCGACGACAACCTCTGGGGCCGCTCGTCCGAGGGCGGCGCCGATCGAGGACCTGGCGAGCCGCCGCGCGACGACGTCTTCGAGCTCGTCGCCGACCCGCGCGAGGCGCCCGACGAGCCGCAGCTCGTCGAGGTCGAGTTCGACAGGGCCGGCCTGTGGCGATCGACGGCGAGCGGCTCGGTCTGGTGGAGCTGCTCGACAAGGCGGCCGAGATCGGTTGCCGCCACGGCGTCGGGATCGTCGACCACATCGAGGACCGGATCGTCGGCCTCAAGGTGCGCGACCTGTACGAGGTGCCGGCCGCCGAGATGATCCTGACCGCGCACAAGGAGCTCGAGAAGCTCGTCGGCACGATCCACCAGAACCGCTTCAAGCCCGCGCTCGACGAGCAGTGGGCGTTCCTCGTCTACGCGGGGCTCTGGTACGAGCCGCTGCTCGAGAACCTGAACGCGTTCATGGACTCCGTGAACGAGCAGGTCACGGGCAAGGTCACGATGCAGCTCTACAGGGGAGCTGCAAGGCGGTCGGCGGGAGTCGCCGAACGCGCTGTACGACCCGGAGCTCGCGAGCTTCGGCGAGTCGGGCGGGCTCTTCTCGCAGGAGTCGAGCCCGGGCTTCATCGAGCTCTGGACGCTCCAGTCCCGTATGGCCTACGGGATCCGGAACCGGAGGCGCGCGCCGTAGCGCGCGCCTCGTAGTTCACGGGATAACTGACCGCTAGTCAGCTTGCCGTGGGAAGCGCGGCGGAGCGCCGTGCCTACCGCAACCGACACGGCGGCCATCAGAAGCAGCGCTCCGAGGGCGAGGCCGGTGAAGGGCAGCGAACCGCCCTCGTCGTCTTCCTCGGCCAGCGGCTCCGCGGCCGCGGTCTGCGGCTCGAGGTTCGACTCGGAGACGCCAAGCACGCCGCCGACCGCCTCGCGGCGCTTCCGCCGCTCGTCCACGCCCTCGACTGAGGACGTGCGGTTCGTGCGTCGCTTGCCGAGGACGCCCCCCTCGACATCCTCGGACCCGGACTGCTCCTCAACGCCCTGCCCCGCGGTGCCCTCGCAGCCGCCTGCGGGGAGCCGGGATGATGTCGCGCCCGTCGTGATGTCGGGCGTGCGCCTTCAGCGCGTTGTCCGAGATGGTGATCTCGACGTACGGGTTCGTCGACGAGCCGGTCGAGTGGCAGATCGTCGTCTTGCCCGCCTTGGCATGGCTGTTCGCGTTTCCGCGACCAGGCGACTTCGTGGGCGCGGGTGCGCTGCCGCCGCGGCGCACCTTCCGTCCGTTCGACTCGCCGACTTCCATCTACCGAGCTTGCGCCCGTTGTCAGCTCCCGGCGCACCGTGAGCGGGGCCCTGCGTCTTGGCTTCGGGCTTTCCCTTGCCGGCAGGCGGACCTGCCAGAGCGGCCGGTGTCACGGCCGTCGTCAGCACCAGAGCCAAGGGGATACCGGCGAGTACTGCACGCTGCCAGGTATCGGTGGCAACATCCTTGTCAGCCATCGTTCCTCCTCCAACTTCCGTGTTGGTATGTAGTCCTGCGTGGCACGTAACGCACCAAGGGCTGAAAATTTCCACATGAACGTCACAGCGGTCAGCAGCGGCACGAACCACGGGATCGGCAAGGACAACTCGGACTCGATCCGGCTGGTCGCGGGGCACGGCGTAGAGGGCGACGTCCACGCCGGCGCGACCGTGAAGCACCGCTCGCGGGTGCGAAAGAACCCCGACGAGCCGAACCTGCGCCAGGTGCATCTGATCCACGCGGAGCTGCACGCGGAGCTTGCCGAGCAGGGCTTCGACCTCAGCGCCGGTCAGATGGGCGAGAACGTGACGACGAGCGGGGTCGAGCTACTCGCGCTGCCGGCGGGCGCCCGGCTGCGGCTCGGCGGCGAGGCCGTGGTCGAGGTCAAGGGCTGCGCAACCCGTGCGCGCAGCTCGACGAGATCGCGCCCGGCCTGATGAAGGCCGTGCTCGACCGCGACGCCGACGGCGAGCTCGTCAGGAAGTCCGGGGTGATGGGCGTGGTGCTCGAGGGCGGCGAGGTGCGCCCGGGAGATCCCATTCAGGTGGAGCTCCCGTCCGAGCCGCATGTTCGGCTCGAGCCGGTCTGAGGTAGAACTGCCGCATGGGTACCAAGGGCTACACAGTTCTCGGCTGGGTCGTATGGCACGTCACGAGGCGCCTCGGGAAGCTGTACGTCGCCCAGAATCGGGCAAAGCTCAGCGCCGTAGGCGTCATTGCGCTTGTGCTTATCGGCGGGATAATCGCTGCAAAGCACGACTCCGACGCATAGCCGAGCCAAGCTGAGGGAAGATCCCCTCCGATGGGATCGAACGGCAGGGGTGCCGAGAGGCGCGGGAGTGGCGGCTGGGACACCGTCCTCGAGGCAGAACGCACGCTGGCGCCCGGAACCGAGTGGCACTCTGAGCTCTACCGCGTAGCGGTAGACCAGTTCCGCCGCGCGGCCGATCTGCTGGGGCTCGAGGAGGAGATCCGCGCGCGCCTGCTCGAACCGCGGCGCTCGCTCGTCGTGAACTTCCCCGTGCGGCTCGACGACGGCGAGGTGCAGTCGTTCACCGGCTACCGCGTTCAGCACACGCTGACGATGGGCCCGATGAAGGGCGGCTTCCGCTACGGGCCGGGGGTCTCGCTCGGCGAGTGCGCCGCCCTCGCGATGTGGATGACCTTCAAGTGCGCCCTCGTCGGCCTGCCGTTCGGCGGCGCCAAGGGCGGCGTGCGCTGCGACCCCAACCGGCTGTCGGAGGCCGAGCTCGAGCGCGTGACGCGCCGCTACGCCTCGGAGATCTTCCCGATCATCGGGCCCGACCGGGACATCCCGGCGCCCGATATCGCCACCGGCGAGCGCGAGATGGCGTGGTTCATGGACACCTACTCGCAGCAGGTCGGGCATCCGGTGCCCGAGATCGTCACCGGCAAGCCGCTCGTCCTGGGCGGCACCGAGGGGCGCGACATCGCGACCGGCCTCGGGGTCGTCTACTGCATCGAGGAGCTGATGGAGACCAAGGGCGAGCAGCTCGACAAGCAGCGCGTCGTGGTCCAGGGGCTCGGCAACGTGGGCGGCACGGTCGTGCGCGAGCTGGCGCAGCGGGGAGCGACGATCGTCGGCGTGTCCGACGTGACCGGCGGCGTCGTGAACCCGGACGGCCTCGACATCGTGGCGGTGAAGGAATGGCTCGACGAGAACCGATTCCTACGCGACTGCCCCACGGGCACCGCGGTCGGCCGGCAGGAGATCCTCGAGCAGCCGTGCGACATCCTCGTCCCGGCCGCCGTCGAGCAGCAGATCACCACCGACAACGCCGACCGGATCGACGCCCGCTGGGTCGTCGAGGGCGCGAACGGGCCGACCACGCCGGAGGCCGACGAGATCCTGGCGTCGCGCGGACATCGAGGTGCTCCCCGACGTGCTGGCGAACGCGGGCGGTGTGACGGTTTCGTACTTCGAGTGGGTCCAGGACCAGCAGAAGCTGGCCTGGCATGGCGCCGAGGTGGCGGCGCGGCTGCGGATACAGCTGGACGATGCGTTCTCTCGCGTGCGCGAGGCGAAGGAGCAGCGCGGGACGGACTGGCGCACCGCCGCGCAGGCCGTGGCGATCGAGCGCGTGGCGGACGCCTCGCGGCTGCGGACGATCTATCCGTAGGTCGCCGCGACGGCCTACGTATCGACCTTGTCGAGAACGTCGGCTGCGACGCCGACCGCAACGGCAGCTAGCACCAGTCCGGCACCAGCGCCCGAGAGATAGAGCAGGAGATCCGGCGCGTCGGCTCCGTCCTTTGGTGTTTCGGCGACGCGATTCAAGCAAAGGCCGATCGTGCCAAGGGCGATCGGAAAGGCGACGAGAACCAACTTCCTGGCGCTCTTCGACCAGGTCGCCTTGCCAGAGGTTCTCGGAAACCGCACAGCCAGCGCTACAAGAGGCAGCGCTGCCACGCCGACGACCTTCAGCAGCTCGCTCCAGTACGACCCTTGGACAACCTGATCCCCCGTCAGAGAAAGCGCAAGGGCGATGCCACCGACCAAACCAACTAGCAGCGCGACGACGATGAAGTAGGCGAGGAACTTGTGTTCAACAGGATCAATCGCTTGCGGCGCTGCCGGCATCAGAGCCGACCCTACCCGACTCGTGCTCGCTCGTTTGACTGAGCTCGGCGTCAACGGGTGGGGCTCGTAGGATGGCCAGGTGTCGGACCTTGTGCGGCTCTGGATCGTCGGCTTCGGGACGGTCGGGCAATGGCTGGCTCGCGCACTGAGCGAGGGCGAGCGCCGACCTCCGCGGCGCGTACGGCGTTCGCTTCGAAATCGTCGGCGTCGCGAATCGCCGCGAGGGGTTCTTCTATCGCGAGAGCGGCTTGGATCTCCGCGGTGTCACTTCGCTGAGTGACCTCCCGGACGCACGCCGCTTCCCCACGGCCCTCGAGGGCTTGCGAGAGACCGACGCCGACGTGCTCGTGGAGGTGAGCGAGAGTCCGCCGCCGACTGGAGAGCCCGGGCGTTCCCACCTCGAGGAAGCGCTCGGGCGCGGCATCCCCGCAGTGACGTCGAACAAGTGGCCCGTCGCCCTGCACGGCGTGGAGCTCGCCGAGCTGGGGCGAACCCACTCTGCTCCGTTGCGCGCCGAGTCGACGGTCATGTCCGGGACGCCGGTCCTGAGCACGCTGAGAGAGGGACTCGCCGGCGCGTCGCCGATCGCCGTCCGCGGCGTGCTCAACGCGACGGCGAACTACATCGTCTCCGAGATGGCGCGTGGGCAGGCGTACGCCGACGCCCTGGCGGCCGCGCAACGCGATGGCCTTGCGGAGCGCGATCCGAGCGCCGACGTCGACGGCCACGACGCCGTCGCCAAGGCGATGGTCCTTTCCGGCTTGGTCTTCGGCCGCCAGCTGCGGCTCGAGGACGTGAGCCGCATCGGGATCTCGTCGGTGACCGAGGAGGCGGTGAGCCAGGCAATCTCAGAGGGCAAGCGGATTCGCGAGGTCACGACGGTCGAGGGCTCCGTCGCCAGGGTGGAGCCCGTTGCGCTGGACATGGACGATCCGCTCGCCCGGGTCGACGGCACCGACAACGCCGTGGTCTGTCGCGCGGACCCGCTCGGTCAAGTGACGGTCGTAGGACCAGGCGCCGGCCTCGCGCTCGCGGGGCAGGGAGTGCTCAGCGATCTGATCGCAACTGCGGTGAGGCTTCGCTCCTAGGGGGATACGGCGACGCCGAGGGAGTCGGCGGCCAGGAACTTCGGGGCGCCGTCCTCGTAGAAGACGTCCACTTCCCTGATTGTGAAGCCAGCGTTCTTTAGCAGCGGCACGGTCGGCCGGGTGAGGTGGCATCCGCCGAAGATCCGCTTCTGCATGGGCTCGAGCCGATGCTGCCAACGCTGCACCGGCTCGTCCGGCGCGAGGCCGTGCTCGATGAAGTGCAGCGTGCCGCCCGGCTTGAGAACGCGGCGGACCTCGGAGAGGGCAGCGTCGATGTCGGGGATCGTGCACATCGTCCAGGTCGACAGGGCGGAGTCGAAGCTGTCGTCCGGGAACGGCAGCGACTGGCCGTCGAGGCCGGATCGCTCGACCGGCACCTGCGCCGCCGCCAGCCGCTTCTGCGCCAGCTTCCAGCCGATGTCGGCCGGCTCGACCGCGGAGACCCTGCTTACGCTCGCCGGGTAGAAGGGGATGTTGAGCCCGGAGCCGAAGCCGATTTCGACGACGTCCCCCTCGAGTCCCTGGCAGGTCCGTTCCCGCAGGGGATCGTTCATCTTCAGCCCACAGATGCAGTTGACCATCCGCGGAAGGACGTGGTCTCCGTACAGGCCCATGAAGTGGCCAACCTAACCGTCCGGAAATAGCGGGGCAACCCCTCGCGAGCCCCCCGGCCACGTCCGCTCCCGACCTTAATCTGGATCCTTCGAATGGGCACGGCCGCCTGCACACATCTGCACGTCCACAGCGAGTACTCGCTGCTCGATGGCGCGTGCAAAATCGACGCCCTCGCGGAGCGGGCCGCTGAGTTCGGGCAGCCCGCTCTCGGACTGACCGATCACGGCGTCATGAATGGCGCCGTCGAGCTCTACAAGGCCTGCAAGAAGCACGGAATCAAGCCGATTCTCGGGCTTCGAGGCCTACCTCGTGGAGAACCGCAAGACGGAGGCGGTCAGGTACGAGCGCAACCACCTCACCCTCCTCGCCCAGAACGACGCCGGGTTTCGCAACCTCGTCAAGCTGACGAGCGACGGCTTCCTCGAGGGCTACCGCCGCGGCAAGGCCAACGTCGACCTCGAGCTCCTCCAGCGCCACTCCGAGGGCGTCATCGCCCTCACCGGCTGCCTCCAGTCGCGCTTCTGCCAGCGCCTGATCGCCGACATCCCGGGCGAGGCCCGCGCCCACGCCGACGACCTCGTCCAGATCTACGGCCCGGACAACGTCTACTTCGAGCTCCAGCAGAACGGCCTCGCGGAGCAGGACAAGGCCAACGAGGGGATCGTCAAGATCGCGAGCGAGATGGGCGGGCGGCTGGTCGGCACCGCGGACGTCCACTACCTGCGCCGCGAGGACTATCACCACCACTCGGCGCTCCTCTGCGTGCAGACCAAGTCGACGCTGTCGCAGCCGAAGCTCAGCTTCGACACCAACGAGTTCTTCCTCAAGGACAACGACGAGATGGCCACCGCGTTCGCCCGCTGGCCCGAGGCGATCCCGAACACGCTCGAGATCGCCGACCGCTGCAACGTCGAGATCGAGCTCGGCCGTCGGCTGATCCCGCGCTACCCGACCCCGGACGGGAAGAGCAGAGGACGACTACCTGCGCGAGCTGGCGACTGAAGGACTGAGAGCCCGCTACGGCGACCCACTGCCGGCCGAGGCGGTCGAGCGGCTCGAGATGGAGCTCGCGGTCATCGCGAACATGGGCTTCTCGGGCTACTTCCTGATCGTCTGGGACTTCGTCAAGTTCGCGAAGGACTCGGGCATCTCGGTCGGCCCGGGGCGCGGCTCGGCCGCCGGCTCGATCGTCTCCTACGCCCTGAACATCACCGAGGTCGACCCGCTCGCCTACGACCTGCTGTTCGAGCGCTTCCTGAACGCCGAGCGCGTGTCGATGCCGGACATCGACATCGACTTCTCGGTGAAGGGCCGCGACAAGGTCATGCGCTACGTCGCCGACAAGTACGGGCGCGACTGCGTCGCCCAGATCGTCACCTTCGGCCGCATGTTCCCGCGCGCGGCCACGCGCGACGCGGCGCGGGTGCTCGACTTCGACTACGGCACCGGTGACCGGCTGGCGAAGCTGATCCCGGACCCGATCATGGGCCGGCCGCCGTCGTTCGAGGACTGCCTGAAGCCGGGGGAGGACCTCGCCCGCGCGGTGGCCGAGGACCCGCAGGCCAAGCAGATCATCGAGGTCGCGCAGGGCCTCGAGGGGATCGTGCGCAACTCGTCGATCCACGCCGCCGCCGTAGTGATCGCTCCGGAGCCGCTCACGAACATCGTGCCGCTCCAGCTCGCGGAGGACACGGGCAAGGTCGACGAGGACGGCAACAAGCTGCTGCGGACGGTCACGCAGTACTCGATGAAGCCCATCGAGGAGCTCGGCCTGCTGAAGATGGACTTCCTCGGGCTGCGCAACCTGGACGTGATCGAGGCGGCGCTCGACATCATCGAGCAGTCGACCGGCGACCGGCCCGACATGGCCACGCTCCCGCTGGACGACTCGAAGACCTACGAGATGCTCTCGGCCGGCCACTCCGTCGGCGTGTTCCAGTTCGAGTCCGACGGCATGCGCGACGCGCTCCGCAAGGTCCGCCCGACCGAGTTCGAGGACCTGGTCGCGCTCGTTGCCCTCTACCGCCCGGGCGCGATGCGCCACATCGACACCTACGCGCGCAACAAGCGCCAGCCCGACGGCGTCACCTACATCGACGAACGGCTCCGCTCGATCACCGACTCCACCTACTCGGTGATCCTCTACCAGGAGCAGTCGATGCAGATCGCGAAGACGATCGCCGGGTTCTCGGGCCCCGAGGCCGACGACTTGCGCAAGGCCATCGGCAAGAAGGACCGCAAGAAGATGGCCGGCATGCGCGACCGGTTCTTCGAGGGCGCGCGCTCCACGGGCACCTCCGATCGCGTCATCGACGAGCTGTGGGGGATCAACGAGGCGGCGGCCGACTACAGCTTCAACCGCTCGCACGCCGCGTGCTACGCGCTCATCGCCTACCGGACCGCGTGGCTCAAGGCGAACTACCCGGCCGAGTACATGGCCGCGCTGATCTCGTCGGTCATGTCGACCAAGGACAAGGTGCCGTTCTTCGTCTCCCGCTGCGAGGAGATGGGCATCGAGGTGCTACCGCCGGACGTGAACGAGTCGGGCCACGACTTCGTCGTCATCGGCGGCAACATCCGCTTCGGGCTCGAGGCGGTGAAGGGCGTGGGCGGTGCCGCCGTCGACGCCATCATCGCCGGGCGCGAGTCGGGCGGTCCGTTCACCTCGATCTGGGACTTCTGCGAGCGGGTGGACTGCCGCGCGGTCAACAAGCGCGCCGTCGAGTGCCTCGTCAAGTCGGGCGCGCTCGACTCACTGGGTGCCTCGCGCGCGGGAATGCTCGAGGTGCTGCCGCAGGCACAGGGCGCCGGCGCGAAGGCGCAGCAGGACGCGCAACTCGGCCAGGGCTCGATCTTCGACGGCCTCGACGACCCGGCGCCCGGTGGCGGGGCGGAGCCGACTCCGTTCGGGAAGCAGCACCCGCCGGTCCCGTCGATTCCTGACGACCGCAAGCAGCTGAACGAGTGGGAGAAGGAGACGCTTGGCCTTTTCCTGTCGTCGCACCCGCTGAAGGAGGTGCGGCCGGCGCTGCGCGCGAAGGTCGAGTGCGGCCTGAAGGACCTGGCCGACAAGAAGGACGGCGACTGGGTGACGGTCGGGGGAATGATCGCCGAGTGCAAGCGCATCCGGACGAAGAAGGGCGATCCGATGATGTTCGCCACGCTCGATGACCTCGAGGGTCAGGTCGAGATCCTCGTCTTCAACTCGGCATACGCGTCGAACGAGAGCAAGATCGACATGGGCAAGGTGCTGCTCGTTCGCGGGCGCGTCGACCATCCCGAGCGCGGGGCGACCAAGCTGATCGCGCAGGAGGTCGAGGTCTTCGAGCCGACCGAGGACGAGGTCGAGGCGGCTCGCAAGCAGGCCGAGGCGGCGCCGCTTCGCCGCCGGATCGTCCTGGAGGTCGACGGGGGCGCCGACGCCGCGTTCCTCGAGGACCTGAAGCACGTCGTCTGCGGCGCGCGCGGCGACTACGAGGTGTGGCTCAAGGTGGGGCAGAGGACGCTCGTCCTCGGCGAGGAGTTCCGCGTCTCGCCGAACTGCAAGCACGAGCTCAGGGAGCTCGCGGGCGTCGTGTCGCTCGCTGCATGAGCTGACGGTTATATAGCCAAGCAGTTATACTGCTCGGCATGACCATATTCGAAGTCCTGGCCGAGCCGCGGCGGCGGGAGATCCTCGACCTGCTGTGCGAGGGCGAGCGGACCGTGGGCGAGATCGTCGCGCGCGTCCGGATCAGCCAGCCGGGCGTGTCGAAGCACCTGCGCGTGCTGCGCGAGGCGGGTCTCGTGGATTCGCGGACCGACGCCCAGAGGCGGGTATACGCGGTTCGCGCGGAACCGCTTGCCGAGGTCGCCGCATGGCTCGAGCCGTACCGGCGGCTGTGGGCCGGCCGGCTGGACGCACTGGAACGACATCTCGAAGGGAGACGACGGCGATGAACGCACAGCTCGGAACGATCGAAGAGACAGGGGGCAAGCACGTGCTGCGCTACGAGCGCCGGCTCGAGCAGCCGGTCGAGCGCGTGTGGGCCGCGTTGACCGAGCCCGACGAGCTGCGAGGCTGGCTCGCCGCGGCCGAGGAGCTCGACCTTCGCGAGGGCGGCGCGATCCAGCTTCGCTGGCTGAACGTTCCCGACGACACCGACGAGTGGCAGGAGAAGGGCATCGAGATCCCGGAGGACCACGACATGAGCGCACCGGTCCGCGGGACGATCACGCAACTCGACCCGCCCAACCTGATCGAGTACGAGACCGACCAGATGGGCCTCATGCGCTGGGAGCTGCGCGGCGAGGGCAACGGCTGCGCGCTCACGTTCACCAACACGATGGAGTTGCCGAGCGGCCATCCGCCCGAGCAGACCCTCGCCGGCTGGCACATCCACCTCGACCACCTCGAGGAAGCGCTCGCCGGCCAGCAGATCGACTGGCCGAACTGGACCGAGAATTATATGGAGCGGTGGGAGGGCATCCGGGCTCGATATCAGGGCTAAACTCGCGCCGTGGAGCAAGCACCCGCTGCACGGCCTATCCAGCGACACGAGTGCCGCGAGTGCTGTGCGTTCTGTGACCGGATGGTGCAGGTGTCCCACTGCCTCGACTCCGGTTGCCGCTTCCTCTACCTGTACGACGACGAGACGACGGGCCGCCGCTACATGGGCTGCATGAACAAGGTGTTCCGCGTCGAGATCGACTTCGGCCTCTTCCAGGAGGCTGAGCGCACACGGCTCGGGTTCGGCGGAGTGAAGCTGACGGGCAGGCCGCTGGCCCAGTGCCGCACCACGGTCGAGCGCGCCTACGACGGGCACAGCCCCGCGTTCGACTGTGTGAACCCCGGGTTCTACGAGCCGCCCGTCGGCGAGCTCGAGGACGACCCCGCGTTCGACTTGCGCGACTTCTAGCGCGATGCTGATCATCGCCGGCGCGGTGAGCGTGGTGCTCGTCGCGTTCGCGTCCGGCTACGGCTATCACCGCGACGAGCTCTACTTCATCGCGGCCGGGCAGCACCTGGACTGGGCGTACGCCGACCAGGGACCGCTGACGCCGCTGATCGCGCGTGCGATGACGGAGATCTCCGCCGACTCGCTGACTGTGCTGCGGCTGCCCTCGGCGCTCGCGGCTGGCCTGACCGTGTTCCTCACCGGGTTGCTCGCACGCGAGCTCGGCGGAAGCCGCCGTGCGGAGCTGATCGCCGCGGGGTGTGCGGGCGTCGGCGTGATCGTGCTCTTCACCGGTCACATGCTGCACACGTCGACCTTCGACCTGCTGGCGTGGACAGCGGTCACGTGGCTCGTCGTGCGCGCGCTACGCACCGGCGACGATCGGTTGTGGCTCGTCGCCGGTGTGGTGCTCGGCCTCGGGCTGATGAACAAGGCGCTGCCGGCGTTCCTCGCGGTCGGTTTGCTCGCGGGCGTCGCGATAGCGGGGCCGCGGCGACTCTTGCGAAACCCGTACGTGTGGGGCGGGGCGGCGATCGCGTTCGTGATCTGGCTGCCGTGGATCATTTGGCAGGCGGATCGCGACTGGCCGCAGATCGATGTCTCGCGCGAGATCACCGCGGGCGGGTCCGCGAGCTCCGAGCCGCGATGGGCAGTCGTGCCGTTCCAGTTCCTCCTGATCAGCCCGATGCTCGCGCCCGTCTGGATTGCTGGGCTCGTAGCGTTCTTCAGAGATCCGGCGTTGCGCACGTACAAGTTCTTCGGCTGGGCGTGGGTCGTGCTTGCCGTGGTGTACATGGCGGTGGGCGGCAAGCCGTACTACCTCGCGGGGCTTCTGCCGGTGCTACTCGCGGCGGGCTCGATCAAGGTGGACGCCTGGCTGGAACGGGGAAGCGCGTCTGCGCGGAAGGCGCTGCTCGTTACGGCGATCGGGCTCAGCGCGCTCATCGGCGGGACGATTTCGCTCCCGATCCTGCCTGCCGAGGACTCGGATGTGGTGGTGACTGCGAACAGCGACGTCGGCGAAATGATCGGCTGGCCCGATCTCGTGGACACGGTCGGCGGCGTATACCGCGGGCAGCCCGGCGCGGTGATCCTCACCTCCAACTACGGCGAGGCCGGCGCGATCGAGCGCTTTGGGCCGGAGCGCGGGCTCCCGCAGCCCTACAGCGGCCATAACGCGTACGGCGACTGGGGCCCGCCGCCGGATGGTGCCGCGCCGGTCATCACGGTCGGCCTGACCCCTGCGCAGATGGCGGCACACCTCGACGGCTGCCGCGTGGTAGAGCTGATCGACAATGACGACGACGTCGACAACGACGAGCAGGGCCAGCCGGTCATGGTCTGCAAAGGCCCCCGCCGGCCGTGGTCCGAGGAGTGGGACCTGCGCCACCTGGGCTGACGCCATTTGTAAAGGGGGTCAGACCCCCTTAGAAAGGGCTAGCGCTTCTTGCGGCGCTTGCGCGCGGCCAGGCCCTTCTTCCGCAGCGCCTTCAGCTTGTCGACGTCGGCCAACTCCGGCGCCTTGCCCTCGACGCCGGGGCCCTCGAAGAGCGCGGGCAGGCCCTCGAAGCGCGGCTCGGACAGGAACGCTGCGCACCCCTTGTCGCCGAGGTGGCCGTCGCCGGGCGGGGCGTGGCGATCGACGTTCGAGCCCAGCGGCACTTTCGAGTCGTTCACGTGCAGGCACTTGACCTTGTCGGTGCCGATCAGCTCGACGCTCTCGTCGAGCACCTCTCCGAGCTTGTCCGCCGTCGTGATGTCGAAGCCGGACGCCAGCATGTGGCACGAGTCGAGGCAGATGCCGATCCGCTTGTCGGATCCCGCTGCCTCGATCAGGTCGCGCAGCTCCGTGAAGTCGCGACCCAGCGTGTTGCCACTGCCGGCCGTGTCCTCGAGCAGCAGCGGGCAGGAGTCGGAGCCCTTCAGCGCCTCGACAAACGCCGACCCTGCTCGTTCGATCGCCTCCGCGTGCGGCTCGCCGACCGTCGAGCCCGGGTGTACGACCACACCGTCGGCACCGATCGCATCGCCCATCTGAAGCGCGTGCGTGAGCGACGCGATCGACTTCTTGCGCATCTCCTTGTCCTTGGTCGCGCAGTTGATCAGGTAGACCGCGTGGATCACGACGGACTTGATCGGGCCGCCGTCCATGAGCTCGCGGAAGGCGACGATGTCGTCGTCCTTCCAGCGCGTCGGCCGCCACATGCGCGGCGACTGGTTGAAGACCTGGATCGCCTCGCAACCGCGTTCGACCCCGCGCTCGTGCGCGTTCACCAGCCCGCCGGCGGTGGATACGTGAGCCCCTAGCAGCACGGCGCGGCACCCTACTCTGCCCCCGATGGCTGGACCGAAAGCAGGCGAGCTCTGGGACGACCGGTACCGCCTCGAGCGCCGTCTTGGCGCCGGTGGGATGGCGTCGGTGTGGCTCGGCCGCGACGAACGCCTTCGACGGGACGTGGCAGTCAAGGTGCTGTCGGACGTGCTCGCTGAGGACGAGGAGTACCTCCAGCGCTTCCAGCGGGAGGCGCGGGTCGCCGCCGGGCTGAGCCACGCGAACCTCGTAACGATCTTCGACTCGGCCGTTGCGAACGGCCGGCCGTATCTCGTGATGGAGTTCGTCTCGGGCGGCACGGTGGCGCAGCGCGCGGCGGGGCAGGGGCTCACGGCGGCCGAGGTCGAGCGGCTCGCGGAGGAGATGCTTGCCGCCCTCGGGCACATCCACGAGGGGGGCGTGATCCATCGCGACCTCAAGCCGGCGAACGTCCTGATCGACGATCGCGATCGCTTCCGCCTGACGGATTTCGGAATCGCCCAGCCCGGCGACGCGACGTCGCTCACGCAGACCGGACAGCTGATCGGAACGTTCAAGTACATGGCGCCCGAGGTTCGGGCAGGGGAGCGGGCGACCGTGCGCTCGGACCTCTACTCGCTCGGGGTCCTGCTGCGCGACTGCGGCGGCGAGTCCGTCCCGCGCTCGGCCCGCTGATCGCCGCACTCGAGCGGGAGGACCCCGCGGAGAGGCCGGGCTCGGCGCGCGAGGCGGCCGCCCTCGTGGGACGGACGGAGGCAACCCGCGTAATGCCGACGCCGGGTCCGACTCGCCGCCGGCCGCTCGTGCTCGCGGCTGGCGTCCTGGCCGCGGTCGCGGCGGTGGCAGTCGCACTGGCCGTGGGCGGGGGCGATGACGAGGACCCGCCTGCCCCGGCGACGACCGAGGAGGCCCAGCCCGAGCCTGCGCCGGCGCCCGAGCCTGAGCCGGAACCCGAACCGCAACCGGAACCGGAACCGGCACCTGCGCCCGAGCCGACCGCGCCGACGTGCGACGAGCTCGAGGAACAGAAGCGGCAGATCGACGAGGAGAGAAGGGCCGCGGAGAAGGCGGCAGGGAAGGACAAGGAGGCAAGGGAGGCGATCAAGGCAGACGCCGAGGCGCGGAAGCAGGCGCTCGAGGAGCAGAAGCAGGACTGCGTGAAATAGGGCCGCTAAGCAGGCACAAGTTTCCACGCGCCCGAGCGTTCAATGCTCGGTGGTACGGACGCGATACATGGCCCTCGCGACGCTCGCGCTCTCGCTGGCGCTCGCTGTGCCGGCGGCGGCTTACGAAGTAGGCGCTGCCACGCGCGACATCACTCCGCAGGGGATCGTCAACCTCGGCGGCTTCGGGCTGGGCACCGGCACGCTGATCCCGGACGCGATCGTCGGCCGCGGCGGCGAGGGCGAGGCGAAGAGCGAGCGGATCGGAGCGCGCGCGATCGTCTTCTCAGAAGACGGCAAGAACGGCAACGCGATCGCGATCGCCGACATCGAGACGCAGGGAATGTTCGCCGCGTACGAGGACGGCCCGTACGGCCTCCACGACATCGCGCAGACGGTCGAGGAGAGGACGCACGGCAAGCTGCCCGCCGACCACATCCTGATCGCCTCGGACCACACTCACTCGGGGCCGGACACGATCGGCGCGTGGGGCGGGGTCAGCGGGGAGTACCTCCAGCACATTCACGACCAGACGGTCGATGCGATCGTCACCGCGTTCAACAAGCGCCGCGCCGCGAACGTCAGCGCCGGCCACTCTGACGCGTCTGACCTGATCTACAACCAGTCCTGCACCGAGGCGCTGAACCAGGACCGCGAGCCCACGTACCCGGGCCCGGAGGTCTGCGTGACCAAGGGCAAGGACGGCATGGTGCGCGTGGTCCAGGCGACCGACGCGAAGAAGGGCAACGTCATCGCGACGTTCATGGCTTACGCCGCGCACGCGACCGCGGGCGGCGGCGACGGACTGCACGGCGACTGGCCCCAGTTCCTCTCCGACAGGATGACCGCGCAGTACGGCGGCGTCGGCCTGGCGATGGTCGGAGCGCTCGGCGGGACGCAGCCCTGCCGTCACGCGTGCTCGTTCACGAAGAAGTCGAACCCCGCCTACGCCGACGGGATCCCGCGCAAGCAGGCGATCGTCACGAACTACTTCGCTCATGTCGAGAAGGCGCTTGCCGCCGCCAAGCCCGTAAGCGGCCCGGTTGACGCGGCCAAGACCTTCATCCGGGAGCCGATCACGGGCCCGGCGGTGCTGGCGCTCTTCACGGTCGGCAGCTACGACGGTGCGCGCCTCCTCCGCTCGCGGCAGAACCCGTGGGTGGTCGGCAACACGATCAGCACCGTGGCGTCGACACTACGAGTGGGCGGCGTGCTGTTCGCCGGAACACCCGGCGAGGGCTTCCCGAAGATCGGCGAGCTCATCCGCAAGCAGGTCACGAACGAGCAGGAGGCCATCCAGCTCGGGCTCGCGAACGACCAGCTCGGCTACCTGATCGCGCCGGTCCACTACGTCCCGGTCATCGCGGCGGAGGCGCCGGTCAACGACAACATCATCTTCAACGTGTCGCCGACGATCGGCGACCACGTGATGTGCGCTGATCTCCGGCTCGCGCTCGAGCTCGGGTTCAAGGGCACGCAGCACCCGAAGTGCCCGGGCTACGACGCGGCGGACTCGGCGGGCGACCCGGTCGCCCAGGTGCCGCTCGGCGGCGTGCCGGACCCGGTCGCCAAGTAGTCCGACAGCGCGAGCGTCCGCGTGCGGCGCCTGTACTCGGCCTGCGAGCCGGGCCAGTTGTTCGTCACGCGCCCCTCGGCCGTGACGTACCAGTTCGAGCAGCCCACCCAGACGCTGTTCGCGAGGCGCTCGTTCATCTCGCGGACGAACGTCTCGTGGAGGTCGTGGCGCACCTCGAGCCGCTCAGCCTTCCCAGTCGCAAGCGCGTTGACCGCCTGAACCGCGTACTTCGCCTGGCCTTCCAGCAGCTCCACGGCCGAGCCGGTGCCGTGGTTGGTGTTCGGCCCGTACAGCAGGAACATGTTCGGGAAGGCGGGCACGGCGATTCCGAGGTAAGCCTCGGCGCCGTGCGCCCACGCGTCCTCGGCAAGCCGGCGCCCGTCGCGGCCCACGACCCTCATCGGAGCGAGGAACTCCGTCGTCGCGAAGCCGGTGCCGAAGATGATCGCGTCGGCCGGGTGGGAGCGGCCATCGGGACCGGTCACGCTGTCCTCGGTCACCTCCGCGATCGCGCCCGCGACGAGCTCGACGTTCCTGCGCCGCAGCGTCGGAAACCAGTCGGAGGTGATCAGGATGCGCTTGCATCCGACCGGGGAGTCGGGCGTTGTCGCCTTCCACAGCTTCCGGTTGCCGCGCAGCTGGACGAACCGGTTGATCTGCGACAGCGGCCTGTAGATGGCCTTGTTGAGGCGGCCGGCGGGGGACTCCGGCCTCGTGAAGACGGGAACGAGCGACTCGAACCACATCATCCAGCCCTTGCGCCACAGCTTCGGCAGGAGCGGGATCCGCCGGTGGAGCCGCTTGACGCGCTCCGGGTACTCGCGGTCCATCTTGCCGAGCACCCAAGGCGCCGAGCGCTGGAAGATCGTCATCTGCGAGACCCGCTCGGCGCGATCCGCGGGACGAACTGGATCGCGCTCGCGCCGGTTCCGATGACCGCGACCCGCTTGCCCGCCGGGTCGAAGTCGGGGTCCCAGTGGGCCGAGTGGAACATCGGGCCCTTGAAGCGGTCGAGGCCCTTGACGGGCGGGATCGAGGGCCGGCAGAGCTGGCCGCAGGCGGTGATCAGGACCTCTGCCTCGACGTTCTCGCCGTTCGCCACCTCGAGCTTCCAGCGCCCGGCCGCTTCGTCGAAGGTCGCTTGCTCGACGTCGGCGTCGAAGCGAATGTGCGGGGTGACGCCGAAGCGGTCGGCGACGCCGGCCAGGTAGGCCTGGATCTCGTCGCCGGGTGAGAAGCGCTGGCTCCAGTCGGGGTTCGGCGCGAACGAGAGCGAGTAGAGGTGCGACGGGACGTCGCAGGCGATGCCCGGGTAGGTGTTCGCCCGCCAGACGCCGCCGATGCGGTCGCCGCGCTCGAGGACGACGATGTCGTCCTGGCCCTGCTGCTTCAGCCGCACCGCCGTGGCGATGCCGCCGAACCCGGCGCCGACGATCGCCACGGAGACCTTGCGGGCCATGGGTCAACGCTAACGCTTTAGAGTCGGCAGGTCAGCCCGTTTCGCCGTTCATCCTGGTTTGGAATCGTCGGCGTCCTGGTCGTGATGGCCGCTCGTCGCCGTGATCGGCCTGAACGTGGACGAGCGCGATGCCGATCCGAAGGACACGTACGCGCTGATCTTCGGGATCGTCGCGGTCTTCCTGATCCTCATGTTCTTCTTCCAGAGCCGCGACCTCGCGGCTGCCGAGAAGGGCGAGACGAAGGCGGCCGTCGCGCAGGAGAAGATCGAGAACCCGGCCACGATGGACGAGCCGACGCTGTGGGCCTCGATGGCGGTCAAGCCGATCGACAAGGACGCACTCCGCGCGCGCAAGGACGTCTGGGGCGCGGCGCGCGGCAGCATGCGGCTCGGAATGGTGATCTGCCTCCTGATCTTCCTGGCCGTGCCGCCGATCTACCTCCTCGACACGTTCGTGCCGCTGCTGATCGGCGCGCCGCTGATCGCGCTCATCGCGCTCTGGAAGTCGGTGCCGATGCTCGCCGGCGGCGGTGACATCGGCAAGGCCTACGAGACGGCGAACCGAGCGATGAAGCCGCTCGGCCTCGAGCTGACCGAGAAGCTCCAGATCACGATCGAGCCGAAGAGCGTCGCGCCGTTCCGGCTCGGGCCGGGCGTGCACGGTGCCACGACCTTCGAGGGTGAGCGCCACGGCCGGAAGCGTGACCGTGCGGATGCCGGCCGACGAGAGCACCCGCTCGATGTGCCAGGTCCGCATCGCGGCCCCGGCGCCCGAGTTCGAGTTCCGGGGACCCGCGACGGTCGCCTGAAGGCCGCCGACGGCGCGCCCGCGGCTGTCGCCGAGGCGCTCAAGTCGGTGCCGAACTCGCCGCGCTGGAACGGGCTGAAGGGAAAGGCCGGCCCGGAGGGCATCGAGGTCGAGCACAAGGGCGTCGGCCACGGCGACTGGCTGCTCGACCTGTGGCTCGCCGAGCGGGTCGCTAGCTGCGTGACACCGTCGAAATAGGCACAGTCGAAACCGCGCCGCTCTTGAGCCAGCGCACAGTCACGGTTCCCGCCCGAGTGTCGATCGCCTGGACCTTCCCGATCTCGCCCGTGGTCTTCTTGCGCACGTGGCCAGGAGGGAGGGGAGTGGACCGTTTCACCGGCTCCCTTGCCGGCGCGCTCGGTACATCGTGATGCAGCCGGAGCTTGCGGCGCCGTGGGGCGCTCTCCGCCTTCGCGCCGGCGTTCTCGAGCGGCACGACGTTCGCGCCGGTGCCCTTCGTCTCGGTGTCCAGGACCCATGTCTTGCGTGCCATGACTGCCTTCAAGGGTAGGGCGCGCTAGCATCGCGCCCGCATGCGCGTCCGCTTCGCACCGTCGCCGACGGGCGCCCTCCACATCGGGGGCGCCCGCACCGCTCTCTACAACTGGCTGCTCGCGCGCGGCAGCGGCGGCCAGTTCGTGCTGCGGATCGAGGACACCGACCGCGAGCGCTCGACGCCCGAGAACGTCGAGCAGATCCTCGACGCGCTCCGCTGGCTCGAGCTCGACTGGGACGAGGGGCCGCACAGCCAGTTCGAGCGCGCGGCCGAGCACCGCGCCGCGATCGACCAGCTGCTCGAGTCGGGCACGGCGTACGAGGACGAGGGCGCGGTCCGGATCAAGGTCCCGGACGAGGGCGAGGTCGTCGTCAAGGACGTCATCCGCGGCGACGTCACGTTCCCGCTGTCGGCGATCGACGACTTCGTGATCGCCCGCTCGGACGGGAGCGCGCTCTACAACCTCGCCGTCGCGGTGGACGACCGCGACATGGGGATCACGCACGTCGTGCGCGGCGAGGACCACCTCTCGAACACGCCGCGCCAGATCCTGATCCTGCAGGCGCTCGGCGCCGAGCCGCCGACCTACGCGCACCTGCCGCTCCTTCACGGGCCCGACGGCAAGAAGCTCTCGAAGCGACACGGCGCGGCCTCGGTGCAGGAGCTACGCGCGAACGGCTATCTGCCGAGCGCGGTCCGCAACTACCTCGCGCTGCTCGGCTGGGGCTACGACGAGAGCACGACTTTCTTCACCACCGACGAGCTGATCGAGCGCTTCAGCCTCGAGCGGGTGTCGAAGAACCCCGCGGTCTTCGACGAGCAGAAGCTCGCCTGGATGAACGCGAACTACCTGCGCGGGCTCGAGATCGACGAGCTGGTGCGGCTGCTCGAGGAGCGCTACCAGCGCGACGATCTGCGCGCCGCCGCGGAGATCGCCCAGGAGAAGCTGCGGACGGTCGAGGACTTCTGGCCGTTCGCGGGCTTCCTCTTCGAGCGGCGCGAGATCGAGCCGGCCGCGTGGGAGAAGGTGATGGGGAAGGAGGGGGCGCTCGAGAACCTCCGCGCGGCGCGCGAGGCCCTCGCCGGCGTCGCCGACTGGACCAAGGAGGCGATCGAGGCGCGCCCTGCGCGAGGTCGTGGACGCCCGGGGCGTCGAAGCCCAAGGAGGTCTTCCAGCCCGTCCGGGTGGCGATCTCGGGCACGACCGTCTCGCCCGGGATCTTCGAGTCGCTGGCCGTCCTTGGACGCGACGAGAGCCTCGTTCGCGATAGATGCTGCACTGGATTTGGCGCGAGAAAACGCGCTCTATAGAGCCAAATCCAAATTGGTACTCAACCATTTGTCGAGTTGTGCCGATAAGGCGCAGCACATGGCACCCTCCGCAACCGCAGCGAAGGCCTCCACCAAGGCCTCCACGAAGGCCCCCGCGAAGACCTCCAAGTCGTCGCGGAGCGCCGCCGGCAGCAGCCGTCGCCACAACGAGGGCCACGGTCGCCGTCTCACCGCGGCGTTCGAGGCGCTCGAGGCGTTCCCGGCGCTCGCCGAGTCACGTAACCGCCTGCTGACGACCGTCCGCGAGGATGGCTCGTCGGTGTCGGACGTGGTCGAGGTGCGTCGAGTCGGACGTCGCGCTCGTCATCGCGGTGCTGCGGATCGCGAACCGCGCCCGCTCGCCCAAGCGCGGCAAGATCGCCGCGATTCCCAAGGCGGTGGAGGTGCTCACTCCCGGGCGGCGTCGAGGCGCTCGCCTCCCGCACCGCCACCTTCGACTTCTTCGAGCGCACCCCGGTCTGGGATGTGCTCCCGGAGCGCTTCCGCCTGCACGCGGTCGCCACGCAGCGCGCCGCCGAGCGGATCGCGCGTGAGATCGGCTTCGAGCAGCGCGACGAGCTTCTCGTCTCGGCCCTCCTTCATGACATCGGCAAGCTCGTGCTCGTGCACGCGTACCCCGGCTACCCGCAGCACATCCACGGCGATGCGCGCACGCCCGAGGAGCGCGTCATGCGCGAGCGCCGCGAGCTCGGCGTCGACCACGGCGTGGTCGGCGGCGTCCTGGCTCGCCGCTGGGGCCTTCCGAACCGTCTGGCCACGGCGATCGAGCGTCACCACTCCGAGGACGGCGGCGAGGAGGCCACGATCGTGCGCCTCGCCGACATGCTCGCCCACTACGGCCAGGGCCGCCCGGTCGATCCGAACGAGATGGTCCGGGTCGGCAAGCTGATCGGCCTGAGCCCGGAGGCTCTCCGCGGCGTCATGTACGAGCTTCCGTACTCCGGCCCAGGGCTCGCCGCGTCAGATCGAGCCGTGTCCGCTTTCGACCCGCGAGGTCGAGGTGCTGAAGCGCCTCGCCGAGGGCAAGGTCTACAAGCAGATCGCGCTCGAGCTCAGCCTTTCGACGAGCACGGTGCGCACGCACCTGCACAACACCTACGGCAAGCTCGGCGCAGTCGACCGCGCGCAGGCCGTTCTTGTTGCCACCGAGCGCGGCTGGCTCTAGCCAGCGCTTAGACTGCCTCTGTGGCAGTCGAGCAGAAGGTCACCTTCTGCCGGATCTGTGAGGCGCACTGCGGCATGGTCGCGACGGTCGAGGACGACCGGATCACCAAGCTGCGGCCGGATCCCGACCATCCGCTCTCGCAAGGGGTACGCGTGCCCGAAGGGGATCGCGATGCTCGACGTGCAGAACGACCCGGACCGGGTCGTCCATCCGCTGAAGAAGGGCGCCGACGGCGAGTTCCACCGGGTGAGCTGGGACGAGGCGCTCGACGACATCGGCGAGCGGCTGCGGGCGATCATCGAGCGGCACGGCAAGAAGTCGGTCGCCTGGTACATGGGCAACCCCGGCGCGTTCTCGTACTCGCACCCGCTGTGGAGCAAGGGCTTCGTCGACGGGCTCGGCTCGCCGCACTACTACACGGCCGGCTCGCAGGACGTGAACAACCGCTTCGCCGCGAGCGCGCTCCTGTACGGCAGCCCGCTCGTCGTGCCGATCCCCGACCTGAACCGCACGCGGTTCCTGTTCATGGTCGGCGCCAACCCGATGGTCTCCCACGGCTCCGTGCTGACCGCGCCGCGGATCCGCGAGCAGCTCCACGAGATCGTCAACCGCGGCGGGCGCGTGGTCGTGGTCGATCCGCGCCGGTCGGAGACCGCGCGCCAGTTCGAGCACGTCGCCGGTCACGCCCGACACCGACGCCTGGCTGCTGCTCTCGATGCTGCAGGTGATCTTCGCCGAGGGGCTCGCGAACGACGACTTCCTGGCCGCGCACGCCGACGGCGCCGAGGCGCTGGCCGAGCATGGCGCGCCCGTTCGCGCCCGAGGAGACCGAGGCGCGCACCGGCGTCCCCGCCGAGACGGTGCGCGAGCTCGCGCGCGCGATGGCCGAGCCGGGCTCGGCCGCCTACGGCCGCACCGGCTCCTGCCTCGGCCGCTTCGGCACGCTCGTCGCGTTCCTGATCGACGCGCTCAACGCGGTCACAGGCAACCTCGACAGCCCCGGCGGCGCCGTCTTCGGCCGCCCGCCGATCGCGCTCGACGACGTGGGCGAGAAGGCGGGCCTCGCGAGCTACGGCAAGGTGCGCTCGCGCTTCGGCGGCTTCCCCGACGTGATCGGCAACCTGCCGGCGTCGCTGCTGCCGAGGGAGATCACGACGCCCGGCGAGCTCCAGGTCCGCGCGCTCTTCGTCTCGGCCGGCAACCCGGTGCTGTCGGTGCCGGACGGCGACGCGCTCGAGGAGGCGCTCGGCGAGCTCGAGCTCTGCGTCTCGCTCGACTTCTACGTGAACGAGACGAACCGCCACGCGGACTACATCCTGCCGAGCCCGACGTTCTACGAGCGCGACGACCTGCCGCTCGCCTTCCTCGGCTTCTACACGACGCCGTTCATCCAGTACACGGACGCCGTCGTGCCGCCCGCGGGCGAGGCGCGCGAGGAGTGGGAGGTCATCGACGAGATCGCGAAGCGGATCGGGATCGTGCCGTTCTCGGTCAAGGCTCGCCCGGATCTTCGGCCGGCTGCCCGGCCTGCGGCCGCAGCCGCGCCGGATCGCCGAGCTCCTGCTGCGCACCGGGCCCGAGGGAGACCTGTTCGGGCTGAGGCGCGGGGGGCTCAACGATCGGCAAGATCGCGCGCGAGCCGCACGGGATCGTCCTGTCCGAGTAGATCCCGACCGGCGTGCTGCGGCGAGAAGGTGCGCCACCGCGGGCTCGCGGGTGCAGCTCGCGCCGGAGGAGATCGCGGCCGAGGTCGCGCGGCTGTCCGCGGTCAACGGCGCGGACCCGGGCTTCCCGCTGCGGCTGATCGGCCTGCGCGAGCTGCGCTCGCACAACTCGTGGATGCACAACTCGCCGCTCCTGATGCGCGGCGGCCGCGTGCACGCGCTCCGGGTCAACCCGCGCGACGCCGAGGAGCACGGCCTGGTCGACGGCGGCGAGGCGCGGCTCGCCTCGAAGTCCGGCTCGGTCGTGGTGCCGGTGAAGGTCACCGACGAGATGACGCCCGGGACGGTCGCGCTGCCGCACGGCTGGGGGCACAAGGGCGGCTGGAGCGTCGCCAACGACGCGGGCGGCGTGAACGTGAACCTGCTCGCCAGCTCGGATCCCGACGACCTCGAGCCGCTCGCGGGGATGGCCTTCCTGAACGGGATCCCGGTCAGGCTCGAGCCGGTCGCCGGCTCAGAGCGGGCGCGCGGACGCGGACGAGCGTCCCGCGGTCGCTGCTCTGGATAGCTAGCTCTCCGCCGAGCATCTCGGCTCGCTCGCGCATGCTGGCGAGGCCGATGTGCCCGCGCTCGGTCGGACCGAGCGGGTCGACGTCGCCGAAGCCGCGGCCGTCGTCCTCGACCTCGAGGCAGCGCGCTGCGGTCGTCGCAGTGCAGCCGCACGGCGACCGTCGACGCCTGCGCGTGCTTGCCCGCGTTCGCCACAGCCTCCTGCGTGATGCGGAACAGCGGCCCCGCGATCTCGGGCGCCAGGGCGTCGGCGTCGATGTCCGTCTTGTACTTGATGCCGAAACGCCGCTCCCAGAGCTCGACGCAGTCGACGACCGCCTGCTCGAACGAGAGCTCCTCGAACGCGTGCGGCCCCAGGTCGAGGATCTCGTCGCGCAGGAAGCCGATGTTCGACCGCGTGAGGGAGCGTGCCTCCGTAGTGCGCCCGGCCGGCGGCCTCGTCGCCGCGCTCGAGCGCCTGCTCGGCCGAGGCGAGCATCAGGTCGACGCTCGTCAGCTCCTGGATCGGCCCGTCGTGGATCGCCTAGGGCGAGCCGCCGCCGCATGCTCGACTCGGTGTCGATCGTGCGGCGTGAGAGCGCGCGCGCGCGGATGCGCGCGCTCGACTCCGCCTCCCGCATCGCGCCCACGACGATCGCGGTCGAGAGGCAGGCGACGGCGAAGATCACCTCGTAGGCGTGGAGGAGGTCGTCGTCGACCGGGACGTCGCTCGCGATCGTCACCGGGATCAGGACGAGCGGCGGAAGGACTCCGACGAACGCGCTGAAGCGCGCGCCCTGGCAGTGAGCGTGTGCGGCGACGAGGAAGAGCGCGGTGAAGTGCGCGGGCGCGTACATGTCGGGCTCGACCGCGATGAGGAGGCCGAGCACGGCCATGTCGCCGAGGGCGATCAGCGGGTTGAGCCCGGCCTCGGTCGAGTGGCGGGTGACCGCGAGCACGAACAGCGACCAGGGCAGTGCGACGGCGGCGATGACAGCGGTGACGGTCCCCTCGTAGGGGAACCCGAGGATCGCGAGGGCGATCATCGCCGCGACGGCGATCAGCGCCCGGATGACCGCGAAGCCGACGATCGGCTCGCGCGACTCGAGCGGCGTGCGCTGAGGGGCGAGGGCAGTCTCATCCGTCGCGGCTTCGTACCCACAGGCACGCGGCCGCGATGCCGACGGAGTCGATCGCGACGTCGATCGGGGACCCGTGGCGGCCCTCGATGAACGTCTGGTGGATCTCGTCGCTCACCGCGTACGCGAAGGAGAGCGCCGCGGCGGCGGCGAGGGCGCGTTCGGGCGGGTGTGCCTCGGCGAGCGCTCGCCACCAGAGGAAGCAGAGAAGCGCGTACTCGGCGGCGTGGAAGATCTTCCGCCCGATCAGGTCCCAGACGCCGAGGCCGGACGAGAGGTCCGGCTGGTGCGAGAAGAAGAAGATCAGCGCCATCAGGGCGATCGGCGGCGCCCAGGGATCCAGCCTCGATACGAGTGCCACGAGCCTTAAGGTTGTCACGCTTGCTTGCGATCACCTCCAAGTCGCCGTATGCGGTCCGGGCGCTCTGCGAGCTCGCCCTGTGCGGCGCGTCCGTGCCGATCCCGATAGGCGAGCTGGCCCGCCGCCGCGAGATTCCGCAGCAGTTCCTCGAGGGGCTGTTCGCGACGCTGCGCCGGGCGGGGATCCTCCAGAGCCAGCGCGGCGTGAAGGGCGGCTACCTGTTCGCGCGCTCGCCGTCAGAGGTGACGGTGCTGGAGGTGGTCGAGCTGCTCGAGGGCGAGCTGTCGGCGCGCGACGCCGGCGACGACGAGATCTGGCAGCAGGCGGTCAAGGCGCTGCGGGACGTGCTGGCCGGACGACGATCGCCGACCTGGCCGAGCGCGAGGCCCAGGCGCGCGGCCAGGCGATGTACTACATCTAGA
>CAWIUV010000012.1:0-188499 GCA_963839405.1 uncultured Thermoleophilaceae bacterium
TACGGCAAGGCCGGGCTGCTGCCTGTGCGACGAGGCTGGCGCGGAGGCCGTCCGCCCTCCGTGCGCGCCAGCCACCCATTCGAGCTCCGACGAGGTGGATGTGTCGACTCGATCCGGATCCTGCTACCACCGTCTACGGCGAGCGCACCCCGTGGCTCGAGCTCGACGGCGACGAGCTCTTCGAGTTCCACGTGGAAGTTGGCCAGGCTTCTATAGGCGCGACGGTTACAGTCCCCGACAGGTGAGCTCCATGAGTGCTTCCAGAGGGAGCTCAGTCAGAGCTGAAGGCGGCGGCGAGCGGCTGTCGCTCGGCGTCGCGGCGCGCCTCTCCCGCTACCTCCAGGTGCTCACGCAGGCGAAGAAGATGGGCAAGGAGACGATCTCCTCCCAGGAACTCGCCGACTACACGCACGTCAACTCGACACAGATCCGCCGGGACCTGTCGGGGTTCGGCAAGTTCGGCAAGCGCGGGGTGGGCTACAACGTCGATTCGCTGGTCGCGCAGATCCGCAAGATCCTGCGCACGCCGGTCAGCACAACATCGCGCTGTTCGGTGCGGGACCTGGGCCGCGCGATCGCGAGCTCGGACATCTTTGCCGACCACGGGTTCCGCGTCGTCGCCATCTTCGACGCGGACGCTGAAAAGGTCGGCGAGCGGATCACCGACCAGCTCGTCGTACGGCCGTACGACGACTTGAAGCAGGTGGTGACCGAGGACGAAATCGTTGTCGGCGTCCTGGCGGTGCCGTCGGACGCGGCGCAGCGGGTGGCGGACGACCTTGTCGGCGCGGGGTGAAGATCATCTTCAACTACTCGGAGGCGCTGCTACAGGTCCCGCCGGAGGTCACGGTGCATACGTCAGTCCCGCCGTCGACCTCCTCTACGCGCTGTACTTCTACTTGACCTGATGTTGGACATGGACCGCGCACGCGAGGTCTTCGACAACTCCGAGGACTTCACCGTCGGGATCGAGGAGGAGTTCCAGATCCTCGATCCGGAGACGCTGGACCTCACGCAGCGGTTCGAGGAGCTGAGGGACGCCGCCAATGCGGATCCGCCGCTGGCGGAGTCCATCACCGGCGAGCTGATCACGTCCGAGATCGAGATCCGGTCGGGCAAGGGAGCGACATTCGCCGACGCCGCCGCCAGCAGCGCGACATGCGCCATCGCCTCTTCAAGCTGGCGGCCGACCAGAACGCCCTCCTCGCCGCGACGGGCACGCATCCCTGGAGCCCGTGGCAGGAGCAACGGATCATCGACACCCCGCACTACCGCCGGCGGGAGGAATGGCTCAGGTACGTCGCATGGCGCAACAACACCTTCTCGCTGCACGTCCACGTCGGGGTACGGGGCGCAGACAGGGCGATCGCCGTCTGCGACCACCTGAGGGCACTGCTCCCGGACCTGCTGGCCGTGTCGGCGAACTCGCCGTTCCTCGACGGATGCGACTCCGGCCTCCATTCGGCGCGCACGCAGATCTTCACCAAGAGCTTTCCCCGTTGCGGCGTGCATGAGCCGTTCGGGAACTGGGCCACCTATGCCGACTTCGCGAACTTCCTCGTGAACGATGAACTCGATCGAGGAGCACACGCAGCTCTGGTGGAGCGTCCGGCCGCATCACGACTTCGGCACCGTCGAGTTCCGGATCTGCGACGCGCAGACGCGCGCCGAGGACTCGACCGCGCTGGCCGGCCTGATCGTGGCCTGTATCGCCCAGGCGGCGCTCGACTACGACGACGGTGCGCTGCCGGAGCCCGTGCAGGGGCGGTACATCGAGGAGAACATGTGGCGGGCGATCCGGTACGGGATGGACGGGCAAATGATCGACTTCGAGCGCGGCGAGGAGTTCGAGGCGCGCGCGCTCCCTGACAGGCTGCTCGGGTGGACGGCGCCGGCGCGGGCGCAGCTCGGTATCGAGCCCGCGCTGCCGGCCGAGAACGGCGCGCAGCGGCAGCGGCGGCGCACGTGGGTGACATGCGTAAGGCGTTCGCAGCCGAGGTAGACCTGACCCAGCGGACCTACGCACGGGAGGAGAGTGGCCACATGAAAGACGAGGACGAGATCCGGGAGGCGCTGAGGAAGATCCGCGTCGAGGACGTCCTGCTCCAGACTGCCGCCACCCTGATCGACCTCGCGGCGCGCCGAATGGGCCTGGCGGACGACGACGGCCCGAAGCAGCTCGACCAGGCCAAGCTCGCGATCGACGCGATCCGGGCGCTCCAGCCGCTGATGACAGAGGAGCAGCAGGCCGCTGTCCGGGAGCCGTTGTCGCAGCTCAGATGGCCTATGCGCGCGAGGCGAAGGGCGGCGGCGCGCGGGCGGCGCGAGCCTGCCCCGGAACCCGCTGCTGATGCCGGATCCGAGCCTCCTGACGAAGCCGAGCGCGCCCAGGCCCGGTCGAAGATCTGGACGCCTCCGGGTACCTAGGGCGCGCCGGGCCTGGAAGGAAGCCCAACCTGGGTGCACTGCCCGCGCTCTTGGTCCGCCCGGCGCCGAACGCGCCGTCACCAGCGGCGCAGTTTCCAACCAGCTTCCGGAGGATCCTCCTTGACTGACTTCCTTACCGACTACGGCATCGTCATAGCGCTCGCCTGCGCCGGTGCCGCCGTCCTCTACGGCCTCGTCACCAGCCGTTGGCTGCTCGCGAAGTCGCCCGGCAATCAGGAGATGCAGGACATCTCGCAGGCCGTCCAGGAGGGCGCTCAGGCTTACCTGAAGCGCCAATACACGATCATCGGCGCGGTCGCCGTCGTGCTCGCGATCGTGCTCGCGATCGCGCTCGACATCGAGACCGCGATCGGGTTCGTGATCGGCGGCACGTTCTCGGCTGCGGCCGGCTTCATCGGCATGAACGTGTCGGTGCGGTCGAACGCCCGCGTCGCCGAGGCCGCCCGCGGGGGCGTCGCGGAGGCGCTCAAGGTGGCGTTCCGCGGTGGCGCCGTGACCGGCATGCTCGTCGCGGGCCTGGCCCTGCTCGGCGTGGCCGGCTACTACGGGATCCTGCTGCTCGCGGACGTCGAGGAGAAGGACGCGGTTGACGCGCTCATCGGCCTCGGTTTCGGCGGCTCGCTGATCTCCGTCTTCGCCCGACTCGGCGGCGGCATCTTCACGAAGGCCGCCGACGTGGGCGCCGACCTCGTGGGCAAGGTCGAGGCCGGCATCCCCGAGGACGACCCGCGCAACCCGGCGGTGATCGCCGACAACGTGGGCGACAACGTGGGCGACTGCGCCGGCATGGCGGCGGACCTGTTCGAGACCTACGCCGTCACCGCCGTCGCCGTGATGCTGCTCGGCGTCCTCACCTTCAACGAGCTCGGCGAGGTCGCGGTCTACCCGCTCGTGATCGGCGGCGTCTCGCTGATCGCATCGATCATCGGCACCTACGCCGTCCGCGGCGTGAACGTCGAGCGCGCGCTCTACCAGGGCCTGGTCGTCTCGGGCGTGATCGCTGCGGCGGCGTTCTACCCGATCACCGAGTGGCTGATGGACGACGTCACGCTCAAGAGGCGACTGCCGGGGATCCTGAGCGGCGTCGGCGACGCCGGCCCGGCGATGAGTTCTGGCTCTGCACGCTCATAGGCATCGGCATCACCGCCGGGCTGTTCGTGATCACCGACTACTACACGTCGACGCGCTTCCGCCCGGTGCGGATGACGGCGCGCGCGTCCCAGACGGGTCACGCGACGAACATCATCCAGGGCCTCTCATCGGGCTTCCAGGCGACGGCCGCCCCGGCGATCCTGATCTGCCTGGGCATCCTCGGCGCGAACGAGCTGGCCGGCATCTACGGCATCGGCGTGGCGGTGATGGCGCAGCTCTCGCTGACCGGCCTGATCGTCGCGCTCGACGCCTTCGGGCCGATCACCGACAACGCGGGTGGCATCGCCGAGATGGCGGACCTGCCGGAGGACGTGCGCGGGGTGACCGACCCGCTCGACGCGGTCGGCAACACGACAAAGGCCGTCACGAAGGGTTACGCGATCGGGTCGGCAGTGCTTGCTGCGCTCGTGCTGTTCGCGGCGTTCATCGTCGAGCTATCCGAGGAGGCCGCGGATGAGGGCGAGACGCTGAAGAGCTTCGACATCTCCCAGCCGGAGGTCCTGATCGGCCTGTTGATCGGCGGGATGATGGTCTACCTGTTCGCGGCGCTCGCGATCGAGTCCGTCGGCCGCGCCGGCGGCGGGGTCGTGGAGGAGGTCCGCCGGCAGTTCCGCGAGAAGCCGGGGATCATGGACCGGACCGAGAAGCCGGACTACGCCCAGTGCGTGTCGATCGTGACCGCCGCGGCGCAGCGGGAGATGATCCTGCCGTCGCTGATCCCGATCGTCGTGACGGTCGTGGTCGGCCTCCTGAGCTACCAGGCGCTCGGCGGGCTGCTGATCGGAGTGATCGTGGTGGGCTTCTTCGCCGCCGTCTCGATGACCGCCGGCGGCGGCGCGTGGGACAACGCGAAGAAGCTGATCGAGGACGGCGAGTTCGGCGGCAAGGGATCCGAGGCCCACGCGGCGTCGGTCACCGGCGACACGGTCGGCGATCCCTACAAGGACACCGCCGGCCCGGCGATCAACCCGATGATCAAGGTCGCGAACATCGTCGCGCTCCTGATCATTCCGTTCCTGGTCTAGGGGGACGTTCCGGGTCCCGCCCACGGAGTAGCGTTCCGCCGGTTTGGCTGAGCGCAGACCGAAGAACGCGGTCTGGAGAGGGTCCTCGGCACGGGGGCTCTCTTCTCGACCGCCTACGGCAACGTAGGCAGCTCGATCTACTACGCGCTCGGCCTCGTCGCGGGCTACGCGCTCGGCATGACGCCGGTCGTCTTCGTGATCGCCGGGCTGATCTTCGCTGCGACCGCGGCCACTTACGTAGAGGCGACCGTCGATGTTCCCCGAGGCCGGCGGCTCGTCTTCGTTCGCGCGGCACGCCTTCAACGAGTTCTGGTCCTTCTTCGCGGCGTGGGGCCAGATGCTCACCTACATCATCACGGTCTCGATCTCGGCCTTCTTCGTGCCGCACTACCTCGGCGTGTTCTGGGAGCCGCTCGGGGAGTCGCCCGGGGACGTCATCGTCGGAATCGGCGTCGTGGTGCTGCTGGGTGCGCTGAACATCTTCGGCGTCCGCGAGGCGGCTGGGCTGAACATCTTCCTCGCGCTCGCCGATTTCCTCACCCAGCTCCTGCTGGTGGTGGTCGGGGTGACGCTCGTCTTCTCACCCGACACGCTGGTGGACAACGTCGACTTCGGCACGTATCCGACGGTCAGCGACTTCCTCGTCGCGATCCCGGTCGCGATGGTCGCCTACACGGGCATCGAGACGATCTCGAACATGGCCGAGGAGGCGCGCGACTACGGCAAGACGATCCCGCGCGCAGTCGGGGCGTGGTATTCGCCGTGGCCGTCATCTACGCGTTTCTGCCCGCCGTCGCACTCTCGGCGATGCCTGTGGTCGAACGGGGAGACGGCGCTCGCCACCGAGTTCGCCGGCGATCCGGTGCTCGGCGTCGTCGAGAACATGGACCTGGGGGCGCTCCAGGGTGCCGCGGAGGTCTACGTCGGGATCCTCGCCGCGACGATCCTCTTCATCGCCACGAACGCAGGTCTGATCGGGGTTTCGCGGCTGACGTACTCGATGGGCCAGCACCGCCAGCTGCCGGAGGCCTTGCGGCAGCTGCATCCCAAGCACCGCACGCCCTATGTCGCGATCATGGTCTTCGGCGCGATCGCGTGCGTGACGATCATCCCCGGCCAGGCCGACTTCCTCGGCGTGATCTACGCGTTCGGGGCGATGCTGTCGTTCACCATCGCCCACCTGGCCGTGATCAAGCTGCGCTTCAGTCAGCCCGATCGCGAGCGCGCCTGGCGGGGCCCGATCAACGTCAGGGTGGCCGGGCGGGACGTGCCGGTGTTCGCGGTGGTCGGCGGGATCGGGACCGGGCTTGCCTGGATCGTGGTCACGGTGCTCGACGAGCGCGTCCTGATCTCCGGCATGGTCTGGATCGCCGTCGGGATCACCACCTACGTCGTCTACCGGCGCAGGCTGGGCCTGTCGCTGACCGAGACCACCAAGGTGGTCATGCCGGAGCCCATCGTGGAGCACGAGGTCGAGTACCAGTCCGTTCTGGTCGCCTTCGAGGACTCGCAGTACTCGGCCTCCGCCGTCCGCACCGCTGTCAAGGTGGCGGCTCGCCGCAGGCGGGGCATCCACGTGCTCGTGACGATCACCGTTCCGACCAGCTCGCCGATAGATGCGCCGCTGCCGGAGCAGGAGGCGGTCGCGCAGCAGACGATCGACTCGGCACGAGTGCTGGGCGGGCGGCGCGTGACCGGGCACTGGGAGAAGGTCCGTGCCGGTCAGGCCGGGCGGCGCGTGATCGACGAGGCGCACGACATCGAGGCCCGCGCGATCGTCATGCCGCGGCCGCGAAAGCGCGCGGGCACCTCGCTGTTCGGGCGCACGCTCGAGACCGTCCTCGAGGAGCGGCCCTGCCGGGTGATCATCGAGTCCGAGCCCATCACCGACGGGCGATAGACCGCATAATCCGGGCGTGCATCGCGCCTACCGTCAATCGACCCGGATCTTCGCCGCCGCGATCCTGGGCCTGGGGATCGCGATGATCGTGACGACCCTCGCCCGCGGCGGAGGCGCGCTCGCACTGGGGCTCATCGTCGGCGTGGCGTTCGTCGTGATCGGGGCGGGGCGGCTGTACCTGGCCGCCGACCGATGAGGCGGCGGGCCACAGGCTGGCTCGAGCCCCTCGCGGCGCTTGTCCGGCCCTTCTTCGTGTCGATCGAGGGGAGGCTCGCGGGAGTCGTCGGCACGCCGGCCATTTACGCAATCGCGGTAAGCGCGATCGGCGCGTCGATCTACATCACGCTCGGCATCGTCGCCGAGCAGGCGCTCGGCCTGACGCCGCTCGCATACGTCGCGGCCGGGATCTTCTTCGTGGTCACGATGCTCACCTACGTGGAGGCGAACTCGCTCCACCCGGAGCGGGGCGGTGCTTCCACCTTCGCTCGGTACGCCTTCGACGAGCTGTGGAGCTTCATCGCCGGCTGGGGGATCGTCCTCGACTACCTGATCGTGATGGCGCTGTGCGCGTTCGCGATCCCGGACTACCTGTCCGCGTTCTGGGGGCATGCGGGGGACGCGGGCGTGGAGCACGCGATCGCCGCCGGGGTGATCGCCTGGGCTGTGATCGTGAACCTGCGCGGGCTGCGGGCCGATCGGCTCGGGCTCGTGCTGCGCTTCGGCGTGCTCAACGTCGTCGTGCTCCTCGCGGTGATCGGGATCGGCGTAGCGAGCGTGTGGGACTGGTCGGTGCTCTCCGAGGAGGTCGAGCTCGGCGTGAGCCCGGAGTGGGACGACTTCGCGTTCGCCGCTGTGATCGCCGGCCTTGCGCTCACCGGCCTCGAAGCGGCGTCGGGCGTCGCGGGGGAGATCCGCCCGAACCGCAAGCAGATGTCGCGCGTGATCGGCGTCAGCTCGGCGACGGCCTTCCTCGTGCTGATCGGCGTCTCGCTCGTGGGGCTGATGGCGCTTCCGGTCGTGGACGGCCAGACCGCGCTCGGCGAGCAGTTCCACGAGGCGCCCGTGCTCGGCGTGGTCTCGGCCTATGACTGGTTCGACGACGCCCTGCGGTACGTGGTCGGCGGCGTGGCGGCGGTCGTCCTCGTTCAGGCGGCGACCGCGAACATGATGGGCGTCTCGCGGCTGTCGTACTCACTCGCAACGAACAGGCAGATCCCGAGTGCGATCGGCCGGCTGCATCCGCGCTGGTCAACGCCGTGGGTCGCCATCGCGGTGTGCGGCCTGATCGCGTTCGGGTTCGTGCTGACCGTCCGACCTCGACTTCCTCGCAGGCACGTTCGCATTCGGAGCGACGCTCGCCTTCGCGATCGCCCACGCGTCCGTGATCAGGCTGCGCTTCCGCGAGGCAACCGCGCGGCGGCCGTACCGGATGCCGTTCTCGGTGAAGGTCGGGAGCGGCTCGCTGCCCCTGCCCGCGGTGCTCGGGTTCCTCATGGCGCTGGCCGCCTGGGTCAGCGTGGTGATCCTGCACGAGGGCGCTCGCTATGCGGGAGGCGTCTGGCTCCTGGGGGGCCTGCTGCTGTACGTGATCTACCGGCGCGGACAGGACAAGCCGCTGCGCAAGCGCTTCACGATTCCCGCGACGGCGCTGCAGGAGCGCGGGGCAGAGATCGAGTACGGCTCGATCCTCGTTCCGGTGTTCGGCAGCCCGCTCGACGACGACATCGTCGGGACCGCGGGGCGGTTGGCCGCCGAGGAGGCGCGCGAGGGGGAGGGGGGCACGGTCATAGAGGCGATCTACGTGCTCGAGATCCCGATGTCGCTGCCGATTGACGCCCGCGTGCCGGACGAGCAGATCGCCGCCGCGAAACGAGCGCTCCGCCGCGCCAAGGAGGTGGGGGAGGAGTACGAGGGTGTCGAGGTCGCGCCGGCGACTGCGCGCGCCCGCTCCATTGGCGCGGGCATCGTGGAGGAGGCACGGCGGCGGGGCGTGGAGGCGATCGTGCTCGCCGCCGAGGAGCCCACCCGCGTTCGCGGCGGCGCGCTGCTCGGGGGCCGCGGCGGCCCGCGCGACCGCTACGTGGGCGAGATGACGCGCTACGTCGTCGAGAAGGCTCCCTGCCGCGTGCTCCTCACCGCGCCGCCCGGCGACGACGAGACGCCGGCGGGCGTCCAGCCCTAGCCCCGATAGAGTCCCGTCACGTGTTCGTCTTGATTGTTGGATGCGGGCGCGTGGGCTCGACCGTCGCGAAAGCCATGCTGGCCGACGGCCACGACGTATCGATCCTCGATGAGGACACCGAGGCCATCGCGCTGCTCGAGCGCGGCTCCCAGCAATCGTGGGAGGAGAGCGGCGGGATGTTCACCGTCGGCACCGCGATCGAGATGGACGCGCTGATCGAGGCGGGCATAGAGCGCGCGGACGCGTTTGTGGCGTCGACCGACGGGGACAACACGAATCTCGTGGTCGCCCAGATAGCGCAGCGCCGCTTCAACATCCCCAAGGTCGTCGTGCGCGTGCTCGATCCGGCCCGGGCGAAGTGGTACGGCGAGCAGGGGCTCCAGACGATCTGCCCGACGGCGGTCGCGATCGACATGCTCACCGAGGCGGTACGGGAGAGCGCGGCTTAGATGTACGTACTGATCGTCGGCGCCGGCAAGGTGGGGTGGAACCTCGCGCGCGAGCTCATCGGCAAGGGTCACGAGCTGACCGTCATCGAGGCGGATCCAGCGCGGTACGCCACCGTCGAGGACGAGCTCGAGCACGCCGTCCAGTACGGCGACGGCTCGGAGCTGTGGGTGCTCGAGCGCGGTGGCATCGAGCGTGCCGACATGGTGATCGCCGTCACCGGCGACGACGAGGACAACATCCTGATCTGCCAGGTCGCGCGCGAGAAGTACGGCGTCGAGCGCGTGATTGCGCGATGCAACAACCCGCGCAACCTGCAGCACTTCGAGCTGCTGGGGATCAAGCCGGCGGTGTCCGCGACCGACCTGATCCTTCGGTTGATCGAGCACGAGGTGCCCCAGTACGGGCCGCTGCACCTGCTCGACCTGCCGCAGGAGCGGCTCGAGATCATCGAGCTCGAGGTGGCGCAGGATTCGCCGGCGGCGGGCCATGTGGTCAAGGACCTGGGCCTGCCGGACGGCTCGCTCGTGATCGCGATCATGCGCGAGGGCACCGGCTTCGTCCCGCTCGCCGACTCGTTGATCGAGGCGGGTGACGAGGTGCTGCTCGTACTCGACACCGGGCTCGAGGACCGGGTGGCGGCGCGCTTCCAGTCGCCGGCACACGGCGAGGCGGCGTAGTTCGGCTGTGGCCGAGCGCGCGGTCGACTATCTCCTGATCGGCGGCGGTCTGGCGGCCGCGAACTGCGCCCGGTGGATTCGAGAGGAGGGCGGGGTCGACGCGGGGTCGGTTCTCCTGGTCGGACGCGAGAACGACCCGCCATACAACCGGCCCCCACTGTCGAAGAAGTACCTCGGTGGGGAGGAGAAGCGGGAGGACATCCTCTTCCGACCGGACGAGTGGTGGGACGAGCAGAAGATCGAACTTCTGACGCGCACCAGCGTCATGAAGCTCGACGCGGACGCGCGGCGGGCCAAGCTGTCGAACGGCGACGAGGTGGTCTTCGACAAGGCACTCCTGGCGACGGGCGGCAACGTGCGCCGGTTGCGCGTCGAGCACGGCGACCTGGACGGGATCCACTACCTGCGGACGATCCCGACCTCCGACGCGATTGCCACCGATGCGACCGAGGCGAAGCACGTCGTGTGCATCGGCGGCTCGTTCATCAGCTCCGAGGTGGCCGCGACCCTGACCGCGCGCGGGATCAAGTGCTCGATGGTGATGCTGGAGGAAGTCACGTTCGAGCGCGTGTACGGCCAGGAGGTCGGCGGGTTCTTCCAACGCGTGCTCGAGGAGCACGGGGTGGACATCCATCCGTCCGACTCGCTCGCCGGGTTCAAGGGCGACGACGGGCGCGTCACCCACGTGCTCACCGAGAAGGGCCTCGAGCTCGAGGCCGATTGCGTCGTGATCGGCGCCGGCGTGATCCCGGATCTCATGCTCGCCAAGGCCGCGGGACTCGAGCTGGGGGAGAGCGGGGGCGTGAAGTGCTCGTCGCGGCTCGAGACGTCCGTGCCGGGGATCTACGCGGCGGGCGACATCTGCGAGTACGACTCGCGTCGTGCACGGCGGTCCGCTCCGGATCGAGCACTGGGACGTCGCGTTCAACCAGGGCAAGACGGCGGGGCTCAACATGCTGGGCCGCGACGTCGCCGCACGAGGAGATCCCTTACTTCTTCTCCGACCTCGCCGACTGGGCGTCGAGCGAGTACGTCGGGCCGGGCGTGGGCGACGTGGTCGTTCGCGGCTCGATGGACGACAAGGAGTTCACCGCGTTCTACGTCGACCCGGACTCAGGCGTCGTGACCGCCGCGCTGACGGTCGGCCGCTCCGATGACCTCGAGCACGCGCGCCGCTTCATCAAGGAGAAGACGGCGCCGGACCGCGCGAAGCTGGCCGATACGGACACGGATCTCAGCGGCCTCTGACGGTTTACGTCTTGGCTATCCTCGTCCGCGCCCATTGCGGGGTCGTCTAATGGCAAGACGCCGGTCTCTGGAATCGGTAATCGGGGTTCGAGTCCCTGCCCCGCAGCTACTAGCTACGCGGCGGTCTGGTCCGCCCAGTCGCGGTAGAGCCGCGCGTAGTGGCCGTTCAGCGCGAGGAGCTCCTCGTGCGTGCCCTGCTCGGCGATCTCGCCCTTGTCGAGCACGACGATCCGTCCCGCTTGCCGGATCGTTGACAGCCGGTGCGCGATCACGATCGCTGTCCGGCCGGCGAGCAGCCGGCGCAGGCCGTGCTCGATCCGCGCCTCGGTCCTGACGTCCACGTTCGACGTGGCCTCGTCGAGGATCAGGATGCGCGGGTCCGCTATCGCCGCGCGCGCGAACGCGATCAGCTGGCGCTCGCCGGCGGAGAGGTGGCCGCCGCGCTCGCCGACCTCGGTGTCGTAGCCGTCCGGCATCCGCTCGATCAGCTCATGGGCACCGACCGCCTGCGCTGCCTCGACAACGTCCTCGTCGGTCGCGTCCGCACGCCCGAACGCGATGTTGTCGCGGATCGTGCCGGAGAACAGGAACCCCTCCTGCGGCACGATCCCGAGCTGCGACCGCAGCGACTTCTCGGTGACCGTGCGCAGGTCGTGCCCGTCCACCAGCACGCGCCCCGAGATCGGGTCGTAGAAGCGCGCGATCAGCTTGGCGAAGGTGGACTTCCCGGCGCCTGTGGCGCCGACCAGCGCAACGGTCTGCCCCGGCGGGATCTCGAGGTCGAGGTTGCAGATCGCGAGGTCGTCGCTGCCGTAGGAGAAGCACACGTCCTCGAACCGGATCTCTCCGCGCACGCGCGGAAGCTCGGTCGCATCCGGCGCGTCCTGGAGATCGGGCTCCTCGTCGAGCAGCTCGAACACCTTGTCGAGCGCCGCCATCCCGGCCTGATAGGTCGTGTAGAGCTGGGACAACGCCTGGATCGGGTCGAAGAAGCTCTGGAGGTAGAAGACGAACGAGGCCAGCACGCCGATCGTCACGCCGTCCCCGTCGACCACCTGGTTCCCGCCGTACAGCAGGATCGCGGCCGTGGCGACCGCCGAGAGCAGCTCGACCGACGGGAAGTACGCCGCGTTCAGGTAGACGGTCTTCATGTTCGCGTCGCGGTTCTCGTCGTTGAGCTCGGAGAAGCGCTCGAGGTGGCGCGGCTCCTGGCCGAACGCGCGCACGATCCGGATGCCGGACAGCGTCTCCTGCAGGTACGCGGTGATCTGCGCGATCTTCTCGCGCGTCAGCCGGTACGCACCCGCCGACGCGAGCCGGAACGCGACGCTGCCCACGGCGAGCACCGGGAACGTCAGGAACGTGATCATCGCGAGCTCGGTGTCGAGGAACAGCAGGATCGCCGCGGTTCCGAGCAGCGTGAGCGTGGACGAGAAGAGGGTGACGACGCCGTCCGTGACGAGCTGGTCGAGCGCCTGCACGTCGTTCGTCAGCCGCGAGATCAGCACGCCGGTCTTGTTGCGCGAGTAGAACCCGATCGACAGCCGCTGGAGGTGGGCGAAGATCCGCTGGCGCAGGTCCTGCAGCGCGCGCTGCCCGACCCAGTTGACGAGATACGTCTGGACGTAGGTCGCGACCCAGTTGATCAACGCCGCCGAGACGAACACGATCAGGATCACGGTCAGGAAGTCCGCGTCTCCCTCGCGGATGCCGTCGTCGATCGCGCGGCCGGCGAGGTAGGGCGGCACCAGCGCCGCCGCCGGTCGCGAGCACCAGGGCGACAAACATGAGAATGACCTTGGCCCTGTAGGGACGCAGGAGCTGGAGCAGGCCGCGCAGCTTGCGCGCCCGCTGGTCCTCTCCGCGCAGCACCAGCCAGTAGGAGCGGATCCGCGCGCTCACAGGCCAGCGACCTCCCGCTCGATGGGGTTCTCCGTCAGGAACACGGCATCCGGCAGGCCCTTCTCGGCGATCTCCCGGTAGAGCGGCGACGACTCGAGCAGCTCATCGTGCGTCCCGCGCGCCGCGATGTGCCCGTCCTCGAGCACGACGATCTCGTCGGCGAGCGAGATCGTGGACAGGCGGTGCGCGATCACGAACGTCGTGCGCCCCTGCATCACCTCGCGCAGGGCCTCCTTGATCCGCGACTCGGTGGTGGCGTCGACGCTCGACGTGGCGTCGTCGAGGATCAGGATGCGCGGGTTCGCGACCAGGGCACGCGCGATTGCGACGCGCTGGCGCTGGCCGCCCGACAGAGTCAGGCCGCGCTCGCCGACGCGGGTCTCGTAGCCGTCCGGCAGAGACGAGACGAACTCGTCGAGGCCGGCACGCGCCGCGGCGCCGCGCACGTCCTCGTCTGTCGCGTCGGGACGCGCGTAAGCGATGTTGTCGCGCAGCGTCGCCGAGAAGAGGAACGCGTCGTCGGACACGAGCGCGATCTCGCGCCGCAACGACTCGACGTCGACCTCCGACACGTCGGCGCCGTCGATGAGGACGCGCCCCTCGACCGGGTCGTAGAGCCGCGGCACGAGCGACGCAAGCGTCGTCTTCCCCGACCCGGTCGCGCCGACGAGCGCGACCGTCTCGCCCGCCTCGACCTCGAGGCTGACCTCGCGCAGCACCGGCTCGGCGCCCTCGTAGGCGAAGGTGACGTGGTCGAAGCGCACCGCGCCCCGGCCGTCTGGAAGCGGCGGCGCTCCCGCCGGCGCGGTCATTCGCGGCGACCGGTCGAGGATCTCGAACACGCGTGCGCCGGAGGCGACCGCGCGCTGGGCCATCCCCAGCGCGATGCCGAGCATCCGCATGGGCGACGTCAGCATCAGGACGTAGCCGTAGAAGGCGACGAACTCGCCGACCGTGATCGAGCCGTTGATCGCCTGGCGGCCGCCGACCAGGAGCAGTGCGGCAAGCCCCAGCTGCGGCAGGAACCCGATGAACGGGTTGTAGAACGCCCGCAGCCGCGTCGACACCATCGACTGGTCGAACACCCGCTGCACGGCCTTGCGGAAGCGCGCCTGCTGGCGGGTCTCCTGCGCGAACGCCTTCACGACCCGGACGCCCGACACGTTCTCCTCGGCCTCGGCGGTGAGCTCGGCGATCCGCTGCTGCACCTCCTGGCTCGCCGGGCGGTTCAGCCGCCCGTAGCGCGCGGCGATCATCACGACGAACGGCACCGGCGCCAGCGCGACCGCCGCCAGGGCGGGGTTCACCGCGAGCATGACCGCGGCGGCGATCAGGATCGTGAGCGCCGACTGGAGGATGAAGATCAGGCCGTAGCCGAGGAAGAAGCGGACCGCCTGCAGGTCGACCGTCGACCGCGACATGAGCTGGCCGGTCTGCTGCGAGTCGAAGAACGCGAGCTCGAGCGACTGCAGGTGCGCGTACATGCGGTTGCGCAGGTCGAACTCGACCCCGAGCGACACCCGGCCGGCCACGAGCCGCCGAGCGACGCTGAACAGGAGCCGCAGCAGCCCGGCGGCCGACGATCGCCGCGGCGAGCGGCCACAGGTTCGTCTCGCCCTGGCGGATCTCGTCGACCGTGCGGCCCACGAGGTAGGGGATGAGGACGCCCGCCCGCCGTCGCCGACCGCGGCGAGCGCGAAGGACACGACCACGCCCTTCCGATAGGGCCGCAGGAAGCCGAGGAGTCGCCAGAACGTCTTCAAGGGGTCTGACCCCTTACTTTACAAAGTGAAGTAGGGCGGGCCTCTGTTAGCGTGCCGACTTAGGGTTCCCTAACACGAGGAGCGGGATGGCGAAGAAGAGCGGGATTGCGATGGTGTCGATCAGCCTGGTCCTCGGGGCCGGCCTCGGCGCAGCGGTGGGCGGCTGCGGCGACGACGAGAACGGTGGCAGCGTCGAGATCGAGGGCGGAACCACCGGTACCGGCACGGTCGGCACCACGACGACCCCGAGCACGACCACCACGCCAGCACGACGACCACCCCCGAAACCGACACCAGCGAGTCGAGCGGCTCCGGCTACTGAGCTGCCGGCAGCCGCTGCTGCAGCGTCAGCACCGGCGCGAAGATGTCGCCGTCGCGCTCGACGCGCTCGAGCGCGTCGTTCCACTCGAACGTGAGCGCGTCGGGATCCTCCAGCTCCTCCCACGCGACCGGCATCGACACCGTCGGCCGCTCCTTGCCGCGTAGGGCGTACGCGCACACCATCGACTTGCTCGGGGTCGTTCTGGCCCCAGTCGACCAGCACCTTGCCCTCGCGCAGCTTCTTCGTCATGCGCGAGACCACCAGGTCGCGCATGCCGTTCTCCATCGTCTCGGCCACCGCCTTCGCGAACGGCTTGGTCTCGGCGTAGGTCGCGTCGCCGCCCAGCGGCACGTAGACCTGGATTCCCTTGCCGCCTGAGGTCTTCGGGAAGCTCTCGAGCTCCGAACTGGGCGAGCATCCCGCGGAGCGCCGCCGCAACCTCGCAGCACTCGCGAATGCCGGCGGGCGGGCCGGGATCGAGATCGAAGACAAGGAAGCTCGGCCGGTCAGGCGCCTCCTCGCCGTGGAGCAGCGGATGCAGCTCGATCGCCGCCTTGTTGGCGAACTCGAGCAGCGTGGGGAGGTCGTCGATGCGGTGGTCGCGCTCCCACCACTTCTTGCCCTCGACGCCGTTCGGGTACCGCTTCACGCTGACGAGCCGGCCGTGGAGGTGGGGGAGGATCACCTCGCCCATGCGCTCGTAGTACGCGATCAACTCGCCCTTCGTGAACCCGGTCGCGGGGAACAGCACCTTGTCCACGTTCGTGCGCCTGATCTTGCGCTCGGGCTCCGGCGGCGGAGGCTCCTGCGCGACCTCGCGGACGACCAGCTCCGCCGGCTTGTCGTCGCGCAGGCCCTTGTAGGACGGGTGCCGCAGCATGCCCTCCTTCGTCCACTCGGTGAACTCGATCTCGGCCACGAGCTTGGGCTCGGCGAAGCGCGCGCCCTTCTGGGGTTGCTTCCCGGCGAACGGCGATGCCTCGCGCTCGAGCGGAGCCAGCTCGCGGGCGAGCATCTTGAGCTCCTTCTCGCCGAACCCCGTGCCGACCTTGCCGGCAAAGCGGAACTCGCCGTCCTCGAAGTAGCCCAGGAGCAGCGCGCCGATCTCGCCGCTGCGCCGGCCCTCGCCCGGCAGCCACCCGCCGACCACGAACTCCTGGCGCTGCTTCGTCTTGACCTTGATCCAGTGGGTGGCGCGCTTGCCCGGCTCGTACGGACAGTCGAGCCGCTTGGCCATGATCCCCTCGAGCCCCTGCTTCGCGGTCGCCTCGAGCAGCTTCGCGCCGCCGCCCACGGCATACCCGGGCGTCTGCCACGCGGGCCCCTCGAGCCCCAGCTCCTCGAGCCGCTCGCGCCGTTCCGTGTACGGCAGCTCCATCAGCGAGTGGCCGTCCAGGTAGAGCACGTCGAAGATGACGTAGACGACCGGATGGTCCTGCGCGCGTCTTCGGATCTGCGCCTCGCCGGTCAGGTGCATCCGCTGCTGAAGCCGCTCGAAGCTCGGCCGTCCGTCCGCGTCGAACGCGACCAGCTCGCCGTCGAGCACGGCGCTATGCGAGCTGAGCGCCCTGTTCAGCCCGCGCACCTCCGGGTACTGCGCGGTGATGTCGTTCAGGTTGCGGCTCTCGAGCCGCAGCCGGCCGGGCTCTGAGTAGGCGATCGCGCGCACCCCGTCCCACTTGATCTCGTACGCCCAGTCGCTGTCCTTCGCCGGCAGCTCCCCGAGCCGGGCGAGCATCGGCACCACGTGCTCGAGCATCGGCTCGCGCGCCGAGTCCGCGGGCGGGTCCATCCGGTGTATGAGCCAGTCCTTCTCGCTCTTGCCGGCCTGGAACAGGGAGTAGCGGCCCTCCAGCCGCTCGCCGTGGAAGGTGAGGACCACCTTCCGCGGCTCCCACTTGTGCAGCTCGTAGGTGCCGCGGTCCCAGATCGTCATCTTGCCCGCGCCGTAGTTCCCCTCCGGGATGTCGCCCTCGAACGTCAGGTACTCGAGCGGGTGGTCCTCCGTGTGGACCGCCTTGCGGTTCTCCTCGGGGTCCTCGGGGATGCCGTTCGGCACCGCCCACGAGGCGAGCGACGCCTGCGTGCTCGAGCCGCAGGTCCCAGTGAAGCCGCGTCGCGTGGTGCTCCTGCACGACGAAGCGGAGCTGCTCGCCTTCGGTTGGTGCTTCACCCGAGGGTTCAGGCGTGCGGTCGAAGTCCCGTTTCTTCTCGTACTCGGTGAGCTTCTTCATGCACTCCGAAGGATCTCCGCGATCCGCTCCGCCTGCACGCGGACGTCGTGCTTGCCGGCGGCAACGCGCGCCGCGGGGTTGGGGGTGGGCAGCCGCGTCAGCTCGCGCAGCCCGCGCTCGATCTCGCCCTCCTCGGTGGGGTCGACGAGCACGCCGGCCTCGGCGGGGACGAACTCGGGCGGGCCGCCGCGCGTGGTGGACAGCACCGACCGCTCGCACGCCATCGCCTCGAGGATCGCCTGCCCGAACGCCTCGCCGTCGGTCGGCTGGCATACGTAGTCGGCGGCGGACATCCACTCGGCGATCTGGGCGTGCGGAACCGGGCCGCACAGCTTCACGCCGGGCCGGTCGCGCAGCTCCTCTCGCAGCGGGCCGGTGCCGACGATCGCCAGGCTGCCCTCGCCGATCCGCGTGAAGGCATGGACCAGCGGGAGCACGTTCTTGCGCTCGTCGAGCGTCCCGACGAACAGGTAAGTACGGCGGCTCGCCCTCCCAGCGCAGCCGGACCCGCGCCTCGCGGCCGTCGCGGGGGCGGAACAGGTCCATGTCCACGCCGCAGTCGATCACCTCGACCTTTCCGTCCAGCTCGGGCAGCTCCGCCACGAGCCGCATCCGGAGCCAGTCGGAGACCGCGATCACCCGGCTGGCATGCCCGGTTGCACGGCGCGTGAGCCATCTGGCCAGCCGGCTGCGCTCGACGTTCCCGACATCGGTGCCGTGCGCGGTCAGCACGAGCGGGACGCCGGCGGCCCGGGCGGCACGCGCCCCGGCCGGGCCCGCGAACGTCAGGAAGTGCGCATAGACCACGTCGGGCTTGAACCGCTTCGCGGCGCGCTTGGCGTCGCGCGCGAGCCGCAGGTACTTCAGGCGTCCTTGCCCGCGCCGGTCGATGGCGACGACCTCGAGCTCGTGCCCCTGGGCCTCGAGCGCACGGCAGACCTGGGCGACGAAGGCCCCGAAGTCGGGGTCGGCCTCGCTCGGCCACATTTGGCTGACTACAAGGATCTTCACGTGGCGAGGGACAAGTGAATAGCTGGGGGGAGACTCGAACTCCCGACCTCACGATTATGAGTCGTGCGCTCTAACCAGCTGAGCTACCCAGCCGCAGTGCGGAAAGATTAGACCGTGCTACTGGCGGTCCCGAATGTGAGCGAGGGGCGGGATCGGGCGACGATCGAGCGGCTGGCGGGCGCTTTCGGGTCGCTCAGGCTCCTCGATGTCCACTCCGATCCCGACCACGGCCGGTCGGTGCTGAGCTTCGCCGGTGACCAGACGGACGTGGCGGAGGGTCTCCTCGCGGGCGCGCGCGAGGCGGTGGAGGCGATCGACCTGACCGCTCACGAGGGACATTCACCCGCACGTGGGCGCGATCGACGTCGCGCCGGTCGTCCACCTGGATCCAGGCCAGCCGCGGCGCCGCGATCGCCGCGGCGCTGACGGCCGCCGCGCTCATCGGCGAGGACCTGGCAGTGCCTGTCTTTCTCTACGGCGCGCTCGCCCACGGCCGCGAGCGTGCCGAGGTACGCGCGGGCGGCCTTGACGAGCTCGGTCGGCGGATGCGTGACGGCGAGATCGTTCCCGACTACGGGCCGGCGGAGCCGCACCCGACCGCCGGCGCGGTCCTTGTCACCGCGCGGCCGCCGCTCGTCGCCTTCAACCTGGACCTCGACACCGACGACGTCGAGCTGGCGAAGGAGATCGCCGCGGGCTTGCGCGAGTCCGGAGGCGGGCCCGCCGGCGTGCGAGCGATCGGCCTGTATCTACCCGCGCGCGGGCGCGCACAGGTCTCGCTGAACGTGCACGACCCGCACTCGGTGCCGCTTGCGGACCTGGTCGCACGCGTGCGCGAGCGTGCGCCAGTTGCGGAGGCCGAGCTCGTGGGGCTCGCTCCGCGTGCGGCGTTCGCGGGCTTTCCGGACGACGTGCCCCTGCGCAACTTCGATCCCGAGCGGCACCTGCATCGAAGAGGCCTTAGGCTCCCTGGACTAAATGGCCCAGACGAAGCGCAAGCGAAAGCACCGGGGTACCGCCGCCGGCACGGTGGAGGCGCGCGGACGCACCGGCCGGCCGCCGAAGGGCTCCGAGATCAAGAAGACGGCAGCGGCGCGCCGCCAGGAGCGCCTCGACAAGCCGCCGACCTGGCGTGGCGCCATCAACCGTGCCGCGATCGCCGCCGTGGTCTTCGCCGTGGTCGCGGTGCTCCTGCTGGACCAGTCGCCCGCCGGGGCGGCCGCTCTAGCCGCGTTCGCATTCCTTATGTACGTGCCGTCCGGCTTCTACATGGACAAGTTCATCTACCAGCGGCGGCAGAGGCAGAAGCAAACCCAGGGGCAGCGGTAGCCTCACGGCCTATGGACGTGCGCATGTTCACCGTCGGGCCCGTGATGGAGAACTGCTTCATCTTCAGGCGCGACGGCTCCGACAAGGCGCTGATCGTCGACCCCGGCGAGGAAGCGCCGAAGCTCCTTGGGGCGATCGACGAGCTGGGCGTCGAGCTCGAGGGCATCCTGCTCACGCACACCCACTTCGACCACGTGGGCGCGGTGGCCCCGGTCGCGAAGGCCACCGGCGCCGAGGTATGGGTGCCCGAGATCGAGAAGCCGGTGCTCGCGGACATCATGAGCTTCGTGCCATGGCCCGGGTTCGGCCCGTACGAGTCCTGGGACGCCGAGCACACCCTGTCCGGCGGCGAGCGCCTCGAGCTCGCGGGCTTCGAGATCGACGTCATCTTCACCCCGGGTCACAGCCCCGGCCACGTCACCTTCTCGATCCCGGACGAACAGGTCGTGTTCTCGGGCGACGTCCTGTTCCAGGGCTCCGTCGGCCGCACCGACCTGCCCGGCGGCGACTGGCCGACGCTGCTCGAATCGATCCGCGGCCTGGTGGACGGGCTCCCCGCCGAGACCACGGTGTACCCCGGGCACATGGGCATCACGACCCTCGGCGCCGAGCAGGCGACGAACCCGTTCCTGGCGGAGCTGGCGCGCTGAGCCTCCAGGCGCCGAAGGGCACCTTCGACGTGCTGCCGGAGGACTCGCCGGCGCGCCTCGGCCTCTTCCGCCAGTCCATGGGCGTCGCTCGAGCGCGGCGGCTACGGCTACTTCGAGACACCGGCCTTCGAGGACACCGAGCTGTTCGCGCGCGGCGTGGGGGAGTCCACGGACATCGTGCAGAAGGAGATGTTCACCTTCGAGGACATGGGCGGCCGCTCGCTGACGTTGCGGCCCGAGGGCACCGCGCCGATCTGCCGCGCCTACGTCGAGCACGGCATGCACAAGCGCCCGCAGCCCGTTCGGCTCTGGTACTGGGGCCCGTTCTTCCGCCACGAAGCGCCTCAGGCCGGGCCGCTTCCGCCAGTTCACGCAGATCGGCGCCGAGGTCCTCGGCTCCGACGACCCCGCCGTGGACGCCGAGGTGATCGCGCTGCTCGCGGAGATACTCGAGGAGGCCGGCGCGCGCGAGCTGCGCCTGCGGCTGTCGAGCCTCGGCACACCCGGAGACCCGGCGCGAGTACTCCGAGGATCTCAAGGCCTTCCTCCGCGGGCGCGCCGACGAGCTCGCCCCCGACGTGCAGGCGCGCATCGACACGAACCCGCTGCGCGCGTTCGACTCGTCCGACGCGGGAACGCAGCAGCTGATGAAGGAGGCGCCCACGCTCCTGGAGCGGCTCAACCCCGAGGACGCCGAGCACTTCGCGGAGGTGCGCGGCCTTCTGGACGACGCCGGGATCGGCTACGAGGTCGATCCGGCGCTCGTGCGCGGCCTCGACTACTACACGCGCACGGTGTTCGAGTTCACGAGCGAAGCGCTCGGCGCGCAGTCCGGCGTCGGCGGCGGCGGCCGCTACGACGGGCTGGTCGAGCAGCTGGGTGGGCCGCCGACGCCCGGGATCGGATGGGCGGCCGGCGTCGAGCGAATCCTGCTGGCGGCGGGCGAGCGACAGGACGAGCCGGCGCAGGCCGAGGTGTTCGTTGCCGTCCCGAAGGAGGAGCGGCGGCGTGCTGCCTTCGTCGTGCTCCGCCGGCTCCAGGGCGAGCGCTCGGCGGTCATGGGCGAGCCGGGACGGTCGATGAAGGGTCAGATGAAGCAGGCGGACCGCGTCGGCGCGCGCTGGACGGTGATCGTCGAGGAGGACGGCTTCGAGCTGAAGGACATGCGAGAGCGGTGACCAGCGCCCGGTCGCCAGCGCCGAGGAGCTCGCGGAGGCGCTCGGATGAAGCCCCCGCGCGCGAACGCACTACCGCGACCGCTGGTCCGGCCAGCTGCGCAAGGACGACGTCGGCAGCGACGTCCGCGTGGCCGGCTGGGTCCACCGCCGCCGCGACCACGGCGGGCTGATCTTCATCGACCTGCGCGACCGGACCGGCCTGCTGCAGGTGGTCTTTCGGCCGGAGGAGGCGGCCGATGCGCACAAGCGGGCCGAGGCGCTGCGGCCGGAGGACGTCATCTCGGTGGCCGGCGAGCTGGTCCCGCGCGACGCGAACGCGGTCAACCCCGATCTGCCGACCGGCGAGGTCGAACTGGTCGCGCGCGAGATCGAGCAGCTCGCCGACGCGGAGACGCCGCCGTTCGAAATCGAGGAGGGAGGGCAAGGAGGCGAACGAGGAGCTGCGGCTCAAGTACCGCTACCTCGATCTCCGCCGCGAGCACATGCGGCGGAACTTCGAGCTCCGCCACGATCTCATCACCGGCATCCGCGACCACCTGAACGCGCGAGGGCTTCCTGGAGGTCGAGACGCCGATCATGACCCGCTCCACGCCGGAGGGCGCACGCGACTTCCTGGTGCCGAGCCGGTTTCAGCGCGGCTCGTGGTACGCGCTCCCGCAGTCGCCGCAGCTCTTCAAGCAGATCCTGATGATCGGCGGCTTCGAGCGCTACTACCAGATCGCCCGCTGCTTCCGCGACGAGGACCTGCGCGCGGATCGCCAGCCCGAGTTCACCCAGCTGGACGTCGAGATGTCGTTCGTCGAGGAGGAGGACGTGATCGAGCTGGTGGACGGCTTGGTCGCTTCCGTCTTCGGCGCGGCGGGCGTCGAGGTGAGCACGCCGATGGAGCGGGTCGAGTACGACGACGTGATGCTTCGCTACGGCACCGATCGGCCCGACCGCCGGATCGGGATGGAGATCGCCGACCTGGCCGATGCGTTTTCCGGATCGGAGTTCAAGGTGTTCAGCGGCGCGCTCGAGTCCGGCGGAGTCGTGCGCGGGTTCAAGGCGACCGGTGAGTTCCCGCGCAAGCGCTTCGACGAGCTGACCGAGCAGGCGAAGGCGATGGGGGCGAAGGGGCTCGTGTGGGCGGTCGTGGAGGCGGACGGCTGGCGCTCGCCGATCGCGAAGTTCCTGAAGCCCGAGGAGATGCAGGGCGCCGCCGCGGCGCTTGACGCGCACGAGGGCGACACGCTCTTCATCGTGGCCGATGAGGCAAAGATCGCCGCGCGCGTGCTCGGCGACCTGCGGCTCGAGATCGGTGGAGAGGCCGAGGGCCACGACCTGTTCTGGGTGACCGACTTCCCGATGTTCGACTGGAACGAGGACGAGAAGCGATGGGACGCGATGCACCACCCGTTCAGCGCGCCGACGGGCGACCTCGACGCAGATCCCGGCACGTGGCGCAGCCGCAACTACGACCTCGTCATGGACGGGACGGAGATAGCGGGCGGCTCGATCCGAATCAACACCCCCGAGGTTCAGCGCAAGGTGTTCGACGCAATCGGCCTGCCCGAGGATGAGGCGAACGCGCGCTTCGGCTTCTTGCTCGAGGCGCTTCGCTATGGCGCGCCGCCGCATGGCGGCATCGCATTCGGGCTCGACCGCATCGTCGCTCTAATCGCGGGCCGCGAGTCGATCCGCGACGTGATCGCGTTCCCCAAGACCTCGACCGGCAGCGATCCACTCACGGGAGCGCCGGCGCCGGTGGACCAGCGTCAGCTGCGCGAGCTCGGCCTGCGAACCGAGGGCTGAGAAGCCGCGGGTCCGACGCGCCTGCTGCAGCAGGCGCGCCGGTTCTTCCGCGGAGGGCTCCCCCTACGCGAGATCCGGCCGGGGGTGGGCCACGGTCGGCACGCGCTCAATGGAGCGACTCGTCAAAGGAGGCAGGGCCGGAAGCCCCAGGGCGCGTACCCGGACGGCTTCCGCGAGGTCGCGGTCCTTAGCGTCGTCGGAGCGACGCGCGGCCGAAAAGACGGCCAGGACTGCGAACAACGATGTGCTCCAGAGGCCGACTATTGCCAGCCACAGCAGCGAATCCATACCAATGCACTCCTCTTTGACTGGGGCCAGTATGCGGTCGGTCCCGACTTTCGGAAACCGGACATCCGTCCAGAAAAAGTGCCGTCTCCCTTGCTAGCGTTGACGCTGGCTCGAGCTTGTACGCCAGCCGGTTCACACGTTGAGCCAACACCATTGGGACGGGAGTCTCACTCGGGTCGGGCCGTGGTCCGTCCCGGAGGACACCCACTTGCGAAAGCAGGTTCAGCTCCCAGCCGGCAGCGGCAAGCTGGGGCCTCCTAATCTTCGACTGGTGGGACCGTTCGAGGACCATCTGACGGCGCCCCGCGGACTCGGCCGCCTGGATGCACCGGACGGAACGGGTGCCGCCGGCGGCGCACCTTGCGGCGACCTCATCCGCATCGACCTCGCGATCGAATGCGATCGCATCGCGCGAGCCGCGTTCGAGGCGGAGGGATGTGGCGCAGCTTCGGCGGCGGGCAGTGCGGTCGTCGAGCTCGTCGCCGGCGAGCCGTTCCTGGCCGCCGCGCGCGTGGGGGCTCGCGAGATCGCGGCGGAGCTCGGCGGGCTCAGCCCCGGCAAGTTCCACGCGGCCGCCCTCGCCGCGGACGCGCTGCATCGCGCGCTCAGCGAGGCGGCCGCGACGGTCGACGGCCGCACCGGTGGAGGGGCGGACGCTCGTCGCGATGAGCGGCGGGGTGGACAGCGCGGTCGCGGCGCACCTGGCGGTGGAGCGCGGCGACGAGGTCGTGGCCGTGACGCTCGAGCTGTGGGCGGACCCTGAAGTCGACACGACTCGAAGCTGCTGCTCGAGCCAGGCGGTCGCCACGGCGCGCGCTCTTGCGCACGGGATGGGGATCCCGCACCTGACGCTCGATCTGCGCGAGTCGTTCGGCGACAGCGTCGTGGCCGACTTCGTCGCCGAGCACCGCGCCGGGCGCACGCCCAACCCGTGCGTGCGCTGCAACGGCATGCTGCGCTTCGACGCGATGCTCGACCTGGCCGACCGGCTCGGAGCCGCGCGGCTGGCGACCGGCCACTACGCGCGCGTCGAGCACGATGGCGACGGCGCCGTGCTTGCGCTCGCGCGCGATCGCAACAAGGATCAGACGTACATGCTCTCGGCGCTGCCGACCGCGCGGCTCGACCGCATCTGGTTCCCCCTCGGCGAGCTGACCAAGCCGGAGGTGAGGGAGCTTGCGCGCGAGGCGGAGCTGCCGGTCGCGGACAAGCCCGAGAGCCAGGACCTGTGCTTCCTCGCCGGCTCGGGCGGCCGCGAGGCGTTCCTGCGGCGGCACGCGCCCGACCTCGTCGCCGCGGACCACGGCGGGCGACATCGTCGACGCGGACGGAGAGGTCATCGGCAGCCACGCCGGTCAGCGGCACTTCACGATCGGCCAGCGGCGCGGCCTCGGCGTCGCGGCCTCGCGAGCCGCTCTTCGTCCTCGAGAAGGACGCGTCGCAGCGGGCGCGTGCGGGTGGGACCGCGACGGGCGCTTCGCGCCAACCGCGTGACCGTGCGCGGTGCCGCTCTGCACCGTCCTGCCGCGGCCGTCGATCGCGTCAAGCTGCGCTACCGGTCCGAGCCGCTCGCAGGGTCCGTCGCCGAGCATTTGGCGCCTGGACGCCATCCGCTTCTCACGCTCGAGCTCGACGAGCCTGCAGAGGGCGTCGCTCCCGGTCAGACTGCTTGCCTGATGCAAGGCGACCACGTTGTCGGATGGGGAGTCATAGGGGTTGGCCGGAGTGCTCATGCAGGCTGAGGCGATCGATCTGACCTTGCCCGCGGGGCGCGAGTGGCACGCCGTTGCGCGGCTTGTCCTGGGTGGCGTGGCCGACCGGCTCAACCTCTCGTTCGAGGATCTCGACGACCTCCAGCTCGCGGTGGAGCGGCTGCTGGTCGAGGCGGCCTCGCAGGACACGGTCCAGATGCGGATCGACGTCGTGGACCACGGCGTCCGGGTCGGGTCGGCCCGCTGGTTGAGCGCACGATCGCCGACGCGCTGCAGGGGCCGGACGACGCGCCCGGCGAGCTGACGCTCCGGAGGATTCTCCAGACGGTGGTGGATTCGTTCGCCGTCGAGGAGCACGCGGAGGGCGGCATCGTGGTGCGGCTGCAAAAGGCCGTACGCGGTCGCTGAGCTCGTTGGACCGAGATCGCGCCGAAGCCGATCGCGACCTTCTCCGTCGCTATCACGAGAAGGGCGATGTCACGGCGCGGGAGGAGCTGGTCGAGCGTCACCTTCCGCTGGTGCGCTCGCTCGCTCGCCGCTTCGCCGGCCGCGGCGAATCGCTTGAGGATCTCGAGCAGGTCGGCGCGATCGGCCTGATCAAGGCGATCGACCGCTTCGAGCTGTCGCGCGAGGTGGCGCTCACGAGCTACGCCACGCCGAACGTCGTGGGGGAGATCAAGCGGCATTTCCGCGACCGTGGTTCGGCGATTCGGATTCCGCGGAACTTGAAGGAGCTGAGCGCGAAACTGGGCAAGGCGATGGAGCGCCTGACCGCGTTGCAGGGCCGCTCGCCGACGATCGCCGAGCTCGCGGCCGAGCTGGACACCACGCCGGAGCAGGTCCTGGAAGCGCTCGAAGCCGGCTCGGCCCGCTCGACGGTCTCGCTGTCGTCGGGGCCGGACGCCGATGACCTCGACCCGATGGAGATCGTCGGTGAGGAGGACACGGGCTACGACCGGGTCGAGGACCGAGCGTCGCTCGAGCCCGCGATGGGAACGCTCGCGCTCCGCGAGCGCGAGATCCTCCGGATGCGATTCGAGGAGGGGAAGACCCAGAGCCAGATCGCCGAGCAGGTCGGCGTCTCGCAGATGCACGTGTCCCGGCTGATCAGGAAGTCGATCGACCAGCTGCGCGACGAACTGCTCTAGCGCGTCAGAAATCCTCGGGCAGGATCGCGTCTGCCTCGAGGGCGGCCGCGAAGGCCGCGACCTCGGCGTCGATCCGCTCCTGCTGGATCCGGACCAGGTCGTCCCAGAGCTGGTCGTCGACCTCGTCGAGGTGGTCCTCGTAGCCCCGCAGAGCGGCATGGGGGAAGACCCCTTCGTGCTCCCACCCGCAGTTCGGGCACGTACGGGAGACCAGCCAGCGGTCACCCCAGAGGGGCTCATAGCCGGCGGGCTGCACCATGTCGCGCTTGCAGTCCGGGCACAGCTCCAGGCGTGTTGTCCACGCGCCAATGTTCGATCCGTGGCTTTGCGAGTCGAGCATGCCCATACAACGGGCCAGCGGGCGTGAACTGTCGCGAGAAGGGGAATATCGAGAAACGGAGTAGATTCCCCCGAACTGCTCCGCCCGACCTGACTAGGGGGGACCTTGCCGAAATTCCTGAAGCTGTTTCTCGCCGTTGCCGTCGCGCTCGTCGCGGCACTTGGAGTCGTCGCGTGTGGCGACGACGACGATGACGACGACGGTGGGGGAGGCACCGGTCAGGGCGGTGGCGAGCTCGTAGTCGCCTCGGTCGGCCCGGACAACGCCGACCCGGTGATGTTCCTGACCACTCAGGCGGTGCAGGTCTTCCAGCTCGGCTACATCCCGCTTCTGACGTACGCCCACGAGGAGCGCGAGGCGGGGTCGGAGCCGGTTCCGGGCCTCGCGGAGGACATGCCGGAGGTCACGAACGGCGGCAAGACCTACGAGTTCACGCTGCGCGAGGGCCTCAAGTACAGCGACGGCTCTCCGGTGAAGGCGAGTGACTTCGAGAACACGATGAAGCGCCTGCTCGTGCTCGGTAGCCCGTGGTCCTCGTTCTACAGCCCCATCATCGAGGGCACCGAGGAGTTCACCGAGAAGGGCGACATGGCGGGCGACATCTCCGGCATCGAGACGAACGACAAGACCAGGGAGATCTCGGTCACGCCTCACCGAGCCGGACACGAAGATCCTGTACGCGCTCGCAGAGCCGTACACGTCGCCGACTCCGAAGGCCGAGTCGCCGGGCAAGAGCCTCAAGCAGCCTCCGCCGGGGACGGGCCCGTACGTGATCAACGTCGAGGACTTCACCAGCCTGTGGACGCTCGAGCGAAACCCGAACTACGTCGAGATCCCGGGGGTGCCGGCCGGCAACTTCGACAAGATCACCGTCCAGGTCCAGGACAACGTCACGAAGATGACCCAGGACGTCATCAACGGCAAGGCCGACTTCATGACCGAGGATCCGACGGGCGACCTGCTCCCCGAGGTCCGCGAGAAGTACGCGGACCGGTTCAGCGAGGAGCCCAACCCGCCGAACGTCTATTACAACTTCCTCAACGTCACGAAGCCGCCCTTCGACAAGCAGGAGGCGCGTGAGGCGGTCAACTACGCCACCGACAGCCGAGCGCTCGTGCGAGTCTTCGGCGGCCGCCTGAAGCCCGGCTGCAACTTCCTGCCGGAGCAGTTGGTCGGCTACGAGGAGCTGGACTGCAAGTACGGGGACCCGAACGGCGAGCCGGACATCGAGAAGGCCCGCGAGCTGGTCAAGCAGTCGGGCTACGAGGGCATGAAGGTCACGTACTACGTGAACAACAAGGACCCACGCCCGGCGATCGCGGACTACTTCCGCGACATGCTGAACGAGATCGGGTTCGAGGCCGACACGAAGACGCTCGACCAGCAGGTGTACTTCGAGCAGATCGGAACCAAGTCGCTCGGGGCCCAGACCGGGTTCACGGACTGGTTCCAGGACTACCCGCACCCGGGAGACTTCATCGAGGTGCTCCTGAGCACGCGGGCGCTTCAGTCCGAGGTCACGTTCAACCAGGGTTTCGTGAGCGACCCGGTCCTCGACAAGAAGCTCGACGAGCTGCGAGGAGAGGATCCCGAGGACGTGGCCGACGAATGGGCCGAGCTCGACAACTACGTCGTGAACGAGAAGGCCTACGTGCTGCCATACGGCAGCGAGGAATCGAGCTCGTTCTTCTCCGAGCGGATGGACGCCGAGAACTGCGACGGCGTGCACCCGGTGTACAAGAACGACTGGCTCCAGTTCTGCGTTAAGTAGACAACTGAAATGGCTCGGGATCCGGCCGACTTCGCGCTCGAGGGGCCGGCCGCGATCCCGGCCGAGCACGGGGGAGCCCCGGCAGCCGGGGCTCAGCCCGTGGCGCCTGGCGCTCCGGCGGCTCAAGCGCAACAGGACCGCCATCGGCTTCGGCGTCCTGTTCCTCGTGCTCGTCGGGATGTGCCTGGCGGCACCGCTGTGGGCCGACCACGTGGCCCACACGGACCCCTACAAGAACCACCTGACCGACACGATCGTCCTCGACGGGAAGGAGACGAATGTCGTCGCGCTCGACGGGGTCCCGATCGGCCCGACATGGCAGGGCGAGTTCTTCCTGGGCGCCGACACGAACGGCCGTGACACCGCTGTGCGGCTGCTGTACGCGGGACGGAACTCGCTGCTGATCGGGATCTCCGCCGCGCTGATCACGACGCTGTTGGCGGTGATGATCGGAGCGACTCGCCGGCTACTTCCGCGGCTTCACGGACACCGTCCTGTCGCGCACGCTCGACGTGATCTGGGCGTTCCCGGTTCTCCTGCTCGGCGTGGCGCTCGGCACGGCGCTGACGATTTCTGGGCTGGAGATCGGGCCGATCGAGATCAGCGGCGGGTCGAAGGCGATCCCGATCTTCATCATCGCGATCGTCTACGTCCCGTACATGGCACGGCCGATCCGGGGCCAGGTGTTCTCGCTGCGCGAAAAGGAGTTCGTGGAGGCTGCGCGTGCGCAGGGCGCGGGCCACCTGCGGATCATGTTCTCGGAGATCCTGCCCAACCTCGCCTCGACCGTGATCGTCTTCTTCCCGTTGATGGTCGCGAACGCGATCCTGCTGGAGGCCGCGCTGGGTTTCCTCGGAGTCGGCGTGCAGCCGCCGGAGCCGTCGTGGGGAACGATGATCGGCGACGGTGTGCAGCACATCCTGTCCGGTCCGCATCTGGCCATCGTCCCGGGCGTGATGCTCGTGCTCACCGTCCTGACGCTGAACATCTTCGGCGACGGCGTGCGTGACGCGTTCGACCCCCGCGCGAAGATCCACCTGGAGCACTGATGACGCGCTTCGCGGTCAGGCGGGTCGGGCAGATGCTGATCGTCCTGTTCGCCGTCTCGGTGCTGACCTTCCTGATCTTCAACGTGATCCCCGGGGGGGACCCGGCGCTCAGGATGGCCGGACGGCACCCCGATCCCGGCCAGCTCGAGCGGATCCGCGAGCAGTGGGGCTTCAACGAGCCCCTGTACGTCCAGTACTGGGAGACGATGAAGCAGACCTTCGGCGGCGACCTCGTCTCATACAGCACTCAGCAGAACGTGACCGAGGAGATCAAGGACCGCGCGCCGCGCACGTTCGCGCTCGCCCTCGGCGCGGGGATCCTGTGGATGGTCGTCTCGGTGGCGCTGGGGCTCTTCACGGCCGTCCGCGCCGGGCGGTTCTCCGACCGGTTCGTCACCGTGCTCGCGCTGATCGGGATCTCGATGCCGGTCTTCTGGGTCGGTGCGCTGATGAACTACTACCTGGGCTTCAAATGGGAGTTGTTCCCGAACGGCGGCTACGTGCCGTTAGCGGAGGACCCGTGGGAGTGGTTCTACCACCTGATCATGCCGTGGACCGCGCTCTCGATTCTGTTCATCGGCGTCTACTCGCGAGTCCTGCGCTCGAACTTGCTCGACACGATGAACGACGACTACGTCCGGACCGCGCGCGCGAAGGGCCTGGCCGAGCGCCAGGTCATGCGCCGCCATGTGCTGCGCAATTCGCTGGTACCGATCATCACGCTGTGGGGGCTCGACTTCGGTGCCGTGCTCGGCGGCGGCGCGATCCTCACCGAGACGGTCTTCGAGCTCCAAGGCGTCGGCCAGTACGCGGCGGAGTCCGTCGGCAACCTGGATGTCCCGCCGGTGCTCGCGCTGACGATGTACGGCGCGTTCTTCATCGTGCTGCTCAACACGGTCGTGGACATCCTGTACGCGGCGCTCGACCCGAGGGTGAGGCTCGCCTGATGGCGCTACTCGAGGTAGAGGACCTCGCCGTCTCGTTCGCGACCGACGAAGGCGTGGTGCAGGCCGTCGACGGGGTGTCGCTCTCGATCGAGCCGGGAGAGGTCGTGGCGATCGTGGGCGAGTCCGGGAGCGGCAAGTCCGTGACCGCGCTGACCATCATGGGGCTGACGCGGTCTCCGAATGCCCGGTTCGGCGGACGGATCGACTTCAGGGGAACGGACCTGTTGGAAGCCTCCGACGAGCAGTTGCGCCGGGTGCGGGGCGCGCAGATCGCGATGATCTTCCAGGATCCGATGACATCGCTGAACCCGGTGCTGCGGATCGGGGCCCAGATCGTCGAGCAGATCGTCGCGCACGAGGACGTGCCCGAGGAGGAGGCCCGTGCGCGGGCGATCGCGCTGCTGGACCGGGTCGGGATCCCGCGGGCGGCCGACCGCATCGACAACTATCCGCACGAGTTCTCGGGCGGCATGCGCCAGCGCGTGATGATCGCTCTGGCGCTCTCGTGCAGCCCGGACATCCTGATCGCCGACGAGCCGACAACCGCGCTCGATGTGACGATCCAAGCGCAGATCCTCGAACGGATCCGCGAGCTTCGGGCGCAGGAGAACGCCGGTGTCATTCTCGTAACGCACGACCTCGGCGTGGTCGCGGACATCGCGGACCGGGTCCTCGTGATGTACGCGGGCCGGATTGTCGAGCAGGGAACGCTCGACGAGATCTTCTACGACCCGCAGCACCCATACACATGGGGATTGCTCGGCTCGATCACGCGGCTCGACGTCGCGCGTCCGGACCGGCTTCCCGCGATCAGCGGCGTGCCGCCTTCGCTCGCGGACCGGCCGGAGGGGTGCCACTTCCGCCCGCGCTGTCCGCACGAGTTCGAGAAGTGCTCGGAGACGCCGGAACTTGAGGCGCGAGTGCCGGGGAACGCCGGCCACTGCGACCGCTGCTGGCTGTCGCCGGACGAGAAGCGAACGAAGCGGCAGGTGAGCGACGATCAGATCGGGCTCGAGGCGAAGGGTGTGATCGCGTGAGGGCGAAGCGACCGGTCACGGGACCGGATGGGACATGCTCGTCGGCGTCGAGCACCTCAAGCAGTACTTCCCGGTCAAGAGCGGCCTGCTGGTCGACCGCACGGTCGGCCACGTCCACGCCGTCGACGACGTGACGTTCGAGCTGCGGGAGGGGGAGACGCTTGGCCTCGTCGGCGAGTCAGGCTGCGGGAAGACGACGCTGTCCCGCGCGATCACGCGCCTGCTCGACCCAACCGACGGGAAGATCAACTTCCGCGGCCGCGACATCTCAGGCGACGGGCAGCGGGCGCTGCGACCCGTGCGGCGCGAGATGCAGCTCGTATTCCAGGACCCGTTCGCCTCGCTGAACCCGCGCAAGCGGGTTGGGCAAATAATCGGCGCGCCACTAAAGCTGCACGGACGCGACGACGTCGGCGCTCGCGTGCGCAAGCTGCTGGAGACGGTGGGGCTGGCGCCGGAGCACGCCAACCGCTACCCGCACGAGTTCTCTGGCGGACAGCGCCAGCGGATCGGGGTGGCGCGCGCTCTCGCACTCGAGCCGCGCCTGATCCTGCTCGACGAGCCGGTCTCCGCGCTCGACGTCTCGATCCAGGCGCAGATCATCAACCTGCTCGACGACCTCCAGGACGAGTTCGGCCTGACTTACCTGTTCGTCGCGCACGACCTGAGCGTCGTGCGCCACGTCTCGGACCGGATCGCGGTGATGTACCTGGGCAAGATCGTCGAGCTCGCGCCGGCGGAGGAGCTCTACACGAAGCCGATCATGCCGTACACGGACGCGCTGCTCGGCGCGATTCCGATTCCGGATCCGAAGCGCAACCGCGAGCGCGAGCGGATCGTGCTCGAGGGCGAGCCGCCGAACCCGATCAATCCGCCCTCGGGCTGCCGCTTCCATCCGCGCTGCCCGCGCGCGACCGAGATCTGCTCAGAGGTGGAGCCGCCGCTCACGGAGTACGCGAACGGCCACCTGGCGGCCTGCCATCACCCGCTGAACGTCTCGGCGGAGGAGATCAAGGCGGCGAAGAAGTCGCCGGCCAGCCCGGTCAGCGCGGGCGACGAGCTTGCCGCAGGCCTAAAGCCCGAAGGCCCCGATTTGCACGGAAATTTGCTGTTTGGGCTACCGGCGTTATGCCACTGGGCTGAAGGTTTTTGCAAGTTTTGTGGACGGATGTTCTAGAAGCAATCGCTTGCGCTAACCGATTTCTGCCCCGAAGCTGTCAATAGCAGCTGATCAGCTAGCACCGAACGAAGGGAACCCTCCAATGCCCTTTAAGCGCTGATTTAGAGGCGATGGGGGTCGCACACTCACCGTGCGGCCCCCGCCGCCCCTCTTAGGGGCGATGCGGGGTAAGGCACGGAAGCTAGGCAGACAAGGATGAGGGAAATCAGAGATCTACTTAGGCAGGAGCGGCGGGTGCGGGTGTTCTTTGCTGCGCACGCGCAGTCCTCACTTGGGACCGGTGCCGGCTACGTGGCTCTGCTCGTGCTCGCCTACGAGCGCCTCGAGTCGCCGTGGGCCATCAGCCTCGTGCTGCTCGCCGACTTCCTCCCGGCGATGTTCCTCGGACCCGATCTTCGGCGCCGCGGCCGACCGTTGGTCGCGCCGCTGGTGCGCGGCGACGGGCGACTTCGCACGCGCACTCGCGTTCATCTCGCTCGCTTTCTTCGACGGGTTCGCGCTCACGGTCGGGTTCGCTCTGCTCGCCGGGGTCGGAACAGGCCTCTTCAGGCCCGCCGTCATGGCGGGGCTGCCGAGCCTGGTGTCGCCGGCCAGGCTGCCGAGCGCGACCTCGCTCCACGCTGCCCTGGGCGACGCCGGGTTCACGCTCGGGCCCGGCGCTCGCGGGAGCTGGGCTCCTGCTCGCGAGCGCCGAGACAGTGGTGCTGGTCAACGGGATCACCTTCGCAATCTCCGCGGTCGCACTCACGCGCATCCCCCTCGGCGGAGGCGAGCGCCGCGAGGAGTCCCGTTCACTCATACGAGAGGCGCGTGCCGGCGTGGGCGCCGTGGCGCGGATGCCGGGCTTGCGCGCGGTGCTCGCCGGGTCGTCTGCGGTCGTGCTGTTCGCGGGACTCTTCAACGTAGGCGAGCTGCTGCTCGCCGAGAACGAGCTCGGCGCGGGCAGCACCGGGTTCGCGATCCTCGTGGCCGTTCTACGGCCTCGGCGTCGTCGTCGGGTCTCTTGCCGGTGCAGGCACCTCCGAGCCGCGCGCGCTAAAGGATCGCTACCTCATCGGAGTGGGGGTTACAGGTGCGGGCTTCCTCGCCGCAGCGGCGTCTCCCGGGGTCGTGCTCGGCATGTGTCGGGTTCGCCGTGGCCGGGTTCGGGAACGGCTTCATGCTCGTCAACGAGCGACTTGCTGTTGCAAGCTCACCGTGCGTAAGGAGCTGCTTGGGCGCGTCTTCGGGCTGCGCGACACGCTCGACGCGTGGGCGTGGACTGTCGCCTTCATGTCGGCCGGGCTGATGTTCGCGACGCTCGACACGCGGATCGTGCTGGGGACTCGCGGGCGTCGGCGTCTGCGCGCTAGCCGCCGGCTTGGCGTTTATGCTCAGGAACGCCTGGACCGAGCCGGCGGTCGAGCCGGGCGAGCCGCTGCCGCAACTCGTTGAGCGGCTCGACCGCGCCGAAGAGCCGGTGCCGGTTGTGCGTCCGGACCTAGCTCGCGGCGGCGGCTACGCGCTCGTCGCCCTCGACGGCCGCCGCGCCATGCCGGCGTCGTGGCGATCGTCGCTGCCGCGATCGCGTGCGAGGAGCGCACGCTCTCGATGAGACGCGGGTAACGCTCGTCGCTCAGCACCACGCGCTCGAGTGCCGCGGCCACAATCGGGTCGAACTGCGAGCCCGCGTTGTCGCGGATCTCGGCGAGCGCCTCGTCGCGCCTCATCGCCTTGCGGTAGGGGCGGTCGGTGGTCATCGCGTTGTATGCGTCGCAGCAGAACACGATCCGCGCCGCGAGCGGAATGTCCTCGCCCTTCATGCCATCCGGGTAGCCCCGGCCGTCCCAGCGCTCGTGACACGAGCGGACGATCTCGCCGACCCGGCTCATCAGGCCGCCGACGCGGTCGAGCAGCATCTGGCCCTCGAGGGTGTGCGTCTTGATCAGCTCGAACTCCTCGTCGGTGAGCTTTGCCGGCTTGTTCAGGATCTCCTTCGGAATCGCGATCTTTCCGACGTCGTGGAGGAGGGCGGCGAACTCGAGCTCCTGGCGGTCCGCCTTCGGGATGTCCATCTCGTCCGCGACCTCCGCGACCAGCTCGACGACCGAGCGGCAGTGGAACGCGGTGTAGTCGTCTTCAGCCTCGACCACGTCGGAGAGCAGCATCACCGTGCCTCGGTACGCGCTCTGTAGCTCGAGCGAGGCGTTGTAGCGCTCCTTCCGCTCCTGCGAGAAAACGTGGAGCAGCCAGACCAGGGGGACGATCGAGAGCACCGCGGCCGGTTCGGAGTACGCCACGAACGCGACCGTGAGGGCGACCGGCGAGAGCACGGCATCAACCCGCCAGGCCCACAGCATCGGCCAGATCGGCTGGGGATCCCTCGCCAGCCGATCCTGGATGACAACGGCGCCGGTGTTCGTCACGGCCTGGGCGACGAGCGCGAGCGCGTAGATCCCGATCGAATCGAAGCTGGGCGGGCCGCTGGGGGCGAAGGCCGCGAGGACCCACACCGGGCCGATTGCGAACCACATGCCGGCGAGGTCTGAGATCGCGTGGCTCCAATCATCGCGGCGGAGCTGCTGGCGGAGGCCGCCGAGGAAGTACCCGGCGGCAATGAGAACCGGCACTAGCGGCAGGGGCGCGAGGAACAGCATTGGCACGAACACGAGTTGCTGGGGGTTCGCATAGCCGTGCGCGATTTCAAACTCGATCCGCGACAGGACGGCGGAGAGCACGACGAGCAACGCGATCAGACCTGGGCTGGCGTTCGGCTCCCACGGCACGACGACGAGCGTCGCAGCGGCCGCGATCACGAAGGCAGACGCCATCACGACGCCGGCTATGCGCTCATGCGACGGCAGAGGTTTCGCGTGCCGCTCACGGGCAGCACCGACCAGTGCTACAGACGAGTCCACCGCTCGCCCATTCGGCGCGCGCGTATAGATGTCCCAGCAAATTGACCCATTTGCGTACATTCGTCCACCAGAACCTGCAGGCGGGGATGGAGGCTTCCCTTCGTAGACTGGGCGCGTGACCGCGGACGAGATCCGAGAGAGGTTTCTGGCGTACTTCGAGGAGCGCGACCACAAGCGCATGCCGTCGGGGTCGCTGGTCCCGTCGAGTTATGACCCCTCGGTGCTCCTCACGACGGCGGGAATGCAGCCGTTCAAGCCGTATTTCCGGGGTGAGGAGAAGCCGCCGCACAGCCGTTTGACGTCCTGCCAGAAGGTCTTTCGCACGACCGACATCGAGAACGTCGGGCTCACGGCTCGTCACCTCACGTTCTTCGAGATGCTCGGGAACTTCTCGATCGGCGACTACTTCAAGCAGGGCGCCGCTGAATTCGCCTGGGAGCTGTCGACGCAGGGCTTCAGCTTCGACCCGGACCAGATCTGGATCACGGTCTTTGGCGGGGACGAGGAGCTGGGGCTCGGCCCGGATGAGGACGCGATCTCGATCTGGCACGCGATCGGGGTGCCCGACGAGCGGATCGTCCGGCTCGGCCGCGACGACAACTTCTGGCAGTCGGGCCCCACCGGACCGTGCGGGCCATGCTCCGAGCTCTACCTCGATCGCGGGCTCGACTTCGGCCGCGAGGAGGACCGGCCCGGCGACGACACCGAGCGCTTCCTCGAGTTCTGGAACCTCGTCTTCATGCAGTACGAGCTCAAGTCGGACGGGTCGCTGCCGCCGCTGCCCGCGCAGAACATCGACACGGGGATGGGGCTCGACCGGATGGCCGCGATCCTCCAGGACGTCCCGTCCGTCTACGAGACCGAGCACTTCCTGCCGTACATCCGCTTCGGCGAGGAGCTATCCGGGCGCAGCTACGGGCAGGAGGACGATCCCGCGGCTACGCGCGCGCTGCGGATCCTCGCCGACCACGGCCGCGGCATGGCGTTCCTCCTGGCGGACGGCGTCGTGCCCTCGAACGAGGACCGCGGCTACATCCTGCGCCGGATCATGCGGCGCGCGATCCAGCAGGGCCGCGTGCTCGGGATCGACGATCCATTCCTGGTGAAGCTCACCGATGTGGTCCGCGAGGTGATGGGCGGCGCCTATCCGCAGCTACACGAGGAGCGCGACACGATCGCGAAGTGGGCCGGAGCCGAGGACGAGGGCTTTCGCCGAACGCTCGCGCAGGGGGAGAAGCTGCTGCGAGAGATCGTCACCCGGGCGAAAAACGAGGACACCTCATGGGTGTCAGCGGACGAGGCGTTCAAGCTCCACGACACCTACGGCTTCCCCTACGAGCTGACGAAGGAGCTGCTGGCGGAGGAGGGTCTCGCGGTTGACGACCAGGGCTTCGAAGAGCTGATGGACGAGGCCCGCCGCGTCGCGCGCGCGGGCCATCGCCAGGCCGCCGAAGGCGATCACGCGCGGGTGACGGCGTTCGCCAAGCAGACCGGCTTCGCAACCCGCTTCGTCGGCTACGAGGCGACCGAGTGGGACACGGTGATCCGGGCGGTCGAGGGCGAGAACGGGCGGTTCCTCGCGAAGCTCGAGGAGAGCCCCTTCTATCCGGAGGGCGGCGGACAGGTGTCGGACTCGGGCGTCGTCGAGACCGAATCCGGCCGCGCCGCGGTCGTGGACGTGTACCGGCTCGGGGACGATCAGGCGGTCGCACTCGAGAGCGTCGAGGGCGAGCTGGGGGAGGGCCAGCGCGCGCACGCGGTCGTCGACCGGACGAGCCGCCTCGCCACGATGACGACCCACACGGCCACGCATCTGCTGCACGCCGCGCTGCGCCAGCGGCTGGGCACGCATGTCCGCCAGGCCGGCTCGTACGTCGGGCCCGACAAGCTCCGCTTCGACTTCACCCACGGCGAGCGGCTCTCCAAGCAGGAGCTCGCGGATGTCGAGGACACCGTGAACGCCTGGATCGTCGAGAACCACCCAGTTCGGGCCGTCCATACGAGCCGCGAAGAAGCCGAGCGCCTCGGAGCGATGGCGCTCTTCGGCGAGAAGTACGGCGACTGGGTGCGGATGGTCGATGTGGAGGGCGTGTCGCGCGAGCTGTGCGGCGGGACGCATGTCGCGTCGACGGCCGAGGTCGGGCTGTTCCACGTGACGCACGAGACCTCGAGCGCGTCGAACGTGCGCCGAATCGAGGCGCTGACGGCCGAGGGCGGGATCAAGGAGTTCCGGCGCCGCACCGAAGCGATGCGCGCGCTCGCCGAGATGCTGCGCGTGCCCGAGCACGAGGTCGTGAACGCCGTGACCAGGATGCAGGAGTCGCTGAAGCAGGCCAGCAAGGCGCCGAAGCGAGCCACCGCCGATCCCGCGCAGGCGGAGGCGCTTGCGGGGCGGGCGGCGGAGATCGGCGGCGTGCGCGTGCTGACCGAGGTGGCCGAGGCGCCTGAGCCGAAGGCGTTGCTCGCCCTGTCCGATCAGCTGCGCCAGAAGCTGGGCGATGCCGCGGTCGTTCTGGGCGCCGCGGTTGACGGCCGCGTCCACCTGGTCGCGAACTTCGCGCCGTCGGTCGTCGACCGTGGGCTGAACGCCGGCGACGTCATCCGTGTGGCGGCGGAGATCGCCGGCGGCGGAGGTGGTGGGCGCCCGACGCTCGCACAGGCCGGCGGCAAGAACCCCGACAAGCTTCCGGATGCGCTCGCGGCGGCGCGCGTGGAGATCGAGAAGCAACTGGCCTGATGCGAATCCTCGCGCTGGATGCGGGCGAGGCCCGCTGCGGCTGCGCGGTCTGTGACCCAACCGAGACGGTGGTTACCCCACTCGAGTCTGTGGCGCGGCCCGACACCAGGCGCGGACTCGATACCCTCGCCCGCTTCGTGAGAGAGCGCCAGATCGAGCAGGTCGTCGTCGGCCTGCCGCTCACGATGCGGGGGGAAGAGGGCGAGCAGGCTCGCTGGACCCGTCGTTTCGCCGAGCGGCTAGCCGCGCGTGTCCACGTACCGGTCGTCATGCACGACGAACGCCTCACCACCCGCCAGGCCGAACGGTCCGGCGGCACCGCTGAGGCCGACTCGCGCGCAGCGGCGCACCTGCTCGAGGCATACCTGATGGGCCGCGCCGGATGAGCAAGGACGAGAGGACACGTACCGCCGAGGAGCGCGAGCGCGCGCGCCTCGAGCGCGAGGCACGCCGCGCAGAGAGGCGCGGCGAGCCGCCGCCTGCGGTCCCGCCAGGGGGTCTGACCCCCGCACCGCCACCACCGCCGAGGCCAGCGCCACCGTCGAGGGGTCAGACCCCCACACCGCCGCCGCGACCGGCTCCGCCGCCTCTTGCTCGCCCGGCGCCGGCCCCACGCCGGACGGCCGTCGCCGAGCCGCCGCCTCCTCCACCACCGCCCCCGAGCGACGAGCAACGGGCAACGAGCACCGGGCAAGGGGCAACCCGGCCGCGCGGCACCGACGGACGCTGCTCCGCGTCGTCCTGGCCGTCGGCTCTCGCGGTCGCGCTCTTCGCCGTGTGGTTCCTCTTCTCGCTGTTCCAGCCGTTCAAGGGCGACGGCGAGGGGCTCGTTCGCGTCGCGATCCCGACCGGCGCGAGCGTTACGCAGATCGGCGACATCCTCGAGGAGAACGGCGTGATCGACAGCGCGTTCTTCTTCCGCGCCCGCGTCACGCTCGGCGGCAGTCGCGGGGACCTCAAGCCGGGTCACTACCACCTCAAGAACGACATGAGCTACGGCGCGGCCATCGACGCGCTGTCGGAGGGCCCGCCCAAGAACATCGTGACCGTGACGATCCCCGAGGGACGCTCGCGTGCCGAGGTCGGGGAAATCGTCAAGGGCGCGGGGCTTACCGGCGACTACGAGGACGCCAGCGTGCGCGTGCCGGGCTTCAACCTGCGCGAGTACAAGGCCGGTGGGGCCGGAGACCTGGAGGGCTTCCTCTTCCCGGCCACCTACGAGCTGAAGCGAGGAGCGAGCGCCGAGGACCTGGTCGCCAAGCAGCTCGAGGCGTTCGACGAGCAATTCCCGACCGTGAACCTCCGAAAGGCCGACAGGAAGAACCTCACGCCCTACGACGTCCTGATCATCGCCTCGATGGTCGAGCGCGAGGCGAGCGTGCCGGAGGACCGGCCCCTGATCGCGTCGGTCATCTACAACCGGCTGAAGGCAGGAATGCCGCTCGGCATCGACGCCACGATCCGCTTCGCGACCGGCAACTGGACCGAGCCGCTCAAGCAGTCGGAGCTCGCGCTCGCGTCGCCGTACAACACGCGCACCAACGCCGGTCTACCGCCGGGCCCGATCGGCAATCCCGGCATCGACTCGATCCGCGCCGCGGCGGACCCCGCCCAGAGCGACTATCTGTTCTTCGTGGTCAAGCCCTGCGGCGAGGGCGAGCACGTCTTCTCCGAGACCGACGCCGAGTTCCAGGAGGACGTCGCGAAGTACAACGCCGAGCGCGCCGCCCAGGGCGGGAAGTCGCCCACCGACTGTTGACGCTCACCGGCGTCCTCGGCGACCCGGTCGGGCATAGCCGCTCGCCGGCAATGCACAACGCCGCGTTCGAGGCCGTGGGGCTCGACTGGCGCTACGTGAAGCTGCCGGTCGCCGCCGACGCGTTCGGTGAGACCGTCCGCGCGCTGCCGGACTCGGGCTATCGCGGCGCCAACGTGACGATTCCGCACAAGGAGGCGGCGCTCGCCGCGGCGGACGAGGCGGACGACGCCGCGCGGGCGATCGGCGCGGCGAACACGCTGACGTTCGAGGACGGCCGGGTCCACGCCGCCAACACCGACGCGCCCGGCTTGATCGCGGCGCTGCCGCGCGAGCCGACGCGGCATGAGCGCGCTGGTGCTCGGCGCGGGCGGCGCGGGGCGGGCCGCGGCGTGGGCGCTTCGCGAAGCCGGGGCGGAGGTCAGTGTCTGGAACAGGACCCCGGAGCGCGCGGCCGTACTGGCGAAGGACCTCGGCGTGGCGAGCGTGGAGGCGCCGACGGCCGCGGAGCTCGTCGTGAACGCCACCTCCGTGGGGCTGAAGCCGGCCGACGCGATCGAAGAGCTCCCCGTGGCTTGGATCGACCCGCCGACGCTCGCGATCGACCTGGTCTACGGTGATCACGAGACCCCTTTTGCGGCCTGGGCGGAGGCGGGAGGAGCTGAGATTGTCGACGGGCTCGAGGTGCTCGTCAGGCAGGGCGCGCTCTCGTTTGAGCGCTGGACTGGCCGGGAGGCCCCGCTGGACGCGATGCGCAAGGCGGCCAGAGCGTCCAGCCGCGCCTAAACAAATGAACTAGGCCGCCCGATAGCCACGGGGATGGCTCTGCCACGTCCCACCCTCCTTGCAATCGCGGGGGCCTTGCTCTCGCTTGTCGCATTCACGTCGATGCGCACGATCGGCACGCAGTCGATCGGCGACATCCCCGTGCCCGACATCGCCACCCAGGGCGCGGTGGGCGGCTCTTCCTCCAGCGCGAAGAAGCAGGACGCGAAGCCGGAGCCGCCGCCGGTTCCGCGGGTCGAGGACGTCCCGCCGGCCGCGGCCGACGCGCTCGCCGCCGGCAAGGTCGTCGTCGTGCTCTTCACCGAGAAGGGCGCTGCGGACGACGAGGCGACCGCGAGGCACTTCTCCACGCTCTCGCAGCTCGGTGGCGACGTGAAGACCTTCCGTGCCGACATCTCGCAGGTCGGCCGCTACGCGGGCATCGTGGCCGAGCCTCGGCATCACGCAGGCGCCGTCGATCGTGATCGTCCGGCCGGACCTGCGCGCGGTGCCGCCGATCGAGGGCTACCTCGACTCCCAGTACCTGCTCCAGCGGGTGAAGGACCAGCTGTGAGCGACGACCGCCGCACCTGCGCCCGGTGCCGGCCAACGGCGCTGCCGGCGAAGCGGTGGCGCGGGCGACCGAGCTTCCCGAGGACGCGCACACCGGCCTGATCCCGCCGACGAAGCGAGGCGCAGGCGCCCGGTTCATCTCCGACGTGATCAGCGAGCTCGGGTTCGTCTCCAAGGAGCGCGTACAGGCTGCTGTTCAGGAGGCGAAGACCGCCGGCCGCACGCCGGAGGAGATCCTCGTAGACAACGGCGACCTCACCGCGGAGCAGCTCGCCCGCGCGATCGCCGAGCGCTTCGGGCTCGACTTCGTCGACCTGAGCGTCTTCAAGACCGACCCCGGCGCGCTCAACCTGGTGAGCGCGCAGGCCGCCAAGCGCTACAACGCCGCGCCGATCGGCTTCGACGAGTCCGGCAAGCGGCTGCTTATCGCGATGGTGGATCCGTCGAACGTGCTCGCGATCGACGACCTCAAGCTGATGACGGGCCACTCGATCACACGCGTGGTCGCGGCGCCCGACGACCTCGCCACCGTGATCGCGAAGATGAGCCGCCTCGACGACGCGGTCGCCGAGGCGATCGACGACCTCGATGAGGAGGAGGACGGCGCCGCCCTCACCGAGATCCGCGAGTCGGCCGACGACGCGCCGGTCATCAAGTTCGTCAACTCACTGATCGCGCAGGCGGTCGAGGATGGGGCGTCGGACGTGCACTTCGAGCCGCAGGAAGGGCGTGACATGCGCGTGCGCTTCCGCGATCGACGGCGTCCTCAGGGAGACCACGCAGGTCCCCAAGCGGATGACCGCCGGCATCGTCTCGCGCGTCAAGATCATGGCCGACCTCGACATCGCGGAGCGGCGGCTGCCCCAGGACGGCCGTGTCTCGCTTCGGGTCGACGGCCGCGGGGTGGACATTCGCGTCGTCACGATCCCCAACGTCTGGGGCGAGGGCATCGTCATGCGCCTGCTCGACAAGGAGCAGGTGCTCCTCTCGATGGACACGCTCGGGATCTCGGGCGACTCCCAGACCCGCTTCGACGCCGCGATTCGCCAGTCATACGGCGCGATCCTGGTGACGGGGCCGACGGGCTCGGGCAAGTCGACCACGCTCTACGCGGCGCTCAACGCGATCAACTCGCCGGAGAAGAACATCCTCACGATCGAGGATCCGGTCGAGTACCAGCTGCCGGGCATCAACCAGATCCAGGTCAACCTGAAGGCCGGGCTGGGGTTCGCGCAGGGGCTCCGGTCGATGCTCCGCGCCGACCCGGACATCATCATGGTCGGCGAGATCCGCGACGCGGAGACGGCGCGGATCGCGGTCGAGTCCGCACTCACGGGCCACCTGGTCCTCTCGACGCTTCACACGAACGACGCGCCGTCCGCGATCACGCGCCTGACGGAGATGGGGATCGAGCCGTTCCTCACGGCATCCGCGGTGGACTGCATCGTGGCCCAGCGTCTCGCCCGCAAGCTGTGCAAGCACTGCAAGAGGCGCACGGTCCTCAGCCAGGCGTCGCTCGCGGCTGCCGGCTTCCAGACGGACCTCGACCTCGAGGCGTACGAGCCGGCCGGTTGCCCCCGCTGCAACGGCTCCGGCTACAAGGGCCGGATCGGCGTCTACGAGGTCATGACGCTGTCCGAGGAGATTCGCGCGATGACCATCGAGCGCACCTCGGCCGACGTGATCCGCGATATAGCCATCTCGCAGGGGATGACGCCCCTTCGCGTCGACGGCCTGGACAAGGTCAAGCACGGCCTGACGTCGATCGCGGAGATCGCGCGCGTCACGTAGGCGTCCAGACCCGTCACCCCGAGTTAAGCCAGAAACCCCCCGAAGCCGAGAAGCCCTCTATGAACTTTGACTTCGCAGATGTCCTGATCGAGGTGATGGAGCGCGGCGCGTCCGACCTCCACGTCACGGCAGGCGTTCCTCCCATGGTCCGTGAGCGTGGACACCTCTCCCCGCTCGACTTTCCGGCCCTCAACCCGCAGGACACCCGCGAGATCGTCTACTCGATCCTCACGAATGACCAGCGGAAGAAGCTCGAGACCGAGTGGCAGATCGACCTCTCGTACTCGATTCCGGGCCGCGCCCGCTTCCGCGTCAACGCGTACTTCCAGCGCGCCGCGCTCGGTGCCGCGTTCCGACTGATCCCGAGCGAGATGCCGCAGCTCGAGCAGCTCGGCCTCCCGCCGGTGATCGAGGATTTCACCATCAAGCCGCGCGGGTTCGTGCTCGTCACGGGGCCGACCGGCTCGGGCAAGTCCACGACGCTCGCGGCGATGATGGACCGGATCAACCGCTCGCGGCACGAGCACATCATGACCGTGGAGGACCCGATCGAGTTCCTCCATCCGCACCGCTCGTGCATCGTCAACCAGCGCGAGATCGGTGGCGACGCCCAGAGCTTCGCGATGGCGCTGAAGGCGGCGCTCCGTCAGGACCCCGACGTGATCCTCGTCGGCGAAATGCGCGACCTCGAGACGATCGAGACCGCGTTGACGGCCGCTGAGACGGGCCACCTCGTCTTCGCCACCCTGCACACGCAGGACACGGCGCAGACGGTCGATCGAATCGTGGACGTGTTCCCGCCGCAGCAGCAGCACCAGGTCCGGATGCAGCTGTCGATCGCGCTCCAGGGGATCGTGACCCAGCAGCTGCTCCCGACCGCCGACGGCCGCGGCCGCGTCTGCGCCACGGAGATCCTCGTGCCGACGCCCGCGATCAGGAACCTGATTCGCGAGGGCAAGACGCACCAGATCTACTCGGCGCTCCAGACCGGCAGCTCGCACGGCATGCAGACGATGGACACGGCGCTCGCCGACCTCGTCCGCAAGGGCAAGATCAACCGTGAGCTCGCCGAGCAGCGTTCCTCGACCCCGGAAGAGCTCCGCCGGCTTCTCGGCGGAGTCGCAGCTGGCGGCCTGATCGAGGGATAGGCAATGGCGACCTTCGCCTACAAGGCGCTCGACCTCCAGGGCGCTCCCTCCAAGGGCGAGATCGACGGGGACGACAAGCAGAGCGTCGCAGCGAGCCTGCGCGCGAAGGGCCTGATCGTCCTCGACATCGAGGAGCAGGTCCCGAAGAGCGCCGGGCGACCTCCTGGCGCGCTTCAGGAAGGTCAAGGCGCCCGAGCTGTGCATCATGACCCGGCAGCTCTCGACGATGGTCTCGTCGGGCATGTCGCTCCTGCGCGCGCTGTACGTGCTGGAGGACCAGGCCGAGTCGGACAAGCTCAAGGAGACGCTGGTCGACGTCCGCAAGGACGTTGAGGCCGGCATCTCGCTCTCCGACGCGCTCTCGAGGCACCCCGAGACCTTCAACGAGCTCTACGTGGCCATGGTGGCCGCGGGCGAGACCGGCGGCATCCTGGAGAGCACTCTCCGCCGGATCGCCGACCAGCTCGAGAAGGACGAGGAGCTCCGGCGCCAGGTCAAGTCGGCGATGATGTACCCGTGCCTCATCGGAGGCTTCGCGATGGTGGTCCTCATCGCCCTCGTCGCGTTCCTCGTGCCCGTCTTCGCGAAGGTCTTCGAGGACTTCGGCGGCGAGCTCCCGGTGATCACGAAGATCACGGTGGGGCTCTCAGACTTCATCGTCGGGCAAGTGGTACATGGCCATCGCCCTCACCTGGGCGGTCGTGTTCGCCTTCCGCAAGTGGAAGGCGACTGAGTCGGGCCGGATGCAGTGGGACACCTTCAAGCTGAAGGTCCCCTGGAAGATCGGCGAAATCGTGCAGAAGGTCTGCATCGCGCGCTTCTCGCGGACCTTCTCGGCCCTCGTGGCCGCGGGTGTCCCGATGCTCGAGGCGATCGACATCGTCGGCAAGACGTCCGGCAACAAGGTCGTCGAGAAGGCCATGACGGACGTGCGCAACTCAGTCGTCAAGGGCGGCACGATCTCGACGCCGATGCGCGCCGCACCGGTGTTCCCCACGATGGTCACTCAGATGATCGGCGTGGGCGAGGAGACCGGCGCGCTGGACGCGATGATGAACAAGATCGCGGACTTCTACGAGTCCGAGGTCGAGGCCTCCGTCAAGGCCCTGACCTCGATCCTCGAGCCGGTCATGATCGTGGTAGTGGGCGGAATCGTCGGCTTCATCATCATCGCGATGTACATGCCGATGTTCCAGGTCTACGACCAGATCAAGTAGCCTCAGTCCTGGCTAACGGTCGCAGGCCGCTCCACTAGTTCGGGACGGACTGTGTGCGGAATGGCAACTAAAGTGTCAAGTTTTCCATCAAAAAAACTTGACACATGTCTTGCCGCCCTCTAGTTTCATGGCATGCCGAAGAAGTCTCCGCAGAAAAGAGGCCGATCCAAGAGCTCGCATCACGGGAGTGCCTCAGCTGCCATTCGTCGACGTGTCGAGGCTGGTGGCGAGCGTTTCTGGCGTTATGAGGACTTCGCTGGCCTGCCTCCTGCTGCGGTTGCGAAGACGCTCTCGCGGCTCGCGAAGGAGGGCGAACTTGATCGTGTGAGTAAAGGCGTGTACTACAGGACTCGGCCTACGCGCTTCGGTCCCAGCTTGCCGGCCGCGAGCGCGGTCGCCGCAAACACGCTTCGCGCAGCGTTGCACCCAGCTGGCCTAACTGCCGCAAACGCTCTTGGGTTCACGACACAAAACCCTGCCCGTCTGGAATACGCGACATCAGCGAGTGACCGTCCTTCTGCTTTGCCGAGGGCACAAGTTGCTACGCGTCGTCCGCAGGGTCGTAATCGCCTAACCCGTGAGGAAGGCGCGATGCTCGAGTTTCTACGAGACCGCGGCCGCACGAGTGATCTCTCCCCGGCGCGGACCAAGGCGCGACTACTTAGGCTCCTCCGTGATCCGGACAGGTTTGCCCGGCTTGTTCGCGCTGCGGCCGACGAACCCCCGCGGGTGCGAGCCATGCTCGGCGCCGCAGGCGAAGAGATCCGTGCGGATAGTCGGTTGCTGCAACAGTTGCGCAGGAGCCTCAATCCCCTGTCGAGATTTGACTTCGGCTATCTGGGTGAGCTACGACACGCGCGCAAGTGGCAGGCGAAGATGACCAAGTCGGCACGTGAACCTTCATGAGACTGAGGACTTTGAGCAGGTCCTGATCCGTGCTGCGCGTCACCACGGGCTAGACGAGCAGTTCGTCGAGAAGGACTATTACGTCACGGAGGTTCTTCGGATCGTGAGTGCCGAACTGGGCGAGCGCACGATCTTCAAAGGGGGCACGAGCCTTTCCAAGGGGTGGCGTCTTACGACTCGTTTCTCCGAGGACATTGATCTCTTCGTTGACCCCGAAGCGTGGGATCCTGCACTAGGAGCTAATGCAGTGGATCGGGTCCTCAAGCAACTGCGCGACGCGGTGGCGGAGCACCCAGCGCTGAGGTATTTGGCCGACGAAGGTCAGACCATCGGCGGCAAGAGCCGACAGGACTACTTTGCGTATGAGTCCTTGTTCGCTGTTCTTCCTGGATTGCGGTCGGCAGTTCTCTTGGAGCCGGGCATTCAGAGCGGTCGACAGCCGACTGAATCACGCACGATCTCGTCGCTGGTGGCGGACTATCTGCGGGAGATCGGTGAGTCGAAAGTCGCGGATGACTTGGCTCCCTTCGAAATGACGCTGCTGCATTACCGACGGACGTTCGTTGAAAAACTCTTCACGATTCACGCCCGCGTCGAACGCATGCAGGACCAGGGTGTCCCTCTGGACCGGTGGGGACGCCACTACGCGGACTTGGAGATCCTGGCGCGGGATCCGGAAGTGCAGGCCATGCTGGAGTCGTCGGAATACGACGAGATCAAGGCCGACTACGACAGCAACAGCCGCAAGTTCTACGGTGACTCTTATCGGCCGCCTGAAGGGATGAGCTTCCGGACTAGTGACGCACTCTTTCCATCAGACGAGACTGCGGGAGCGACTCGAGCCGGATTACAAGGCGGAATGCGAACGGTTGTTTAACGGCCCCTTCCCGTCATTCGATCGGGTTCTAGACAGCTTCGAGACGGTGCGGGCCTACCTCTGAGGCCGGCAGTACGTTGTGGCTGCGGGCCAATGCCACGGCTGTAGGCTAGGCAGCCTCACATGGGCTGCTTCCTCGCACTGCTCGCCCTCATCTCGCCGCGGCTGGTCCTGTTCCTGCTGTGGCTCTTCGACGACAGCCTCAGCAGGGCCTACGACAGCTGGATCATCCCGCTGATCGGTTTCTTCATCCTGCCCTGGACGACGCTCAGCTACGTGGCCTTTTGGGACTGGGGCTCCGGCCGCCACGTGACCGGCGTCGAGTGGTTCTTCGTGGGCTTCGCCTTCCTGCTGGACCTGGGCTCCTGGTTCGGCGGCGCCCGCGCTCGCGGCGCTCAGTAATCGGCTTCACAGACCACATCGCCCCGACCGATTATTTTGGGGAGTGGACCTCGTCTTACTCGCATGACTCTCCGAAACGAACAGAATCGCTGGCCGGCCCTCTACGTCCTCTGCACGGGGATGCTGATGATCGTTCTCGACATGACCGTCGTGAACGTGGCGCTGCCCTACATCCAGGACGACCTCGGCTTCTCCAACTCGAGCCTCGCCTGGACCGTCAACGCCTACCTGATCGCCTTCGGAGGCCTGCTGCTGCTGGCGGGCCGCCTCGGGGACCTGGTCGGCCGCCGGGACGTCTTCCTGACGGGGCTGGCCCTGTTCACCCTCGCCTCGCTGCTGTGCGGCCTCGCGCAGAGCCAGGAGATGCTGGTCGGTGCGCGCTTCCTCCAGGGGATCGGCGGGGCGATGACCTCAGCGGTGATCCTCGGGATGATCGTCACGATGTTCCCGGAGCCGCGGGAGCAGGCGAAGGCGATCGGGATCTACGCGTTCGTCGCCTCGGGTGGCGGCTCGGTGGGCCTCCTCGCGGGCGGCATCCTGACCGAGGCCATCAACTGGCACTGGATCTTCTTCATCAATGTGCCGATTGCCATCGCCACGGCGTTCTTCGCCTTGCGCCTCATGGGCCGCGACGAGGGCATCGGCTTCGGTAGTGGGGCGGACGTGCCCGGCGCCGTCCTGATCACCACCTCGCTGATGCTGGGCGTCTACACGATCGTGAAGCCCGCCGCCGAGCAGGGCTGGACCGACCCGCAGACGCTGCTGCTCAGCGCCGTCTCGTCGGGCTGCTCGCTGCGTTCATCTGGCGTCAGGCGACCGCGAAGAACCCGCTCATGCCGCTCGGGCTCTTCCGCTCGCGCAACGTGAGCGGCGCGAACATCGTCCAGGCGCTCAGCATCGCCGGCATGTTCGCGATGTTCTTCCTCGGCACGCTCTACCTGGAGCGCATCCTCGGCTACGACGCGCTCGAGATCGGCTTTGCGTTCCTGCCGGCCACGATCGCGATGGGATTGATGTCCGCGCGCTATTCCGAGCGGCTGGTCACGCGCTTCGGCGCCCGCCACACCCTGGTGCCGGGGCTCTTCCTGATCATGTGCTCGCTGGCGCTGTTTACCCGCGCGCCCGTCGGCGGCAGCTGGGTCGAGCACGTCCTGCCCGTGATGCTCCTCCTCGGCTTCGGCGCGGGCATGGCCTTCCCGGCGCTGATGAACCTCGCCATGTCGGACGTGGAGCAGAGCGAGGCCGGGCTTGCCTCGGGCCTGGTCAACACCACCGCGCAGGTGGGCGCCGCGCTCGGCCTGGCCGTCCTGGCGACGCTCTCCTCGGAGCACAGCGACAGCCTGATCGCCGACGGCGAACCGACGCAGCAGGCGCTGACGAGCGGCTACCACTTCGCGTTCTGGATCGGCGCGGCTCTGGTGCTGGCGCGATCGTGGTCGCACTGACCGTGCTCAAGCCCGACGAGGTGACCGACGGCGAGCACGCCGAGCGGTCCGAGGGCCGGTCCGCCGAGCCCGCGTACTCCGAAGCCGCATAATCAGTTCCGTGGATTCCGCGATTCGGCTTCGCGGGGTCGTCAAGCGGTTCGGCCCGATCACCGCCGTGGACGGCCTCGACCTGGACGTGCCCGTGGGCAAGTGCGTCGGGCTGCTCGGCCCGAACGGCGCGGGCAAGTCGACGACCATGAAGGCGCTCACCGCGCAGGTGATCTGCGACGAGGGCGAGCTCGAGGTGCTCGGGCACCGGCTGCCGGACGACTCGAAGCAGGCCCGCGCCGTGATGGGCGTGGTGCCGCAGCTCGACAACCTGGACGTGTCGCTGACGGTCGAGCAGAACCTGCATGGTCTTCTCGTACCTGTACCGGGTCCGGTCGTCGGAGCGCAAGGACGCGATCGAGCGCGCGCTCGCGCTGGCGAACCTGACGGCGCGCCGCGAGGCAAAGGTGGACGAGCTCAGCGGCGGCATGCGGCGGCGGCTCTTGATCACGCGCGCCCTCCTCCACGAGCCGAGGCTGGTGCTGCTCGACGAGCCGACGGTCGGCCTCGACCCGCAGGTGCGCCAGGAGCTATGGGCCCTGATCGACCTTCTCCGCTCCGAGGGCGTCTCGATTCTGATGAGCACGCACTACATCGAGGAGGCCGAGCGCCTCTGCGACGACGTCACGATCATGTCGCACGGCAAGGCGGTCGCGGTCGGCGCGCCCAGCGAGCTGATCGCCGAGCACGCCGGTCCCGAGGCGATCGAGGTCTACGGGCCGCCCGCGCGCCTCCACGAGGTGGAGGGCATCGCGCGCTCGCGCGGCTGGCAGACCCGCCGGACCGGGACGTCGGTGTCGATCCTGCACGCCAACGGCGGCGCGCCTGAGCTCGACGGAGTGCGCCGCATCACGAACCTCGAGGACGTCTTCGTGCTGCTGACCGGCGAGGAGATCAGCTGATGGCTCTCACGGCGTCACAGCCCCGGCTCGGCAGGCTCGAACGCGCCGCGCTCCAGGGCGTCATGGTTCGCGAGGTCGTCAACTACTCGTCGTTCTGGCGCTCGTCGACCTTCTCGTCGACGGTCGACCCGACGATCTACCTGCTCGCCTTCGGCTTCGGCTTCGGGTCGCTCGTCAGCACGGTCGCGGGCTACGAGTACATCGACTTCGTCGGCACGGGGATCGTGGCCACCACCGTGCTCTTCTCGGGCGCGTTCCCGGCGATGTACTCGACGTTCGTCAAGTACGAGTTCCAGCACACCTACGACGCGATCCTCGCGGCGCCAGTGGATACCGAGGAGCTCGTCACGGGCGAGGGCCTCTGGATCGCCGCGCGGACGGGGACCTACGGGTGCGTGCCGATGCTGGTGGCAATCGTCTTCGGCCTCGATCCCAGCTGGGGGATGCTGCTCGTGCCGTTTATCGCGGGGCTGGCCGGCCTCGGCTGGGCGTTCTTCGGCATCTTCATCGCGGCGAAGTCGAAGGCGATCGAGAGCTTCTCGTACTGGCAGAGCGGGCTGCTGACGCCGATGTTCCTCGTGGCGGGCACCTTCTTCCCACTGGACGAGCTGCCGACCTGGGCGCAGGTCGCCAGCCTGTTCAACCCCCTCTACCACTGCGTCGAGCTCGTGCGCCACGCCGTGTTCGGATTCGAGGGCTGGGCGGACGTCGGGCACCTCACGTTCCTGGTCGGGTTCGCAGCCTTGTCGTGGCGGCTCGCGATCACGTTCATGGAGCGAAAGCTGATCCTGTGACGACGAATCGCCGCTGGCTGCTGACGGAGCGTCCCGAGCGGGATCGTCAGCCGCGAGCATTTCGAATGGGTCGAGGAGCCCGTGCCGGAGATCGGCGACGGCGAGTTCCTCGTGCGCAACCTCTGGATCTCGTGCGACCCCGCGCAGCGCGCATGGATGGAGATCGACACCTACATCCCGAAGCTTCCGCTCGGCGAGTTGATGCCGGCCGGTTCGGTCGGCGAGGTCGTCGACTCGAAGCACCCCGACTACGCGAAGGGCGATCTCGTGTCCGGCGTCTACGGCTGGCAGGACTATGCCGTCGGCTCGAGCGAGCCGTTCCGCGGCCTCTTCCCGCCGCTCAAGCTCCCTCCCGGGATCGATCCGACGGTCGCACTCTCGCTGTTCGGCATCACGGGCCTGACCGCCTACTTCGGCCTGCTCGAGGTCGGCGCGCTGAAGGAGGGCGACACCGTTCTCGTGTCGGGCGCCGCGGGAGCGGTGGGATCGATCGTCTGCCAGATCGCCAAGGTGAAGGGGTGCCGCGTCATCGGCATTGCGGGCGGCACGCAGAAGTGCGATTGGATTCGGTCGGAGCTCGGCTGCGGCGACGCGATCGACTACAAGGGTGAGGACGTCGGCCGGCGGCTGCGCGAGCTATGCCCAAAGGGGATCGACGTCTACTTCGACAACGTCGGCGGCGAGATCCTCGACGCCGTGCTCGCGAACATGGCGATGCACGCGCGCATCGTGATCTGTGGCGCGGTGTCCGGCTACAGCGGCTTCGAGGAGCGCTACGGGCTCCGCAACTACCACATGCTGATCATGCGCCGGGGGACGATGCGCGGGTTCCTCGTCTTCGACTTCATGGACCGCGCGATGGATGCGATCGGCGAGCTCGCCGCGTGGGCGGGCGAGGGCAAGATCAAGAACCAGGTCGACGTCGTCGAGGGCCTGGAGAACGCGCCCGAGGCGCTTGCTCGGCTCTTCACCGGCGAGAACCTGGGCAAGCAGCTGATCAAGGTCGCCGACGCCGCTTGAACCAGAACACGTTCCTCTGGGTCCTCGTCCTCTTCTTCGGGGGCACCGTTCTCTTCGGCGGGCTGCGGCGCCTGACCGACGACTCACCCACGGGGATCGTGATCCTCGTCCAGTTCGGGGCACTCGCCGTGGTGATCGCGGCGATCGTGGTGGTAGTGCGGCGCCTGCGCTAGGGACGCAGGTGCGTGACCGACACGCCGTGCTCCTCCGCAACGCGCGCGGCGATCAGCGAGCGGTGACAGGCCTCGGGGTCGCGCTCGACGCAGAGCAGCGCACCGCGGCCATCTGCTGGTAGCGCGCCCACGACCGGCTCGACGCCGGTCGGATCGAGGATCTCGGCGGTGTAGCGCGCGACGTACTCCGGCGCGAGCTCCTCGCGCGAGCGCTTGCCGACCCCCGCCCGCGCGTCCTCCGCGTACTGGAGTTGCCGCAGCTCGGTGGTGGGGGCGAGCTCCTTCGCATGCCGGTAGGCGATCCCGGCCTCCTCGAGCGCGGCCTGGAGCCGTGCCGCGTTCGCCCACGCGTACTCGCTCCCGCGCACGCCACGCCGCTGGCGCACGTCGATCAGCACCCGAACGTCGGCCGCGCGCAGCGCCTCCATGAAGCTCGCGGCGTCGAAGCCGTAGACGCCGATGGTCGCCAGTTCCGCCATTTGCGCAGCGGAGACTAGGGTCTCCGAATCGGTCTGATTCCGCGCTCGGTCACATCGCCACTGAACGGGCTTCTCGGCCTGCCCGAGGTCCTCGGCGCGCTGCGCTCGCTGCCCGAGATCGCCGCCAACACCGCCGCGATGGCCGAGGCCACTCGCACCCTGCCTGAGATCAACGAGCGGCTCGCCGAAGTGGCGGCAGGCGCGTCGAGGCTGCCCGACATCGAGCGCCGCATGAAGACGATCGAGGAGGCCATGCCGACGCTGGTCGAGGTGCAGCAGCACCTGCGCGAGCTTCCCGACACGATGGCCGAGCTGCAGACGGCGCTCGTGCCGCTGATCGAGGCGGCCGACACGCTCGGCCGAGTGGCGCGCCGGCTTCCAGGCGGGCGCAGGGGCAACGGCGCCCTAAAGCCGCGCCTCTCGCTGCCGATACAGGTCCTGAGAAAAGCAACCTTGGGTCGCTTCTCCCGATAAAGGCACCCCCGCCGCGAGGCGGGTTCGCAAAGCCACGGGACTCCAGTCTTGGAGTCGGCCGGGTTACCGAAGGAGAGCAAGAGCGGGTGAAGCGTCCGGCCGAACGAAGGGACCCACCTCCCATGAGCCGTCGCCCGCCGCAAGTCGTCACCACAGTCGACCTCCCCTCGGGGAAGGTCCTCGAGGTCGTCCAGCCCGAGCAGGGCCGGCCGTACACGCGCTGCGCCCGGTCGAGTGCGACGACCGCGACCTCTGTGTCTGCGAGGTCTGCGCCTCCGAGCTCGTCGAGCCGGTCGAGTGGGCCTCCGCCGGCCCCGAGCAATGGCGTGTTTCGCTGTGGTGCCCGAACTGCGACCACTACGCGGAGGGTGTCTTCTCGCAGGAGTGCGTCGATCGCTTCGATGAGCGACTCGACGAAGGCACGTCCGTCATCGTGGCGGACCTCAAGGGGTTGCAGCAGGCCAATTTCGCCGACGACGTCGAGCGTTTCGTCGGCGCCCTGATGGCGGGAGCGATCCTGCCTGAGGACTTCTAGCCCCCGATTCTGGGCAAGGTGCTTCCGTGAGCAACTTTCGTCATCGGCTTCCTGCTGCGATAGAGCGTCTCGACGCGATGCCGGCGCTCGCAGAGTCCCGCAACCGCGTGCTGCGCGTGCTGCTCGATACCGACTCGCGCGAGGAGGACCTCATCAGCGCGATCGAGTCGGACGTCGCCCTCGTCGTCACCGTGATGCGCGTGGCCAACGCCGACACCAACGGGAATCGCAGTCGCGTAGCTTCGGTGCCGGAAGCTGTGCGCGCGCTCGCACCCGAGGGGGTCGAGACATTGGCGCGGAGGATTGGCGTCTACGGATTCTTCGAGCGCATCCCGGGCTGGCAGGTGCCGCCCGAGCGCTTCCGGCTCCACGCGGTGGCGGTCGCCGGCACGGCGAACATGATCGCCCGCGAGATCGACCATCCGCGCCCCGATGAGCTGCTCGTGGCGGCGCTGCTGCACGACCTCGGCAAGGTCGTGATGGCGGACGCCTATCCCGACTACCTGGAACGCATGAACGACCCGGGCCTGTCACCGGGCGAGCGCGCACAGGCCGAGCGCCGCGAGTACGGCGTCGACCATGCGGTGATCGGCGGCGTCCTGCTGCGCCGCTGGCGGATCCCGCAGGTGATCGCGCGGGCAGTCGAGCGCCACCACGCCCCGGACGCCGATGGCGAGGCGGCGATCCTGGCCCTCGCGGACGGCCTGACGCGGTACGAGCTGGGGGAGACCGTTCGTCCCGCCGAGCTCGAGTCCGCGGCGGCGCGCGTGGGCATCGACACCGCTGCGCTCGAGTCGCTGATGTACCGGCTGCCGGACCGCGGCGGGGAGCGCCGCCGGACGATCGCGAAGTCGCCGCTCTCGAACCAGGAGCGCGAGGTGCTCAGGGGTCTGGCGGCGTCGAAGGTCTACAAGGAGATCGCGCACGACCTGGGCATCGCCGCGAGCACGGTTCGAAGCCATCTGCACAACGTGTACGCGAAGCTCGGCGCCGCCGATCGCGCGCAGGCCGTGCTGATCGCCAGCCGCGAAGGCTGGATCTAGCTGGTCTAGGCCTCGGCTGGGATCACCCAGCCGGCCATCGCGACGAAGTGCAGCAGCGCGGCCGCGATCACGAGCGCGTGGAACAGCTCGTGGAAGCCGAATATCCGCGGCCACGGGTCTGGCCGCTTGCGCGCGTACACAACCGCTCCCGCCTGAATAGAGGAGGCCGCCGGCCAGGAAGAGCGCGGTGGGCGCGAGGCCGACGTCGTCGAGGATCTGGGGCAGGGCGATCACGATCACCCAGCCGACGCCGATGTAGGCGAGCGCGACCGCAAGCCGCGGCGCGTCGATCCACGCAACGCTGAACACGACGCCGAGGAGAGCGCCGGCCCACACGCTGACGAGGACGATCGTGCTGCTGGGCGGCTCGAGCACGAGCGCCGCCACCGGCGTGTAGCTGGCGGCGATGAAGATGAAGATCACGCAGTGGTCCACGCGCCGGAGGATGGGCTTCCAGCGCGACGCCGGCGGCCAGCGGTGGTAGACGGCGCTCGCGATGAAGAGCGCGTTCAGGCCGACGCCGTAGATCGCCGCGGTCAGGCGTGGCGTGCCGGCCGGCGCGAACGCCACCAGCAGGGCGGCCGCGGCGAGCGAGAACCAGATCGTGTGCTGGTGAAGCCGCCCGCGCAGGGAGGGGAGCTCGTCGCTCGCCAGCATCGCCGCCGCAAGATAACGCCGGAACGAGTGAGGGGCGCCTCCTGTGAAAGCGCCCCTCTCAAGGTCCCTCATGCTGCAGTTTGCCCCCCGGACACGAGGACTCGACCCCCGTGTCGAAAAGCTCTTACACCCGTATTTTCGCTCAGGCCCCGATCTGCCGATATGGGGTCTGAACCCCATTCTTCAGCCGGAGCATGCGCCAAACTTCCGAAATACGATGAAAGGCCGGGAATCTCTCAGCGGCCAGGTAGTGGCCGCAAACCTGCTGCTCGTGGTCGCGGCGCTCTTCGCCGCCTCCGCGGCGTCGAGCCTGGACCTGCAGATCGAGGACCAGCGGCTCGAGTTCGCGCTGCTCGCGATGACGGGCATTCTCGCGCTGCTCCTGAACATCCTGATGCTCCAGCGGCGATTCAGCCCGCTCGACGAGCTGATCCGGGACATCGAGGCGATCGACCCGAGCGACCCGTCGTCCTTCGAGGCGCCGGAGGAGCCGGTTGAGGAGGTGGGGCGGCTCGCGCACGCCTTCGCGAACCTGCTCGAGCGGATCGAGGCAGAGCGCCGGCGGGCCGGCCGCCTGCAGCTGCGAGCGCAGGAGGAGGAACGCAAGCGCGTGGCGCGCGACCTCCACGACGAGGTGAACCAGGCGCTTACCGCGATCCTGCTTCGCCTCGAGGCGCTCACGCACGTAGCTCCGCCACGTCTGCGGGACGAGCTCGCGGAGACGAAGACGCTTGGCGAACCAGGCGATGGAAGAGCTGCTGCAGCTCGCTCGCCAGCTGCGGCCGACCGCGCTCGACGACCACGGCTTCGTCCCTGCGATCGAGGATCAGCTGCGCCGGTTCAAGGCCCAGTACGGGATCGACACCAGTCTTTCGACGCGCGGCGATCTCGACCACCTCGGCAACGACAAGCAGCTCGTCCTCTATCGGGTCACGCAGGAGGCGCTCAACAACGTCGTGCGCCATGCGAAGGCCCAGACCGTGTCGGTGGACATCACGCGCATCGACGGCACGGTGGCGCTCGAGGTCGCCGATGACGGCGCTGGTTTCGTGCCTGGCGAGGAGGACCGCGGGCTTGGGCTCGAGGGCATGGCCGAGCGCGCCCGCATGGTCGACGGCCAGTTCGACATCAGGTCCGTCCCCGGCCGCGGGACCACGCTCAGGCTGCTGGTGCCCGCCTGATGATCCACGCGCTGGTCGCCGACGACCACGGGATCGTCAGGTCAGGGGTGCGCATGCTGCTGGACCAGCAGGAGGGCATGACCGTTGTCGCCGAGGCCGAGGATGGGGTGGAGGCCGTCGAGGCGGCTATCAAGCACAAGCCCGACGTGGTGGTCCTCGACGTGTCGATGCCGCGCATGACCGGCATCCAGGCCACCCACGAGATCAAGCAGCATCTGCCCGACACGGCCGTCGTCCTGCTCTCGATGCACGACGACCAGCGCTACTTCTACGACGCGCTGAAGGCGGGCGCCGCCGGCTACGTGCTCAAGCGCTCAGCGGACACCCAGCTCGTGGATGCGATCCGCGCTGCGCTGCGCGGCGAGCCGTTCATCTCACCCGTCGCGGAGGAAGAGCTGCTGCGCAACTGGCTGCAGGAGGGCGACGAGGCGGGCTCCGAGCTGACCCCGCGCGAGCTCGAGGTGGTCAAGCTGATCGCCGAGGCTCACACGAACAAGCAGATCGCCCAGATCCTGAACGTGTCCGAGAAGACGGTCGAGTCGCACCGCGGCAACGTGCTCTCGAAGCTCGGTATGCGGGACCGCGTGGAGCTGGTCCGCTACGCAATCCGCCGCGGCTTGATCGAGCCTTAAACCAGAGAGCGAGGCGAAGCCGAGCGGTCAGAACCGAGGCCGGAGGCTCGTCCCATGACGCGGGGTGCCGCAGCCCCAGCGGGCTTCGGCGGCGTTCGACTCGAGCGCCTCGGCCGCGAGCTCGCCCTCGATCACGTCGACCGAGCGCTCGAGCGCCTCCACGCAGACGGGGTCGAACTGGGTGCCTTCGCAGCGGCGCAGTTCTGCGATCGCGTCGTCGCGCGCCATCGCCGGGCGATACGGGCGGTTGGTCGTCATCGCGTCGAAGGCGTCCGCGACCGCGATGATTCGCGACGCGCGCGGGATCGCTTCGCCGCGCAGGCCCTCGGGGTAGCCGGAGCCGTCCACGTGCTCGTGCGCGTGGTAGATCCAGGGCACGATCGGGCCAAGGCCCTCGACGCGGCCGACGAGCTCGGCACCGGTAACCGGGGCCTGCCGCATCTGCTCGAACTCCTCCTCGGTCAGCGGACCGGCCTTGCGCAGAATCGAGTCGGGGATGCCGACCTTGCCCACGTCGTGGAGCATCGCCGCCATCCGAAGCAGGGCGAGGTCCGTGCCGCTCCAGTTGAGCTCCTCGGCGACGGCCGCCGCATAACGGGCGACTGCGCTCGAGTGCTCGTCGGGGACGGCGATGCGGGTGTCGACCGCCTGCGCCAGCGCGGTGGCCCAGCTGAGCTCGCGCCGGCTCGGCGCCGTCTCGACCCGCCGGCCTTCCTTCGCGGCGTACAGCTCCGCGTCGGCATGACGCTGCAGTTCTTCGGTCGGTCGTGCCGTCCGCCGGGTAGGAGGCGAGACCGAGTGAGCTCGGCGCGCGCCCGGCCAGCTGGCTGTTGATGCGGCCTACGAGGGTCAGGGCCTCCGGTCGCGCGGCACCCGGGATCAGCATGGCGAACTCGTCGCCGCCCAGGCGGCCGACGGAGTCCATCGGGCGAAGGTTCTCCTTGAGCTGCTCCACCGTCCAGCGCAGCAGCTCGTCGCCGGCGGCATGGCCCTTGCTGTCGTTGACAGCCTTGAAGCGGTCGAGGTCGAGTGCGACCAGCGTGAACGCGCGGCCGCCCCGGTCGGCCTCGTCGAGCTCCGCCTCGAGCCGCTCCAGGAACCCACGGCGGTTCAGGCAGCCGGTGAGAGGATCGGCTCGCGAGATTCGGTTGAGCTCGTCGCGCTGGGCGTCGCGGATGCGCGTCTGCCACGCGCAGACCAAGGCGGTGATGCCGAGGCTCACGGCGAACAGCGACAGCGACAGGTCGTCGCGGCCGCCGACGTTCACCGCGATCATCAGGTACACGAGCAGCTCGAGCGTGCCGACCGCGAGCACGAGCACCGGCGGATAGGTCAGCGCGGCGACAACGAGCGGGATGAAGAGCAGGGCGGCGAGGGGGCTGTCCGAGCCACCGTCGATCGTCATGGCGGCGCCGATAGCGGCAATCTCGGCGAGGCTCCAGCCGAGGAAGAAGAGGTCATGGGACGGGCTGTGGACGATCTTCTCGAGCGGCAGCAGGCGCACGAGCATTCCCCAGGCCAGGTAGGCGCCGGCGACGGCCGCGAGCCCGAGCTGGTCGGCGCCCTCCCAAGTGCCCACCGCGTAGGCGGCGAACACCGCGGCGGTCAGGTAGGTGAGCCAGATCCGCGCGCCCGCGATGCGCAGGCGGAACTTGACCTCCGAGAAATCGATGATCTGAAAGCCGAGATCGCGCACGATCCCCCTATCGGCGCGGACGTTTTGGCCTTTTAGCGGCTCTTCGCAAAGTCCAGCTTTCTTCGCGCTCAGCGTCCAGAGCGGACTGGACACGCCAAACCGCGCCTAGTCCATCCGTCCGCCCGTCCGGGGACAAGGCACAAGTACGCGCGCGGGCAGCCCGACAGCGACCCCATGGCGAAGGTCGCCAAGCTCCTGCGTACCTGCCTGGCGCGGCTTCGCTGGCAGAGCCCCCATGGCGTCCTCGGCTCCAACGTCGCGGACCCCGCCACGATGGCGCGCTCCGGCGCCTACCTCATCGCGTCCGGCGCGACCCTCGCGCTGATCTGGCTCTTCCTGCCGGTGTCGGGGACCGTCAACACGGGAGCGATGCTCGCGATGGTCGGCCTCTCGTACGCGATGGTCGCGCTCTTGATCGGGGGCTACGACCGGATCCCCGCGTGGGGCTTCAGGGCGTTCATGTTCGGCTTCACGCTGATCGTGAGCGGGATGATCTTCTACAGCGGGAAGAGCGCCAGCCCGTATTCGTTCTTCTACGTCTGGGCAGCCCTGTATGCGCTGCACTTCTTCAGCGCATCCGACGCGGCGCGGCACGTGCTCTTCATGGGCTTCTGTTACGCCGTCGTTCTGGTCGCACAGCACTGGACCGGCAACACGATCGGCGATTTCGCGGTCGCCGTGGAGGACTCCGCCGCGCAGTGGACGATCGCCTTCGGCACGCTGGTCGTGGCGACCGCCCTCTTCGGGCTGCTGAACGAGCGACTCGAGGGCATGCTCAGCCGGCTCACGGACGCCGTTCGCACCGACCCGCTCACCGGCCTCCTCAACCGCCGCGGCTTCGAGGAGGCGTTCGAGCTCGAGGTGGAGCGGGCCCGCCGGCTCGAGTCGCCGCTGACGCTTCTGGTCGGCGACCTCGACCGCTTCAAGATGCTGAACGACCGCCTCGGCCACCCGGCCGGCGACCGGGCGCTCGAGATGCTCGGCGAGGCACTCACCGCCGGCGTGCGCCGGATCGACCGGGTGGGCCGCATGGGCGGCGAGGAGTTCGCACTCGTGCTCCCCGAGACGGACGAGCACGAGGGCTACGTGCTGGCGGAGCGCCTCCGCGGCAAGATTCGCGAGAACTTCGCCGCCGACATCTTCCCGCTGACGATCTCCTTCGGCGTCGCGTCCTACCCGACGCACGGGGCGACTACGGCGTCGCTTCTCAAGGCCGCTGACCAGGCGCTCTACACGGCGAAGGAATTCGGCCGCGACTGCTCCGTGATCTACAGCGCCGAGACCGCCGAGATCCTGCGCGGTGACAGCCATCGCAAGGAGAGCACGGCCGAGCGGCGCGTCGCCAGCCTGATCGGGCTCGCGAGCTCGATGGACACCGCCGAGCACTCCCAGATGGTCGGCCGCTACACGAAGCTGATCGCCGTCGATCTGGGCCTTTCCAAGGAGCTCGTGGAGCGCGTGCACCTCGCCGGCATCCTCCACGACATCGGCAAGATCGGCGTCGCGGACGCGATCGTGAACAAGCCGGGCCCACTGACTGCGCTCGAGTGGGAGGAGATGCAGAAGCATCCGGAGTTCGGCGCGAGGATGCTCGAGCGCGCCGAGCTGTGGGACATCGCCGACTGGGTTCTGGCCCACCACGAGCGCCCGGACGGGAAGGGCTATCCGCTTGGGCTCGAGGGCGAGCAGATCCCGCTCGAGGCGCGGATCGTTGCGGTCGCCGACGCCTACGAGGCGATGACCACGGACCGCGTATATCGCCCGAGCATCGGGCACACCGCCGCGCGCGCCGAGCTTCGTCGAGGATCCGGCACGCAGTTCGACCCGCGCGTCGTGGCCGCCTTCCTGAAGGCACACGAGCCGGGCCAGGACGCCACCTGGCGGATCGTCAGCGGCCGCGCTGTGGCCGCGTAACGGTCATCGGGTCGACGAAGACCAGCTGCCCACTACCCGCCTCTCGCCGTCAACCGGTATGAAGACCACGGCGATGCCGGCCGGACGGCTGCCGCGAGCAGCGCGAACGTCGCGGGCGCGAGCGGATCGGCCGACTGTCGCAGGCCGAGATCCTCCACCACGACGTCGCCCGGGTCCGGCACCGACACCGTCAGCCAGAAGCTCGATCCGGTCCTGACGCGGCGCTGTGGGGTCGCGGGCCTGGCGAGGACGGACGGCGATCGAGACCCGCCTGGGCTGCATCGCCGGACCAGCGGGCGCAGGCTGCTCGACCGTGGGCACCGCCTCGTCGCGCGCCTCGTCGTCGGCGTCCTCTGGAGGGGGCGCCAGCGACGCTACAAGCGCCGAAAGACCCAGTACGAGGGCGAACAGAAGTAGGACGCGCCGGATTTGCACAACTTGAATCTTGCCTACCGATTCATGGACACACGTCCGATCAAGCTTTCACCCCGCAAATACCGATAAGGCACCCAAGCCAGAGTGTCACGGTGAAAAGGGCAAACCCGTCGCGAGGCGGGGACGCAAAGTCACGGTGCTCCTCCCCCCACCAGGAGCAGGCCGGACTACCACCAGGAACTCGACTTCCATTACGGCGGCTTCGACCCGCGGCGGACTGGCAATCAAGGTCAATCCAGTACTCCTAAAGGAGGAGTTCACATGCTGCGGAAGCTCCGCGAGCGTATGGAGAGCGAGAAGGGCTTCACCCTTATCGAGCTCCTCGTCGTAATTCTGATCATCGGCATCCTCGCCGCCATCGCCCTGCCGGCCTTCCTTGGCCAGCAGACGAAGGGCCAGGACGCCGCGGCCAAGTCGAACGCGCGTAACGTTGTGTCGTCGGTGGAGTCCTGCTTCGCCGAGACGCAGGACTACGGCGAGTGCCTCACGTCGGCAGACCTGAAGGATGCGGGTGCTGCCCCGGGCGTCGACATGGACGCGGCTGACGAGGGCGTCGTGGTCACCGAGAACGCCGACACCGGCTACACGGTCACCGCCACGTCGAAGAGCGATAACACGTTCTCGATGACGAAGAGCGGCACCACGGGCGAGACCACTCGCGCGTGCACCGGCTCTGACGGTGGCTGCAACAGCCTCAGCTGGTAGTTGCAAAAGTTCGAAAAGTTCCATAGGAACTGAACTGAGAAGGGCGGGCCCTCGGGCCCGCCCTTTTTTTGCGTCCAGATTTGCCTGGACATTCTCAGCCTGAGCGCGGGATCCGCCGATCGGAGAATCGTGCGTTCAATCGTCCGCCTCACTCGTGCGCGCCTGCGCTCCGAGAGGGGGTTGAGCCTGGCGGAGCTGCTCGTCGCGATGCTCGTGATGACCGTCGTGACGCTCGCCCTGCTCGGCCTGCTCGATGCAACCGTCGCAACGGCGCCGCGCGACCAGGAGCGGGCGAACTCCATCCGGGAGGGCCAGACCGGGATGTACGTCATGACCCGCGAGCTGCGGCTGGCCACCAAGGTCTGGACACCGGGCAGGACCCAGATCTACGTGAACATCGGCGATGACAGGCACGTGCTCTACGACTGCGACGTCGTGCACCCCGACGATCCCACCCAGCGCCAGTGCCGGCGTTGGGAGGCGGCGATCGGAGCAGGAGCTCCCGGTCGACCAGCCTGGCACGGTCGTCGTCGAGCGTCGCACAGCGGGCGACGTCTTCGCGTACAAGCCGAGCTTGATCAATCCGACCTTCGTCGAGGTCCATCTCGAGGTTCCGCAGGCCGGCGATCGCGCCAACGGCTATACCGCGAGCCTGGACCTCGACGACGGCGTCTACCTGAGGAACACCGATGTGGGCTAGGGGGCGCGCCCAGTCGGGCTTCACGACCATCGAGCTGTTGCTCGCGATGATGATCTGCAGCGTCGGCGTGATCTCAGTCGTAGGCACGCTCGATGTCTCGCGGCGGGTCACGACCTACTCCGAGATGAAGGAGGCGGCCTCGCACGTGGCGGAGCAGAAGATGGAGGAGCTGCGCGCTCTCGACTACGCCGAGTTGGCGCTCGACGGGAACGTCGTCCCGTCCAGCTCGAGCGATCCGAAAAGCCCCGCGCACTACCTCGAGGGAGGGGGGACGAGCTACGTCTGGGACCAGCGGGAGGACGCCCCCGAATCGCACACCGCGGAACCGCTTGTGATCGACGCGACGGAGGGCAAGGTGGAGTCGACCGGCGAGTCGTGGGACGTCGGACGCGTCCACGGCCAGATCCACCGCTACGTGACCTGCGCCTCCGCCGCGGCCGATGACTGCGACCAGGGGGCGGAGACGAGCGCCTACAAGCGGATCATCGTCGCGGTCACCGTCGAGAACGCCGGCGGGCCGGGCAAGCCGATCATGCTCTCCACGCTCATCGGAGACCCCGACCTCGCGAACGGCGAGGGCTCGAACCCGACCGAATCGCCCGGCACGTTCTGCACCGATGCGGAGACCGGCGTGGAAGGCGAGTGCACGAGGCCAACACGGGCACCGTCAGCACCTGGTACCTGTACGACACGCCGGCGACCCAGTCCGCGCGCGAGGAGATCACCGGGAGCCATCCGACGCACGCGACCGTCGCTGCGAGTGGCACCTGCAGCGGCGGCTCGACGAGCGGCTGCCCGGTGCCGGACCTGATGGGGATCGACCCGCCGCCCGCGCCGGAGGTCACGCCGCCGGTCTACAACTACTCGAACGAGATCACGGGCGGGACCACGCCGGGCGGCGCGGTCGTGCGGCGCGACACCACCTGCACCGGCGGGACGCCGACGACGACCGACAACACCAAGGGCCACATGTGGGTCACGCCGCCGCTTGCGGAGAGCATGTCGGTGTCGGACATCGCCATGAGCCTCTCGACCCAGACGTTCAACGCCGCGACGGCCACCGCAATGGTCTGCGTGGCGCTCTACGACGTGCCGGGCAGCATCACGAACCTCGTGGACAGCCCGCCCACGCTGCTCGTCTCCAAGGGCGGGCCGAAGAGCGGCCTGATGGCCTGGCCTACGAGCGCGTCGGAGGTTGCGTTCGTGCTCGAGCTCTTCACCGGTGGCGGCAGCGCGACGATCGCCGCCGGGCACCGCCTCGGCGTGCGCATCTGGACGTCGTCCTCGGCGGGGGCCGACCTGGTCGTGCTCTACGACCACCCCCTCCACGTGAGCTACCTCCAGGTGAGCGGATGATGCGCCTGCTCCGCGACCAGAGGGGAATCGCGCTGCCTGCGGCGCTCGGCGTGCTGGCCGTCGTGGGGACGCTGTCGACCGCGACGTTCGCCGTGAGCACCCGCTTGAACGACACGTCAACGGCGAGCCGTGACGCGCAAGCGTGCGCTCGCCGCCGCGGACGCCGGGCTCGAGGCGGCGATGTTCCGCATGAACGAGATCGGGCTGCAGAGCGAGTCGAAGTGCTTCACCACCGCGGCGATCGATCCCGCAACCGGGACCGATCCGGAGACCGGGGGCACCCCGGCCGCGGGCGAGTGCGCCGGCGTAAAGGACGACCTCGGGAACAACTCGAGCTACACGTACTACGTGACTCCGGCGCTGCAGGACGGCGACGACGTGCGCCGGTCTCCAGGTGAACCACACCGATCCGAACGGCGAGGTGACCGTCACGCAGCGCTGCGTCACCTCGATCGGCAAGGCGAACGGCGAGCGCCGCCGGATCCAGGCTCGGGTCGCCTCGTACATCGGCACGCAGCTCTTCCCGGTCGGCGGCATCCTCGCGATCAACGGGATCACGGTGAAGAACACGGCGATCGTCAGCGGCGCGCTGGGCTCGAACGGCCAGATCGAGCTCGGCAACAACAGCGTCGTGAACGGCCAGATCCAGCTCGGCGAGCAGACGACGCCACTGCCCATCCTCGGACAGGGCAGCACGGTCGGAGGGAACCCGCCAGTCACGTATCGCTCCGAGGCGGACGGTGCGTTCGTGCTGGCCCCGGTTGACATGGGCAACACGGCGCTGCCGAAGCCGCCCGATGGAACCGGCAGCCACGAGAACAACCGCATCGCGACCGGCGCGGACGCGGGCAGCAACGTCACCTACACCGACACGGCAACTCACCGCGGACGCTCTCGATCGACAACAACGGCTCGCTGACGCTCGGCGGCGGCACCTACAACTTCTGCAAGGTCACGCTGGGCAACAACGCCTACATCACGATCGCCGCCGGCGCGAAGGTCCGCTTCTTCCTGGACTCGCCGGACCGCCTCGCGGCGGGCTCGGCAGGCGACTGCATCCCGGACAACTACTCCGGGACCGCAAGCGAGAAGGCGGCGACGGCGCGCGCCAACGGCTACGGCGGGATGGTGCTCGGCCAGGGCTCCAACTTCAACAACCCGGGCCACGCGATCAACTTCCAGATCTACATGTACGGCTACGCCGACGGCACGCACAGGGTCGAGTTCAACAACAGCCAGGTCGTGAACGCGGCGATCTATGCGCCGTCGAGCGAGCTGGTGTGGAACAACACCGCGGGCATCAACGGCGCGGTGGCCGCGAGCAAGGTGGAGTTCAAGAACTCGGCGACGTTCGCCTGGGCGGGCGGCAGCGGGCAGTTCGACCTTTCGGAGCTGCGCACCGACAGGGTGTCGGTCTACTACCGCATGGCGTGGACCGAGTGCCGCCGGGCCCGTCTGGCCACGACCGACCCCGAGTCCGGCTGCGACTAGCCGAACGCTCGCGTAGGGTCCCCGCCCGTGGACGTGGTGGTGATCGGGGTGCTCGGCCTGCTCGTGGGCAGCTTCCTGAACGTCGTCATCTACAGGCTGCCCCGCAAGGAGTCGCTCGTCAGGCCGGCGTCGCGCTGCCCGCAGTGCGGCGCGCCGGTCAAGCCGTACGACAACATCCCGGTGCTGTCGTGGCTCCTGTTGCGCGGGCGGTGCCGCAACTGCGGCGCTGAGATAAGCGTCCGCTACCCGCTCGTAGAGGCACTGACGGCCGCGCTGTTCGTCGGGCACGGCCCTTACGCGTGGCGTGGACGACGACCTCGCGCTGTGGCTGCCGTTCGCGGCCATGTTGATCGCCGTGGCGGGGATCGACCTCGACCACCGGATCATCCCGAACAAGATCCTGCTGCCGGCGGCGATCTGGGGCCTGGCGCGCGACGATCGTCTTCCGGCCCGACAACATCGACGACTCGCTGATCGCGGGCGGGATCGCGTTCTCCGCGCTCCTGCTCGCGGCGCTCATCTACCCGGCGGGGATGGGGATGGGCGACGTGAAGCTGGCAGGCGTGATGGGCATATACCTCGGCTCGGGGGTCGCTCCGGCGATGCTCGCGGCCTTCCTGGCGGGCTCCCTCGTGGGAGTCGCGATCCTCATCCGGGAGGGCGCAGACGCTCGCAAGAAGGGCATCCCGTTCGGCCCGTTCCTGGCGCTTGGCGGCTTTATCGGCCTGTACTGGGGCCCTGAGCTCGTCGACGCCTACGTAGACGGCTTTCTCTAGCCAGAAGGGGACGGAGGGCTGTCCCCCCGTCCAGGCCTGTCCAGCCGTGGGCCGGGGTTTTCAAGCGCGCTGGACGGATGACCGATGCGTGGAGTGGTCTCCATGGCTAAATCACGCTCAAATTCTGGCCCGAACGGGAGCGTCGGGCTCGACCTCGACGGCGACTACCTGTCCGCCGTGACGATCGCGGACGGCCGCATCCAGTCGGCCGTCAGCAGCGACCTGCCCGAGGGCGTCATGCACGACGGCGAGGTCGTCGACTCGGAAACGCTCGGCCACGTGCTGAAGGAGATCTTCCGCGCGTCCGCCCTGCCGCGCGACGTACGACTCGGCGTGGCGAACCAGCAGATCGTCGTCCGCCAGATCGAGCTTCCGCGCATCGAGGAGGACAAGGATCTGGAGGCGGCCGTGCGCTTCCAGGCGGCAGAGGCGATCGCCATGCCTCTCAATGAGGTCGTTCTGGACTTCCACCGTTTGGGCGATGGCGTCGACGAGAACGGCAGCCCCCGCACGAACGTGGTCGTGGTCGCTGCCCGCGAGTCGATGATCGAGCGCCTTGTCGAGGCGGTGCGGTCGGCCGGGCTTCGGCCCGTCGGTATCGACCTGAACGCCTTCGCGCTGGTGCGCGCCCTGGCCACGGAGGCTCGTGACGACACAGCGCGGGTGTACTGCCATCTCGGCGCGGTCACGAATCTCGCGATCGCGGTCGGGTCGAACTGCCTGTTCACGCGTCCGCTCGCGACGCGCGCTAACGACGCGGGCACGATCGACGGGTTCGCGCTCGCCGAGGAGATCCGCCTTTCGATCGACTTCTACCTCGCGCAGCCGGAGACCCGGCCCGTCCGCGAGATCATCCTCTCCGGGCCGCGCTCTTCCACCGACGGGCTGTCCGAGGAGCTGGCGTCGGCGACCGGCCTCGAGGTCGCGGCTGCCGAGCCGCTCGGTCACTACGACCGGGCTTCGCTGCCGGCCGGCGAGGATCCCCGCCGCCACACGGTCGCACTCGGCTTGTCCATGGGAGCGGCGGCGTGAGGCCCGTAAACCTTCTTCCCGCTCGGTACCGCCCCCGCTCCGGCGGGTCGGGCGACTCGAAGACCTCGTACATCGCGCTCGGCGTTCTGGCCGTGCTCGTGCTCGCCGTCTTCGGATACGTCACGACGGCCAACAAGGTGAGCTCGCGCAACTCGGAGATCGCCGCGGCCAAGCAGCAGCTTGCGTCCGCCCAGACGCAGGCGGTGACGCTCCAGGGCTTCGGCGACTTCGCCGGGATCAAGGAGGCGCGCGTTTCCGCCGTCAAGTCGCTCGCGACCGCGCGCACCGACTGGGAGCGCCTCTTCCGCGAGCTCGCGCACGTGCTCCCGCCGCGGGTCTGGCTGACCGGCTTCACCTCGGCGGCCGGCGACGCGGACGGCGGCGGCGAGCTCGGGCCCAGCATCGCAGCTGGAGGGCTGCGCCGAGGACCACGAGCGCATCGCCGACACGATGGTCCGCCTGCGTGAGCTGCACGTGGCCGAGGAGGTCGAGCTCGTGCAGTCGATGGCTGCCGACAAGGAGGAGCAGGCGACCGGCTTCGGCGCGCCGGCCGCGGGCGGAGCAGTCCGAAGAAAGTGGCTGCGGGGCCTTCTACTCGTTCGAGATCTCTGTTGCGATGGCGGCTCCGAGCCCCGTCGCAGAGGACACCGCGGCGCCCATTCCGGCGCGGCTTGGAGGCGGGGGATGACCCTCACCGACCGCGACAAGAAAATCGTGATGATCCTGGTCCCGATCGTCGTCGTCCTGGCCTACTGGTTCATGCTGCTCGCGCCTAAGCGCGAGGCGGCTGCCGAGGCTGCGAAGGCGCTCGAGACTGAGCAGGCGGCGCTGACGGCCGCCCAGTCCCAGGCGAGCACGGTCCAGGCGGCCAAGGCGAGCTTCGCTGCCGACTACGCGGCCGTCGTGGCGCTCGGTAAGGCGATCCCGGCTTCCGTCGACATGCCCAGCCTGCTCGTCCAGCTCGAGGAGGCGGCGCATGGCACCGGAATCGAGCTGGACGGCGTGAGCGTGGGTGAGCGCGCGCCGGTCGAGCAGGCTGCCGCGGAGACCGCGCCGCCGCCCACCGGGACCGCGCCCAGCGGCCAGCCGCCGCAGAGCGGTCGCCGGCCAGGCTGCCGCCAGCGCACAGTCCGCTGCCGACGCGGCCAGCGTGCCGCCGCCGACGGCGGACGGCGCCGCGACGGCTCCGACCGATCCTGCCGCGGCCGGCTCGGCGACAGCTACCCCACCCGGCGCGCTCGAGAAGGTCTCGCTCGAGTTCAAGTTCAAGGGCGACTTCTTCTCGCTGGCCGACTTCTTCCACCGGCTGAAGCGCTTCGTCTACGTCCAGGGCGACCGGGTCCGTGTCCGTGGCCGCCTGATGACGATCGACGGCGTCGAGTACACGGCCGAGGCCGAGACCTTCCCGGCCCTGGCCGCGACGGTCCAGGCGACCGTCTACCTGACGCCGAAGACCGAGGGCGTCACGGCGGGCGCGACCCCGGCCGGCCCCCAGACTCCCGCCGCCCCGGCGCCGGTCAGCACCGCAAGCAACGGCTCGTCCTCACCAACCCCAACCGCAGCCACCACGCCATGAACAACCTGAACGCCGACTTCCTGCTCGACATCTGGGCCGACCTCAAGGAGAAGCGGCTCGCGCCGGTCGCGGTCGGGCTTGCGCTCGCCCTCGTCGCGATCCCTGCTCTGATGCTCAAGGGCGAGGAGACGCCTGGGGCGGGACCGCTGCCGATCGTCCCCGCGGCATCGTCCGACAACGCTGCCGAGGTCGAGTTGGCGGAAGAGCTCGCCGAGGACTCGAAGCTCGACTCCTACAAGGCGCGCAACCCGTTCGACGGGCTGGTGAAGCCACAGGCGGACAACGGCAGGAGCGGCACGGCGGTTGCGCCGGGCGACGCTGCGTCCGACGGCTCGGGCGAGGAGCTCTCGAAGATGCTCGGCTCGAGCGGCGGCTCATCCCCCGACGAGGGTGGCTTGCCCGACCTGGGCGGCTCGGGCGGCGGCCTGACGACCGGCGGCAGCGACACCCCGCCCGTTGTCGTCAAGCGCCCCGGCTCCAAGTACACGTACCAGCTCGATGTGAAGTTCGGCCGTCCTGGCCGCGAGCAGCGCTACCCGAACCTGACCAGGATGAGCTTCCTGCCCAACGAAAACATCCCCGCCCTTCTCTTCATGGGCGTCCCCGAGGATGCGAAGACCGCTCTGTTCTTCGTCCACCCGAGCCTGAGCCATGCCGGTGAGGGTGTGTGCATTCCGAGCAAGGCCGAGTGCAACTTCCTCGAGCTGGGGATCGGGCGCGACCACTTCCTCTCGGTCAACGACTACGAGTTCCGCATCCGTCTGCTGGGCATCAAGCGCGTCAAGCTGAGCCAGGAGCGCAAGCAGCGCACGCAGGCGCGCAAGGTTGCGCAGCAGCGCGCGGGGCGTGGCGAGAGCTCGCTCGGCGACGCCCACGGCGCCGGCTACGACTGGCCGCTGCTCGTCGACGGCGTCGGCTAGAGCTCAGCGGGCCAGATCAGCCCAGGCGCTTGGATAGCCTGGGAAGCCTGATGGCGATCCGCTTCACGACGAGCGGGGAGTCCCACGGGCCCGGCCTCACCGCGATCGTGGAGGGGCTCCCGGCCGGACTGCCGCTCACCCAGGAGGGTCTCGACCGCGACCTTGCGCGGCGCCAGCTCGGCCATGGCCGCGGCGGCCGCATGAAGATCGAGAGCGACCGCGCGGACGTGGTCGTCCGGCGTGCGCCACGGGAAGACGCTGGGCAGCCCGATCACCATCCGGATCCAGAACCGCGACTACGCGAACTGGGAAGAGCGGATGAACCCGTGGCCGGTGGACGCGGAGGTGCAGGAGGTGCACCTGCCGCGCCCGGGGCACGCTGACCTGGCCGGCATTCAGAAGTTCGGCTTCAGCGACGTCCGAAACGTCTTGGAGCGCGCCAGCGCGCGCGAGACCGCGGCGCGGGTGGCGTGCGGCGCGGTCGCGAAGGGGTTCCTCGCGGACTTCGGCGTGCAGGTGTTCTCGCACGTCGTGCAGATCGGCTCGGTTCGGGCAGGGACCGGCGACGAACTGGAGCCGGGCGACTTCGCCGCGGTCGACGAGTCACCCGTCCGCTGCCTCGACGGCGCTGCGAGCGACGCGATGGTCGAGGAGATCAACACGGCCCGCAAGGCGAACGAATCGCTCGGCGGCGTGTTCGAGGTTCGCGCCTACGGACTCGTTCCGGGTGTCGGCTCCTACCTGTCCTGGGAGGGCAGGATGGACGGCCGCCTCGCGCAGGCGATCATGTCGATCCAGGCCATGAAGGGCGTGAGCGTCGGAGACGCTTTCGACATCGCCGGGCGCGTCGGATCGCAGGCGCACGACGAGATCTTCTGGACCGAGGAGCGCGGCTTCCATCGCGAGACGAACCGCTCGGGCGGGCTTGGAGGGCGGCATGACGACCGGCGAGACGCTCGTCGTCCGCGGCGCGATGAAGCCCCTGCCAACTCTGACCAAGCCGCTCCGGTCGGTGGACACGGAGAGCAAGGAGCCCGCGCAGGCGCTGCGCGAGCGGACCGACTCGTGCACGGTCCCGGCCGCCGGCGTCGTCGGGCGAGGCGATGGTCGCGCTCATCCTCGCCGATGCCTACCGGGAGAAGTTCGGAGGCGACCACATCGACGACGTTCGCGCCGCGTTCGCCGCCTACCGCGAGCGGATTGGGTGGAAGCGCTGACCGCCCCGGGGGCGGCGCCCGCCGGCGCGGGGGCGTTCGTCTTCGTCGGCTTCATGGGCGCCGGCAAGTCCACGGCCGCACGCATCGCGGCAGCGGAGCTCGCGGTCGATCCGCTCGACTCCGACCGCGAGCTTGAAAGCCAGCTCGGAGAGACGATCGAGAGCTACTTCGATCGCGAGGGTGAGGCTGCCTTTCGCGCGCGCGAGGAAGAGGTCGTGCTCGACCTGCTCGGCCGGGCGGACGCGCGGGTGATCGCGCTGGGCGGCGGCGCGCTCGGTTCCGAGCGGGTGCGCGAGGCCCTGCGCGGCCACACGGTCGTCCATCTCCAGATCGCTTCCGACGAGGCATGGCGGCGAGCATCCGGCAAGGGGCGCCCGCTCGCGCGCGACCGCACCCAGTTCGAGCAGCTCAAGCAGGATCGCGAGGCCGTGTACGAATCGGCCGCGTCCGCATGGCTGTCACCGATGCCACGCGACGGGGTGCGCCGCGCCGTGTCCGCGCTCACAGCGCTCGAGGAGGCGCCGGCCGGCACCCGGCTCGCATGGGCGTCGGCCGACGTCGGGCGACTACCCCGTCTTCTTCGGCCGCGGGCTGCTCGGCTCGGGCTTCTTCTACCCGAGCGAGGGCCGCCGCTTCGTCCTGACCGACGAGAACGTCGCGGCGCTGAACCCGATGTCAGCCGATGGCCAGCTTGCGGTAGCGCCCGGGCGAGCAGCAGAAGACGCTCGCGCGCGCGGAGGAGGTGCTCCGCTTCCTGGCGTCCTCGGGCGCCGCGCGCGACGACATCCTCGCCGCCGTGGGCGGGGGCGTCGTGGGCGACCTCGGCGGCTTCTGCGCGTCCGTCTACCAGCGCGGCATGCGCTGGGTCGGGGTGCCCACGAGCGTCGTCGCCCAGGTGGACTCCGCGTACGGGGGCAAGACGGGCGTCGATCTGCCGGAGGCCAAGAACTACGTCGGGTCGTATCACCAGCCCGCGGCGGTGCTGGTCGACCCATCGGTGCTGGAGACGCTTCCGCCGGAGGAGTCGGCGGCGGGCTACGCCGAGGTCGTGAAGACCGCGCTGATCGCCGGCGGGCCACTCTGGGCTCGCGTGCGCGAGGGTGGTCCCGTGGACGACGAAACGATCTGGCGCTGCTTGCGCACCAAGCTGGCCGTCGTGGCCGAGGACGAGCGCGACAGCGGCCGGCGGCAGGTGCTGAACCTCGGCCACACCGTCGGGCACGCGATCGAGGCGGCCACTGGCTATGGCCGCTACCGGCACGGCGAGGCGATTGCGGTCGGCATGCTGGCTGCTCTGCGGCTTTCTGAGCGCGACGCGCTGCGGTCCGAGGTGGCGGGGCTGCTCGCCTCGCGTGACCTGCCGACACAGTTCGAGGGCGCGACCGTCGATGACGTGCTCGAGTACGTCGCGCGCGACAAGAAGCGCGCGGGCGACAGCGTGCCGTTCGTGCTGGTCGAGGCACCCGGCGAAGTGACGCCGGGACACGAGGTCGATGCCGGCGCGCTGCGCGCGGCGGTCGAGGAGGTGGCGGCGTGAAGACGCGCGTCGCCGTCATGCATGGCGTCAACCTCGACCAGCTCGGCCGCCGCGACCCGGAGCACTATCCGGCGATCACGCTCACCGAGCTCGAGGTGCAGGTGAAGGGGTGGGCGGTCGATCTCGGCCTCGAGCCGTCGTTCTTCCAGACGAACCACGAGGGCGAGTTCTGCGAGGAGCTCCACAAGGTCGGCGAGACGCAGGACGGCATCGTGCTGAACCCGGGCGCGTGGACGCATTACTCGTGGGCGATCCGGGACGCGCTCGAGATCGCGAACCTTCCGGCCGTGGAGGTGCACCTGTCAGCGGTGGACCAGCGCGAGGACTGGCGGCGCGTGTCCGTGATCCGCGACCTCTGCGCGGGCACCGTGCAGGGAAAGGGCGTCGAGGGCTACCGCGAGGCGCTCGAGCTGCTGAAAGCCGAGCTCGAGCGATGAGCGCCGCGCGCGCAGATCGAGTGCAGGAGCAGCTGAGCGAGCACGGGCTCGACGCGGTGCTGGTCACCCACCTGGTGAACGTCCGATGGCTCACTGGTTTCACCGGCACGAACGCGGTCGCCGTCGTCGGCGCCGACGGACGGCGCACGTTCCTGACGGACTTTCGCTACGTCGAGCGCGCCGAGGCGGAGGTGAGCGGCTTCGACCGGCACCGGGGTGGCCGCGACCTGCTTGCCGATGCGGTCAAGGAGCTCGACGGCCGTGTCGGCTTTGAGGACCATCACCTCCCCGTCCGCACGTGGGAGCGGCTGAAGGAGGCCGTCGGCGACGGCGTGGAGCTCAAGGGCGCCGGGCGAATGCTCGAGGAGCTGCGGGCGGTGAAGGAGGAAGAGGAGCTCGAGGCCGTGCGCACGGCGGCGCGGCTTGCCGACGAGGTCGCTCGCACCGTCGTGCTCGAAGGTGGCCTCGCCGGCCGCACGGAGCGCGACGTCGCACGCTCGATCGAGCGCGAGCTGCGCGAACGCGGCGCCGAGCCCTCGTTCCCGCCAATCATCGCCGCGGCCGAGAACGGGGCGCTGCCGCACGCCGAGCCGCGCGACGTCGAGATCCCGGCGGACACGCTCGTGGTGGTCGACTGGGGCGCCCAGATCGACGGCTATTGCTCGGACTGCACGCGGACGTTCGCGACCGGCACGATCAGCGACGGGGCCCGCGAGGTCTACGAGCTGGTGGAGCGCGCGCAGGCCGAGGCGCTCGCAGCGGTCGCGCCGGGTGCTTCCTGCAAGGAGGTGGACGCCGTCGCGCGCACGCTTATCGCGGATGCCGGCCACGGCGAGCGAGTTCGGCCATGGCCTCGGCCACGGCGTCGGCCTCGAGGTGCACGAGGAGCCGCGCCTCACCGCGAACGCCGACGGCGAGCTCGCGGCCGGGAACGTGGTCACGGTCGAGCCGGGCGTCTACCTGAGCGGCGACATCGGGGTGCGGATCGAGGATCTCGTGGTTGTGACCGCGGATGGCCCCGAGGTGCTGTCCGGGCTCCCCAAGTCGCTCACACAGGTTTAGAGAGCGCCGTTTTTGGGAGACTGACACCCATCTAAACCGACGGGTGGGGGGTCCACATAGATGTCTCGAAAGCGTCAGTTCTTGCTGCTCTCGTTCGTCGCGCTCTGCGCGACGGCTGTTCTTCGCCGCGCCGGCCTCGGCCGCGAACGCGAACATCCTGAGTAAGTCCAAGCCGTCCTGGTACACGGCCGCACTTCGCCAAGAAGGTCCAGGCCGCGGGCCCGGACGGGGTGCAGGTCCCGGCCGAGGAGCTCAACACGGCGTGTCCGGGCTTCCAGGCCGCGGGCGTCTCCGCCGCGGGCTGCATCGTCGCACCGGCTGGCTGTACCGCGAACTTCCTCTTCACGGACGGCGCGTCGTTCTACGTGGGCACCGCGGGTCACTGTTCGAACTCGGTGGGCGAGTCCGTGACCATGCAGGTGGACACCACGACGATCGCGGATGTCGGGACGTTGACGAAGCGGACGCCGCATCCCGCGGGCGACGGCATCCCCGGCTCCGACTTCACGCTGATCCGGATCGATCCGGCTATCCAGGCGAGGTGGGGCCTCAACCCGGCGATCCCGGTCGTCGGCGGCCCGAACGGCGTCTACACGGGCTGCGGGCCCGAGACCGTGCGCCACTACGGCCACGGCTATGTCGTCGCGGTCGGCCCGGGCAAGCCCTCGGCCGGAGCCGCGACGAGCTGGTTCGAGAACTCGTACGGATGGACGGGCTTCGGGCTCCCCGGCGACTCGGGCAGCCCGGTCGTGACGACCGGCGGTCAGGCGGCGGGCAACTTCACGCACCTGATCGTCCACACGGGTTATCCGGGCAGCAACCTGGCGGGCATGCGGATCACGTCGATCCTCAACTTCGCCGGGGTGGCGCTCCTGAACGCCGACGGAAGCACCACGTCGGGCCCGACCTCGAACGGCTGCGGCACCGACCCGGAGTGGTAGGCGCCAGAAGTAGAGAGACACGTAGGATCGGGGCGGTGAGCTTCGCGCCACCGCCCCGATTGCTGCTTGGGTCGGGACCGAGCCCGGTCCCGCAGCGCGTCCTCGACGCGCTCGCGCAGCCGACCGTCGGGCATCTCGACCCGGCGTTCGTCGAGCTGATGGAGGAGACCGCGGCTCTCCTGCGCGCGACCTTTCGCACGGAGAACGCGGCGACGCTGCCGGTGTCCGCGACCGGCTCCGGCGGGATGGACTCGCTCCTGGCGAACTTCGTAGAGCCCGGCGACCGCGTCGTGGTCGGCGTCAACGGGCTGTTCGGCGAGCGGCTGACGGACGCTCTCCGACGTGCGGGCGCGGAGCCTGTGCGGGTGGAGGCGGACTGGGGGCGTACTCTCGATCTCGCCGAGCTGACCGCCGCAATCGACGACGGAACGGACGCCATCTGCGTCGTGCACGGCGAGACGTCCACGGGCGTGTGCCAGCCGCTCGACGGCCTGGGTGAGCGCTGCCGAGAAGTCGGGGCGCTCCTCCTCGTCGACTGCGTCACCACCCTCAGCGGGCAGCCGGTTCTGCTCGACGAGTGGGGCGTGGACGCGGCGTTCGCGGGCTCGCAGAAGTGCCTGAACGCGCCGCCGGGGCTGGCGCCGTTCACGGCGGGCGAGCGCGCGCTCGAGAAGCTGCGCGGGCGCAAGTCGCCGCCGCGGTCGTGGTTCTTCGACCTGTCGCTCGTGCTCGGCTACTGGGAGGGCGACGGCGGGCGCGTGTACCACCACACCGCGCCGATCAACATGATCTACGCGCTCGCCGAGGCGCTGCGGATCGTCGAGGAGGAGGGGCTCGAGGCGCGCTGGGAGCGCCACCGGTGTGCGCACGAGGCCCTGCGCAGCGCACTGGCGCAGCTCGGGCTCGAGCGGCTCGCGCGCGACGGGGAGGAGCTGGTGCCGCTGCTGGCGGTGAAGATCCCGGACGGCGTCGACGACGCGTCCATCCGCGGTGCGCTGCTGACCGAGCACGGCATCGAGATCGCGGGCAGCCTCGGGCCGCTCGCCGGCAAGGTCTGGCGGATCGGCGTGATGGGGGAGGGTGCACGGCCCGAGCCGCAGGAGCGGCTCGTCCGGGCGCTCGCGCAGCTCCTGGGCCGGGAGCCGGAGCCCGCGCTCGAGGCGCTGGGGGCGGGATGGGCCGCCGCGCCTGCCTGATACTCCTGCCGCTGGCGCTCACAAGCCCGGCGGCAGCCACCGTGCCGAAGGAGCCGCTTGGTCACGACGGCCGCTGGATCACCGACGCCAAGGGGCGCGTCGTGATGTTCCACGGAGCGGCCGTAACCCCCGACGGCTTCGTCGACAAGCCATTCGAGACCGCGGAGGAGGCCGGGTTCAGGAAGGCCGACGCGAGGTTGCTGTCGCGCCACGGGTTCAACCTCGTGCGGCTCGCAGCCTTCCACGGTGCCTACGAGCGCGAACCGGGCCAGTTCACGGAGAGCTACATGGACAGCTTCGTGCGCACGCAGCGACTGCTCGCCCGCCACGGGATCTTCACGCTGTTCGACTTCCACCAGGACATGCTCAACCCGCGCTACCAAGGGCGCGGCTTCGCCGACTGGTTCATCCAGGACGACGGCTTCCCGAACATCGCCCCAGGCGGGCTTCCCGGGCAACTACTTCGTCAACTCGGCACTCAACCGCGCCTACGACAACCTCTGGGCGAACGTTCCGGCGCCGGACGGCACCGGCGTGCAGGACCACTTCGCCGAGGGATGGCGGCGCGTGGCGGCGCGCTTCGCGGGGCGCTCGCACGTGGCCGGCTACGACATCCTCAACGAGCCCTGGCCGGGGAGCGCCTGGCCGACATGCGCGAGCACGGAGGGCTGCCCGCCGGGCGGCTTCGACTCCGACCGCGCTGACGGATTTCCACAACCGCGTGATCGCCGCGATCCGCAAGGCGGACCGCACGCACACGGTCTACTACGAGCCGAACCTGCAGTTCGACGTCGGCGCGAAGACGGCGTCACGGGAAGGTCGACGACCCGAACGCGGGGTTCAGCTTCCACAACTACTGCCTCGGTGCCGCGCCGGGACTGCCGCACGCGCCCGACCCGGCCGAGATCTGCAAGGACCAGGGCGAGCGGCGCGTGTTCCAGAACGCCGAGGATCACGTGGAGAAGACCGGCGCGACGCTCCTGATGACCGAGTTCGCCGACGTGCAGGACGCGACGATCCACACCCGGGTCACCGAGCTCGCGGACGAGTTCATGGTCGGCTGGACGGTCTGGGGCTGGTTCCGCGCGGCCGGCCAGATCAAGCAGGACCCGGCGAAGCCGCCGACGCCGGACAACCTGAACCAGGAGGTGCTGGCGGCGGTGGTGCGCCCGTACCCGCGGATCGTTGCCGGGACGCCGACGCGCTTCTCGTTCGACCCCGAGACGAAGAAGTTCGAGGCGAGCTTCTCGACCCGGCTGCCGGACGGCCGCCGCGCGCGGCGCAGGCTCAGCGAGATCTACGTCCCCCGGCTCCACTACGGGCGCGACTACCGCGTCGAGGTGGAGGGGGCGAGGATCATGCGACGGGCGCGGCACCCAGCGGCTCGAGCTACGCGCGCGCCGGCGCGCGAAGTCGGTCACGGTGACCGTGACCGAACGCTAGAGCCAGGTCTGGATGACCTCGGGCTGGGGTGGACGCTGACGATCCGCAGCGGATCGTCGCTCGCGCACTCGAACCCGTGCGGCGTCTCGGCGGGCACGACCACGAAGTGGCCGCCCTCGACCGTCAACTTCTCGTCGCCGACCGTGAAGACCGCCGTGCCCGACTGGACCACGAACGCCTCGGGGTAGGGGTGGAAGTGGAGCGCCGCGCCCTTCCCGCGCGGATGCTCGGTGACGAAGATCGAGACCGGGGTCTCGTCGCCGCCTTCGAACAGGCACGCGGTCGGTGACTTGCGCAGCTCGTCGATCGGGATGACCGTGGCCATTCATCCACCCTAACCCCGGGGTGTGTGACGTTGCCGGTCATAGTCGCCGTCAACGTGGCGAACCCCGGCGGCTCGGCTGAAAAGTGGCGCCCACGGCGCCGGCGTGTGTGCGAACATACGTTCGTATGATCGTCTGCGTCCTCTATCCCCGATTCGAGCTTCTGGCCGCGGTCGGGGACAGGAGGGCGCTGCTCGCCGAGCCGGTCGCGCTCGCGCCCGAGGCGGGGCGCGAGCAGGTGGTCGGCGAGGTCTCCGCGGCGGCCGAGGCGTTCGGCGTCACGCCCGGGATGCGGGTGGGGGAGGCGCTCGCGCGCTGTCCCGAGCTGCGGCTGGCGCCGCCCGACCCCGAGGGGGTGCGCGCCCTCTGGCGCGAGGTCCTCGACCGGCTCGAGGCGATCGGCGCCGCGGTCGAGTCGGACCGGCCGGGCTGCTCATTCTTCGAGGCGGATGGGCTGCACGGCGTCCACGGCGGGCATCTCGAGGGCGTTCTGACCGCGACTCGGAGGGCGCTCGGCCGCGGCATCCGCCTGGGAGCGGGGCCCAGCCGCTTCTCCGCCTACGCGGCGGCCAGGAGGGCGCGGCCGCGCCGGGCGGAGGTGATCGCGGAAGGCGGCGTGCGGGCATGGCTCGCGCCCCTGCCCGTCTCCTTCCTCCGCGCACGGCCGGAGCTCGGCGTCGTGGCGGACACGCTCGAGCGGCTCGGCATCCGCACCCTCGGCGAGCTGTCGGGGCTCCCGGCGCCGGCCATCGCCGAGCGCTTCGGGCACCCCGGCCTCCTGGCGCTCGACCTCGCGCGCGGCCGTGACACGCCGCTCGAGCCACGCCGTCCCGCCGAGCCCGTGCTGGAGCGGCTGGAGCTTCCCGAGGCGGCGCTCGGCCAGCAGCTCGAGCGCGCGCTCGAGCTGCTCGTTGCCCGAGTGCTCGCACGGCCCGAGCGCCGCGGCCGCTCGCTGCGCTCGGTCGCCGTGTCGGCGCGCTTCGTCGCGGGCGGCACCTGGCGCACGCGCGTGACCCTGCGCCAGGCGAGCGCCGACGCCGCCAGGCTCCGGATCGTGCTCTCCCCGAAGCTGGCCGAGCTCCCGGCCCCCGCCGATTCGATCGCGCTCGAGGTCGAGGCGTTCGGGCCGCCCGCCCACGACCAGAGCCGCCTGCTCGAGGAGCGCGACGCAACCCGGCGCGTGCGCCTGAACGAGGCGGTCAGCCAGGCGCGCCAGTCGGTGGGAGACGACGCCGCCATGCGCGTGCTCGAGGTCGACCCCGACTCGCGCCTGCCGGAGCGGCGCGCGCTTCTGGCTCCGTGGACCGATGCCTAGCCGGGCGGTCGCCGGCCTGGGGGCGCCGCGTCCGGCGCGCGTGCGCTCCGGAGCACGCGGCGTCCCCGCCGTCATCGACGCGCTCCGCGTCGAGCACGTCCTCGAGGAATGGGTGGTCGAGGACCGCTGGTGGACAGGGCGGCCGCTTCGGCGGCGCTACTTCGAGTGCGTGCTCGAGAACGGTCGCAACGCCGTCGTGTTCCGCGACCTCGTCAGACGCAGGTGGTTCGAGCAGCGCGCATGAGCTACTGGCGAACAGCGCGAGGGCGCGGTCGGCCACGATCGCCGGCTGCTCGTCGGGCAGGAAGTGCCCGCCCGCGATCTCCTCGAGCCGCATGTCGTCGGCGTGCTCCTCGTAGCCGCGCAGGCGGTCCCCGCGGATGACGGGGTCGCGGTCGCCGTAGACGAGGAGGGTCGGCACGCGGAGGCGGTGGTCGCGGTAGCGGCCGCCGAGGATCGCGCCGATCTCGCGCAGCAGAAGCGTGCGGTAGATCTGGACGGTCGCCGCGGCGCGGTCAGGCTCCTTCCAGCGGTCGGCATACGCGCTGGCGACCTCGTCGGGAAGCCCGTGCGCCGAACCGCGGCTCAGCGCCGTCTTGATGAACGGCGTGCGCTGCACGACCTGCTTGCCGACCACTGGGCTGGCGATCACGAACTGGTAGCTCGCCCCGAGCAGCTGCTTGACGAACGAAGCCGGGCCGCCGCTACGGGTTATCCACGGATGGATGATCGACAGCGCGAGCAGCTTCTCCATCCGCTCCGGCGCGCGCAGCGCCATCAGCTGCCCGGCGAACGCGCCCCAGTCGTGGCCGACCATCTTGAAGCGCTCGATGCCGAGCTCGTCGAGCAGCGCGAGGATGTCGCTGGCGAACTGCTCCTTCTCGTAACCGTCCGGCGGCGCATCGCGTCCAGCCGTGCCCGCGCAGGTCAGGGCAGATGCAGCGGTAGCCCGCCTCGACGAGCGGCGGGATGACGTCGCGCCAGATCCACCAGTGCTGAGGCCACCCGTGCAGGAGCACGACAGGCTCTCCGCCCTCGGGGCCGGCGAACGCCACGTGCATGAGCAGCCCGCGGGCGTCGACGTAGCGGTGCTCGACCTCGACCCCGTCGACGGGCAGGTCTTCTGGGCGCACTAGAGCGTCGGCTCGGCGACCAGGTAGTAGAAGCAGAGCGCCATCGCGGCCGTGGCGGCGCCCCAGAGCAGCGCCCAGCCGACACGCTCGAGCGGCTTCATCTGCGGCCGCGCGAGCCCGAAGATCACGACCAGCTCGAAGACGACGCAGGCGCCGACGAAGACGCCGACCGACCAGAGGTCGTCGATGATCGCCATGGCGATGTACAGCGGCACCTGGGTGCCGGCGGCGGCGCCACCCGCCGACAGGATCAGGACGAAGTATTCGTTGTACGTGTCGCGGTAGATCGGCACCCGCGGGTCGAGTGCCTCGAGCAGCTTGTTGGCCATGGCGCGACTTATATCCGAGCTAGCGCCGGCGCAGCGCTTCCTCGGTGACGCGCTGCACCCGCCTGAGCGATCGCCGCTGCAGGCGCGAGGCCGTGTCGCACGCGCTGTGGTAGCAGGGCTCGAGGCCGTGCCACAGGTGGATCACGAGCCCGGGGAGGCCGGCCAGCTCGAACTCGCGGTGGTCCGAGTTGCCCGTGCCCGAGTCCGGGTCCCAGCGCAGGGTCACGTCCCTGCGGCGGCCCGCGGCCAGCACCTGGCCCTCGACGCGCGCACGCGGGCCGGCCTGGGGCGAGCTCACCTGGAACCGCCCGCCGCGGCCGACCATGTCGAGCGACAGTGCGTACCGCAGCCGGCGCGCACTGCGCTCGAGGCGCACGTGCTTGACGAGCCGGCGCGCGCCGAGGTGGTCGGCCTGGCCGGTGTAGGGACGCTCCTCGGCGCCGGTCGCGACGAGCCACACGTCGCAGAACGGCCTGATGGCCTCGAGCCGCGACGCGAGCGCGACCACCACGCCCACGCCGGACGCGTTGTCCACGGCGCCCGGTCCCGCCGGGACGCTGTCGGTGTGCGCCATCACGATCTTGAGGCACCGGCGCGGCCCGTCGTAGGCGCCGACGACGTTCTGCGACCGCCCGCGCCCGCGGTTCGGTACGAGAAAGCGTGTGTACCGGGTGTCGAGCCCGGCTCGCCGGAACCGCCGCGCGACGTAACGGTGCGCGCGCAGCTCGGCGCGGCTGGCGGCCGGGCGCGAGCCGATGTCGCGCGCCAGGTGAACTGCGGCGCGGTAGGCCGTGTCGCGCGAAGCGGAGGGCTCCGCCGGGGTGCCCGGCGCGGCGAGAGCGACGGCGGCGGCGAGGAGAGCGGCGCGCGGCTCCATGCGCGCGCGACGATAGCGATAGCCGACGACCACGGTCCCCTTCATCTGCGTCGGGTGAAGCGTGCAGGTGTAGTGGTACGTGCCGGTCTTCTCGAAACTGAACTCGTACGTGTCGCCGGCGTTCATCGCGCGCGAGAAGAAGCCCTTGCCCTTCACGTTGTGGATCTGCTCGCCCTCGTTCTCCCACGTCACCGTGTCGCCGGCCTTCACCTCGGCCTCGGCGGGCGAGAACTCGAAGTCGCGCACCTCGATCGTGTCCGGCGGCAGCGCGGCCGGGTCCTGCCCGTCATCGTCGCCGCCGCACCCGGAGGCGATGGCTCCGAGCACGGCGGCGAACGCGACGAGTCCGGCGGGACGCATCCCTACTCGACGGTGAACGTGGTTGAAGCCGTCGTCCCGGTCTCTGAGTGGTCGTTGTTGGCGAGATCCACCTCGAGCGTGTGCTCGCCCTTCGGCAGGCCGCTGTAGGTGATGGTGGGTTCGACGGAAGGCGAGTACTGGCCGTCGACCCCGAGCTTCACGGCGAGCTCACCATTCGCGCCCGAGTACTTCGGCTTGTCGTACTCCCCGCCGTCTAGCGAGAAGTGCAGGTGGCCCTTGTTCGGCTCGTTCGCCTTGCCAACGCCAACCGCGTCGATCTCGAAGCCGTCGAGCTCGACCTCGGCGGTGACTTCGTCCGCTGGTCATCTCGCCCTCGGTGGGCGAGACGAAGTTGACGCTTGCCTGGCTCTCCGCCGCGCCCGAACGTCGTCGTCATCGTCGTCTCCGCAGGCCGCGATCCCAAGCGCCGCCACGACGGCCAGCGGTACCAGTGCCCTCTTCAGACTCATCCGTTCCTCCTTGGGTTTGACACCCACATCCGCAGGAGGCGCGGATCCGGATCAGTGTGCGAACATATGTTCGTATGGCGTACGTCGAGCTCCACTGTCATTCCGCCTTCTCGTTCCTCGACGGCGCATCACACCCGGTCGAGCTCGCGAACGCCGCCGCGCAGCAGGGGCACGAGGCGCTCGCGCTGACCGACCACGACGGGCTTCACGGCGCGATGGAGATGGCGCAGGCGCTCACCACGCTCGGGATGCGCCCGATCACGGGCGCCGAGGTCACCCTCGACGACGGCCATCACCTGACGCTCCTGTGCGAGAACGCGACCGGGTACCGCAACCTCTGCCGGCTGCTGACCCAGGCATACGAGCCCGACCGGCTCGAGCCGAGGCTTGCGCTGGACGCGGTCGAGAGGCACGCCGAGGGCCTCGTCTGCCTGACTGGCTGCGCCCGCGATGGTGTGCTCGCGAAGCGGATCGAGCGCGGCAGCCACGCCGCGGCGAAGGCGGCCGGTGAGCAGCTCGTCAATGCCTTCGGGCGCGAGAACATCCGCGTCGAGCTGCAGCGCCCGTTCGGGCGTCGCGACCGCCGCCGCAACCGGCTGCTCGCCCAGCTCGCCGATCGGCTCGGCGTTCCCACCGTGGCCACGGGCAACGTCCACGTGCATGCGCGCGAGCGCGCGGCGCTCCAGGACGTGTTCGTGGCGGTCAGGCTCGGCACGACGCTGGACGAGTCCGAGCCGCGCCGGCGCGGAAACCACTCCCATTACCTCGCGCCGCCGGACGCGATGGCGGAGCGCTTTCGCGACATGCCGGAGGCGGTGCACGAGTCGGGCCGGCTCGCGGACCGGCTTCGCTTCGACCTCACCCAGGACCTCGGCTACCGCTATCCGGGCTCGGAGGACGAGGATGCCGATCGGAAGCTCGCGCAGCTCTGCGACGCGCTGATCGACGGGCGCTACGCGGGACGTGCCAGCCATGCCGAGGCGCGCGCCCGGCTCGAGGAGGAGCTTCGCGTGATCCGCTCGCTCGGCCTGTCGGGGTTCTTCCTCCTCCACCGCGACATGCTCGAGCTGGCGCGCGAGGTGGCCGCCGAGGTGCGCGGCGCGGACGCTGCGCGCGCGGTGCTGCCGCCGGGTCGGGGAAGGGGATCGAGCGTCGCGTCGGTCGTCTGCTTCCTCACCGGCCTCTCGCACGTGGACCCGATCGAGAAGAAGCTGTCGCTCGGGCGCTTCCTGAACGAGGACCTCAAGGCGCTTCCCGACATCGACCTCGACTTCCCGCGCGACATCCGCGAGGTGCTGATCCCGCGCGTCCACGAGCGCTATGGCCACGACCGCTCTGCACTGGTCGCCTCGTTCTCCACCTACCGCAACCGGTCGGCGATCCGCGACTTCGCGAAGGTGCTCGGGCTTCCCGCGGGCGAGATCGAGCGCGCGGCGCGCGCAGCCGACCCGTGGAACGGGGGGCTGACCTCGGCGAGGACTTCGCGCAGGCGCTCGGCCGCGTCCGGGTGGACACGCCGCGCTGGCGGGCGCTCGCGCGGCTGGTGCAGGAGGCGAACAACCTCCCGCGCCACGTCTCTCAGCACCCGGGCGGCATGGTCATCTCCACGCGCCCGCTGGTCGACATCTGCCCGATCCAGCCGGCCGCGATGGAGGGCAGGCAGATGGTCCACTGGGACAAGGAGTCGTGCGCGGACGCGGGCTTTCTGAAGATCGACCTGCTCGGCCTGGGGATGCTGTCGGCCGTCGAGCGCTGCGTGTCGGAGATCGCGCGCACGCGCGACGAGGTGATCGACCTGTCGCGCATCGACTTCGAGGACGAGCGCGTCTATGCCTCGATCCAGCAAGCCGACACGACCGGCACGTTCCAGATCGAGAGCCGCGCGCAGATGCAGATGCTCGTCCGGACGAAGCCGGAGTCGCTCGACGACCTCACGGTCCAGGTGGCGCTCGTCCGGCCGGGGCCGATCATCGGCGGCGCGGTGCATCCCTACATCGAGCGGCGCAAGGCGCTCCGCGCGGACCCGGACTATCGCGTGCCATACGACCATCCGTCGCTCGAGCCGGTGCTGAGCGACACGCTCGGCGCGATCGTCTTCCAGGACCAGGTGATCGAGGTGGCGATGGCCTTCGCCGAGCTTCACCGCCGGCGAGGCCGAGGGGCTGCGGCGCGCGATGAGCCGCGCGCGCTCCGAGGCAGCGATGCGCGCTTACGAGGAGAAGTTCATCGCCGGCGGGATGGCGAACGGCGCCTCGCGCGCCGTCGCCCAGCGTGTGTACGACCAGATCGTCGGCTTCTCCGGCTTCGGCTTTCCGAAGTCGCACTCCGCGGCCTTCGCGCTGCTCGCCTACCAGTCCGCGTGGCTGCGCGAGCACTACGGCCCGGAGTTCCTGTGCGGCCTCCTGAACGAGCAGCCGATGGGCTTCTACCCGCCGGATGCGCTCGTGCACGAGGCGCAGCGGCGGCACATCACGGTGCTCGCACCCGACGCCGCCACGAGCCTCGCCGAGTGCCGCGTCGAGGACGGCGCGGTGCGGATCGGGCTCGGGTACGTGAACGGCGTTCGCGCTCAGGACGTGAAGACGGTCGTCGCCGAGCGCGAGCGCGGCGGCGCCTTCCGCTCGCTTGCCGACCTCGCCGCGCGCTGCGGGGCATGCCGCGAGACGCTCGAGCGGCTCGCATGGGCGGGCGCGTGCGACTCGCTGGTCGGCGGCCCGCCGGCGCTCCGACGCCGCACGGCGCTGTGGCAGCTCGGCGTCACCGCCGCGGCGCTCCCGCTCGAGGCGCGCACCGAAAACGGCCCAGTGCAGCTGGCGCTCCCGCTCGAGCCGGCGGAGGCGCCGCGCCTGCGCGAGATGACGCCGTGGGAGCTCCTGATCGCCGACTACGGGTCGACCAAGATCTCGATCGACCAGCACCCGCTCGAGCTGATGCGCCCGGACCTGGCGGCGGACGTCCTCTCGAGCCGCGAGCTCTCCGGCGCTCGCCATACGGCCCGGGTCAAGGTCGCCGGCCTCGTGGTGGCGCGCCAGCGACCCGCCACCGCGAAGGGGGTCACGTTCATGCTCCTCGAGGACGAGCATGGGACGATCAACCTGATCATCCCGCCTCCCGTCCACGACAGATTTCGCCTGACCGTACGCGCCGAGTCGCTCGTGCTCGCCGAGGGCAAGCTCGAGCGGCGCGAGGGCAACACCAACGTGGTGGTCGAGCGAATCCGCAGGCTCGAGCGGCCCGACCTGCCGGTCGCAGACGTCCGCCACATCGAGCCGTCCCGCACCTGGTCGAGCGAGGCGGGAGCAGAACTCCGCGCCGTCGCGCCTGCGGCACACTCCTTCGGTAGAAGAGGCTGATGGGACGCATCCTCGTGGGCACATCGAGCTGGGCCGATCCCGGCTTCATCGAGGACTGGTATCCGCGCGGGTTGCCCGCGCGCGACCGTCTCGCCTGGTACGCGGAGCGCTTCGAGGCGGTCGAGGTGAACTCGAGCTTCTACGCCGTCCCCGAGGAGCGGACCGTCCGCCGCTGGGCCGAGCAGACCCCTGCCGACTTCACCTTCGACTACAAGCTCCACCGCCTGCTCTCGCGGCACGCCGCATCGCTCGACTCGCTGCCGCCGTCGCTGCGCGACAGCGCGCGGACCACGAGCCGCGGGCGCGTCGTGTTGCGGCCCGAGCTCGAGCAGGCGATGGTGGAGGAGACGCTTGCCGCGATCGCGCCGCTCGAGGAGGCGGGCAAGTTCGGCGCGTTCCTGCTGCAGCTCACGCCGGCGTTCGCGCCGAAGGACCACAAGCTCGACGAGCTGAGCGGCCTGCTGAAAGCGCTCGCGCCGCGGCTCGTCGCGGTCGAGCTGCGCCACCGGGGCTGGGTCCACGGCGAGCGCGCGCACGAGACGTTCGACTTCCTCGCCGAGCACGGCGCCGCCTTCGTCGGCGTCGACGCACCGCCCGGCGACCACCCGACGATCATGCCTCCGGTGGACGCCGTCACCAATCCGAAGCTCGCCTACCTGCGCGCCCATGGGCGCAACACCGAGGGCTATCTGACCGGACGGAGCGTGGCCGAGCGCTTCGGCTGGGAGTACTCGGGCGAAGAGCTCGAGGAGATCGCCGGGCGTGCCCGCAGCCTCGCCGAGCAGGCCGACTTCGTGCACGTCCAGTTCAACAACAACCGCTCGGCCAACGCGCCCACCTCGGCCGGCGAGTTCAGGCGTAAGCTCGGCCAGGACCCGGGACCCCCGCCGGGCGGGCAGGAGCAGCTCCAGCTCGCGTAGTGCGACCTCTTCGATATTCCATCAACGTCACGTTGGACGGATGCTGCGATCACCGCGCAGGAATTCCGGACGAAGAGACACATCGTCACGCGACGGAGGGTCTCGAGCGGGCCGACGCTCTCCTCCTCGGCCGGGTGACTACGAGCTGATGGAGTCAGCCTGGCGGCCGCCGGGGCAGCTGGAAGGGATGCGCGACTGGATGTTGCCTTTCGGCCGGACGATCGACGCGGCGAAGAAGTACGTCGTGTCGAGCACGCTGGACCGGGTCGATTGGAACGCGGAGCTCGTGCGCGGGGATCTGGAGAAAGCCGGTGCAGGAGCTGAAGCGGGAGCCGGGTAAGGGACTGGCTACGGGAGGCGTGCACGCTTCCGCTGGCGCTGGCGGAGCTGGGGTTGATCGATGAGTACGAGTTCGTGGTGCACCCCAGGCTGGTGGGCCACGGGCCGACGCTGTTCGCGGGGCTGTCCAAACATGTCGACTTGAAGCTCGTGGACCGGCTGGAGTTCAGCTCAGGGAAGGTGGCGATGATACGGGCCCGCTCAAGTGCGCCTCGGGCATTTCGACCTCCGACGCGGGCGCCGACTCGTTCGCGGAGGCGGCGTCGCGCGCAGCGCTCGAGCTCGGAGGGGCGCACGCCGACGTTGCCGTGGTGTTCGCCGGCGGGCCGAACTTCGCGCACGCATCCGAGGGGATGGCGGCGGTGGCCGACGCGCTTGGTCCCGGACGCGGCGGTCGGCTGCGGCGCGCAGGGCGTGGTGGGCGAGGCGCGCGAGGTCGAGCTGGGCGGAGTCGCGGTGTGGGCGGCGTCGCTCGGGTCGGGCATCGCGGAGCCGTTTGCGCTCGAGGCCACGCCGGGCGAGGCGGGGTCGCTCGCCATCAGCGGCGTGCCCGACCTCGACCGGGCCGACGCGCTCGTCCTGCTCGTGGACCCGTTCTCGTTCCCGGTCGAGCCGCTCCTCGCCACGCTCGCGCAGGCGCATCCGGGCCTTCCGGTCGTCGGAGGCCTGGCCAGCGCGCGCGACGACTCCGGCGCGCTGCTCGACACGAGCGGGCCGGTGGCGGCGGGGGCGGTAGGGCTCGCTCTCTCGGGGGTGCGCGTGGCGGCGTGCGTATCACAGGGCGCGCGGCCAGTCGGGCCCGAGATGGCGATCACCGCGGGTGAGGCGAACGTGATCCACGAGCTCGCCGGCAAGCCCGCCATCGCGCGGCTCCAGGAGGCGGTGACGAACCTTTCGCCCGCCGAACGTGAGATGGCGGTCCAGGGTCTGCTGCTGGGCCTGGTCGTGGACCCGAACAAGCCCGACTACGAGCGCGGCGACTTCCTCGTGCGCGGGATTCTCTCCGCCGATGCCGAGTCCGGCGCGATCACGGTGGGCGAGCGCATCCGGGTCGGCCAAGCGGTGCGCCTGCAGGTGCGCGACGAAAGCTCTGCCGACGAGGATCTCGCAGCGGTGGTCAAGCGCGGAGTCGCGGAGCTTGGCACGCCTCCCGCCGGGGCATTACTCTTCACCTGCAACGGCCGGGGCTCGCACATGTTCTCCACTCCGGATCACGACGCACAGGTACTCGACGGCACCACCGGGGCGCCCGCCGCGGGCTTCTTCTGCGCGGGCGAGATAGGCCCGGTCGGCGACCGCAACTTCGTTCACGGCTTCACCGCAACGATGGCGCTGCTGGCGCCCGCCATGGAATGATGCGCGCCCGATGAGCCGCCTTACCTGGGAAGCACACAAGGAAGACTCGATGGTTCGGCTCGCCCTGGCGGGCGAGTTCGACCTCTCGAACGCCGCCCAGGTGGAGGATGCGATCAAGGAGGTGGAGCAGGACCGCCCGTCGCTGATCGTGCTCGACCTGCGCGACCTGACGTTCATGGACTCCACCGGCCTGCGCGTGATGGTCTCCGCCGACGCCCGCGCGCGCGACGACTCCCGCCGGCTCGCCGTGGTGCAGGGGCCGGAGTCCGTTCACCGCGTGTTCCGGATCACCGGGCTCGACGACCACCTCGAGATGGTCGAGACGCCCGAGGCGGCTCTGGTCGACGGCAAGTAGCGCTAGCGCGCCAGCTCGAACCAGACGCAGGTCATAGCCGCGATCTGCACGCCCCAGGAGCTTGCGACGCGATCAACGAGCTGGAGCCCCCATCCGCCGCTGCCGTCCGCATGTGGCATCGGCGCCTCGGGCGGGCTGAAGCCGCGTCCGCAGTCGGAAACCTCGACGCGCACGCGCTCGTCGCCCACGTGCACGAGGACGGTGACGGGCCCGCGTTCCGAGCCGTGGCGGACGCCGTTCGTGACCAGCTCGGTGACGAGCAGGCGCAGGTTCTCCCAGACGGGGCGTTCGATCAGCCCGTCCAGCCCGTCGAGCGCTCTGCGCGCTGCAGGGATCGCTTCGGGACCGGGGTTCAGCCGCAGGCTGAGCTCTGTCGCTGTAGGCGGGAGAGTGGTGCTCGGCATTGGATTTGTCGCTCCATCAGCGGATCCTCACTACGAGAATCGCGATGTCGTCGCGTGGCTTCCCTTCTTGTATTTCCAGAGCAGCGGATTCAATGCGCGACGCAACCGATTGCGCATCCTGACCGGCGCAACCGGCAAGAACCGCGGCCAACTCGGCCGAGCCGAGCATGCCGCTCGGGCCCCGCGCCTCCGTCACCCCATCGGTGTAGAGCAGGAGCAGGTCGCCGGGTCCCAGGCTCAGGGCGGTGTCGGTCAGCCGCACGTCCGGGAGGACGCCCAGCAGCGTGCCCGGCTCCCCGACGGACTCGACCGTGCCGTCGGCGCGGAGGACGTAGGGGAGCGGATGGCCGCCCGTCGAGAGGCAGACCTCGGCGGAGCCGCTGCCGTTCACGTGGAGTGACGCGTACGCGACCGTGCAGAAGCGGCGGTCGGTGCGCTGGCGCAGAAGCGCCTCGTTCAGCTTCCGGAGCACCTCGGCCGGCGAGGTCTCCTGTATGCCGAGCGTCCTGAGGGTGTAGCGCGCGAGCGCGGTCACCGCGGCGGCGTCGGCGCCCTTCCCGCACACGTCGCCCATGACGACGCTCCATCCGTGCGAGGTGTCGAACACGTCGTAGAAATCGCCGCCGACCTCGACCGCCTCGCCGGCGGGATGGAACCGTGCGGCCACCTCGGCGCCGGCGACCTCGGGAAGCTCGGGCGGGAGCAGGCTCTCCTGCAGAGTGCGCGCGATGTAGCTCCGCTCGCGGTAGAGGCGCGCGTTGTCGATCGCGACGGCGGCGCGCCGACCCAGCTCCTCGGCCACCGACAGGTCCGCGCGGTCGTAGCGGCGCGCCGGTGATGCCAGCGCGAAGGCGATCGTGCCGAGCCGGCGGCCGCCGGCGCTCATGGGCACGATCATGAGCGACCGGACGTCGAGAGCCTTCAGCAGCTCGAGCTGCCTGTCCTCGGGCGTCCCTTGCCGCAGGGCCTCGGGGTCGAGCTCGGCGTACAGCTCCGAGTCGCCTGTGCGGAAGACGTGGCCAACGCCCCTGGACGCGCGCTGCTCCGCCGGGTGGTCCTCGCGCAGCTCGCGCATGACGGCGACCTTCTCGCGATCGCGATGGGCCATCGCCACCGGCACGAGGTGCCCCTCGGCGTCGGCGAGCTCGACGATGCACCCGTCCGCGAACGCCGGGATGGCCAGGTCGGCGACCTGCTGGAGCGTCGTCTCGTAGTCGAGCGACCCTGCGAGGACGGCGGCCGCGTCGGCCAGGAAGCGCGCGCGCAGCTCGCTCTCCTTGTGTTCGGTGATGTCCTCGAAGACGTTGATGGCCATGAGCACCGTGCCGTCGGGATCGAGGATCGGCGTGGCCTTCACGACCGACCATCGCTCCTCTCCCGTCGCGACGACGCGGAACCTCATGACGGCGTCCTCGGGCTTCTCGCCGGTGAGCGCGATGCGCCCCGGCAGCTCGTCCACCGGGAAGTGCAAGCCCTTCTCGTCGAACATCTCGAACCGGCTCATGATGTCGGCCGTGGGAGCGGCCAGCAGCTCCTCGACGCTGTCGTAGCCGAGCGTCTCGACCGCTGCGTCGTTCGCGTAGATGAGGCTGCCGTCCGGCGCCTGCGCGGTGACGCCGTCGGCGACCCCGGCGAGGATGAAGTCGAGCTCGTCGCGCGACCGCTGCAGCTCCTCCGCGATGCGCAGCCGCTCGGTGAACAGGCGCGAGTTGTCGAGCGCGAGCGCGGCGCGGCGGGCCAGGTCCTCGGCGTAGGTGAGGTCATCGGGCCCGAACGTGCGCGTGCGTGTCGTCGCCCAGCGCCAGCCCGATCGCGCCGAGAATCCGCCCGCGCGCGCGTAGCGGCACGACGATCGCGGACCGGAATCCGAGCTCGCGCAGGAGGCGGCCGTGCTCTTCGTTCTGGGCGAGCTGGCCGACCTGGAGCATCTCCTCGGTCACGGCCTGGATCAGCTGCGACTGGCCGGTCCGGATCGTGTACGGGCAGTCCCTGCTCGGCGCTCGGGGTCGGCGGGGTAGGTCGTCGAGCAGCGCCTGGACGAGCTCGTGACGGCTGGGGTCCGCGTGTGCGGCCGCGTAGCGAGCGATCGAGCCGTCCTCCTCGAGCACGTCGATGACGCACCAGTCGCCCAGCCGCGGCACCGCGATGCGCGCGAACTCCTCGAGCGCGCGCTCGTAGTCGAGCGCGGTGTCCAGCACGGTGCCGACCTCGGCGATGAACTCGGTCTGCTGCTGGGCGGCCTCGGCGCCGCGGCGGGAGTCGCGCTCGCGGACGAGGAGCGACGCGCGCTCGCGCTCGATCGCCTTGCGCGAGGTGATGTCGCGCACGAAGCCCGTGAAGAGCGCGCCGTGGCCGTGTGGCTCGACGGCCGCGATCGAGAGCTCGATCGGGAACTCGGTTCCGTCGGCGCGCAGCGCCGTCAGCTCGAGGCGCTGTCCGAGCAGCCGCGGCTCGGCGCCCTCGACGAGGCGGCGGAGCGCGGTCCGGTGCGCGTCGCGGAGCTGCTCGGGGATTACGAGGCTGGCCATCTCCTTCCCGAGCACGTCCTCGCGCCGGTAGCCGAACAGGCGCTCCGCGGACGGGTTGAACTCGAGGATGTCCCCGTTGCTCGTCGATCGAGATCACCGCGTCGAGCGCGGTCTCGAAGATCGACGTCTTGATCGCCTCGCTCTCGCGGGCTGCCTCCTCCACGTGCTTGAGCTCGATGTACTGGCCGAGCTGGCTGCCGAAGCCGCGGAGCAGCCGAAGCAGCTCGGGATGTGGCGCTCGTATCTCGCGCGCGTAGAACTCGACGGCGCCGACGACGCCCTCCTCGCCGAGGACGGGGAACGCCAGCGCCGCCGAAAGGCCGGCCTCGCGCGCGACCTCGATGCGGGTGTAGCTCTCGTCCTGCGTGACGTCCTCGCTCCAGACCGGCTCGTTGCGCTCCCAGGCGAGGCCCGGGCAGCCCTTCGCCGCGGCGCGAACGTCTTCCGCCTGCTCAGGCCGACGAAGCCGGCCGCTTCCAGGCCGGGCTCCTGCCAGACGCCGGCGACGCGCAGGCCCTGTCGCGACTCGTCGAGCGTCCAGAGCGTCCCGAGCTGCCAGCCGAGCGTGCGGCCGATCGACTCGAGCGCCTTGGGGGTCGCCTCCGCAATCGACCCCGACTCGACGAGGCTGACGGCGAGCGCGTTCTGGGCGAGGAGATGGTCGTTCGTGCGCTCGCCGCGCGTGCGCAGGGCGGCGATCCAGACCGCGACGAGCGCGCCGATCGCCAGCGCGAATAGCCGAGTCAGGTGCTCGCCCTCGAGGAAGATGTCGTTCGGCAGGCCTCCGAGCAGGCCGAGGAGGACGGCGTAGCCCGAGAGCGCGGCGGTCGCGCGCGGGCCGCACCGCGCGGCGGCCAACAGCGGCCCGAGGACCAGGATCCCGGTCAGGACGACGCCCGACGCGAACGCGTCGAAGATCGCGAGCGCCGTCGTGAGCGCGGCCGCCCCAAGCGCCCAGCGTCGAGCCGCGGCCACGTGTCCAAACCGATGGGCCATGCCCTTAGTGTCCCCCTTTCCTCATGGAAAAGGTGCAAGAACCTCTGCCCGGAGTCAAGCTCGTCGTCGCGCCCAATCCGTCGCCGCTCACGCTCGGCGGGACGAATACCTGGCTGGTTGGCGGCTGGGTCGTGGATCCGGGCCCGGCGGACCCCGGCCACCTGGCGACAGTGCGCGATGCCGCGGGCTCGATCGAGGGCATCGTGCTGACGCATTCGCACCTCGACCATTCAGAGGGTGCCGAGGAGCTGGGGCTCGAGCCGGTGCGGCCCGCCGACGGGGACCGTGTGGGCCCGTTCTCGGCGATCGCCACACCTGGGCACTCCGCCGACAGCGTCTGCCTGCTGCACGAGCGCGTGCTCTTCACGGGCGACACGGTGCTCGGCGAGGGGAGCGTGTTCGTCGCGCCCGGCGACGGCTCGCTGGCCGCGTACCTGCGGTCGCTCGAGCGCCTGCTCGAGCTCGACCTCGAGGCGATCTGCCCGGGCCACGGTCCCGTGGTGCACGACCCGGCCGCAAAGCTGCGCGAGTACCGCGACCACCGCCTCGAGCGCGAGGCGCGCGTGGTGGCCGCGCTCGACGCCGGCGCGCGAACCCAGGACGAGCTGCTCGACCAGGCGTGGAGCGAGGTCGACTTCTCGGTGCATCCGTTGCTGCGCGCCGCCGGCGGGGCGACGCTCGCGGCCCACCTCGAGAAGCTGGCCGGCGAGGGCCGTCTGCCCGACGGCGTCGAGGACGCCGCGGTTAGAGGCCCGGGCTTCGCGGAAAGCTAGCCTTCAGCGCTCGTGATCTCCACCAACCAGTTCAAGAACGGAACGCACATCGAGGTCGACGGCAAGGTCTTCAAGATCGTCGACTTCCAGCACGTGAAGCCCGGCAAGGGCGGCGCCTTCGTGCGCACGAAGCTGAAGCGCGTCGAGGACGGCGCGGTGATCGACAAGACCTTCCGCGCCGGCGAGAAGTTCCGGCCGGTCCGCACCGAGACGCGCCGGATGCAGTTCCTCTACTCGGACGGCACCGAGGCGCACTTCATGGACACCTCGAGCTACGAGCAGATCGCGATCCCCGAGGAGTCGGTCAAGGACCCGCTGCGCTGGGTGCCGCCGAACCAGGAGATCGACCTCCTCTACGTGGATGAGAAGCCCGCCGACGTGCAGGTGCCCGCCTCGGTCGAGCTCGCGGTCGCGCAGACCGATCCGGGCGTCCGCGGCGACACCGCGTCGGGCGGCGGGGACAAGCCCGCGACGCTCGAGACCGGGGTGACCGTCAAGGTCCCGCTCTTCGTCAACGAGGGCGACCGGATCAAGGTCGACACCCGCTCGGGCGAATACATGTCGCGCGCGTAACGATGCGCCGCTCCGATCAGCGCCGGGCCGCCGTGGTGGCGCTGTATCAGCGGGACGTCACCGGCAGGCCGCTCGAGGAGTTGATGCCGCGTGACGCCAGCCCGTTCACCAAGGAGCTGATCGAGGGCACCGAGCGCGAGCGGGAGGCGCTCGACGCCATCATCGAGCGGCACGCCGTCGGCTGGACGCTCGATCGGATCGCCCCGCTCGAGCGCAGCATCCTGCGTGTCGCCCTCCACGAGATGCAGAGCCGCGCCGACGTGCCCGCGGAGGTTGCGATCGACGAGGCGATCGAGGCCGCGAAGGAGCTGTGCTCCGCGGACGCGCCGAAATTCGTCAACGGAATACTCGGAGCGGCCCAACGTGAGAGGGTTGGGGCCGGATGAGCGAGGTTGGGCCCGAGCCACTGGAGGTTCTCGCCGGCGAGCTGGAGGCTGCCGCGGAGCAGCTGCGCTCCGGGGATCTCGAACCGGAACAGGCCGCCGAGCTCGTCGAGCGCTGCGCCGAGCTGGCCGCGCGCCTGGGGAGCGACGTCGAGCGGCTCGCGCGTGAGGCGCGATCCGACACGCCGCCCGGGCAGGAGAGCCTGCTCTGAGTGTGACCGTCGCGTACCCGGCGCACCTGCAACAGGAGGTCGAGGACTACCTCGCGGAGCTGCGGTTCGCGAAGGAGCCGGCGACCGGAGGGCTCGAGGAGGCGATGCGCTACTCGCTGTTGGCCGGCGGAAAGCGGATCCGCCCGGTGCTCGCGCTGGCCACCGCGGAGGCAATCGGACGCGAGCGCGCCGAGGTGCTGCCGTTCGCCGCTGCGATCGAGCTGATCCACACCTACTCGCTGATCCACGACGACCTTCCGGCGATGGACGACGACGAGCTCCGTCGCGGGCAGCCCACGTGCCACGTCAAGTTCGGCGAGGCGGTCGCGATCCTCGCGGGCGATGGCCTGTTCGCGGAGGCGATCCGGCTCGTAACGGAGCAGCAGCAGGGCGCACCCGGCGAACGTGCTCGCCGCGCTGCAGCGGCTCGTCACCGCGGCGGGGGTCGACGGCATGGTCGGCGGCCAGTACATGGACATCCAGGGCGATCCCGAGGACCTGCGCCGCCTCCACGAGCTGAAGACGGGCAGGCTGATCGCCGCGTCGATCGACTGCGTACCCATCCTGTACGGGATGACGGGACCTGCCACAATCGCCCTCGGCCGGTTCGCTGCGGAACTGGGCGTCCTTTTCCAGATCGTCGACGACATTCTCGACGTGACCGGTGAGGAGGCAGCGCTCGGCAAACCGCAGGGCTCGGACGAGCGCCACGGAAAGCTCACGTACGTGAGCGTCCACGGCCTCGAGCGGGCGCGAGAGCTGGCCGCCGAATCGCATCGAAACGCGCGCGCCGCCCTGACGGAGAGCGGCTTCGAGACCGACACGCTGGACCGGATAACCGACTACATCCTCACCCGCACGTCATGACGCTCCTCTCGAAGATCGACGGCCCCGAAGACCTCAAGGAGCTCTCCGACAAGGAGCTGCAGCAGGTCGCGCAGGAGGTCCGCGAGCTGATCATCGACACGATCGGCGAGATCGGTGGCCACTTCGGCGCGAACCTGGGCACCTGCGAGCTCGCCGTCGCGCTGCACAGCCTGCTCGAGTCGCCGCGCGACAAGATCGTCTGGGACGTCGGCCACCAGGCCTACCCGCACAAGGTCCTGACGGGCCGGCGCGACAAGCTCTCGACGATCCGCAAGTACGACGGCCTCGCGCCGTTCTGCTCGATCTTCGAGTCCGAGCACGACATCATGGGCGCGGGCCACGCATCGACCTCCGTGTCCTACGCCGTCGGCCTGAAGGAGGCCATGCGCCGCGGGTCGGCGAGGACGGCAAGGTCGTGGCGGTCATCGGCGACGGCGCGCTCACCGGCGGCGTCGCGTTCGAGGCGCTGCACAACGCCGGCGGCATGGACGTGCCGATCGTGATCGTGCTGAACGACAACGGCATGTCGATCGCGCCGAACGTGGGCGCGCTGTCGCGCTACTTCAACCGCATCCGGCTGAACCCCAAGCTCTACCACGCGCGCGAGGACGTCGAGGAGACCCTCACGCGGCTGCCGATCGGGATGGGCAAGCGCTTCGAGCGCTTCGGCCCGATCCTCAAGGAGTCGCTGAAGGCCTACTGGGCGCCGGGCCTCCTGTTCGAGGAGCTCGACCTGGCGTACGTCGGCGTGGTCGACGGGCACGACGTCGGCGCGGTCCGCAAGGCGCTCGCGCATGCGCTCGATGCCGACGGCCCGTGGTCGTGCACGTCTCGACGGTGAAGGGGAAGGGCTTCGAGCCGGCCGAGGAGGGCGGGCTCGCGGGCATGGAGAAGTGGCACGCGGCCAAGCCGAACTCGATCGTCGGCCGGCGCGTCGCCCAGCCGCCCGAGCCGGCTCCGAAGAAGAAGGCCGCGCCGCCGCAGTACACGACGGTGTTCGGCAAGGCGCTCGTCGAGGAGTGCCGCCGCGACGAGCGCATCGTCGGGATCACCGCCGCGATGAACTCGGGCACCGGCCTGAACATCCTCCAGGACGAGCTGCCCGACCATTACTACGACGTCGGGATCGCCGAGCAGCACGCCGTCCTGTTTGCCGCCGGCCTCGCGCTCGAGGGGGTCAAGCCGGTCGCGGCCATCTACTCGACCTTCCTCCAGCGCGCGTTCGACCAGATCGTCCATGACGTGTGCCTGCAGAACCTGAACGTGGTGTTCGCGATGGACCGCGCGGGACTCGTCGGCGACGACGGCCCGACGCATCACGGCGCGTTCGACATCGCCTACCTGCGCCCGCTGCCGAACATCGTGCTGATGGCGCCGCGCGACGAGGCGATGCTCGTCCACATGCTGCGCACGGCCGTCACCTACGACCACGGCCCGATCGCGCTGCGATACCCGCGCGGGAACGCGCGTGGGGGTGGAGATGCCCGGCAAGCCGGAGGCGATCGAGATCGGAACCGGCGAGATCCTCCGCGAGGGCGAGCGCGTCGCGCTCGTCGGCTACGGCAGCGGGCGTCGGGCAAGGCGCTCGAGGCGGCCGACCTGCTCCGGGAGGGTGGCCTCGACGCCACCGTCGCGGACGCGCGCTTCGCCAAGCCGATCGACACCGGTCTGATGGCCCAGCTCGCCGCCGAGCACGACCTGCTCGTCACCGTCGAGGAGGGCGTCCTCGCCGGCGGCTTCGGCACCGCGGTCTGGGAGGCGCTCTCAGACGGCGGCGCCGCGCCGCGGGTGCTGCGCGTCGGACTGCCCGACCGCTACGTCACGCACGGCACGCCGAGCCTCCTGCACGAGGAGGTCGGCTTCACCGGCGAGCGGATCGCGGAGCGGATCCAGTCCGCCATCCGCGATCCGGCTTCAGTCGCCTAGCGGCCCTTCGGGGGCTTCGGCGGCTTCGGCTTCTTGCCCGGCTTGGTCGTCGTGCCGCCGCACGGCAGGCTGAGCGAGACGCTCTGCCCGCGGTCGACGAACACCTCGCGCGTGTCGTAGACGGTCTGGCCGTCGGCCGACTCGCAGGTGAGGATCCAGTTCTCCGTGCCGATCTCCTCGTAGGTGTCGGGCTCGGCCTGGAAGCCGCTCGACCGTGGCGACCCAGTTCGTGTCGCTCGCCAGGTAGTTGACGACGCGGAACACGTACTCGCCCGGCTGCGGGTCGTCGACGACGATCTCCTCGCGTGCTCGGCGGCGAGTTGCCGGACGACGCCGGTGCCGTGCCCTCGCCGGCCGGCTCGAGCCCGCCGTCGGCGGTGCGCTTCCAGAGGTAGAGGTCGTAGTCCTCGGTCGCCGCCGTCGGCCAGTCGAGCTTCAGGCGGAGCTGAGTCGGCCGTCTCGTCGGGCGCGACGGTGAACGTGCGCTCGACGTAGTGGCGCGCCTCCGGCTCGTCGAGCTCGCCAGGTGCGCCGACGTCCGAGACGCCGAGGATCCTCGTCCGGCACCTGGTCGCTCTCGGTGACGTACGGCGTCGTCTGCTCGCCCTCCTGCTGGCGGAACTCCTGCGAGCCGAGCACCTGCTCCTCTCCGCCCGGCACGTACTGGTAGCGCTTGAACGGACGCGTCGACGGGTTCACGTGCCACGCGAACGCGCCCGACGCAGGCACGGTCATCGTCGTGTCGAGCTGGTCGTCGATCGCGATCCGGTCACCCGGCGCGACGCACTTGTCCTGGGTCGCGCTGTAGAACGGCTCGCCGGCCTCTTCGGTGAAGAAGATCGGGAAGCTCACCGTCGTCTGGCAGACGTTGTCCGTCTCCGTCTGGAAGTCCTTGTGCAGTCGGAGCACGCGTCCGGCAGGCGCCGTTCCGGTGATGACCGAGTGGTCGCTCGGGTTGGCCGCGGCCTCGCCGGCGATCAGGAACGCCTCGCGGAGGCCCTGGCCCTCGTTCGGGCCCCAGCCGTTCCACTCGCGCACGACGCCCTTCTCGTAGGGCATGTGGAACGCCGAGTCGGGGTCGTAGTTCTCCGGGGTCTCGGTCTCGTCGCCGCCCGGGCCCACCTCGATCGTGTAGCCGTAGGCGCCCTGCGCGGCGTAGTTCCAGTCCTCGGTCGTGCCGGACGTGTCGTAGAGCTCCCAGCCGTACTGCGAGCGGTAGCCCGTGGCATCCGCCATCGCGTCGCCGATCTCCTTCATCCGCTGCTCGTCCGGGGCGAGGCCGTTGGCCCGTTTGCCCGGCGGGCGCAGCACGAGCGCCGCCACGTTGTGGACGGTGATGATGTTCGTGATCTGGCGCTTCTGTGAGAACTCGTGGACGGCCTGGGTCTCCGGCTCCGACCACGGGCTCGGGCCGCGGTAGGTCAGGTCGTGCGGTGAGGAGCTCGCGCCGACGCCGCCCCAGCCCTCCGCGTAGTTGCGGTTCGGGTCGGTGCCGTACTGGACCTCGCACGGGCTGCCGGCCGGGAACGCGCCACTGCACGTCTTGCGCCGGTAGGCCTGCGCGCCGATCGCCTGCTCGGCCGTGTAGAGGTCCGCGCCGAACGGGCGCAGGTCCTCGGGCGTGTCCTCGCCGTACCAGACCGTGTCGGCCGGGCTGACGGCCTGCTGCGTGAACACGAACGAGTCCACGTTGATGAGCGGCACGATCACGATCCGCGCCTTGTCGACGAGGCTCGTGACGCGCGCGTTGCTGCCGTACTCGCTCGCGAGCATCGTGGCGAGCTCCATCGCGACCTCGGCGGACGGCCACTCACGGGCGTGGTGGAGTGCGACCACGAAGAAGGTGGGGCGTCCGTCCTCGGCGGCGGTCACGTTCTTCGAGATCTCGACGCCCTGGATCGGCCGGCCCTGGGTGGTCTGCTTCGGCAGCTCCACCGGGCGGACGCGGTTCGGGTAGGTGTCGACGAGCGCCTTCATGTCCTCCTGGTAGGCGACCAGGCTGCGGTACGAGGTGCGCCCGCTGGGCAGGCTCGACTTGCCGACCCGGCGGCCGAACGCGACGTCCGCGAGCGCGGCTCTGCGCGTAGTGCGCGTTCATGTCGGAGATCAGGGTCTTGAAGCTGAATCCGGCCTTGTCGAGCAGGCTGCGCTGCTTCGCGCCGCTCACGATCACGTCGGCCTTGCCGTTGTGGATCTGGTGGGTGACGTCCAGCCCGAGGCTCTCGAGGCGATGGAGGTCGGCGCCCGTCTTGGCGTCGACCTGCACGAGCTGCGGCGTCCCGAGGTTCTTGGGCACGGCCACGTCGACGAGCTGCACCGAGACCGGCACGGCGCGGCTGCGGCCGCTGCGGCGGCAGCCCTGGATCGCGAGCCGCTGGCCGCTGTCGACCCACGTCTGCGCGAGCTCACGCGATCCGAACGCCTGCGAGGACGCGAGCAGGCGCCCCGTCGCCTGGTCGAAGACCGCGAGGTCCCAGTCCGGGCGGCGCTTGCCCTGCATGCGGACGTTCACGAACCCGCTCATGGGCGCGCGGTACGCGGCGCGGTCGATTCCCCGCCTGCGGGCGCTCAGCAGGTCAGCGGCGCAGGTGCGCTTGACCGACGTCGCGTCGGAGAGCCGCTCCTTGACGGGCGGCAGGAAGCGCGGGGCGGCCGCGCCGGCGGTAGCCGGAACGGCGAGCGCAAGAAGCGCGAGCAGGATGGTGGGGAATCGCAAGTCAGCCTCCGAGAAAGGTTGGTTCCCTTGTCCAAACGCGCCAGCGGCGCGAAACTTTCACCCGCGAGATAGGCTGGCGCCCATGGCCCGCGGCCCGCAGTCCGTCAGTGGCAAGACCGTTCTGATCACGGGCGCCGCACGCGGCATCGGGGCCGAGACCGCCCGTCGCCTGGCCGCGCGTGGAGCGCGCCTCTCGCTCGTCGGCCTCGAGCCCGAGCTGCTCGAGACCGTTGCGTCCGAGTGCGGCGATGCCGCCTTCTTCGAGGCGGATGTGACCGACCGGGCCGCGCTCGAATCCGCGGTGGAGGGGACGCTCGAGCGCTTCGGCGGCATCGACGTGGTGATGGCGAACGCCGGCATCGCCGGCGTCGGGACCGTGCGCAGCATGGATCCCGCCGGCTGGGAGCGGATCATCGAGGTGAACCTGCTCGGCGTCTACCGCACGATCAACGTGTGCCTGCCGCACGTCATCGAGCGGAGGGGGTACGTGCTGCCGGTCGCCTCGATCGCGGCTGCGATCCACACACCGGGCATGTCGGCGTACTCGGCCACCAAGGCGGGCGTCGAGGCGCTGGGCGACTCGCTGCGCGGCGAGGTCAAGCACCTGGGCGTCGACGTGGGCGTTGCGTACTACTCGTGGATCGACACGGAGATGGTGCGCGGCGCGGACACGCATCCCGGCGGCGCAGTTCATGCGCGCGAAGCTGCGCGGGCCGGCGGCGAAGACGTACACGGTCGAGCAGGCCGGCGAGATCACCGCGGCTGGCATCGAGGCACGCGCGCGGCGGATCGTCGTGCCGAAGGGCTTCCGCGGCCTCCTCGTTGGGCGCATGCCGATGGCGCGGCTGACCGAGCTCCAGGCCGACCGGTACGCGAAGGACTTCATCCCACTGCTCGAGGCGGACACCAGCGCGGAAGGCTCAGCGGCCGTCGGCGCCGGCGGGGCCGCCGACAACCAGGCACGCACCACGGCCTGAGAAAGACGAACGGCCCCGGGGGAAGAGAACCGGGGCCGCTCGAGGGAGGGAGTGATGCGTGCGTTAGGAGAAGTCTTTAGGCGTGCGACGGGGCGTAGCGGGTGAATCCGTTGAGCGTCGAGCTGAGCGATGCCCGCCGACAGAAGTAGTACGAGCGCCGGGGTCTCACCGGCCAGCTCCGAACACGACCGCCGCGCCGACCAGCACGAGCGCGACCGCCGCGTCGTAGGTGGCGTGAGCCGAGATCGGCAGCGTGCCGCGGCCCTCGGAGTCGGTGGCCGACACCGCCAGCCCGAACAGCACCATGCCGATCGCGCCTGCCGTGATCGTGGCGTCGAGCGAAAGCCCGATCGCGAACGGGACGGCGAGCAGCGCGACCGCCGTGATCAACTCGAGCGCGGCGTGCAGCGTGAAAGGAACCCTGCCTCGGAACATGCTTACTCAAAGTACGAGCCAAATCCCGAAAGGTGTGTGAGCGGGGTCACATGAACGCACGGGTACGCTCCGACCATGTCACGCAAGCGGCTAGACGCCGTGCTGGCCGAGCGGGGCCTGTTCGAGACGCGCTCGCGTGCCGCTGCCGCCGTGCTGGCGGGGGACGTGCGCGTGGGAGGGGAGCGCCGGCGCGCCGAGAAGCCCGGCCAGATGGTCACCGACGACATCGCGCTCGAGGTGGCGGAGGGGCCACGGTTCGTCTCGCGCGGCGGCACGAAGCTGGAGAACGCGCTTGAGGCCTTCGGCCTCGATCCGGCCGGGCGCATGTGCCTGGACGCGGGCGCATCCACGGGCGGCTTCACCGACTGCCTGCTGCAGCGGGGCGCCGGGCACGTCGTGGCGCTCGACGTCGCCTACGGCGAGCTTCACTGGCGGCTCCGCAACGATCCGCGCGTGACCGTGATCGAGCGGCGGAACGCGCGTGAGATCAGCTCCGATGAGCTTCCCTACCGGCCCGACCTGATCGTGGCCGACCTCTCGTTCATCTCGCTCACGAAGGTGCTGCCGGCGCTGCTCGGCGCGGCGGCCGAGGCGTGGGACTGCCTCGCGCTCGTCAAGCCGCAGTTCGAGGTCGGTCGCGAGAAGGTGGGCAAGGGCGGGGTGGTGCGCTCCGCCGAGGACCGGCGGGCGGCGCTCGTGGCGGTGGGGGACTGGGCCGTCGCGCAGGGCCACTCGGTGCTCGGCTACGCCTCATCCGGACTCCCCGGCCCCGCGGGGAACGAGGAGAGCTTCGTCTGGCTGGCCGAGGGCGGGCGCCCTGGCGCGGTCGATTCGATCGAAGCGGCCGCCCGCGAGGTGGAGCCGTGAAGAAGCCGAAGCGCGTAACGCTCTTGACGCACGAGCACCCGGACCAGACGCACGACTGCGTGGAGCGCCTCTTCGTTGCCGCGCGCGACAGCGGCGTCGAGGTGCTCGTGCCGACCGCCGAGGTGGAGAAGCATTCGATCGAGGAACAGGAGGGCGTCCATCTCGGCGCGGAGATCAGTGACCCCACCGACCTCGCGCTGGTGCTCGGCGGCGACGGCAGCATCCTCACCGCGCTGCGCGCGTACGCAGGCCGCGGCGTGCCCGTCTTCGGGTTCAACTTCGGGGCGATCGGGTTCCTCGCAACGCTGGAGCCACACAGGATCGACGAAGCGCTCGCGATCGCCTTCGAAGGCCGCTTCGAGCTGCTCGAGCTTCCCGGGATCGCGGCCTCGGTCAACGGCGACGACCACTGGGGGGTGAACGACGTCGCCGTTCACCGGCGGCCCGCCCGTCGCGTCGCCGAGCTCGGCTACTCGATCAGGGACGACACGCTCGGTGCGGTGCGCTGCGACGGGCTTGTGGTCTCAACCCCGGTCGGGTCGACCGGGTACAACCTCGCGAACGGCGGACCGATCCTGGCCTGGGGCGTCGAGGGGTACGTCGTGTCGTTCATCGCGCCGCATACGCTGACCGCGCGCACATTGGTCGTCGCCCCCAACGACGTGCTGACGGTCGAGAACATCTCACGCCGCGAGGACGTCGAGGTGACGACCGACGGGCGGCCCGCATGCGCGCTCGAGCCAGGCGAGCGGCTGAGCATCCGCGTCGAGCGCGACCGCTTCCTGCTCGCCCAGCTCCCGGGCGCGTCCTTCTACCACCGCTTCCGCGAGAAATTCGGCCGGTTGGCCTATTAGCTTGGGGCGCGTGCTCACGGAGCTACGCGTCCAGAACCTTCTCCTGATCGAAAGCGCCGAGCTCAGGCTCGGCCCTGGCCTCAACGTGATCACCGGCGAGACCGGCGCCGGCAAGACCGTCCTCGCGCATGCGCTCGACCTCCTGATGGGCGGCAAGCCGCGCTCGGGGATCGTTCGGCCGGGTGCCGAGGAGGCCTATGTCGAGGGTGCGTTCGAGACGGAGGACGGCGAGGAGATCGTGCTGGGCCGGCGCGTCTCGGCGTCCGGGCGCTCGCGAGCGTTCCTGCAGGGCAGGACGGCCACGGTGGACGACCTGCGCGAGCTGGGCGGACGGTTCGTGGCTTTCTATGGCCAGCACGAGCATCGCAAGCTCACGGTCTCGTCCGCCCAGCTCGAGGTGCTGGACGCGTTCTGCGGCGAAGGGACAGCTCGAGAAGCGGGCTGAGTTCGCTGCCGCCCACGCGCGCGTGCGCGAGTTGCGTACGGAGCTAGAGCGAGCTACGCGGGCGCGCGGGAAACCGCGAGCGCGACCTCGACCTGCTCATCTTCGAGATCGGCGAGATCGAGGCGCTGAAGCCGGACGAGGCGGAGAAGGCCGAGCTGCTGACAGAGCGCGACCGCCTTCGCCACCTCGAGGGGCTGCGCGCCGCGAGCGCCGGCGGGGCGGAGGCGATCGCGCCCGAGGCCGACGCCCCGGGCGCCGCCCCGCTGCTCGCCGAGGCCGAGCGGCTGGCGGCGACGGTCGGCGGAGTGGATGCAGAGCTCGACGGCCTCGCGGCGCGCCTGGGCGCGCTCCGGATCGAGGCCGAGGACCTGGCGGGCGAGCTGCGCCGCTACGAGCTCGGCCTCGCCGCCGAGCCGGGACGGCTCGAGCAGGTCGAGGAGCGGCTCGACGCGTACGACCGGCTCGAGCGAAAGCACGGCGGCAGCGTCGCCGCGGTGCTCGAGCACCTGGAGCGGTGCCGGGCCGAGCGCGACCGGCTCGAGAACGCGGAGGTCTCGATCGAGGGCGCCGAGCGGGCGCTGGCGGAGGCCGAGAAGAAGGAGAACGCGCTCGCGCGTGCGCTCTCGAAGGCACGCGCCAAGGCGGCGCCGGCGCTCGCCGAGCGCGTGCTGGCGGAGCTCGCCGAGCTGGCGATGGAGGACGCGTCGTTCGAGGTCGCGCTCCACGCGCGCGACGAGCTCGCGTCCACCGGCGCGGAGCAGGTCGAGTTCCTGATCGCGCCCGAACCCGGGCGTGCCCGCCGCTCCCGTCCGGGACACGGCCTCGGGCGGCGAGCTCTCGCGCGTCATGCTCGCGCTCATGTCGGTGGCCAGCACCGGGCGGCCCCGCGACGCTCGTGTTCGACGAGGTGGACGCCGGCGTGGGCGGCCAGACGGCGCGCGCGGTGGGCGACAGGCTGCGTGCCCTCTCGGACGGCCGCCAGGTGCTGTGCATCACCCACCTGCCGCAGATCGCCTCGCTGGCGGACCGCCACTTCCGAATCGAGAAGGCGGCGGCGGGCGAGCTGGCCCGCACGACGGTCGAGCGGCTGGAGGACGATCTCGTGCTCGACGAGCTCTGCCGCATGCTGGGCGCCGACTCGAAGGACGCCGGCGCCCGCAAGCATGCGGAGGAACTGCTGGCCGCGGCTTAGGTCCCCGTGCGGCGAGCGCAGGGCCATGTGACGGTCGAGCCTGCGCGGTCCGACGTGCAGCCTCGCGATACCTGCACGTATGGCGGTACGGCTGACCAGCCGATCCAAGCGTGCCCGCGCGCGCGAGAACGGGTCCGCCGGGCCGAAGCGAGTTCGACGGATGCGCGCGGCTCGGCAAGCGCACCAAGCGGCTGGTGAAGACCCTGCGCGCGGACGACATCGCGGTCATCGACCACGAGGACATCGACCGCGTGTCAAGCGAGGACCTGGTGGCGTCGGGGGTCCGCTGCGTCCTGAACGCCGCGCGGTCGTCGACGGGGCGGTACCCGAACGTCGGCCCGCTCGTGCTCGCCGAGGCCGGCGTGCACCTGGTCGACCTGCCGGGCCGGCCGGTGTTCGAGGAGCTGAGCGACGGCGACCGGATCGTCGTCCGAGGGCGGAACGGTCCTGCGTGACGGCAGGCCGCTCTTCGAGGGCGAGGTCCAGGAGCTCGACGCTGTTCGCCACGCCCACGACCGCCAGCGGCTGAAGCTCGGCGAGGCGCTGGAGGCGTTCGCGGAGAACACGATGAGCCACATCCGCGAGGAGCGCGAGCTGCTCGGCGGGCGGCTCGACCTGCCGGAGTTCTCGACGACGTTCCGCGACCGGCCGTGCCTGATCGTCGTGCGCGGCGTGGGGCACCAGAAGGACCTGCGGATGCTGCGGCCCTACGTGCGCGACCAGCAACCGGTGATCGTGGCCGTCGACGGCGGCGCCGACGCGATCCTCGAGCAGGGGCTCGAGCCGGACATGATCGTCGGTGACATGGACTCGGCCTCCGACACCGCGCTGCGCTCCGGGGCGGAGCTGGTCGTGCACGCCTACCCCGACGGCCGCGCGCCGGGCCGCGAGCGGGTCGATCGCCTCGGCCTGCCCTACAAGGTGGTGCCAGCGCCCGCGACCAGCGAGGACGTCGCGATGCTCGTGGCGGCCGAGAAGGGCGCCGAGCTGATCGTGATGGTCGGCTCGCACTTCAACCTCATGGAGTTCCTCGACAAGAACCGCCAGGGCATGTCGTCCACGTTCCTCACGCGACTGCGCATCGGCGAGATCCTCGTGGACGCCAAGGGCGTGAGCCGGCTCTACCGGCCGTCTGCCGGGCGGAGGGCCGATCGCGGTGGTCGCGCTCGCCGCGCTCGCGACCCTGATCGTGATCGTGCTCGCCTCGGACAACCTGGGCGACTTTCTCGACCTCGTCTGGCTGAAGATCCAGATCCTGCTCGGCCTCGAATAGCGCGTGGTCGACTTCCGCTACCACGCGCTCTCGCTGGTCGCCGTGTTCCTGGCGCTGGGGATCGGGATCGTCCTCGGCGTCACGGTCGGCGACTCGCTCGTGTCCGAGGCGGACCAGAACCTGCGCGACTCGCTGCGCGACGACGTGACCGACGCGCGCGAGGACATCCGCAACGAGCAGGACCTCGGCTCTCGGCGCGAGGAGGTCATCGAGGAGACCGCGCCAATCGTGGCGGCCGGGCAGCTCGCGGGCGAGCGCGTCGCGCTCGTCTCGTTCGGAGGGGTCCCCGCCGAGGTCGCGGACGCAGTGGACGAGGGAGCTGAGCTCGGCGGCGGCACACTCGCGCGGACGGTCGAGCTGACTCCGCCCGAGGAGCTCGAGGGCCGACTGCGCGCGCTCCGGCGGCGCGGCGCACGGCTCGCGCAGCGGCGCCTGTTCGGGTTCGACCGCGTGGTGGTCTATCGGGAACCCCCGCCCGAGGACGAGGCAGACGAGGAGCGCGAATCACGTGAGGCTCTCCTGCAGGGTGCTCTGACGCGCCTGCGCAGGCCGGTGGGGGTCGAGTCTCTCGGCACCGACCCGTCGCAGGTGGGGTGGTACGAGGACGAGGGGATCGCGAGCGTCGACAACGTGGACACGCCCGGCCGGCCAGCTGGCGCTCGTCCTGCTGCTCGCGGACAACCGGCCCGAGGGCTCCTACGGATACAAGGACACTGCGGATCGCGCGCTGCCCGATCTGTCGGACTAGCGCGGTACCGTCGATTGGTGCAGTCACTCCCGCTGGTCGTCTCGATCATCGTCGCGCTCGCGGCGGTGCCGGCGGCCCTCCGGGAGCTGGAGCGGCGCGGCCTCGTCAGGGAGAACTACCGGGGCGCCAGCGTGGCCTTTCCCGCCGGCCTCGCAGCGGTCGCCGCCAGCATGATCGCGCTCGGCCCAGTCGGCGATCGGCGACCACGCCTCTGACGGCGACGTGTGGCCCGCGATCGGCGCGCCGATCGGGATCGTCGGCATGGTCCTGTACGTGGTCGGCGTCGCGGTGCTCGGGCTGATCGACGACGTCCTGGGCGCGGGCGACGAGCGCGGCTGGCGCGGCCACGCCCGCGCGACGGCGGCGGGCGGCTTCTCGCCGGGACTCCTGAAGGCGGCCGGGGCGGCGGGCCTCGCGCTCTTCGTGCTCGCCGGAAGCGCGCTCGACACGGGCGACTACCTGCTGGCGGCCGGGGTCCTGGTGCTCGCCACGAACTTCTTCAACCTGCTCGACCTGCGGCCGGGGCGGTCGCTCAAGACGCTCGCCCTGCTCGGTGCGGCGCTCACGATCGGGTCGATGGACCTCGATCCGCTCTGGGCGCTCGGGCTGTTCGTGGGGCCGCTGCTCGTGCTGCTGCCGTTCGATCTGCGGGAGCGCGGGATGCTGGGGGACACGGGATCGAACGTGGCCGGGGCCGTCGCCGGCCTATGGCTGATCCTGACCCTCGACACGACAGGGCAGCTGATCGCGCTCGCCGTGATCGGAACAGCCACCATCTACGGGGAATTCCGTTCGATCTCCCGCCTGATCGATCGGACTCCCGGACTTCGACATCTAGACTCGCTCGGGAGGAGCCATGCCTGACTCGCAGCCAACGCGCTTCATCTTCGTCACGGGGGGCGTCGTCTCGGCGCTCGGCAAGGGCATCGCCTCCGCGTCCATCGGCCGCCTGCTGGTGTCGCGCGGGAAGACCGTGACGCTCCAGAAGTTCGACCCGTACATCAACGTCGACCCGGGCACGATGAGCCCGTTCCAGCACGGCGAGGTGTTCGTCACCGAGGACGGCGCGGAGACCGACCTCGACCTCGGTCACTACGAGCGCTTCACGGACTCGAACACGACGCGCGGCTCGAACGTCACGCAGGGCGCCATCTACAACGCCGTCATCCGGCGCGAGCGCCGCGGCGACTACCTCGGCGGCACGGTCCAGGTGATCCCGCACATCACCGACGAGATCAAGAACCGGATCCGGATCGTGGCCGAGTCGCAGGCGGTCGACTTCGTCATCACCGAGATCGGCGGCACGGTGGGCGACATCGAGTCGCTGCCGTTCCTCGAGGCGCTGCGCCAGTTCCAGACCGAGTACGGCTCCGAGCGCTGCATGTTCATCCACCTCACGCTGGTGCCGTTCCTCGGCCACGCCGGTGAGCTGAAGACCAAGCCGACGCAGCACTCCGTCCAGGAGCTGCGCCGCATCGGTATCCAGCCGGACATGGTCGTCTGCCGGTCCGAGGAGGCGCTCGACCGCGACATCCGCTCGAAGATCGCGCTGTTCGCGAACCTCCCGGTGGACCGCGTCGTCTCCGCCCGCGACGTGGACTCGATCTACAAGGTGCCGCTCTACTTCCGCGCGGAGGGTGTGGACGACCAGATCCTCTCCCACTTCGGCCTCGAGACGGACCCGCCGGACCTGTCCGACTGGGAGGCGCTCGTCAAGCGCTACGACGCCGCCGACACGCCGGTTCGGATCGGCATGGTCGGCAAGTACACGCAGCTGAACGACGCCTACCTGTCGGTGATCGAGGCGCTCCATCACGGCGGCGCGCACCACGGCGGCAAGATCGACATCAAGTGGGTGGACTCCGAGCGGCTCGAGCCGGCCTCGCTCGCCGACGAGCTCGAGGGCCTCGACGGCATCCTCGTGCCGGGCGGGTTCGGCGTGCGCGGCGTGGAGGGCAAGATCCTCGCCGCGCGCTACGCGCGCGAGCGCGGCATCCCGTATCTCGGCATCTGCCTCGGCATGCAGGTGGCGGTCGCCGAGTTCGCACGCCACGTCGCCGGCATGGACGGCGCGAACTCGACCGAGTTCGACCCGGAGACGCCGTACCCGGTGATCGACCTCCTGCCGGAGCAGAAGGAGGTGCGCGACATGGGCGGCACCATGCGCCTGGGCGCCGATCCGGTGAAGCTCCATGACAACACGCGTGCGCGTGAGATCTACGGCGAGGCGGTCATCTACGAGCGCCACCGCCACCGCTACGAGGTGAACAACCACCTTCGCCGCCGGCTCGAGCAGGAGGGCCTCGTTTGCTCCGGCACCTCGCCCGACGACCGGCTCGTCGAGATCATCGAGCTGCCGGACCATCCGTTCTTCGTGGCGTCGCAGTTCCACCCGGAGTTCAAGTCGCGGCCGCTGCGGCCGCAGCCTCTGTTCCGCGAGTTCGTGGGCGCGGCCACCGCTCGTGCGCGCGAGAACGCGCCCGACGACGTGGAGCACGCGGTCGCGGAGTCGGAGCCGCTGCCCCAGATACGCACCCAGTAGTTGCGGGCGACCGAGGCCGAGCGGGAGCGGCTGCGGGCGGACTTCGTCCGGCTCTGCGAGATTCCGAGCCCGTCGCGCCGCGAGCGCGGCAGCCGCCGACTACGTCCGCGACGAGATCGGGCTCGAGCTGACGGAGGACGCGAGCACGTCCGAGACGGGCGCCGACGCGGGCAACCTGCTCGGGCCGGATACCGGGGCCCGAGGGTGCGCCGACCGTCCTCTTCTGCGCGCACCTCGACACCGTCCCACTGACCGGGCCGATCGAGGTGCAGGAGGTGGAGGGCCGGTACACGAACCGGTTCGAGGCGATCCTCGGCGCCGACAACAAGGCCGCCGTCGCCGCCTTCATGGGCGTCGCGCGCCGGTTCGCGGACGACCCGCCGGTCGGGCTCGAGTTTCTCTTCACCACCTGCGAGGAGGTCGCGCTCCAGGGTGCGAAGGCGTTCGATCGCGGGACGCTCAGGGCCGACTTCGGCTTCGTCTTCGACCACGCCTCGCCGATCGGCGAGCTGATCGTCGCGGCGCCCAGCTACTTCCGGATCGAGGCCGAGTTCCACGGGCGGGCGGCGCACGCGGGAATCCGGCCCGAGGACGGCCGCAGCGCGATCGTCGCGGCGGCGAACGCGCTCGCCCGCATGGAGCTGGGCCGGATCGACGACGAGACCACGGCGAACGTGGGCAGGATGGAGGGCGGCACCGCCGCAAACGTGGTGGCGGAGCGCTGCCGGCTCGAGCTCGAGGCGCGCAGCGTCGATCCGGAGAAGGCGACGCGCACGGTCGAGCGGATGGTCGACGCGCTCACCGACGCCGCGAGCGATGCGGAGTGCGACGTCGAGACGCACATCGAGGAGCAGTTCCGCGCCTACCGCATCCCGCGCACGCGCACCGCTGATCACGACCGCTGCCACCGCGCTCGAGCAGCTCGGCATCGAGCCCCAGTACGTGACCACCGGCGGGGGCAGCGACGCGAACGTGTTCAACGCCGAGGGCCTGCCGTGCCTGAACGTCGCGAACGGCACGGCGCACAACCACGAACCCGACGAGTTCGTCACGGTCGAAGCGCTCGAGGGCGCTCTCGACGTGGCGCTCACGCTGGTCGAGTGCAGCGGCTCGCGCTGAGGCGGGGCAGAGTCGCCGCCGTCGACGGTGCTCAGCTCACCGTCGAGGTGGACGGCGAGGAGCGTCCCGCAGTGGCCTACGAGGAGCTGACCGGCCCGAACGAGGTGGGGGACGAGGTCGTGGTCAACGTCGCCGCCCGCGAGCTCGAGCTGGGGAGCGGAGGGTTCGACATCGTCCACGTGAACCTGACGCGCGGGCTCAGCGGCACGGGCATCGAGGGCGCGCACGTCATGAAGCTGAACTACACGCCGCTCCAGCACGCGGTCGACCCCGTCGAGGCGGCGGAGCTCGACCTGCCGCTGGAGAAGCCGGTCGCCGTCTGCTTCCTGCACGCGCAGCTGCCCTGCGTCGCCTGGGCCGCGCGCGGGCGCGGGCCGCGTCGGATACGTGCAGACCGCGCGGCGGGGCGCTGCCCGGCTCGCACTCGCGGGTCGTGGCGCGAGCTGCTCGAGCGAGAGCTCCTGGCGGGCCACGTCTGCGCGGGGCCGGCGTTCGGCGGCCAGCACGATGCGATCAGCACGGTCGGCGGCCTGCACGCGGGGCTGACCGAGCTGGGCTGGGACGCGGCGATCGCGGGACCTGGGCCGGGGATCCTCGGCTCCGCGACCGCGCTAGGCCACGGCGGCATGGCCGCGCTCGACACCGCGCACGCGGCGCTCGCGCTCGGCTGTCGGACGATCGTCGTGCCGCGGATGTCCTCCGGCGACGCACGCGCGCGCCACTGGGGCGTCTCGCATCACACCCGCACGGTGCTCGACCTCCTGCTGAAGCCGGTCGACGTGGCGAAGCCCGGCGACGAGGACCTCGACGGCTACCTCGCCAGCGGGCTGCCTGCGACGACGATGGGCCGCTCGGCGGAGGAGGACCCGACCTTCTTCATGGCCGCGCTCGCGGGCGGCCGGGTGCTTGCGGAGGCGATGGAGTAGGAATCCCGCATGGGATTCGAGCGGACAGACAGCGAGGTCGTCTACCGGGGGAAGATCGCGACCGTCTACAAGGACACGGTTCGCTACGACGACGACGGCGAGGAGGCCGAGCGCGAGTACGTCGGCCACCCGGGGTCGGTCGCGATGGTCGCCCATGATGGCGAGCAGGTCTTCCTCGTTCGCCAGCCCCGGGAGCCTGTGAACGAGCAGGAGGTGCTCGAGCTCCCGGCCGGAAAGCTCGACGTGGAGGGCGAGGACCCGCTCGCGTGCGCGAAGCGCGAGCTCGCCGAGGAGATCGGCAAGTCGGCGGAGGAGTGGGAGCTCCTCAAAGGCCCCTACTACGCGTCGGTCGGGTTCACGAACGAGAAGATCTGGATCTACCTCGCGACCGCGCTCGCTGACGCCGAGGCGGAGGCCGACGAGAACGAGCGGATCGAGATCGAGGCCGTCCCGCTCAGCGACTTGGACGCCCTTATCGACAGGGTGGTGGACGCGAAGACGCTGATCGGCCTGATGCTGCTGAGAACCCGCTTGCAACGCAAGGGATGACAAGGAGCCGGGCGAATCCGGCTCTGTGGCGACTGTCGCCCCGAAAAGCGATGCCAGGCCGTTCGAGCACCTGGTGCTCGATTTCCTCGGCTACCTCGAGTTCGAGCGCGGCCTGTCGCGGAACACGCTCGAGGCGTACCGGACCGACCTCTTGCAGTTCGGGCGCTGGCTCGCCGAGCACCACCTGAACGCCGACACCGTCACGGGCGCGCAGGTGTCCGAGTTCGTCGCCGACCTGGCCGCGGGGAACGGCAAGCCGCCCGCCTCGCCCGCCACGATCCACCGCAAGACCGCCTGCCTGCGCTCCTTCTACCGCCACCTGCGCCGCGAGGGCGTGCGCGACTCGGACCCGACCGCGACGATCAGCTCGCCGAGGCGCGGCCGCAAGCTGCCGCGCGTGCTGTCGCGCGACGAGGTGAACAAGCTTCTCGCGGCGCCGCGCGGCACCGAGCCGGCGTCGCTCCGCGACCGCGCCCTGCTCGAGGTGATGTACGCGTGCGGGCTGCGGGCGTCGGAGGCGATCGGGCTCGAGCTGGCCGATCTCGACATGGACGAGCAGGTCCTCCGCGCACGCGGGAAGGGCTCGAAGGAGCGGGTCGTGCCGGTGGGCCGCGCCGCGATCGAGGCGCTTCGCATCTATCTGGAGCGCGGCCGTCCGGGGCTCGTGCGCGGCAAGGCGGAGCCGCACCTCTTCGTGAATTTCCGCGGCGGCCCGCTCACGCGCCAGGGCCTCTACAAGATCGTCCGTCGCCACGCGGCCTCCGTCGGCCTGGAGGACCGGATGAGCCCGCACACGCTGCGCCACACCTTCGCCACGCACCTGCTGGCCGGCGGCTGCGACCTTCGCTCGGTGCAGGAGATGCTGGGCCACGCGGACGTGGCCACGACCCAGCTCTACACGCACCTGTCGAGCGACAGGCTCAAGGACGTCTACTTCAAGGCGCACCCGCGGGCACGGGTCGGGTAAGGCGCGGCTGATAGAACGCGGCGGGTGCTTCGGGCCGCGCCCCTCCTGCTCGCCTGCGTTCTGCTGCTCGCCGCCTGCGGCGAGGAGCCCGACGACCCGCCGCCCGTCTTCCAGGTGAAGGCGCCCGAGGGTGAGAAGCGGGCGAGCTTCCCGCGCGCCGGCATGAAGCTCGAGCATCCCGCGAACTGGAAGCTGCGCCGCCGCGACGCGCCCGGCGTCTTCGAGCTCGTCTCCGGCGAGGCGATCGTGGCCGGCTGGGCGTATCCGCGCGAGGAGCCGCTGCCCGAGACCGACGCACAGCTCGAGGGTGCGAAGGACCGGCTGGTGGAGGCGATCAGGGTGCGCGATCCCGACTACCGCGTGCGGAGCGCCGTCGTCACCGAGGTCGCGGGCGCGCCCGCGATCGTCGTCGAGGGCGAACAGGACCTCTCCCGGCGCGAGCTCCGCACGCGCAGCGTTCACGTCTTCGAGGGCGACGTCGAGTACGTGATCGAGGCGATCGCGCCGCCGACCGGACTACGAGCTGGTCGAGCGCCGCGTGATGGAGCCCCTCCTCGACTCGCTCGAGCTCGAGGGCGAGGTCACCGAGGCGACGGGGTGATCGCCGGCAGGCGCGCGTTCGTGATCGTGCTGGACGCCTGCGGGGCGGGTGCGCTCCCGGACGCGGACGAATACGGGGACGCGGGCACGAACACGCTGCGGCACGTGGCCGAGGCGGAGGGCGGCCTGGATCTGCCGCGCTCGCACGGCTTGGCCTCGGCAACGTCACGTCGATCCCGGGTGTCGCGCCCGCGGCCGATCCCGTCGTGCACGGGCGGCTCGCTCCGCTCGGGCATGGGAAGGACACGACGAGCGGGCACTGGGAGCTGATGGGCGTGGCCGCGCCGCGGGCGCCGGTCTATCCGGAGGGCTTTCCACCGGAGGTGATCGACGCCTTTACGCGCGCGACCGGCCGCGAGGTCATCTGCAACGCGCCGCTGGAGGGACTTCAGGCGCTCGATGAGTTCGGGTCCGGAGCACCTGCGAACCGGCGCGCTGATCCTCTACACGTCGCAGGACTCGGTCTTCCAGCTGGCGGCACACAACGACGTCGTCGGCGAGGAGGAGCTGTACAGGTACTGCGCTGCCGCGCGTGAGCTTCTGCAAGGTGACCACGCCGTCGGCCGCGTGATCGCGCGCCCGTTCCGCGGTGAGCCGGGCGCGTTCGAGCGGACGCCCGGTCGCCGCGACTACGCGCTCGACCCGCCCGCGCGCACGTACCTTGACGAGCTGGCGGAGCGCGGCTGCGTGGTCCACGCGGTCGGGAAGGTGGGACCGGTGTTCGCGGGCCGTGGGGTCACGGAGAGCCATCCGGCGCCCGACAACGCGGCCGGCATCGAGGTAACCGAGCGGCTGATGGGCGAGCTGGACGACGGCCTCGTCTTCACGAACCTCATCGACACGGACCAGGTGTTCGGCCACCGCAAGGACACGGCGGGCTTCCACGCCGCCTTGCGCGAGATAGACGCGGCGGTCGCGCGCTGGCTCGACACGATGCGCCCGGGCGACATGCTGGTGCTGACGGCCGACCACGGCTGCGACCCCGCCCACCCGGGAACCGACCACACGCGCGAATTCGCCCCCCTCCTGGCGATCTTCGAAGGCCACGACGGGCGCAGGGTGGACGGGCTGCTCGCGGATGTGGGGGCGAGCGTCCTGCTGTGGCTGACGGGCGAGCGCGCGGAACTCCCGGGCGAACCATTCGTAAAGAGGGTCTGACCCTCTTTAGGAAAGCTAGCCTCGTCAGGCCGATGCCCGAGCTGCCCGAGGTCGAGACGATTCGCCGCCAGCTCGCGCCCGTGGTCGAGGGGCGGCGCATCAGCGAGATCGAGGTGCTCGATCCGCGCTGGAGCGCGCCGGCGCCCCCGTGGGAGATCTCGAACGCGGTGAACGGGCGCCGGATCGAGCGGCTCGACCGGCGCGGCAAGTATCTCGTCTGGGAGCTGTCCGGCGACGTCCACCTGGTCATGCACCTCCGCATGACCGGAAACCTCCTCTACACGGACGACGCCCGCTTCGCGCGGGTGCGGATGCGGCTGGACGACGGCGGCGCAGTCGTCTTCGCCGACCAGCGCCGCTTCGGCACGGGAGTCGTCCTGCTGGGCAGCGACGCGCGTCACGACTACTTCGCATCGCGGCTCGGGGTCGAGCCGCTGAGCGCCGACTTCACGACCGACCACCTGCGCGCGCTCGCGCGCGACCGGCGTGCGCCGACGAAGGCGTTCCTGCTCAACCAGGAGCGGATCGCCGGCGTCGGCAACATCTACGCGGACGAGGCGCTCTTCCAAGCTCGCATCCACCCGCTGCGGCCCGTCGGCACGCTGCGCAAGCCGCAGCTCGAAGCGCTCCGCGAGGCGGTCGTCAAGGTGCTGAACGACGGCATCGACGCGCGCGGCGCGACCATCGACGACTTCCGCCACGCCGACGGCGCGGAGGGCTCGTTCCAGGACCGCTTCCTCGTCCACCTGCGCGAGGGCGAGCCGTGCGTCCGCTGCGGCGCGAAGATCGTGAAGATGCGCGCGGCCGGGCGCGGGACCTACGTCTGCCCGCGCTGCCAGCGCGCGCCTCGCGCGCGACCTAGGCCGCGAGCAGGTCCTCGAGGACGCCGTCGCGGTCGGCCTCGAGCAGCTCGCGGAAGCCGCCGATCGAGCGCTTGCCGACGAGGATCTGCGGGAACGTCATCTGACCGGTCAGCTCGACCAGCTCGGCGCGCCCGGTGGGGTCCTTCGCGAGGTTGATCTCCTCGAAGGAGACCCCGCGGCTCTCGAGCAGCGCCTTGGCCGAGCGGCAGAAGCCGCACGGGTCGGTCGTGTAGAGCCTGATGTTCTCGTCTCCCGCCACCTGTAGAAACAGTCTAGGAATCGCATCTCGTCATGCCCGGCACTTTCAAAACCGAAGCCATCGTCCTGCGCTCCATCCGCTACGCGGAGGCCGATCGCATCCTTCACCTCTACTCACGCGAGCGCGGCCGGATCGGCGCGGTGGCGAAGGGCGTGCGGCGGCCGAAGTCGCGCTTCGGCGGCCGGCTCGAGCCGCTCTTCCGCGTCGGGCTGGTGCTCCACGAGGGCCGCGGCGAGCTGTTCACCGTCACGTCGGTCGAGACGATCCACCCGCACTCGGCGCTGAGGGAGAACCGCGAGGCGCTCGCGCGCGCCACCGAGGCATGCGGGGCGGTCCTGCGGCTGTTCGACAGCGCCGAGCCGAACATGCCCGCCTACAACTTGCTCTGCCACGAGCTGGCGCTGCTCGACTCGAGCCCGGCCACCGCAGGCCGGGCCCAGGCGCTCGCCTTTCGCCTGAAGCTGCTGCTGGCCGCCGGGTTCGTGCCCGAGCTCGGCTCATGCGCGTCATGCGGGGAGAAGGAGCATCTCGGCGCCTTCTCCGCCACGGCCGGGGGCGTGGTTTGCGCGGCCTGCGAGGCCGGTTCATTCCCGCTCGCCGCCGAGGCGCACGAGTTCCTCGTCGCCGCGCTGGGACGGCCGCTCGCGGAGGTGTCGGAGGCCCCTGAAAGGGCGCTGGTGCAGGCGGACCGGGCGATCGCCGAGACGCTCGAGCATCACGCCCACGTGCGTCTCGGGCGCGTAGCGGCCTGAGTTAACCTCCGCACGGCCTTGGCCGTCGCCACCGATACGAAGCTCGTCTACGACTTCACCGAGGGCTCGCGGGACATGCGCGACCTGCTCGGCGGCAAGGGCGCGAACGTCGCCGAGATGACGAACATCCTGGGCGCCGAGCGCGTACCCGCGGGGTTCACGATCACCACCGAGGCTTGCGTCGCCTACATGGAGGCCGACCGCACGGAGCCGCCGGGGCTCGAGGAGCAGGTCGCCGATGCGCTGGCGCGGCTCGAAGAGCAGGCCGGCAAGCGGCTGGGGGCTGCCGACGACCCGCTGCTCGTGTCGGTGCGCTCGGGAGCGCGCGAGTCGATGCCGGGCATGATGGACACGGTCCTCAACCTCGGCATGACCGACGAGTCGGTGGTCGGGCTCGCCGAGCAGACCGAGAACGAGTGGTTCGCGTGGGACTCCTACCGGCGCTTCGTCCAGATGTTCGGGAACGTCTGCCACGGCGTGCCGGGCGAGCAGATCGAGGACGCCATCCGCGAGCAGAAGAAGAAGGCGGGCGTCAAGCTCGACAGCGAGCTCTCGACCGACGACCTCAAGCAGCTCGTGGACCGCTTCAAGGGCCTCTACAGCGACAAGGTCGGCGAGGACTTCCCGCAGGACCCGCAGGCGCAGCTCCGCCAGGCGATCCGCGCCGTGTTCGACTCGTGGATGGGTGCGCGCGCCGTCGAGTACCGCCGCATCAACCGCATCCCCGACGAGTGGGGCACGGCCGTGAACGTGCAGCAGATGGTGTTCGGAAACAAGGGCGAGAGCTCGTGCTCGGGCGTCGCGTTCTCGCGTGACGAGATCACCGGTGCGCCGGACCCGTCGGGCGACTTCCTCGTCAACGCCCAGGGAGAGGACGTCGTGTCGGGGGTACGCACGCCTCGCTCGCTCGAGGAGATGGGCGAGGTGATGCCGGAGGCGCACGCGGAGCTGATGGAGATCCTGCGCACGCTCGAGCGCCACTACCGCGACATGCAGGACACCGAGTTCACGGTGGAGGAGGGGCGCCTCTACATGCTCCAGACGCGCAACGCGAAGCGGCCCGCTCAGGCCGCGGTGCGCTTCGCGGTCGATGCCGTCGAGGAGGGCCTGCTCGAGCGCGACGCAGGCACTGGCCACGATCGATGCCGGCGCGCTCGACGCGCTGCTCCACCCGACCTTCGACCCCGATGCGAAATTCGACGTGCTCGCGCGCGGCGTGAACGCGTCACCGGGAGCGGCGAAGGGCGAGATCGTGTTCACAGCCGACGAGGCGGTTGCGGCCGGGGAGGAGGGGCGCGACGTCGTGCTCGTCCGCCCGTTCACCGAGGCCGACGACGTTGCCGGGTTCTTCGCCGCGAAGGGGATCCTCACGAGCGAGGGCGGCAAGGCCAGCCACGCGGCACTCGTCGCGCGCGGGATGGGCACGGCCCGCCGTTTGCGGTGCCTCTGAGCTCGACATCGATCTGTCGGCGCGCGAGGTGCGCGTGAACGGCACCGTCCTGAAGGAGGGCGACCGGATCGCGATCGACGGCACGGCGGGCGTCGTGACCACGGACGACGTGCCGCTGGTCTCGCCGCAGGTGGACGAGAACTTCGACCGCGTGCTCGGCTGGGCCGATGAGCTTCGGAAGCTGGGAGTGCGGACCAACGCCGACACGCCGGAGGACGCCCGCAAGGCGCGCGAGTTCGGCGCCGAGGGGATCGGCCTCTGCCGCACCGAGCACATGTTCATGGCGCCGGAAAGGCAGGAGAAGATGCGCGCGATGATCATGGCCGAGGAGGAGGACGAGCGCCGCGCCGCGCTCGACCAGCTCCTCCCGCTCCAGCAGGAGGACTTCGAGGGGCTCTTCAACGAGATGGCGGGGCTGCCGGTCACGATCCGCCTGCTCGACCCGCCGCTGCACGAGTTCCTCCCGCATGAGGCCGAGATCGCGCAGGAGGTCGAGCGTGCGCGGATCGAGGTGAGCGACGACCTCGAGGAGCTCGAGAAGACGCTCGAGACGATCCACCACCTCGCCGAGACCAACCCGATGCTCGGCACGCGCGGATGCCGGCTCGCGATCATCCATCCGGAGATCTACGAGATGCAGGTGCGCGCCATCGTGCGCGCCGCGCTCGCCGTGAAGGAGGCAACCGGCGACCCGCCGCGGCTCGAGATCATGATCCCCCTCGTCGCGTACGAGAAGGAGCTCGAGCTGATGCGCGCCCTGGTCGAGCGCATCGTCGAGGACGAGGGCGGCTCAGAGCTCGACCTGACGGTCGGGACGATGATCGAGCTGCCGCGGGCGTGCTTCACGGCGGACCGGATCGCCGACGTGGCGGACTTCTTCTCGTTCGGCACGAACGACCTGACCCAGACGGCGCTCGGCTTCTCGCGCGACGACGTCGAGAGCAAGTTCCTCGCGAAGTACCTCGAAGAGAAGATCGTGGACCGGAGCCCGTTCGAGACGATCGACAAGCCGGGGGTCGGCTGGCTCGTCCGGCTCGCCGCGTGGGTGGGACGTGAGCACAAGCCCGAGCTCAAGCTCGGCATCTGCGGCGAGCACGGAGGCGACCCGGACTCGATCGACTTCTTCCATATGGCGGGGCTCGACTACGTGAGCTGCTCGCCGTATCGCGTGCCGATCGCGCGGGTGGCCGCGGCGCAGGCCGCAATTACCCACGACGAGTAGTCGCGACTTTTCTCGGGTAGCGACGGTTCTAGCGGACATGCGTGCTCTCTCCTCCCTCACTGTCGTCCTGTTCCTGTTGATCGTCGCGCCGGCCGGCGCGACCTTGTCCACCAATCAATCGGGCTGGCAGTGGGGTAGCCCGCAGTTCCAGGGGAACAGCCTTTTCGCGCTCGAGCTCCAGGGCGCGACGGGCTACGCCGCAGGTTCGTTCGGAACGCTCCTGCGGACGAACGACGGCGGTTCGGGCTGGGGCACGGTTCGCACCGGGTTGACGATCGACTTCACCGATCTCGATGTGATCGACGCCGACTCGCTCGTGGTCGGCTCCCGTTGTGCGTTGCGGCGCACCGACGATGGCGGCGAGACGTTCCGGCGGTTGCCGTTCACTTCCAGCGAGCGCCGCTGCGCGCGCGAGCTGGCAGCCGATCTCCTTCCCGACCGCGGATATCGGCTACCTGCTCACTGAACGACGGCGGCGTGCTGCGGACGGAGGATGGCGGCCGGAGCTTCTCGCCTCGCACGGTCCTCCCCACAAACCAGAGCGGCTCTCCGACCGCGCTGATGTTCCGCAACGCGACCGACGGTGTCGTGACGACATCCGGCGGGGACATCTATCGCACCACAAACAGCGGTGACACGTGGACCCGAGAGTTCGATGGCGAAACGATCAACGGGCTGTACGGCGTGCTGTTCACGAACAGCCAGGCGGTCGCCGTTGGGCATGGCAACACCTTCCTCACGTCCACCAACGGCGGCGACACGTGGACGCGGCAGTCCGCTCCGACGCCTACGGACCCGCAGACACCGCGTGGCCCGGATTTCCTCGACGTGCGCTGTGCGTCATCGACCGTGTGCGTCGTCACTGCCAGCGGCAACGCCGTTTACCGGACTGCCGATGGCGGCAGCAGCTTCACCAACACGGGCATCACGAACGGCCAGGCCGTCGACTACGCATCGTCGACGCGGGCGGTGGTGGTCGGCTTCCGAGGCGCGACGCACGTATCCGACGACGGCGGTGCGAGCTTCAGGCCGCTGGGTGCCCTCATCTCGTCGGCCATCACGCTCGGAAAGGTGCGCGCCACGTCGGCGAGCGTTGCGCACGCCGTTGGCAGCCGGGGTGCGCTTGCCCGCACGGTCGACGGTGGCGACACGTGGAATAACGTGGGCGTGGCGACCAGTGGGGGCGTCGTGGACGCGTGGTTCCCCAACGCTTCGGTCGGGTACGCGTTCGACGACCTCGGAGGCCTCTTCCGGACGAACAACGGCGGCAGCACGTGGAGCATCCTCGAGACGGGCACCGACACGCTTCCGCAGGGCATATTCGCGCCCGACGCGGACAGGGTCTTCCTCATCGGCCCGCGTGGCGTGCTCCGGTCGACGGACGGCGGCGAGACGTTTGAGCGCCACACGGATCGGGTTATCCGCAACCGCACGCTCGCGGAGGCAGACAAGGCCGGCTCGGACGTCGTGTTCTACGGGCCGCGCGTGATCGCGCTGTCGATGAACGACGGCCGCGCGTGGCGGGAGATCCCGCGCCCGACGCAGAGGTCGGAGGTCCTGCACGTCGACTTCGTCTCCTCTCAGGTCGGTTACGTGCTGGCCACGGACGGGCGCATCTACTTCACGCGCAACCGTGGCGAGACCTGGACCGAGGTGATCGGCGCGGGCTACGCGAACGGGCGCCGCCTCGCGTTCGGGGATCGACGCCACGGGTGGCTCATGCGTGAACTCGGACCATCCGGGCGTCCTTCGGACCACCGACGGCGGCAGGAGCTGGACGCCCCAGATCCTGGGCGCCAACCCGGCGATAGGGCTCGCAGCCTTCGGCGCGCAGGTCGGCTTCGCGACGCTGCCGGGCCCGAGCATCCTCTTCGCGCGAAATGGCGGTAACGCGGGCGAGCAGACCCGGCTGACGCTGTCCACCCCGGACCGCACCGTGCCGCGCGGCAAGAAGGCGACTATCAACGGCAGGCTGTCGCCCGCCGACGGTGGCGAGGACGTCGAGGTTCGCGTCCGCCGGCTGAATGGGCGCGGCTGGCGCGAGGTCGACGTGACCCCGAACAACAATGGTCGGTTCTCGTTCAAGCAGCGGATTCGCCGTCCGATGGTGTTCGTCGGGCAGTGGGAGGGCGATCCGGACTCCGCCGGCGACGGCAGCGGAGCCACTGATCGTGCGCGTAGGCGGCTGACGCCGGGCCCTAGACAAACGTACGGTCGCTTCCGCTGCCGACCCTTGGCACAATCGGCGGCCATGTCCGTCGAGCTAGCCACCGGGTCTGGGTCATGCGCTCTCCGAGCAAGCGGCACCCTCGTATCCGGCTCTGAGGGCGGTTCCGGAGGACGATTCGCCAGTCCGGACCCCGTTCCAGCGCGACCGCGACCGGATCGTGCACTCGAAGGCGTTCCGGCGCCTGAAGCACAAGACGCAGGTCTTCATCTCGCCGGAGGGCGACCACTACCGCACGCGGCTCACGCACACGCTCGAGACCTGCATGATCGCGCGCACCGTTGCGCGCGCGCTCGGCCTGAACGAGGACCTCACCGAGGCGGTGGCGCTGGGCCACGATCTCGGCCACCCGCCCTTCGGGCACATCGGCGAGAGCATCCTCGACGCGTGCATGCGCGAGCGCTATGGCACGGGCTTCCGCCACAACGAGCACTCGCTGCGCGTGGTCGAGCGGCTCGAGCGCGACGGCCAGGGCCTCAACCTGACGGAGCAGGTTCGCGACGGGATCCTTCACCACACAGGGCCGGGGAAGCCGGCCACGCTCGAGGGCCGGATCGTGAGGCTCGTGGACCGGATCGCCTACATCAACCACGACATCGACGACGCGTGCGCGCCGGAGTGCTGGAGCCGGCCGAGCTGCCGCATGCGGAGATCGCCGTACTCGGCCCGACGGGGTCGAAGCGGATCGACACGCTCGTGCGTGATCTCGTCGAGCGCTCGTCAGAGGCGGGCGACATCGCGCAGACCGAGGAGGTCGGCGGCGCGATGCTGAGGTTGCGGAAGTTCATGTTCCAGCGGGTGTACCTGACCCCGGACGCTCAGCGCGAGCTTCCGCGCGTCGAGCGCATGCTGCGCACGCTCTTCGCGCACTACGCGGAGAACCCGCCCGAGTCGCAGGTCCCTGACGCGACCGAAGAGCAGCGCGTCGTCGACTATCTCGCCGGTATGACCGATCGCTTCGCTGTCAGGGCATTCGGGGCGCTGTCGGTGCCGCAGGGGTTCTAGTTGGGCTTCACGAAGGAATCGATCGAACGCGTCAAGGACGCCGTGGACATGGTCGAGCTCGTTGGGGCTCGCACCGAGTTGCGGCGTGCCGGCGGCCGGATGGTCGGCCTGTGCCCGTTCCACGACGAGCGGACGCCGTCCTTCTCCGTCAACGTCGAGCAGAAGCTCTACCACTGCTTCGGCTGCGGCGAGGGCGGTGACGCGATCGGCTTCGTGCAGGGGACGGAGGCGCTCGACTTTCCGGGCGCGGTCGAGTTCCTGGCCACGCGCTACGGCATCGAGCTGAAGCGCGAGGAGGAGGACCCGCAGGCCGAGGAACGCCGCCGGCGCCGCGAGCGGATGTTGAAGCTGCTCGAGCGCGCGACGACCTTCTACGAGCGGTATCTCTGGGAAGCGAGCGAGGCGGAGCCCGCCAAGCGCTATCTCGCGGACCGCGGGCTCGGGGACGAGGTCTTGCGGGACTTCCGGATCGGCTTCGCGCCGAAGGCCTGGGATCGCGTGATGCTCGCTGCGCAGCGTGATGGGTTCAGCGAGCAGGAGCTGGCGGGGGCGGGGCTCGGCCGGCGCGGGCGCCAGGGCGGCTTCGGCGACCTCTTCCGCGGCCGGATCATGTTCCCGCTCGCCGACGCGCGCGGTCGCGTGCTCGGATTCGGCGCGCGCGCGATGCGCGACGACCAGCGGCCGAAGTACATGAACACGCCCGAGGGCGACCTCTACCACAAGCGCCGCCAGCTCTTCGGCATCGATCGCGCGCGTGCGGCCGCCGCGAAGGCTCGGCAGGTGATCGTCGCCGAGGGGTACACGGACGTGCTCGCACTTCACGCCGGCGGCGTCACGAACTCGGTGGCGATCATGGGCACGGCGCTGACTCCGGAGCAGTTCGCGGAGCTCGCGCGCGCGGCCGGCCAGGACGGGACGGTCGTGCTCGCGCTCGACGCGGACCGCGCCGGCCTGGACGCCATGCTCCGCGCCGCGCGCGCGGCAGAGGAGAAGCGGGTCGACCTGATGGTCGTCGAGCTGCCGGAGGGGAAGGATCCGGCCGACCTGGTCGGCGAGGGCGGGATCGGCGCGTTCACGGCGCTCGTCGAGCGCGCGATCTCCGTCCCGGAGTTCCAGACGAGGCGGGTCCTTGCCGATGCTGATCTGAGCACCCCGCACGGCCGCGATCGTGCGCTTCAGACCCTTCGGCCGATCCTCGGCAGCGTCCGACGGCCCGCAACCCGGAACGAGCTCGTGAGTTATGTATCCGACAGGCTCGACGTACCCGCCAGCAACGTAGTCACGGAACTCGCAGAGAGGAGTGGTCCGGTCACGGTCCAGCAGGAGGCAGAGCCGGCTCCGGCCTTCACAGCGCTGGACGCGGTCGCCCGGGCGGAGCGCTCTTTCCTCGCGATGTGTGTCAGCCGCGGCGAACTCGGGCACCGGTATCTGTTGCGGATGACCGACGACCACTTGACCTCCGCGCCACTGCGAGAGGCGCGTGACTGGCTCAAGGCGCACTTCGACGCGCCGCTGGCGGGGCTCGAGAGCCAGGAGCCCACGCTGGCCGCTCTGGTGACCGATGTTGTGGCCCTCGCGGACGAGGAGCCTTCAACCGACGCCGTCCTGCGCTTAAGCTTCTTCCAGCTGGAGTTGAGGAGAATCGAGCGCGCGCTGCGTCATGCGGAGCGTGAGGGTGACTTCGAGCGACAGCGAGAGCTGTGGGAGGAACGTGAAGGGGTGCGCGGCGGAATCACAGATGTGATGGGGGAGACGGCGTGACGCAGGAGAACGCGCCGGAGGAGTACGGCCTCGAGGCCGAGGCGGATCCCTACGAGAAGTTCGACGAGGGCGGCGTCGCACGGGCGGACGTTCCCGCGGCCGATCCCGAGGGCGGCCACGAGGACGCCGTACGCACGTACCTGAAGTCGATCGGCCGCGTCAGCCTTCTGACGAAGGAGGACGAGGTCCGGCTCGCAAAGCGGGTGGAGCAGAACGACATGGCGGCGAAGAACTCGCTGATCGAGGCGAACCTCCGCCTCGTCGTTTCGATCGCCAAGCGCTACTCGGGCCGCGGCCTGACGCTGCTCGACCTGATCCAGGAGGGCAACCTCGGCCTCATCCGCGCCGTCGAGAAGTTCGACTGGCGCCGCGGGTTCAAGTTCTCGACGTACGCGACCTGGTGGATCCGCCAGGCGATCACGCGCGCGCTGGCCGACCAGTCGCGCACGATCCGGATCCCCGTGCACATGGTCGAGCGCATGAACAAGGTTGCGCGCGCGAGACGCGCGCTGCTTCAGGCCACCGGGCGAGAGCCCTCCGCGGCGGAGATCGCGTCGAAGCTCGACGGCCTCGACGAGAAACAGGTCGAGGACATCCTGAAGCTCGGCCAGGAGCCGGTCTCGCTCGAGACGCCTGTAGGAGGCGAGGAGGGCGACGCGGCGCTGGGCGACTTCATCGAGGACACGCTCTGGCAGCGCCCGCACGAGACCGTCGCGGCCCAGCTGCGCGACCACGACCTCGCGCAGGCGCTGGAGAGCCTGCCCTGGCGCGAGCGACGCGTGCTCGAGCTGCGCTACGGCCTCGCCGGCGACGCGCCGATGACGCTGGAGGACATCGGCTCCGAGGTGGGCGTCACGCGCGAGCGCGTGCGCCAGATCGAGTCGAAGACCCTCGCGAAGCTGAAGTACTCCGAGGGCGGCGAGAAGCTCCGGGGCACGACGGACAACACGTAGGCGGCGGCGCTACGCTTGCCGTCGCGGTCCGGGGTAGCTCAATGGCAGAGCATTCGACTGTTAACCGAAGGGTTGTGGGTTCGAGTCCCACCCCCGGAGTTTTTCCTCGAGGACGTCCGGCGGCGACAGCCGCTCCGTCGTTCCTCTCAGCCCAGTCCGCCAGTTCTCGCGCGCGCGCTCGCGTAGCTCGGCTCGCTCAGCAGCCGCCGCACCGCCAGCCTGATTCCGCGCTCGGTCACGAGCCGGCGCGGCAGCGACACGCCCGCGCCCGCCCACGACACGCGCGCCGCGTTCTCGGCCATGTCGCCCGCGGCCGGGCAGGCCACTAGCGGCACGCCGCTCGCCAGCGCGCGCACCACCGTGCCGTGCCCCGCGTGGCAGACGACCGCCGCGCAATGCGGCATCGTGCGCGTGTAGGAGAGCCAGTCCACGACGCGCGCGTTCGGCGGCACCGGCAGGTCGCCGACCGGCTCGCCGCGGCGGTTCGTGGCGGCGAGCACGCGCACCGGCTCATTCGCCAGCCCGGCGAGTGCCGCGCGCAGCATGCGCTCCCTGCGGTCCTGTGACGTGCTCGGCGCGATGAGCACCAGCGGGTCGTCGCCGGGCGGCAGCTCGACGTCGTCCGCAGGGCGCTCGTACATGAGCGGCCCGGTCACCCGCATCCACGACCAGGACGACGTGCGCGGGTACTCGAGCTGCGGGAACGTCGCGACGAGCGCCAACTCGCGTGAAATCCCGCCGTGCACGTGCTCGAGCGGCGCGAGGCCGAGCCGGCGGCGCGTCTCGTTCAGCTCGTCGCGGCCGCGCTCGGTCCCGGTGCGAACGATCGGGTCGAGCGTGCGCCACGCGGCGGCGCCGAGCGGAGTGCGGGGCAGGCGGGCGCCGATCGAGTACGGCGGGAAGCCGGGCTCCGACACTGGCAGCACGTGCGGCACAAGCGTCGCCCACGGCCGTCCCTCCATCTCCGCGGACAGCCCCGCCGCGATGGTCAGGATGTCCGCGACCACCACCTCGGGGTCGAGCTCGCGAATCAGCGGCTGCGTCTCGCGCGCCGCGCGCACCGCCGCCTCGTACGGCTTGAGCGGCTGCTCGCGGGTGGGGAAGACCTGGTACTCGGGCGCGGGCTCGAAGCGCATCCCGAGCGCCTCCACGTCCTCGCGCCACTTCGCCCACGTCTGAAGGCAAACCGAGTGACCGCGCCGCGGCAGCGCCGGCGCCGAGCGCGATCGCCGGAAACGCGTGCCCGGGATCGCCGAAGGCGGCGAGAAGGAAGCGGCGCCCGCTCAGGCCGCCATCTCGGCCAGGTCGCGCATCATGCGCGAGCGGTCCTCAGCCGTGAACGCGAGCGGGGTGGACACGAGCGTCCCGACCCCAGCGTCGCGATATGCCGCGAGCCGGTCGCGCACCCGGTCCTTCGGCCCGACGAGCGACACCGTGTCGATCAGCTCCGGGTCGAGAGCGGCAGCCGCCTCGTCCTTCTTGCCGTCGAGGTACAGGTCCTGCACCTCCTTGGCGTTCTCCTCGAAGCCGTACCGCTGCACGAGCTGGTTGTAGAAGTTCTTGTCGCGCGAGCCCATCCCGCCCACGTACAGCGCGAGGATCGGACGCACCTTGTCGCGCGCCGACTCGAGGTCGTCCTCGATGCAGAGGTTCACATTCGGCGCGATGTCGAAGGAGTCGTCGATCGCCTTCCCGTTGGACGACCGCGCGGCGCCCTCCTCGAGCAGCTGCCGCGACTCGCCCACGTGCTCGGGGGAGAAGAAGGTGGGCAGCCACCCGTCGGCGATCTCGCCGCAGAGCTGCGTGTTCTTCGGCCCGATCGCGGCGATGTAGATCGGGATCCGGTCCTGCACCGGCCCGATCATCAGCTTCAGCGCCTTGCCGGGGCCGTCGGGCAGCGGCAGCTCGTAGTAATCGCCGTCGAACTCGAGCCGCTCGCGCGCGAGCGCCTTGCGCAGGATCGCCACATACTCGCGCGTGCGCAGAAGCTGCTTGCCGAATCGCTGCCCGTGCCAGCCCTCGGCCACCTGCGGCCCCGAGGAGCCGATGCCGAGGATCACGCGCCCGTTCGACAGCTGGTCGAGCGTGGCGGCCGTCATCGCCGTCATCGCGGGGGAGCGGCCGGGCATCTGGAAGATCGCCGACCCGATCCTGATCCTCTCCGTCTGGCCGGCAAGCCACGCCAGCACGGTGGCGGCGTCGCTTCCATATGCCTCGGCGGTCCAGACCGAGTCGTAGCCGAGCGACTCGGCTTCCCGCACGACCTCGAGCTGTTGCTCAGCCGTGAATCCGAGTCCCCAGTAGCCCACGTGCAGGCCAAGTCGCATGCAAACTTCCTTTCAGCCAGGAGGAGCGCCCTTGCAGGCGCAGACGGTGATGGTTAGTTTGGAGAGCGGCGGGCATGCTATTCCCACGCGAGGTGAAGTGATTTGAGACGTCCGCGCCGGCCGGCGCAAGAGCTGAGGGTCGCCATCGAGTGGCTCCCGATCGACACGAAGCGGGCGATGCTCGACGCGATCGAGCACAACCGCATCATCGTCGGTGCCTACACGGACCGCCAGGGCGGCGTGTGCCCGATGCTGGCCGCGCACCGCAACGGCGGCCGGACCAGCTTCGCGAGCTTCGCCAAGGCGTGGGACCGCTACACGAAGGCACCGGCGCGGTCGCGCCCCGCCACCGAGCGCGAGCTCACGACGCTCCGCACGATGCTCGAGGCGAGCCTCGCCTCCGACGCCCCCGACGGGACGACGCTCGGCAGCGCTATCGCCGAGCACCAGAAGCTGCAGAGCCAGGCGCCGCGCCCGAAGGCGGACACCGGCGAGCGCAACCGCACGCCCGAGCTGCGCAAGCGCCACGGCTGGGCATGGACGCGCCTCTTCCGCCGCTACGAGGACTTCGAGGCGGCGATGGAGCAGATCGAGTCAGGGGGCGGCGTGGACGTCGCCCGGCCTGATGAACTGGATCTCAGGGACCACGCAGTTCGCTGACGTCCGCAGCAGGAAGCGCACCGCCTCGGCGATGTCCTCCGGCTGAATCATCTCGTCCTTCGGCACCTGGCCCTCGACCCAGTCGGTCATCGGCGTCGCCACGAAGCCGGGGCAGAAGGCCGTGACCTGCACGCCCTCCTTGCCCAGCTCGCCGTGCATGGCCTGGCTCAGGCCGACGACGCCTGCCTTGGTCGCCGAGTAGGCGGCCAGCCACGGCTGCCCCGCCTTGCCGGCGATCGATGCCGTGTTGACCACGAGCGCCTTGCCGTGCTCGGCGCCGGCCTCCTTCAGCATCGGGATGCAGTCACGCGTGGTGAGGTAGACGGAGCGCAGGTTCACGTCCAGCTGCATGTCGAGCTTCTTCGTCTCGTAGCCCTCGATCGAGCCGCCGATGCCCACGCCGGCGTTGTTCACGAGCACGTCGAGGCGGCCGTGGCGCTCCTTGTGCTGGCTCACGAGGTTCTCGATGTCCTCGTCCTTCGCCATGTTCGCGGGGACGGAGAGGACCTCGAGGCCGTCCGACTCGAGCGCCTTCGACGCCTCCTCGAGCTTCTCGGGACGGCGGGCGGAGACGGTGAGCGAGTAGCCGTCCTGGCCCAACGCGCGTGCGATGGCAAGGCCAATCCCGCTCGAGGCTCCGGTGATCAGGGCGGCACGTTGTGTTGCCATGAAGGCGCGGACCATACAGCGCGACCGGCCCTTTCTTTCTCGTAGGCTGCGCTGCCCGTGAGCCGATTCACGCCTTGGGCTGCACTCCTGCTTGCTCTCGCGGCACTCGTCGCTGCCGGTTGCGGCGGCGACGACGACGACGAGGAAGGCGCCGCCATGCCTCCGGCGGTGGCGGAGGACTTCCCCGACCCGGCCGGCAAGACGCTTGCCGAGCTGCGCGAGGGCCTCGGCCCGGGACCGGTGCTGGCACCGTCGGTTGGCGAGCTCGAGCCGGGTGAGAATCGCTTCGGCTTCGGTCTCTTCGACCGCGCGCGGAAGCAGATCGTGGACGCGCCCGCCGCGCTCTACGTCGCCCCGCTCAAGGGCGGGGAGGTCCGCGGGCCGTTCCCCGCGCGCTACGAGTCGCTCGAGGTCAAGCCCCAGTTCCAGAGCGAGGGCGTGAAGGCCGATCCCGACAGCGCGACGTCCGTGTACGTCTCCGACGTGCGCTTCGGGCGCCCAGGTGACTACGAGGTGCTCGGAGTCGTCGAGCTCGACGACAACCTGGTGGCTGCCGAGCGCGTCGCCGTGCGCGTGAAGAAGGACTCGAAGGTGCCCGAGCCCGGCGAGCCGGCGATCGAGGTGTCGACGCCCACGAAGGCCGACGTCGGCGGCGACATCGAGCAGATCGACACGCGCGTGCCTCCCAGCACGATGCACGACGCCGACCTGGCCGACGTGCTCGGTGAGAAGCCGGTGATGCTGATCTTCGCGACGCCGGCCCTGTGCCAGAGCCGCGTCTGCGGTCCCGTCGTGGACATCGCCGAGCAGGTCAAGGCCGGCTACGACGGCGACGCCGAGTTCATCCACATGGAGATCTACAACGACAACGAGCTCGACAAGGGCTTCCGCCAGCAGGTGGTCGACTGGAACCTGCCCACGGAGCCCTGGGCGTTCACGATCGACCGCGAAGGAAAGGTCGCCGCGCGGCTCGAGGGCGCCTTCAGTGCGCGCGAGCTCGAGGCAGCGCTCGAGAAGGCCGAGTAGCGGCCCGGGTCAGGCGCTAGCGTTGGCGCGGCGGGCCCGTAGCTCAGCTGGTTAGAGCAGCGGACTCATAATCCGTAGGTCCCAGGTTCGAGTCCTGGCGGGCCCATCCTCAGAGGTGTGCGACGACCTCCCGCACCTCGACGCTGTCGAGCGACACCGCGTCGGGGTTCGGCGGCCCCTGTTGGATCTGCTCGGCGACCGCCTTGGCGGCCTCTTCAGACTCGAACACGATCATCGATCCGCCGCGCCCCTCGTCCGAGCGCGCCCAGTAGGCGTGCACCAGGCCCGGCGCCTCCTTGACGCGCGGCACGATCTGCTCGCGCAGCATCGTCGTTGCGGCCTCGTCGTCCTGGATCGTCACGCTCACGACTACTGCATGCATATAGGCCTCCAAACCGTGTGTTGAGAGCGACCCTAACCGCCACGAGGGGCTGGTGCGCCAGCCATAACGGAAGGAACCGCGGGGCCGCGGGCGAATCCCATGCACCGTGAGCCGCAACGGCACTTCCGCACTGACCCTGTCCGACGAGATCCGCTCCCGCTTCGAGGAGTTCTCGCGCTCTCAGAAGGATGTGGGCCAGTACATCGTCGACCACCTCGACGAGGCCGCCTTCCACACGGCCGAGGAGCTGGCCAGGCGCGCCAACACGTCAAGCTCCACGGTCGTCCGCTTCGCGCAGGCGCTCGGGTTCGAGGGCTTCCCCGAGCTTCAGCAGTGCGCGCGCGACGAGTACCGCCGCCAGCGCGAGAACGGGACCCTCGCGGAGGTCGTCGCCGCGACACCGCTCTTCCCGATCGACCAGACCGAGTTCGAGGCGGCGCTGGCCGCGGACCACACGAACGTGGAGGAGACCGCCCGCAAGATCGACCGCGACGAGATCGCCGCGGCGGTCGAGGCGATCTCGCGCGCCGAGCGGATCGTGCTCTGCGGCACCGACCAGATGGCCTTCTTCGCCAGCTACCTGCGCCACCTGCTGATGCTGCTCGACCTCCGCTGCGAGGTCGTGGCGTCGCCGTCGCAGGAGGGCCTGGCCCGTCTCGGCCGGATCGACGAGAGCACTCTGCTGATCGGCTTCTCCGCCGGCCGCCCGCACCCGCTCGTCGTGAGGGCGATGAAGCTGGCGAAGCACCGCAACGCGGCGACGGTCGCGATCTCGGACGCGACGCTCTCCGAGGTCACGAAGCTGGGCGACCAGCGGCTCTACTACTCGTCGAACAGCCCGGCCTACGTTCGCTCGCACACGGCGCTGCTCGGCCTGATCCAGGCGCTCGCCTACGGCGTCTACGCCCTGGACGAACCCGCCTACGCGGACCGCATCAAGGCCTTCAAGCTGAAGTAAGGGGCGAACCGGCGCGCCGGCGTGGCGTGATTAGCGAACGTGGCTATGGCCCCAGGAGGATCGAACTGCAACAGCGTCAGTGTGGGTGCTGGTGCGGCGGCAGCACGGAGTGGTCGCGCGTCGCCAGCTGCGTCGCGATGGGGTTACACCGCGAAGGCGATCGAGCACCGGATCCAGGAGGCCGGCTGCATCGGGTCTGGCCGCGAGCGTCTATGCGGTCGGCCGCCGAGAGGTCTGACGAAGGAAGGGCAGTGGATGGCTGCGGTGCTCAGTGCGGGGAGGGGGCGGCGTTGAGCCACGAGTCCAGCGCCGCAGCCCTAACGGCATCCGCGAGCACCGCCGTGGTCCGATCCATGTCTCCGTACCCAGCCCACGTGATCGCGCGCCGGCGCGGCATCCGAGTGCACGGCGAGCCGAGCATACGAGCGACGGTGCAGAGAAGGGCATTCCGGTAACCAGCGCCCAGCTCAGACGATCATGGATCTGGCGCCGAGCCCTGACCGAGCGCCAGGCTCGAGCGCCTGATCGATGAGGCGGACAAGCTGGGACTGACCGACCCTGACGGGTTGAGCAGGACGCGGCAGAGCAAGGCGGGGTAGGCGCCAGCATCGTGAAGAAGCTGTCTGGACAAGCGAACCTTCCTCCTCACTGACTCGGATTGGAAAGACGCTTCATTCCGATCGCGGAGCGCGCAGGCATGAGCGAAGCCGGAGACCCAGGTGAACCTGCACGGTCACCGCGTCGACTTCTTCTTCCGGGCGGAGCGACTGGTCGTGGAAACGGATGGCTTGCGCTACCACCGCACCCCCACCCAGCAGAAGCGGGACCGGGTGCGCGACCAGGAGTTGACGGCAGCGGGCCTGCGCGTCCTCAGATTCACCCATGACCAGGTCGCACACGAGCGAGACCATGTGGCCGAGGTCCTGCGACGCCTATCATCCGAGGCGTGAAGCAGGAAGGCACGTTCCGCGTCAAGGCCGGCCTCGCCGAGATGCTCAAGGGCGGCGTGATCATGGACGTCGTCACCGCGGAGCAGGCGAAGATCGCCGAGTCCGCCGGCGCGTGCGCGGTCATGGCGCTCGAGCGCGTCCCCGCCGACATCCGGGCCGCCGGCGGCGTCGCGAGGATGGCCGATCCCACGAAGATCGCCGAGATCCAGGAGGCCGTCACGATCCCCGTCATGGCGAAGGCCCGCATCGGGCATTTCGTCGAGGCGCGCGTGCTCGAGGCGCTCGAGGTGGACTACATCGACGAGTCCGAGGTCCTCACTCCGGCCGACGAGGCCAACCACATCGACAAGTGGGCGTTCAAGCGTCCCGTTCGTCTGCGGCGCCACCAACCTCGGCGAGGCGCTCCGGCGCATCGGCGAGGGCGCCGCGATGATCCGCTCGAAGGGCGAGGCCGGCACCGGGAACGTGGTCGAGGCCGTCCGCCACATGCGGATGATCCGCGGCGAGATCAAGCGTCTCACCACGCTCGACCCGCAGCGAGCTCGCCACGGCGGCGAAGGAGCTGCAGGCGCCGCTCGAGCTCGTCAAGAACGTCGCCGAGGCGGGCCGGCTGCCCGTCGTGCTCTTCTGCGCCGGCGGCATCGCGACGCCCGCCGACGCCGCGCTCATGATGCAGCTGGGCGCTGAGGGGAACTTCGTCGGCTCCGGCATCTTCAAGTCCGAGGATCCGGAGCGCACCGCGAAGGCGATCGTGGAGGCCACCACGCACTTCGACGACCCGGAGCGGGTCGCGGAGGCGTCGCGCGGCCTCGGGGAGGCGATGAAGGGGCTGGAGATCTCGACGCTCGGTGCCGAGAACGGCGGGCCGGGCCTGTTGCAGACGCGCGGCTGGTGACGGTCGGCGTTCTCGCCCTTCAGGGCGACTTCGAGGCGCACGCGAAGGTGCTCCGGGAGATCGGGGCGAGTCCGCGCGAGGTGCGGACGCCCGCGGACCTGGAGGGCATCGACGGGCTCGTGATCCCGGGCGGGGAGTCGACGACGATGACGCTGGGCATCGAGCGGGAGGGCCTGGCGGAGCCGCTCAAGGAAGTGGTGAAGAGCGGGGTGCCCACCTTGGGCACATGCGCCGGCCTGATCATGTTGGATAGGGACCATCTCGGACTGCTCGACGTGTCCACGAGGCGGAACGCGTTCGGGCGGCAGACGAGGTCGTTCGAAGCGGACTTGAGACTGGAAGGAATTGGAGAGATGACGGCTGTCTTCATTCGCGCTCCGTGGGTCGAGGACGCGGGCGAGGGAGTTGAGGTTCTTGCCGAGGTAGACGGGCACCCCGTCGCCGTGCGGCAGGACAACATCCTCGCCGTGGCGTTCCACCCCGAGCTCACCGACGACGTGCGAGTACACGCCTGGGTGCGGGAAGGGGCGCGCGTATGAGAGACCAGCGCGCCGACGCCCTCGCGCAGATCCTCGTCCGCTACTCCACGAACGTGCAGCCCGACGACGTCTGCGTGGTCCAGTCGACCACCGATGCCGAGCCGCTCGTGCAGGCGATCTACGAGGAGATCCTGCGCGCCGGCGGGCTCCCGATCATGCAGCTCTCCACCGAGGGCGCCGCGCCGGCGTTCTACGAGCTCGCGAACGAGAAGCAGCTCGAGTGGATCCCGCCGACCGCCACCTGGGCGGCGGAGAACGCCGACGTGCGGATCGCGGTGATGGCCGACGCCAACGTGCGCGCGCTGTCGCAGGTCGACCCGAAGCGCCAGGCGATCGCGCAGAAGGCGCGCAAGCCGCTGATGGAGACCAGCATGAAGCGCGCGGCCGAGGGGAGCTACCGCTGGTCGGTCACGCTCTTCCCGACGCACGCCTATGCGGCGGAGGCCGGGATGTCGCTCGCCGCCTACGAGGACTTCTATTACAAGGCGTGTCTCGCGACGGACGCCGAGCCGCTCACGGCGTGGCAGCGCCAGTCCGACGAGGTCAAGCGGCTCGCCGCGTGGATGGAGGGCAAGGAGCAGGTCCACATCACCGCGCCGGGCACCGACATCACGCTCGGCGTGGAGGGACGGAAGTTCATCCCGTGCGTGGGCGAGCACAACATGCCCGACGGCGAGTTCTTCACCGGCCCGATCGAGGATTCGGTGAACGGCGAGATCGCGTTCTCGTTCCCCGCCGCCTACGGCGGGCGTGACGTCGCCGGTGTCCGCTTCAAGTTCGAGAACGGCAAGGTGGTGGACGCCTCGGCCGAGCGTGGCGAGGAGTTCCTCATCGAGATGCTCGACACCGACGAGGGCGCGCGCCGCCTGGGCGAGCTCGGCATCGGGACGAACTACGGCATCTCGACCGGCACGAAGGAGATCCTGCTCGACGAGAAGATCGGCGGCACGGTCCACATGGCGATCGGGATGAGCTACCCGGAGACCGGCGGCGTGAACGACTCGGCGATTCACTGGGACATGGTCTGCGACCTCCGCCAGGGCGGCGCGATCACCGTGGACGGCACGGAGATCCAGCGGGACGGGAAGTTCGTGATCTGAGCGATGGCCGGCCACTCCAAGTGGGCATCCATCAAGCACAAGAAGAAGGCGACCGACGCCAAGCGCGGCGCCCTCTTCACCAAGCTCACGCGCGCGATCCAGGTTGCCGCGCGCGAGGGCGGGGGAGACCCCACGGGGAATCCGGCGCTCGCGCTCGCGGTCCAGAAGGCGAAGGACGCGTCGATGCCCAAGGACAACATCGAGCGCGCGATCGCCAAGGGCACGGGCGCCGACGCTGACGCGGAGTCCTTCGAGAGCGTCCTGTACGAGGGCTACGGCCCGGCCGGGGTGGCCGTCCTGGTCGAATCGCTCACCGACAACCGCAACCGCACGGGCTCCGAGGTGCGCCACATATTCACGAAGTCCGGCGGGAACCTGGGCGAGCCCGGCTCGGTCGCCTGGGTCTTCGACAAGAAGGGCGTGATCGTCGTGGATGCCGACCGCTACTCGGAGGACGATCTGTTCCCCGCGATCGACGCCGGCGCCGAGGACGTCTCGATCGACGAGAACGTCTACGAGGTCGTCACGGCTCCGGAGGACCTGGGCGACGTGCGCCAGGCGCTCGTCGACGCGGGCGTCGAGCTCGAGTCCGCCGAGCTCGCGATGCAGCCGAAGAGCACGGTGGACGTGCCCGAGGACCAGGTCGCCCAGCTCATGCGGCTGATGGACGCCCTGGAGGAGCACGACGACGTCAACGCCGTGCACGCGAACTTCAACGTCGACGCCGACGTGCTCGAGCGGGTGGCGGGCTGAAGGTGGAGGTCGATCCCGCCGCCGTCGATCCCGCCGCGTTCGTCAAGGCGATCAAGGACACGCCCGACGACCAGCTCGCGGCCGGGATGGCCGACGCTCAGGTGCGCGAGATGGTCCTCGACGGGATCTTCAGCCAATGGGCCGAGCACTTCGACTCAGGCAGCGCGGGTGACACCGATGCGGTGCTCGAGTGGAAGATCTTCGACAAGCCCGGAGGCGGCTACGACCGCTACCAGGTGGTCATCAGAGACGGCAAGTGCACCGTGGAGAAGGACGGCGAGCACGCCCCGCGGGTCACGTTCAAGCTGAAGCCGGTCGACTTCCTGAAGCTCGTCAGCGGGAACGCCGCCGGGCCGATGATGTTCATGACCGGCAAGCTGAAGATCGACGGCGACCTGATGTTCGCCGCCGGCGTGCAGTCGCTGTTCCGGATTCCGGGCGCCGCCTAGGAAGCCACGGCGAGACGCGTCTCGCCGAGGTCGTAGCGCCGCGCCGCGTCGCAGAGCACGTCGAGCATCGCCTGCGTGGCCGGCGCGCGGCGCCCGCCGGGCAGCGTGGCCGCGAAGATGTCGCGCTTCGGCTTCGCTCCGATGAGCGGCCGGATCGCGACGTCGGGCCGGTAGGCCGCGAGCCCGAGCGACGGGATCATCGCGACGCCGACGCCCGCGGCGACGAGGCCCTGCACGGTCAGGTAGTCGTCGGACTCGAACGCCACGCGCGGCTCGAAGCCGGCGGCACGGCACTGGTCGGCGACGATGACGCCGCACGGGCAGCTCGAAGTGGTCTGCACCCACGACTCCTCTGAGAGGTCCTTGAGGCGGATCTTCGCCTTGGACGCGAGCGGATGGTCCTCCGGCAGCACGACCGACATCGGGTCCTCGAGCAGGTGCACCTGCTCGAGGTCGGTCATGTCGCCCGCACCGTGCGGCTCGAACAGGATCGCGATGTCGAGCTTGCCCGCCTTCAGCGCGGGGATGCTGTCCTCGGGATCCGACTCCTTGAGCAGGATCTCGACCTCGGGATGCTGCTCGTGGAACGTCGCGATCGCGTGGGGGACGAACGTCGAGCCCGCGGTGGCGAACGAGGCGAGCCGCACCCGTCCGCCGCGCAGGCCCGCGATCGCCTCGAGCTCGGCCTCGGCATCGCAGATGCGCGTGAGGATCGCGTCGGCGTGGCGGACGAGCGCCTCACCGGCGTCCGTCATGCGGATCCCGCGCGCGCCGCGGTCCACGAGGGTGGTCCCGGTCTCGCGCTCGAGCGCCGCGATTTGCTGGGAGATGGCCGACTGCGTGTAGGAGAGCGCGTCGGCCGCAGCCGAGAAGGAGCCCTGTCGCGCGACCTCGTGAAGGACCCTCAAGCGCTTGACATCAAGCATAAGAGCACCTTATCACGGTTACAACGAACTGTCATTTGATCTGATACCTCAACAGTGGGATTGTTTAGCCATGTCAACCAGAGCCGAGGAGGCCAACATGGCACCCGAGATCACAATCCGGCAGGCGACTTCGACCGACGCGTTCGCCCTCCGCCGCCTTGCGGCGCTGGACGATCGCGCGGCCCTTCACGGCGATGTCCTGGTGGCGGAGCACGGCGGCGAGATCCGCGCGGCGCTCAGCCTTCAGGACGGCCGCACGGTCGCGAACCCGTTCGCGCCCACCGCGAAGCTCGTCGAGATCCTTCGCATGCACCGCGAGTTCTCCGAGACGGTCGCCGCCTAGCGATGACCCCGCAATTGACCATCTACGCAGCAGCTAGTCATCAGGACGAGCTCTGCGAGCGCGCCAGAGCGGCACGTCTCCTATCCCTTTCAGCCGCTTCTGGCCCGCCGCCGAGAACCGGTAGCCGTGGCCTTCGCAGGCTTCGGCTACCGGCTCGGTGATCAGCACGCTCCCGGGCCGCGCCCGTGAGCACACGCGGCTAGCCAGGTTCACCGGCCGCCCATACCAGTCGCCCCAGCGGCTGAGCGCCATTCCGGACGCGAGGCCCGCCCGCATCTCCGGGAAGCTGTCGTCCGCCTCCGCTGCCGCGACCAGGTCGAGCGCCAGCTCGAGCAGCGGGTCCTCGTCCGGCGAGACCAGCATTGCCGCGTCGCCGATCATCTTCACGACGCGAACGGGCGGACGGAGCAGGTCGGTCGTCATCGCCGCGAGTCGGTCGGCCACGCTGCCGATCGTGTCCTCCTCGGCCTCCTCGCCGAGCTCCGTCCAGCCCACGATGTCCGCGAAGCAGATCGTCACCTGGCGCGACCCGAGCGGCCCGCGGTCCCGGGCGGTGCGGTCGAAGACCTCGTGCCGCACCTGCTCCATCAGCTGCATGCCGAAGACGTACGCGAGCGTCGGCTCCATCAGGTCGACGAGCGGGCCGCGCGTACATGCCTTGGCGCGCGATGTCGTACTCCGTCGAGTCTGGAGAGAGGAGCGTGGTGCCGATCAGAAACCGCGATGCTTCGGCGATCCGCGCCATCGACTGCCCGAGGACGCGCGCCATCTCGATGACGCCGTCCTCAGGTAGGCCGGCATCGAGGAATCCCTTCAGGCGGCGCGCGGCCTCGAGGTCGCGCTCGCTGTAGGCGATCTCGTCGTCCGGGCGCACCGGCAGGCCGAGCGCCTGCCATTGCCGGGTCAGGAAGTCGAAGTCGAGCCCCGTCTCTTCCGCGATCTGCCGCGGGCTGTAGCGCGGGTCCTCGCCGAGCGCGCGCTCGACCGGCAGGAAGATGAGCCGCTCGTCGGCCACGGCCGAGCGCAACTCCTCGAGCGGGACGCCGTCGACGTGCAGCTCGCGGAGCAGGGCCGAGCCGGGCCTCGCGATCCCTCCCATCGAGGTCCCTCGAGCAGGCCCTCGCCGTCCCAATCCGGCTCGCTCACCGCGCGAAGGCTATGGAGGCGTCCGCTTCCGCGCGCAGAATCAGAGGAGATGGTGGTCGTTCTCGGCATCGATCCCGGCACCGCCCATACCGGTTTTGGGGTGGTCCTCTCGCGCGGGCAGCAGCTCGCGGCGCTCGACGGCGGCGTGATCGGCACCGGGCCGGACGAGACCCTGGAGCGGCGGCTCGCGCGCATCCACGCGCGCGTGTGCGACCTGATCGCGCGCTACGAGCCGACGGCGCTCGCGGTCGAGGATCTCTTCTTCGGCCAGAACGCCCGCACGGCCTTCGCGGTCGGCCAGGCCCGCGGCGCCGTCCTCCTGTCGGCCGGGATGGCCGGCATACCGTGCTTCTCGTACACGCCGCAGGCGGTCAAGCAGGCCGTGTGCGGATCGGGCAGCGCCGACAAGGGCCAGGTGCAGCGGATGGTCGGCGCGCTGCTCTCGCTGCCGGAGCCGCCGAAGGAGGACCACGCGGCGGACGCGCTCGCCGTTGCGATCTGCCACGCCAACGGCGCGGGCCTCAAGGCGGCGCTCGCGTGATCGCCTCGGTCCGCGGCAAGGTCACCGCGCGCAAGCCCGACCACGTCGTCGTCGAGTGCGCCGGCGTCGGGTACCGCGTGGCGGTCTCCTCGGAGACGCTTCGCGCCGTGCCCGCGGCGGGCAAGGACGTGACGCTGCACACGCACCTCGTGTTGCGTGACGACGCCATGCACCTCTTCGGCTTCTCCTCCGAGGAGGAGCGCGAGCTCTTCCTGATGCTGATCGGCGGTCCAGGGCGTCGGGCCGAAGGTGGCGCTGGCCGTCCTCTCGGGCGGCAAGCCGCGCGAGCTCCTGAACGCGATCGCGACCGGCGACTCGGCCAGGTTCCAGGCCGTGCCGGGGATCGGCAAGCGAACCGCCGACCGCGTCATCGTCGAGCTGCGCGAGAAGGTCGCCGGGCGTGTCGCCGACGAGATCGTGATCACGAAGTCCGACGACCCGCGCGTGCTCGCGCGCCAGGGTCTCGAGAGCCTGGGCTTCAGCGCCCAGGAGGCGGACGGCCTGCTCGACGGCGCCGACGGCGAGTCGCCCGAGGAGCTGATCGCGGCGCGCGCTGAAGGCGGCGCGATGATCGAGGGCGGCATCCGCACTCCGGGGGTCGAGCGGCTGCAGGCCGCCGCGGCCATCACCCCCGAGGAGGAGCTCGACCGCACGCTGCGGCCGCGCGCGCTCGAGGACTTCGTCGGGCAGCGTGCCGTCAAGGATCAGCTCGCGGTCTTCATCGAGGCCGCGCGGGGCAGGGGCGAGGCGCTCGACCACGTGCTGCTCGCCGGGCCGCCCGGGCTCGGCAAGACCTCGCTCGCCCAGATCGTGGCCAACGAGCTCGACGTGCCCTTCGTGCAGACCGCCGGGCCGGCGCTCGAGCGGAAGGGCGACGTGGCCGCGTTCCTGACCGCGCTCGAGCCGCGCGCCGTCTTCTTCGTGGACGAGATCCACCGCCTGCCGCGCGCCGTCGAGGAGACCTTCTATCCCGCCATGGAGGACCGGAAGCTGCCGATCACGGTCGGGCAGGGCGCGGGCGCTCGCGTCGTCACGCTGGACCTCCCGCAGTTCACGCTGATCGGGGCGACCACCCGCGCCGGCCTGCTCACCACGCCCCTGCGCGACCGCTTCGGCGTCACGCACCGGCTCGACCTGTACGACGCCGACGACCTCGCCGACATCGTCCGCCGCTCGGCCGGGATCCTCGGGACGCAGATCGACGAAGGCGGGGCGCGTGCGATCGCGGCCCGCTCGCGCGGCACGCCGCGGGTGGCGAACCGGCTGCTCAAGCGGGTGCGCGACTACGCGGAGGTGCGCGGCGCCGGCCACATCGACGAGGCCGTGGCGGGCGAGGCGCTCGACCTGCTCGAGGTGGACGGGGCCGGGCTCGACCGGCTCGACCGCGAGATCCTGCGAGCGATCTGCGAGAAGTTCGGCGGCGGCCCGGTGGGCCTCTCGACCCTCGCCGTGGCGGTCTCCGAGGAGTCCGACACGCTGGAGGACGTCTACGAGCCGTACCTGCTCCAGCAGGGCCTCATCAAGCGGACCCCGCGCGGCCGCGTGGCGACCGCGGCTGCCTTCGAGCACCTCGGCGCTCGAGGCCCCGCGCGGCCACGAGCCCTCGCTGTTCTAGCCTACGCTCGATGCCGAACTTCATTTGCCCCAACTGCGGGGCGCGCAGCGAATCGCGCGACCGCACCGCCGGGTTCAGCACCCGGGCCAAGGGGTGCGAGAAGTGCGGCTTCGGTTTCCTGTTCGAGCTGCTCGAGGACTACTACCCGGCGCCCAACGCGGCCTTCTTCATCCTCGACCAGGAGGCGCGGGTGATAGGCGCAGGCCGCGGCACGCGCGAGCTGACCGGGCTGGGCAACGAGGACGTCATCGGGCGCGACGTCAACGACGTGCTCGGCCTCGAGTTCGAGGAGGACAAGGACCACATCGGGACCGCGCTGGAGTGGGGGGTGCGCGTCCTGGACAAGCCGGTGGTCGTGCACGCGGAAGGGGACAGGCCGGAACCGGCGAAGGCGGACATCTTCCCCGCCTACGACGACGACGGGGGCCTGCTCGTCGTCCTCACGCCTAAGTGACCAGCAGAAGAAGAAACTTCGCGATCCTCGCGCTCGTTCTCGGGCTGCTCGTCCTCGCGGTACTCCTGATCCTCCCGGGCAGCCCGGCCGAGAAGAAGACCCGCCTCGGCCTCGACCTCAAGGGCGGCGTCGAGCTGATCTACGAGGGCCGGCCGACGCCTCAGGTGCCCGAGGTCACGCCGCAGGCGATCGACGACGCGATCGAGACGATCCGCAAGCGCACGGACGCCCTGGGCGTGTCGGAGCCCGAGATCCAGCGCGCCGGCCAGAACCAGATCTCGATCGGGCTTCCCGACGTGCAGAACGCGGATCGCGCGGAGGAGCAGGTCGGCACCACCGCGCAGCTCCAGTTCTACGACTGGGAGCCGAACGTCATAGGGCCGAACGGCGAGCCGGGCTCCGGCGACCCGAACCCGCAGGGGCGGATCAACGGCCTGTACGAGGCCGCGAAGCGCGCAGCCAACGGCAAGCCTCAGGCCGAGGAGACCGACATCCCGCCGGACGCCGACGAGGGCCTGACGGAGGAGCAGGCCGACCGCGAGAACGACACCGCGCAGGACCAGCTACTACCTCTTCGACGCCGCCCGCGACCTGCTGGCCGGGCCGGACACGACGTGCAAGGAGCTGCTGCAGGAGTACGAGGACGAGCTGCCGCTGTCCGGCGAGCCGCCCGCCGGGCGCAAGGTGAAGAAGAACACCGAGTGCCGCTCCGAGCTGCAGGCGCTCGGCAGCGTCGGCCCGCCCCCGGGGTCCGAGGTGATCAAGGTCCCGCAGGGCATCGTCATCGTCAAGGACGAGGAGAGCACGCAGCCCACCGGGCCGGAGTCGCCCGAGTTCTATTACGTGCTCGAGGACGACTCGGAGCTCTCGGGGTCAGACATCAAGAACCCCGAGCAGAACACCGACCCGAACACGCAGGAGCCCATCGTCACGATGGAGTTCACGGACGACGGGCGGCGCCGGTTCGCGAACGTCACGAAGCGGATCGCGGAGCGCGGCTCGGAGCAGATCGTCCCGCCCGGGGCGGATCGCACGCAGACCTTCCAGCGGTTCGCGATCACGCTCGACAACCAGATCGTCTCGCTCGCGACGATCGACTACCTCGAGAACCCGGAGGGCATCGACGGCCGGACGGGCGCGCAGATCAACGGCATCGGCAACCTCGAGGACACGCAGGACCTCGCGGAGAGCCTGCGCATCGGCGCGCTGCCGATCAACCTGAAGCTGATCTCGAAGACGCAGGTCTCCGCGACTCTCGGTAAGCAGGCGCTGAACGAGGGCCTCGCTCGCGGGCGCGGTGGGACTCGCTCTGACGCTGCTCTTCCTGCTGCTGTTCTACCGGGTGCTTGGAGGGCTGGCGTGTATCGCGCTGCTGGTCTACGCGGTGCTGCTGTTCGCGCTGGTCAAGCTGATCCCGATCACGCTGACCCTGCCGGGCATCGCCGGCCTGATCCTCACGCTCGGTGTCGCGGCGGACGCGAACATCGTCGTCTTCGAGCGAATAAAGGAAGAGGTGCGCGCCGGGCGGTCGATCCCGGCTGCGATCTCCGGCGGCTACACGAAGGCGCTGCGCACGATCATCGACGCGAACGTGGTGATCGTCGGCGTCGCGTTCATCCTCTTCATGCTCGCGACCGCCGGCATCAAGGGCTTCGCGTTCACGCTCGGCGTGGGCACGCTCACGTCGATGTTCACCGCCGTGCTGTTCACGTCTGCGCTGATGGGCTCGCTCAGCCGGACACGCTTGCTGAACTCGCGCTTCGCGCTCGGCGCCCAGGGCGAGGGCCGCCCGTGGACGTTCGACTTCATGGGCAGGTCGAAGTGGTTCTTCTCGATGTCCGGCGTGATCCTGTTGATCGGATCGCTGGCGATCGCCGGCAATGGCATCAACTTCGGCATCGACTTCGAGTCCGGCACGCGGATCAAGACGCCGATCGAGCAGGCCGCCAACACCGAGGATGTGCGCGACGCGCTCCCGAGCGACCTGGAGGGCGCCGAGGTCCAGGAGGTCGAGGAGCCAGAGCTCGGCGAGAACGTCTTCCAGATCTCGACCGAGACGCTCGAGCCGGAGGAGGTCGCGAGCGTACGCACCGCGCTGGACGAGGAGTTCGGCGTGCGGCAGACGGACTTCTCAGCCAACTCGATCGGTCCGACGTTCGGCGAGCAGATCGCCCGCACGGCGCTCATCGCTGTGATCGCGTCGCTGATCCTGATCTCGATCTACATCGGGCTCAGGTTCGAGTTCAAGTACTCGGTGCCGGTGCTGATCGCGCTCTTCCACGACATCCTGATCACAGCGGGCGTGTACGCCTTGGCCGACAGGGAGGTGACGACGTCGACGGTCGCGGCGCTGCTTACCATCTTGGGTTACTCGCTCTACGACACGATCATCGTGTTCGACCGAATACGCGAGAACGTCCCGCGCATGCCGCGCGCTGCGTTCACGCAGATCGTGAACCGCTCGATGTCCGAGGTCCTCACCCGGTCGCTCGTCACCAGCCTCTGCACGTTGCTGCCGGTCACCGCGCTGATGCTGTTCGGCGGCGAGACGCTGCAGGACTTCGCGTTCGCGCTGCTCGTCGGGATCGCGTCGGGCGCCTACTCGTCGATCTTCATCGCGTCGCCCGTGCTCGCCGAGTGGAAGGAGCGCGAGCCCGTCTACCGCCGCCGGCGGAAGATGGTCATGGAGGAGCACGGCGGGGTCGTCCCGGCGTTCGCGACGGGCGCGATCGCCGATCAGGAGCCGGAGGCCGCGGCGCCGGCGACCGCGCCCACGCGCCGGCGGCCGCAGCGACGGCGGCGTCCTGCGTCGCGCGGCGGAGGGACGGCCACCGCGACCGCTCCTGCGCCGCCGAAGCCGCCGGAGGTGGCACGCCCGAGCCGCCGAGATCGAGCCGCCCGAGGTGGCGCAGCCCGAGCCGCCCCCAGCGGCCAAGCCGGAGCCGCCCCCGACCGACGGCAGCGACGGCGACGGCGACCGTCCGCCGCCGCCCCCGAAGCCCAAGCGCCAGCGCCAGCGAAAGAAGCACGGGAGGCGATAGCGGATGAGCATGGTGGTCTGGGTGATGATGGGAATCGCGATCTGGCACTTCACGGTGTTCGTGCCGGACCGCTTCTGGGGCGGGATCGTCGGCGCCTTCATCGTCGCGGCGCTCGGGGCCGCGATCTTCGGCTTCCTCGCGAACGGCCTGACCGTGCCCGGCCAGAACGACACCGACATCGAGCAGGCGCTCATAGCCGTGCCCGGGGCGGTGATCGCACTCGTGGCCTCGTGGCTGTACGGGTCGCGCCTCGAGGCGCGCGGCACGTAGCGGACAGTCTGACCGGGCGCAGAGCCGGCCGTTCCATCCGGGTTCGGGACGAACATCGGATGTGATGCCCGACTCCCCCGCGCGCTGGAGCTGTGACCCTTATTCGGTTGCCGCTGCGCATTCTCTAGCGGGGGAGCTCGGGCTTCATCCCATCACGGCTTCGATCCTCGTCAGGCGCGGCTACGACTCGCCCGACGCCGCTCGTCGCTTCCTCGAGGCGGCCGACCGCCACGACCCGCGCCTGATGCCCGGCCTCTCAGCGGCCGTCGAGGTGCTCATGCGCCACGTCGCGCGTGGGTCGCGGATCGTGATCCACGGCGATTACGACGTGGACGGCGTCTGCTCGACCGCCGTTCTCGCGCGCGCCCTGCGGCGGCTCGGGGCCGACCCGGTCTGCGAGCTGCCCAGCCGTTTCGACGAGGGCTACGGCCTGTCCCGCGCCGGGGTCGAGCGCCAGGCCGCCGCCGGCACCGACCTGCTGGTCACGGTGGACTGCGGCATCACGGCGGCCGATGAGGTCGCGCACGCGCGCGCGCTCGGCATGGAGGTCGTCATCACCGACCATCACCGACCGGGGGAGCGGCTGCCCGACTGCACCGTCGTGCACCCGGCGCTCGGCGGGTACCCGTTCCCCGAGCTCTGCGCCGCCGGTGTCGCCTACAAGCTCGCGGAGGCGCTTGCGGAAGCTGGCGACCTGGACCTCGCACATGTCGAGGAGGACCTCGACCTGGTCGCGCTCGCCACGGTCTGCGACGTGGTGCCGCTGGTCGGGGAGAACCGCCGGATCGTGCGTGACGGCCTGGTGGCGATGACGCGCTCGCGCAAGCCGGGGCTGCGCGCGCTGATGCGGGTGGCCTCGTGCGACCCGGGCTCGCTCGACGCGGGCGCGCTCGGTTTCCGCTTCGGCCCGCGCATCAACGCCGCCGGGCGGATGCGGCGGCCCGACGCCGCGCTCGAGCTGCTGCTGACCGAGGACGACGGCCGCGCCGGGGAGATCGCGGGCGAGCTGGACCTGCTGAACCGCGAGCGCCAGGACACCGAGATGCGGATCACGTTCGCCGCCGAGGCCGAGCTCGCACAGCACGGTCACGAGCCCGCGTACGTGCTCGCCGGCGAGGGGTGGCACCCGGGCGTGATCGGGATCGTCGCGTCGCGGATGGTCGAGCGCCACTGCCGGCCGTGCGTCCTGATCGCGCTCGACGACGAGGGCGGCGGCCGCGGATCCGGCCGCAGCATCTCGGCGTTCGACCTGCACGCGGCGCTCGACGCCTGCTCGGCGCACCTCGGCCGGTTCGGCGGGCACAGGATGGCCGCCGGGTTCGACATCGCGGCAGATGCGGTGCCGGCCTTCCGGGACGCGTTCGTGCGGCACGCCGCCGGAGCGCTGACGCCTGACGACCTGCGGCCGGTGGAGCGGGTGGATGCGCTCGTGCCGGGTGCGTGCGCTCGGGCTCGACCTGGCCGAGGAGCTCGAGCGGCTCGGGCCGTTCGGCCACCGCAACCCGCGCCCGACTCTGCTGGTGCCGGCGGCGCGCGTCGAGAACCCGCGCTCGATGGGCGAGGAGGGCCAGCACGCCCGCTTCACGGTGGCGAGCGGCGGCGGGCGGGCACGCGCGGTCGCGTTCCGTACGAGCGCGCGGTCGCTCGGCTCGTGCGCCGGCCAGCCGCGCGACGTCGCGGTCCGGCTCGAGCGCAACGAGTGGAACGGCACCGTCGAGCCGCGGCTCGTCCTGCGCGCGCTGTGTGAGCCGCGCGGCGGACGGTTCGGCGTCATCGACGACTCGCTCGGCCTCGCGGAGCAACTCGACCTGCAGCTTGCGCAGCCGTCGCCCGCTACGAAGCCCGTGGCGGAGCGCGAGACCTGCGACCGGCGCGGGGAGGGGGCCGCCGGCGTGCTCGGCGACCTGCTGGCCAGCGGTGAGGACGTACTCATCGCATGCGTCGATCCCGAGCGCTGGCGGCGTGGGCTCGACGCCACGCTGGCGGGGCTCGTGCGCGGCCGCGCGGCGATCGTGTCGTGGGACCTGCTGGCGCTGCTGCCGTGGCTCGCCGCGCCCTACCAGCACGTCTTCGCGCTGGATCCTCCGCCGGGCGAGGATCCGGTCGCGTTCGTGACCGCAATTCCCGGGAGGGGCCTCGCGCATTGCGGATGGGGGCCCGGCGAGGAGGCCGTCGCCAGCAGCGCCCTCGAGGCCCGCGCCGACGTACGTGCGACCGTCGCGCGCGTGTATAGAGTCGCTGCGCGAGGCGGGACCGGCGCCGGTCGACGAGCTGGAGCCGGTCCTGGCCGGGGTCGCCGCGCGCGCGGACTGCGCGTGCGCGATCCGGGTGCTGCTCGAGCTCGAGCTGGTGCAGATCGAGCAGCGCGTCCTGCGAGTGGTGGACGCGCAGCCGACGCAACTGGAGCGCTCGGCGGCATATCGCGCCCAGGTCGCCTGGCTGCACGGCGAACCGGGAGGGATCGCGGGGCGCGAGGCTAACCTCTACTCGGATGGCTACGCCCACGCGCAAGAAGGGCTCGAGGACGTCATCGGTCGCCGAGCAGCGGCCTGATTTCGACCATCGCCCGGTAGACCAGGCCGACGGTCACAAGCCCGCCGGCTCGACCACGACGCTCAGCGACAAGGAGCGCCAGCTCCTGGGCGACCTCTTCGCGGTCATCGAGGAGCACGCCGACCACGCCGCGCGGCAGGTCGACCGCAAGATGGTCGAGCGGGCGTTCCTCTTCTCGTGCGAGCGCCATGCGGACCAGCGCCGCCGGTCCGGCGAGGACTTCATCACCCATCCCGTCGGCGTCGCGAAGATCTGCGCGGGCATGCGGCTCGACACCGAGACGCTGTGCGCGGCGCTTCTGCACGACACGGTCGAGGACACAAGCGCGTCGCTCGACGAGGTCAAGGAGGAGTTCGGTGACGAGGCGTGCCGCCTCGTCGACGGCGTCACGAAACTGACGGGAATCACGTTCCAGAGCCGCGACGACCGCCAAGCGGAGAACTACCGAAAGATGATGGTCGCGATGGCCCAGGACATCCGGGTCATCCTGATCAAGCTCGCCGACCGGCTGCACAACATGCGCACGATCGACGCGATGCCGAAGCAGAAGCAGCAGGAGAAGGCGAAGGAGACGCTCGAGATCTTCGCGCCGCTCGCGCACCGGCTCGGCATCCACGCGCATCAAGTGGGAGCTCGAGGACCTCGCGTTCGCGACGCTCCACCCGCGCAAGTACAAGGAGATCAAGTCGCTGGTCGCGCAGCAGCGGCTCGAGCGCGAGGAGTACGTCGCGAAGGCCGGCCGCTACCTCCACAAGGAGCTGCAGGACGTCGGCATCGAGGCCGAGATCTCAGGCCGCGCGAAGCACTTCTACTCGATCTACACGAAGATGACCCGCAAGGGGCGCGAGTTCAACGAGATCTACGACCTCACCGCCATGCGCGTGCTCGTGGACTCGGTGAAGGACTGCTACGGCGCCGTTGGCGTGATCCACTCGCTGTGGAAGCCGCTACCCGGGCGCTTCAAGGACTGGGTCGCGATGCCCAAGTTCAACATGTACCAGGCGCTCCACACGACGGTGATCGGACCGGAGGGACGCCCGCTCGAGATCCAGATCCGCACGCGCGAGATGCACGACACGGCCGAGTTCGGCGTGGCCGCGCACTGGCTCTACAAGGAGGACGGCGGCAGCCAGAAGCCGGGAGTGGAGGACAAGGTCGAGTGGCTCAAGCACCTGCTCGACTGGCAACAGGAGCTCGAGAGCCCGCAGGAGTTCGCCGCGACGCTGAAGGCGGACCTCTTCGAGGACGAGGTGTTCGTCTTCACCCCGAAGGGCGAGGTGCGGTCGCTGCCCGCCGGGGCGACGCCGCTCGACTTCGCATACGAGGTCCACACGGACGTCGGCCACCGCTGCGTCGGCGCGAAGGTGAACGGCAAGATCGTGCCGCTCCACTACCAGCTGCAGCAGGGCGACATCGTCGAGGTGCTCACGTCCAAGCAGGAGCGCGGGCCGAGCCGCGACTGGCTCTCGCTCGTCAAGACCACGCGCGCCCAGTCGAAGATCCGCGCCTGGTTCAAGCGCGAGAAGCGCGAGGACTCGGAGCGCACCGGCCGCGAGATCCTGCAGGAGAACCTGCGCCGCGCCGGCCTGCCCGCGCAGAAGATGGCGGGCTCGCCGCTCCTTGCGGACGTCATCCGCGAGATGGGCTTCTCGAAGGGCGAGGACTTCTACATAGCCCTCGGCCAGGCGAAGATCTCGGCGAAGGTCGTCACGAACAAGGTGATGCAGCGCCTGCGCCAGGGCGAGGCCGGCGTCGAGGAGTCGAACGTCGCGGAGGACCTGGCCAAGCGCAAGGAGGTCGCAAAGCCGACTGGCACCAGCTCCACCTACGGCATCAAGGTCGAGGGGATCGACGACGTGATGCTGCGGATCGCGAAGTGCTGCCGGCCTGTGCCCGGAGACGAGATCGTCGGCTACATCTCACTGGGGAAGGGCATCACCATCCACCACAGCGAGTGCCCCAACGCGCGGGCACTGATGAAGAACCCAGAGCGGTTTACGCCTGTCGCCTGGGAGGGCGACCCGGGCCAGTCGTTCCGCGCCGAGCTGCAGATCGATGCGTGGGACCGCACGCGATTGCTCGAGGACCTGTCACGGACTTTCGCCGAGACCGGCATCAACATCCTCGAGGCGAGGTGCACCGTCGTGCACCCGATGGTCAAGAACCGATTCGTCGTCGAGGTGGGGGACACGACCGCGCTGAAGAGCTGCATTTCGAAGCTCCGGAACGTCGAGTCGGTCTTTGATGCGTACCGCGTCACCCCTTCGGGTTAGGGCTTTCTCAACCTTTTAACGGTTTCGCGGCCGCCTGGCGCGTTTGCCATTGCGTAGTCAGGGCATTTCGGGTTTAGTAGACGGGGGTTAAGGGGCTTTGGCCCGGGGGGCTGCCCAGATGGGGCTGCATAGCCCGAAAGGGGCCCTCTCTACCCGACACAGCATTCCGCCCCACCGTGGAAGCTTCGGAACGAGAGGACATCAGAGGCGAGCGCGTCTGGACACCAGGCGCGCGTCAGCCTGCGCGCGCCCTTCGACGGCGATTCACTCTCAGTCGGGCGGGCGGCTCGCTTCGAGAGGGAAAGCTCTCGCGCCGGAGTCTCCGCCGTGACGCGCTGTACCGCCGCTACCTCGCCGTCAGCGACGTCCTCGCGACGTACGCGGCGGTGGTCCTGGCTCCATCGCTTGTCGGGGAGCCGGTGTCGAGCGAAGCGCTCATAGCCGCGCCACTGATCGTCCTCCTGGTGAAGATGCTCGGCCTCTACGACCGGGACGAGCTGATTCTGTACAAGACGACCCTCGACGAGGCGCCCGCGATCTTCCACGCTGCGACCGTCTTCACGCTCGCCACCTGGATCGTGGATCAGGCCGGCGACGCCCCTGCGTTCACGGCGGGTGCGGCGGGTCTGCTCTGGCTGCTTCTCATGATCCTGATCCTGTTCGGTCGGGCTCAGCGCGGCGGATCGCGGGTCGCGCGACGGTGCCCGAGCGGTGCCTCGTCATCGGAAACACGCCCGCCGCAGAGACCCTTAGGCGAAGCTTCGGGCGCGCCGCGGCCGTCAACGCCGAGATCGTCGGACGCGTCCCTTTGCAATACGGACGCCGCCAAGGGGAGGACCCTCCGGGGATCATCGTCCCCGGCACGGTGCCGGTGCTGGGCGACCTCGACGAACTCGGCGTGGTCCTGCGCGACCACCAGGTCGAACGCGTGCTGATCGCGCCCGGAGCCGGAGCGACGGACGAACTGCTCGTGGTGACGCGCGCCGCCAAGGCACTCGGCGCCCGGGTGAGCCTCGTGCCGCGACTCTTCGAGGTCGTTGGGTCCTCGGCCGCCTTCGACTCCGTCGAGGGCAGGACGCTCCTGGGGCTACGCCGCTACGGCCTGAGCCGCTCTTCGTGGCGCCTGAAGCGCGTGTTCGACATCACGGTCACGGTGGGCGTCGTCATCGTGTTTTCGCCGTTGCTCCTCGCCATCGCGCTCGCAATAAAGCTCGACGACCGTGGACCCGTGTTGTTCCGCCAGCGGCGGATCGGCGAGCAGGCGCGCGAGTTCGACATGTTCAAGTTCCGCACCATGACCGAGGACGCGGAGGCAGCAACGGCCTCAGCTGGAGGAGCTAAATGAGGCCGAGGGGCTCTTCAAGATTGCGAATGACCCGAGGATCACCCGCGTCGGAAAGGTGCTGCGCAAGAGCTCGCTGGACGAGATTCCACAGCTCCTCAACGTCCTTCGCGGCGAGATGAGTCTCGTCGGCCCGCGCCCGCTCGTTCCGGACGACGACATGCGCGTCTCGGGCTGGGATCGCCGGCGGCTGAACGTGCCGCCCGGGATGACCGGCCACTGGCAGATCCTCGGATCGTCGCGTGTGCCGCTCGGAGAGATGGTCAAGATCGACTACCTCTACGGTGCGAACTGGTCGCTGTGGCGCGACCTCAAGATCCTGATGCGGACCGTGCCGTACGTGCTCGCCCGGCGCGGGCAATAGCCTCGAGTGATGTCTGCTGCACGACGCGTCGCGTCGGTCGTGGGAACACGACCGAACCTGATGAAGATGGCACCGGTGCTCGCCGAGCTCGAGCGACGCGCCGACGAGTTCGAGAGCGTGCTGATCCACACCGGTCAGCACTACGACGACGTGATGAGCCGAATCTTCTTCGAGGAGCTCGGCATCCGAGAGCCAAAGCACCGACTGGACGTCGGCTCGGGCACTCACGCGGAACAGACCGCGCGAGTGATGGAACGGCTGGAGCCGGTTCTGCTTGAGGAAAAGCCGGACGTCCTGCTCGTGCCGGGTGACGTGAACTCAACCCTCGCGGCGGCACTCGTCGCCTCCAAGCTCGGGATCAAAGTCGGCCACGTCGAGGCGGGTCTGCGCAGCTTCGACCGCACGATGCCGGAAGAGATCAATCGCATCGTTGCCGACCGGCTCTCCGATCTCTTGTTCATCCACTCCCCGGAAGCGCGTGACCACCTCCTCCGCGAGGGCTCTCCCGAGGAGGCGATCCACTACGTCGGCAACACGATGATCGACACCCTCGTACGCATGCGGCCGCGGATCGACGCGATCAACGCCGCCGAGGCGCACGAGCTGTCACCGGAGGCCTACCTCCTCGTGACGCTGCATCGCCCGGCGCTCGTGGATGGGCCGCTCTTGCGGGACGCGATCGACGCGCTTGCGCAGATTTCGACCGAGCTGCCGGTGGTATTCCCGGCGCATCCGCGCACGCGAGGCGCCATGGAACGGATGGGTCTCAGCGCGAACGGAAACCTTCGCGTCCTCGAACCACTCGGCTACCTGGAGTTCCTGAGCCTGCTCTCGGATGCGGCCGCCGTCGTCACAGACTCCGGAGGGATCCAGGAGGAGTCCACCTTCCTGGGCATCCCGACATTCACGCTGCGCGACAACACCGAGCGACCGGTCACGGTCTCGATGGGAACGAACACGCTGCTCGGCCTGCGCCCCGACCGGCTGGTCGAGATCCCACGCCGGATCGAGGAGGCTCGGGCTCGCGACGCCCAGATTCCACCGATGTGGGACGGTCGGTCGGGCGCCCGGATCGCGGACGTGCTGGCGGAGACGACGCGTGCCGCCTGACGAGCTTGCACACTCGCCGGAGACACGGGACCGGGCGATCGTGCTCGATTGCGCGATCGACCGACTCGACATGACGCAGACGTTGGCACGATGTCAGGCGATCATCGAACGAGGTGTCTTTGCGGAGCAAGTGTCGATCAACGCCGCCAAGCTCGTCATGCTCAGGCATGACCCTCTTCTGCGCGACGTCGTAAGTCGGTGTGAGCTCGTCAATGCCGATGGACAATCGATCGTGTGGGCATCACGACTATTGGGAGATCCGCTGCCAGAACGCGTTGCCGGCGTTGATCTAATGCATGCCCTCATCGCGATGGCCGAGCGCGAGGGCTGGGGCGTCTACATCCTGGGCGCACGCCGTGAGGTGCTGGAGATAGCTGTGCAGCGCCTGCATCAGATGCATCCGCGGCTGCGCCTGCTCGGGTATCGCGATGGGTACTTCGCGGATGATGAAAGCCCAGAAGTTGCCTCCGCGATACGTGAGTCGGGGGCTCAAATTCTGTTTGTGGCCATGAGCTCCCCTCGGAAGGAGTATTGGCCTGGGAGGTACGGGCCGACGCTGAACGTTCCCCTCGTTATGGGTGTCGGCGGTTCCATCGACATCGTGGCAGGCGTTACGCGTCGAGCGCCACGACCTTGGCAGCAGCTTGGCATGGAGTGGCTCTATCGTCTGCTGCAGGAGCCACGGCGCATGTTTCGCCGTTATCTGGTTACCAACGTGCGGTTCACCATTCTGGTTGCGCAAGCAACGAGCGCGCGACTGCTTGCGGCAGCTTCGCGGCTCTTCAGGTTGGGCGTCCGGATCGATAACTAGGTCAGCGGTAGGCCGTGAGGGAGCCCCGTGAACCACAGGTGGAGCAGCTCCGTGCAACGGCACTGCGTCTCATCCAAATGGCGTCCAGTGTGCGATGGCGCGGGCCCGATCCGTATGACGGCCTCTTCGTCCGCTGGCCCGCCCTGCTGGTCGGCGGACGCCGCCGACGTCAAGCGATCATTCAACTCCACGCACGCTCGCCGGTAGATATTCGCCGCCTCTATCGACGGCATCATTCGCTTGTCCCCAAGGCGCCCGCTCTGCTGGGCCAGGCGGCGGTCCGCCTCTTGATCGAGGACGACGATGTCCATCTGCGTAACTTGGCCCGGGACGCCATGGAGACGCTGATCGCGGACACGACTTGTGGAGAACCGTGGGGTTATCCGTGGGATACCCAGACCAGATGGAGCTACTACCGAGGAGGCAGTCCCAACATCGTGGCCACAGCCTTCTCAGCCAACGCGCTGGCCGACGCTGCTGCCAAGCTCGACGAGCCTGCATGGCGTCAGCGCGCTGAGCGCGCCGCTGAGTGGGCAGCTCGAGAGCTGTACTTGCCGGACGAGGGCTATTTCGCCTACCACAGCCAAAGTAAGCGCGTGATCCACAACGCCAATGTGCTCGGCGCCGCGCTGGTGCACGAACTCGCTCCGGATGCCCCCGGGGCCGCGGAGGCAGTGCACGCTGCCACCGCGCGGACACTTGATGCGCAACTAGCCAATGGCACCTGGCCCTACGGTGAGGGTCCGGGTCTCGAATGGGTGGACAGCTTCCACACGGGATACGTCTTGGACTCACTACGCCGGCTGGAGGGAGTGGACGCCCGGATTCCGTCGGCCATCGAGCGCGGGGTCCGCGCCTACCTGTCCGATTTCTTCGACGCCTGTGGTCGTCCGAGGTTGTGGCGGGGCAAGCGATATCCCGAGGACTCCCACAGCGCCGGGACGGGGCTGACGGTACTTACGCGCTTGGTCGCACGCGACTCCGTCTCCCCCGAGGCAATCTGGCGTCTGGCCCATTACACGCTTACGTACCTGATCCACAAGGATGGTCATGCCGTGTTCCGACGGCAACGTTGGGGAGCGACGCCCGTGCGCTACCTGCGATGGTGTGATGCGCCCGTGGCCCTGGGCCTGGCGTCGGCAGCAGCGCTCTTCGCCACGAACACCACGAAGAGCGTCGACGGATAACGCCTCGCATTTCCGGGTTGACACGCCCGACGATTGCGGCGTCCATGCCCGCTCTGGATTACGCTGAGCGACCATGTGCGGAATCTGCGGATCCGTGGGCCGTGCCGACGAACGCACCGTGCTGGCGATGACTCGTCGGCTGGCGCACCGCGGCCCCGACGGCGAGGGGGTCCAGGTGTTTCCCGCCGCGACGGGAGCGTCCCGCGCGCTCTCGGCCATCGGCGCCTAAGCATCATCGACCCGACCGCGCGCGGGGCGCAGCCGATGTCGCTGCGGCGACGGCCGTTACTGGATCACCTACAACGGCGAGCTCTACAACTTCCGGCGAGCTGCGCGCCGAGCTCGAGAGCGACGGCGTCGCGCTTCGCACCGACTGCGACACCGAGGTACTGCTTGCGATGTACGTGCGCTACGGGCCGCGATGCTCGTCGCGACTGAACGGCATCTTCGCCTTCGCGATCTGGGACAGCCGAGGCGGCAGAGTTGTTCCTCGCGCGCGACCGGCTCGGCGTCAAGCCGCTCTACTACGCGCAGCACGACGATGTCCTCTACTTCGCGTCCGAGGTCAAGGCGCTGCTGCCGGCGCTCCCGACCGCCCGCCTGCGACCACGAGGCGGTCGCCGACTACCTGACCTTCCTCTGGGTGCCGGACCCGACACCCTGTTTGACGGCATCTGCAAGCTGCCTCCCGGGCACTGCGCGACGTTCGCCGACGGGCGGCTCGACGATCGAGCAGTACTGGGACATGCGGCTTCGACGCCGAGGACGCGTCCGCGAGGCCGAGTGGGTCGGAGACGTGCGCGACGCGCGTCGCGGACGCAGTCCGACGACAGATGGTCTCCGACGTACCGCTCGGCAGCTTCCTCAGCGGCGGCCTCGACTCGAGCGCGATCGTCGCCGCGACGGCACGAGCGACGTCAGACGTCTCACCACCTACACCGATCGGCTTCAGCCCGGAGGATCTCGGCCACGAGATCGTTCCCGACGACCTCCAATACGCCCGGCGGGTCGGCGAGCGGCCTTCGGCATCGAGTACAACGAGCGGATCCTCGAGCCCGGACGTCGTCGATCTGCTGCCGAAGCTCGTCTGGCACCTGGACGAGCCCGATCGCGGATCCCGCCGCGATCTCGACCTATCTGATCTGCTCGGCGGCGCGCGAGCGGCTGACGGTGATCCTCAGCGGCATGGGCGGCGACGAGATGTTCGCCGGATATCCGCGCCACCTGGCGGCCAGGATCGGCCGCATCGCTGGATCTCGTGCCGCGCCCGGTACGAGCAGCCTTGCGGCGAGGCGCTCGAGGGGCGCCTCACGCTTGGCGCCGCCCGGGCCGGCTGCGCGGCCCGCGGCGAAACCTGATGAAGTGCATGCGCGGCATCGACGCCGCCGCCGCTCGAGCGCGTACCTCATCTACAGCTCCTACTACCGGCACCGAGGAGCTGGAGCGGCTGCTGGCGCCGGAGCTGCGCGGCGAGCTGGCGGATCACGATCCGTTCCGGCGCCACCGCCGACTACGCTCGAGCGGTGCGCGACGAGCACTGGCTCAACCAGCTGCTCTACATCGACCTGAAGACGTTCCTTCCGTGCCTGAACCTCGCCTACACGGACAAGATGAGCATGGCGGCGTCGACCGAGGTGCGGGTGCCGCTGCTCGACGACGAGATCGTCGCGCTATCCGGCGCGGATCCCGCCGGAGCTGAAGCTCAAGCGCCTGACCCGAAAGTACATCCTCAAGCGCAGCATGGAGGGAACCCTTCCCCGAGAGATCATCTGGCGTCCGAAGGCGGGCTTCGGCGCCCCGGTCCGCTCCTGGCTCGTCGGCGACCTCAAGCCGATGGTCGACGACCTGCTCTCGCCCCAGGCCGTGCGATCCCGCGGGTTGTTCGATCCAGCCGAAGTCGCGGCGCATCGTGGAAGCCAACGAGGCCGGCACCGAGGACAACGCGCTGCGCATCTGGGCTCTGCTGACGCTGGAGATCTGGCAGCAGACGTTCCTGGATGGGAAGGCTGACGCCCCGGTATCAACAGATGGCAGAGCCGCATGAAGCAAATCACCGAGCGACTGCGCGATGGAAGCATCGCGGTCATCGATACTCCGAATCCCACCGTGGCGCCTCACGGTGTGCTCGTCGATGTACGCGCAAGCCTGCTGAGCGCCGGCACCGAGCGCAGCAAGGTCGAGACCGGGCGCCAAAGCCTGATCGGCAAGGCGCGGGCACGGCCCGATCAAGTCCAGCAAGTCATGGAGAAGGCGCGGCGTGATGGGGTTCGCGAGACCATCCGCGCCGTCCGCTCACGACTGGACGACCCCTCAGGACTCGGCTACTCCGCAGCCGGGGTTGTACTGGCCACAGGCTCGCGAGTCCGCGACATCGCCCCGGGAGACCGGGTCGCATGCGGAGGAGCCGATTACGCCGCACATGCTGAGGTGGATCACGTTCCCTCAAACCTCTGCGTCCGTCTTCCTGGCGAGGTGGACTTCGAGAGTGGCGCCTTCGCCACCGTCGGCAGCATCGCAATGCACGGTGTGCGACAGGCAGACGTGCGTCTTGGTGAGACCGTGGCGGTGATCGGACTCGGACTCGTCGGTCAGCTGGCCGGTCAGCTTCTCCGAGCCGCGGGATGCCGCGTAATCGGGGTTGATCTCTCGTCGGAGCTGCTCGATCGAGCTCATTCCGTGGGAGCAGCGGACGTCACATTCGAGCGCTCGCAGCTAGACGACCGCGTTCTCCCAGCCGGGGCATCGCCGTGCGACGCCGCTCTGATCACCGCGGCAACGCCATCGAGCGATCCCATACGACTGGCAGCGCAGCTTGCCCGCGACCGGGCCAGGGTCGTCGTCGTGGGCGACGTCGGCATGGAGATTCCACGCGCGCCGTATTACGACAAGGAGCTGGACCTGCGTCTGTCCCGATCCTATGGGCCCGGTCGCTATGACACCGAATACGAGGAGCGGGGTCTCGACTATCCGATTGGCTACGTCAGGTGGACCGAGCGGCGCAATCTTCAGGCGTTCGTCGAGCTGTTGGGGGCCGGTCGGCTGGACGTCAAGGGCCTGATTTCCAACCGGTTTTCGGTGGAGGAAGCCGAGGCGGCCTATGAGGAATTGGTCTCGGCGACCGCTTCGCCGCTGGCGATCGTCATCACGTACGGACCGAGTTCGCTGCCGGCCGAGACGCCAAAACCGGCGCGCGAGTGGTCACCGATCTCGACCACGCCGTCGATCGGACTGATCGGGACGGGCAGCTTCGGGCAACGCACGGTCGCACCTGGCCTGCAGCGCGCCGGCTTTCGACTGACGGCCGTATCCAGCGCTACCGGGCGCTCGGCCCACGCGGCCAAGGATCAGCTCGGGGTCGATCGCCTGCTGTCCCCCGACCAGACCCTGGCCGATCCGTCGATCGACGCCGTGGCCATCGCGACCCGCCACGCGACGCACGCCGCTTACGCAAAGGCCGCCTTAGGGAATGGCAAGGCGGTGTTCGTCGAGAAGCCTGCGTGCCTTACCTGGAGCGAGCTGGACGAGCTTCGAAGTCGAGCTCCGACGGGCCGCCAATGCTCGTCGGCTTCAACCGGCGCTATGCGCCCCTTGCACGTGTCATGCGTGACCACGTTGCCGGCCGCGGCCAGCCGGTCGAGCTCCTGTGCCGGGTCAACGCCGGTAGCCTCCCGGCTGGCCACTGGCTCAACGACCCGGACGACGGAGGCGGGCGCCTGGTTGGCGAGGGTTGTCACTTCATCGACTTCGCTTGCTGGTTCGTCGGCGCAATTCCAAGCCGGGTCAGCACCGTCATGCGTGCGGCCCCGGACCAGCCACTCGCAACAGCCCAGAGCTTCAGCGTCACGCTCGACTTCGATGACCGCTCCATCGCCACCATCGTCTACGGCTCGGGTGGGTCCTCGGGCGTCGGCAAGGAGTACTTCGAGGCTCACGCCGGCGGCCGGTCAGCGGTTCTCGACGACTTCATCCGAGTCGTTACGTTCGACGGCCGTCGAAAGCGGACCACAAGGGTAAGACGACGCGACAAGGGACACAAAGCTCAGTTCCGGCATTTTTTCGAGTTGGTGAGCGGGACGACTGACCCCGAAACGCCGACAACCTTGGAAACGATGGCCGTGGTGTTGGCTGGCCTGGACTCGGCAAGAGCAGGTTGCGCGGTCAACCCCGACCCGGCGCTACTGCCCAGGGGCTGAAGCGACATGAGGGCACGAACGCCGGTGACGGCGAAGGCAAGCGGCCGGAGGTTGGCCATTTTCGGCCCGTTGCCACCGCCGCACTCCGGTGTGGAAACGATCACGCAGACGCTGCTCTCGGAACTCGAGCGGCTTGGCTCCCGAGCGGGGCTGCGCTACCGCCACGTGAACGCCGCAGTGAACCGCACGCAGCGTGCGCGCGAGGCCTTCCAGCCTCGTAAGCTTGTGCTGCTGCTGGGGCAGCCCGCGCGGGGGGGCCTGCTCGCGCTGCGGGGGTACGATGGCTACTACCCGATCAGCCAGAATCGCGTGGGCTTGCTGCGTGACATGGCGCTGCTGCTGCCGTTCCGACTGACCCGGCGCACCGTCACCATCCACCTGCACGGTGGGGCGCTCGACCGAGTCCTGCAGGAGCAGCCGCGGTGGATGAGGCGACTTGTTCACGCCGTTGTAGGCCGGCCCGACGCCTACGGAATCGTCCTCACCTCGTCGCTGCGACATTGCCTGGAGCCCTTGGTGAACACCCACCGCATCGTTGTGGTCCCAAACACCGTCCCAGCGCCGCCCCTGAGTAACAAGCTGTGGATCAGCAGGAAGCGCTTCGCCTTCTCTTCCTCAGCACCTTGATGCCTTCGAAGGGCTATCGAGAACTGGTGCGGGCAGTCAGCTTTCTCGCCCGCGCCGGCGTTGCAGTACAGCTGGAGCTCGCTGGTGAGCCGTGGACCGACCAGGACAACAAGTGGATCGTCGCCAATGCTGACAGTCCTGCCGTTAGCTTCCGGGGACCGGTAACCGGCGCAGCCAAATGGAACGCCCTTGGTCGTGCCCATGTTTTGGCGCTGCCGAGCACCGCCACAGAAGGCCAGCCGCTGGCGATCCTCGAGGGAATGGCCGCCGGGTGCGCGATTCTCACGACTGCCCGAGGGGGTATAGGGGAGACCGTCGATCAGTCGCAGGTTGCCATGTTCGAGCCGCTCGAAGGGGATGCCCTCGAAGCGGAGATCAAACGCGTCTTGCTGCGTTGGAGCGAGGACCGCGACGAGGTCGCTCGCGCGGGACAGGCGGCCAAGACGCGTTACGAGCGCGCCCATACGCCTGAGCGGTTCATCCGCCTCTGGCTCGCCGCTTGCCAGCGACCTCGCTCGTCATCTCGCGCCACGGTGTAGTCGCAGGAGAACGGTGTCGGCCACCCTCCGCCTCGCCCTAGTGTCGTACCTATCCGGTGATCAGACGTCCCCGCGTGGCATCCGCACGCGCGCGCTCGTGAACGGGCTTCAGGGCGACTGGCAGATCGAGGTGATCGCCGGTCCTTCAAATCGCTCGGGCCACGGGAGTAAAAACCTTGCGTCTGCGAATCCACGCATCGCCACCGCCATCTCGCGCAGCCTCCTGGTCGACAGACATGAGCTCTGGAGCAAGCGACGGTTCTCCCTCTGGGAGCCAGACGCGGACATCGCGCTACTCATCGGCTATCCCTTTTCGCCAATCGCTGAGGCGGCCCGTCGGCTTGCACGGAAGCGGATTCCCTACGTCGTAGACGCAGGCGACCCCTGGGTATTGACCAGCGAAGAACCAGTGCGCAAGCACACTGCCCTGATGCGAGCCCGGCGTGCAGAGCGAAGGATGTGGGAACACGCGACGGGTGCAATCGTCACAACCGCTGCGCAGGCGGATGCCCTCAGGCGCTTGTTCCCGGCGATTCCGATCCTGGTTCGACCGAACGGATATCAGCGCGTCCGCGTGGCGCGCGATCAGTCAACTGAGTCGTCCCGCTCTCCCAAGGTTCATCAGGCGTTGCGGCTTGTGCATTTCGGGAGGATGTACCTGCCTCGAATCGACATCCGGCCCGTACTTCTGCGACTGGCTCGCTCGGGACGGTGGTCGTCGATAGTGATTGGCCAGTATGGCGATGATGCAGAAGGTGCTCTACGAAGCCTCCCGAGCGGGGTTACGGCCGAGATCCATCCGCCCGTCCCCTGGGAGGAGGCTGTGTCCATTTCCCGCGACTTCGATCTGGCGCTTGTCATAGGGAATCGAAATCCGGATCTGCTGCCCAGCAAGGCGATCGAGTATCTGACTCTCCCGATTCCCCGGGTTGCCATAGTCGGGAAGGGGAAACAGGGCGCGATTGGCGAGTACGTTCGTGACAAGCCCGGCTGGTTGGTCATCTCTGAGGAGGAGCCGACGCCGGAACGCGAGATCGCTGCCCACTGCGCACGAGACTGGTCCAGCGAGAGCCTGGCTCCGCCAGAGGGTGAGTCTTGGCCCAGCGTCACACGGGAGGTCGGGGACTTCCTCAAGCAGTGTTACCACTCAGGGCTATCGTGAGATCGGCCAGTGCCCAAACCCGGGGGGACGTGGGTGCAGAGCGCGCCTGAGGCGCCGTCCCGCTGAGCCCAGACGGGACGCGTGCCCGGCTTCGGGGTCTCTCGAGAGCATCCAGGTTCCCTTCTCGGTGTCGATCCAATGTAAGGCGAGATCTGGGAACGCCGCCGCCCACAGCAACGCGGTACGCCGCTCGCTTCTGCGCCGCCCATCGTCGAGCAGGACACATGCTTGGGGGGAGAGCTGCGGATAGAAGGCATGCAATGCGGGCCAGCGCGACAACGGTTCAGTCGGCGGTGGGCCGTCGATGACCAGCAGATCGATCAGATCGGGGAAATCGGGGATGCACTTGGTGTCGTACCAAGGAACCTCGGTCGTCTCGAATGTCTGCCGCGCAAGGGGCGTGGTGATGACCTCCGCCCGGTCCGACAGCCCCCGGTCCGCAAGAAGCGACCGTGTCTGCTCGGCAAACGCCGAGTCATGGTCGAGGGAATACAGCTTTCCCCTGCCATTGGCAGCCAATGCGGACGCGATCACCAGCGTGCTGGCGCCGGATCCGCATTCCACCACGACCGCGGGGCGCCGGCGCAGGTGGTCAAGAAGGATCCGTCCGAAGTCAGGAGCGATAGCCCACGCACCAAACAAGGGAGGGTTGAGTCCCGTTCCGAGGAGCGCAAGCAAGCTCTGCTGATCTTCCAGGCTTTGCGAGCGCCGTCGGAGGACATGGGACAAACCTGTTATCTCCCAGGTAAGGACGCCGGTCGCAACAGCGATGACGACGACGATGTCCCGATCGCCGTCCAGGCCAACGCCAATTCCCCCCACAATCACGGCGGCGAGCACGGCCCGGACGAGAGGTTCCTGGAATGCCTCGCGGGCTGCGTTTCTCATACCGCTGCGATTGGCTCGATTATCGGCGGCCGCTCAGACGCGGACGGATATCCTGGGCGAGTGCGCTTCCGGAACGTGGCGAGAGTTGCCCACAACCTCGCGAGCGGGGCGTTGCTGAGGCCACTCCTGAGGCACGAGTGGCGCCGCCGCCGAGGTTCCGACGAATTCGAGACAGCGCGACTCACGGAGTACGCCGTGGCTCTACGGTGGCTCGCCGAGAGGTACCCGATGACTCTTCTTGACGTGGGACCAGGATCCGGCTCATGGCCACATCTACTCGCCCGCGCAGGAATCGCTGTCACGGCGATTGACAATATGCAATCCCCCGAGCATGGTGAGTTCCTCAACCGGCAGTTGTTTTTCAACCGCCACTACCACGTGGTCAGGGACGAGGTCACCAGCCCGAGGCTCACGCAGCAGTTCGACTGTGTGACATGCCTCAGTGTGCTCGAGTTGATCGACGACCATCGCGCAGCCGTGCGAGGAATGTTCTCGCTGCTCAAACCCGGGGGCTTCCTGATCCTGTCTTTTCCGTATAACCACCGTCGGTTCGTCGAGAATGCGTACTCACTACCTGGTGCGGGTTATGGCAAGGACTACCCGTTCATCTGCCGCCAGTACTCTCGTTCGGAAGTTGATGACTGGCTCTCGGAGAACGGTGGGCACCTGGTCGAGCGCGAGCTGTATCGCTGTTTCACGGGCGAGTTCTGGGCGGCTGGGGCACGGATCAGCCCGCCGGTTCGCGTGAGTGCCGATGAGCTCCATCACATGGCATGCGTGTGCATCCAGAAAAATTCTTGATCCGCCATCACGTGGACGCTCCTGGGTGAGCCGTTGACCGCGATTGCCGGCATAACGCGCTTGTCGCTGAGGCGACATGCAGGAGCGGGCGCGGCTCTTGTAGCGAGCGTCCTGATGGGCGCTGCCGTGGCGGCCTCGGGCGGGGCGGTGCCCGTAACCGTGATCCTGCTGGCGGGGATCGGCGCGCTCGTCACGTTCGCGATCTCGGCTGAGGTAGCGCTCGCTGCGGTCATTGTCACCTCCCCGTACGGACTGGAGAACCTGACCGGCGGGGATCGACCTCTGTTGCAGAGCTTTGGCGGATGGGCGGTGTCCAGCGTCAGGCTCGGTGTATTGCTTCTCCTGGGGCTGGCCGTGCTCGCGCTCCGCGGCCTGCCTCGCCGCTTGGTCTTCCAAGAGTACGTCTACCTGGGCCTGATCGCCTGGATCTCGGCCACCTTGGTGTTCTCGCCAGATCTCTTCGCCGGTGGCCGCTTCACGGCCAAGCTTGCCGTGCTGCTTGTCGCATGGCTCGCGTTCGGATGGATGGTGCGCAGTTTCGGCGAGCGCTTCATGTGGCGGTTGCTGCTGGCCACCCTGGCGGCCGCGCTGTTGGCCGCTTACGCCTTGCTGGCGACCGGTCTGAATTTCCATCATTACCCGGATGCCCCGAGCCGCTTTGCGGGCCTGGCTGAGCCTGCCAGCGGGGCACTGTCGTTGGCCACCCTGGCCCTTGCCGCACTCTTTTTGTGGCTCCGCGAACGGCACCAGGTCGCCTTGATCCTCTATCTCCTTGCTTGGGTGCCGATCTTGATGAGCATCACTCGGATCGCGATCTTCGGATTTGCGATAGCGAGTCTCCTTCTCGCGATTCTGATGGGTCGCCGCCTGCAAGGTATGGGAATTGCACTTTGCGTCACCGTGGTGCTGTTCTCGTTCGCGCCGCTCCGGGAACGGATGGTCTTCGGCAACAACGCCGAGAGCTGGCAGACGGTTGCGGCGACAGTACAGAATCAAGGAGTTGAGGGCTTGAACACAGAAGGACGCACAGAGCTCTGGGAAGTCCTTTCCCAGGAGTACCACGATCACCCGATTGCTGGCAGTGGCGCTGGCGCTTCTGAGGCCGTGCTGCGCTCATCGTCGGCCAGCTTCAGTGGTGTCGTCCAGGCGCACTCGGACTACATGGCTCTGCTCGTCAACGGAGGATTGATTGCCATCGCCCTTTGGCTGCTTTCACTCGGCGGCCTCGCGGTTCGGTTTGCCCGCGTTCGGGGAGCGGCGTCGCCGGCTGCGGCGGCCATCGTTCTTTACTTTCTGGCCGCGATCACAGACAACGCGATCGAGATGTACGCCTATCTGGGAATTCCCCTCGCCGCGCTGATCGCGATCGGGCTGGCCGCTGATCCGGGCCATGAGGGGCGAGGGCATCGCGCACCGGCCGGCGTGTAGTGGAAGTTCTTCGTCGCCGCAAGCCGCCGCTCCCCTCGTCTGGTGCTCCGGCGATTCCGCAGCCGACTACCTTCCGGCGTGACAAGCTCGTCTTGGCGCGGATCTTGGCGCGAACCCCCTGGCATGGGGCGGCGCGCGCGGTCGAGAGAAGGCTGGGCCTGATCCGCGTGTTCAACACGCACTCGACACCCCGTCGGTACGCGGCGTCCTTCGGACGCCAACTCGACCATCTGCTCGCGCGCTACGAGCCTCTCAATCCCTACCGGCTCGAGGAGGTGCTTGAGCTCGGACCCTCCGGGCGCCGCCCGCTCGCCGTCTTCACCTTCGACGATGGATTCCGGAACCACTTCGAGGTGGCTGCCGCCGAGCTCGAGAAACGCGGTGCGCGCGGCATCTTCTCCATCCCGGCGGACTTCCTGTCCGTCCCGGAGGGCAAGCAGGTCCAGTGGTGTCGCCGGCGCATTCGGTACAGCCTGGATGTCGCCGAGCATGCGCAGGACGAGGATCTCCTGGCGATGAGCTGGGATCAGGCCCGCGAGCTCGTCGCCCGAGGCCACCGAATCTGCTGCCATACGCTAAGCCACGAGGTGCTGAGCGCAAGGACGTCGAGGCAGACCCTCGAAGTCGAGGTAGTGGAGTCGCGCCAGCGTCTCGAAGACGAGCTTGGCGTGCCCGTCGACGGCTTCTGCTGGCCGGTCGAGTTCGACCCACGCGCCACGGCCGCCGTGCAGCTCGTTCGCTCGACCTACGCCTATGCCTTGGTTACCGACACAAGGGCTCTCCGGAAGGGGAACGATCCTTTCAACGTGTTCCGGACGCGGTTCGAGGCGAGCTGGCCGCTGGAGGCATTGGACCTTCACACCTCGGGGATCATCGACGGCGCTCACCTGCTACGACGAGTGCGGGGCTCGCTCGCGAGATGAGGAACGAGAACCGACTGGGGAATCCCCCGGTCACCTTTCGGCCCACCCGCGCCGGGGACAAGGAGGCGATCCTGCGGATGCTCGAGCGATCGACCGGTCTGACGCAGGACCGGGCGCTGTGGGACTGGCTGTTTCTCGGGAACACGTCGAGCTCGCAGATGCTCGGTTTCGTCGCCGAGTCGGAGGGCGCGGTCGTCGCCCAACACGCGACCTTGCCTGTGCGTCTGTCGCATGTCGGGGACGACCTTCCAGCGCTCGCCGAGCTCAATGTGGCCACTGATCCAGCGTTCCAGGGGCGCGGCATCTTCACTGCTCTGGGCGAGAGGCTTCAGGCGGACGTGGCGTCCGAATGTCCGCTCGTGTTCGGATTCCCCAATCGCACTTCCGCCCCGATCTACTACGACAAGCTGAGCTGGGTTGAGCTCCGTCCGTTTCCAGTGTTCGTCCGCCCTCTCGGCAACACGCGAGGTCTGGTGTCGGAGTGGCGACCCACGTTGTCGCCATTCGCAAGGGTCGCCGATGCGCTGGCCCCCGTTGGGCTAGCGCCCGGGTGGGCGGCGACGCGCTTGGCGGAACGAACCGGCGCCCGAGTCGTGGCCATTGACAGCTTCGGCGCATGGGCTGATGAGCTCTGGCGGGAGTTACGCCCGTTCCTGGGGACCTGCGCGGTGCGCGACGCGGCCTTTCTTCAGTGGCGATTCCAGGCGACCCCGTTCCGGGACCGGTACACGCTGTACGGCCTCGACCGCGGCGCAGGCCCAGTCGGCTTCGCGGTCCTTAACCTGCGTCCCGGCATGCTGGCTGACGTGATGGAGCTGATGGTACGTCCGGGCGACAGCGCTGGAGCTCAACTGCTTCTGGCACGAGCGATCCGTGATGCGTGGGCGAGCGGCGCCCCCGCGCTGCGGGCGATCATCAGCCCGCGGCACCCCAATCGAGACGCGTTCCGAAAGCTGGGATTTCTGCCCATGCCGGCGCGACTGAAGCCCAAGGTCGGCTACTCCTTCGGTGTCTGCGTTCTCAACCGATCGCTGGTGACCCCGAACGCACTCCTCCACATCGATGACTGGTACCTCTCGGGAGCCGATCTTGACTACATCTGAGCCACCCATCGTGCCGGGCCCGGTCTTTGTTGGAGGCGTCCCGCGAAGCGGTACGCACGCGCTCGCCGGCCTGATCGCTCGGCATTCGCGCTACGCGATGGTTCCGCGCGAGCTGGGATTTCACACGGGTGTCGGAGGGGTTGGCCTACCCGATCTGCTCGAACGGCGCAGCACCCTGGATGAGTTCATGAACGCAATGTGGAGCCACTGGTGGAAACGTGCCGCACCGTGGGACAGCACCGTGGTGCGCGGACTCCACAAGACCATCCCCGAGGATAGATTCCGAGGCTGTCTCGATCGGTTTGCGGAGGCCTACCCAGCGGATCCCTTCGGCGCGAGTCGGGCACTCATGCACGGCATGCTCGACCCGATCGCCGCCCAAGCGGGCAAGAGGGCGTGGGTCGAGATGGATCCCTACAACATCTTCGCTGCGCCCCTTCTCTACCGGACCTTCCCGGACATGAGGCTGATCCACATCATGCGAGACGGACGCGATGTCGCCCTGTCCCTGAGCGACCTCCCCTGGGGCGCGGGGGGAGTCTCGCGCGGGATCTGGGCGTGGCAGCGGATCCTGCGAAGGGCCACGTGAAACTACGTGAGTTACCCCCGGGCCGCGTTCTCACCATTCAGCTCGAGGACCTGGTGGTAAGTCATCGCAGGGACACGTACGCCCGGGTGCTCGAGTTCCTCCAACTGCCCGACGAGCCGGCCATGCACACGTTCTTCGACGAGGAGATCTCCGCCGAGCGTGCGCACATCGGGCGCTGGCGACAGCTTTCGGCCGCCCGGCAACTTGGAGCCACTGCGGTGTACGGATGCTCTCTGGCGCGTCTGGCGCTGGGCGGCGTGGCGCCGCGCCCAACTCTCCGGCGGCTCGATCAGCCTCCAATCACCGATTTCACCCGTCGACCTCAGCAGGAAACGATCGATCCGTGGGCGGATGGTACGGCCAAAGACGCCTGATGGCTGGGAAACGTGGCCCTTCGCAACCGCTCAGCGGGACCTGGAGAGTCCCAGACCGCGCACCAGTCGCCGAAGCCTTGCCCAGTCGTCATCGCTGATCAGGTGAAGCTGACGGAGCGCCGCGACCGCGCAAGGTGTGAACACACAGAAGCTGACGGCCAACCGGACCCAGGATGCCAACTCGATCCATTGTAAGGGCACGATCGCGAGTGCGATGACCGAGGACACCGCGAAACAGAGGACGCCATGGCGCAGGGGCAGCAAATCGCGGATTCGGGTCGAGACAATCGCTCGGATGCTGACCAGGTAGTAGATCGTCGCCACAAGGGCCGCTGCCGGCGCAGCGAAGGCCGGTCCCTTCAGCCCCAGGGGCCCCACCAGCGCAAGGGCGATGATGACATTGGTCGGGAGGATGAGGCAGCCAGCGATCAGGTTGATCCTCGTGTTCCCCACGGCCTGTGGAATCAGCCCCCAGGTGCCGATCCGAAGTGGCAGAAAGAGGAGATAGATGCGGAATATGGTGGCGCTTTCGCTGTAGCCCGGCCCATAGAGGGTGTGGATCAGGTCCGTGGCTTCCACCATGAGAAAGGTGAACATCGGGGCAACGATGAGAGTCATCTTTCGCAGTGCCTCGCGCCACAGCGCGATCAGTCCCCCAACGTCGCCCTCCTTCCAGCGGGTGGTGAGAGCCGGAGCCAGGACGTTGGTCACCGCTTGCTGCATGAGCAGCGATAAAGGCACTTCGATGGCGCCCAGGGCGTAGATCGCGAACACCTCGGGCGGGAAGTTGGCGCCGACGACAACCTGATCGAACTGGTATCCGACGCGCGCGGTCACGCCGCCGAACGCGATCGGCAATCCGAAGCGCAAGAGGGGTGTCCAGGATGTGGCACGGGACGACGGCCACCGTGGTGCGACCCGGAGCCAGCGCGCGATGATCGCGATCGTGGCGATCGCTGTCACGCCTCCCGCGACGGATAGGCCGACGGCAAGAGCGCGAGCGTCGGGATCGATCAGCGCCGCCGTGACCACACCGACGAACGCGGACGTCCCAGCCAGCGCGTTTACGAGAGCTGCGCCCCGTGCGTGTCCGGTGGCGACCAGGACCATCGGTGCCGCTGCGATCAGGAACGCGAAGCAGATGTACGGCGCATACAGAACCAGAGCCTCGGCGAGCTGCGGATTCTGCATTAAGGAGGCAATCTGGTGCCGAAGCAACACAGTGAGGAGGGCGCACGCCACACCAAAGGCCGCCAGGAGTACGTACGACCGAACGATCCAATCGTGAAGCTCCCGACGATCGCTGGCGCGTGGGAGGAAATACAGCAGGGCCGCCGGGATACCGCCGAGGAACAGAGGCGCGGTGATCGAATAGACAAGCGATAGCTGCTGGTACGTCCCTACGTCCGCCTTTGGCACCAGACGGGCAACTGCACTGATGGTGAGCAGGATCGCGCCTTGCGAGACGAGGGATCCGAATGCGAGAAACGCCGCGTCCCCGGAGAGCGACCGCGATCGTGGCCTAGTCGGCTCTATCGGCATTCAATGGGAACGGCCAGCTGACCAATTCCCGGTGATGGAATTTGCGTAGAGGACCCAGCCGAGATGGTAGGAGCGACACTCACGTAGGACTTCGAGCATCGCCGGCCTCGCGTGGGCACCCGCCGCAGGAAAGAGGCCGACCGAGGCCAGCACCGCGCGTGCGCGGTTACGCCGAGACATCCCCGAACTCGCGTCGGGGCGACTCCCGCGACGCTGGATGTTCCGAAAGATCATGTCCGGCTGCCGATGGACCAGTGGCTCGCCGAGCTCGTTGTCGCCGAACAGCCACCGCAAGCCGAGCCAGAGAGGTGTGTCGTAGGGCGCGTGAGCGAGGTTGTGCAGCGTGCCAAGCGCCATGAACGCCATCGCGTCTTGATGCACCGAGAAGACCGGATAGCCCTCCACCGGGCGACCCGACATGGTCGAGTATTGCCACCACCACTGACCTTGCGCGCCTTGTTGATCAACGAGCTGTTGGGCCGCCATCGCACATTCGGGTCGTATCGATCCCTCCAGCTGACGCGCGAGCTCGGCCAAGCCGTGAATGGCATAGACCTGGCTCGCGAAGCTCGCCAGCCGGCCTTCACGGGGGCTGGCTCGCCGACCCAGGTCCGAAAAGAGGTTCCCGGACCGGCTGAAGCGCCGCAGAAGCTCATCGCGTACCCCGGGTATCGTCGCGGCAACCCTATCCCGGAGTTGGGGGACGTGCTCCTGGGCATTTCACCAGGCCAGAGAGAAGAAGACCCAGTTCCATGCTCGACGTCCGACGTCGGGCTGAGCCTGCCCGTAGTGCGCGTCAGCACACCCCCTGTCCGGCTGTCCCCGGCTAGGGCTGACGCCCACATCAGGCAGGCCCCCAGAGCACACGGCGCTCCATCATCGTGCACCGAATGCAGGGCGTCTAGCGTGTTCTCCACAAGCAACCGGCGCGGGCCATCGGCGCTTCCATCCTCGAGTAACCCCACAAGCGCTATGGCCGAGTACAGCGCGTTGGCCTGCTCATTCACGTAGGTACCACGAGACCCAAGTCGAGTCCTGTGCGAGAACAGCCTTGTCTTCGAGTCCCACATCTTCGGCAATAGCTCTCTGGAGAGCTCCGCAAGTTCGACCATCGACGACCGCATCTCCGGCGCGGAGACGGTGCGAGGTGGGTCGACCGCGTTGGCGCAGGTACGAGCTGTCGGCTGATCGTGACTGTGTGGCATCCGCTAGATGGGCATGCGCGCGCCCGCAGGGGCCATGCTAGACGGCCGCAACCGCCCTGTAAGCTGCGGCATCATCGGGCCGGCACGGGATGAAACGCAAAGCCAGGGGGTTGACCTCCGCGCCACGTTCTCCGTACTCCGACGGCGGGTCGGGCTGATTCTCCTCTGTGCTTTGGCGGGGGCCGGCTCAGCGCTCGCCTTCTCCCTGTTGCAGGAGAAGGAGTACTCGGCGAGCGCGTCGCTTCTGTTTCAGGATCCGGGTGTCGACGCCAGCGTCCTAGGCGGAGCTACGCCGAGCCGTCAAGACCCAACCCGCGAAGCGGCCACCAATACAGCCCTTGTCTCCCTTCAGGTGGTCGCGGACCAAACGTCGGAGGCGCTCGGAGGAGCCCTCACGGGCAACGACGTCTCCTCCAGGGTAGAGGTGGAAGCCCAGGCCGGGGCCAATCTCGTTTCGGTCATCGCGACCGACTCAAACGCCAGGTTCGCCGCTCGGCTTGCCAACACCTATTCGCGACAGTACGCGAACCTTCGACGACGGGCCGATCGGGCGAAGGTTCGTGACGCCGCACGGGTCCTGGAACGCAGGTATTCCTCGCTGACGCCGAGAGAACAGCAGGATCGAGACGGCAGCTTGCTGCAGGAGCAGATCAGCCGACTCAACGCATTGGGGGCCCTTCAGACGGGAAACGTCGAGATAGTGCAGCGAGCCGACACCCCGGATTCGCCTTCGTCCCCGAAGCCGGTGCGTAACACAGTCATCGGAGCAGTCATCGGATTGCTTCTTGGCCTAGGTCTCGCACTGCTCTTCGAGCGCCTCGATCGTCGACTCTGGGATCCGGACGAACTTGCGGAGTCATTCGGGTTTCCGGTGCTCGGAACGATTCCGAACAGCGAGGCTTTATCCAGTGATGGACGGCCCGAGGGATTGCCCCCGGTCGAGTCTGAAGCATTCAGGATGCTGCGCAGCAGGCTTCGCCATGTTGACCCGGGCCGCGAGGTCAGCTCGGTGCTGGTCACCTCAGCTGCGGCCAAGGACGGCAAGAGCACCGTGTCATGGAACCTGTCGCTCACGGCTGCGAGTGTGGGGTCGAGGACCATGCTGCTCGAGTGCGATTTCCATCAGCCAAGCGTGGCCACCCGGCACGGCCTGCGACACGTGCCCGGAATAGCCGACCTTCTGGCTGGCGAGTCCGACCAGGTCGTCCAACAGGTCTCCGTCTCGAACGGCTCCAATGGCGAAGCACGCGGGCGACAGCTGGACGTGGTCGTCGCCGGCACCAGCCCGCCAAACTCACTCGAACTCATGGAGAGCGAGGAGATGGCCGCGTTGATCGATGACCTCGCGGCCGAGTACGACCTGGTGGTCTTGGATGCGCCGCCTATAACCATGGTCTCGGATGTGATCCCGTTGTCGAGGCTCGTCAGTGGCGTGATCGTGGTGGCAGAGCCCGGGCGGATCGAACGCGAGTCGGCGCTCGCTCTTCGTAAGCAGCTCGAGAGTCTGGACGCCCCGGTGCTGGGCGTGGTCGCGAAGAAGGTGAAGACTCGCGCGGGCTACGGCTACTCCTATTACCACGACAGCATGGCCGCCCTCCGGACCAGCGATCACTCTTAGCGCCTACGGACGGTGCCCTATGTGCTGGCGCGCCGCGGGCGCGATGGCAGACGCCTAGCTACTCCTCGAGCTCGTCCCGGAGCTTGCGCATGGCGCCGTAGATCCGTCCGCGGGCTGTCGACTCAGCGAGCCCGGTCAGCTTGGCGATCTCCGGCACCGTCAGCTCGGCGCCGTAGCGCAGGGCCAGCGCGTCCCGCTCTTCCTCGCTCAGATCTCGAAAGAGCGCGCGCTACGGCGTCGCGGGCTTCGACGGCCTCTGCCGGGCCAGGAGCAGCAGCGGGAGCACCCGCCGTAACGCGCTCGAGGGCGCGCTCCTCCGCGCCACACGCCGGGTGTGATCGCGGAGGCAGTTCAGGGCGATCGAGTACAGCCAGGTCTTCTCGCTGGCCTTTCGGCGGTCAAAGCGAGCGCGCGCGCGGATCGCGCGCTCGAACGTGTCTGCCAGCAGGTCCTCCGCGAGCGGTCGGTCGGCCGTCCTGTAGATCAGGAAGCCGAGCAGCGGCTCGGCGTGCTCCGCGTATAGGCGCTCGAATGACTCCCGCCGCACGCAGCGGATGATGGCCGATCAGACGGAGCTAATGACGAATTGGCCCGCTCGTCCGTATAAGGCACCGAAATGACCAATCACGATCCTGACCGCCTGCCTGACGAGCTTCGCGAGATCGATGCGCGGCTGCAGGCGCATAGGCCCGAGGTCACCGCTTTCGAGCTCGACGAGCTCAAGCAGCGGACCGCGGCCCGGGCGTTCAAGGCTCCGAAATCGAGATACGGAAGGCAATACCTGATGCGATCGAAGCTCGTGACGATGGTGCTCGTGCTCGCTCTTGCGGTCAGCGGCGGGGCCGCAGGCGTCATCGCAGGCGGGGGCGGAGGCGGCAAGGCCAAGAGCGCCGATCAGAGCCAGTACAAGCCTGGCAAGGGCTGTGGTGACAAGAACCACGTCCACGAGCGCGAGGACGAGTGCAACGATAAGCCCGGGAGGCCGCCCAAGTAGGGGCGCGCTTCGACCGACAGCGTGGAGAGGGGCCGGGGACGCGGCCCTCTCTTTTGCTCACTCGGCGGCGGGCACGTTCAGGCAGCAGCCCGTCGCGGTGGCGGTGTCACCCGCGTAGCGCGCCCGGTACGACCCGTCGGGCCTGATGGTCACGAGGAAGCGCGCGACGCTGCCCGAGCGAAAGTGGACGGTGCAGTGCCAGGGGTTGCGCAGCTCGCGCCGGCCCTCGGTGCTACAGCGGGCCCGGGTGCCGGGCGAGTTGTGCGGGATGTCCGGAGCCGGCGCGGTGAGCATCAGCTTCTCGACCGCCGGTGTCGTCACGCGCGTCGGGTTCTTCTGCCGCAGGAGAAAGGCATCGTCGGCACCGCGGCCGGCCACGGCGGCGACGGCACCGGCGAGTGCGGCCGCGGCCAGCGGCGCCACCACCAGGAGCTCACGTAGGCGGATCCCGGTGCTCAATCGACCACCGAGAGCCTCTCGTTCTCGGCGATCGGCCGAGTCTTCTCTATCCACGTTCTTCGGTCCGAGGTGTCCACGTAGCCGACGAGCGACTTGGTGAGCGCGTCGTGAGGGTTGTGCCGCAGTGCGTCCCGGGCGGCGGGCCGCGGATCAAGGCCCGCGGACCCGCGGACGATGGCGAGCCCGTAGTGGAACTCCCAGTTGTCCGGGTCGCGCTCGACCGCCTCCTCGAGCGCCACTGCACCGAGGCGATCGAAGCCCTCCCGGACATCGCAGAAACCGAGGACCTCGTACGGCTCGGGCCGGATCTCGAGCGTGCGGATCGATGCGTCCGCGCGCTCGGTCGCCTCCGGCAGTCGCCCCGGTCGAAGGCCTCTGCGGCGTCGTCGAGCTGGCGCTGCGACACGAGCAAGAGCGCGGGGGCGAGCGCGCCCGCGAGCAGCACGACGCCGACGACGACGCGGGTGCCACCCGCGAGCGTCGGTCTCGGCGCCGCCACGCGGCGGGCATGCGTCGCAAGAGCCGCGCCGCCCAGACAGAAGAACGAGATCGAGACCGCCGGCATCTCCCAGTCCCAGTCGATTCCCGCGTGGACCGCCCAGGCGAGCCCCGTCGCGAATAGAGCCGCGTAGAGGGTCCTGTTCCGGCCACGCCGGATCGGCACGAATGCGGCCAGGATGCTCAAGACGACCACGGCGACCAGGACGAGCCCGACCAGCCCGAGCTCGGACAGCGCTTCGAGGTAGAGCGAGTGGGCGTCGTCGACCACGAGCGTGCTCTCGGCTGGGCGGTCCTGCATCCAGGACGGGCCGTACGTGCCCGCGCCGGTGCCGCGGAGCTCATGCTCGCCGAACGTGTCAAGTGCGACGTCCCAGTGATCGACGCGGCCGGAGTTCCCGCGTCGGTCAGGCGCTCCGCGTTTCGGCTGCGGGGCTCGCGGCGTCGCTGCTCTCGACGAAGCGGTCGTACTGTGTGCTCGACGCGGTCCGGGACGTCGAACGCGAGCACGGCGCCCACGACGAGCACGGCGCTCGCGACCCACGCGGCGCGCATGATCGGCGGGCGTCGGTCGGGCGGAAGCCGGAAGCGCCGAAGGCGGTTGTCGAGCGGCAGCAGGGCGAGTCGAAGCGCGGCTGCGCCGCCGCAGCACACAGCGACGGTCAGCGCCAGGTCGTGCCCCTGCGCGACGGCTGCATCGGTGATCGGGTCGCGGCTCGCGAGGAGCGTTGCGTCGTAGGCGGCCTTCACGGCGACGACCCCGAGCGGGACGGTCGCGACGAGCCGCGGTGGTCAACCCGCGCGGCCGCCCAAGCGACCGCGTACACCACAAGTCCCGCGAGGCCGGCGCCGATCCCGCCTCGCGAGAACGTCAGCAGCACGGTCGCGCCTATCACGGGCAGGGCGGCTGCAGCGAGCACTCGAACAGCAAGCGGCTCCCGCAGGCTCGCGGTGAGGTGCAGGCAGAGAATTGCTCCGATCGCGCCGAAGATGCCGAGCGCATTCCAGTAGGTGAGGGGCCAGCCCAGCCGGCCCGCATCGTGGCCCGGGTGGAAGGTGAACACGTCCGGAAGCGTCCGGGTGAGAAACCCCGCCACGACCGCCGCAACGATCGCCAGGGCGACGCCGCGCACCATCCAGCGCAGCGAGTCCGAGCTACGCGGGATCGATCCGAACAGGACCAGCGCCAGCAGGTAGACGAGCGCTCGATCGAACTCGATCAGCGCACGCGCCGGCGCGTCGGACCACGTCCCCGAGAGCAGCGTCCAGACGCAGTACAGCCCCAGCGCGCCTGAGGCGACCGCGAGCGGCCAGCTGAAACCGGCGAACGGATCCTCGGCCGTCGTGACCCGCACGACGAGCACGAGGATCAGGACGATCGCGACGAGCGCCGGCGTCTCCGGGAAGAATCCGCCCGCGTTGAACGCGAAGTAGGCGGTCAGCGCGCCCGGGAGGGCGAGCAACGCTGCGTTGGCGACTCGCGAGACGACCGCGGCATCGAGCGTCCCGGGGGCGGCGCGCAGAAGGAGTGCCGCGAGGCACGCCACGGCGAACAGCGCCGGGAGTCCCGCCGCCGCTCCGCCGCTGCGGAATGCGAGATACACCGCGGCCGCGCCCGGCACGAGCAGCAGGAGCACGCTTCGCAAGCGGTCTGGATCCGGCCGGCGCCCCATCGGCGGACGCACGGTAGCCGAAGCGGCCCGCGGACCCGGCGCTCGGCTCGTAGACGAATGTCCGATGGGCGATGAGGCCGAGGCCACCCAGTATCGAGCGGGACCACCCAATTCGGGTACCGCCATGCAGACTCAGCTCTTCCCACCAGACGGCCGGCACTTCCGTCAACCTGCTGACGGGCCTTCGGGCTGCCGGAGATCCGCTTCCGAAGCTTCAGACGGATCCTTTCGCCGGCCCGCTGCGGCGAATCTCGGAGGGCGGAGTCACGCGCGCCTCGCAGCTGCGGCGGGTGCTCCTGCGCACCGACGTCGTCGTACTTCTGGTCGCGCTCGCGATCGTGGAGTTACTGCGGCGGGACGGTCTGGGGCGACTCGACCCCGGCCGGGCTGTTGCTGGCCTTTGCGGCCAGTCAGCATCCCCGCTTGGCTGGCGCTGGCCCACGCGAGCGGCCTCTACCACGCGGGGGGCACCGCGTCGAGCACGACGCGGCCGAGGAGGCCGGCCCGATCATCCGCGTCACGACGCTGTGGGCGTGGAGCATGCTCCTGGCGGTCGTCTCATGCGCGGGGCGGTGAACTGGCTCGAGCAGCTCGCGTTTCTGTGGGCGGTGGTCTGCGTCCTGTCGATCGCGGGGCGCGCCGCTGCGCGCGCCTACGGGCGGAGGCAGGTCTGGTATCTGCAGAACGCCCTCGTGCTCGGGACGTCGGCGCAGGCCGCGTCGATCGTGCGCAAGATCATGCGGCACCCGGAGTCGGGCGTGAACGTCGTGGCGGTCGTCGACGTGGACCGGACCGGCGCGCGCGTGGAGCGAAGCGAGGAGTTCGCGTTCGTCCCGGTGCTCAGCGGCGACGCAAACCTGCAGCGGGCTGGTCGAGCAGCACGAGATCGACCGCGTGATCATCGGCTCGTCGAGCTACGCGGGCGACCGCAACGACCTGCTCCACACGCTTGCGGCAGGCCGGCATCCAGATCGACGTGATCCCGACGCCTTTCGAGGCGCTCGGCGCGCGCGTCGACGTGCATCACCTCGAGGGCGCGCCGCTCATGACGCTGCCGCGGGCGGGACTCGGGCGCTCCGCGAAGGTCATGAAGCGCGCGCTCGACATCGTGGTCAGCGGGGTCGCGCTCGTGGCGCTGCTGCCGCTGCTGGCCATCTGCGCGCTCGCGATCAAGCTCGACTCGCGCGGCCCGCTGTTCTTCCGCCAGACGCGCGTCGGGCGTGACGGTCACCGCTTCACGCTGTGGAAGTTCCGCTCGATGCACCCTGACGCAGACGCGCGCAAGCACGAGGTGGCCGACCTCAACTTCCACTGCGGCGCTGACGACGAATGCATGTTCAAGATCCGCGAGGACCCGCGCGTCACGCGTGTCGGGCGCGTGCTCCGGCGCTACTCGCTCGACGAGTTGCCGCAGCTCTACAACGTCCTGGTCGGCGACATGAGCCTCGTCGGGCCGCGGCCGCTGATCGAGAAGGAGGCGGGCCAGGTGGCCGGCCGGTTCCGTCATCGGCTGTCACTGACGCCCGGGCTCACGGGGCTGTGGCAGGTGAACGGCCGCTCCGAGATCCCGTTCTCGGAGATGGTCAGCCTCGACTACCTCTACGTCACGAACTGGACCCTCTGGGGCGACGTCAAGCTGCTGATGAAGACGCTGCCCGCGGTTGCGCGCGGCAACGGCGCGTACTGACGGCGCTCGCCGGGCTCAGCTGACGACGTACAGCGTCCGCGGCCCGACGCGGTACTCGACCTCGTCGAACTCGCCGATGAAGTCGCCGTCCACCTGGAGCGGGAACGGGCGGTCGTCGAGCGAGACGACGCGCGCGGCGTCGACGCCGTCGATGCCCTCGATCTGGCGGTGCCGCTGGACAGTCTCGGCGCTGCGCGGAGAAGACGCGCGCGATCACGGTCGGGATCTCGCCGGGTGTCGCCTTCTTCAGCACGGACAGGCCGAGACGTCCATCGTCGAGCTCGCGCCCGTGGCAGATCCGGATCGGGCGGTTGCGGAAGTACGTGAACGGGTCGGCGTTCTGGACGATCACCGTGACGCCGTCGATCGTGCGGTCGTCCACCTCGACGCGGACGCGGACGGGCTTCACGAGGTACTTGCGGTTGAACGTCGCGACGGCCGCGTAGGTGAAGTACCAGGGCCCGAGCCGGGCCTTCAGCCGCGGGTGCGCGTCCACGCGCTCGACGACGCTTGCGTCCAGCCCGATGCCGGACGCGAAGACGAAGTGGCGGCCGTTCACGATGCCGGTGTCGATCCGCCGGGGCTCGAAGTCGTCGGCGATCCGCAGCAGGTGCTCGGTCGCGTCGACGACGTCGTTGGGGATGCCGAGCATCCGGCAGAAGACGTTCGTCGCGCCGCCCGGAAGGCAGGTCAGCGGCGTGTCGGAGCCGACGAGGCCGTTCGCGGCCTCGTTCACGGTGCCGTCGCCGCCGAAGGAGACGACCACGTCGTAGCCCTCGTCGGCGGCCTCGCGGCAGAGCTCGGTCGCGTGGCCTGCGCCTGGGTGTCGATCGCCTCGACGGAGTAGCGGCCCTGGAGCGCGTAGACGACGAGGTTCTTCAGCCGGTCGGACACCGTCGTCGCGTACGGGTTCACGATCACGAGCATCCGCTTCTTGGGGCGGCGCTCAGGTAGTACTCGCTCGGCGAGCTCTTCCGCGCGCTCGAGCGCGGTGTCCGGGGCGTGCGGCACTGCCCTGGACCCTACCCGGGTCCGCCGGCGGGGTTACGGGCGCTGCCCGAAGCGACCGGCGCGGCCGCCGGTTGCGCTTCGCGGGGCGGCGACGCGGCCCTGCGCGCTCACCGAGTGACGCCGGCGCTCCAGCGCTGCGCTTCGCCCGCGGCGCCGGGCCGGGCGTCGCGTGCCTCGAGCGCCCGATCCGCGGTATGCCCTCGCGGCGGGCGCACTGCGCGGTGCGCCGGTCGCGCGCCGGCGGGGCGGTTGCAGCGGCGTCCGGGCAGATGAAGCGGCTCAGGTTGAGCGTCCACCAGCCGAGCGGTGCGCCCTGCGGCGGGTCCCAGTAGTCGTCGTTGCCGTAGTCGAAGTAGAGGCCGTTGAACGGGCCGCTGACGACCTTCGGCGAATCCCAGCCGCACATCGTGTCCTCGAAGGCGTCGTTGCAGTGGACGCCGTCGTCGGTGTGGGGAGCGTCCGGCTGCAGCGCGCCCAGGTTGTGCCCGATCTCGTGGCGAACGACGTCGGCGCCGCAGAAGCCGCGGCCCTGGCGGAAGATCAGGGCGAGCTTGCCGCCGTGGTTGTTCAGGTTGGTCTCGCTGCGCGTGGGGTCGATCAGCGCGGTCCCCTGGCCGCACGAGCGAGCGGGCGCGGCGCCGTCGAGCCAGACGAGGAAGTTCTCACGCAGCGGGGCCAGCGTGCGGGGACGGCGTCGTTCGAGGCGACAGCGAACCCCTGGCGCCTGCGGGGCGCTGCGTGACCGCGTTGAAGGTCGCCGCGCCGCCGGCGGCGGCAAGCGCTGCGAGCTGGTCCTGCGTGAACGGCAGCCGGACCTCCGAGATGTCGAGCTTGTCGGGCCCGCACGGCGTGCCGACGTCGAAGCGGATCGCGCGGCCGTACTGGCGCTCGATCAGGGCCGAGGCGCCGAACGCGTCGCTCCTGGAACTGGGCGCCGAAGGCCGAGAGCCGGCTCGCCGAGTCGGCGGGATGCGCGTAGATCGGCGTGGTAGCGGTACTCGCCGTTGTCCACCTGGTTCGCGCCCGGCGGCCGTCGTTGCCGCACCAGTCACCGGCGGCCGCCACGGCAGCGACGGGCGACGGTGCGGCCGCCGTTACGGGGTCGGGGCCGTGGGTGCGCTGAGCGGGAGCGCTCTGCGCGTAGCCCGCCGCGGGAGCGGCGAGCGAGACCAGCGCAGCGAGCGCTGCGAGGAAGCCGGAGTGGGCAGCCATGCTCTCGCATCGACCTGGCCCTCATACGCACGCGCGCGCGGGGCATCTGGCCTGGACGAATTTCCGACGAAACAGGCCTAGTCGGCGGCCTCGAACGTCACCACGCCGTCGCGCTCCACCTCGCGCACGCGTCCCGCATTGAGCAGCAGGTCGGTGTGCCCGAGCACCTCCGAGAGCGTGAGGTAGGCCTGCGTCACGGCGATGTTGCCCCAGAGCGCCTGGGCGATCTCGTAGGCGCTGCGCGGGCGCTCTGCGATCAGCCCGTGGATCTTCTCCGCGCGCCGGTCGTGCAGCTTGAAGCGCTCGTCGATCAGGGAGCGGTGGTCGTCGATCGGGTCGCCGTGTCCCGGCAACACGAGGTCGATGTCCATCTCGCGCGTCTTGCGCAGCGAGTCGAGGTACATCACGAGCGACTGCGGCCGCTTCGCCGGGTCGGGGTCGTCGCCGGGCCCGCGTGCGATCAACGGGTTCGACGAGATGTGCTTGATCAGGTGGTCGGCGGCGAGCAGCTGCTTCCGGGCGGCGTCGTAGAAGACGGTGTCGGACGGGCTGTGGCCGGGGCGGAAGTGGACCTCGAGCGTGCGGTCGCGCATCTCGATCGTGTCGCCTTGGTGCAGCTCGCGGGTGACGGTGACCTTGGCGCCCCATGCGCGGAACGCATTCGAGACGGACTGGAGCGCTTGCACGACATCGGGGGAGATGCCGTGGCGCAGCATGATCTGGCCGGAGAACTCGTCGTCCGCGGCCGCGCGCTCCGAGTAGTCCGAGATGAACGGCACGGCCGCGTCGATCGCGGCCACCTCGGCCCCCGAGTGGCGCGCCACGATGTCGACGAGCCCGATGTGGTCGATGTGCTGGTGGGTGACGATCACCAGCTCGAGGTCGTCGATCTCCTTGCCGTGCGCCGCCAGCGCGCGCTGCAGCTCGTCGAGCGCACGGCCTGAGTTCGGGCCGGCGTCCACGAGCGTCAGCGGGTCGTCGTCGATCAGGTAGCAGTTGACGCGCCCGACCGCGAACGGCGTAGGGATCGCCAGGCGGTGGACGCCCGCCTCGGCCGCCGGAGCGAAGAGGTCGTCGCTCACGCGCGGATCAGCGCGAGCACCTCGTCGCGCTTCTCGACCATGTCGTCGGGCGAGACGAGCGACTCGAGGTTGAGGCGCAGGAGCGGCTCGGTGTTGGACGGCCGGACATTGAAGTGCCAGTCGTCGAAGTCGACCGAGACGCCATCGAGCCAGCTGACCTCTCCGGAGGAGTAGGCCGATGCGAGCTCCTGCATCTTCGCGTCCTGGTCGGCGACCTCCGAGTTGATCTCGCCCGAGATGAAGTAGCGCTCGCGAAGCGGGGCAAGCAGCTCGCTCATCCGCTTCGCGCGGGTCGAGAGCAGCTCGAGGATGAGAAGCGCCGGGATCGTCCCCGAGTCGGCGCAATAGAAGTCGCGGAAGTAGTAGTGGCCCGATACCTCGCCGCCGAACGCGGCGCCCTGGTCGCGCATGCGCGACTTGAAGAACGCGTGCCCGACTCGGTTGACGTGCGCGGTGCCGCCGGCGCGCGCGACGGTGTCGGGCACGGCGCGGCTCGCGCGGACGTCGTAGAGGATCGCGGCGCCCGGCTCTTTCTCGAGGATCGACTCGGCTAGTAACGCGGTGAGGAAGTCGCCGTCCACGAACTGGCCGGTGTCGTCGATGAAGAAGCAGCGGTCGGCGTCGCCGTCCCAGGCGATCCCGAGCTCGGCCCCCTCGGAGAGCACCTTCTCGACGATGAAGCGGCGGTTCTCGGGCAGGAGCGGGTTCGGCTCGTGGTCGGGGAAGTCGCCGTCGGGCGTCCAGTAGGTCTGGATCTGCTCGATCGGCAGCCGGTCGAGCAGCGGCCCGACCATCGGGCCCGCCATGCCGTTGCCGCCGTCGAGCACCACCTTCCTCGGGCGAATCGCGTCCATGTCCACGAACGCCGCCGCGGCAACCTGGAAGTCCTCGGCGATCTCCTCGCGGTCGTACGCACCGCGCGCCTCGGCTGGGTCGCCGGGGTCGCCGCCGGTGACGATCTCCTTCAGCTCGCCGATCCCCGAGTCGCCCGACAGGGCGATGGCCCCGGCCTTCACGAGCTTCGCGCCCGTGTAGGGCTTCGGATTGTGCGAGGCCGTGCACATCAGGCCGCCGTCGAGGCTCGCGGGAGCCGACCGTGAAATAGAGCATCTCGGTGCCCACCTGGCCGACGTCGAGCACGTCCGCGCCCTCGTCGCGGATCCCATCGGCGTACCGCTCAGAAGGGTGGGGGCGGCGAGCCTCATGTCGCGCCCCAGGCCGATGCGAAGGTCGCCCGGCGCCTTGCCCTCGAGGTCGCCGAGCACCCGCGCGAAGCCGCGGCCGACGCGGTATGCGACGTCCTCGTCGATCTGCTCGCCGTAGATGCCGCGTACGTCGTAGGCCTTGAAGATCCCGGGGTCGACCATCGCGGCCGGAGCCTACTTGGGTCTAGAAGCGCTCGCGGAGCGCTCGGTACGAGTCGGCCAGGCTCTGCGGAAGCACGCGAGTCGACCCGATCACCGGCATGAAGTTCGTGTCGGCGCCCCAGCGCGGCACCACGTGCTGGTGGATGTGGTCCTCGACACCGGCGCCGGCGACCTTGCCCTGGTTGATGCCCACGTTGAAGCCCTCGGGCCCATAGACGTCGGCGAGGGCACGGATGGCGCGCTGCGTGAGCTGCATCAGCTCGAGCACGGTGTCGTCGCCGAGATCCTCGAGCGCCCCGGTGTGCTCATACGGCGCGATCATCAGGTGGCCGTTGTTGTAGGGGAAGGCGTTGAGGATCACGAAGCAGCTCTCTCCGCGATGGACGACGTAGGTCGCCTCGTCGTCACCCTCGGACGGCTTGTCGCACAGGATGCAGCCGTCGGGCTTCGGGCCCTTGATGTACTCGAGCCGCCAGGGGGCCCACAGACGCTCATCGGCCATCGAGCGACACAGTAGCGGCGCAAACGCAGCACCCGGTCTATTCTCAAAGCGTGCGTCTGCTTCCGCGCCGCGGGCCGAATATCGACCAGTTGAAGCAGTCCGGGGACGTGGACGGACTGCGCAACGCGCTCGACCATCAGGGGTCCGAAGAGAGCGACGGAGCGGCATGGACGCTGAGCCCGCCGCCCGTGCCGAGGCCGCCGCGGCGCTCGCGACGTTCGACGGAGCGGTGGTCGAGGACGGGCTCGCGCTCGCGTTGACCGATCCCGACCCCAGGGTTAGGGGCACCGCGCTCGACCGGATTTCGCAGCGGAAGAACCCTGTCGCTGTCGACGCCCTGCTCGACGGTGTCGTCAATTGGCCATACCCCGAGGGCTACGACGCGCTCGAGACGACGGTCGCCACGCTCGTGGGGTGGGCGCCGCCCGGAATCGCGCAGCACTACGCGCGCAAGCTGCTCGCGCCGGATGCGCCCGAGCTCGACGAGCGCCACCAGGACACGCTGGGCGCGCTGACGGGCGCCGACCCCGCCGGCGAAGTCGCCGAGACGGAGCTGGCCGACTACCTGGTTGCCCAGCTCGACGAGCCCGGTGGCACGGCGCGGGTGGCACGGATTCAGCGACTCCTCATCTGGCTCGGCCCGGTCGCTGTGGACAGCGTGGTCCGCAAGATCGACAGCGGGGCCGGCAGCGCGCCGGTGATCCTCACCGCGGGTGCGCTGCGCGACTCCCGCGCGGTCGAACCGCTCGTCGCGATGATCGGGGCGCCGGAGGCGGCCAGGCGCGGCGCCGCCGCGACGGCGCTCGGGCAGCTGGGCGATACGCGCTCCGTGAACGCGCTGATCGCCGCGACCCAGGATCCCGACCACAACGTTCGGGCCTCCGCGCTGCAGGCGCTCAACACGATGGGCGTGGCGGCCGTAATCGTCGGCGTGGCGAGCGTGGTGCGAGAGACGCTTACCGAGCAGCTTGAGGCCGGGGCGGGAGCCGATGTGCCCGAACAGCTCACGCCCGGGATGGCGAACAGCCTGCCGCCGGCCGAGTCGGAGGTCGCGCAGACCTGGGCACAGGAGGCTCTCGGTCGCCTCCTCAAGCGCATGGGCGGTTGATCGCAGGGGTATTCGAGCCCGCGGGCGAGCCCGCGGCGAATGTGGCCGGTGCACTCGGCGCCGCCGCGGAGGAGCGGCGGGCGGGACCGCTTCGCGTCGCCTGGACCGGCCGCGCGCAGGCATACGAGGCCGATGGCGTGCTGGCCGTGCTCGACGGCTTCCTTACGGGCTCGTCACCGCGGATCGAGGAGGTCGTCGCCGACTGGCGCGGCTCTGGCGCCGGCCTGGCGCCGCGGCTGAGGGGGGCGTTCACCCTCGTCGTCTGGGACGAGCGCGAGCGGCGCGGCGCCGTGGTGTGCGACCACTTCTCGCTGCGGGCGTGTCTGATGCACGGGTCGGGCACCGGGCCGTTGCGCTTCTCCACCGACGCGCCCGCGCTCCGCCGTTTGCTGCCGAGTGCACCCGCTCCCGAGGCCGGCGTGATCGCGCCGTGGATCGCGCCCCATTACCTCCAGGGGCACCGGACGATGATGGAGGGAGTCGAGCGCGTCGGCGCCGCCCAGCTGGTCGAGCTGGGGGAGAGCGGCTGGAGCCGCCGCCGCTACTGGCGACCCGAGTGGCGCGGTGAGATCGACGCGCCGTGGGAGCAGCTCGTCGAGCTCCTGGGCGGCGAGCTGCGCCGCGCGGTCTCGGAGCGGATCGAGGGCGCCGAGCGGACGGGCGCGATCCTGAGCGGTGGCGTCGACTCGTCGGTCGTGCTCGCGACGGCGGCCGGGCTGGAGCCGCGGCCGGACCTGCGTGCCTACTCGACCGTCTTCCCGGACTGGCCGCCCGCCGACGAGTCGGAGCGGATCGTGGCGACCACGACCACCCTCGATGTTCCGAGCGCCCGTTTCGCACCCCGGCCGCAGGGGGCCTTCCGGCTCGCCGTCGAGCAGTTGCGCGACTCAGGCACGGTCCCAGGCGGACCGGGCGGGATCGTCGAGCATCCCGGAGTCAGGCAGGCTGCGGAAGACGGTGTCGAGGTGCTGCTCGACGGCCAAGGCGGGGACGAGGTGTTCGGCCGGTCGCCGTATCTGATCGCGGATCGCCTGCGGCACGGCCACCTGATCGACGCCGCGCGACTCGTGCGACTGCTCCTGCCGTATCGCCGTCGTCGCCGCCAGAAGGCCGTGATTGCGGCCAGGCTGCTCAAGGACTTCGGCATCAGGCCGGCCCTTGCGCGGCCGGCGCGCGCCGGCGCCGCGCCAGAGTGGCTGAGCGAACGCTCGGCGCGCGCGCTCGACGAGGTGCACACGCCCTGGCCTTGGCTCGCCGGCGAGGACGTCCCGCGCTGGTGGGCCTACCACGCCCACCTGCTCACCGACCATGTCGAGGGAAGCGGGCTCGGCGAGCACATCTGGGAGCGCGGCGCCCGGTACGGGTTGCGCTCGGGCGCGCCGCTATTCGACGTGGACTTGGTCGAGCTCGTCCTACGCCTGCCGCAGCGAGTTCAATGGCAGCGGCTCGACCGGCCGATCGCCCGCGCGACGGTGGCCGGCATGCTGCCCGACGAGGTCAGGCTGAATCGGACGAAGGCGAACATCGCTCCGTTCTACCTCGACCTCATGACCGGGCCGGACGCCGCGGTCATGCGCGAGCTGCTGCTCGACCCGCACGCGCGCGTGCGCGAGTACGCGGATCCCGGGTGGCTCGACCGCAACGTGCCGCGCACCCCCACCAGGGCCGATCCGGACTGGCTCAGCTGGACGACCGTGATCTGGCGCCTCGCGACGGCGGAATGCTGGCTCCGCTGGTTGGAGGACGAGGCCTTCGCCGGAGAGCTGCTGGAGCGGGAGGACCTGCCCGAGCCGTCGGCGGTCCGCGTCTAGCACTTCTTTCAGTCTTGCTGGGCGCAAGCGGGGTCCCTACCGTTTCGTTCCTCAAGGGGAGTCCACCGCGCGTATTTGGGGAGGCAAAGGGGTTGCAGACACCGAACTACGAGTCGCCAACCGTCACCGACTACGGCGACCTTCAGGAGATCACGGCGAACAACGCCATTCCGCAGTTCGTTGACGTGCCGCAGGGCACACCGATCGGCGATGGGCCCATTGTCGGGGACGATCCGTTCCCGGAGATGAGCTGACAAAGGGAGCCAGGGAGGCAGGGATGCAGACACCGAAGTACGAGGAGCCGACCATCACGGACTACGGCGACCTTCAGGAGATCACGGCGAACAACGCGATCCCGCAGTTCATCGACGTTCCCCAGGGCACGCCGATCACGGATGGGCCCGTCGTCGGGAGCGATCCGTTCCCGCAGATGAGCTGAAGCAGCACGAAGCGGATGTCCGGGCCATGGGCCGGACGTCTACGCTGCTTCCGTGTCGGGCGTAGCGAATACCGACGCCGCGGTTTGGGTCCTACTCGACCCGGACGATGCGGCGCTCGCGCCCGTTCTCGACGCGCTCGGCTCGGACGGCAACCTGGCGCCCGAGGCGAGGGAGTGGCCCGAGCGCAAGGAACGCGGGACACCGGCCGCGCGTCGTCGTGCGTCACCCGACGCCCGAGCGGCTCGCCGCGCTTAAGCACCGCCTGGGAGGGACGAAGGCGATCGCGCTCGCTGCCGCGGAGACGAGTCGCGACGACGCGCGGGCGATCATCGCCCAGGGGGCCGACGCGGTGCTTGCTGGCCGACGACGTGCCGGATCGCGTAGTCGCGGCGGTGCACGGAGCGCTCGCCGGCCTGCTCGTCCTGTCGGCGCCGCTCGGCGCCGCCGTCGAGCGCCCGCCGCTGACCCCGCGGGAGAAGCAGATCCTCGCCCTGGTGGTGATGGGCTACACGAACCGCGAGATCGCGGACCAGCTCGTACTGGCGGAGAGCACGGTGAAGAGCCACCTGTTCTCGGCCTTCCGCCGGCTGGGCGTGCGAAGCCGCAGCGAGGCGGTTGCGCTGATCACCGATCCCGCGCGCGGACTGGGCAGCGGCATCTTGACCATTGCGCGGGACTAGAGGCACGGCTATTTTTTTGTAAGTGACGTCCGCCTCGAGCGCCACCGTGCCACCCACCCGCGTCACGATTCCGCAGCACGTGGTCTTTCGCGCGTTCGTCGAGGAGACCGTGGTGCTCAACCTCGAGTCGGGGCGCTATCACGGGCTGAACCCGACGGCCGGGCGGATGCTCGAGTTGCTGGGCGAGCTCGCGGACGTTGACGCTGTCGCGAAGCGCATCGCCGAGGAGACCGGCGCCCCGGCGGAGCGCGTGGTGGAGGACCTGCACGCCTTCTGCTCGTCACTCGCCGAGCGCGGCCTGATCGAGGTCGAGTCGGCGGCTTGAGCCACGCCGCAGCCGGCACGGCGGTCGGCCTGCGCTTCACCGGCGACGGCTTGCCGGGACTGAACGAGCATCCGGGCGACGACCTGCCCACGGTCCAAGTCGAGCGGACCGACACGGATGCCATCGACGAGCGCTGGGCCGCGGCCGACGCCCCGGAGCTGATCTTCGAGCGGCCGTTCCCTGACGGGCGCCCGTTCCTGCGGGTCGAGCGCGACGCGCAGGCCGGCTACCGCGTGTCGGCCGTGCAACACGGGACGCACCTCGTGGCGCCGGACGGGACCCGGTGCGCCTCCGCGCTGCCCGACGCGCCGCCCTGGCATGCGCTCAAGCTGCTCGCCTCGCAGACGCTGCCGCTGCTCGCGACCCTGCGCGGCCGTGAGGTGCTGCACGCCGCGGGGGTGGTCGTCGTGGCGGAGCGCCTGATCGGGATCGTGGCGGCGTCCGGCACGGGGAAGAGCGCCACAACCTGCAACGTCATCGCGCAGGGTGGGCGATTCTTCGCGGATGACGTGCTCGCCATGGAGCTTGTCGAGGGACGTGTGCGCGTGCACCCGGGCACACGTGTGCTCAACCTGTTCGCGCACGACTTGGAGGCGATCTCCGAGTCGGACCGCGCCCGTCTCGGCGAGCGGCTCGGCCAGAGCGACAAGGTCCATTTCGTCCCCGAGGGGTTTCCCGGGCCGCTTCCGCTGGCGCGGCCTCCTGTTCCTCCGCCGCGGCGAAGGCGTCGCGAGGACACGCGGTCGCGCCGGTGAGAACGCGACGGCGCAGCTGCTCGGGAACGCGTTCCTCCCGTACCTCGACACCTCGTCACGGCTTGCCGGACAGCTCGAAGTGATGAGCGTGCTGGCGCGGACGGTTCCCATCGTGCAGCTCGAGATCGCGGAGGAGGACGGGCCGGCGTCGGTGGCCGCGAAGGTCCGCGAGTGGGCGCGAGGGATTGGATTGAGCGCGGCCAGCAGCACGCAGGTCGAGCGACTCCTGCGCAAGCGCATGCCGGCCGACCTGCGGCTTCGCGTCGCGTCTCGAGATCGTCGCGACGTACGCGCGCGTGCGGCTGACGGATGCTTCGCGGCGACGTCAGGCATGTCGTGGACGCGCTTCGAGACCGGCGCCGTCGATGCGCACGACCCCTACGAGGCCTACCGGATCGGCCGCAGGCTCGGGCAGCCGGTCAGGCGGACGCTCGACCCGCTGCCGTGGGACTCGCGCTGCCTGATGCGCTCGCTCGTGCTGCTGCGGATGCTGGCCCGGCGCGGGGTGGTGTGCCGGCTCGTGATCGGGGTGCGCCCGGGGGAGACGTTCGAGGCGCACGCGTGGATCGAGCACGACGGGCATCCGCTCCTGCCCACGCTGGGCTACGAGCGGCTGACCGTTCTCTGAGTTCACCCCGCAATTCGCGGGGATTTCGGCACGTGGGGAGTGGTTAGGCGCGCCCGGACTTGGGAAGTTTGTAAACGGACATGGCTAGCGCCGTCTTGCTCGCACTAACGGGGTGGCTCGGGAGCAATCTTCTCCTTGCTCTCTTGGTCGTCAGCGGTAGGCGGCGGCCTGCAGGCCGAAGAGTTCCGCGTAGCGCCCGCCTTGGGCGACGAGCTCTTCATGGGATCCCTCTTCGACAATCTCGCCCTGGTGAAGCACGTAGATGCGATCGGCTGACTTCACCGTCGAGAACCGATGTGAGATCAGCAGCACCGACCTGCCCTGCGCGAGCGCCTGCACGTACTCGAACAGCTCATGCTCGGAGCGCGCATCGAGCGACGCCGTCGGCTCGTCGAGCACAAGGAGCTGCGCCTCGCGGAAGAACGCGCGCGCGAGGGCGATCCGCTGCCACTGCCCGATGGAGAGGTCGTAGCCGCCGGTGAACTCCTTGCCGAGGACGGTCTCGTAGCCCTCGGGTAGGCGTTCCAGGAACGAGTCTGCGCCCGCCTGCCGCGCTGCCGCGGCCACCCCTGCCACGTCGTCAACTGCTTCCGGCGCGGCCGTAGCCGATGTTCTCGCGCGCGGTCAGCTGGTAGCGCACGAAGTCCTGGAAGATGATCCCGATCTGGCGCCGCACGTCCTCGCGGTCGAGCGTGCGGACATCCTCGCCGCCCCAGAGGACCCGGCCCTCCGTGGGCGTGAAGAGCGTGCCGAGCAGCTTCGCGAGCGTTGTCTTGCCGGACCCGTTCTCGCCCACCAGCGCGACCACCTCGCCGGCGCCGATCCGCATCGAGATGCCGCTGCAGTGCCTCGCTGCCTGAGTTGGGGTAGGTGAAGTGGGCGTCCTCGACGGCGAGGTCGCGGAAGGGGCCCGGCTCGCGCGTCGGGCGTCTCGGGGTCCGGCGCCGGCTTGCGCGCGAGGAAGCGGCGGAAGTCGTCCAGGAACATGCTCGACTCGAACAGGCCGGTGATTCCCTTGAAGACCTGTTCGATCCGGGTCCCGAGGAGGCGTATGCCGAGCACCGCTGCGCCGGCTTCGGCGAGCCCGATCCGGTCGTCGAGCACGAAGCAGATGAGCAGGGCGAACGCCGCGCTCGTGACGATCACTGTCGCCGTCGTGCCTCCGAGCGCGAGCAGAAGCCGCCGCTTTACGTGTGCGCGGAGATCGTCCATGTAGATCGAGTAGCTGTCGGCCCAGCGCTGCCGCAGGACCGGGCCAAGGCCAAATGCGCGCA
>CAWIUV010000013.1:0-91089 GCA_963839405.1 uncultured Thermoleophilaceae bacterium
CGCGTTCGAGCATCTTGCTCTCAAGCTCCGAGTCCTCGGAGCCCGCTTCTAGGAGCACTTCCCACAAAATCGAGGCGGTGGAGTTCAGTTCGTAGATCTTGTTCGTGCGGAGGTTCACTACGACGAGTCGATCTTCAAGCCGTCTGCCAACCACGTCGGGGCCAACGCGTGACATAGCAACCCTCTGTCTGCCTTTCTTGGCGAGCCACTTCGAGCATACGTGCGATCGGGCCCCTTGTCGAGAGATCCGCTCGACGTCGGTAAACCCTGCAAATACTTCAATACTGAGCAAGCGTGCCCGCGCGCCGCGCATGCAGCATGCCGCGGCTGAATACCCAGACCGCCAGCGGCACCGCCACCACGCTGAACGCTGCAAGCATCGCTGCATCGGTCTCCCAGCCGCCGCCCTCGAAGAGCGCCGACCGGAAGCCATCGAACGCGAACCGTGTGGGCATGACCTGGCCGATGGTCTCGAGCCAGTCCGGAAGGACCGAGACGGGGAAGAACGCTCCGCTGACCAGGCTCATCGCGAAGATGACCAGCCCGGCAACGGTGTTCCCGCGCTTCACGACGAGCACCACCGCCGCCGTGCCGATCCCGATCGCCGACATCGCGACCGCCGTGGTCACGAGCATCGCCAGGAAGCCCGCCCAGTCGGTGTTCGAGAGGTCGAGCCCGAAAGCGAGCGCGCCGAGCACCAGGTAGACCGCGACCCGGAAGGTCGAGATCGCGAACGGGAGCCCGCATGCCCCGACCGCCATGTCGGTAGTTGACACGGGCTGGCCGACGAGCGCCTCGAGCGTGCCCGTCAACTGCTCCTCCCGGATCTTCGACCCGATCCCCAGCGACGAGGCCTGGATTACCACCGTGACCGCGGTGCCGACGAGGGCGAACGCGAAATACGACGGTGCGCCGCCCAGATCCGCGGTCGCCACGCCCTCGAACGTCTCCGAGATGAAGTAGTAGACGACCAGATCGAGCGCGCCGATCCACAGATCGAGCGTCATGATCAGCGGGTAGGAGGCGTAGATCAGCAGATCTCGCCGCACGAGCGCCAGGACCGGGCGAGGCCGCGGCAGGCTAGAGCGGGAAATCGATCTGGCGGTTGCAGTGATCGAGGTCATCGGGTCTGTGCGTTGCGATCAGGACGGCCGCGTCCGGTCTCCGGTCGAGCGCGGCCCAGAGTCGCGCCGATCGCTCCCTCGTCGAGCGACCGGGTGGGCTCGTCGAGCACCAGCACGCTCGGAGCCCCGAGCAGTGCACGCGCGAGCGCCATCTGTTGGAGCATCCCCGTGGAGCAGCGGTCGAGCCGCTTCGCCGCGATGTGAGCGATCTCGAGCTCCTCGACGATCGCCTCGACCTGCTGGTTCGCGCGGGCGCGCGTCTTGTGTCGTAGCTGCGCGAAGAAGAGCAGGTTCTCGCGGCCGCTCAGGCGCAGGTAGAAGGAACGCTCCTGCGAGAGCGACGCGCCGACCAGCTTGTTCGCGGCCCAGCTGCCGGCGTCGTGGCCGTCCACGCGGATCTCGCCCGCGGTCGGGACCAGCGCGCCGCTGATGCAGCGGATGACCGTCGTCTTGCCGGAGCCGTTCGGGCCGCGCAGCGCCACGCGCTCGCCCGCGGCGACGTCGAGGTCGAGGTTGTTCACGACCTCCTGCTTGCCGAAGCGCCGCGACAGGCCGCGGATCGACAGCAGCGGGCTGATCCGAGGTGGCTACAGGCACCCCCCGAGGCCGCGGTCGAGCACCGTGCCGTTCAGCGCGATGAAGCGCCACCGGTAGGAGTTTGCGTAAAGCCGCAGATGGAGGACGCCGAAGGTCCTGTTCTGCGAGTACTCGCTATGGGGCGCGAGCGGCTCGCGGATCACCGACAGCGCACTCCCACCAGTGCCGACGATGAACTCGCGGATGCCGGCGTCGGTGCGCTGCCCGTTCTCGTCCTGCGGCGCGAAGCGCTCGTAGTGGTGGTCGTGGCCGGTGATGACGATCTCGGCCTGGGCGCGATCCAGGATCCGCCACCACCGAGCAGAGCGCGGGTCGCTCCCGTGGAAGCCCGAGCTGTAGCGCGGGTGGTGCCAGTAGGCGAGCGTGCAGCGGAACGGCTCGGCGGCGAGGTTCGCCCGCAGCCACTGCTCCTGTTCCGAGTTGACGCCGCAGTCCACCCGGCCCTCCTCGCAGTTCGAGTTGATGCGAGAGCAGGCGCCAGGGGCCGACGTTGTAGCCGTACCAGTTCGGCGGCCGCCAGCCTCCGGACTGCAACTCGAAGTAGTCGAAGAAGTCCTCAGCCCCGGGGACCCGATACTCGTGGTTGCCCGGTGTCGGCCGCAGCGGCATGGTGAGCTGTCCCCAGCTCAGCGCGAACGAGCCCTCGAACTCGCTCATCGCTCCTCCGTCGTACTGGATGTCGCCGGGGATCCCGACCACGTCGGGGCCGAGCTCGGCGATGAGCTCCGCGACTCTCTGCGTGCTGGCAATGGTCCTCGTAGGTCTCGTACGGGGGCTTGCACGCGATGTCGCCGGCGAACACCACCGATGCCGGCGGGGTCGGCAGGGTCGCTGCCAGCCGGACCCCGCGGCCCCTTATGACGATGGGGTACCCGGTGGCCGTCGGCTCGAGCTCGGCTCGGATCTCCGCCAGGCCTCCGCGGCCGGCGACGTCCTCGCCCACGCGCGTGCCCGCGAACTCGGCCGCGACCTCGGTCCCGGGCTCCAACCCCTTGACGTGCGCGAACGCGATCAGCCTCCCCGCCCTCAGGTCGGTGTCGACGTTCAGCACGGGGCCGCCGAGCCTGGCGCTCGCCGTCCAGGACGCGGTTGCTCCACGGCGACCTGACGCGGTAGTGCAGGATCGCGGCGCGACCACCCTGCTCCGCGAACGCGATGCGGACGCGGCCCTGGCGGCGGCGCGGGATCCGAGGGTGCGTCGTCAGGTTGCCCGCGCCGTCCGCGCGGAGTGATCTGCACGTTCGCGGCGGCCGACCTTCACTCCGACCAGCGAGCGGGGCTTGAGCTCGGTGGCCACGAGCGTCGGGCGCGCTCCCCCGATCCCCGATGCCGGCGCCAGTCCGACCGACGCCGCGTTCGCCGGGGCGGCGGCAACGAGGAAGAGCACGAGCCAGACGAGCGCCACGGCGCGAACCTTAGACTCGCGTCGTGAAGGCATCGCTGGTCGAGGAACCGCCTCCACCGCCGCTGCTGGTTCCGGCGCGGCGCGAGCTCCGCCGATTCGGCTGGGCATGGGTGGCCCTCGGGGGCGCGCTTCTCGCGGTGGCCCTCGCCAGCGGGAGCACCGGCGGAGCTCGACAGCGCGGAGCTGGCGCTGATCCTCATATTCGTCGGGCTCTCGCTCGGGTGCGTCCTGGGCGCGCTGCTGCTCGCCCGCCGGACGGGCCCGGACATCCTCTACTACCGGATCCTCGACCAGGCCCCGCCGCCTCCCCGCGTCCCACGCGAGACCCCGGGCGCCACGACGCGGCGCGTGATCCCGTCCGCGATCGCGGTCGTCATCGGGTTGCTCGTGGCCGGGTTCATCGGGACCGGCGTCGTGCTCGTGATGGGCGGCCAGCCGCGCGCGGGGGTTCGCGACGACCTGGCCGGGGGCACGTTGATCATCGCGTCGGCATGGACGTTGACATGCGCCGCCGCCGGGCTGCGCATGTCGTCCTACTTCGGGCGCTGGGAACGGCGCCACGAGGCGGAGGTCCTGTGCAGGCCGCTCAAGGCGGGCACGATGCGACCCGTCTACTGGGTCGCGCGCGAGGAGTGAATACGATCGCCGCGTGGACCTCGAACAGGCACTGCGCGCGAACAACCGCTTCATGGTCGGGTTCGATCTCGCGCTCGGGCTGGGCGCGCTGCTCGCGCCTGCACAGACCCTGAACGTGCTCGGCCATGACACACCCAGCGAGGACGCGCGCGAGCTGTTCAGGCGGTGCGCGCCGATCTGGCTGACGTTCGCGGCGGCGCACGCGGTGGCCGATCGGCGCGGCGAGTCGCGCGACTGGTGGGCGGTGGCCTGGCTGCGCGGCACGGAGATCGCGACCGACGCGCTGTGGTCGCGGTCGCAGGCATTCAAACGCCCCGGCGCGCGCGCTGGGATGTGGTACGCCGGGCTGTCGAACACGGCCATGGCCTTCGGCTACGGCTGGCTGGCCTCGCGCGCGCTAGCGCAAGTCTCGAAGCGCCCGGTCGTTCTAATTTACGTGACGCCCAGCACCGTCTACCGCTTTCGCCGCAGGCACTTCCTCGCCACCGGCATCGGGGGCGCAGCCGCCCTCCTCTTCACACCGGCCTGGCTGCGGCAGGCGCTGGCGGCGTCCGCCGTCGCGGGCGCGGGGCCGTACGGCGAGCTGCTTCCGCCCGACGAGAACGGCCTGCAGCTGCCGCCCGGCTTCAGCAGCAGGCAGATCTCCCGCGGCGGGGACGCTGGTCGAGGGAACCGCGTTCCCGTGGCATTTCTCGCCGGACGGCCAGGCGACCTTCCGGACCGGCGACGGCGGGTTCGTCCTCGTCCAGAACTCGGAGGCGCCCGGCGTGCTGGGAGGCGGCAGCGCCGCCATGCGCTTCGGGCCCGACGGCGAGATCACCTCCGCCTATCCGATCCTCGCCGGCACCAACCTGAACTGCGCGGGTGGCCCGACGCCGTGGGGCACCTGGCTCTCCGGTGAGGAGCACCAGGGCGGGATGATCTGGGAGGCCGACCCGTCCGGGGCCCTGCCGCAGATGCCGCGGCCGGCGCTCGGCAACTTCTCCCACGAGGCCGCAGCCGTCGATCCGGTTGCCGGGCATGTCTACCTGTCCGAGGACCAGGGCGACGGGCTCTTCTATCGCTTCACGCCGGACGAGCCGGGCAACCTCGCGAGCGGGTTGCTCGAGGCCGCGGTCGTGGACGCCGGCCGGCGCCGTCACCTGGGTCGAGGTTCCCGACCCGAACCTGGTGACCGAGGGCGCGGAGATCCGCGACCAGCTTCCCGGAGGCGACGCGCTTCGACGGCGGCGAGGGCCTGTGGTACTTCGAGGACGTCGTCTACTACACGACAAAGGGCGACAAGAAGGTCTGGGCATACGACTGCCGCGCGCAGACCCTCGAGATGATCTACGACGGAGAGAACACGCCCGGCGCCGCGCTGAACGCCGTGGACAACGTCACGGTTTCCCCGTTCGGCGACGTCTACGTGTGCGAGGACGGCGGCAACATGGAGATCTGCCTGATCTCGCCCGACCGGGTCGTGTCACCGTTCGTGCCGGCTCGTCGGCGACGACCATCAGAACTCGGAGATGACGGGCGTCGTGTTCGACCCGTCGGGCACGCGCATGTACTTCAGCTCGCAGCGCTCGTATCCGTTCGCTGCCCGGGCACGCCGTCCGACGCGAGCATCCTCGCGCGCGGCGCCACGTACGAGGTGACCGGGCCATTCCGGCTTCCCGCCGGCGGTGTCCCGGAGAGCTGGGTGTACGGGCCGCCCGCGGGCGAGCGCGCCGGGGTGCCCGGCTTGGGCGACGTGCCCGGGCTCGGCCTCAGCGCGGTCCGCATCGGCTCCGCGCGCGTGCGCGCGAGTGTCACGACCGACCGCCCGGCGAAGCTGCACGCCGTGCTGCGGACCTTCGACCTGAAGAGCAAGTCGCGCGGTGACGGCACGCACGACCGCCCGCTGCCCGTCACGCTCGCGCAGTGGAGCGGCAGCGTCGCGCGCCGGAGCACAAGGCTGTCGCTTGCCCCCTCGCGCCTCGCGCCGTCGGCCGTCCTCACGGTGGTCGCCGAGCGGGACGACGGGACGCGCCGGGTTGTCGCGCAGACCCTGAAGCTGAGCTAGGGTCGGTACATGGAACTGGGTTCCGGCGAGCGCGAGCTCTTCTCCGGCCATCCGTCCTTGCGCGCCGCGCCGGGCTTCATCCTGAAGGGGCTCCTGGTCGCGGCCGTGGTCGGCGCGATCTGCGCACTGATCGACAGCACGGGCACGGGCGTGGGCGCGGGCGTCGTGCTCTTCGCGATCATCCTGGGCGTCGGGTTCCTGATGCGGATCGCGACGACGTACACCATCACGAACCATCGCCTTCACATCAAGCGCGGGATCGTCGCGCGCAAGACCCAGGAGGCCAGGCTCGAGCGCGTGCAGAACGTGAACACGGACCAGGGTGTGCTCGACCGCATCCTCCAGGTCGGCACGGTGGACTTCGACACGGCTGGGACGACCGACTCGGACTTCTCGTTCCGCGGCGTCGCGCAGCCCGAGAAGGTCGTGAGCGCCGTGGATCGCGCCCAGCGTGAGCACGCCGAGGAGCAGCGCCAGGCAGGCCAGTCAGGACTCTGAGGAGGCCGCCGTCCAGCCGTCGCCGACGAATGTCGGCTCCGGCGTGAGCTCGACGCAGAACCGCTTGCGCACCCCGACCTGGATCTCGCGCGCGAGTCGGATGAGCTCGTCGGTCGTCCCGCCGCCGCGGTTGGTCAGTGCGAGCGAGTGCTTCGTCGAGACCATGATCGGGCCCGGCGCGCCGTAGCCGCGGCCGAACCCGGCACGTTCGACGAGCCACGCCGCGGAAGTCTTCACCTGCCCGTCCGGCTCGGGGAAGCTCGGAAGGCGCGCATCAGGTCCCAGGTCGCGCGCGACCCGCTCCTCGAGTTGCTCGAAGTGAGCGGGGTCGAGGATCGGGTTCGTGAAGAACGACCCGGCGGACACCGAGTCCGGGTCGTTCGGGTCGATCACCATGCCCTTCGAGCGGCGCAGGTCGAGCACGGCCTCGCGCACCTCGGCGAGCGGCGCGCTTTCCTCGAGCTCGATGTCGAGCGACCGGGCCAGCTCGGCGTAGCGAATCGGCCGGGAGTCGCCCTGCGCCTCGAGCTCGAACGTCACCGCCAGCACGATCCATTCCCCCGGCTCGCGCTTGAAGGCGCTGGCGCGGTAGCTGAAGCCGCACTCCTCCGGCGAAAGCTCGGTGATCGCGCCGTCGCCACGAGTCAGGACGCGCACGGAGGTGATGACGTCCGCGACCTCCTGGCCGTATGCGCCGACGTTCTGGATCGGGGTGGCGCCCGTTGACCCGGGGATGCCCGACAGGCACTCGATCCCGGCGAGGCCCTCCTCGACGCGCGCCGCCACGAACGGGTCCCATGGCTCGCCGGCCTGCACGGTGAACGAGTCGCCCTCGCGCTCCACGCCCCGCGTGAGCAGGTGCACGACGGTTCCCGGGAAGCCGTCGTCCGGCACGATCAGGTTGCTGCCGCCGGCCAGCACGAGCACATGCTCGCCCGCCAGGTCGGCGTCTCGGATGGCGCTGACCACCTCGTCCTCCGTGCGCGCCTCGACGAAGCGCCCGGCCGGGCCGCCCAGGCGCAGCGTTGTCAGGTCGGCGAGGTTGGGCATCCGCACGGCATCATCGCGGTCGTGACCGACGCCGAGATCCTCGCCACCGCCGCAGTCCTCGCGGGCGGCGCGTGCCACTCGGCGACGGGCTTCGGGTTCGTGCTGGTCGCGGGTCCGCTCGTGGTCGCTGCGCTTCCTCCCGAAGACGGCCATCACCAGCCTGCTCCTGCTGGGGATCCTGATGAGCTCGATGACGCTGGTGACCGAGGGCGCGGCGGCCCGAGCCGCTCTGGGACGAGGCGGGGGCGCTCCTCGCGTGGGGCGCCGCCGGGGCAGTGGCGGGAGCGTTCGTCCTGGCCGAGCTGAGCACGACCGCGCTCCAGCTGCTGGTCACCGCGACGGTGCTCGGCGCGCTTCTCACCCGGCGGACTGCCCGTACGCGCTTCGATCCCTTCCGACGTCTCGAGGTCGCCGGGCTGAGCGCGGGCGTGCTCACCACCACGACCACCGCGAACGGGCCGCCGCTTCTCATGTATCTCCTCGAGCGGCGGGTCGAGCGCGGCGACGATGCGCGACACGCTCGGCGTCCTCTTCATCGGCTTCGCGCTGATCGGGCTCGCGTCACTGGCATTGGGCGAGCCCGACCTCGAGCTCCCCGATGGCGTCGTCGCGGCGGCGCTCCCGCTCGCGGCGGCCGCCGGCCACCTCGCCGGGCGGCCGCTGTTCGCCTGGCTCGCCGAGGGGCACTACGAGCGGCTGGTGACCGGGCTGCTCATCGTCTCGGTCATCACAGGGGCGGTTGTGGCGCTGGCGTGACGGCGCCGGGCTACGCTGGCCGGGTGCGACGTCTGGCTCTCCTCGCGCTCGCCGTGTTCTGTCTCCTCGCGCCGCCGGCGGCTGCTGCGCCCGACTGCCCGGGGGCTCCGTTCGCGATGCGAAAGCTCGCGACCGGGCAGGGCACGCTCGAGTCGGTGATCGTCCACCCGAACGGGCGGCTCTACTTCACGAACGAGAGCTCGCTGCTGCGGCTCGACAGCCCGAACGGGCACGCCGGCGGTGCACACGGAGGCGGAGGAGCCAGGCGGCCTGGCGCTGCTCCCGTTCGGCGGGATCATCATGGGCGTCGGGAACTCGATCGCGAACGGCACGGTGGGGGACCAGACCGGGCCGTCGGGACTCATCCGGATCAACCCGAACAGCGGCAGCAGCCGGCCGTACGCATCCGGGCTGTCGATGGGCAACGGCGTCGACCGCGGGCCCGACGGCAGCTTCTACGCGTCGAACGACTTCGGCTCGAACATCGATCGCATCCGGAACGGCGAGACCGAGCGCGGGTGGGCGAAGGTTCGCTCCGGCAACGGCCTGCAGGTGGACTCGACCGGCAAGTGGCTCTACGTCGCGCAGACGTTCGAGCCCGCTGCGATCCAGCGCGTCGAGATCGCGAACCCGCAGAACGTCACCCCGTTCGCGGTGGCGCCGCCCGAGGACTCGGCGGCGGGCTTCGACGGCATGGACCGCGACGCGGCCGACAACCTCTACGTCGCGGCCAACGGCGCGGGCTCGGTCTGGAAGGTCACGCCCGACGCGCAGATGTGCGTCCTGCTGCGCGGCCTGCCGGGGTTCCCGGACGGGCCGAGCGCGGTCGCCGTCGGCGTGCACGGCAGCGCGTTCCCGCCGCAGAACCTCTACGTGGTGGCCTTCAACGGCGACCTGATCGAGATCGCCGGCGTCGCCGAGCCGGGCCGTGCGCCCAAGCTGAGGCTTCAGGTCGTGCCGCCTGCGGCCGTGGTCGGCGAGCGGACTCGATTCGGGATACGGTCACGGCGAACGACTACCCGGTCGCGGGAGCGGTCGTGCGAATTGCCGGCGACGAGGTCACTACGGGCCCGCGCGGCAAGGCGAAGCTGAAGCGCACGTTCGAGCGGCCGGGCAAGCGGCGGGCGAGCGTGTGCCCGCGATGGCTTCAGAAGCGACGCGCCGGCCGATCCGGGTCGCGGCGCCCTGACCGCAATTGCTTCTGCGCGCCTGAGCGCCTTGGCCCCGTATATTCCTCGCATGCTCGCGTCATCTGGCTCGCGCTGGCCAATGGCCGCGTGACCACCACCACTGCCTCTGCACACCTCGAGCGGCCGTCCTACTGGCCGGACCCCACGCCTGATACGTCGGTGACGCCGCCCGCCGGCGGCAAGGTCCCGAAGGCGCGCTCGCTGAAGTCCGCCGTCTCGGGCAAGGGCCCGGGCGAGGTGCGCGTCGTGTGCCAGAAGAACTCGCTCGACCTCGCACTCGCGTCGATCCGCGAGGCGCGCCGAGAGGGATTCCGCCTGCGCCCCAGCCAGCCGGTCACGCGCTACAGCAAGAAGAAGGCGAAGCAGATGCGCAAGATCAACCGCGCGCTGGAAGAGCAGTGCGAGTTCCGCTCGGTCCAGGCTGCCGTCAACGCCTCCGGCAACAACGACCGCATCGTGATCATGCCGGGGCTGTACACGGAGCCGAAGTCGCGCAAGGCGCCGCTGAATGACCCGAAGTGCAACCCCTCGATGCTTCAGGAGACGCAGAGCGGTGCGCAGGCGCCGAGCTACGACTACCAGGCGACCTGCGAGAACGACCAGAACCTGATCCACGTCACAGGCCGCGCCGCGACGGGCGAGACGCTTTCCGAGCCACTGCCGGATCGCCACGGCATCCCGAAGGAGGAGCTCGGGAAGTGCATCCGCTGCAATCTGCAGATCGAGGGCTCGGGCGCGAAGCCTGAGGACGTGATCCTCGACGCGGGCAAGAACTACACGAACCCGAGGGACCCGGCGGCGCGCCCCGGCGGCGATACGCCGGCCGCGGAATGCCACACGGAGGACGAGAAGGACAGCCCCTGCTGGGCGAAGCACGTGGTACTGCGTACGGACCGCTCGGACGGCTTCGTCGGCCGCAACTTCCTCATGCGCGGAGCGCGCGAGCATGGCTTCTACACCGAGGAGACCGACGGCATCCTGCTCGACCGCGTGAAGTTCTTCTGGAACGCGGACTACGGCCACCTCAGCTTCACCACCGACCACAACGTGATTCAGAACTGCGACGGGTTCGGCTCAGGTGACGCGGTTGTCTACCCCGGCGCGTCGCCGCAGACAGGTGAGTTCCGCAAGGAGAGCTTCTATCCCGAGCAGCGCTACAACACGGTTGTCCGTCGCTGCGACCTGCACGGATCCGCCATGGGCTACTCCGGCTCGATGGGCAACTCCGTGCGGGTGACGAACAACCGCTTCTACGGCAACGCGAACGGACTCACGACGGACACGATCTCGGCGGGCGGGCACCCCGGCTACCCCGCGGACGGGATGAAGATCGACAACAACTGGTTCTACGCCAACAACCTCGACATCTACCGGGACGACAGCCCGTTCGAGGCGCTCGTGCCGCAGCCCGTCGGGACCGGGTTCTGGTGGGCCGGCAACAACGACGGCAATTTCTCGAACAACTGGGTCTTCGACAACTGGCGCCAGGGCACGATGCTGATCGCGATTCCCGACGCCGTCTCGGGCACCCCGGAGGGTGAGGCAGACCCGCAGACCCAGTGCCCGACCTCCGACACCGGGGGGCTCACCTACTCGACCTCGTGCGGGAACGAGTACTTCGGAAACCACATGGGCCAGATACCGCCCGGCTTCCAGCCGCACGAGGGGCTCGACTTGTTCGGCAACAAGACATCGCTCGAGGGGGACGCGAAGACCGCCCCCAACGGCGTCGACTTCTACTGGGACGAGGCCACGGTGAACACCGGCAATTGCTGGTACGACAACATGGGGTCAGACGGCACGCGCGAAAGCCTCACCGCGGACCCGCCGATCGCCTCCAGCGCGGGCACATCGATGCCCGGGTTCCTGCCGGAGGACTGCGCGTCGAGCATGGGCAGCGCTCCCGGCTATTCGAGCAAGGCGCCCGTCCTTCTCGCCTGCTACGGGCAGTGGGAGATGGACAGCCTGGACGCCTCCAGCTGCAGCTGGTGGGACACGCCGGCGCAGCCCGGCAGCGCCGCCGCAGCGTCGCAGCGGCGCGCGGAGGACCGGCTCGCGCCCAGCAGAGCGCTGCGCGACTGGGTGGATGCCCTCGCGGGCGAGATCTCGTACGGGCCGCAAGGCTGAGGTGCGCGCGGCGGCGCTTGCCGCCGCGCTGCTCCTGCTGATTCCGTTCGTCGGCTGCGGCGACGATGACGATGGGGCTACGGCTGGGAGCGACGCGCAGCCCGAAGGCGTCGTCGACGTCTCAGGCACCGAGCCCGTCGGCCAGCTGGTGGCCGGCTCCGTCGCGGCAATGGTCAACTGCCGTGATTGGCAGGGCGCGAATGACGAGGAGCGCTTGGCGACGATCGACGACATTCGCGAGCAGCTGGCCCCCCAGGACTCCGGGATCGAGCTACCCGAGCTGACCGACGAGGAGGCCGGGGAGGCCTTCGACAACGGTTGCGAGATCGAGGGATCAGGCGGGTTCAGGCTCTACAAGCTGTACGCGCAGGCGGCCGGATTCGTGACGCTGAAGCGCGCGATCGAAGCCGGCGACAAGTAGCCCGGATTCAGTTGTTCCGCCATTGGGTACCCAAACTGGGTGAGTACCGGTAGCGCCAGGACGGCCGCCGAGGGCGTTCGCTCGGAGCATTCCCTCGACGAAAGCCGCGGAGCGGCTGTATGCATCACGAAGTTCACCGATCCCGGGTGCCCGTGGGCGTGGTCGGCTGAGCCCTTCCGGTGGCGGCTCGCAGTGGCTCTACGGAAGCGCGCTCGAATGGAAGCTGCGCATGGTCGTGCTGGCGGAGCGCGCGCAGGACAACGTGGAGCGCGGCTTCACGCCGGAGAAGGTCGCCGAGGGGTCGGCGCAGATCGCACGCGATCACAAGATGCCGATCGACACTCGGCTCAGGCCGCGCGTGCCCGCGACGTTGCCGGCCTGCCGGGCGATAGTCGCGACGCGCGTGCGCGCGCCCGCGCGCGCCCAGGCACTGCTGCGCGCACTGCAGATCAGGAACTTCGCAGGGGAGCTGCTGGACGAGCCGGCCACGATCGAGGGCGCGGCGCGTGACGTGGGCATCGAGCCGGAGGAGCTCTTCGATTGGGAGCGCGACCCCGCTGTCCTCGAGGAGCTCGAGGACGACATGCGCCTGGCCCGGCAGCCACTGGCCGCCGCGCGCGTGCTCGACCACAAGCTCGCCAACTGGAGCGGTGGCCGCCGCTACACGTGCCCGTCGTATGAGGTGGTGCGGCGTGCAGACGACGTGCGCATCGCGGTGCCGGGCTTCCAGCCTTTCGCCACCTACGACGTGGTCACCGCGAACCTCGTGCCGGGGGTCGAGCGGCGCCCGGCGCCGAGCTCGGTCGAGGAAGTGCTGCAGGTGGGCAGGTGAGGCGCTCGCAACACAGGAGGTGGCGACTGTGTGCGACATCCCATTCGAGGAGGCGCGCGCCGAGCTCGGCCGCGTCGCCGTCGAGCGCCATGTGGGGGCGGACGGGCTCTGGGCCCTGTCCGCTCCGCCTTGATCACGCGGCGGGGCTGCCACGTAGCCTCCCCGGAGGCTCATGCCGAACGTCAAGCTGCTCAACGTCGTGTTCTTCACGGCGGTCGCGTCCTCGATCGTCCACTACACGGACAACTACCTGGCGTTCGACCGCTTCCCGAACGACGGCCCCGGGCCGGACGTGACCGCCGACTCGATCTGGATCGCGTGGGTCATCCTCACGGCCTTCGGCGTCGCCGGCTACGTGCTCTACCGGCGCGGCCAGATCAGGCAGGGATCGGCGCTGCTCGCGGTCTATTCGATCAGCGGGCTGATCGGTGTCGGGCACTACACCGCGTCCGGCATGAGCGAGCTGGCTTGGTGGCGGCACGTGCACATCTGGGTGGACATCCTGTGCGGAGTGGCCGTGCTCGCCTTCGCGGTCTGGTCCGTGCTCCAGACGAGGCAGGGGCCGGTCGCGCCAAGTTCGGGCGTCTGAACAGACGCTTAATGCAATGGAAAAAGCCCGCTAGCGGGCCGAACGTATATTCCGCGCCTTGAAAGCGGCCAACTCCCGGATTGTGGCCGTACTCGCGACGATCGCTGCTGCGATCGCCGTTGCCGTGCTGATCTTCGGCGGCAGCGACAGCTATCGAGGTGAAGGCCCGCTTCGAGAACGCGGGTCAGCTCGTTTCCGGCAACCCCGTGCAGCTTCGCGGGGCGCCGATCGGATCCGTGAAGAAGATCCGGATCACCGACGACGCGCAGGCCGAGGTCACGCTGGAGGTCGACGAGGACCACGCGCCGCTCCCGGAGGGGACGCGCGCCGAGATCCAGCAGCTTTCGCAGTCGGGAATCGCGAACCGCTTCGTCGAGCTGACGCTCCCGCAGGCGCAGAACCGCAAGCTCCCGGACGGCGCGACGATTCCCGCGGACCGGACACGCACGAACGTCGAGCTCGACCAGGTCTTCAATGCGCTCAACCCGCGCACGCGCCGCGCGCTCCAGGGTTTCTTCAAGGGACAGGCGCGCCAGTTCCGCGACGCCGGCGACGAGGCGCGCGAGGGCTTCAAGTACCTGAACCCGTCGCTGTCGTCCACGAGCCGACTGTTCCAGGAGCTGACGCGCGACACGCCGGCGCTCGAGCGCTTCCTCGTCGATAGCTCACGACTCGTCACAACCCTCGCCGAGCGCCGTACGGAGCTCGCCTCACTCGTCGGCAACGCGAACAGGACCACCCGCGCGCTCGGCAACCAGAAGGAGGCGCTCGCCGAGTCGATCGGGCTGCTGCCGCCGTTCATGCGCCGCGCGAACACGACCTTCGTGAACCTGCGCGGCGCGCTCGACGACCTCGATCCGCTCGTCGAGGCCAGCGGCCCGGTCGCGCGCAGGCTCGGCCCGTTCCTCGCGTCCGCCCGCACGTTCGCCGCGGGCGCCGGCCCCCACGGTGCGCGACCTGTCCCGAACGATCTCGCGCGCCGGCGGCTCGAACGACGCGATCGAGCTGATCAACGCGTTCCCGCCGCTTCAGGACATCGCCACCGAGACGAAGGAGCGCAGCTACGCGCCCGGCGGCAGGCGCTTCAGCGTCGGCGAGACACAGGGCGCGCTGCCGGAGACGCGCGGATGCGTTCGACAACGCCGGCCCGACGATCAGCCTGCTGCGCCCGTACACGACCGACTTCCTCGGCTGGTTCGACGACTTCTCGACCACGGGCGGCGGGTTCGACGCGCTCGGTGCCTACGCGCGCGGCCAGCTCTCGTTCTCGGAGTCCGTCCACTGCACGCTTCCGGGGACGCAGTGCCCGGTCAAGTTCAACCAGTACCGGCGCTGCCCGGGCGCCGCCGAGGCGCCGGCCGATGACGGCTCGAACGTCCTGAGCGAGGACGAGCGCGCGCGGCTCGAATGCGAAGAGGACCACAGGGCGGTTCGATGAAGCGTTTCTTCGCAGCAATCTGTGTCGTGGGCGCGGCCGTCGCCGGTGCAGCGCTCACGGTCGGCGCGGGCGAGGAGTCGGCAGCGACACCGTCAGCTACAGGCTCGTCTTCGACAACGCCTTCGGGCTCGTTGACGGGGGCGACTTCCGCGTGGGCGGCGTCAAGGCCGGCACCACGGCGGGCTTCGACCTGGAGAAGCGGAAGGGCGAGCCGCCGCACGCGATCGTGACAGCCGAGGTGACCGAGCCGGGGATCGCCGACTTCCGCGAGGACGCGAGTTGCGAGATCCGGCCGCAGTCGCTGATCGGCGAGTACTTCGTGGACTGCCAGCCCGGCAGCTCCGACCGCCGTCTGGCCACGGACGGCACTGGGACGATCCCGGTCGAGCAGACCGCGGCGACGGTGCCGGTGGACCTGGTCCAGAACATCATGCGGCGCCCCTACCGCGAGCGCCTGCGGCTGATCCTCACCGAGCTCGGCACCGGGCTGGCCGGGCGTCCGGACGACCTGCGCGAGGTCGTGCGTCGTGCACATCCGGGCCTGCGCGAGACAACGCGCGTGCTCTCCATCCTCGGCCGCCAGAACCGGGTCATCGAGAACTTCATCCGCGACGCCGACACGGTGATCGCTCCGCTCGAGCGCGAGAAGGCCGAGGTGTCGCGCTGGATCAGGGAGACCGGCCACGCCGCCGAGGTCTCGGCGTCGCGCCGCGCGGAGCTCAGCCGCACGGTCGATCTGCTGCCCGACTTCCTCGACGAGCTCGAGCCGACCATGGCCCGCCTGGGCGACCTCTCCGACGAGAGCGTGCCGCTGCTGGTCGAGCTGGAGCGGGCGGCGCCCGACCTCGACGAGCTCTTCACGCGCCTCGGCCCGTTCGCGCGCGCGTCACGGCCTGCGCTCGACGCGCTCGGCGAGGCAGGTCAAGGAGGGTGTGCGCGCCTTCCGCGCGAGCGACGAGGAGCTCGACGAGCTGCGCGCTGCTCGCCCAGCGACGCGCCGCCGTTCGCGAAGCCGCTGCGGCAGTTCCTCGAGTCGATGGACGACCGCGACCGCGGGCTCGAGGACGACGCGCGCGCGAAGGCGGGCGCCCCGCCGGCGCCGGACCCAACGGCCATCGCGGACAGCGGCCCGTTCACCGGCCTCGAGGCGATCTGGAACTACGCGTTCTGGCAGACGCTCTCGGTGAACATGTTCGACGGGACCGCCCACATCGTCCGGCTGGGCCTGCAGCTCGACGAGGACTGCTCGCAGTTCCAGAGCCATCCGTCGCAGGCCATCATCGACAAGTGCAACCAGTGGCTCGGCCCGGACCAGCCCGGCATCACCACGCCTGACCCGACCGCGGACGGCAGCGCGGCGGCGAGCGTCATCACCGAGGGCCACAAGCCCGCCTCCCGCCGCGGCGAGCGGCGCGGCCCCGGCGAGCCCGAGGCGGGCCCGCTGCCCGGACAGCGCGACATCTCCAAGCCGCAGGTCGTGCTGCCGCCGTCGATCCAGGAGCTGCTCGACAAGCTGCAGCCCAAGCGCCCCGGCAAGCCCAAGCTGCCGCAGCTGCCGAACTCCCCGCAGACGCCCGCAGCTGCCGAACGTCCCGCTGCCGGACCTCCCGGTCGAGCCTGACAGCGCAGAGTCCCTCCTCGACTTCCTCCTGGGCCCATGAGCCGCCGCGGAAACAGAGCCTCGATCGTCGCGAGCCCGGTCCTGGTCGGGGCGGTCACGGTGCTCGTCGCGATCGTCGCGGTGTTCCTGGCCTACAACGCGAACCAGGGGCTTCCGTTCGTCCCGACCTACGACGTCAAGGCCGAGATCCCGTCCGGCGCGAAGCTGGTGCCCGGCAACGAGGTGCGCGCCGGCGGGTTCCGCATCGGCCTCGTCGAGGAGGTCTCGCCGAAGACCGTCGAGATCAACGGCCGCCGGCGTTCGGTCGCGGTCATCGACATGAAGCTCGAGAAGGACGTCGAGCCGCTGAAGGCCGACACCGCCGTGCGCGTGCGGCCGCGCTCGGCGCTCGGCCTCAAGTTCGTGGAGATCACTCCGGGGACGCGCGGGAAGGAGCTCGCGGCCGGTGACACGATCGCGCTCGAGAACGCCAGCGAGCCGCTCGACCTCGAGGACGTGCTCGCCACCTTCGACCCGCCCACGCGGCGCTCCGTCAGGTCGGCCACCGTCGGCTTCGGGAACGCCTTCGCGGGCCGCGGCGCGTCGCTGAACACCGCGATCGAGGCGCTCAACCCGTTCTTCCGGGATCTCGTGCCGGTGATGAGCAACCTCGCCGAGTCGGACACCGAGCTCGACCGCTTCTTCGTCGAGCTCGGCGAGTCGGCCGCTCAGGTCGCGCCGGTGGCCGAGGTGCAGGCGCGCCTGTTCGCGAAGATGGCCGACACCTTCGCGGCGTTCGTGGAGAGCCCGGCTGCGCTCCAGGAGACGATCGAGAAGTCGCCGCCGACGCTCGAGGCATCGATCGAGTCGTTCCGGGTGACGCGGCCGTTCCTGTCCGACTTCGCCGACCTGGCCAGCCGGCTCCGCCCGGCCGCGCAGGAGCTGCCGCGCTCGCTGCCGCCGCTGAACAGCGCGCTGGCGGTCGGCACGCCGGTGCTGCCGCGCACCGCCGACCTGAGCGACCGGCTGGGCGATTCGTTCACCGCCCTCGGCGACCTGATGGAGCGGCCGGCCACGCTGCTCGCGCTGCGCGATCTAAGGGAGGGGCTCGCGGTCTCCCGCCCGGCGCTCGAGTTCATCGCGCCGTACCAGACGGTCTGCAACCACTTCATCTACTTCATCCACTCACTCGGCGAGCTTGCAGTCGCCGGTCCAGGTGGGGCCGACCGGTGGCGGAACGGTCCTCAACCAGAACATCAAGTTCGTCAACTTCGAGCAGCCGAACAACCTCGGCTCGATCTCGTCCTCGCGGCCATGGGACGTGCCGCAGAACGAGGACCCGCGGACGGCCACCAACGCGGCGGGCAACCTCGGCCGCGTCTACAGCCCGCCGTACAGCCCCGCGATCGACGCCCAGGGCAACGCCGACTGTCAGGTCGGCCAGATGGGCTACATCAAGGGGCCGTGGACCACGGGTGGCCGCTACACGGCCGGCGAGCTGTCCGACGGGACGCCGACCGGCGGCAACTGGTCCGTCACCGACAACGACCTGCCGGGCCTGCGCGGCGGCACCTACAAGTCGCGTGAGCTCGGCATCGAGAACCTGGCGGACGTGCCATGAGCCGGCTGAGCAACTTCAAGGTCGGCGTGATCGTGATCGTCGTGATCGCGCTGGGCAGCTGGTTCGCGTTCACGCAGGCCAACCCGTTCGCCAACCCGTACGAGCTGAAGGCGTTCTTCCACGACGCGAACAGCCTGAAGCCGCGCTCCCCCGTCCGCGTCGCCGGCGTCGAGGTGGGCAAGGTCACGAAGATCGAGGCCGTCGAGGCCGGCTCGGACGCCGCAGAGGTCACGATGGAGATCGAGGACAAGGGCCTCCCGATCCACCGCGACGCGCAGCTCAAGATCCGGCCGCGGATCTTCCTCGAGGGCAACTTCTTCGTCGACCTCCAGCCCGGGTCGCCGTCCGAGCCCGAGCTCGAGTCGGACAGCACGGTGCCGGCCACGCAGACCGCCGCGCCGGTCCAGATCGGCGAGGTGCTGAACGCGCTCCAGAGCGACACGCGCGAGGACCTCCAGGTCTTCCTGCGCGAGTACTCGATCGCGCTGTCCGGCAAGGGCGCTGCCGGCTTCAACGAGTCGATCCCGTTCTGGAAGCCGGCCTACCGCGACTCGGCGATCGCATCCGAGGCGACGCTCGGGCAGGAGCCCGACCGCGACATCCAGCGCGTGCTGCGCGGCCAGGCGCGCACCTTCGGCGCGCTCGCCGAGGATGAGGGCGCGCTGCAGCGGCTGGTCGTGAATCTCAACACGACGACGGGCGCGCTCGCGCGCGAGGACGCAGCGCTCGAGGCGTCGATACCGGCGCTGCGCGACACGCTCGAGGTGGCGCTGCCCTCGCTCGCGTCGCTGAACGACGCCCTGCCGACGCTGCGGGCGTTCGCGCGCGACGCGCTTCCGGGCGTGCGCTCCTCGGAGGAGACGCTCGAGGCAGGCGTGCCGTTCATCCAGCAGCTCAGCGGGCTGATGGGGCCGGACGAGCTGCGCGGAGCCGCGGCGGCGCTGCGCGCACAGATCCCCGCGCTCGTGGACCTGACGGAGGAGAGCGTCCCGCTGCTCACGCAGGCGCGCGCACTCTCGGCCTGCACGAACCAGGTGCTCGTGCCGTTCTCGGAGCAACGCGTCCCGAACCCCGACGAGCCCGAGAACGACGATCAGAAGACGCTTCTACAGGCCGGCCGCGGATTCGTCGGCCTGTCGGGCGAGAGCCGCCTCTCCGACGGCACGAACCAGTTCTTCCACGCCGGGCTGGTGCAGCCCGGCGACCAGGTGCGGCCCGGCCCGCCGCCCGACGGCGGCGACACCCCGCCGCCGCACCGTCCCGACGTCCCGTGCGAGACGCAGGAGCTGCCCAACCTGCACGCCCCCGGGGGTCCCGCGGTGGCGTTCCCGCCCACCGCGGAGGCGACCAGCGGCCGCAAGCCGATGCAGTCCTCGGCGAGCCCGAACCCGCGCGCCTTCGTGGACACCGCCCAAGAGCTCAAGCGGACGCTCGAACGAGTGACCGAGCGCAGGGAGGAGGGGCGCCGATGATCGTCGCGATGCGCAAGCACATAGGCGACGTCATCGCGCTCGTGCTGCTGTTCCTGGTCGGCGTTGGCGTCGCGGGATACATCCTCGACAACCAGCGGCTGCGCTTCCCGCTCGTCGAGGAGAAGCCGTTCGTGCTGGAGGCCGAGCTCGCGGACGCCCAGGCGGTTCAGCCCGGGCAGGGCCAGACAGTGCGCGTGGCCGGCATCGAGATCGGCCAGATCGGCAAGGTCGAGCTCGACGAAGGGCATGGCGGTCGTCGAGCTCCAGATCGAGCCGAAGTACGAGGGCTTCATCAAGGACGACGCAACCGCGCTGCTGCGCTCGAAGACGGGCCTGAAGGACATGTTCCTCGAGGTCGATCCCGGCGACGGCGAGCCGCTCGACGACGGCGGCCGGATCCAGGTGGAGAACAGCGCGCCCGACGTCGACCCGGACGAGTTCCTCTCGGCGCTCGACGCCGACACGCGCGACTACCTGCGGATGCTCATCACCGGCGCGGGCAAGGGCCTTGACAACGGCGGCGGTAAGGACCTGCAGGAGGCGCTCGCCCGGCTCGGGCCGCTCCACCGCGACCTGGCGTCGGTGAGCGGCGCGGTCGCGCGCCGGCGCGACAACCTCGAGCGGCTCGTGAACCGGTACGGCCTGCTGATGACCGAGCTGGGCACCGGGCGCGAGGACATCCAGCGGCTCGTCCGGGCCTCCGAGCAGGCGCTGGGCGCGTTCGCCGACGAGGAGCAGGACCTCTCCGGCTTCGTCGCCCGCCTCCCGGGCGCGCTGCGTGAGAGCCGCACGGCGCTCGCCAAGCTCGACCGGCTGAGCGACACGATGCAGCCGGCCCTGAACGCGCTGCGGCCGCCGTTCCGCAAGCTCGACGAGGCGAACGCCGAGGTGCTGCCGCTCGCGCGCGAGGGCACGCCGATCGTGCGCGACGAGATTCGCCCGTTCGCGCGCGAGTCAGGTCCGTTCATCACCGACCTCGGCACCTCGTCTAAGGGGCTGACCCAGGCGGCGCCCGACTTCTCCAAGTCCCTGCTCGGCCTCAACCGCCTGTTCGACATCGGCGCCTACAACCCGGAGGGCAGCGAGGAGATCAGCGACGCCTGCGAGAACGGCGGCTCGTGCACGTCCGGAGGAGCGCGCGCGCAACGAGGGCTACCTCTACTGGCTCGCGTGGGTCGCGCAGAACACGGTGTCGGTGTTCAGCACCGCCGACGCCCAGGGTCCGTTCCGGCGCGCCTCGATGGGCGGCGTGAGCTGCGGAACGCTGCAGAACCTCCTCGGCCAGACCGGTGTCCCGAGCCCGGTGGTCGACCTGATCGCCGGGAACCCGACGACGGATGGGCTCTTCCAGACGCTGGGAGCGTGCGCCTCGTGAACAAGCAGGCACCCAGCATCGGCCGCATCTTCGCCATCGCAGCATTCACGCTGTCGTGCTTCGGCGTGCTGCTCTTCCTCTGGCTCACCTTCGGCGGCTCGGTCCCGTTGAAGCCGCAGGGCTACCGCTTCGAGGTCGCCGTGCCGGAGGCGCCGACGCTGGCCGTCGAGGCCGACGTCCGGATCGCAGGCGTGAACGTGGGCAAGGTGAAGAGCAAGGAGCTCGACGAGGGCGGCACGCGGACGCTCGTGGAGGTCGAGGTCGACGAGCCGTACGCGCCGATCCCCGAGGACACGCGCGTCATCCTGCGCCAGAAGACGCTGCTGGGCGAGAACTACCTGGAGCTGACGCCCGGTTCGGCCGACGGGCCCGAGCTCCAAGACGGCGGCCGGCTCGAGGACACCCGCGTCGAGCCGACGGTCGAGCTCGACGAGATCTACAGCGCGCTCGACAAGCCGACCCGCGACGCGTTCCAGGAGTGGACGCGCGAGCTGGCCAAGGCCGTGCGCGACGACGGCGTCGACCCGGCGGAGGCGCTGAACGACGCGTTCGGGAACCTGGAGGGCTTCGCCGTGGACGGCGCCGAGCTGCTGCGGGTCCTGGACGAGCAGGAGACGGCGGTCACGCGCGTCGTGCGCAACACGAGCGCCGTCTTCGGGGCGCTGAACGAGCAGCGCGGCGCCCTGCGCGAGCTGATCGTGAACTCCGACCGCACGTTCGACGCCACCGCCTCACGCGACCGCGAGCTGGCCGAGACGATCCGGATCTTCCCGACCTTCCTCGACGAGTCGAAGGCGACGGTCGAGCGCGTCGCGCAGTTCTCGACGGAGACAAGGCCGGTGATCCAGGACCTGAAGGCGCCCGCCGACGACCTGGCGCCGACGGTACGCGCGCTCGGCGATCTCGCGCCCGACCTCGAGCGGCTCTTCCGCGACCTCGGACCGCTGATCAACGCGTCCGAGGACGGGCTGCCCGCGCTGACCGATGTCACGAAGGCGCTCGGCCCGTTCTTCGAGAGCGCGCACCCGTTCTTCCAGCAGTTCAACCCGATCCTGTCGTACATGAACTTCCACCAGCGGACGGTCGCCGGCTTCATCACGAACGGCGGCGCGGACCTGGTCGGCACGTGGGGGACGGGCCGCCGCGGCCAGACCCAGATCGGCATCCTCACCGATCCGAAGAACTTCACGGCGTACTTCGACAGGCCCTCGTTCGAGCGCGGTAATGCCTACATCCAGCCGACCGCCATGCAGCGGGCTGTCGCGCTCGGCGGATTCGAGAGCTTCGACTGCACCCCGTCCGGCGGCGAGGTCCCGAACGCCCAGGACGCCGAGGACGTCCCACCGCCGCTGAACAGCTCCGAGAAGGCGCCGCCCTGCCTGGTGGCCCCGCCGTCGCTCTACGACGACCAGCGGTTCAACTTCCTCGACGAGGGCGAGGTCCGCATCATGGACTCGCCCGAGTTCCGCGACGGCAACTCGCCGGCGGTCGACCCGAACCCGGACGACCCGGAGGACTAGCCGGCCTGCCGCTTGCGCGGCAGCCGCACGTGGAGGTGGTTGTCGTGGTAGACGAGCGGCGACACGATCCGGCGCGGGCCGTGCAGGTCGAGGCTCGGCCCGACGAACACCTTCTGCGCTCCGGCCGCCACGAACATGTCGACGAGCTTCTGCGAGAGGCGGAGGTCCACCTGGCTCGGGTGGATCGGCGCGGTCTCCCTGCGATCGCGGCGCGGGTAGTAGATGTCGATGTCGAGCCCGTTCTGGTGCGAGGCGTGGCCGAGCTCGCCGTACTGCGGGCCGAAGTCGCCGCCGTGCGGCCGGCTGAGGTCGCCGATCGTGAGCCGCGGCGCGTTCGGGTTCTCGCGCTGGTACTGCTGCGCCACCCGGAGCGTCGTCCGGATCAGCCGGTCGGTGCCCCAGCGGCGCCAGCCGCGGTTCGGCTTCGTCTCGCGGATCGGGTCCCAGGTGAAGTAGGTGGGCCCTTCGGCGGGCAGCTGCACGCCGCGCTCGAGCCGCCCGGCGTAGGGCAGCCCGACCGCCTTCGACTGCCGCCAGTGCACCGACGGCGCCGATGGGAAGGTCGCTCAGGTCGCGCAGCTGGGCGCGCCGACGGCAGGCAGCGGGACCAGCGCGTGCGTCCGCGGCTCGCCGCTGGCGCCGGGCAGGGTCGCGGGGAACAGCCCGAGCAGGACCACGGCCTCCCACGCGAGACGTGCGTGATTAGGCCGGCCATAGCCGGCTAGATCACGCAACGTTCGCTGGGGTCCCTAGCCGCAGCCGGTGTTGTTGCCGCACGAGCTGCACGTGTAGCAGACTGCCCGTGCGCTGCATCATCCCGCCGCACTGGCCGCAGGCCGGACCGAGGTCCATGCCCTGCAGCTTCGCGGGGATCACCGGCGGCTCGTCGGTGAGCGCCGGCCGGCGGCCGGCTTCGGCTTCGCGGAGCCGTTCCCGCCGCCGTTGCCGCCGTTCGACGGCTCGGCCACCGGGCCGGCGGTGTCGCCGCGCATCAGGGCCTCCATCTCGGCCTTCCGCGCACGCACCTCCGGGGTCATGATCCCGAGCTCCTCGCACACGTCCACGTCGAGGAAGCGCGAGGCCAGCCAGCGCATGATGTAGTCGGGCATCGACTTCGCGAACGGGATCTCCGGGTTGCCGGTGGCCCCCTCCGGGTCGAAGCGCATGTAGCTGAACTTGCGCACGAGCGTCTCGAGCGGCACGCCGTACTGGAGCGCGATCGAGATCGACGTCGCGAACGCGTTCATCATGCCGCGCAGCGTCGAGCCCTCCTTGCCGATGTCGGTGAGGAAGATCTCGCCGACCGTGCCGTCCTCGTACATGCCGGCCGTGATGTAGCCCTCGTGGCCGCCGATCGAGAACTTGTGCGTGATCGACTGGCGCTCCTTCGGCATCCGGCGCCGCATCGGCTTGCGCTCGTCCTCGGTCTCGGCGCTCGATCGTGTCCTTCGCCTTGTCGCCGGCGTCGGTGCGCAGCGCCTGCGCGGTCTTCGAGCCGTCGCGGTAGATCGCGAGCGCCTTGACGCCCAGCTTCCACGCCTGGAGGTACGCGTCGGCGATGTCCTCGACCGTCGTCGACTCGGGCATGTTCACCGTCTTCGAGATCGCGCCCGAGATGAACGGCTGGACCGCGCCCATCATCTTGATGTGGCCCATGTGCGAGATCGCGCGCTGGCCGACGGCCACGTCGAACACCGGCAGGTGCTCGTCCTTCAGCGTCGGCGCGCCGATGATCGTGCCGTGCTCGTTGATGTAGGCCTCGATCTGGTCGATCTCCGCCTTCGAGTAGCCGAGCTCCTGCAGCGCCAGCGGCACCGTGCCGTTGACGATCGTCATCTGGCCGCCGCCGACGAGCTCCTTGAACTTGACGAGCGAGAAGTCCGGCTCGACGCCCGTCGTGTCGCAGTCCATGAGGAACGAGATCGTCCCCGTGGGGGCGAGCACCGTGGCCTGCGCGTTGCGGTAGCCGTGCGCCTCGCCGAGCTCGACGGCGTCGTTCCACGCGCGGTGGGCGGCGCCCAGGAGCTCGGTGTCCGACATGGAGCTCCTCGGGGATCTCGTACGAGGCGTCGCGGTGCTTGCGCATGACGTGGTTGTGCGGGTCGCGGTTCTCGGCGTAGCGGTCGTACGGCCCGGTCGCGTCACGCGCGATCTCGGCCGACATCCGGTACGCGCGGCCCGTCATCAGCGCCGTGATCGCCGCTGACAGCGCGCGGCCGGTGTCCGAGTCGTACGGCAGGCCGTTCGCCATCAGGAGCGCGCCCAGGTTCGCGTAGCCGAGCCCGATCTGGCGGAACGCGCGCGCGTTCCGGCCGATCTCCTCGGTCGGGTACGAGGACGGCCCGACGACGATCTCCTGCGCGAGGAAGACGACGTCCACCGCGTGCTCGAACGACTCGACGTCGAACGTGCCGTCCGGCGCGGCGGAACTTCATGAGGTTGAGCGACGCCAGGTTGCACGCCGAGTCGTCCACGTGCATGTACTCCGAGCACGGGTTCGAGGCGTTGATCCGGCCGGACACCGGGCAGGTGTGCCAGTCGTTGATGATCGTGTCGTACTGGACGCCCGGGTCCGCGCACTGCCAGGCCGCGGTCGCGATGTCGTTCAGCAGGTCGCGGGCGTCCACGCGCTCGACGACCTCGCCGCCGTTGCGGGCGGTGAGCTCCCACTCCTCGCCGCGCTCGGCGCGCTCCATGAACTCGTCGGAGACGCGCACCGAGTTGTTGGCGTTCTGGTACTGGATCGAGGTGAAGCCCTCGCCGTCGATCGACATGTCGAAGCCGGCGTCGCGCAGCGCGCCCGCCTTCTGCTCCTCCTTGGCCTTGCACCAGATGAAGTCGCGGATGTCGGGGTGGTCCACGTTGAGCACGACCATCTTGGCCGCGCGCCGCGTCTTGCCGCCCGACTTGATCGTGCCGGCCCAGGAGTCGGCGCCGCGCATGAAGGAGACGGGGCCCGAGGCGGTGCCGCCCTTTGACAGCTGCTCCTTGGACGCGCGGATGTTCGACAGGTTGATGCCGGAGCCCGAGCCGCCGCGGAAGATCATCCCCTCCTTGGTGTTCCACGAGAGGATCGACTCCATCGTGTCGTCGACCGACAGGATGAAGCAGGCGGAACACTGCGGGTTCTCCTCGAAGCCGACGTTGAACCACACGGGCGAGTTGAACGCCGCCATCTGGTTGAGCAGGATGTAGCGTGAGCTCGTGCTCGAAGGTGTCGGCGTCCTCGGCCGAGGCGAAGTAGCCGCCCTGGCGGCCCCAGCCGGCGATCGTGCCGGCGACGCGGCCGATCATCTGCTTGACCGAGCGCTCGCGCTGGTCAGAGCCGAGCTGGCCGCGGAAGTACTTCTGCGCCACGATGTTCGTGGCGTTCTGCGACCAGGTGAGCGGGAACTCGACGCCGCGCTGCTCGAACGCGGGGTTCTCCGGGTCGCCGATCACGGCATCGCGGATCTCCCACTCGACGGCGTCGAACGGATGCACGCCAGCCTCGGTGAACTTGCGCTGAAGCCCCACTCCGCCACGCGTCTGGGTCTGGTCGGAAGTGGTGGTGGGGGTCTGCGGCATGCTCTCTCCTAAGCGTCTTGCTGGCGTTCAAATCACCCACTAAAGGGGGGAGATAACGCTACGACGAGGGCCAGACAGAACGATAGGGACGAACCGCTCTAGCGACCGGGCAAAACGCGGTCCCATACAGACTCAAACGCCGCAAAAACGGGTTTCGTGAGACGTTCGGGGCTCCAGCCCATGAACCACGCGAGCGTCCAGGCGAGCGCGAGCAGCACGGCGATGCCCGCGGCCACGAGAAGGGCGATCAGAGCGCCCGGCGTCTGGCTCGAGACGGACGCCGCGGCGGGCGTGAGCGTGGGGGCCAGGAGGTCGGTCCGGACGACGACCGGCGCGGCCTTCGGCGCCGGGGGCTCCCGCACGGTCTTCTTCTTCTCGACGCCCGGGACACCCGGGCCGGGCGTGCCGGCGGAGATGGGCGCCGGCTCTCCTCCTCGGGCTCGTCCGCGGGCGCGCGAGCCCGAGCCGCAGCGGCGTCTGGGCCGTGGCCAGCGCGTCGCCGAAGCCGGGCGCGTACTGCTCGATGTCCGGCGGGATGCCCTGGCCGGCGTTGTGGAGCTGGTCGGGGCCGGTAGCAGCCGTCGAGCTGGCCGTCGGACTTGTAGTCGCCGAAGATCTGCTGGAAATCGCTCGCGCCCGCGCTCGCCGGGAGGGCGAGCGAAACGGCGAGCGTCAGCATCGGGAGTAGGCGCCCCAACCTCACGCCTTCGAGGGTAGCGGCCGCCGACGCGCGGTGACTCGGCACAATGCGCCCGTGTCCAGCCTCCCGAAGCCGGCGGAGCCTGCCCGCCCGGCGGGCGCGGCCATGCTCGGCGTCGCGCTCGCGGGCATCGTCACGTGGGCGCTCTTCTCCGAGGGCGCGACCTCGCTCGAGGACGGCGCGGGCCTCCAGATCGTGCTCTGCGCGGCGGCGCTGGTCACGCTCGCGGGGCTCCTCTTCTCCCCGCGCGTGCACCTGCGCGCGCCGGTCCAGGCGCTGGCCGGCCTCGGGCTGCTCGTCCTCTTCGCCGCCTGGTCGGGCCTCAGCATCGGCTGGTCGATCGCGCCCGACCTGAGCTGGGTGCAGCTGAACCGCTGGGCCGGCTACGCGCTCGTCGTGGCGCTCGCGCTCGTGCTGGGCTCGAGCCTCCGCCGCGCTCCGCAGCGCACGGCGATCGCGTTTCTGATCGTGGCGACGGTCGTCGCCGTGTACGCGCTCGGCGGCAAGGTCGCGCCGTGGCTCTCGATCCCGGGCCTGATCGACCTCGACCAGACCGCCCAGTTCTCGCGCCTGCGCGCGCCGCTCGGCTACTGGAACGCGCTCGGGCTCGTCTGCGTCCTGGCCGGCCCGATCGCGGTGCGCACCGCCGCCGACCCCGAGGCGTCGCCGCGGCTGCGCTCGTTCTCGCTGATCTCGCTCGTCCTGCTGCTCGTGACGCTCGGGCTCACCTACTCGCGCGGGGGCATCCTGGCGCTGATCGCCGCGCTGCGCGGTGCTGGTCGCGATCGGCCCGGACCGGCTGCGGCTCGCCCTCTACAGCGCGGTCGGCGTGGCCGCGGCCGTGCCCGCCTACGTCGTCGCGGTCGTGCGCGACGACCTGACGACCGACGGCGTCGCGCGGGTCGAGCGCGCCGACGACGGCCTGATCCTGCTCGCCGCGCTCGCTGGCGGGCATCGCGTTTGCGGTCGTGGCTGCGCGCAGGCTCAGGCAGGACGACGACAGGCTCGAGAACGCGCCGCTCACGCGCACGCCGCTGAACGCGCGGCGCGCCATCGTGGCCACCGGCGTCGCGCTGCTCGTCGCTGGTCGGCGGGCTGGCGGTGACCGAGCGCGGCGTGACCGGCACGATCGAGCACCAGTGGGACGACTTCACGTCGGTGAAGCAGGACGACCAGAGCGACCCGGGGCGCGTGCTGCGGTCGAACTCGGGCAACCGCTGGGTGTGGTGGCGCGAGGCCGCGGGGGCGTTCTCCGACGAGCCGCTGAAGGGATGGGGCGCGGGCTCGTTCCCGCTCGTCCACCGGCGCTACCGGGAGAACGACCTGCCCGTGCGCCAGGCGCACAGCGTGCCGCTCCAGTTCCTGGCGGAGACGGGCTTCGTGGGCGCGCTGCTCGCGCTCGGCGGCCTGGGCCTGCTCGGCATGGGCCGCCGTCGCCCGCTTCGGGCAGTCGGGCGGCCGTGAGCGGCGCTACGTGGCCGCGCTCCTGTGCGCGTCGCTCGCGTGGGGAATCCACATGTGGTTCGACTGGGACTCGGACATCCCGGGCGTCACGCTGCCGCTCCTGATCTTCCTGGGCGTCCTCGCGGCCCGGCCACCCGGGGCGCCGGACGCCGTGGAGGCGGTTCCGCCACCCGAGGATGTCCGCGCGCCCGCGGGCCCGCGCGGGGCGGGGCTCCTGGCCGGCGCGCTGATCCTCGCGGCGCTGGCCACGTCCGCGTACCTGCCGTGGCTGGCGGACGACAAGGCGGCCGAGGCGACGCTCCTCAGCGCGGCGGAGAGCGACAAGGCGCTCGAGGAGGCGGCGAAGCGGGCGGACGAGGCGATGCAGCTCAACCCGCTGTCGATCGAGCCGGTCGCGGCGGGCATCGCGATCGCTCAGCGGCGCGGTCGCTTCGAGGAGGTGGCCGACTTCGTCGAGGAGGCGGTCGAGCGCCAGCCCGAGAACCCCGACGTCTGGCTGCGCGCCTACGCGGTGCAGCAGTTCATCGACGACGCCCCGGCGCGGATCGCGAGCGTCCGGCGGATGCTCGAGCTCGACCCGCACGAGAGCCGGATCCCGTTCGACACGGTCGCGGGCGACGTGGCGGCGCAGTCCGCCAGCGCGACCGGCACGCCGCTCGTCGTCGAGGTCCTGCCGGCCGCGGCGCCCGCGATCGGGCCGCCGGCTCCGGACGCGCGGCCGCTCATCGGCCCGCCGCGGAACGCTTCGGCGGGCGGCACCACCGTCGAGCCGCCCGACGTCAGCGAAGAGACGACAGAGTCCGCTCCAACCCGTCCCTGAGGGTTATCTGCGGCTCCCAGCCGAGCTCGCCCTGGGCGCGCGCGGGATCGATCGCGATGTGCTGCACCTCGCCCAGCCGCGGCGGCGCGAACTCCGCCTCGAAGCCGTCGCTCTCCGAGATCTCGCGCAGCGCCTCGACAAGCTGGAGCACCGACGTCTGCACGCCGAGCCCGATGTTGAACGCGCCCGGTGGCGTGCGACTCGGCCGCGGCGAGGTTCGCGCGCACGACGTCGCCGACGTACACGTAGTCGCGCGTCTGCTCGCCGTTGCCGAAGATCGTGGGCGTCCCGCCCTCGAGCAGCTTGCCGCAGAAGATCGCGATCACGCCGGCCTCGCCGAGCGGGTCCTGGCGCGGCCCGTAGACGTTCCCGTAGCGGAGCGAGACGGTCGAGAGCCCGTGCAGGCGCGAGTACAGGTCGCAGTAGCCCTCGGCGCAGAACTTGGACTGGCCGTAGGGCGCCTCGGGCGCCTGCGGGTGGTCCTCGGGCGCCGGGAGGATCCGGCCCTCGCCGTAGATGGCGCCGCCGGTGGAGGTGTTGATGAAGCGGTCCACGCCGGCCTCGAGCGCGGCCTGGAGCATGTTGATCGTGCCGAGCACGTTGATCGACGCGTCCCAGGCCGGGTCGGCGGTCGACTTGCGCACGTCGATCTGCGCGGCGAGGTGGAAGATCACCTGCGGCCGGACGCGGTCCACCAGGTCGCGCATCGCGCGGGCGTCGCGGATGTCGGCCTCGACGAGCTCGGCCGCGGCGCCGGGGCCGTCGGCGAGGTTCTCGCGCTTGCCGGTCGAGAGGTCGTCGACGACGGTGACCTCGTCGCCGCGCTCGACGAGCGCGTCGACGACGTTCGAGCCGATGAATCCGGCGCCTCCGGTGACCAGAGCCTTCATCGGCCCGCAGCCTACGCTACGTTCGCTCCGATGGCCGGTCTCTTCGTGACACTCGAGGGAATCGACCGCGCTGGGAAGACCACCCAGGCGCGGCTCCTGTGCGAGGCCCTGGGCGATCGCGCCGTCGCCGTGCGCGAGCCCGGGGGCACCGCGGTCGGCGAGCGGATCCGCGAGGTCCTCAAGGACCCCTCCATCGCCGTCGACGGGCCGACCGAGGCGCTGCTCTTCGCCGCCGCGCGCGCCGCGCTCGTCGTCCGAGGTCATCAGGCCCGCGCTCGACGAGGGCAAGGTCGTGGTCTCCGACCGGTTCCTCGACTCGTCGCTCGCCTACCAGGGCGGCGCCCGCGGGCTCGGCGTCGAGGAGGTCGCGCGCGTGAACGAGGTGGCGACCGGCGGCCTGCGGCCCGCACCTGACGATCCTGCTCGACCTCCCGCTCGACGCCGCCGCCTCGCGCGCGGGCGTGGATGTGGACCGGTTCGAGCAGGAGGGGAGCGAGCTTCAGGCGAAGGTCCGCGCCGCATACGAGGAGCTGGTCGAGCGTGAGCCCGACCGCTGGGTGCGCGTGGATGCCGCGCGCGCCCCCGAGGACGTGCACCAGGACGTGCTCGCCGCCGTTGAGCGCGTGCTGGCCGGGGCGTCCGCGTGAACGCGCTCTGCGGCGCTGGCCGGGACGGAGCATCACCCGCACGCGCGGATGGTGCTGGGGTCCGCGCTCGAGTCGGGCTCGCCCTCGCACGCCTACCTCTTCCACGGGCCGCCCGGGACCGGCAAGCGCGCCGCGGCCCGCGCGCTCGCGGCGGAGCTGCTCGCCGAGGGCTCGCCCGACCCGGACAACGTGCGCGTGCGCGTGCAGCACGGCTCGCACCCCGACCTGACCTGGGTCGTCCCAAGCGGCGCTCACGTCATGCGCGTGGACGACGTCGAGGAGCCGGTGGTCGCCGCCGCGACGCGCACCCCGTTCGAGTCGCGCAAGCGCGTCTTCGTGCTCGAGCGCGTGGACCTCATGAACGACGAGGTGGCGAACCGGATGCTGAAGACGCTCGAGGAGCCGCCGCCGTTCGTGCACCTGATCCTCCTGACGAGCCAGCTCGGGCGCGTGCTCGAGACGGTGGTGTCGCGCTGCCAGCTCGTGCGCTTCGACCCGCTGTCGGCCGAGCAGCTGACCGAGGAGCTGCTCGCGCACGGGATCGAGGCCGAGCGTGCCGGCGCGTGCGCCCGGCTTGCGCTCGGCAACGGCGAGCGGGCGCGCTACCTCGCTTCCGCCGAGGGGGAGGCGCTGCGATCCGAGGTCGAGGCGCTGGTCCGGCACGCGCTCGCCGGCGAGGAGGCCGTTGCCGAGGAGCCGTGGCGGGCGCTGCTCGCACGCGCGGAGGAGCGCCGGGTCGCCGCGGAGGAGGCAGCCGCGGAGGCGCGCGCGGCACGGCTCGAGCTCGAGCCGAAGGGCCGCGAGCGGCGCGCGCTCGAGCGCGAGCTCGAGGAGGCGGCAAAGCGCGAGGGCCGCCGCGCGCACACGGCCGTGCTCGACCTTGCGCTCGACCTGGCCGCGCTCTCGTTCCGCGACCTCGTCTGCCTCGCCGAGGGCGCCGACGAGGCGGTGCTCGCGCGCGATCGCGTCGCGGCGCTGGGACCGGAGGCGCGCTCGCGCGACCCGCGCCGGCTGCGCACGGCGGCCGAGCGGTGCGAGGAGACGCGCGAGGGCCTCGAGCTGAACGTCAGCGAGGACCTGGCCCTGCAGGCCCTGACGTTCCGGCTACGCCGGCTGGTCGGCTCGGGCAGCTAGCCCTTCGAGGGCCGCAGCCCAACGAGCGGCGCCGATCCGCCCGAGCGCGTCGAAGGCGATCCTCATCATCGCGTCGCCACCCTGGATCGTGTCGGAGTGCTGTCGCCAGACGCCCGCCATCCGCACGGCGACCGCGGGCGTGACCTTCATCGAGTTGTGCTCGGTGATGGTCGCGTGGAGGTCGCGCAGGTACTGGTCGAACGAGAGCCCGGGCTCGTGCACCGTCCGGACGCGCGCGGTCTGCGTGCCCTTGTTCCTGTAGGTGTGCTTCGTGCCGGCTTCGACCGTGACCGATTCGCCGGGTTGCAGCTTGCGCCAGTCCCGGCCGAGCCGCAGCTCGAAGTCGCCCTCCTCGAGCGTGAAGGTCTCGCGCTGGCGCGGGTGAATGTGCGGCGGGGGCGCCGGCCCATCCGGATGCGCCGTGAACACGACTTCCGAGGGGTCGCGCTCCGGATCGCCCGGCTCGCGGACGAACTCGAAGGTCGTGCCGTCCGGCATGGTGAGGATCTCGCCCACGCGTCGAATTTACCCATACCGGGAAGAACGGCCGTTTCATGGGCTCCGAACCACGCAGCGGTGGGCTCGACGGGCTGCGCGGCCTCGCCGCGCTGTCAGTGGTGGCCTTTCACGTCTGGCTCTACCGGCCCGACCGGGTGACCGGTGAGCGCTCCGCTGCGCTCGACCGCATCTTCTACGAGCTCCACCTCGGCCTCATCTGCTTCTTCGTGCTGTCGGGCTTCCTGCTCTACCGCGCGCTGCTGCGCGCGGCAGGACCTGAGGCGCTACGCCACGCGGCGGATCGCGCGCATCGTCCCCGCCTACTACGTCTCGCTCGCGGGCTGCGTGGCTCTCTATGCCGCCGTCGGCTTCCACGACATCGTGCCCTCGGCCGACCGGCTGCCGTTCTTCCTCGCGTTCGCCCAGAACTACTCGAGCGACACGCTGATGCAGATCAACCCGGTGACATGGACGCTCTGCGTGGAGGCGTCGTTCTACGTCGCGCTGCCGCTGGTCGCGCTGGTGCGGGGCCAGGCGGCCCGGATCGGCGCTGCTCGTCTCGCTCGTCGGCGCGACGCTCGCGTGGAATGTGCTCGCCGAAGCGGGCGGCTGGACCGACGTCGGCGAGAAGACGCTGCCGGCGTACGCGGGGCACTTCGCGCTCGGGATGCTGGCCGCGCTCTGGGTCGAATCGCGGCGCACGACGCTGTCGTCACGGCGGACCGCGCTCCTCGCCGTGGGCGGCGCGCTTCTGGTGGTCGCGAGCGCCTGGTGGTACGAGACGCCGGCGCTGATGCCCGAGCTACGCGCGGTCGTGCTGAAGCTGCCGGCCGCGCTCGGGTTCGCGCTCGTCGTCGCCGCGATCGCGACCGGCGCGGGCCGGGCCGTCGGATGGCTGTCCGCACGTCCGCTCGTGTGGTCGGGCGTGGTCTCCTACGGCGTGTACCTGTGGCACCTGCCGCTGATCATGGTCGCCAACGACCTCGGCCTCCTGCCCGGCGGCATCGGGCCCCGTCTCGCGATCGTCACCGCGGCAGCACTCGCGGCGGGGTGGGCGAGCTGGGTGCTCGTCGAGCGGCCGGCGATGCGCATCGCCCGCGGTCACCCGGCCGCTGGTTCTAGACTCGGCCGAGCGCCGACGTAGCTCAGCTGGTAGAGCACTTCACTCGTAATGAAGGGGTCGGGGGTTCGAGTCCCCCCGTCGGCTTAGGTCGTTATGAGCGCGTGGCCGAGAAGCAAGCCTGGACGCAAGCGAAGTAGAACTCGCCTTGTTCGCCCAGAGCTCGCAGTTCATCAGCCCACGCGTAGGCGTCGTCATCCGCGAAGTCATCCAGGCCGGCCAGGTAGGTCGTCACGACGCCGACCAGAGAGGCGCCATAGGCGTCGGGCGTGAACTCGCCGGTCGCGAAGGAATGCCCCTCGAGCGAGATGTCGGTAAATCCGGCGTCCCGCAGGCTGCCGGCGAGGGTCGCCGGCAGGGAGCGGTGGACCAGATGGCGGTCCCACGCCTCGAGGACCCGCTTCATCCTCTGCGGGTCAGCTGAGTGCATCGAGACCGTCTCCCAATCGACGTCCCAAATCACGAGTCGTCCACCCGGCCGCAGGACACGGTGGAGCTCGGCAAGCGCAAGCTCGATGTCGTTCACGTACTCGAGCACCTGCACCGAGATCGCCCCGTCGAATGAGCCGGAATCGAAGGGGAGCGCGGTCGCGGGCGCCTCCAATAGCTCGACGTTCTCGTATCCGTCGACCCGGCGGGCCGCGATGGCGAGCATCGGGGCGCTGGAGTCGATGCCGCAGACATGTCCGGCCGGACCTACCTGCTCGAGAAGCTCGGCCACGTAGAACCCGGGCCCACAGCCGACATCGAGTATTCGCTCGCCGGGCGACGCGGCGATCGCATCATGGACGAGGCTCCGGCGTCGCAGCACATCGCGGGTGCCGTAAATCACCTCAAGGGCCTTGGCGGTCTTCTCGTCGAACTCGAGCTCGCTCACGTGCCTGCCTCAGCGGTTGTGGTTGACGACCTCGACGTTGTGCCCGTCGGGGTCCAGGACGAACGCGCCGTAGTAGCCCGGGTGGTAGACGGTGCGCTCGCCGGGCGCGCCGTGGTCCTCGTAGCCCGCGGCGAGCGCGGCGGCGTGGAACGCGCGCACGGTGTCGTCGTCGCGCGTCCCGTACGCGAGGTGGACGCGCGTCGTCGACGGGCGCTCGTCGCGGAGGAACGTGATGCTGTGGCCGTCGCCCGCGAAGCGGACGAGCTCGGGCTCGTCGGCCGTGAGCCGCATCCCGGTGTGCGGCGCGACCGCGAGCTGGAAGCGCTTCGACGCCGCCGGGTCGGCCACGCGGACCCACAGGTGGTCGACGCAGCCGTCGGGCACGGCCCGCTCGCGCACGTCGTGCACGGCCTCCACGCTGTTGCCGTCCGGGTCGAGCAGGAAGCCGCCGTAGTAGTCCGGGCCGTAGGCGGTGCGCGGGCCGGGCGCACCGTCGTCGCGGTGGCCGGCGTCGATCCCCGCCTGCCAGAAGGCGTCGACGGCCTGTCGCGTCGGCGCGCGGAAGCCGACGTGCAGGCCGCGGGTCACGGGGTGCTCGGCGTCGGCCGGCCCGATGTCCCAGTCCTCCCACTCGACGAGCTCGGCGTCGGCGTGGCTCGGCTCGACGCCCAGCACGGAGAGGACGGTTCGGTAGAAGCGCTCGGACGCGGCGAGGTCGGAGACGGCGATCCCGACGTGGTCGAACACCGCGGCTATCTGGCGCTCACAACGAGCGCCCGCCGCACCAGCTCATCCTCGACGAGCAGGCCGATCGCCAGGTCGACCCGATCCGCGTCGCCGCGGAGCGCGGAGAAGAAGAGCGTGCAGAAGGGCTTCCCGGGCGCGGACGTCCACCACTCGCCCGGTGCAGGCCCCCGCTGAGCCCCACCACTCGTTCACGTAGCGGCGGTCGAACGTGTCGCCGGCGAGCTCGACCAGCGCCGCCCTGCCCTCGTCTCCGCGAAGCGTGCGGTCGCCGCCGGGGCCGCGCAGGACGAACTCGAACGCGGGCGCCGTCAGCTCGCGGAGCGCCTCGGCGTCGCGCTCGCGCATCGCGCGCGCGAACGTGAACGCCAGCGGGTCGACGTCCGCTTCCTCGGGGGCGCCGGTCTCGAGCGCGGCGCGTGCGCGCGCCGCGAGCCGCCGCGGAGCCGCCGCCAGCGCGGCGCGCCGGGAGCCGGTTTCCGCCGGGGGAACCGCGCCGAGGTCGGAGACCTGCTCGCTCGAGATCGTGCGCGCCGTCTCCATCACGTCGTCACCGGCCGCAATCCCCAGCCACTCGAAGAGCGCGCGAAGCTCGGCCTCGGGGTCGGCGCGCAGCTCCTCGTACGACACCTCGCGGTAGCGGGGGAGGTCGCCGAGGGTCCCGCGCGCGGCGCCGACGGTGCGGTCCCACAGCGCGCCGCACGCCTTGTAGGAGCGGTCGGCCATCCACGGCGCGCGCATCAGCGAGCGGGCGACGGCGTCGCGCTCGCGCACGATGTGGACGTACCAGGCGTCCGGGTAGCAGTCTCGTTTTCGCACGAGGTCGAGGCCGCCGTCCTTCCCGCTGATCGGGGTCTTCTCGACCACGAACGGCGGGGTGGAGCCGGCCGAGACGTGGGCTCGCATCGCCACCAGCACGCCATCGCAGAGATCCCGCGCGAGGTCGACCAGCTGGTCTCGATCGAGGTAGCTCTGCAGTCCGTGCAGATACGCGTGGCGGCCCTCGAAGTTGTCGAAGAGCTGGTCGACGCCGAAGTCGAAGAGGTGCGACTCCGCCTCCACGCCCGCGATCTCCGGATGCGTCGCGAGGAGGGTCTGGAGCCACGTCGTGCCGCTCCGCGGCGCGCCCTCGACGAAGATCACGTGGTCCTTCAGCGGGCTGCCCGCGATCCCCATCGCGAGGATCCTATGTGGACGCGGCGTCCGTGCCGCGCCACGCGTCCTTGCCTACAGCAGGAGCTTCTTCTCGCACACCTTGTTCACGAGCAGGTCGATCAGGTCGCCCGTGACGGTGTCCTTGTCGGCCCCGCAGTCGACCTTGTCGATCAGCAGGTCGCGTGACTGGAGCGAGTCCGCGCCGGCGTTCCCGTAGAGGTCGTCGGCGCCGAGGCCCCCGTTGAGCGTGTCGTTGCCCGCGCCACCATCGAGGCGATCGGCACCGGTGCCGCCGGTCAGCGTGTCGGACGCCCATCCGCCGACGATCCGCTCGAAGTCGAGGCCAAGCCCGTCGTTCTCGCCGGCCTCGCCGTCGTTCCAGACGGCGTCGAGGGACAGCGTCAGCGACCTGATGCGCGACGAGTAGTCGGCCGTGTCGAACCCGGCGCCGCCGTTCAGCCAGTCGCCACCGGCGCGGCCGTCGACCGTGTCGTCGCCGTCCTGGCCCCAGAGCGAGTTGGCCGCGTCGGAGCCGACCAGGCGATCGTTGCCCGAGCCGCCGATCAGCGCCTCGACGTCCGTGCCGAGGTTGTCGCCTTCGCCGGCCTCGCCGTCGTTGGCGACGCCGTCGATCGAGAGCGTCAGCGCCGCCGTGCGCGTGCCGTAGTCGGCGTAGTCGTTCCCGTTGCCGCCGTTCAGGCGGTCGGCGCCCTTGCCCGGCACGAGCGTGTCGTTCGCGTCGCCGCCGTTCAGCGTGTCGCCGAGCGGCCCGCCGTAGAGCACGTCGTTGCTGGCGCCGCCCGACAGCGTGGCCGGGAGCGAGGCGAGCATGCGGAGCGTGTCCGCCTTGTGGCTGCCGGAGGCGTCGACCGCGGTGACGCCCGTGCAGCTCACGCGCGTCGGGCTGACCTGCGTGCACTTCGAGCCGACCGCGTCGATCGGGTTCGAGTCGGAGACCGTCACGGCGGCGCCCGACTGCTCGATGCGCACGTCGGCGTTCATGTTGCGCGCGCTCGCGAACGTGAGCACGCCGTTGGCGACGTAGGCGGTACCGGCCGCGGCCGTCCGCAGGTTCGTCTTGAGAGCCTGCAGGCGCGACCACGGGAACTGCTGCATCAGCGTGGCCGGCGACTTGCCCTGGAAGTAACCGGTCGGGCCCGCGTACGGGTTCGTGCCGGTCGGCGTGGGGTCCTCGCCGTAGAAGGTGACCGAGCCGGCGCCGTCGCGGAGGACGATGCCGTAGTCCTGCGCGGCCTTGGCGATCATGCGCACGACGGGCGCCATCTGGAGCGTGCTCAGGTCGAGCGAGGGATCGAGCCGGAAGCGCGTGCCCTGCGGGATCGCGTTCGGCGCTGGTCGAGAGCGCCGTCGCTGCGCTGCGCGGGCCACGAGAACGTGCCCTTGAGCGACTCCGGGATCGCCATCGCCAGCACGTGGTCGATGCGGCCCGCAGCAAGCTCGTCGAGCCGGATCAGGCCGCCCAGCATGGGCAGGCTCGTGGCCGTCGAGCCCCAGTTCGAGGGGTTCGTGAAGAAGCCGGGGTTCGTCGAGACGTTCGTCATCGTTCCGCCCCAGGCGGCGTGCCAGCCGTCCGCGCGCTTCGCGGCCTTCCAGAACTCCCACATCGTGTCCGTGGAGGGCTGGTGGACGATCAGGTGGCCGTCCGTGCCGACCGCCGGCTTGGCGTTCGCCGGGATCGGGACCTGCTGCCACGCCTGCGCGCAGGTCGGGCTCCGCGAACTGCGAGTCCAGGATCACCGGCACCGTCGACTGGCCGGCCGGGATCGTGTACACGGGCGCGCTGTACTGGGTCGTGTTGATGTAGGGAGAGACCAGGCCGAGCTGGCGCTGTAGCTCGCCGACGTAGTCGAGCCGAGCGCGCGTCGGTCGGGGCGTCGGCCGCGAGCGGCGTGTTCCAGAAGGAGTCCGCCGCGAACGGGCGGGCGGCTGCTGCGGTGGGCGCGGCGGCGAGGACGGCGATGGCGGCGGCGAGCAGAGCCCGGATTCCCTTTGTCACTGGTTCTTCTCCGAATCGTTGGTGGTCGTCCCCTGTGCTTCGGCCCCCAAATGGCTGGCGTGATAGGCCAAATGGTCACGTCTGCGTTCAGGCGTCTGAACACCCATCAAGTCCGAGCCCGAGCCGGAGGTCAGCGCGGGTTAGGCTCCCCGCCGTGTTGAGCGGCCTCCTTCGTCGGGTTCGCGGCGGGCGCGACAAGCCGCTGCGCCCACACCAGCTCACCGTCGCGCTCGCGGACCGGATCGAGAACGGCCACGCGAACGTGACGGCGGGGCCCGGGCAACCGCCTGGCCGCCGTCCGGCTGGGCGGCCGCGGCGGGAACAAGTGCGCGATCCACGTCGGCGAGGACAACGACCTGGGCGGCCTCTGGCTGATTCACGAGCCCGACGCGGAGATCCGGATGGGGTCGCGCATCGAGCTCACCGACGGCTGCGACATCGACGTCGTCGAGAGCCTCACCCTCGGGGACGACGTCTTCATCGCGGCCGAGGTCTACATCGCCGACCACGACTCGCACCACCAGGACTGGGAGATCCGATCGAAGGACCACTACGCGCGCCGCGAGGGCCGCAAGGACTGGTCTGTGGTGCCCCACGCCCCGGTGCGAATCGAGGACAAGGCGTGGATCGGGCGGCGGGCGATGGTGCTCAAGGGAGTCACGATCGGCGAAGGCGCGATCGTCGCCGCGGGCTCCGTCGTCACGCGGGACGTCGCGCCGTGGACCGTGGTCGCCGGCGTCCCGGCGGCCGAGATCAAGAAGCTCGACGCGTCCGGCTAGTGCTAGGCCCGCTCGGGCAGCGAGGCGATCAGCTTCTCGGCGGTCGAGAGCGCCTGGCCCACGACCTGGTCCATGTTCAGGTACTGGTAGCGCGCCAAGCCGCCCGACGAAGGTGACGTCGCGCAGCTCGGCGGCCAGCGCCTCGTACTTCTTGTACAGCGCCCGGTTGTCCTCGCGCGGGATCGGGTAGTACGGGTCGCCCTCGGTGCGCGGGTACTCGACGGCGTAGGTCGAGGACGTGTGCACCTGCCCGGTCAGGTGGCGGAACTCCGTCCGGCGCGTGTACGGCACCTCGTCGTTCGGCTCGTTCATCTGTCCGGCCGGGAAGAGCAGCTTGCCGTCCGGCGTCGGCTCGTTCTTCAGCTCGAACTCGAGCGAGCGGTAGGGCAGGGCCCCGAACCGGTTGTCGAAGAAGCGGTCGATCGGGCCGGTCCAGACGAGGTGGTCGTAGTCCAGCTCGTCACGCACGTCGTAGAAGTCGGTGCCGACCGAGACCTCGATCCCCGGCTGGTCGAGCATCCGCTCGAACATCGCCGTGTAGCCGTCGGCCGGCATGTTCTGGAACGAGTCCGTGAAGTAGCGGTCGTCCTCGTTCGTGCGCACCGGGATCCGCGCGCACACCGACGCGTCGAGCTCCGACGGGTCGCGCTGCCACTGCTTGCGCGTGTAGCCGCGGAAGAACTTCTCGTAGAGCTCGCGCCCGACCTTCGCGACCACGACGTCCTCGCTGTTCTTGATGCGCTCGATCGGCTCGGCCCGCTCGGCCAGGAACTCCTCGACCTCGGCGTCCGTGGACAGGCCGAGCCCGTAGAGCGTGTTGATCGTCGTGCGGTTGATCGGGATCGGCACGTTCTTGCCGTCCACGTTCGCCAGCACCCGGTGCTCGTACGGCAGCCAGTCCGTGAACCGCGACAGGTAGTCGACGATCTTGTCGGCCTTCGTGTGGAAGATGTGCGGGCCGTACTGGTGCACCAGCACGCCGTGCTCGTCCAGGTAGTCGTAGGCGTTGCCGGCGATGTGGTCGCGCCGGTCGATCACGAGGACGCGCTGCCCGCACCGGGTGGTGAGCTGCTCGGCCAGGATCGAGCCGGCGAAGCCGGCGCCCACGATGAGCGTGTCGTAGCGCTCGCTCATGCGGCCTCCGAGGCTAACCGCCGGTCAAGATCCTGTGCGACGATTCGCCCATGGCGGCGCTTCACTCCGCCCGCGTTTGGTTGGGCGCGGTACGGCGACGGCTCATGTGGCGGGGCGACATCGACGAGCGGCTGGTCTGGGTCTTCGGGTCGCCTCGGAGCGGGAGCACCTGGATGCTGCGGATGCTCACCGAGCACGAGCGGATCGTTCCCGTGAACGAGCCGTTGATCGGCGTTCATCTCGGCCAGATGCTGCCCAACGCCGTGGACCTCTCGGTCGACCTCGAGGCGCTCGACTCCAAGAGCTTCATGATCCGCCAGCTGCGGGCGGGGAACCCCGACGACTTCTTCGCTGACGAGTTCAAGGACGTCTGGCTGCCTGCCTTCGGCGAGATGCTCAGGAAGCGCTTCGCCGCGCACGCCCAGCGTTACCCGCACAACCCGCCCGACGCCGTGCTGGCGATCCAGGAGCCGAACGGCTCGCAGTCCGCGGACGTGATCATGGCGGCGCTGCCGCGTTCGCGGTTCGTCTTCCTGCTTCGCGACGGACGCGACGTGGTGGACTCGATCCTCGACGCGAGCCAGCCGGACACGTGGGCGACGCGAACGTTCCAGGGGCTCGGCGGCATGCCCGAGACGGGTCGGCTGAAGCTGATCGAGCTGCTCGCGCGGAAGTGGCTCTGGCGCACCGAGGTCGTCGAGCGCGCGTTCGCCGCCCACGAGGGCCCCAAGCACAGGCTGCGATACGAGGACCTCCGGGTGGACACCGAGGGCGAGCTCCGCCGGCTGCTCGACGGGATCGGGCTCGGTGTGGACGACGCGAAGCTCGCGGCGATGATCGAGCCCCATACCTACGACCGGACTCCCGCCGAGGGCCTCGGCTCCGGCGGCTTCCGCCGCGCGGCGACGCCCGGCCTCTGGCGCGAGAACCTGGCCGAGGAGGAGCAGGCCCTGCTCGACCGGATCCTCGGGCCGAAGCTGCGCGAGCTGGGCTACGAGGCGTAGCCGCTCAGGCAAGAGCGCGTGCCTCCCCGCCGGGCGCGGGCGCAGGGCGTCTGCGGCCGCGGAGATAGCCCGACGAGCTCGTTGATCAGCCTGCGCTCGAAGAGGTAGGTGAAGGCGGTTGTCGCGCCGAGATAGACGGTGAGCTCGGCCAGCGCGCGCGTGCCGGCGTGCGGTCGCCGCCCGCGACCTGACGGATCGCGATGATCAGCGCGACTGGGATCAGGACAGGCGCGACCGCGCGCCAGGTGTGCCGGGCGAGGCTGAAGTCGTCGATAAGCGTCCGCATGAAGTACGTGCGCGCGAGGATCTGTACGAGACATCGCGGTGCCGAATCCGATCACGTATCCCGTCATGCCGAGTGTCAGCACGCATGGGACGAGCACTGTAGACGAACACCGCCACGTCGAGCAGCGCCGCGACAAAGAGCGGCTTCGTCCGGTTGACGGCGCGCATGAAGATCGTCCAGTTCACCGCGAGCTGCCCGAGGCCGCAGATGACTCCGTAGGCCGCGAGCAGGTTGATCGCGTCGTCCCACTTGTCACCCAGCACGAAGTTGACGAGGTCGCCTGAGAACAAGAGCGAGGCCGACGCCGAACGTGATGCCCCACATCAGCGCGACCCGGTTCGACTTCAGGAACGCCTCCTGGAGCGCGTCCTTGCGATCGGCCACCCGAGTGATGGCCGGGTAGATCGTCTGGCTGACGATCGCGTTCACCTTGTCGCTGAACGTCGCGTAGCTGGCCGCGAGGCCGAGCGCACCGACGGCCGCGAGGCCGACGGACCGCGTGGCGACCAGGAGCGATCCCTGGATGACGAGGAGCCGGCTGAGCGAGACGCCAAGCAGCGGCCACGAGAAGCTCGCGTACTCGCGCAGCGTCTGCATTTCGAAGCGGATGCGCATGCGGTAGGGCGAGAAGGCGATGCACACGATCGCGCCGACGAAGCTGCCGACCACGCCGCCGATGACGAGACCCCAGTAGCCGAACCCGGCAGCGGCGAGCGCGACCATCCCGATGATGCTGATCAGGGGATCGACCGAGGTCAGCAGCCGCTGGCGCCCGTAGTTCAGGCGGCGGTAGTGGATCCACGCCGGCGTCTGGAACGCGGTCAGGATCACCGAGGTCGCGAGCAGGAAGCCCGGCAGGATGATCTCCGTGTGCCCGTACGCGAGCGCGAACAGCGGCAGGACGATGCAGCTGAGGAAGAAGTAGCCGAACGAGACCGCCAGCTCGAGCGTGAACGCCTTCTGGAAGGCGAGCTCCTGGTCGGACTCCGACTGCTGGATGTACTTGTCGGCGATGCCGATCTGCTTCAGCCAGACCAGCGTGTTGAGCGTCGCGAGAAGGATGCCCCAGAGGCCGAACTCCTCCTGCGTGAGGAAGGCGGCGACCGCGATCTGCCGCAGCAGGCTCGAGCACGGCGAGCCCGATCTGGAACGCCGAGTTGATGATGGTGCCGCGCGCCGCGCGAACGCGCAGGTTCCCTATCGGCGGTTCGCCAGTGAGAGCAGCCATAAAACGAGTCACTCATTTAACGCTCCAGCGGGCCAAAGCTGTCGATTGGCGCCTAGGCGCTCGCCGCGGCTACATCGCGGTAAACGGCGTCCATCTCGTCCGCGTGGCGCCGCATCGGCTTGACCACGCTGTCCCGCTCCGCAATCAGCCGCTGGTTGAGCTCGACCACCCGTCCGGGCTCGTCGACGATGCGGGCCATGATCCCCGCGAGCTCCTCGGCCGAGCACGAGCGGTTGAGCCACCCGGTCTCGCCATCGCGCGTGTAGTCGGGCATCCCGCCGATCGCGTTCGCGATCACGGGGATCCCCTTCGCGAGGAACTCGACACCGGCGTACCCGTAGGCCTCCTCCCACACCGAAGGCATCAGCCCCACGTCGACCTCGTCAAGGATCTCGTCGAGCGCGGCCGGCCTGAACGCACGCCGGATCTCGATGCCCGGCAGCCCGGCAGCCATCTCGCGGAAGCGCGGTTCGACGAAGCCGAACACGAGCAGCCGGAAGCGCCCGTCGCGCGCGCGGTCGGCCAGCTGCCGCATCGCCTCGATCAACAGCAGCGCGCCCTTCGGCTCGGACTCGAAGCCCGCCAGCGTCGCGAAGGTGAGCGGCTTGCCTTCAGCCGGAGCGCTCGCGCGCCGCGGCGTCAGCCGCTCGATGTGCGCGAGCGTCAGGTGGATCGTCTCGCAGGCGCGCGCGGTCCACGCCGAGCGACGCATAGATCTCCGCCACCCGGTTCGACATCGCGATCACGCGGTCCGCGCGGTTGAGCCGCTCGACGTTGTGCTCGCGGCGGCGCTGGAACGCGGCCGGCGCCGGAGAAGTGGCACCGCGCGAGCGCCGGCGGGCCTCCGCCGCACCGATGCGCTTCGTCGGTGCGATGCCACCGGTCGCTCAGCCACAGGTTGCTGAAGCGGCGCAGCCCGCGCGTGCTCCTGACGAGGTGCTCGAGCGTGGCCTCGACCATCAGCCCCGGGTCGCGCTGCTCGGCGGCGACGGTTGCGACGCAGTCCGCTCCGATCTCCCGGCGCATGCAGACGTGGCCGTCGGCGTCGATCAACTTGAACGTCGAGCAGACCGGGAAGTAGTCCTGGAGAGTCACGACGGACGGCGCGCCGTGGCGCTCGATCACGTCCAACGACGGAGAAGGGCAGGCCGGCCAGCTCCTGCACGTGGACGACCTCGGGCTGCACCTCGGCGAGCACGTCCGCGAGCATCCGCTCGATCCGCGGCTCGGCCACCTCGAGCTCGGGCTGGCGGCCGTGGTCGTAGAGCGGCGAGTTGACCACCTCGAGCATCCGCATGCCGTCGCGATCCCATCTGCGCAGGCGCGGTCCGCGCGCCAGCGGGTACTGGCGGCCGCTGAAGAAGTAGGAGACCTCGTGGCCGCGGCTGTACCTGCTCGGCCGCGAGGTCCTCGATGTACGCCACGAGGCCGCCCCGGCGCCAGGGCCGGAAGCCGGAGCCCACGTGCAGCAAGCGCATGGCTGCCTAGCGGCGGATGCGCCGGCGGACGCTCTCGCGAGGCGAGCTTCAGCCGATTGGCGAGCCGCCGCGGACCCGAAACGCGCTCCGGCCGGTAGAGGATCAGGTGCGAGCTGCCGTAGTGCACGCGGTAGTGCTCGAGGCCACGGTCGGCGGCGTAGCGCAGCATCTCGGGGATCGGCAGCTCGTAGTGGAGCTCCTGCTCGTGCTCGCCGAACTCGAGCAGGTTCACCTGGACGAGCGCGGACCGCTTCTCCATCTCGCTCGAGGAACGTCCACGGGTCGCGCACGTGCTCGATCACGTCGAAGGCGTACGACGCGTCGAAGCCGCCCGGCACCTCCTTGTCGAGGTCGTGCACGGCGGCGTCGAAGCCCTGCTGCTGGAGCCGCCAGCGCAGGAACGCGGTGGACGGGTTGTCGAAGTCGGCGAACTCCACCTTGTAGCCCGCCTTCAGCAGCATCAGGCCGTCGGATCCGATCCCGCAGCCGTAGTCGAGCAGGCGCGAGCCCGGCGGCACGTGCTGGGTCAGCTCGCGCAGATACGGGAGCTTGGTGCCCGTCATCGCGAACGCGGTGAGGTTGTAGAGGTAGGCGTTGGAGGTGCGGTAGAAGCCGTCCTCGTCGTGGCAGCCGGCCCACTCCTCGTCGAGCGTGCGCTGGTAGTGCTCGAGCCGGTCCTGCTGGTACTCGTCCCCGAGGTAGTCCTTCAGCTCCTGCAGTTCGCGCTGCGGATCGAGGTCGATGCGGGCTCCGGCACGGCGGCACCCTACCCAACGCACGCCGGTACCCTCGCCGCATCGAACTGAGCATCGTCCTCTCGAGCCTCGGCAACTACGACGTCCTGCGTCGTGTGCTCGACGGCTACTCGCGCCAGACGGCGGCCCCCGGGACCTTCGAGATCCTCGTCGTCGTCGACCAGATGGACCCAGACCCGGCCGCGGTGGACGAGGCGATCGGCGATCGCCCGTACCCGGTTCGCCGGCTCACGGGCAAGCGCCCCGGCCTCTCCGCAAACCGGAACACCGGCTGGCGCGCGGCCGAGGCGCCGATCGTCCTCTTCACCGACAACGACACGATCCCGGTGCCGGAGTTCGTCGAGGAGCACCTCGCAGTCCATCGCAGCCACCCGGAGGAAGACGTCGCCGTCGTCGGCCACGTCCGGTGGTCGCCCGAGCTGAAGCTCACGCCATTCATGCGCTGGCTCGACGAGGGGATCCAGTTCGACTACGGCAGCATCCAGGGCACCGAGGCCTCGTGGGCGCATCTCTACGGCGCGAACGGCTCGATGAAGCGCGCGCTCGTCGAGCGCGTCGGCGGCTACGACGAGGAACGGCTGCCCTACCTGTACGAGGACCTCGACTTCGCCTACCGGGCGAAGGACCACGGGCTGCGCGTCATCTACAACCCGCGCGCGCTGGTGGACCACCTGCGGCCCGGCATGACGCTCGAGTTCTGGAGGGAGAAGGCCCGCCGGATGGCGGCTTCAGAGCGCGCGTTCGTCGCGATCCACCCCGAGATGGAGCCGTGGTTCTTCAACAAGTTCAGCGCGGTCGCGAAGCGGCAGCCGGTGCGCGGGCGCGGCGCCAAGCTGGCCCCGTTCGTGCCCGAGTCGGTGCCGTGGCTGGGGCCGCGCGTCTGGAAGGCGGCGCGGCAGTTCTACGAGCAGGAGCTCGCGGGGCCCTTCCTCGAGGCGTGGGAGGAGTCCGCGTCGCGGCCGCTGACCGCCGAGTGGCTCGCAGCCAGCTCGGACGGCGGGCGCTCCCAGCCGGGCGGTTCCTGACCCGGCGGGCCGAAGTAGTCGACTACGCGCGCGGGGTTCCCGACCGCCAGGCAGTACGGCGGGATGGGGCGTGAGACGACGCTGTTCGCGCCCACGAATGCGCGCGTGGCAACGTCGTTGATGATCGTGCACTTCGTGGTGATCGTCGCGTCGTCTTCGATGCGCAGCGGGCGGAAGTCGTACCCCTGGGAGAGCATGGGCTTGTCGAGGTCGCGGAAGCGGTGGTTGCCGTCGACGACGAGCGTGGCCTGGCCGAACATCACTCGCTTGCCGATCTCGATCGACTTGCCGCACTGCATGACGACGTCGTATGTGAAGACGCTGAGGTCGTCGATCTTCACGACGGCGCCATCCATCACCTCGCACCGGAACTTCCGGCGGAACTCCACCGCCTGCCCCGTGATGAACGTACCCCCGTGCGGCATGTGAAGGCTGAACCCCGGGCCCAGGTAGGTGTACTTCCCGAATCGAATGTCCGCCTGCGGGTTGCGCAGCTTCACCCAGAGCTTGCGCAGCGCAGACATGTAGCCCGGGCCGCGGTAATAGCCGGCGCTGACGGCAACACGAATCCACGCGCGACGGAGGAGCGAGCCCATCGCCCGCAGCGTAGTGGCGTCTAGTCGACCGACTCGACGTGGCTCGGGCTCGGCGCGCTCGCGCGGCTCCCAGCCGGGCGGCTCCTGACCCGGCGGGCCGAAGTAGTCGATCACCCGCGCGGGCACCCCGGCCGCCAGGCAATACGGCGGGATCTCACGTGAGACCACGGCGTTCGCGCCGATCACCGACTCGGTGCCCGATGCTGTTCACGATCGTGCACTTCGAGTGGATCTGCGCGTCGTCCGCGATGACGATCGGCCGGTAGTTGTAGCCCTGGTTGAGGAACTCCTCGTCCAGGTCCTTGTACTTGTGGCTGCCGTCGGCGACGTAGGTGGACTGCGCCAGGCCGCAGCGCTCGCCGATCTTGATCGTGGTGTCGCAGCTGATGATCACGTCGTAGGTCAGGTACGAGCCGGCCCCGATCTCGATCCGGCCGTCCTTTCCCGTCTCGGCGCGAAACCTGCGCCGGAACTCGACGCCCTCGCCCGTGATGAACGTGCCGCCGAACGGCATGTGCAGGCTGAAGCCGGGACCGCAGTAGGTGTGCTTGCCGAACTCGATCGTCGCCGTCGGGTTCTTGAACTTCGCCCAGCGCTTGCGTAGCGCGGAGGCGATCAGCGGCGCGCGAAAGTAGACGACCTTGATGACGAGGCTGCGCGCCTTCCGCCTGAGCGTGCGCCATGCGCTCCAAGCTACCGCACGGTCCGCCGCTTCGAGGAGCGCATGCTCCACGGCTTCGTTGTAGAGCGGCTCGGTGTACCTGGCCGCGGTTTCGAGCCCGCCGTCGTAAAGCCGCCGGCGCAGTTCGGCGTCCGAGGCGAGCCGGCGCAGCGCATCGGCGAGCGACTCGGCGTCGCCCGCCTCGAACAGCACGCAGTTCTCCCCGTCGCGCAGGTACTCACCCGAGCCGCCGCGTCCGGTTGCGACGACCGGCCGTCCCTTGCCCATCGCCTCGAGCGGCACCAGCCCCCACGGCTCCTCCCAGCGCACGGGAAAGATGACCGCGTCGCAGTCCGCGTAGGCCCGCAGGATCTCGGGTCGGTCCCGGTGGCCGCCGAAGCCGACCTGCCCCTCGACGCCGAGTTCGCGCGCGAGCTCGCGCAGCCGGTCCTCCTCGTGCGTGTCCCAGCCGCCGATCAGCTCGAGTCGCGCCTCGTCCGGCAGGTGGGGGAGGGCCTCGATCGCGGTGTCCACGCCCTTGCGGGGGTCGAGACGGCCGACGTACAGAAGGCGCCAGCCCCACTCGCGCGGCGGCTCGGGGCTCAGGTAGTCGGTGTGGATGCCCAGGTTGCGCGACGCTCGTGCGGCCGAGGCGGTGCCCGTGGTCGAGCGCGTGCGTCCTGGTGCGCTCGCTGCAGAACACGTAGCTCGCTGCCCCGTCGAAGTCCACGTCGGCCGGGATGCGCGCGAGCGCGGCGACGGCGCGCACGGCGCCGGACTTCCGGCCGCGGACCATGTGCATCCACGGATCCGCCCACTGCCCGTAGTCGAGCCAGTCGTCGAGGACGAACGCGACGGCGGGAGTCCCGCGGCGCCGGACGGACTCGAGCAGCGTCAGCGTCAACCCGCCCATCGCCCACCACGCGACGACGTCCGGCCGGAACTCGTCCAGGTGACGGTCGAGCACGCGATGGTTGTGGCGCGCCTCCGAGACGCGCACCCGCCGGCCCGCCTTTTCGAACTGGGCATCGCGCAGGCGCCAGCGCAACTCACGGTGCACGTCGGGCCCGTCCGGCTCGGTCGCGCCCGTGTCGGTGTCGGTCGTCAGGACCCGCACCTCGTGGCCGCGCGCGCGCAGGTGCTCCACTGTCGAGCGCCACACCAGCTCGTATCCGCCGTAGTGATGCGGCGGATACATGTTCCCGACGGTCAGCACCCGCACGGAGGCGAGGATATTCTGGAGCCGAGTGGAGGACTCGATCGCCGTCAGCGTGGTGGTCGCATCGCACGGGCGGCACCTGCGCCTGCGCTGGCTGCTGAACGCGCTAGAAGAGCAGACGCTCGACCCCGCGCGGTGGGAGGTGATCGTCGTGCACACCTACGACGAGGAGACCGCCGCGCGCGTGCTCGACTCGCACCCGCTGAAGCGATCCGGGCAGCTCAGCCACATGGCCGTCGAGCCGGGCACCGGGAGCCCGTCGAGGCAGCGCAACATCGGCTGGCGCGCCGCGCGCGGCGAGCTGGTCGCGTTCACCGACGACGACTGCCGCCCCGAGCCCGACTGGCTCGAGAAGCTCGTGGCGGCCGCCGAGGCGGCGCCGGGCGCGGTGGTCCAGGGGCGGACGAAGCCGGACGCGCTCGAGCGGGAGATCCTGCGCGCGCCGCACGTGCGCACGCTCAAGATCGATCCGATCAACCCGTACAAGCAGGCCGCGAACATCCTCTACCCGCGCGCGCTGCTCGAGCGCCTCGACGGCTTCGACGAGCTGGCGATCGCGGGCGAGGACGTCGGCCTCTGGCTGCGGGCGAAGCGCGCCGGCGCCGAGATCGTGCCGGCGCCCGACGCGGTCGTCAGCCACGCCGTCGAGTCGCACACGCTCCCGGGCATCGTGCGCCAGAACCTCAAGTGGCGCTACCTCGCCTATCTCGCCAAGCGCCATCCCGAGTTCCGCGCCGAGCTCCCGCTGCGCGTCTTCTGGGACAGCGACCACCTGCGCACGACCGCCGCCGTCGTCGGCATCGTGGGCGCGCGGCGCAACCCGGCGCTGCTCGTCACTGGCGGCGCCGTACGTGAAGCACGCGCTCGAGCGCCGCGGTCCGGGCGCCACGCAGCGCGCGATCGCGGCCGCCGAGCTCCCGGGCCAGGCCGTCCGCCAGGTGGCCGAGGTCGTCGGGATGGCCGCAGGCGCGATCCGCCACCGGACATTCGTGCTGTGAGAGTCGCCTTGCTCGACCAAGCGGCGAACGGGTTCTCCCGCGAGCTCGCGGTTGGTCTGCGTGCACGGGGTCACGAATCGCGGCTTGTCGGAGATCTGACTGTCCCGGCGGTAGAGACCCTTCTCGGGCGGCGCGGATTCACTCCGGCGCTCTCCCACATCCCGCGCGCCCTAGCCGAGCTGCTTCGCGGCGAATTCGACGTCGCGCACGCGTTCACGCCGGCGGACGCTGCGGTCGCGCGCACCTGGCAACGGATTCGCGGAGGCCCGGTTGTGTTCACATGCACCGAGGTCCTGGAGCGGGGCGCGCTTGCGAGTGGACGCCTCCGGCTCAGCATGCTCAGCGCCGCGATCGAAGACACGAATCGGCTGATCGCTGCCGATGAGCACGTCGGTGCCGCGATCGAGCGCTGGTTCTCGCGGTCGCCGGACGAGGTCCTCGCGGCGGACGACGCCGCTGCGCATGAGCATCTCTACGGGGAGTTGATCGCTTGACGCCACCGGTGGCCGTCGCGATCGTCTCGTGGAACACGCGCGACTTCCTGGTTCGCGCGCTCGAGTCGTTCAAGCCGGACGCGGACCGCGGCCTCGTGGACATGTGGGTCGTGGACAACGCGTCGACCGACGGGTCGCCCGACGTCGTGCGCGAGCGCTTCCCGTGGGTCAACCTGATCGCCTCCGAGGAGAACCTGGGCTTCGGCAGGGCGGTGAACGAGGTGGCGAAGCGGACCGAGTCCGAGTGGATCGCGCCGGCCAACTCCGACATCGCCGCTCACCCCGGGGCGATCGAGCGTCTGCTCGAAGCCGGCGCCGAGGACCGCAAGGCCGGGGCCGTGGCGCCCCGGCTGCGGCTCCCTGACGGCAGCACGCAGGACTCGGTCGGCGCCCTCCCGACGATCCCCTTCTCCGCGCTGCACGCGGTCGGCGCGCTTCGGCTTCAGAGTCGCGGCTCACCGACCGCTACGCGTATCCCGAGCGCTGGGACACGGAGCGGCGCCGGCACGTCGCGTGGGCCGTCGCCGCCTTCCTCATGGTGCGGCGCGCGGCCTGGGACGAGATCGGCGGGTTCGACGAGCGCCAGTGGATGTACGCCGAGGACCTCGACCTCGGCTGGCGCCTCCAGCAGGCCGGCTGGACCACCCTGTACGTGCCGGAGGCGGTGGTCGACCACGAGGTTGCCGCGGCGACGACGCAGCACTTCGGGGCGGAGCTCGCCCCGGTCTGGCAGCGGGCGACCTACGGCTGCATCGCCCGGCGGCGCGAGCTCGCGCTACGCGCGCGTCATCGCGTTCATCAACATGCTCGGCGCCGCGCGCCGGTATCCGGGTGTGGCGTGGCGTTCACGCAAGCGCGCGGACCCGGCGTCCATCCGCGCGCTCCACCGGCGCTGGATCAGGGTCCACGCGAGCGCGCTCAACCCGCGCGAGAGGCTGGACGAGCGCCGCTAGACGTGCGCGGTCACGACGCCGCGCAGCCCTGACCAGTCGCCGCCGCTCGTGAACGGCACCTCGAACGTGTCGTGCGCCTCGACCTTGGCGAACCCGGCCGCCTTCACGATCCGCACGAGCCCCTCGAGGTTCGTGAGCCACCACTGGAAGACGTCGATGCCGTCGAGCTCGGCCATCGGCCGCTTCTCGTACAGGCGGAACTTCTTGATCACGTTCACGATCACGGCGCTGCCGGTGCAGACGCTGCGGATGTTCTCGACCGGCGTGATCGGGTCCTTCAGGTGCAGCAGCAGGTCGCCGCAGAAGACGAAGTCGAACGTGCCGAGCTCCGGGCTGAGGTCATAGGCCGACATCAGCACGCGCTCGACGTTCGAGCCGAGCGCCGTCTTGGCCAGCTCGAACCGCCTCGCCTTCGTCTCGTCCATCGTCTGGTCCTGTCCGCGCAGCGCAGCGGGCCAGTCGAGCTGCGAAGGGTCCTCGAGGTCGAGGGCGGTGACCGACGCGGCGCCGCGGCGCTCCATCTCGAACGCCCAGTACCCGTCCATCGTCGCCACGTCGAGGCAGCGCTTGCCGCTCAGGTCGGCCGGCAGCGGGTAGTGGTGCATGTGCGGCCGGTGGTCGAACATGCCGTCCGTCACGACCCCGTCCCCAAGCTCGAGCGTGTGGTACCAGGGGTAGCGCTCCGCCTCGGCCTGCAGTTCGTCAGCGGTCATGGCCATAGCGGGCGATCTTAAGCTGCCGCGATGCGCGACGCGCTGAAGCGAGTCCTGTCGGAGGAGCAGCGGCGATGGCTGCGCTCGACCGCGCGAGGCAACCCGTACCGGATCGAGGCGCGGCCGGGCTCCGGTGCGGATCGGCGACGTGGTCAGCCCGCTGCGCTACGACGTGATGATCCGCGTGCGCCATTTCGCGCTGCACCGGGAGAGGCGCGAGCTGTTCCAGTCCGACTTCGACGAGTACGAGCGGCTGGTCCGCGCCGAGCCCTACTTCGTCTGGTTCCAGAAGGCGCGCGTTCCGACCTGGTGGCCGTGGCTCCTCGACGACCCGGCCGGGTTCGAGCAGGCGTGGCGCGAGCGGCTGCGGCTGTCGGCAGCGCTGTTCGACTCGTTCGAGGCGAGCGGCTTCGATACCGCGCATCCGATCGAGCTTCACGCCGGCCGGCGCGTGCGCGAAACGCCCACCGGCAAGCGCATCGCGCGCACCATTTACTCGGGCGACGGCAACCATCGTCTCGCTCTTCTCCTGGCCGCCGGGCACACGGAGTTATTGCCGGCCCAGTACCGCGTGAAGCGATACCGTTCGCTCGTGCCCACGGACTCGACTGGCTTCCTGCTCCGGGAGAGCGGCGCCGGCTGGCCCGAGTACAGCTCGTTTCTCGAGCTGGGCTATCCCTCGGCAAGGATCGCGATGGAGGATGGCCGCGTCCGAATCGACTCGGACGACGCAGCGGTCAAGGCCGAGGTCACCAAGCTGGTCGAGCTCGATCTTCCTCACCTGACGGGGCTCACCGCGTGACGACGGGGCAGGTCGCACCGCGCGAGGAGGTCGAGGCCTTCCTCGCGGAGACGGAGTTCAGCGGCTACCAGGAGGTCCCGCTGCCGCACGGCCTGCGCGTCCCGGGGAAGAACCGCAAGAAGCGCGCCGACCAGGTCTTCTCGATGGACATCACCGGCCGGAGCTTCCTCGACGTCGGCACCTCCTACGGGGTGTTCCCGTACGAGGCGATGGAGCGCGGCGCCGCGCGCGCCCTCGGGCTCGAGCCGAACCCGACGACATACGCGGTGGCGAACCGCATCTCCGAGCTGCACGGCCGGCGCTGGGAGATCCGGCAGGCGCGCGTGGAGGAGCTGGGGGATGACGAGACGCTTCGACGTAGTCACCTTCCTCAACGTGCTCCACCACGTCACGGATCCGGTGGAGGCCATCCGCCGGCTCTTGCGCGTCTGCAGGGAGACGATGGTGATCGAGTTCTGCCTGCCCGACGACCCGGAGTACCTCGAGCACCTGGCTCATCCCGGCCGGCGCCCGACGCGCTCCGTGCGCTGGCGTGCCCGGGCCGAAGTCCGTGATGCTGCGGCCGTTCCTGAACCGCATCCCGGCGATGGCGGTCGGCAACTGGGAGTACCACCGCACCTTCTACTTCAGCCAGGCGGCGTTCGACAATCTCTTCCGCCTGCATCTCGGCTTCTTCAGCGAGATCACCTTCGCGCCGAGCGTGAGCGGCAAGCGAAGGGTCGTCGCGCACTGTCGCGTAGCTCAGACATGAGCGAGCTGCCGACGGTCACGATCGTCTTCCTCGTCTTCAACCGCTGCCAGGAGCTGCGGACGAGCCTCCAGCGGATGACGGCCGAGTCCGACTACCCGCGCGAGCTGGTCGACATCATCGTCGTGGACAACGCGTCGGAGGACGGCGCCTCGGAGATGGTCAGCGGCGAGTTCCCCGACGTGCAGCTGATCCGGCGCGACGAGAACTGCGGCGTGAGCGGATGGAACGACGGGCTCGCCGTTGCGGGCGGCGACTACGTGCTCCTGCTCGACGACGATTGCTACCTGCCCCCGGACGGGCTGCGGCGGGCGATGACCATGGCGCTCGAGCGCGACGCCGACCTGGTCTCGTTCGCGGTCACGAGCTCCGACGAGCCGGAGCACCGGTTCGACATGCAGTACCGCACCGGGCTGCTGACGTTCTGGGGCTGCGCGGCGCTGGTGCGGCGTGAGGTCCTCGAGCGCATCGGCGGCTACGACCCGCAGATCTTCGTGTGGGCGAACGAGGTCGAGTTCATGCTGCGCTTCTACGACGCGGGCTTCAGACATCTGCACGCGCCCGAGATCGAGGCCGTCCACATGAAGGCGGTCAAGCGGAACTGGCGCCAGAACGTGGGGTCGCCCGCGTACCGGATGAACTTCAAGAACATCGCCTACACGGCGGGGAAGCACCTGCGCGCGCGCCAGGCAATGGGCGCGCTCCTGGCGGTGCTGGTCACCCATCTCCGCGACGGCCTCCGCGGCAACGCCTCGGCCGCGGGCGCCATCCCCACCTCATTCGGCGGGTTCGCGAGGGGTTTCCGGCGGCGCGAGCCGGTCTCGAAGGAGATCTCGCGCGTCTACCGCCGCTACTTCGTGAGCTTCGCGAGCCCGTGGTGGGTGTCCCGCCCGGTGCACGAGTTCCTGCTCGGCCTGCCCGGGGCCGCGGTCCGGCGCGTGCGCGGGCGGCGCCGGCCTGCGAAGCACCCAGGACGGTGGGATCAGTACTACGAGCGGGGGGCCAGGTACTACCCGACCTCCGCCGCCACGCTCGAATTGTGAATATGTTTCAAGCCATCGCCTGAGGGAACCGATACGTACCTTGGGCGGCAGGGGTCGCCTCCAGGTAGGTAATGAGCTCGAGGATTCTCATCGCATTTTGCGCTGCCGCAGCGTGTGGCCTGACGGCCGGTGGGCTGCTGGCGAGCGCGCCCGCCGCCACCCGCACGGCGGACGCCCGTCCCTTCGCGCCCACGTCGGTCTGGAACGCCCCGCTGGCCGACAACGCGCCGCTCGACGCCAAGTCGGGCGTGTACACGAAGCGCCTCCGTTACCTGCTGCGCCGCTACGACCCGTACGTCAACTCGACGCGCTACAGCACGCCCGTCTACACCGTCCCGGCCGACCAGCGGATGGTGCGCGTCAAGCTCGACAACGTCCAGGAGGATCTCCGCGAGGCCTTCGAGCAGGTGCCCATCCCATCCGGTGCCCGGCCCGCAGCCGGCTCCGACCGGCACATGGTCGTCTGGCAGCCGTCGACCGACACGATGTGGGAGTTCTGGCGCGCGCGCCAAGCGTGGGACGGGTGGCACGCGCGTTACGGCGGACGCATGACGAACGTCTCGACCAATCCCGGCTACTACACCGAGAATCCGCGCTGGGGCGCGACCGCGACGAGCCTTCCGCTGCTGGGCGGACTGATGCGCCTGGGCGAACTGGAGGAGGGCCGGTTCAACCACGCGCTTGCGATGGCGCTGCCGGAGGCCCGGGCACGCTCCTGGTCATGGCCGGCGCAGCGGACCGACGGCGACTCCAGCAATCCCGCCGCGATTCCGCAGGGCGCGCGGTTCCGTATCGATCCCGAGCTCGACCTGGATTCGATCCCGATGTCACCGCTCGTGCGTGCCATGGCGGTCGCGGCGCAGCGGTACGGCATCGTCGTCCGTGACGGCGCGGACGCGGTCACGTTCTACGCCGAGGACCCGTCGCCGACGGGCGAGAACCCGTTCCTCGGCCGCACAGGGCTGTTCGGCGGGCGCTACATCTCCCACGCGCTGCGCGAATTCCCGTGGGAGCACCTGCAGGTCCTGCGCACGCGCATGAACTACTCGGGCGTCATGACGCCCACCGTCCCGTAGCCGCTCAGCGGATCAGTGGCTCGAGCAGGCTCCGCAGCCGCGCGGCCGAGCCCGTGATGTCGTAGTCGGCGGCGACGCGCCGCCGTCCCTCGCGCCCCATCCGCTCCCGGAGCTCCGGATCGGTCAGCAGCCGGACGAGCGCCGCGGCGAGCAGCTCCGGCCTGGCGGGTGGCACAAGCAGGCCGCTCTGCTCGTCGTCGACCAGCTCGGGCACGCCCATGATCTCGGTGGCCACCACGGGGATCTCCATCGCCATCGCCTCCATCAGGACGATGGGGATGCCCTCCGCGAAGCTCGGCAGGCAGAAGACGTCCGCGTCCTCGTACAGCGCGGACATCCGGTCGTGCTCGACCGCGCCGAGGAACTCGACGGCATGTGCGACGCCGAGCTCCTGCGCTCGCCGCTCGAGGAAGTCCCGCTCGGCGCCGTCGCCCGCCAGCGTGAGGCGCGCGTCCGGCACGCTGCTCGAGTACCGACGCCATCGCCTCGAGCAGCACGATGTGCCCTTTGCGGCGGGAGAGCGCGGCGACGCAGAGGATTCTCGGCCGACGCGTCGTCGCGAGGGGACTGGCTCGGCGCGAACGCCGCCAGGTCGATGCCGCACCGCACCGTGTGCACCTTCTCGAGCGTCGCGGGGTCGGCGAGCGCAGCCACCTGGCTGCGCGCGAAGTCGCTGATGCAGACGACCGCCGCCGCGTCGGCGATCTTCGCGGCCAGCTTGTGGGCTTCGACGTCGAGCAGCTCGGTCGGGCCGTGGATCGTGATGCTCCACGTCCACGGCGGGTCGGCCCCGGCGCGGTTCGCGTACGCGCACGCCAGCAGCGCGACGTCGGCGGACACGTTGGCGTGGTGGACGTGGATGTGGTGGACGCCCGTGCCCGCGCATCCAGTCCCAGAGCAGGATCGCCTCGCCGAAATAGAAGAGCTGCCACAGGCGGGCGCGCCCGCCCGCGTGCGCCATTCGAAGCGCCTGCCAGAAGGTCCCGAAGTACGCCCGCGGATGCCGGAGCGCACGCGCATGGCCCTCGCAGGAGCCGCCACGGGGACGGCGGGACGATCACCCAGGTCCGCTCGAGCTCCTGGCGGTCGGCCTGCGAAAGCGCCTCGCCCGCGGGGACCTGGCGGATCGACGCGGTCTCCACGCGCACGCCGGTGTGCCGGAGCGCGCGCACCTCGCCTGTCACGAACGTATGCGTGACGCTCGGATACCTGCTCACGAGATAGGCGCAGGCCGCCGCGCTCACGCTGATCTCGCCGCCTCCGCCGCGTCGCTGACGTCTGCTTGAAACCGCTCGGTTCGGCGTGACGCCCAGTCGCGCGCCTGCTTCGCCGGCCTGCTCGTCCACGTCCTCGTGCAGGCCGCTGATCGATCGCGTCGGCGAACTCCGCCGGGTCGTCGGCCGTGCGCACGGTGTCCGGCGGGTCGCCGATGCCGCGCATCGCGATCGAGGTCGCCACCACGCGCCTGCCCGACGCGATCGCGTCGAGGGTCTTCACCTGCACGCCCGCGCCCGCCGTCGACGGCACCGCGACCAGGCGTCCGCTCTGGAGGAACTCGAGTGCGTCCGGCACCTGGCCCACCGCCCGGATGCCCGCGCTGGCCGCCGACGATCTCCTCGCCCGAGTGGCCGCCGACGACCACGTCGATGCCGCGCCCCTCGAGGTGCGGGGCGACCTCCTCGACGAACCAGCGGAGCCCGGCGGCGTTCGGCCTCCAGTGCCAGCCGCCGAGCGTGACCACGTCGTGGACCGCCCTGCCCGGGGCTGTCGGGGACGGTGACCGGGGGGATGTCGAACACCCGCGCGGGGAGCTGCGGCGCGAGCCCGCCGAGCTCGTCCGCGTCGGTTCTCGCCAGCGTCCACAGTGCGCTCGCCCGCTCGAGGATCGACCGTTCCACTTCGCTGATCTTGCGCGCCTCGCGCCGGTGCGCCCACGCCCGCGGACCGCCGTGGTCGGAGAGCTCGTCATGCAGCGCGTGCTCGACGTTGTGGGCGAGATACACGGTCGGCACGTCCCACCCGCCGGCCGGCATGAGCCATGCCATCTGCGCGTGGTCGAGGACGATCAGCTCGGGCCGCAGGCGCTCGTGCGCCTCGTCCATCGCGCGCCTGTACGCGCGGCCGACGTACTTCGCGACCGAGTAGGGCCGGCCTGTGGCGATCGCGCGCAGCATCCAGAGCGCAGGGCCGAACGCCGGCGCCGAGCGTCTCGATGTGACGGTCGGCGGCCGCGATGTCGCCCGCCGCCATCGGCGGGTCGGTGCCCACGCGGCGGTACGCCAGCAGGGTGACGTCGTGTCCCGCGCGCCGCAGCGCGTCCACGAAGCTCTGGGTCGCGACTTCGCTGCCCGTCCGTCGCAGCCCCGGGAGCAGGGTCGAGAGAAAGAGGATCCGCATTGCCAGGCGCGCGCGAGACAGCGCGCGTGGCTAGGAAGCTATCGGTACAGAGGTCCTGGGCCTGCGGAAGCGGCGGCGAGGAACCGGCAGCAGAGCCTCGCGGACGGCCTGGTGGAGCCCGTCGTTCTCACCGACGTCGAAGACGGCCTCTCCGGGCGCAACCTCGACCAGGTCGGGTAGATCCGCCACGTCCCATACCGGGATGACCTTGCCGTCGCCCGCCAGCGCCTCGGTCAGCTCAACCTGGTGGTCGTCCACGTGCTCGCCGAAACGGCTCTGACGCGGGACCACGAGCGGCGTGCGACCGAGCCTCAGGCAGGTGAGGATGCTGCCCACGCCCGCGTGCGTGACGACGGCATCGGCCTTGCGGATCTGCTCGATCAGCTCCTCGAACGACAGGAAGTCGGCGGTCTCCGCTGCGTGGATCGGTGCGGGCGAGTGCCCGTGCTGCACGACGAGGTCATCGCCCTCCAGGAGCTGCAGGCCCTCGATCAGGCGCGGGAACGGATCGTGATGGGTCCCGAGGGTTACGAAGATCACACGACGCTCCCGACGTGGACGGCCTTGCGGAACCGCTTCGTCAACGACGGCCACTGGACGAAGAAGGCGTGGGCGAGGGGGTAGACCATCCGCCCGGAGGCCGAGAGGCCGTTGATGCGGGTGAAGCTCTCGACGTAGACGCAGCGCCGGCCGTGGAGACGGCCGATCAGGAAGAAGGGGACTGCGAGCGCGGCGCCCGTCGACAGGATCACGTCGGGCTTGTAATCCCGGACGGTGCGCCAGGCGATCCAGAAGTTTCGGACCAGGTTCTTGATGCTGCGGTTCGTCGGGCCCTTGCCGAGGACGACGTCCTCGTCCTCGAGCAGGTAGTCGACGTCGGCGCCGGGCAGCGTTACCCACTTGGTCTCGAGGCCCCGCCAGGCGGGCTCGAGCGAGAGCATCTGGACGAGGTGCCCGCCCGGTGAGCAGACGAGAAGTGCGCGGCCGCTGATGCTCGGCTCGGCATTCGCCAGCTCGAACGCCTCGCGATCGACATCGAGCGGCTCCTGGTCCGTCTCTGGGAGCTCGTTCGTGACACGTGCGCGCTCCAGGTAGGTGAAAGCCTTGGCCGGTGCTTCTTCGGTCGTGACCCGTCGCATGCGCGCTCCTCCCAGGGGGTTGGGGAGGTCCTAGGCAAGAAAACGAGCGACGCTTCGATTTCTTGCGAGAACCGCGAAGTCGGTGCAAAGTGGGCGCAATTGCCCATACCGGCGCTAGGCGCCGGGACGGGCTGACATCCTTCGCGACCCCGTGCCACTGCTACGAAAGCCACGAAGGGCCGGCTACGAGCCGCCGCCTCGGCGCCGGTGCTGCCGACCGACGGCCACGCGCAGCGAGCGGTGCACGGGGCGCCGGCCGCGCTCCACCCGAGCCACCGGGCGCCGCTTTCGTCGGGCCGCTCGAGAGCGTCTTCCGCTTCCCCCTGCTGGCGATCGTCCCGGTCGTCGCGCTCGTCCTCGCCGGGCTCGCCGTGGGGCTTCTGCGCTCGCCCGTCTACACCGCCGAGGCGCGCATCAGCGTCGGCCGCGTCGACGTTCCCGCGTACACGCTTCAGGGCGTGACGGTCGGCAACACGACGCTCGCTGCCAGCTACGCGCGGGCGCTCGGGGCGCCCAACGTGGTCGATCGCGCTGCGCGCGCCGCCGGCATCTCGCCGGACGAGGCGCGGCGAACCTGGCCGCGTCGCAGATCCCGAACAGCACGCTCATCCGCATCGAGGCCGAAGGCGACTCGGCCGGTGAGGCCGAGCGGCTCGCCAACGCCGCGGCCGCGCAGCTGATCCAGTACGTCACCCGGCTGAACGTGCGGCAGCAGGACGACACTCAGCTGGCGCGCTTCCGGCGGGCGCAGGCGCGCGCTGAGCGGGCTCGGACACGCCTCGTGCGCATCGCGCGCGAGCGCCCGAACTCTCGAGGCCGCCGAGGACGCGCGGCTCGACTTCCGCACGGCCGCGCTTCATGCGCGCACGGTGGCGGCCCGGGTGGTCCAGGCGACCGCCGCGCCGTCGGCGGAGAACCTGCTTCAGCTCGTGGTGCCTGCCGCCAACGCCGAGTCGGACAAGGGCTCCGTGCTCCAGGAGTCGCTCCTGATCGGCCTCGTCGCAGGCATAGTCCTCGGATTCGCGCTGGCGATGCTGCGGGCCAACTCGACCCTCATCCGCGGCTCGCTGGGCCGCTAGGAGCCTCCCGATGACCCGGGCGCTGCCAGGTCGCGCGCTGGTGGTCCTGGGAGCTCTGCTCGCCGGCGCGATCGCTCGTCGCCGCCGTGGCCGCCTTCGCCACGCGCGAGAGCACGGCTGGGGTTGACGTCTTCGAGCAGGCCGCCGCCGCGCTCGCCGGCACTCGCCGTGGTCGGCATGGCGCTCTCCGCGCGACCGGCCTGGCCGCTCAGCATCGGCCTCGCGGTCGGCGCGTTCTCCGGCCACTGGGGCGACTGGGCATCCCGATCGCGCTCGACCGCCTCCTGATCGGCACGGCGATCGCCTCGACGCTCCTGCGCGAGCGGATCCGGTCGCCCGACGCGCTGAAGGCAAGGCCGATCGACTGCCTGCTCGCCCTCGTCGCCATCTACGCGGTCGGCTCGTCGTTGATCGCGGACACGTGGCAGTACGAGTCGGTCCGGTTCGCGCTGCTCGACCGGCTGAGCCTGCTCGGGTTCGTGCTCTTCTTCGTGGCCCCGAAGGCGTTCCGCGAGGCGCGTGATCGCCGGATCCTGCTCGGCGTGATGGTCGCGCTCGGCGGCTATCTCGGGCTCACCGCGCTCTTCGAGACGGTCGGCCCCGACGCGCTCGTCGTCCCCGACTACATCTCGGACCCGTCCGTGGGCACGCACAGCGACCGCGCCCGCGGGCCGTTCGCGGAGGCCGCCGCCAACGGGCTCGTCCTCTACGCGTGCTTCGTGGCCTCCGTCATCGCCGCGCTCACGTGGCGCGAGCGGCGCTGGAAGGAGGTCGCCGTCATCGTCGCCGGGCTCTGCGCGCTCGGGATCCTTCTCACCGTCACGCGCGCGGCCTGGATCGCCGGCTGCCGTCGCCACGGTCCTGGCCCTGCTGGCGGCGAAGGAGACCCGCCGGTTCGTGATTCCGGCAGCCGGGGTGGGGGGTGTCGGCGTGCTGCTGGCGTTCGCAGCCATCCCCGGGCTGGAGGGGCGCGCCGAGGACCGCGCGAACGACGACAGGCCGGTGTGGGACCGGCAGAACTCGAACGCCGCCGCGGTCCGGATGCTGCACGACCGGCCGCTCCTCGGGTTCGGCTGGGGCCGCTTCCCGGCCGACAGCCCGCGCTACTACAGGCAGGGGGACGACTACCCGCTGACGGCGGTCCGCCAGCTCCACAACGTGTACCTCTCGAACGCCGTCGAGCTGGGCCTGGTCGGCGCGCTTCTCTGGCTGCTTAGCGGGCGCGGTGGCGATCATCGGCGCGATCGTTCGCCGCGGCCCGCCCGAGCTGCGGGTCTGGAAGGTCGGGCTCATGGCCTGGGCGATCTGTTACGCGATCAGCGCGCTTTCGACCCCGCTCGGCTTCGCGCTGCCCACGCTGCTCTTGTGGACATGGGCGGGCATCGCCCGCGGCGAGCCCGAGCGGCAGGCCGGCGCCCGCCTAGCCCTCGCCGAAGAACGCGCGCACGACGCGCTCGGTCGCCGCGCCGTCCTCGAGCGCGCAGTACCGCTCGCGGAAGGCGTCGTACGCCTGCGCGTAGCGCGCCGAGACCGCGTCGAGGTCCTCCAGCGCGTCTCCGAGCTGCTCGGTCGTCGCGAGCAGCGGGCCGGGAGCCTCGTCCTCGAAGTCGAAGTAGAACCCGCGCGTCACGTCGCGATACTCCGCGAGGTCGTAGGTGAAGAAGAGCATCGGCTTGCGCGTGACCGCGAAGTCGAACATCGACGACGAGTAGTCCGTCACGAGCACGTCCGCGGCGAGGTACAGGTCGCGGATGTCCCGCTCGCCGGAGACGTCGATCGCCCATGACCCGAGCCCGTCGCTCGAGTCCGCCGCGCGCGTTCGGGTGGGTCCGCAGAAGCAGCGCATGGCCGTCGCCGAGGCGACTGCCCAGCGCGGCGGCGTCCAGCCGCAGCTCGAACGAGCGCGAGTCCCGCCAGGTCGGCGCGTAGAGGATCGCGCGCGTGTCATCCGCCAGGCCGAGCGAGATCCGGACGGCCTTGCGCCGCTCGGGGGCGGCGGAGGAGCTCAGCAGGTCGTTCCGCGGGTAGCCCGTCTCGAGCACCCGCCCCTCGTAGTCGAAACGCCCGCCGGAAGATCTCAGTGCTGAACGCGTTCGGCGACACGAGCGCGTCCCAGCGGGCGACGTCCTGCCGCACACGGTGGAAGAAGCGCCGGTCCCCGGCGAACTCGGACCCCTGGATGTCGTGGGCGATCCGCTTCAGCGGCGTGCCGTGCCACGTCTGGAGATACGACGTGCCTCGCGGCTTGCGGTAGTAGCCGGGCATGCCGATGTTCGTGACGACGTACGACGCCTGCCCGAGCGCCGTGAGATAGGCGCGGCTCCCGAAGGGCACGGTCTCGGCCCAGGGCGGGACTCGCGTCCCGGTCGGCCACCCAGATCTGCGCGAGGTCCGGGCGGCGCTCGTGGAGCTCTTCCGAGATCGCGCGCGGGTTGTCCGAGTAGGTGCCGCGCCAGCTGTCGAACAGGACCAGGTTGGGCCGGCTTCGCGTCAGCAGCGCCGGCAGCTGGCGCAGCCCAGGCGCACGCTCGAGCCGCACGCCGGGCTAGCCCCGCCTCGCTCGCCCGACCGTCGCGCGATGCAGCTCGCGCAGGGCCTCGCCGCGGCGCCAGGCCCCGCTGCGCGCCGTCCGTGCGGCCTGGAGCGGCGTGCCGGCCGCCAGCCGGCGCAAGCTCCACACGGCTCGCCGGCACCAGCATCCCGGTGCTGCGGGCGAACACGCGCGCGGTCCACTCGGTGCCCGCGTAGCCGCCGAAGCGGCGCGGATCGGGCGGCGGGACCGCGGCGACCAGCTCGCGCTCCAGCAGCAGGCTGGTCACGGTCGTATGACGCAGCGGCACCCTGCGTTCGATGATCCGCGCGAGAACCGCTTCCGCATCGTCGTCGTCGATTCTCCCCAGTGCGGCCTCGACGGGCAAGCCGCTCGGGTCGACCGGCAGGCTCGCGGCAGGTGCGTCCGCGTGCTCCACGAGCAGCGGGAGCGTGTCGGCGGAAGGGGTGGCCGACGCGTCAAGCAGCCAGAGAAGTCGCGTCTCGGCGCGCGCCGCCGCGTCCTGCAGCTCGCCGAGGTCGGCGATCTCGATGACGGAGGCAACGCTGCCATCGGGCACGGGCTGCGCGCGCGGTCCGATCGCTACCAGCGTCACGTCGCTCATCGCGGCTCTCGCTTCAGGCCGTCGCGGACGCCGCGGAACGTGGTGCGAAGCGCCTCCCGCCGGTCGGGGTTGTCGCGCAGGTAGATCCGGATCGAGCGCAGGTAGGCGAGCCCGTACGTGACGCGCTCGCGGCCGCCGAAGCTCTCGCCGCGTCGCAGAAGCCACAGGTGGTTGCGCGCCTTGTAGTAGAAGCGCTCGCGCGCGTCGGTCAGCGTGTTGTAGGGCTGCGGCGTCCAATGGCGGGCCACGCTGTCGGGCGCGATGTAGCCGTGCGAGTTCCGCAGGATCCGGCTCGTGTACTCGATGTCGTCGAGCCACACGAAGTAGTGCGGGCGCGGACCGCCGTGCTCCGCCACGGCGTCGCGGTGGACCATCGTCGAGACGAACGTGGCCGCGCGGATGAGGGCCAGGCCCGCCGCGACGCCCTCGGCGAAGTCGGCGCGGGCACGCGCGCGCATCCACGGCTTGTTCATCGGGTGAAGCCGGCCGTCACGCCAGCGGACGGCGCTGGCCATGATGCTCGGCCGCCGCGGCGCGCGCTCGGCGCCCGCCAGCAGCCGCTCGAGGCACTCCTTCTCGGCGAACGTGTCGTCGTCGAGCATCCAGATCCACTCGAAGCCCTGGCGGTACGCATGGTCGACAGCCCGCTCGAAGCCGCCCGCTGCTGCCGAGGTTCGAGTCGAGCGTCACCACCTCGATCCCGTCGCGATCGGCCAGCATGCGCGGCGTCTCGTCCGTGCTCGCGTTGTCCACGACCACGATGTGATCGGGCCTGCGCGACTGCGCGTCGAGGTGGTCCAGGCACTGCGCGAGGAGCTCGGGCCGGTTGTATGTGACGACCACCGCGCAGACGTTCGCACGAGTCCCATGTGGCACGGCGGATGCTAAGTGCGCCGGGTGGCGCTAGCGGTTACGGCGCGCGAAGACGTGCGGGATGGTCCGCAGCAGGATCTCGATGTCCGACCACAGCGACCAGTTGACGATGTAGAGGTAGTCCAGCGACACCATGTCCTCGAGCGGGACGCGGTTGCCGAGGATCTGCCACGCGCCGGTCATGCCCGGCGTCAGGTCGAGGCGGCTGCGGTGCCAGCCGGCCACCTGCTCGTCCTCGTCCACGACGAGCGGCCGCGGCCCGACGAGGCTCATCTCGCCGCGCAGGACGTTGAAGAGCTGCGGCAGCTCGTCGAGCGACGAGCGGCGCAGGAAGCGGCCGATGCCCGTGATGCGCGGATCGTCGTCGATCTTGAACAGCCCGCGGGTCTCGTTGCGGTCGAGCAGCTCGAACTTGCGCTCCTCGGCGTCGCTGCGCATGGTGCGGAACTTGACGATCTGGAAGCGGCTGTCACCGCGACCGACACGCGTCTGGCGGAAGAAGACCGGGCCGGGCGAGCTGCGCTTGATCAGCACGGCGATCACGGCGAAGACCGGTGCCAGGACGAGGAGGGCGAGCGATGCGCCGACCACGTCGAGGCCGCGCTTCATCAGCTGCGACGAGCGCGTGAGGCCGTACCGGCGGACGCCCAGGAGCGTCGCTCCGCCGAGGTCGTCGAACTCGACCGCCGAGCCGAGCACGTCGAACAGGGTCGGAAGCACGCTGACCTTGATCCCGCACGACTTGAAGACCCGGATCGTGTCGATCATGTCGCCTGACCCGACGTCCGTGTGCGTCACGATCACACGGTGGAAGTCGCTGCGCCGGAGGTACTCGCCGAACGCCTCGGCATCCTCGCCGCGAGCGGTCACCCGCTGGAACGGGATCACGGCCACCAGGTCGGCGCTCAGCGTCGGGTGGGACTCGAGCATCCGCTTGACGCGCGTCGGCGTGTGCCGTGTCGCCGATGAGGACGCAGCGCTCGTGCGGCGTGTTCGCGCGCGCGACGCGGCGAGCGGTCCAGCGGCCAGCCATCACGGTGCCCATCAGGATCGCCCACAGGACGAGGATCGTCTCGGTCGCGATCGTCGTGTTCTGCATGTCCGCCTGGACGACGGTGTAGACGAGCGTGAAGAGCGTCGTCACGTAGAAGAGCTTTGGCGCGTCGTTGAGCGTCGTCTTGTGGATGACGAGCTCGTCGCGGTCGTACAGGCCGAGCGTCTTGGCGGCGAAGACGATCAGCGGGAGGGCGATGATCGAGCCGTTGTTGACGAGGTCCGCCTCGAGCAGGGCGCCGCCCACGACGACCGCAAGGGTTGCCGCGAGCACGTCGGCGAGCGCGAGCAGCCGGCGGAAGACGGCGTCTCTCCGCGCTGCGATCCCGGACGGAGCGGTCTCCCCGATCCCGCTCTCGTCGCGTATGTCGGTCCGCCGGCGCCGTGGGACAAAACCCTCCAGCGCCGATGAGCGTCCCAGCTCCGTGGGAGTCGCCGGCCCAGCCTGCGGGGCTCGACGCGCTCCCGTCCTCCAACATCCCTGCCTCCCCTGCTTGCTCCCGAGCCGACCAACCTAGAGCATGGGCCATATCGACGCAACGGGGATGTGAAGTGAGTTCTTTCACGGCTGTCGCCGCCGCCACGATCGCGATCGCGACCACGGCCGTCGCCCCGGTGGGAGCGTCGGCCGCCGCGCCGCCCGACTGGCGGCCGGACGTCCGCGCGGCACGGCATTACCTCGCCCAGCGCGGGTGGCAACGTCAGCTTCGCCGTGCGCACCGAGCGGCGCATGTGGGGCCACCGCCGGCTACGAGTCGTTCCCGCCGCGAGCGTGCTCAAGGCGATGCTGATGGTGGCCTACCTGAACCGGCGTGAGGTCCGCGACCGCCGCCTGCGGCGCCGCGACCTGCGGCTCCTGAGGCCGATGATCTGGCGGTCGGACAACACCACGGCGTCGATCATCCGGAACATGGTCGGGAACCGCGGGCTGCAGGCGGCTCGCGCGTCGGGTAGGCATGCGCAGATTCACCCCGGTCGCACATCCGTGGGGACACTCGCTCGTCAACGCCGCGGACCAGACGCGCTTCTTCCTCCACCTCGAGCGCTACGTCGCGAAGCGCCACCGCCGGAGGGCTCTGCGCCTCCTGCACTCGATCGTTCCGTCCCAGCGGTGGGGAGTCGGCCGCGTCGTTCCGAGAGGCTGGGAGCTCTACTTCAAGGGCGGCTGGGGGTCGGGAACCGGGGCGGTCGACCACCAGGTCGCGCTGCTCCGCCGCGGCCGCCTGCGGGTGTCCGTCGCGGTCATGACGACGGCCAACGGATCGCACGCGTACGGCAAGGCGACTCTTCGGGGCGTTTTCCGCCGGCTTCTGCGCGGTCTCGGGGTGTCCAGGCAGCCTTCTCCCGCTTAAAGCGGCCTTCGCGCGGGACCGATATTCGCGCGTGTGAAGGTGAATGGCCCCGTCTCCTCGACGGTGCACCAGTTGAGGAGCGCGAAGACGACGCAAGCTCCGATCGACTCGCTGCCGGGGTCGGGGGCCCTTGCGCGCTCTCTGGGCTACGGATTCGTCATCGGGGCGACGATCGCGCTCGTCGTCACGATCCTCCCGAACACCGCCTCGACCGAACGAGACCGGGATCCTCTCGCTGATCGCGCTCGCGTACGCCGTCGGCCTGCTCTGCCTGCGCGCACAGGACCGACTGCCGAGCTGGGCCCCGCCGGCGGCGCTTGCCCTCGCGACCGTCCTCGTCACCTACGCCGTCTCCTTCTTCAGCGACCCGAGCAAGAGCGTCTGGGCAATCTTCTACGTCGCCGTCGGGCTCCAGGCGGGCTACTTCCTGAATCGCCGCTGGGCCGCCGCTCAGGTGGCGCTCGTCGCGGCCGCATACGGCCTCGTCATGTGGGTCCAGGGCGCGGCGGTCGAGCTCTGGCTCGGCACGGTGGCCACCGTGGCCGTCGCCACGTGGATGGTCAGCAGGATGCGCATGAGCGTCCGCCGCCTGATCGGTCAGCTCGCTGATGCCGCGAAGACGGACGCGCACACGGGGCTGCTGAACCGCCAGGGCCTCCAGGAGGTGGCCGAGCTCGAGCTCGAGCGCGCTCGCCGCGGCGACCGTCCGGTCAGCCTCGTCGTGATCGACGTCGACCGCTTCCAGGAGTTCAACGAGGAGCACGGCCACACGGCCTCCGAACGCGCCCTGAAGGCCGTGGCGGGCCTGCGTGCAGGAGGGCAAGCGGCGGATCGACGTCGCCGCCCGGGTCAGCGGTGAGGAGTTCGCGCTGCTCGCGCCCGACACGGACGAGCACGGCGCCTACGTGCTGGCCGACCGTCTCCGCCGCGACGTGCGGGAGGCGTTCGCGCGACAGCGGCCTCACGGTCTCGCTGGGAATCGCGAGCTACCCGAAGCACGGCGCCACCGCCGAGGAGCTCCTGACCGGCGCCGACCGCGCCGTCTTCGCGGCCAAGGCGCTGGGCCGCGACCGCACCGTCATCTTCAACCGCGAGATCGCTGCGAACCTGCTCGGCGAGCAGAGCCGGCAGGCGGCGGTCGACGAGGGTCACCTCGCCGCCGTGCTGGTGCTGGCGGAGACGCTCGACATGCGCGACGCCGGCACCGCGCGCCACTCGCAGCTGGTCGGCCGCTACGCGCGGTCGATCGCGGTCGAGATGGGCATGGAGTCCGACGAGGTCGAGCGCATGCACCTCGCCGGCGTGCTGCACGACATCGGCAAGATCGGGATCCCGGACTCGATCCTGAAGAAGCCGGGCGCGACTCGACGAGGACGAGTGGGCCGAGATGCGCAAGCACCCGGAGCTGGGCGCGCGCATTCTCGCGGGCGCGAACCTCAGGGACATCGCCAGCTGGGTGCTCGCACACCACGAGCGGCCCGACGGCCAGGGCTATCCGCTCGGCATGTCCGGCGATGCGATCCCGGTCCACGCTCGGGTCCTCGCCGTGAGTGACGCGTACGAGGCCATGACGAACGACCGGGTCTACCGCCCGGCGATGCCGGAGTCGGAGGCGCGCGCCGAGCTGCTGCGCTGCGCGGGCACGCAGTTCGATCCCGCGATCGTCGCCATCTTCCTGAAGATGCTCGAGCGCGAGGACCGCGACGGCACGTCGGTAACCGGCCGAGTCTCGAGGGCGATCCGATGAGCGAGCACCGGGTCGCGCGCATGAGGAACTTCCTCGGCCGCGGCGGTTACCGCGGCGCCGACATGGACGTCGTCCGGCGCGTGACGTCCGTCGCCGCGTTCCTGACGGCCGTCGTCATGGCTGCGCTGTCCCCCTGGCGCCGCCGGACGGGCCTGTCCCCGCTCCCGTGGGCTGGTCGGTCCTGATGCATTCTGGTCGGCGGGTGCGTCCTGCTGGGTCTGCGGCTCGAGCGGACCACGGAGTTCAAGCCCGACGCCGCGCTCGCGACCCACTACGCCGGCCTCGTCGCCGTCGCGATCGTCGTATGGCTCTCCGAGGGCCGCGAGTCGCCGTACACCACCCTCTTCCTGATCTGGATGGGGATCGCCGGCGCATCCCATCCTCCGCGGCGCACGCTCGTCTTCATCGCCGCGACCTCGATCCTCGCGGTGCTCCCCTTCTTCTACGACGACTGGTCGAACGTCTTTGCGGGCGACCTGGCCCTGCGGCTCGTGATCTGGTCGGTGCTCACGCTGATGGCCTGCGTCTGGAGCACGCGGGTGCGGAGTGCAGCGCGCCGACCTCCTCGAGGACGAGGAGCAGGCGAAGCGCCAGGCCCGCCTCGACCCGCTGACCGGCCTGGGCAACCGGCGCGCGTTCGATGAGCGGCTCGACCGTGCGATCGACGCGGCGCGACTCAAGGGCGAGCCGCTCAGCGTGATCGTCGCCGACCTCGATGACTTCAAGGTGATCAACGACTCCTACGGCCACCTGAACGGTGACGAGGTCCTGCGGGCCGCCGCCGTGGCGATGCGTGGGGCGGTCCGCGACCACGACGCTTGCTACCGCTGGGGCGGCGACGAGTTCGCCGTGCTGTTGCCGAACGTGGAGCAGGACGTCGCGGAGAAGGTGGCCGAGCGCGTCTCGGCGAGCATCGTCGCGTCATGCATCCGGCCGGGTGGCGACCCGCAGACGCTCGCCTGGGGCACCGCGGAGCTCGCGCCGCACATGCAGTCGTCGGACCTCCTGGCCTCGGCCGACCTCGCGCTGATGACCCGCAAGCACAAGCGTCAGCGCAGCACGGGCCGCTTCCACTCGGAACTGCCCGACTCAGAGTCGACCTAGCCCGTACCCTCGCGGGCGTGCAAAGCGCCCGGCTGCGCCTCGCCATATTCGCCGCGATCGTGCTGGGGCTCTTCGCCACGGCAACGCTCAGCGGCTCCCTGCCGAACGCCGACGAGGTGCGCGACTGGGGCGAGGATCTCGGCTGGGCCGGGCCGCTCGTCTTCGTCCCCGGCGCGGCCTGCGCGCTCTGCCTCTTCGTGCCCGGGCCGGTGCTCGCGGGCGGGGCGGGGCTTCTCTTCGGAACGGCGGCCGGCACGCCGATCGCGCTGGCCTTCATCGTGCTCGGCGCCGTCATGCAGATGTCGATCTCGCGCTACCTCGCCGGCGACGCCGCCGTGCACCTCCTGCCCGAGCGAGTGAGGCGCTTCGACCGCTTCATCGAGGAGCGCGGCTTCTGGGCCGTCTTCTACATGCGGCTCGCGCCGGCGATCCCGTACAACCTCGTCAACTACGGCGCCGGCCTGACCAGCCTCAAGGTCAGGGCTATGGCCGCGGGGACGGCGGTCGGCGCGCTCCCTCGAACGTTCGCCTGGGTGGCGCTGGGAGGCAGCCTCGACGACCTCGGCTCGCCCGAGGCGAAGGTCGCGATCGCGTTGCTCGTGGTGATGGCGGTGTTCGGTGCGCTGCTGGCGCGCCATCAGCTCGCCTCGGAGCGGTCGGCGTGACCTACTACCGCCGCGTCCGCGCGTTCTCGTACTTCGAGCTCGCGCTCTTCACCTCGCTGCTCGTGGTCTGGATCGGCGAGCTGGATCCCGAGCTCAAGACCGTGCTCGGCTGGTGCCACGGGTTCGGCTGGATCGCGCTGTGCCTCCTGGTCGCGAACGGGTGCGTTCGGGGCATATTCCCGTGGCCGCTGCTGGCGGCGACCGTGTCGCCCGCGGGGCCGCTCGGCTCGTCGATCGGGTTTGCAGTTCTGGATCGCCGCGTACGCTCATAGCAGGATGTTCCCGCTCAACCTGCCCAACTTCCTCACGCTCGTGCGGATCATGTTGGTGCCGGTGCTCGTCGTCGCGCTGCTCGACGAGACGCCCAACGGCGACACGATCGCGGCGATCGTGTTCGCGATCGCGGCGGTGACCGACGGGCTCGACGGTTACTTCGCGCGCTCGCGCGAGTCGATCACGACGTTCGGCAAGGTCATGGACCCGATCGCGGACAAGCTGCTGATCGCGGCAGCGCTGATCTCGCTCGTCTCGCTCGACCGCGTGGCGGCGTGGGTGGCCATGGTGATCATCGCGCGCGAGTTCGCCGTCAGCGGACTGCGCGTCGCCGCCGGCCAGCAGGGGATCGTGATCCCGGCCAGCCTCCTCGGCAAGGCGAAGACGATCCTGCAGGTCGCGATGGTGATGGCGCTGATCGCCGTCGAGGACAGCGGGACCGCCTGGGTCCAGGCGCTCGTCTACCTGGCCGTCGCGATGACGCTGATTTCAGGCGCCGACTATTTCCTCAACGTCCGCAAGCGGATCGAAGAGGGTCGGCGCCGGCGTCTCGATCAGTCGACCGGGACGCGCTCGACCTCGTAGGCGATCCGCTCGAGCAGCTCATCGCGGCTCGTCCCGCGCACGTACAGCGCGCGGTCCAAGAGCGGCCCCGTAGAGGTCGAAGCAGGCGAACAGGACATCGATGGTGCCGACCGCCGGCGCACCGCGGTGGAGGGCCATGTCGCGCGAACGCGCGGTGACCTCCTCGGCGCCCGGGACCTTTTCCGGCTTGTGCCGGGCCTCGGGCTCCGCCGCAGCGGTGTCGATCGGCGTCTCACCGACGCCCAGTGCCTGCATCGCAGCGCCGACTACGCCATAGAGCCTCAGAACCCGCACCCAGCGCTCCGCGGCGTCGTACTCGTCGCGCGCGTGAAGTACAGAGGTCCCCGCTAGCCCTAGGACGATGCCGGCATCTTGTGAGAGGCGTGGAAACATCCTGTTCAGTCGATCGGATGATTCGCGCTCATCCCGTAATTCGGGGGAACCCGACTAAACGGATGTTTCCGTTCTATAGTGGCCGTGGCTAGACGCCCGGGACACCTGGCTCCCTTCATGAGGCTCAGCCCCTCGCGGCACCCGCCGCGCAAGTCACAACCGAATGGCCAAAGGAGAGGGCCGCCCTCCTGGGTGGGGGCAGCCGTAGCCGACGACCATAGGAGCGAGGGGTTTGACTGCAAAAAACGAGGGCGCACTGCTCACCGAAGAGCAGCCGGGGGACGCATTCACGTCTGAAGATCGCGAGCCGCCGTTCGCCGAGCTCGACGAACTACGCACCCTCGTCGCCGACGGCAAGGAGCGCGGCTACCTGACGTACGAGGAGATCGCCGCTTGCCTCGAGGAGGTGGACGTCACCAAGGAGCAGGTCCACACGCTCCACGGCCACCTCGTCGAGAACGGGATCGAGGTCGTATCGCAGGACGGGAAGCCGGCCGTCTCCGAGCTCGGCAAGGTCGAGGCCGCCGCGGCCGGGCAGAAGGACCCGGCCCAGCCGAAGAAGGCCGAGATCGATCTGACCGTCGAGCCGTCGCTCGACTCCCTTCGCCTCTACCTCCGCTCGATCGGGCGCGTCGACCTGCTCACCGCCGACGAGGAGGTCACGCTCGCCAAGCGGATCGAGCGCGGCGACATGTCCGCGAAGCAGCAGATGGTCGAGGCGAACCTGCGCCTCGTCGTCTCGATCGCGAAGGGCTACCTCGGCCGCGGGCTCACTTTCCTCGACCTCATCCAGGAGGGGTCGCTCGGCCTCATCCGCGCGGTCGAGAAGTTCGACTACCGGCGTGGCTACAAGTTCTCCACCTACGCGACCTGGTGGATTCGCCAGGCGGTGACGCGCGCGATCGCCGACAAGGCGCGCACGATCCGCATCCCCGTCCACATGGTCGAGAAGCTGAACAAGGTCGTGCACGTCGAGCGCCAGCTCGTACAGGAGCTCGGCCGCGAGCCCTCGCCGGAGGAGATCGCCGCGGAGCTCGAGACGACGCCGCGCGAGGTCAAGGACATCCTGCGCATGGCGCAGCTGCCCGTGTCGCTCGAGAAGCCGATCGGCGAAGAGGAGGAGTCCGAGCTCGGCGACTTCGTCGAGGACGAGACGGCCGAGTCCCCGTTCGAGCTCGCGTCGGAGAACCTGCGCCGCGAGAACGTCCGCAAGGCACTCGAGGCCCTCCCTCAGCGCGAGCGCGAGGTGATCGAGATGCGCTTCGGCCTGAAGGGCCACGAGGCCCGCACGCTCGAGGAGGTCGGCCGCGCGTTCGGCGTCACCCGCGAGCGGATCCGCCAGATCGAGAACAACACGCTGAAGAAGCTCCAGGGCCTGCCCGAGGCGCAGGGCCTCCGCGACGCGCTCGTCTAGCCGTCACGCCTTCGTAACGTTCATAACCCGCGCGTCACACGACGCGCCATACCGTCGCGCGCGTGAAACCAAGGGAGCAAGGCGATTGGGGCGAGATGTCAGCGATGCAGTGGCTCATCTCGCAGGGCGCCACGGTCTCATTGCCCTTCGGCCATAGCCCGCGCTGCGACTTCGTTGCGGACTTCGACGGTGGCGCTGATTCGCGTCCAAGTGAAGACGTCCCGCCGATTTCAAAGTGCACGCTGGGAAGTGGCCGTCTGCACCCGTGGCGGCAATCAGAGCTGGAACAGAGTGACGAAGCGCACTGGATCCGAAAGGATTACGACTATCTGTTCGTCTGCGTCGCTGACGGCCGTCGCTGGTTCATCCCGGCCCGACGCGTCGATGGCAGGCGCGGCCTGCGTCTTGGCGGGCCGAAATATGCGCTCTACGAGGTTGACCGAGGCGCGCCGATGCCAGTTTCGGACGGCCGCGGAAGCGCGGTCTAGACTGCCGCGCACATACTTGGCGGGATGTCCGAGTGGTTAAAGGAGACCGGCTGTAAACCGGTTGGCTACGCCTACGCAGGTTCGAATCCTGCTCCCGCCATTCACCGGCTGCGGCCGGCGGCATAGCGCCCAGTTAGCTCAGTTGGTAGAGCACCTCCATGGTAAGGAGGGGGTCGCCGGTTCGAGTCCGGCACTGGGCTCTGATCACCAAGCACCGACTCAGCACGGCCGCGGGCAAGTACCTCGCCAATCCGGTTGTCAAGACGCTGCACCGGATCGGCCTCCCGTTCCCGGGCACCTGCATTCTCGAGACGACCGGCCGCAAGTCAGGCCAGCCGCGGCGCACGCCCGTCGGCAAGGGCCTCGACGGCGACACGTTCTGGATCGTCGCCGAGCACGGCGCGCGCGCCTCGTACGTCCGCAACATCCGCGCGAACCCGCGCGTGCGCGTGAAGTGCGGCCGCCGCTGGCGCACCGGGACGGCGACGCCGCTGCCCGACGATGACTGGCGCGCCCGCCAGCGCCAGCCCTACATGGCGAAGCTGAACGCGGCGACCGTGCGCGTCATGAAGACCGAGCCCATGACGGTCCGCATCGACCTCGACCCCGACCTCTAGCTCCGTCACCATCCATGGGGTGAGACGGCTCGCGCTCGCGCTCCTGGCCGCCAGCCTCGGCTCCTGCGCCGACACGGAGGTCAGCGTCCAGACGCCGCCGCAGCCCGCGCCGCCCCCGCCGGTCTCCGACGAGCCCGGCAAGCTGCCGCCGGGCAAGGGCTACATCCTCGCGCGCGTGCGCGAGAACGTCCTCGCCTACGACCGCCCGAACGGCAGGCCCGTCGCCCGCCTGCGCACCACCACTCCGTTCGGCGAGCCGCGCACGCTCGGCATCGTCAAGGTGCGCGACAAGCGCCGCTGGCTCGGCGTCCACAGCCCCGTCTTCGCCAACGACGAGATGGGCTGGATCCCGAACGACCCGGACGCGCTCGACCTCAGCCGCACGCGCACCGCGCTCCACATCTCGCTCTCCGAGGCGATGATCCGCGTCCGCCGCGCCGGCCGACTCGTCGACGAGGTCCCGATCGGGATCGGCCGCGCCGGCACGTCAACACCCGCCGGCCGCTTCCAGGTAACCGACAAGCTCCCCGCCAGCCGCTTCCCGGCCGGCCCGTACGGCTGCTGCATCATCGCCCTCTCCGCCCGCCAGCCGAACCTGCCGCCCGGGTGGGCGGGCGGCGACCGGATCGCGATCCACGGCACGGACCGCCCCGAGACGATCGGGCAGGCCGCGTCGCTCGGATGCCTGCGCGCAACCGACCCCGACCTCCAGGCGCTCATGCGAGACGTCCCCGTCGGCGCTCCTGTATTCATCAAGCAGTGAAGGTCGGGCTCGTACTCGGAGCGGGCGGCGTCATGGGAGGCGCGTGGCTCACCGGCGGGCTCGAAGCGCTCGCGCGCGAAACCGGCTGGGACCCCGGCAGCGCCGACCACATCGTCGGCACCTCCGCCGGCTCGATGATGGGAGCACTCCTCGCGGCGGACATCCCGCCGTGGTTCATGGTCGCCCACTCGAACGGCGAGGTCTTCGAGGGCCTCGAGGGCCCGGACGGCCGCGCGGCCGCCGGCGCGTCACGCGCCGGCGGCGCGGTGTTCCGGTTCGAGCGACGCTTCCCGCGCATCGGCCCCGGCTCGTGGTCGATGTTCATGAATGGGCTGACCCGCCCGAGCCCGCGCTCGCCGACCGCGGTCCTCTGCGGGCTCCTGCCCGAGGGCGCTCATCTCGACCGAGCCGCTCAAGGACACCATCCGCCGCGCCGTCCCGGGCGCTGGCCCGACCACCCGAACCTCTGGGTCATCGCCTCCGACTACGCGACCGGCCGCCGCGTCCCGTTCGGGCGCCCGGGCGCGCCGCCCGCCGAGATCGGCGAGGCCGTCGCCGCCTCGTGCGCGATCCCGGGCTTCTACCGCCCGGTCTCGATCGGCGGCAGGCGCTACGTCGACGGCGGCGTCTGGTCCACGTCGAACCTCGACATCCTGCGCGAGTCGCCGCCCGACCTCGTGATCTGCCTCAACCCGACCTCCTCGCTCCACCCGCCGCAGGCGTGGAACCCGGCGCACCGCGTCGCCCACTTCTTCCGCCGCGCGTCCGGCCGCGTGCTGGGAAGCGAGGCGAAGCTGCTGCGCGCGGCGGGCGCCGAGGTCGTCCTGATCCAGCCCACCGACGAGGACCACGCCGTGATGGGCGCCAACCTGATGGCGACGCGCAACCGCAACGGCGTGATCGAGAAGGCGATCGAGACGGTCGGCCGCCAGCTCCGCCAGCCCGGCGTGAAGGAGCTGCTCCGCGACCTTCCCGCCGGCGAGCCACACAAGCTCGAGCGGCCGGACGGGCCGCCCGAGACCTGGCCTCAGATAGGCGCACGGGCGTAAGCTCCCCGTCCCCGGGCAAGCCCCAGGGAGAGGGATGGCCGCAAAAGAGACACCCACGAGGAGCCAGAACGCGAACGGCGCGTCGGCGAACGGCGGCGATCCCCAGGCCGAGCACAACGGCGGAGGCTCCGTCGTCGAGCTCGGCTCGCGCGTAGTCCATGCGATCTCCTCGCTCGCGCAGTCGCGCATCCCCAAGGCGGATCTCGACGAGCGCGACACCGACTACATCCGCGAGACGCTGCCCGGCCTGTGGATGCTCGCGAGCTACTACTTCCGCGCGGACGTGCGCGGGCTCGATCGCATCCCGGCGGAGGGACCAGTCCTGCTCGTCGGCAACCACTCGGGCGGAAACCTGACCCCCGACACCCACGTCTTCACGCTCGCCTTCAGCACCTACTTCGGCGTCGAACGCCGCTTCTTCCAGCTCGCGCACAACCTCGTGCTCTCGATGCCCGGCCTCGGCTCCCTGCGCAAGTTCGGCACCGTCGCCGCCTCACCGGAGAACGCCGAGAAGGCGCTCGACACGGGCGCCGCGCTGCTCGTCTATCCCGGTGGCGACTACGAGGTGCACCGGCCGACCTGGGACTCGGCGAAGGTGGACTTCGACGGCCGCAAGGGTTGGATCCGGCTTGCGCTGAGCAAGAACGTCCCGATCGTCCCGATCGTCTCGATCGGCGGCCAGGAGACCGCCCTGTTCCTCTCACGCGGCGAGCGGCTCGCGCGCCTCTTCGGGCTCGACCGGCTGCTCCGCCTGAAGGTCCTCCCGATATCGCTCGCCGTGCCGTGGGGCCTCAACATCGGCGACATGCTGGGCCACTTCCCGCTGCCGGCGAAGATCACGATCCAGGCGCTCGACCCGATCGACCTCAAGAAGGAGTTCGGGTCGGAGCCGGACCTCGACGAGGTCTACGACGAGATCGTCGGCCGCATGCAGACCACCCTCACCGCGCTCGCCGACGAGCGCCGGCTGCCTGTCATCGGCTGACATGCGCATCGAAGAAACGATCGCGATCGACGCTCCCGCGAGCGAGATCTGGGACATCGTCACCGACCCGGCCCAGCTCCCGCGTTTCGCCGACTCGATCACGCGCTGGGAGCCCGAGGACGAGAAGAAGGACCGCGGCCTGGGCGCGCGCTATTCGATGCGCATGCGCGCCGGCTCGGCGGAGGTCGGCGGGCTGGTCGAGGTCGTCGAGTGGGACGAGGGCTGCGACATGGCGTGGAGCAGCGTGAAGGGGATCGATCAGCGCGGCCGCTGGCGGCTGCGCGAGCAGGAAGACGGAACGACGAAGGTCTCGCTGCGGCTCTCCTATCAGGCGCCCGGCGGCCTGCTCGGCATGATCTCCGACCAGGTATCTGCTTTCACGGTCCGTGGCAACCTGCGCGGCACGCTGGAGAACCTCAAGGCGATGATCGAAGGAGAGGAAATGAGCTCGAAGGCAGGAGACGGCTTCAACCCGATCGCGTTGATCGGACAGGCCGCCGAGACGGCACGCGTTGCCGTGACCTCGGGGCTGGCGAGGCCGTCGAGGCCGGACAGGATGGCTCGCGCGCTCCGCTCGTTCATCCGCCTCGGCCCGACGCCCGCGGCCGGCTACACGACACAGTCGATCCTGCGCCCGAGCGACACGGCGATCATCGACGAGCTCGGCACGCTCACCTTCGGCGAGGTCCACGAACGCACCAACGCGCTCGCCAACGCGTGGCTCGACGCCGGCCTCGGCGAGGGCGACGGCATCGCGATCATGTGCCGCAACCACCGCGGCTTCATCGAGGCCACCGTCGCGGCGTCGAAGATCGGGGCACACGCGCTCTACCTCAACACCGCCTTCGCCGGCCCGCAGCTCACCGAGGTCGTGCAGCGCGAGAAGCCGGCCGCGATCGTCTACGACCAGGAGTTCACGGAGCTGCTCGAGGACGCGGGCAAGCGCCGCAAGCGCTTCATCGCGTGGGTGGAGGACGACTCGCCGCCGGACCCGACGCTCGAGGAGCTGATCGAGTCGGGCGACACGGAGGCGCCGGTGCCTCCCGCCGAGCCCGGCCGCGTCGTGATCCTCACGTCCGGGCACCACGGGCACGCCGAAGGGCGCATCGCGCAAGCACGCCCGACGGCCTCAGCCCGGCGATCGCGCTCCTGTCGCGCATCCCGCTGAAGGCGGGCGAGCGCACGATGATCGCCGCCCCGCTCTTCCACTCATGGGGCTTCGCGCATTTCACGCTCGGCCTGGCGCTCCACTCGACCTACGTCCTCCAGCGGAAGTTCGACCCCGAGGGCACGCTGTCCGCAATCGCGCAGCACGAGTGCACGTCGTGCCCGATGGTGCCGGTGATGCTTCAGCGGATCCTCGACCTGCCCGAGGACGTGCGCGAGCAAGTACGACACCTCGTCCCTGCGCACGGTGCCCGCGTCGGGCTCGGCACTGCCCGGCGACCTCGCGCTGAAGTTCATGGACGAGTTCGGCGACGTGATCTACAACCTCTACGGCTCGACCGAGGTCGCATGGGCGACGATCGCGACGCCCGCGGACCTGCGCGCCGCGCCGGGAACCGCGGGCAAGCCGCCGCTCGGCACGACGATCAGGATCTACGACGAGGACGGCCGCGAGCTCCCGCGCGGCGAGACCGGCCGGATCTTCGTCGCCAACGAGATGCTGTTCGAGGGCTACACCGGCGGCGGCTCGAAGGACATGATCGACGGCCTGATGTCGACCGGCGACGTCGGCCACCTCGACGACCAGAACCGGCTCTTCGTCGAGGGCCGGGACGACGAGATGATCGTCTCGGGCGGGGAGAACGTCTTCCCCAAGGAGGTCGAGGACCTCATCGCCCGCCAGGACGGCGTCGACGAGGTCGCGATCATCGGCGTCGACGACAAGGACTTCGGCCAGCGCCTGAAGGCGTACGTCGTCAAGAAGAAGGGCGCGAACGTGACCGAGGATTCGATCAAGAGCGCCGTGAAATCGAACCTCGCGCGCTACAAGGTGCCGCGCGAGGTCGAGTTCATCGACGAGCTACCGCGCAACGCCACCGGCAAGGTGCTGAAGCGCGAGCTGCAGGAGCAGCACGAGGAGAAGGAAGGCGCGACGGCCTAGCCGCCGCCGCTGCCGTCGTCCTTGTTCTCGTCCTTCTCGCCCGCTACGTCGGGGGAGTTGGGATCGGTCGGGCCGCCCGGGATCGGGTCGCCCTTGTATTCGTCGGGGTTGTCCACCTTCTCGCCGTCTACCGACACCGAGCCGTCCTCGTGATGGCGCACGCCTGACGGGCCGAGGTTCTTCTCCGGGCCCTCCTCGTAGGTGTGCGTGCCCTCTGGCCCGCCCAGGGTCTCGTACTTCGCCTTGCCCTCGGGCCAGTCCTCGAGGTTCTCAGGCGGATTGTCCTCGAGCTGCTCCATCTCCTGCTTGGCCTCGTCTCTCTCTTCAGTCTCTTCCTCGAACATTTGTCCTCCTTCGCTTCTTCAAAGCGATACCCGGGTACGTGGGCTTCATGCCCGACCTGGTCCTGGGTCCCGTACTCCGCTACGTCGACGCGACCGAGGCGACCGTCTGGGTCGAGACCGACGCTGCCTGCGAGGTCGAGATCCTCGGCGCGAAGCAGCGCACGTTCCATGTGGCCGGGCACCACTACGCCCTCGTGCACGTGACGGGTCTCGAGGAGAACGCCGTTCATCCCTACGAGGTCCTGCTCGACGGCGAGCGCCGCTGGCCGGAGCCCGACTCCGAGCTCCCCCCGTCGGTCATCCGCACCTCCGGCCACCAGGGCCGGATGAAGCTGGCCTTCGGCTCCTGCCGTGTGTCGCTGCCGCACGAGCCGCCGTACTCGAAGTCGAAGTCGGACGATGAGCGCGGCCGCGAGGTGGACGCGCTGTACGCGCTCTCGCGCCGGATGATCCCGCAGGACCCGCACGAGTGGCCGGACATGCTGGTGCTGCTCGGGGACCAGGTCTACGCCGACGAGGTGTCGCCGAAGACGCTCGAGTACATCCGCGCGCACCGCGACACCTCGGAGCCGCCTGGCGAGGAGGTGAAGAACTTCGAGGAGTACACGCGCCTGTATTGGGAGGCGTGGGGGGACCCCTGGATCCGGTGGCTGCTCTCGAACGTCCGCACGGCGATGATCTGGGACGACCACGACGTTCACGACGACTGGAACATCTCGCGGTCGTGGGTCGAGGAGTACAGGCAGCATCCCTGGTGGAACGAGCGGGTTGCCGGTGCCGGGATGAGCTACTGGATCTACCAGCACCTCGGGAACCTCTCGCCCGAGCACCAGGAGGACGACGGGATCTACGCGCGCGTGCGCGAGGCCGACGACGCTGCGCCACTGCTGCACGAGTTCGCGCTCGGCGCCGACCGCCAGACCGAGGGCACCCGCTGGAGCTACTGCCGCGACAACGGCAAGGTCCGGCTGATCGTGCTCGACTCACGCGCCGGGCGGGTTCTCGAGCCCGGAAACCGCTCGATGCTCGACGAAGACGAGTGGGACTGGTTCGTCGAGCATCTGAAGGGCGACTTCGACCATCTCCTCATCGCCAGCTCGTTGCCCGTTCTGCTGCCGGGTGGCGAGCACGGCCTCGAGGCATGGAACGAGGCCGTGTGTGACGGAGCGTGGGGAAAGCTCGGGAGCCGGATGGGCGAGAAGGTCAGGCAGGGGCTCGATCTCGAGCACTGGGCCGCATTCGGGCAGTCGTTCGAGAAGATGTCGGCGGTCCTCGAGGAGGTCGCCGCCGGCAAGCACGGCAAGCCGCCGGCGACGATCGTGATGCTGTCGGGCGACGTCCATCACGCCTACCTGGCGGAGGTCGCGTTCCGGAAGTCCGTTGGCGCGCACAGCGCCGTCTACCAGGCGACCTGCTCGCCGTTCCGCAACGGCCTCGGCAGACGTGAGCGCGCGATGGTTCGCTTCGCAAGCGGGCCAGTGGGCCATGCGATCGGCACCGTGCTCTGCAAGACCGCGGGGGTTCCGCCCGCCCGGATCCGCTGGCGGATCGACGAGGGGCCCTGGTTCGACAACCAGATCGCGACGCTCGACCTCGACGGCCCTGCCGCCCACTTCAGGCTCGAGAAGACGCACCCCGACGACTGGCGCGAGGCCACGCTCCATGACGTCTCCGAGCGGCAGCTGCGCTGAGCCCGTCCTTCGCACGCGCTGAGCTAGACTGCGCCCTCGACTCCGCACCCGCGGGGTCGTTTCTTTCTGACCGGAGGCACCGTGGCACGCGGAGACATCCGAATCGCCGTGACTCTCGCCTGCGAGGACTGCAAGCGGCGCAACTACCAGACGAACAAGTCGAAGCGGAACAACCCCGATCGCATCGAGCTGCGCAAGTACTGCCGCTGGTGCGGCAAGCACACGCCGCACAAGGAGACCCGCTAGCCCGCCATGGCCCGCAACCGCCAACGCGCGAAGGAGCGCCAGGCGGCGCGCCGCGCCGCGCGCGCGGGCGACGGCGAGAGCGCGCGCCCGGATGAGCGCCTCACTCCCGAGTCCGCGGCGCCGGTGTCCTCGGCCAGGGCGGCCAGGTCTTCGAGCCCGAGACGGTCGAGGAGGAGCCCGACGTCATCGACGAGGCCGCCGACCGCGAGCTCGAGCTCGAGGCCGAGGAGGCCGGCGCGTTCACGGACGAGCCGGTCGAGGACATCGCGCCCGAGACGGCCACCGGTCCCCGCGGCGTGCGCGGAGTCGAAGCCGGAGCCGCGGCCGAGGAACGCTCCGGACTCGGTAAGGTCTGGCACTTCCTCCAGAACGTCTGGGCCGAGCTCCAGCGAGTTCAGTGGCCGGACCGGAAACAGGTCACGACACTGACGGGAGTCGTTCTGGGCTTTGTACTGATCGCAGGCGGCTACCTCGGCCTGCTCGACGCAATCTTCTCGCGAGTGATCGACGAAATCATCTGATGTTCCGCTGGTACGCCGTAAACACCTACTCAGGCCACGAGAACAAGGTCAAGCACAACCTGGAGCACCGGGTCGTCTCGCTGAACCAGAAGAAGAACGTGCGCCAGGTCGTGATCCCGACCGAGGTCGTCTCCGAGATGAAGGACGGCCAGAAGGTGCAGAGCGAGAAGCGCACGATGCCCGGCTACGTGCTCGTGAACATGGATCTGAACGAGGACTCCTGGACGCTGGTCAAGAACACGCCGGGCGTCACCGGCTTCGTCGGCCCGCAGAACAAGCCCGTCCCGCTGACCCAGGACGAGATCAACCGCCTGCTCCACCGCGAGACCGCCGAGCGCCCGCGCGCGCGTGCACAGTTCTCGATCGGCGAGAACGTCAAGGTCGTCTCCGGCCCGCTGTCGGACTTCTCGGGCGAGATCTCCGAGATCAACGAGGACGCCGCCAAGCTCAAGGTGCTCGTCTCGATCTTCGGCCGCGAGACCCCCGTCGAAGTAGGTTTCGACCAGGTCAAGAAGGTCTGATGGCCAAGAAAGTCCTCACCATGATCAAGCTGCAGGTGCCCGCGGGCGCCGCCAACCCGGCTCCGCCGGTCGGCCCGGCGCTGGGCCAGCACGGCGTGAACATCATGGAGTTCTGCAAGGCGTTCAACGCGCAGACGCAGGACCAGGCGGGCGGCGGCACGATCATCCCGGTCGAGATCACGGTCTACGAGGACCGCTCGTTCACCTTCATCACCAAGACGCCCCCGGCGGCGGTGCTGATCAAGCAGGCGATCGGGATCGACAAGGGCTCGGGCGAGCCGAACCGCGAGAAGGTCGGCACGATCACGCAGGCGCAGGTGCGCGCGATCGCCGAGCAGAAGCTTCCCGACCTGAACGCGCACGACGTCGACCAGGCGTCGAAGATCATCGCCGGCACCGCCCGCTCGATGGGCGTGGACGTGGTGGGCTGATGGCGCGCGGCAAGACATACCGCGAGAAGTACGCGCTCGTCGATCGCGAGCACGCGTACGACCCCGGCGAGGCCGTCCGTCTCATCAAGCAGATCCAGCGCGCGAACTTCGCCGAGACGGTCGAGCTCCACATCCGCACCGGCCTCAACGTGCGCCACGCCGACGAGCAGCTGCGCGGCACGCTCGCGCTGCCCCATGGCCTCGGCAAGGAAGTCAAGATCGCCGTCTTCGCCAAGGGCGACAAGGCGCGCGAGGCCGAGGAGGCCGGCGCCGACTACGTGGGCGCCGACGAGCTCGCGAAGCGGATCGAGGAAGAGAACTGGACCGACTTCGACGTCGCGATCGCGACGCCGGACATGATGCCCGTGGTCGGCAAGCTCGGCCGGGTGCTCGGCCCGCAGGGCAAGATGCCGAACCCGAAGGTGGGCACCGTCACGATGGACGTGGCGAAGGCGGTCGAGGAGTCGAAGGCCGGCAAGGTCGAGTACCGCACCGACCGCGCCGCGATCGTCCACCTGACCCTCGGCAAGACGGACTTCCCCGAGGAGGCGCTCCTCGAGAACTACGCCGCCGTGATCGACGAGATCGTCCGCGCGAAGCCGGCGGCCGCGAAGGGCCGCTACCTGCGCACGATCACGATCACGACGACGATGGGCCCGGGCATCCGCGTGGACCCGGGACGCACGCGTGACATCACCGCCGCCCAGGTGGCGGAATCGGAGGCGGAGGCTGCTTCAGTAGCCTGATCCGCCGCACGTCCCCCAAGACCGTAGGCACGCGCAAGCGGTAAGTCCCACGCAGGAGACCAATGAACAAGGAACAGAAAGCAGAGAGGGTTGCGCAGATCGCCGCGGCGATCCGCGAGTCGGAGGCGGTGTTCGCCGTCGACTACCGCGGCATCTCGGTGCCCCAGGCGGCCGAGCTGCGGACGAAGCTGATCGAGGCGGGCGCGCGCTTCAGCGTCGTCAAGAACACGCTGACCGAGCGCGCCGTCGACGACGTCGGCGCCGACACGCTGAAGGGGTTCCTCGAGGGCCCGACCGCGTTCACGTTCGTATCCGCCGAGGGCGACGTGGCGATGGCCGCGAAGGCGATGTCGCAGTTCCGCCGCGCGAACGACGTGCTCGAGTTCAAGGGCGGGATCATGAGCGGCGAGCCGCTCTCGATCGAGCAGATCGAGTCGATCGCCAAGCTGCCCGCCATCGACGTCCTGCACGGCCAGATGGTCGGCGTGCTCGCATCGCCGATCACCGGCCTCGTGCGCGGGCTGAACCAGCTGATCTCCGGTCTCGCGATCGCGCTCGGCCAGATCCAGGCCGAGGGCAAGGTCGGCGGGGATGAGCCGGCGGAGGAGCCGCCTCCGCCGGAGGACGGCCCGGACGCCGGCGAGGACGCGGAGGCACCCGGCCGAGGAGGAGGCTCCGGCCGAGGAGGAGACACCCGCCGAGGAGGCCCCCGGCGACCCCGTCGCCGAGGCCGAGACTGCCGAGGAAGAGGCACCGGCGAAACTGAAACTGAAACTGAAGAGGCGCCCTCCGAGGGCGATGAAAAGGAGGGCTAGATGGCCACCAGCACACAGGAGTGGATCGACGAGCTCAAGGGCATCTCGGTGCTCGAGCTGTCAGAGCGGATCAAGGCGCTCGAGGAGGAGTTCGGCGTGTCGGCGACCGCGGTCGCAGCTGCGGCGCCCGCTGCGGGCGGCGGCGGTGGCGACGGTGCCGCCGAGGAGGAGGAGTCGAGCACGGTCGACGTGATCCTGACGGCGGCCGGCGACAAGAAGATCCAGGTGATCAAGGTCGTCCGCGCCGCCACCGGCCTGGGCCTCAAGGAGGCGAAGGCCGTCGTCGACGAGGCCCCGAAGGCCGTCAAGGAGGGCATCGAGCGCGACGAGGCCGACAAGCTCAAGGGCGAGCTGGAAGAGGCCGGCGGCAGCGTCGAGCTGAAGTAGGGCCTGCGTCTAGTCGAGGCAGGCGGCCGCCCCGCCTGCCTCGAAGGTCTCCTTCGAGCAGTAGCGCACCTGCGGGAAGTAGTCGCCCATCACCTCGGAGGCGGGCGTCCCCTCCGGCACGTTCTGGATCGCCTCGGCGAAGTCGGGCGCCGGCAGCATGTGGCGGTAGATCACGAGGCCGTCGTAGTAGGCGCCGCCCCACGGCAGCCAGTTCTGGGCGTTCGCCGGCCTGTCCTCCGGGTCTGAGATGACCACGGTCACGAAGCCGGCGTCATCGACCACAGCTTCGTAGTCGGCGAGGCACTCGACGAACCGCTGCGTCGCGGTCTCGTTCTGGCACACCGACCAGTAGCGCACCTGGCCGGGGAAGCTCGGCGCGCGGAAGCGGTAGACGAGCAGCTCGCGCCCGTCGTCGCGGCGGGCGAACCGAGTGGTCAGATAGGCGATGTGCTGGTTCGACCAGAAGCCGCCGTTAGTGCCTGGGACGAGTCGATAGAACCGGGTGGTGGTCGGCGGATCCGTCGTCGCGACCTCGAAGCCACGTGGCGCATTCGCCGGGTAGTTCGACTCCTTGATCGCGTCGTTCAGCGCGCCGCCCGTCGACGGAGGTAGAGGCTCGCACTGCCCCAGCGCGAGCTCCTGCTCGCTCCCCTCTGCCTTCAGCGAGATCTCGGGCAGCGGTACTCCGCCGGCCGGATCGCCTTCGACCGCTGACACATACACGCGATAGATCAGCGCGCCCGACTGGGGTGCGTCGAAGGTGAAGCCGGTCGTGTACCCGCCGTTCCCGTCGGGCGTCGTCTCGAAGTCCGCGACCGAGTCGATCGGCCGCAGCGCCTCGTCGTAGATGTGGAACGAGAAGTAGCGCGCGTCCGGGTACTGGCCGCGGATCACGATCTCGGCTCCCGGCACGCCGGTGTAGCGGGTGACCCAGTAGGTCGCGGCCTCGTCGGGGAACGCGACGTTCGTCGTGTCGAGATCGCTCTTCATCGGCCACGAGCAGGCCGAGGCGGTGCCCGGGCAGGACTCCAGACGCAAAGGCGACTGCAATCAGCGGGAGGAGAACCCGGCGCATGAATTCCATAACGCCAAATCGGCGTAGCACTTGCGCACCCTGCAGAAGCGATGAGGCTCATCTAGCCGATCCCAACTTTCCGTAGGTCTTGGGGTGGCCACCCGACCCATTACCCGTTCAGGGAATGAACACCCCGTTCAGGTAAGTGAACGCAAGATGAGTCCCTCGGCCCATAGCGGACCAGCTTTTGGGGACCGATGCTGACTGTGCTCGAGCCGCCCTGGCAAAAGGGGCCGGCAACGGACGGCTGGCCTCTTTGGCGAGGGCGCAACGAGCGAAGAGTCAACCAACCAAAGGAGTACGGAGAATGAGGAATCTGAAGAAGATTCTCCTCTCTCTCGGGGCTGTCGCGGCTATCGCAGCGCTCGCCACCGGGGGTACTTTCGCGGTCTTCACGGACTCGGAGTCGATCGCCGCGAAACGACATCGATTCGGGTTCCGTTGAGATCGAGCTGAACGACGGTCGACGATCAGGTCGGTCGCGGTGGCCGACATGGTCATCGGCGACAGCAAGAACGGCGACGCTGAAGGTCGAGAACGATGGCGACAACAAGGCGACTTACACGCTGACCGGCGATTACGCCGCTGGCGTTGATCCGAACGGCTACCTCGAGGATGCCGTCCGCATCACGATCAATGACGGGCACGACCGACGTTGTCGACGATGTCACGCTGGCTGCGTTCAACGCAGGCACTGGCTGTCGATGTCGGGTCGCTCGCGCCGAGTGCGTCGAAGACGTACACGATCACTGTTGAGCTGGCGGGAATCGCCGACCATCCGATCGCTGGTGTCACGGACGACAACGACCTCCAGGAACCTCGCTGGAGCAAGACGTTCACGTCGACGCGGTCCAGCGTGCCGGTGTTGACCGCAACACCGACGCACCCCCGAGGACTAGGTCCTCAGGACTCGCTAGAGCGTACGGGTGGATTTGATGAGGCATACGACGCCTGATCTGGACGGGGGTAGCCAGCCTGCTTTGCGGGCTGGCTGCCCTCGCCACCCTTGCGCTGGGCGCACCGAAGCCCGACAAGCCGGGCAACGGGCCGCCTGACAACGTGCCTGGCGGCAACGGCCAGGTCGAGATCGGCCTCAGCCAGAGCTCCAACGTGCTCGACCTCGCGAACGCCGCGATCGGCGACTCGAAGAGCGGCTCCGTCGTCGTCAGCAACGCGGGCAAGCTCGCCGCCGACTTCGCCCTCGTCGGCGACCTCCACATTCCGACGGGCGCGCAGGGTGTCGCGGCGCTCACCAACCAACTTCAGCTGGTGGTCTCGAAGTCCCAGACCGGGAGCCCGACCACCCAGCTCTTCAGCGGCTCCGTCGCCGCGTTCAACGCGGACGACGGCTTCCCGCTCGGCGTCCTCTACCCGAAGCAGGGCAACCGGTCCCCGAAGAACCTGACACTGAACTTCCAGCTCAGCTTCCCGAGCACCGGCACCAACGCCGGCGACAACGCGCTTCAGAACCTCGGTCCGATCGACCAGCAGTTCCTGATCGAGGCGACCCAGCAGACGCGGCGCGTCCAATAACAACGGCAACAACGGGAACGGCAACGGGAACGGCAACGGCACCAACCGATCGGTGGACAACGACGTGGCCGGCGTGAACGATTCCGCGCCCCCGGCCGCCGCAACGACGACCTCCAGACTCCGGCTCTGACCCCCACCCCGCAGCTGACCCCGGCGCCGACAAAGGCGACGGGCCCGAAGACGGTCAAGCGGATCGGCACCGACGGTGCGTCCAAGAAGACCACGAAGAAGGGCAAGAAGCGGGCGAAGAAGGGCAAGAAGCTCCGCGTCAAGCCGACCGCAGCCAAGTCGGGGCCGGGCTTCGCGGAGCGCAACGCCGCTGCACTTGGGCTCCTGGCCGTCGCGGCCGGCCTCCTGCTGACCCTGACCCTCCCGTCCACGCCACGACCGCGAGGTCGCTCGTGAAGCTCGCGCGGATAATCGCTTCGACGCTCGCGAGCGCGCTGTGCGTGTTCGCGGTCCTGATCGCGGTCGGCTACGGCCTCCTGGGGCATCTCGGCTACCGCGCCGAGCCCGTCCTCTCGGGCTCGATGGAGCCGACCCTGCCCGTCGGGTCGCTGGCGATCGTCAAGCAGATCGACGCGGCCGACGCCAAGCGCGGCGACGTGGTCATGTTCTCGACTCCGGGCCAGAAGGGCACCCTGACGACGCACCGCATCGTCGGCGTCGAGCGCGAACGGCTCAAGACGGTCTCCTACCGCACGCGCGGCGACGCGAACGAGACCAATGACCCGTGGCTGCTCGCCCAGCGCGGCCAGATGGGCAAGCTGGCGGTCGACGTTCCGTACGCGGGGTACTTCACCAAGTGGCTTGCCAAGCCCAACGTCCGCACGGGCGTTGTGATCTTCGGCGCGCTGCTGGCGCTCCTGATCATCCTCCGCCGGATCTGGCACGAGGAGCCGCCGGAGCCGCGGTCCGCCACGCGCCGAGCGCCGCACGCCGCGTCGGGAGCTCGTCGTGAGGGGGTTCATCAAGCAAGAACCGCTGGCTCTCGGCGCCGTGCTCGCGATCAGCGCGCTCGTCAGCCTGCTCACGCTGGGCACGCACGCGCTGTTCACGGCGAGCGAGGCGAACAGCGGGAACGACGTCTCGACCGACGAGCTGACCGCAGCGTCGCTCAACGTTCCGAGCGCGACCGGCGGCAACGTCTCGCTCGACTGGGACCCCGCGTCGCTACGGAACGACGCGAACGAGGACGAGATCACCTACTCGGTCGAGCGTCAGCTCGGCAGCGGCAGCTTCGAGGCAGCGAGCACCGACTGCACGGACACGTCGGACACGGACTGCGAGGACACGGTCACCCAGAGCGGCAGCTACACGTACCGCGTCATCGCAAAGTTCCGGTCCTGGACGGCGGAGTCGAACACGCGCACGATCGCGGTGACCGTCGGTGGCAACACGCCTGATGCACCCGACGAGGTCCGCCTGGCGAATGGCACCGGTGTCGGGAACGCGTACATCAGCGAAGCGAACGAGTCGAGCGTCTCCGTCGAGGTTGACCTGCCGGCCAGCTCCACTGCCGGCGACACCGTGCACGTGGACATCACCGACGGTACGAACACGACCGCGGAGGAGACGGCGACGGCGGCCGGTGGCGTAGAGACTGTGACCGTGAACGGCATCGACGCCAGTGGCCTCGATGACGGCACGGTGACGATTCGCGGTGGGCTTCAAACGGCGACGGCCCCTCGGGCAACGCGACCGCTGACGTCGAGAAGGACACGGTCAAGCCCGAGTCGTCGGCCAGCTCGCCGCAGTTCGCGAACAGCGCGCCGATCACGGTGACCTACACGGCGACGCGACACCGGCGGCTCTGGCGTGGAGGAGGTCGAGCTACGTCGGCGCGCAAGGGCTCGAGCGGCGACCTTCAGTCCTTGTCGACGACGGACACGGATCCCGTCTTCGCCGAGCTTCTCGTTCACGCCGGCGGACGGCGAGGGCACGTACGAGTTCTACACGCGCGCCAAGGACAACGCCGCGAACTACGAGGACGCCCGGGCGCCGCCGGACGACTCGACCGATCTACGACACGACGGCGCCGGCGTCCTCCGCGACGCTCGCCCGAGTGCGACGAACGCGTCGCCGATCACGGTGACCTACACGGCGAACGACACGGGTGGCTCGGGTGTCGAGGAGGTGGAGCTGTGGGCGCGGAAGGGCTCGAGCGGCGCGTTCACCCTGGCCGCGACCGACACGGATCCGACGTCGGCGAGCTTCTCGTTCACGCCGGGCGACGGCGAGGGCACCTACGAGTTCTACACACGGGCCCGGGACAACGCGGCAACTACGAGGCCGCCCCCGGGGCCGCTGACGATTCGACGCTCTATGACGCGACGGGACCGACGGTTGCCTCGATCGCGCGCACCGGCAGCGCCGGTAACCCGACAGACGCGGCCAGCGTGCAGTGGCTGGTCACGTACTCGGAGAGCGTGTCCGGCGTCGACGACGCCGACTTCGAGCTGGCCACCACCGGAGTGACGGGCGCTTCGATCACTGGCGTCACCGGCACAGGTGCCACCCGGACAGTCACGGCCTCGACCGGGAGCGGGTCCGGGACGATCGGGCTGGCCGCCCTCGACAACGACACGATCACCGACGACCTCGGCAACAACCTGCAGGCCGGCCTGGCGGAGGACGCCGCCTGGCGCTACACGATCGACAAGCCCTCTGTCGTCTCGCTCAACCGCACCAGCGCCGAGAACCCCACGAACGACGCGACCGTCACATGGACCGCGACGTTCAGCGAGCCGGTCTCGGGCGTTGACAGCGCGGACTTCACGCGCGTCCTCGCCGGTGGCGTGGACGGCGGCTCGATCACGAGCGTCGACCCGGTAGGCGGCCGCGCCGGGCGACGACTTGGACGATCATCGTCAACACGGGCTCGGGCGACGGAACTCTCGGTCTAGACGTCACGGACAACGACACCATCGTTGACGCGATCCGCGCAGGCTCGGAGGCGACGGAACCGGCAACGGCAACTTCACGGGCGAGGTGTTCACGATCGACAAGACGCGCCTCAGCTGGCGACGCTGGAGATGTTCGACGACGACGCGAACGGTGCCATCGATCGAGTCGATGCGACCTTCGATGAGACGCTGGAGACTTCCGGGGCCGACACCACGACTGGGTGGACTACGAACCAGCGTCCGGGCGGTATCAACAACGTGAGCGCCGTAGGCGTCACCGGGTCGACCGCCTCGCTCACGTTCACCGGTGGCAGCGCCGGTGCCGACAGCGCGGCGGTCGGCAACTTCACGGTCACGCTCAACTCGGGCACTGGCCAGATCCGCGACGCCGCCGGCAACAAGGCCGGCTTCAGTGGTGAGTCGCCGACGGACGAGGCCGGCCCCGTGCCACGGCTCCTCGACGACTCCGATGGCAGCTCGAACGGCACGTTCCAGACGAACGACACGCTCACCGTGGCTGTTCACGGAGGACATCTTCAGCGTACGTACGACGTCCCTCGCAAGCGCCGACGCCATCCTGCGCGGTGGCGCGAGCGGCGGCAATGACGACGTCAGCCTGCCGGGCGGCGACGGAACCTTCACTGACCCTCGGGCGCAACGACTACATCTCCGGCGACGGCTCGTTGGCCACGTTCCCCGGAGCGTCGGCCGCGCGCCTGGGGAATGGCAACAACGCGGCCGGAGATATCAGCCCGGGGCGGAACGCGGCATGCACGGACGCTGTCGCGAGCATCAAGCCGGCCGCGGCGCAGCGGCACTTCACCCATTCACGCCGGATGCGATCATCGAGGAAGGTCATCGCCGACAACCCGTCGGTGGGGTCCTGACAAAGACTTGCGCCTCTTCTAGTTCGGCCAGGGGCAGGGGCTGGACGCCTCCGCTACCCTTTTGGCAGGCCAATAGCCGAAGCCGTCCCTCGAGCAGCGCGCCGCTACATATCCGGCGCCTCGGGGCGGGGTCCGTGAGGCCTTCTAAAGCCCCTTCCCAGCGGAGGGGCGAAGCTTGCTCTGTGCTACAGTGGTCGGTCGCGCCTTGTCGCCCTGCCTGCTGTCCCTGTCCGTCCGAAGAAGGAGTCTCTCTCTTTGGCTCGTAGCCTTGCTCGTCAGCGTCGCTCTTTTGCGCGGCTCGAAAACCCCATCGAGCTGCCGAACCTGATCGATATCCAGCGGAAGTCATTCGACTGGCTGGTCGACACGGAGAAGGGCGGGCTTCGCGAGACGATCGATGACGTCTCGCCGATCGAGGACTACACGGGCAATCTGGCGGTCGTCTTCGAGGACATCTCCTTCGACGAGCCCGTGGCGCCGATCACCGAGTGCCGCGAGAAGGACCTGCATTTTCGCGCGACCGCTCACGGTCAAGGTCGCCTTCCAGAACCGCGAGACGGGCGAGATCCGCCAGCAGTCCGTCTTCATGGGCGACTTCCCGTGGATGACGGAGTGGGGCACGTTCATCATCAACGGGACCGAGCGCGTCGTCGTCACGCAGCTCGTCCGCTCACCGGGCGCCTACGTGATGGAGCCGAAGGACCGCGAGAAGCAGGTCTTCACGGCCAACCTGATGCCGGCCCGGGGCAGCTGGCTCGAGCTCGAGATCGACAAGAAGGGCAAGGTCTTCGTGCGGATCGACCGCAAGCGCAAGCTCACGCGATG
>CAWIUV010000014.1:0-254289 GCA_963839405.1 uncultured Thermoleophilaceae bacterium
TACTTCGTCCGGTGGTAGGCGTGCGGCAGCTTCTGGTCCTCGTCGAACATCTCCTCCTGCCAGGTGCCCTTGTACGCGCCGGCCACCGCGATCGACGAGACGTGGTGGAAGCGGCCGACGTCGTGCGCGTTCGCGAACTCGACTACGTGGCGGGTCCCTTCGACGTTTGCCTTCTGCATGGCCTCGTCATCCGCGGCCATGTCGTACACGGCGGCGAGGTGGAACAGGTGGTCGATCTTCTCGTCGAAGCCCTCCACGCCGAGACCGGGCTTCGACAGATCGCCGGACACCGGGACGATTCGATCGCCAGCGTTCAACCGTTGCGTGAGCGAGTCGAGCTTGCCGCGCGATCCCTCGCGCACGAGCGCGTAGATGGTGCCCTCTCGCTTGAGCAGTTCCTCGACGAGGTGCCGGCCGATGAAACCTGTTGCCCGGTGACGAAGTAGTTCATCGCCGCGCGACTCTACCCGAGCTACTGCGCCGCATCTGCGGTGCAGGGGCGACAATGCGCTCGTGCGGCCCCGGCTGCTATCGCTCGTCGTCTTCCTCCTCGTGGCGGCCCCTGCGTCCGCCCAGACGCCCGCCGCCACTCCGCGGGCGGACTGCGGGCCCGGTTCGCGGCCCGCCCCAGGCATGCAGGGCCGGGTCACTGCCGAAGTTCCGGCGGAGGGCTACACGTGCAACACCGAGCTCGTCGGCCACGAGGGCTCGACCGGCGGCTTCAAGGTGGAGCGGTTCACGATCAGGGCGGTCGTACGTGCGTCTACTACGACACAACGCTTCTCTATCCAACTCAGGCCATTCAGCAGCTTCAGGACGAGGCCACCGGTGTGGCGGTCACCGACATCACCGACCCCGCCAAGCCGGTGCGGACGGCGACGCTCGAGACGCCCGCGATGCAGACTCCGCACGAGTCGCTCGCGCTGAACGAAAAGCGTGGCCTGCTGGTGGCGGTCATGGGTAACCCGCTCACGTACCCGGGCTTCATCGACGTATACGACGTCAACGAGGACTGCCGCGCCCCGAAGCTATTGGCCAGCGCCCCGGTGGGGCTCCTTGGCCATGAGAGCGGCTTCGCCCCCGACGGCATGACGTACTACGCGACGTCGCTGTTCACCAACACCGTCACCGCTGTCGACCTCACCAATCCGAGCGTGCCGACTCCGTTGGCTGTTGCGAACTACCCCTCCCATGGCATGGGCGTCTCGCAGGATGGAAATCGCGCGTACTTCGCCGCCCGTGAGGTGGGTCTCATCATCGGCGACCTGAGCGCGGTTCAGGCGCGCCAGTCGAGCCCGCAGGTCCCCGAGATCAGCCGGCTCGAGTGGCCCACCCGCAGCGTGCCGCAGAACAACCTGCCGATCACCATCGACGGTAAGCCGTACTTGGTCGAAGTGGACGAGTTCTCGGCCGCCGAGGACGGCAGCTACGACCCGGGCGAACCGGGTCCGCGGGTCGGCGCCGCTCGCATCATCGACATATCGGACGAGAAGGCACCGACTGTCGTCTCGGACATCCGACTCGAGGTCCATCAACCCGAGAACCGCGAAGAGATCTACGACGACCCGGGCGCGAGCAGCAACCTCCAGGGCTATGCCGCGCACTACTGCGGCGTCCCGCAGGTGGAGGATCCGCCCATCGTCGCGTGCACCATGATCGTCAGCGGACTACGCGTGTTCGACATCCGCGACCCGAAGAACCCGAAGGAGGTCGGCTACTTCGTCGCTCCGCCGGGCAGCTTCGCCGGATCTGGTGCGCGCTTCAACAACACGCTTGCGAAGCCGGCATTCGATGTCGCGAGGAAGACGATCTGGTACTCGGACGGCAACAGTGGCCTGTATGGCGTGCGACTGACGAACGGTGCGTGGCCCGACTCCGCGGTCGAGCCCGTCCCGCGTCCCTGCACCAAGAAGCGCAAGTTCAAGATCAAGTTGTCGAAGCGCTTCCGCTCGGCGAAGGTCAAGGTGAACGGCAGACGCGTCACGGTGAAGCGCCGCGCCGGTCGGCTGCGCGCGCGCGTCAAGCTGAACCGCGCAGGCCGGGCGAAGGTGCGCATCGTGGGCACGACACGCGCTGGCGAGCGAGTCGTCCGCGTGCGTCGGTACCGGGCCTGTAACTGATCAGCGCCGCGCGACTTGACAGGACGTGCCTCCTAGGAGGACACTCCGTTGCGTCAGGCAGCAGGCTGGATAGTGGGGGAGGAGAGAGCCACCCGCGAGGCGCTCGATTGCGTCGCCAGCCTACGAAGGGGGCCGCTTCGCCCCCTCGCGGCGGGACCGCCACGGTGGTCCCGCCGCTAGTTTGAGCAGGCCGTGGACGCGACCCTGACGCTTGAAGGAAGCGGCCGACCGCGCGGGCGTGACGCCGGCGACGCTGAAGCGCTGGGCGCAGACGGGCGTCATCCCCGGCGTGAACGGCAAGGACCCGGAGTGGACTCCGGTCGGCGGTCGCCCACGCGCGCATCGTCGCGCGGCTGCGCGAGCGCGGGCATACGCTCGAGCAGATCCGAACGGCCGGCAAGGAGGGACGGCTCGCCTACGGGTTCATCGAGGAGCTGTTCCCGGACGACCGCGAGACGCGCACGCTCGACGAGGTGGCCGAGGAGACCGGGCTCGAGCCCGCGCTGATCACGCGCATCTGGACGAGCCTCGGCCTGTCCGCGCAGGCGCTCGACAGGCTCACGCCCGAGGACGTGCAGGCGCTCCGCTACGTCGCGTCCGTGCTCGATGCCGGCTTCCCGCTGGTCGCGTTCCTCCAGCTCTCGCGCGTGTATGGACAGACGCTGTCCCAGATCGCCGACGCCGAGACGCGGCTGTTCCACCTCTACGTGCACGAGCCGCTCATGCGCGACGGGATCCCGGGCCTGCAGATGGCCGAGGAGATGGAGCACCTCGCGCGCGATCTCCTGCCGCTGGCCTCGCCGATCATGGACTACATCCACCAGCGCTACCTCCAGCACTTCGTGGAGCAGGACGTGATCGGCCACATGGAGATGGACCTCGAGGACGACGCCGAGCTGGGCCGCGTCAAGGTGGCCGTGGCGTTCGCCGACCTCGCCGGATACACGCGCTTCACGGAGGAGGAGGGCGAGGAGGAGGCGCTTTCATACGTCGAGCGCTTCATCGAAGCGGTTCAGGACACGATCCCCGAGGACGCCCGCGTCGTGAAGACGATCGGCGACGAGGTGATGGTCGTCGGCTACGACGTCGCCGCGCTCGTCGACTGGGCCGTCGGCTTCCAGACGCTGTGGACCGACCGGCCGACGGCGCGCATCGGGATCCACTACGGCTCGACCCTCTACCGCGACGGCGACTACTTCGGGCGCGACATCAACCTCGCCTCGCGCGTCGTGGCGCGCTCGCGCGGCGGCGAGGTGCTCGTCACCGACACCGTGATGGACGCGATCGGCGAGCAGGACCACCTCGAGTTCGAGAACCTCGGCGAGGTGAAGCTGAAGGGCTTCGACGAGCCGCGCAGCCTCTGCCGGGCGTACCGACCGGCGGAATGAACGCGCTCGACGCTGCGCGGGCGAGCGGGCTCGTCGTGCCGGGCGAGCCGCTCCTCGTGCTGCTGTCGGGCGGCGCCGACTCCGTCTGCCTGCTCGACGTCGCGATCGAGCTGGAGGCGGGGGTGTCGGCGCTGCACGTGAACTACGGGCTGCGCGAGGGCGCGGACGGGGACGAGCGCTTCTGCCGCGAGCTGTGCGACCGGCTCGGCGTGCCGCTCGACGGTCGAGCGCGCCGCGGCGCGCCGCGGCAGGGCAACGTCCAGGCGTGGGCGCGCGAGCTGCGCTACGCCGCGGCCGAGCGAACTCGCCGAGGGCGACTACGCGACCGGCCACACGCTGTCCGACCAGGCGGAGACCGTGGTCTACCGGCTGGCCGCGTCGCCGGGCCGGCGCGCGCTGCTCGGCATGGAGCCGCGCCGCGGCCGGCTGGTCCGGCCGCTGCTCGAGGTCACGCGCGAGGACACGCGCGAGTGGTGCCGCTCGCGCGGCCTCGAGTGGCGCGAGGACCCGACCAACGAGGACACCTATTACGCGCGCGCGCGTGTGAGGCACGAGGTGATGCCGCAGCTGCGCGAGCTGAACCCGGCCGCAGAGCGCAACATCGCCGAGACCGCGCGGCGTCTGCGCGAGGAGGAGGAGTGCTCGAGGCGGCCGTCGACGACGCGCTCGAGCGACTCGGCCCCGCGCCCGAGCTGGCGGCGCTGCGCGGCGAGCCGGCCGCGCTCGCCCGGCTCGTGCTCTCGCGGCTCGCCGGGGAGCCGGTGTCGCCGGCCCGGGCCGCGGAGATCCTGCGCCTCGCCGACCACGGCACGCACGAGCTCGACGTCGGCGGCGGCGTGCGCGCCGTCGTCGAGTACGGCACGGTGCGCTTCGCCCGCGGCGCCGAGGCGGGTGCGCCGCAGCCGGTCACCCTTCCCGTGCCCGGCTGCGTGCGCTTCGGCGACTGGGAGGTCGAGGCGCATCCCGGCGAGCGGCGGCGAGGCCGTGCTCTCCGCCGATCAGCTCGGCACGACGCTGACGGTCCGGTCGTGGCGCGACGGCGACCGGATGCGGCCCGCCGGCCTCGGCGGGACGAAGTCGCTGCAGGACCTGTTCACCGACCGCAAGGTGCCGCGCGCGCTGCGCCGCTCGCTGCCCGTCGTCGAGGCGAACGGCGAGATCGTCTGGGTCGCCGGCGTGGCGGCGGCGGAACGCGCGCCGGGCGCGCCGGTCGCGCTGGACGCTCGCCAGACGCCTAGTGGCGGTGCCGCTTGAGGTCGACCTCGAAGTCGGCGTCACCGCGCTCGTAGCGCACGAAGACGCCCGAGCCGGTCGCTGCCCTGCGGCAGGACGCGCGGCAGGCGAACCCGTCGCTCGCGGCCGCGCTCCGCGCGTCGGTCAGCTCGTGGACGGACCGGCTGCGACGGTCGCGGAGCTGCGGCGTGGATCTCGACGGGCTCCGCGCCGAAGTCGAGCAGGATGCGGCCGCCGCCGTGAACCGGCAGCCGCTCTGTGGTTCGAAGCGGATACGCCTTGTCGGCGCAGGCCATCGCGCCGTTCGTGCGCGTGCAGTGGCTGCCGAGGCTCGCCCGGACCTCCTTGCCGTGGCTCGACGCGACGAGGTCGTGCTGGGGGTGCCGCTCGGCGGCGGAGGCGCCCGCGGCCAAGACGAGAATCGCCAACGCCGATTGTCCTGAGCATGCGCGGAAGCCTAGACTCGCGGCCCGTGCCCGCCGTCGGCCAGATCCTCGTCCAGCCCGACGACCTCTTGCACCGCGTGAAACAGCTCGCCGAGGAGATCTCGCGCGACTATGACGGGCGCGAGCTGCTGCTCGTGGGCGTGCTGAAGGGCGCGGTCTTCTTCCTCTCCGACCTGATGCGCGAGCTCCGGGTCCCGTGCGAGGTCGATTTCATGGCGGTCTCGTCGTACGGATCGTCCACCGAGAGCTCCGGCGTGGTGCGGATCATGAAGGACCTGGACACGCCGATCGAGGGCCGGGACGTCCTCGTCGTGGAGGACATCGTGGACTCCGGTCTAACTCTCAAGTATCTGTTGCGCACCCTCAGCGCCCGCAACCCCTCCTCGCTCGAGGTCTGTGCGCTGCTCGAGAAGCCGGAACGGCGCAAGGTCGACCTCGAAATCCGCTACACGGGCTTCGAGATCCCGAACCGGTTCGTGATCGGCTACGGGCTCGATCATGGGGAGCGATTCCGCAACCTTCCGTACGTCGCGGTGCTCAACCAAAACGAGCACCCGGCCGAATAACCCCTTGCTAGGCTGGGATTTCACCTTCCCGGGCCGGGAAGACCTTTCTCGTGAGCAGATTCTTCAAGAGCGCGGCGTTCCCGATCCTGATCGTGGTGGTGCTGGCGTTCTTCGCCCAGAAGCTGATCAGCCCGGGCGACCGCGAGAAGGTTCCGAACTACTCCGAGTTCCTCACCCAGGTCGAGCAGGGCCAGGTCGAGACGGTCACGATCAACACGAAGGACAACACGCTCGACGTCGAGCCCAAGGGCGACGAGAAGAAGTACGAGACCGCCTACCCGGACAACACCGAGCAGTCGCTGGTCGCGCTGCTCCGTGACGAGAACAAGCCGGGCGGCGCGGTCGACCTCCAGGTGAAGGGCAAGGGCGGCGGCGGCTGGCTGACCGTCCTGACCTACGTCCTGCCGTTCGTGATCTTCCTGTTCTTCTGGCTCTTCATCATCAACCAGATGCAGGGCGGCGGCTCGAAGGTCATGTCCTTCGGCAAGTCGCGCGCGAAGCGGATGTCGGTCGACTCGCCGAAGATCACCTTCCGCGACGTCGCCGGCGTGGACGAGGCGGTCGAGGAGCTGCACGAGATCAAGGAGTTCCTCGAGAACCCGAAGAAATTCCAGGCGCTCGGCGCGCGAATTCCGAAGGGCGTGCTCCTCTACGGCCCGCCGGGCACCGGCAAGACGCTGCTCGCGCGCGCGGTCGCCGGCGAGGCGGGCGTCCCGTTCTTCTCGATCTCCGGCTCCGACTTCGTCGAGATGTTCGTCGGCGTCGGCGCCTCGCGCGTGCGCGACCTCTTCGAGCAGGCGAAGCAGAACTCGCCCTGCATCATCTTCATGGACGAGATCGACGCCGTCGGCCGCCATCGCGGCGCCGGCCTGGGCGGCGGTCACGACGAGCGCGAGCAGACGCTCAACCAGCTGCTCGTCGAGATGGACGGCTTCGAGATGAAGGACAACATCATCCTCATCGCCGCCACGAACCGGCCCGACATCCTCGACCCGGCGCTGCTGCGTCCCGGCCGCTTCGACCGCCAGATCGTGGTCGACCGCCCCGACCGCAAGGGCCGCGCGAAGATCCTCGAGGTCCACACGCGCGGCAAGCCGCTCGCCAAGGAGATCGACCTCGACAACCTCGCCGCGCAGACGCCCGGCTTCACCGGCGCCGACCTGTCGAACCTCGTGAACGAGGCGGCCCTGCTGGCCGCCCGCACGGGCAACCGCGAGATCGACCACAACCACCTCGAAGAGGGGATCATGCGCGTGATCGCGGGGCCGGAGAAGAAGACCCGCGTGATGAGCGAGAAGGAGCGCCGCGTCACGGCCTTCCACGAGATGGGCCACGCGATCGTCGCCCACTACCTCGAGAACACCGACCCGGTCCACAAGATCTCGGTGATCTCGCGCGGGCAGGCGCTCGGCTACACGATCTCGCTTCCGACCGAGGACAAGTTCCTGACGACGCGCGCCGAGCTGAACGACACGATGGCGATGACCCTAGGCGGCCGCGCCGCCGAGGAGATCGTCTTCGGCGAGGTCACGACGGGCGCCTCGAACGACCTCGAGAAGGTCACGGCCAGCGCGAAGCAGATGGTCATGCGCTTCGGCATGTCCGAGAAGCTCGGCCCGCGCGTGTTCGGGCACGACCACGGCCAGCCGTTCCTCGGGCCGCGAGTTCTCGTCGGAGCCCGACTACTCGGACGACGTCGCGCGCGAGATCGACGCCGAGATCCGCCGGATCGTCGAGGAGGCGCACCAGGTGGCGCGCGACATCCTCGCCGAGCGCCGGAAGGAGCTCGACGTGACGTCCGAGATCCTGCTGCGCCGCGAGACGATCGAGCGCGAGCAGTTCCTCCAGCTCCTCGACGGCAAGACCGAGGAGGAGGTCTTCGGCGCGGACGAGCCCGTCCGCCCGCAGATCCCGCCGCCCCCGCCGCAGCCCGCCCCGGAGCGCCCGGAGCGCGCGCCGCGCACGCTGCCGCGGCCGGGCTTCGCCGGCGGCACGTCCGAGATGCGCTCGGACGACCGCGACCCGACCGTTAGTCCGCGCGCCGCGGCGTGCGCTGAAGCCACGTCGCTGAACTCCTCGATGCGGCGGATCTTGCCGTCCTCGAAGCGTGTAGACGGCCGCGACGTCCTGCTCCAGCGGGACGCCTCCGGTCCGGGTCGTGCCGGAGATCTTCGCCTCGACCACGACCTTGTCGCCGACCTCGACGAACCGTTCGCGGGCGTCAGCGCTGTACGACTCCCACATCTCCGCGTACTCGCGGTACGCGGCGAAGAACCCCTCGACGCCGCGGCGCGTCGCGGGCATTCCGACGCTCTGCGACCGTCACGAACTCGAAGTCGGCGGTGAGAAGCGGCTCGAGCGCCGCGCGCGTGCTCCGACCCACTCCGGATCCTCGACCGCCGCCGACGAGGTCGTCCGGTTTGCCGGCGAAGAACGCCTGAACGAGCTCGAGGTTGGTCATCCGAGCCGGCGCCTGAAGGCGGACGCCCCTTCGACGCTCGCGCCATGTTCGCGGACGCGCCGCGCCAGGTCCGCATCCGATGTCACGACGGTCAGGCTATGCGGATTCGCGTCGGCCGCGACCCTCGCCGCGATGTCGTCATCGGCGGCGTTGGGGCCGCGCCGAGAGGCGAAAGAGACGTCGACGCGGTCGCTGTCGATCCCGAACGGCTTCCCGTCGAACACGACCGCGACCTCATCGTCCAGCCCCTCGAGCTCGCGGACCAGCCGCTCCATGGCGCCCCGGCGGTCGCGCCACCAGCCGTCCGGGCGCGAGCCGATCACGTTCATGCCGTCCACGAGCCAGCGCGCCACGGACCGGACGATACGCTCGCCGCGTGCTCGTGATGGGGGTCGTCAACGTGACGCCGGACTCGTTCTCGGACGGCGGGGAGTTCCTCTCCGCTGACGCCGCCATCGCGCATTGCCGAGAGCTGCTCGACGAGGGAGCGGACATCCTCGACATCGGCGGCGAGTCGACTCGGCCGGGCGCGCAGCCCGTGGCGGCCGACGAAGAGGCGCGATCGCGTGCTGCCCGTCATCGAAGGGGCAGCCGGCATGGGAGCGCGCATCTCGATCGACACGACCAAGGCCGAAGTTGCCCGCCGCGCTCTCGACGCAGGCGCCTCGATCGTCAACGACGTGTCGGCCCTTCGCTTCGAGCCCGAGCTCGCCGGGGTGATCGCCGACGCGGCCGCTGACTGCTGCCTCATGCACATGCTCGGCGAGCCGCGCACGATGCAGGACGACCCCCGCTACGACGACGTCGTCGCGGACGTCAAGGCGTTCCTGGAGGAGCGGCTTCGGTTCGCCGTCGAAGCTGGGATTCCCGAGGAGCGGATCTGGCTCGACCCCGGGATCGGCTTCGGCAAGACGCTCGAGCACAATCTGGAGCTCCTCCGCCGGCTCGACGAGATCGTCGCGATCGGGCGGCCGGTCGTCGTGGGCACGTCGCGCAAGAGCTTCCTGGGCAAGCTCACCGGGAAGGCCGAGAAGGAGCGGCTGCCGGGCACGATCGCCACGAACGTGCTGGCGCTCAACCGGGGAGCGAGCATCTTTCGCGTGCACGACGTCGAGCCGGTCGCGGAAGCGCTCCGGGTCGCCGCTGCTACGTTGGGCCGGGCGTGAACGAGGAGGAGGAGAACCGCTCTGAACGGCGACGGGGACGACGACCTCCCCGAGCCCGTCGTAACGATCGACATCCGCGGGCTGTCGCTCTACACGCACCACGGCGTGGGCAACGCCGAGCGCGAGGTGGGCCAGCGGCTCGTCTTCGACCTGTCTTTTGACGTGGGCGACTGCCCCGCCACGGTGACGGACGAGGTGGAGGACACGATCGACTACGGCGACGTCTGCCAGTTCGTCGCGCTCGCCGCTTCCGAGCGCTCGTTCAAGACCCTCGAGGCGCTCTGCTCGGCGATCGCGGACCGCCTGATCGACCGCTACGGCGCGATCGCGGTGAGCGTGCGCGCCGCCAAGCCGGAGCCGCCGATCCCGCTGCCGGTCGAGGAGGTCGCGGTCGAGGTCTGGAAGGAAGGCCGCCCCGACTAGGGGCAGCCGAGTCGGCCGCACACTTCGACGAGGCCGTCGACGGCGTCCTCGACGGTCGGGCCGAGCGGGGTGCCCGACGTCACGTCGGTGACCGTCTCGACCGAGGCCTCCGACGACGCCCGGATCGGCTCGGGCGGCGGCGGTGCCGGCGGCGGATCCGGCGTTCCACCGCCGCCGCCCGGCGGGAGCGGGTCGATGCCGTCGCCTCCTCCGGGAGGCTGGCCACCGCCCGGCGGCGGGAGGCTGCCGGAAGGCGCGTCGCCACCGCCGCCGGGCCCGGGCCCGGCTGCGCGACCGGAGCTGTCCCGGGCGCGCCGGCGAGGTCGTCGGCTCCGGTGCTCGCGGCCAGCTGCGTGACCGCGTCGCCGATCTCGGAGTCGCCGTCGTCAACGCTCACGTCGCTGCCCGGAGCGCGCGGCCCGGAGACGACCTGCGAGAGCGCACCGAGCCCGCCCAGACCGCTGCCGCCGATCGCCGTAGAGCGACAGCGCGACGAGGATCGCGACGGGTACGACGACCGCTGCCCCCGTTGCCCGCAACGCCTGTCCCAGCCACGACCGGACGAGGTCCACGGTCCTTATCGTAGGCGCCATGCGGAAGCTGTCCATCGGACGCACCGTGCTGGCAGGGCTCTTCCTGGTGACCCTCGTGCTCGGCGCCGTGTCCGCATTCGCGGTGGCGGGGATCTTCGACGCGCGGCAGGACTACGAGGACAAGCTGGCGGACTCGTACGAGCTGCAGGTCTCCGCGGGGCGGCTGCTCACCGCCGGGGTCCTCGAGGCGGCCGTGCTGTCACGGACCGGGCGAGCGCGCCGAGCGCGCGCGCACGCTCGCACAGGAGGCTTTCGAGGAGGAGGCGCGCACCGCACAGCGGCTGGCGGCGTCCGATCCCGACAGCGAGGAGATCGTCCGGCGTCGCATCGATGCGCAGGAGCGTGCGCGCCGGGCCGTCGGCTCGGGACGGGCGCCTGACCAGCCGGATCCGCTCGGCAGCGCGCTGCTCACGGCTCGCCAGCTGAGCCGCGACCTGTCGGCACGGCAGGAGGAGCGGCGAGACGAGGCGCGCGAAGAGGTCGACGACGACACGCGCCAGTCGGTGATCACGGCGGTGGTCGCGGGCGCCGGCGCGTTGATCGGCGCGGTGCTCCTGATCGGCCTGCTCGTCGCTTCGATGCGGCGGCCGCTCGACGAGCTCGTCGGCGCCACCGGGAAGATCGCGGGCGGCGACCTCGACAGCCGGGTCGAGCCGTCCGGCCCGCGTGAGCTGCGCGACCTCGCCGAGTCGTTCAACACCATGGCCGCCGAGCTCGACTCCGCGCAACACCGCCTGCTCGAGGAGCGCCAGCGGCTCGCCGTCACGATCGAGAGCCTCGGCGATGCACTCGTCGTATGCGAGGCCGACGGGCGTGTCGCCTCCGTCAATCCGCGCGCGCGCGAGCTCGTGCCCGCGCTCGAGCCGGGCGCGCAGGCAGAGGGCGCCCGAGTCGCCACTGCCGCCGGTCGGGGAGGCGCTGCGCGGCGAGGTGATCGTGGATGAAGACGATCGGATTCTGGCGGTGACCGCCGCCGAGATGGAGGGCGGTGGCGTCGTCTGGACGATCCGGGACATCTCCGACCGCGCGCGGCTCGAGCGGCTGAAGACGGAGTTCGTCGCCACGGCCTCGCACGAGCTGCGCAGCCCGCTCACCTCGATCAAGGGATTCGTGGAGCTGCTCTCGCGCTCGGAGGGCCTCGACGAGAAGCAACGCGAGTTTCTCGACGTGATTCTGCTCTCGACGAACCGCCTCGTCGACCTGGTCAACGACCTGCTCGATGTCGCTCGGATCGAGGCGGGGCAGTTCGAGATCCACCGCCGGCCCACGGATGTCGTCGAGGCGGTGCGCGAGGTGGCGACGCTGATCGAGCCGCGGATCGCCGACAAGGCGCAGGAGCTCGACATGCAGCTGCCGCGGGTGCTGCCACCCGCTCTCGCCGACCCCGCGCGTCTTCGTCAGATCGCGACCAACCTGATCACCAACGCCCACCTCTACACGCCGCCCCGGGGGCGAATCCGGGTGAGGCTCGAGGCCGAGGAGCACGCGATCGTCCTGCGCGTGTCCGACAACGGCCGCGGCATGACGCCCGAGGAGCAGGAGCACATCTTCGACCGCTTCTACCGCGGGGCCGACGGCCGTGGCGCCCCCGGGACGGGCCTTGGGCTATCGGTCGTCAAGTCGCTGGTGGACCTGCACGGCGGCTCGATCACCGTCGAGAGCAAGCCCGATCAGGGCTCTCAATTCACCGTCAAGATTCCGCGCCAGCCGCTCGCCGAGGGCGGGCCACTGCCGCGCGAGGCGCTGCGTGGCCGCAAGGTCCTGGTGGTCGACGACGAGCCCGAGATAGCCGAGCTGATCACGGTGCACCTCGAGCCCTATGAGGTCGAGACGACGGTCGCCCACTCGGGCGCCGAGGCCCTCGAGCACCTGCGGCGCGAGCGCTTCGACGCGATGACGCTCGACATCCTGATGCCCGGCATGAGCGGCTTCGACGTGCTCGACGAGGTGCGGGCCGATCCGGAGCTGAGCCGCACGTCGGTCGTCTTCGTCTCGGTCTACTCGGGGCGGTCGGCGCTCGCGGGCGAATGGACGGTCGCGAAGCCGATCGACGCCGAGCAGCTGACCGACGCGCTGGGGTCGGCGGTACTCGCCGGCCGCACGCGCGTGCTCGTGGTCGGCCGCGAGTCGGTGCGGTCGCGGCTCGAGCCGTCGCTCGATCGCCTCGGCCTCGACCACGATTGGGCCACGACCGGCGCCAGTGCCGCGCGCATGTGCGAGGAGGACCGCTACGAGGTCGCCCTTGTCGACGCAGGGATGCGCAGTCCGCAGACCGTGCTTCAGCGCGCTCGACCTGCGCGGCCGGCGCCTGCGAAGGGCCGTGCTCGTGTTCACGACCGGCCACGAGCGCGCCGACATAGTCGCCACCCTCGACGCCGACCCCGTGCCCATCGAGGAGGCCGCGACCGCCGTGCTGCAGGTCCTCAGCCACACCCTCGAGGGATAAGCTCATTCCGGCTGTGTCCGGCGCTGAAACCAGCACGCCCGAGGAACTCCGTGAGGAGGTGGAGCGCCTCCGCGCGGCACTCGCTGCGCACGAGGCGAAGGCGGCCGACAAGGAGGATCAGCTCCAGCGCTACGCGGCCGACCTCCGCGAGACGTTCAAGGAGGAGCGCGCGCGAGCCCAGGAGCTGCGCGACTCGTACTTCGCGACCGTCCGCGCGCTGACGAACGCGGTCGAGGCGCGCGACGCCTACACCGGGCAAGCACGCGGAGCGCGTTGCCGCGTACGCGCTCGAGATCGGCGCGGCGGTCGGGCAGCGGTGGGCCGGCAGCCCCGAGATCGAGTTCGGGTTCCTACTGCACGACATCGGCAAGGTCGCGGTGCCCGACTCGATCCTGCACAAGCCAGAGCCGCTCACCACGCAGGAGCGCGAGCTGATCCAGCAGCACCCCATCACTGGCTGGGAGATCGTGCGGCAGGTCGACTTCCTCGGCGCCGCTACCGACGTCGTCCGGCACCACCACGAGCACTGGGACGGGACCGGCTATCCGGACGGCCTGAAGGGCGAGGACATTCCGCTGACGGCACGCGTCTTCGCCGTCGCCGACACGATCGACGCGCTCACTACGACCCGCCCGTACCGGCCCGCGTCGCCGCTGTCCGAGGCACGCGCGCTGATCGAGGAGGCCCGTGGCACGCAGTTCGATCCCGTCGGTGGTGGACGCGCTGGCGAGCATGCCGGACGAGGTCTTCGAGCGCATCCGCTCGGAGATCGGCTGATGCGCAAGGTCCTGATCGTCGACGACGACCCGTTCATCCGGAAGCTGATCGCCACCACGCTCGAGGATGTTGCGGGCTTCGAGCTGCTCCAGGCGAGCGACGGCGCCGAGGCGGTCGACATCGCGACGCGGGAGGAGCCGGAGATCGTGTTCCTCGACGTGGACATGCCGCGGCTCGACGGGATCGAGGCGTGCGCCCAGCTCCGCGGCCAGCCCTCGACGGCGAACGCGACGATCGTGATGCTGACCGCCACCTCGCGCCTCGACAACGAGCGTCGCGCCGAGGACGCGGGCGCGGACCTGTTCCTCACCAAGCCATTCAGCCCGCTCGACCTGCTGCGGCTGGTGGACCAGATCGGCGGCGCGGGCTGAGGGCGTACCTCGGCCTCGGCTCGAACGTCGGCGATCGTCGCGCCCACCTGAAGGCCGCCGCCGAGGCGCTCGGGGCGCGCCGCATGTCGTCGGTCTACGAGACGGCGCCGCAGGGCGAGGTCCTCGACCAGCCCGATTTCCTCAATGCCGTCGTCGAGATCGAGACCGATCTCGACCCCGAGGAGCTGCTGGCGGAGTGCAAGCGGCTCGAGGCCGAGCTGGGCCGGCGCGAGGGCGGCGTTCGGCACGGCCCGCGGGCGATCGACATCGACATCCTGCTCCTCGGCGACGTCGAGTACGAGTCCGAGCGGCTGCGCATTCCGCACCGCGATCTCGAGACGCGCAGGTTCGTGCTGGAGCCGTTGAGCGAGCTGGCCCCGGAGCTGGTGGACGAAGCAAGGCTTGCTGCAGTGCGGGACCAGCGGGTCCGGCGTCTTCCATAATCGCTCGCATGCTGCTCGCGATCGACGCCGGGAACACGCAGACCCACATCGGGATGTACAAGGAGGAGGAGCTCGTGGAGCACTGGCGGCTCCACACCGATCGCGACGTCACGGTGGACCGGATCGCGACCGAGCTGGCCGGCCTGCTTGGGTCTCCGCGGCCTGCGGCTGAGGGACATCGACGGCGCGGTCGTCTCGTCGGTCGTCCCGGTTCTGAGCCACGAGTACGAGCTGCTGTCGGAGCGCTACCTCGAGGGCCAGCTCCTCTTGGTCGGCCCCGGGCTCAAGACCGGCATGCCGATCCGGATGGACAACCCGCATGAGGTGGGCGCCGACCGGCTCGTGAACGCCCTCGCCGCGTACGAGCGAATCGGGACGACCTGCATCGCGGTCGACTTCGGCACCGCGGTCAACTACGACGTCGTCTCGTCGGAGGGGGAGTACCTGGGCGGCGTGCTCGCGCCCGGCGTGGAGGTGTCGCTCGACGCGCTGGCCGAACGCGCCGCGCGGCTCTTCAAGGTCGAGCTCGAGACGCCGAAGTCCACGATCGGGCGCTCCACCGCCGCCGCGCTCCAGTCAGGGCTCGTCTACGGCTTCGCCGGCCAGGTGGACGGGATCCTCGGCCGGATCCGCGAGGAGCTGGGCGAGGAGGCCACGGCGGTCGCGACCGGCGGCCACGCGCCGATCATCGCTCCGCACTGCGACCTGATCGACGAGGTCGACGACCTGCTGACGCTGACCGGCCTGCGGCTCATCTGGGAGCGCAACCGCTAGCCCTAGGCTCTGCAGCGCGATGCGCTCCCTGACCACTCCCTGGACCCTCGGCGGGCGGACGATCGCCAACCGCGTCGTGCTCGCGCCGCTCGCGGGCATCGGCAACTGGTTCGTCAGGCTCCAGGCGAAGCGCCACGGCGCCGGGCTGGTCGTCTCGGAGATGGTCTCGAGCTTCGGCCTGAAGTACGGCGACCCGAGGACCGAGCGCGAGTTCCTTCGGATCCATCCCGAGGAGCACCCGATGTCGGTGCAGCTCTTCGGGCACGACGCGGACGTGATGCGCGTCGCCGCCGGGAAGGCCGCGGAGGCCGGCGCCGACCTGATCGACATCAACATGGGCTGCCCGGTGAAGAAGGTCTGCAAGACCGGTGCGGGCGCCGCGCTGCTCGACGACCACGACAAGGCGGTCGCGATCGCCAAGGCGGCGGCGGAGGGGAGCGACCTGCCGGTCACGGTGAAGCTGCGCCCGGGCCAGCGGCCGGGCGAGCGCAACGGCGTCGTACTCGCGCGACGGCTCGTCGAGGAGGCCGGCGTCGCCGGCATCGCGTTCCACCCGCGTCACGCCTCGCAGCAGCACAAGGGCAAGGCCGACTACGCGCTTGCGCGCGAGCTCGTCGACGCCCTCGAGGTGCCGGTGATCGTCTCCGGCGGCCTGAGCGACGAGCCCTCGACGCTGCGCGCTTTCGAGGAGTCGGGCGCCGCCGCTGTGATGCTCGCGCGCGGCTCGCTGGGAAATCCGTGGCGGTTCGAGCGGCTGCTGGGCCTGCGCGACTCGGAGCCCGACGCGCCCCGAGATCTGCGAGGAGCTGCTCTGGGTCGTCGATTGCGCCGAGGAGCACCTTGGCGTCGAGCGGGCCGGGCCGCTACCTGCGCAAGTTCTACCCCTGGTACGCGGACACGATTGGGCTTGACCAAGCGCGAACGCAACGAACTGGTGACCGCGCCGACGACGGATGATGCCCGATGCGCCATCCGCGCCATCGCTACACTGCCCGATTCCTCCGGGCCAGTCACCTAATCCGGGGGTTTTTCTATGCCCAAGGAAATCGTCCTCACCAAACAAGGGCCTCGACGAGCTCAAGGCCAAGATCGAGTACCTCCAGAACGAGCGCCGCCGCGAGGTGGCCGCCCGGATCAAGGAGGCGCGCGAATTCGGCGACATCTCCGAGAACGCCGAGTACGACGACGCCAAGAACGAGCAGGCGATGCTCGAGAAGCAGATCTCGGACCTCGAGGAGAAGCTGCGCTCGGCCAAGGTGATCGACTCCAAGGAGGTCACCGGCGAGACCGTCACGGTCGGCACGACCGTGCACGTGAAGGACCAGAAGACCTCGAAGTCCGAGAAGTTCCACATCGTCGGCTCGGCGGAGGCGAACGTCGCCGAGCGGAAGCTCTCGAACGAGTCGCCGATCGGTAAGGCGCTGCTCGGCAAGAAGCGCGGCGCGCTGATCTCGGTCCCGGTCCCGCGCGGCCCCGCGCGCAAGCTGAAGATCACGAAGATCGAAGCCGGCTAGCGCGGCCCGGGCCTGCGGCCGGAGGCAGCGATTGCCACTCGGCATCCGGCAGGTACCGCGGAGCTATCCCCCGTCGTGCGCGGGGATGACCGGCGACGAGAAGCTCGAGAAACTGCGGGCTGACGGCATCGAGCCGTTCCCGCACGAGTTCCCGCGCGTAGTCCCGATCGGGACGGATCCACGAGGCCCACGGCGACCTGGGCGATGGCGAGGAGACCGACGTTCTCGTATCGCGTCGCCGGCCGGATCCACGCGCGCCGCGGCCACGGCAAGGCCGCCTTCATCGACCTCGACGACCGGTCCGGACGGATCCAGCTGCATGCTCGCGCCGACGTCCTCGGCGAGGAGTCGCACGAGCGGCTGCTCTCGCTCGACCTCGGCGACCTGATCGGGGTCGACGGCACGGCCTTCAAGACGCGCCGTGGCGAGCTCAGCCTGCGCAGTCGACTCCTGGCAGCTGCTCGCGAAGTCGCTCCGCGCGCCACCCGAGAAGTTCCACGGCCTCGAGGACGTCGAGACCCGCTACCGCCACCGCGAGCTGGACCTGATCGCGAACGAGGAGACCCGCGAGCTCTTCATCCTCCGCACCAAGGTCGTGGCCGCAGTCCGCCGCTGGCTCGACGCCCGCGGCTTCCTCGAGGTGGAGACACCGGTGCTGCAGCCGCTCTACGGCGGAGCGCTCGCCCGTCCCTTCACCACGCACCACAACGCGCTCGGCAAGGACCTCTACCTCCGGATCGCGACCGAGCTGTACCTCAAGCGCCTGATCGTGGGCGGGCTCGAGCGCGTGTACGAGCTCGGCAAGGACTTTCGCAACGAGGGCATCTCGTACAAGCACAACCCCGAGTTCACGATGCTCGAGTGGTACGAGGCATATGCCGACTACCACCGCGTCGCCGAGGAGCTCGAGGAGCTCGTCGAGACCGTCGCAAAGGAGGTCGGCTATGACGGCGAGATCGACTTCAGCCGGCCGTGGAAGCGGATCACCCTCCGGGACGCGATCCGCGACGAGACCGGCCTCGACGTCCTCGAGCTGCGCGACCGCGATGCGCTCGTGGCCGCGGCGAAGGAGAAGGGGATCGAACTCGACCCGACCGGACGTCTGGCCGCAGCTCGTCGACGAGCTGCTGTCGAAGCACGTCGAGCCGAAGATCGTGAACCCGACGTTCGTCGTGGACTACCCGAAGGAGCTCTCGCCGTTCGCCAAGGACCACCGGTCGGAGCCGGGCCTCGTCGAGCGGTTCGAGTGCTTCGCAAGCGGGATGGAGTTCGCGAACGCCTTCACCGAGCTGAACGACCCGGACGAGCAGCGCGCGCGGTTCGAGGCGCAGCAGCGTTTCGCTGCCGAGGGCGACGAGGAGGCGCAGCCCTTCGACGAGGACTACATCCAGGCGCTCGAGCACGGGATGCCGCCGACCGGCGGGATCGGCGTGGGCATCGACCGGCTCGTGATGCTGCTGGCCGGAAGTCGCTCGCTGCGCGAGGTCGTGTTCTTCCCGGCGATGCGGTGATCACCCGGCGAACGCCGGGTGATGCCCGTTACAACTCGCCGGCGGCGCGGACGAGCGGGGCGGTGCGCGCGGGCACTTGCCGCGACAGGACGATGTGGCTGGTCGAGCGCTCGATCGCCGGGCTGGTGACAAGGCCGTTGACGATCTCCTGCAGGTGCTCGGTGTCGCGAGCGACGACTCGCGCGATGATGTCGTGCGGCCCTGAGACCGCGTCGGCCTCGAGCACCTCCGGCACGGCGTTGAGCGCGGCGACCGCGTCCTCGAGCCGCCCCTGCGCGAGGTCGAGCAGCATCAGCGCGAGGATCGGATAGCCCATCGCCTCCGGCTCGACCTCGGGGCCGTAGCCGGTGATCACGCCGCGCTCCTCGAGCTTCGCGAGCCGCGCCTGCACGGTGCCCGCGCGCGACCTCGAGCCGGCGCGAGATCTCGAGCAGGCCGACGCGCGGGTTCGCGCGTAGCTCCTCGATGAGGCGGGCGTCCAAGGAATCGATCAATCTGACTAGTTGATAGCACGGATCACGGACAAAACTGCGCAGATTGCACCGAACAAATGGTCAGAGTTGACACTTCGGCTGGCGGGTGATGACCTTCGCGGCCGATGTACGAGGAGGGTCAGCTCTACTCACCCGTCACGCAGGGCGAGGGCGGTCAGGTCACGGTCCATCTGGCCGACGACCACCCCGGCGCGAACGATCCCGACCTACCGCGCGCGCCGCAACGAGATCGCGGCTGCGGCGCTCGCGTGGGAGCCCGGCACGCCGGCCCCGAAGGTGGACTACACGCGACGCCGAGCAGGAGGTCTGGCGGACGGTCTGCCGCGAGCTCCGGCCCAAGCACCAGCGCCTCGCCATCAGGGAGTTCAACGAGGGCGTCGAGGCGCTCGGCCTCCCGACCGACCATGTCCCGTCGCTCGACGAGGTGTCGGTCAACCTCGAGCCGCTCACGGGCTTCCGCTACGTCCCCGCGGCCGGCCTCGTTCCCTTGCGCGAGTTCTACGGCTCGCTCGCCGACCGCGTCTTCCACTCGACGCAGTACGTCCGTCACCCGGCCGTCCCGCTCTACACGCCGGAGCCGGACATCATCCACGAGGTCATCGGGCACGGGCACCTGCTCGCGACGCCGACCTTCTCCGAGCTCCACCGGCTCGCCGGCGTCGCGACGAACCGGCTCGAGCAGGAGGAGAGCCTCGTCTTCCTGAGCCGGGTCTTCTGGTTCTCGCTCGAGTTCGGCGTCGTCAACGAGGACGGCGAGGTGCGCGCATACGGCGCCGGGATCCTGTCGTCGTACGGCGAGATCGACGAGTTCCGCGGCATGCAGCACCGCCCGCTCGACCTCGTCGAGATGGGGACGGCCGACTACGACATCACGCACTACCAGCCCGTCCTCTACAAGGCCGAGTCGATCGCCGAGGTCGTGGAGGTCGTCGGCGGCTTCTTCGAGCACCTGCACCGACGAATCGATCGAGAGGATGCGCCATGAACACGTTCCTGGCTGACCTGAAGAGGCCCGAGGCCGAGCACGACCCGATGCCGCTGCTCGGCGTCGACCACCTCGAGATGTGGGTCGGGAACGCCGCCCAGGCGGCGTACTTCCTGCGCACGGCGTTCGGCTTCAGCGAGGTGGCATACGCCGGGCTCGAGACCGGTTCGCGTGACCGCACGGCGCACGTGCTCGAGCAGGGTCGCGTGCGGATCGTCGTCGCGGGCGGGCTGCGTTCCGACCACCCGATCGCGGAACACCACCGCCGTCACGGGGACGGCGTGAAGGTCGTCGCTCTCTCGGTGCCGGACGTCGACGTCGCCTACGGCGAGGCCACGGCCCGAGGCGCCGAGGGCGTGGCTCCGCCGCAGACCCTCGAGGACGACTACGGCGAGGTTCGCATCGCCGACATCGCGACCTACGGGGAGACGCTCCACCGCTTCGTGGACCGGTCCGGCTACGGCGGCGCGTTCATGCCGGGCTACCGCTCGGTCGAGCACATCGTCGGCGACGGCGTGTTCACCGGCATCGACCACGTCGTCGGCAACGTCCAGCTCGGCGAGATGGAGCGCTGGGTGAAGTTCTACGAGGACGTCTTCGGGATGACCGAGATGATCCACTTCTCCGACGAGGAGATCTCGACGGAGTACTCGGCGCTCATGTCGAAGGTGGTCGCGGACGGGAAGGGACGGATCAAGTTCCCGATCAACGAGCCGGCCGAGGGCAAGCGGAAGTCGCAGATCGACGAGTACCTCGAGTTCTACGAGGGGCCCGGCGTGCAGCACATCGCGCTCTCAACCCGCGACATCGTCGCGGCGGTCGCCGAGCTGTCGGCCCGCGGGGTCCCGTTCCTGCAGGACGCCCGAGAGCTACTACGAGGACGTGCCCGAGCGCATCGGCGAGATCGACGAGTCGCTCGACGACCTGCGCAGGCTCGGCATCCTCGTCGACCGCGACGACGAGGGTTACCTGCTCCAGATATTCACCAAGCCGATCGGCGATCGGCCGACAATGTTCTTCGAGATCATCGAGCGGCACGGCGCCCGCGGCTTCGGCGAGGGCAACTTCAAGGCCCTCTTCGAGGCGATCGAGCGCGAGCAGGCCGCGAGGGGGAACCTCTGATGCGCTACGTGTCGATGGGCCGCCTGCCGGCCAAGCGCCACACCCAGTTCCGCGAGAACGGGACGCTCCTCACCGAGGAGGTCATGGGCTATGAGGGCTTCTCGGGCAACGAGTCGATCCTCTACCACCTGCACTCGCCCTGCCGGGTCGCCGAGGTCGGCGACTTCGAGCCGATCGAGCTCGACGAGTGGGTGCCCGACGCCCACGTTCACCGGCTGACCGACACGGTGCCGCTCGAGCCGGAGGGCGACACCGTCTTCGGCCGCAAGGTCCTGATGTTCAACTCCGACGTCGAGATGGGCATCTGCAAGCCGGTCGCCGAGGCCGACTGCTTCTACCGAAACGGCGAGGGCGACGAGGTCCTGTTCATCCACGAGGGATCGGGCGAGCTGGAGACGGTCTTCGGCCGGCTTCCGTTCCGCACCGCACGACTACGTCGTCATCCCGCGCGGAACGACCTACCGAATCGTCCTTGGCGACGGGCCGCACACGTGGCTGACCTTCATGACGCCGGGTGAGATCGAGACCCCGAACCGCTACCGCAACCGCTACGGGCAGCTCCTCGAGAACGCGCCGTTCTCGCAGCGCGACTTCCACCCGCCTGCACGAGCTGGAGACGCACACGGACCGCGGCGACTTCGAGCTGGTCGTGCGCGCGCGAGGCGGCTACCAGCACTTCACGCTCGACTACCACCCGTTCGACGTGGTCGGCTGGGACGGCTACGTCTACCCGTACACGTTCAACATCCACGACTTCGAGCCGAAGTCCGGGCGCATCCACCAGCCGCCGCCGGTGCATCAGACCTTCCAGGGGCCGAACTTCGTGATCTGCTCGTTCTGCCCGCGCGAGCTCGACTGGGACCCGGAGGCGGTGCCGATCCCGTACGTCCACTCGAACCTCCAGTCAGAGGAGGTCATCTACTACGTGGACGGCCAGTTCGGGTCGCGCAAGGGCGTCGGGGTCGGTGCGATCACGCTTCATCCGAGCGGCCTGCCGCACGGGCCGCAGCCGGGCGTGGTCGAGAAGATGCTCGGCAAGCGCCGGACCGACGAGCTCGCCGTGATGTGCGACACCTTCCGGCCGCTCAAGCTGACGCAGCTCGCTCGCCGGCTTGACGAGCCGTCGTACGCGCTGAGCTGGCACACACCACTGGAGACGGCGGAGGTCTGACCTTCTTCGGATGGGGAACGGTTCGGCACGGGGGCGGCGCACCTGCACCCGCCGCGCGGATCGGCGAGGAGGTCGTGCTCCTCGGCGACTTCGTGCCCGACCTGCGCGCGCTGATCGAGCAGGGACCCGGCCGATGGCGGGAGGTCCGCGAGCGCGCGACGGAGTCGGGCGACCGGCTGCCCCTCGGCGGAGTGCGAGCCGCTGCTGCCGGTTGCGCCGCGCGACTACGTCGACTTCTACGCGTCGCTCGAGCACGCGACGAACGTCGGGCGGATGTTCCGACCCGACTCGCCGCTCGAGCCGAACTGGCGCCACCTGCCGGTCGGCTACCACGGCCGCGCGTCCAGCATCGTCGTGTCCGGGACGCCGGTCACCCGGCCGGTCGGACAGCTGGGCGAAGGCCGCTTCGGCCCTACGCAGGCGCTCGACTACGAGTGCGAGCTCGGGCTCGTGACCGATGCCGCGGCACGCGTCTTCGGCGTCGTCCTGCTGAATGACTGGAGCGCGCGCGACGTCCAGGCCTGGGAGTACCGCCCGCTAGGCCCGTTCCTGGGCAAGGCGTTCGCCACGTCGATCTCGCCGTGGATCGTCCCGCTCGAGGACCTCCCGACCGCTCCGGCCCGTGAGCAGGATCCGGAACCGCTGCCGTATCTCCGCGACGCCGGCGGCGACGCGCTCGACGTCGAGCTGGAGGTCGCGGTGAACGGCGAGGTCATCACGCGAACGAACGCGCGCGGGCTGTACTGGACCCCGGCGCAGATGCTGGCCCACGTGACGTCGGGCGGCGCGCCGCTGACCGCCGGCGATCTCTTCGGGACCGGGACGATCTCGGGCACCGAGCCCGGGAGCCAGGGCTGTCATGCTCGAGCGCTTCGGCGGCGAGCGGTGGCTCGAGGACGGCGATGAGGTGGTGCTTCGGTCGCCGAACTTGGGCGAGTGCGCCGGGCGAATCTCGCCGGCTCGTTAAGGCCGGATTTTGCCGCTTTCCACGCGGATTAGAGCCCGAATTCCGAGGGTAGTGCCCGTTGCTAGACTGGCCTCCCGGCTCGGCGACGGGCGAAGGGGGGTTGTCTCGGACGGCGAATCTGCCGAAAGAGGCACTACACCTTCCGACTCCGCAGTAGGGTCGGTAGTCCCCGAGCAGAAGGATCCGGAGATGTTCGAGCGCTTCACCGAGAGGGCCCGCCAGGTGGTCGTCCTCGCCCAGGAAGAGGCTCGCATCCTCAAGCACAACTACATCGGCACCGAGCACATCCTGCTCGGCCTCCTCCGCGAGGAGGAGGGGCTTGCCGCTCGGGTCCTCGAATCGCTCGACATCACCGTGGAGCGCGTCCGCGCCCAGGTCGTCCGGATCGTCGGCTCCGGCGAGGAGGTCACCTCCGGTCAGATCCCGTTCACGCCGCGCGCGAAGAAGGTCCTCGAGCTGGCGCTGCGCGAGGCGCTGTCGCTCGGCCACAACTACATCGGCACCGAGCACATCCTGCTCGGCCTCGTGCGCGAGAACGAGGGTGTCGCCGCTCGCATCCTGCTCGACTTCGACGCCGACTCCGAGAAGATCCGCAACGAGGTCATCCGGATGCTGTCGGGCCCCGGCGGTCGCCGCCAGGGCCAGGGCGCGGGCGGCGCTGGCGCCACGGGCGAGGGCAAGAAGTCGTCCAAGCTGCTCGACCAGTTCGGCCGCAACCTCACCAAGCTCGCCGCCGACGGCAAGCTCGACCCGGTGGTCGGGCGCGAGACCGAGATCGAGCGGATCATGCAGATCCTCTCGCGGCGCACCAAGAACAACCCGGTGCTCGTGGGCGAGCCCGGCGTCGGCAAGACGGCCGTCGTCGAGGGCCTCGCGTCGCGCATCACGAAGGGCGAGGTGCCGGAGCTGCTCAAGAACAAGCAGATCTACACGCTCGACCTGGCTGCGCTGGTCGCGGGCTCGAAGTACCGCGGCGAGTTCGAGGAGCGCCTGAAGAAGGTGATGAAGGAGATCACCCAGCGCGGCGACATCATTCTTTTCATCGACGAGCTGCACAACCTCGTCGGCGCCGGCGCCGCCGAGGGCGCGATCGACGCCGCGTCGATCCTGAAGCCGGCGCTCGCGCGCGGCGAGCTGCAGACCGTCGGCGCCACGACGCTCGACGAGTACCGCAAGTACCTGGAGCGCGACTCCGCGCTCGAGCGGCGCTTCCAGCAGATCCGCGTCGACCAGCCGACCACCGAGGAGACCGTCCAGATCCTCAAGGGCCTGCGCGACCGCTACGAGCAGCACCACAAGGTGCAGATCTCGGACGAGGCGCTCGAGGCCGCGGCCGAGCTGGCCGACCGCTACATCTCCGACCGCTTCCTGCCGGACAAGGCGATCGACCTGATCGACGAGGCCGCGTCGCGCATGCGCATCAAGTCGATGAGCTCGCCGCCGGTCTACCGCGAGCTCGAGGACGAGATCTCGGAGACGCGCCGCCAGAAGGAGGCCGCGATCGAGGCGCAGGAGTTCGAGAAGGCGGCGAACCTGCGCGACCAGGAGCGCCAGCTCACGAACAAGAAGCGCGAGCTCGAGGAGCAGTGGCAGTCGGGCGAGTCCGGCGAGCGGCCCTCGATCGGCGAGGAGGAGATCGCCGACATCGTCTCGATGTGGACCGGCATCCCGGTCTTCAAGCTCACCGAGGCCGAGACCCAGAAGCTCATGCGCATGGAGGACGAGCTGCACAAGCGCGTCATCGGCCAGCACGCCGCGATCGAGACGATCTCGAAGGCCATCCGCCGCTCGCGCGCGGGCCTCAAGGACCCCAAGCGCCCGACCGGCTCGTTCATCTTCCTGGGCCCCTCCGGCGTCGGCAAGACCGAGCTCGCCCGCACGCTCGCCGAGTTCCTCTTCGGCGACGAGGAGGCGATGGTCCGGATCGACATGTCGGAGTACATGGAGAAGCACTCCGTGTCGCGGCTCGTCGGCTCGCCCCCCGGCTACATCGGCTACGACGAGGGCGGCCAGCTCACCGAGGCCGTGCGGCGCAAGCCGTACAGCGTGCTCCTGCTCGACGAGATCGAGAAGGCGCACCCGGACGTCTTCAACATCCTGCTTCAGATCCTCGAGGACGGCCGGCTCACCGACGCGCAGGGCCGCACCGTGGACTTCCGCCACGCGATCGTGATCATGACCTCGAACATCGGCGCGGCGCAGATCGCGAAGAACACGGGGCTCGGGTTCTCGATCTCGACAGACGAGACCGGCGTCAGCTACGACGAGATGAAGACGAACATCATGGGCGAGCTCAAGAAGGTCTTCCGCCCGGAGTTCCTCAACCGCATCGACGACGTCATCGTCTTCCACAAGCTCACGAAGGACGAGATCCGCGAGATCGTCGAGCTGCTGCTCAAGCGGATCCGCGAGGCGATGGCCGAGCGCGACCTCTCGCTCAACCTCTCCGACGACGCGAAGGACCTGCTGGTCGAGAAGGGCTGGGACCCGTCGATGGGCGCCCGGCCGCTGCGCCGCGCGATCCAGCGCTACATCGAGGACCCGCTGTCCGACGCGGTGCTGCGGTCCCAGGCGACCGAGGGCTCGACGATGGAGATCGAGCGCGTCGAGGGCAAGGACGGCGAGGACCCGGACGTGCACATCACGATCAAGGCTCCTTCGAAGAAGCGCAAGAAGGTCGCCGCCGGCGTGGGCGCCGAGGGCGACGAGTCCCCGGCGGACGACGCGCCCGAGGCCTCGACCGAGCTGCCCGAGGATCCCGAGGTCCTGCCGGAGGCGCCAGACGCGCCGCCGGCTGACGAGCCGGAGCCGAAGCCTGAATAGCTCGCGCACCGCGTCGAGATCAAGGTCCGCGCACAACGGGCCGTACAAGGTCACCGGGCCGATCCGGCTGATCGACGCCGACGGGAACGAGTACGAGGTCCCGGAGGGCGAATCCGTCGTTCTCTGCCGCTGCGGCGGGTCGAAGACGAAGCCGTTCTGTGACAAGACTCATTCGCAGATCGGGTTCGAGGCGGCGGAGCGCGCGGTTCGACGTTTATAGGCGCGCGAACCTGTCAAGAACCGGCGTATGCCTCTTGCGCGGGAACAAGAGCTACCCAAGTCGAACGATGCTCCGGGGCTTGCGAGGGACTTCATGCGCCACTTGAACGGGGCTGCTCCCGCCGAGCTGGTGGATGACGCCTCGCTGCTGGTGTCCGAGCTCGTGAGCAACGGGGTCAAGTACGGCGGCGACGGCCGGATCATGCTGCACGTGGAGGCCGACTCGAACCGGGTGCGCGCCGAGATCGTGGATCAGGGATCGGGCTTCGAGCCAGAGACTCGCATCGAACCGGAAGCTGGCGCCGGGCGACGAGGGCGGCTGGGGCCTCCACCTCGTCGAGACGCTGGCGGACGAGTGGGGCGTCTACGAAGGCTCCACGCACGTCTGGTTCGAAATCCGCCGGGCCTAAGGCGTCCTCCGCCGCGCTTAACGTGGGCGGATGCCTCCGCGCACGGTGTTCAGCTGCTCAGCCTGCGGGCACGAGAGCCCGAAATGGCATGGGCGCTGCCCCGGCTGCGGCGACTGGAACACGCTCGTGGAGGAGAAGCCTGCAGCGCCCCGGCGCGGCTCGAAGGCAGCGCGGCGGGCCGGGGCCCCGGTGCGCCTGGCCGACGTCCAAGCGCCGGCGGTAGCGCGCCTTTCGACGGGCATCGGTGAGCTCGACAGAACGCTGGGCGGGGGGATCGTGCCGGGCTCCCTCGTGCTCCTCGGCGGGTCCCCCGGCATCGGCAAGTCCACCCTCACCGCGTCCGCGCTCGGCAACCTGAGCACGCAGCACAAGGTCCTCTACGTGACCGGCGAGGAGTCGCCCGCGCAGGTCAAGCTGCGCGCGGAACGTCTGGGTGCGGCCGCGCTCGAGGTGCCGATCCTCGCGGAGACCGATCTGGACGCCGTCGTGGCGACGATCGAGGCGGAGCGGCCGGATGTCTGCGTGATCGACTCGGTCCAGACGCTGTACGCGCCCGACCTCACCGGCGCGCCCGGCTCGGTGGGGCAGGTGCGCGAGGTCGCAGGCCGGCTGATGCGGGTCGCGAAGGAGCGGAACGTCGCCACGGTCCTGGTCGGCCACGTGACGAAGGAGGGCTCGCTCGCCGGCCCGCGCGTCCTCGAGCATCTCGTGGACTGCGTGCTGCAGTTCGAGGGCGAGCGGGAGCGCACCTACCGGACCCTGCGCGCGCTGAAGAACCGCTTCGGATCCACGAACGAGGTGGGCGTCTTCGAGATGCGCGGGGACGGGCTGGCGGAGGTCGCCGACGCGTCGGCGCGGTTCGTGGCCGAGGCCACGCGCGCGCCGGGATCGGTCGTGCTCGCGGCGATGGAGGGAACGCGGCCGCTGCTGGTCGAGGTGCAGGCGCTGGTGGCGCCCACCGAGCTGGTTCCGCCGCGGCGCGTCGCGAACGGTGTCGACCGGAACCGGCTCGCGCTGATCCTCGCGGTCCTGTCGCGCCACGGCGGCCTGGCGCTCGGCTCGAGCGACGTATTCGTGTCGCTCGCGGGCGGCGTGAGGGTGGACGAGCCGGGGGCGGATCTTGCGATCGCCCTGGCTCTTGCGAGCGCGGCGAAGGGCATGCCGCTCGGCGCCGACCGCCCGCTCGCGGCGTTCGGCGAGATCGGGTTGACGGGCGAGCTGCGCCACGTGGCGCACCACGAGCGGCGGGTGGGCGAGGCGGAGAAATTCGGCCTCGCGCCGCCTGCTCGCGCCCGGTGACGGAGTCATGACGCTGCGCCAGGCACTCACCCGCGCGCTGGCGGCTCCTGCAGCCGCTGCAGGCCGCCTAGCCGGGAAAGGCCGCAATAGAGCCAAAAACTGCTGGAAAGTCGCGCTCTTTCGCGTACAATGCATTGGTGCAGCACGCCGGGGACGAGGTCTCAGAGCTCGAGAATCGACAGGAGCCCCGGCTCGTCAGGGCGCTCGAGATGGTCGCGCCCGGGACCGCGGTCAGGGAGGGCATCGACGCGATCGTGCAGGCGCGTCTGGGCGCGCTGATCTGCATCGGCGACGACTCCGAGCTCTCGTTCCTCTACTCGGGCGGGATCAAGATCGAGATGGACTACACGCCCGCCGTCCTCTACCAGCTGTCGAAGATGGACGGGGCGATCATCCTCAACTCGAACACGACGAAGATCGCCTGGGCGAACGTCCAGCTGATGCCGGACCCGACGATCCATTCGGTCGAGACCGGCACGCGCCACCGCACGGCGGAACGCGTCTCGAAGCAGACCGACTCGCTCGTCATCGCGATCTCGGCCAGCCGCGACGTCGTGTCGCTCTACCTCGACGGCGCGAAGTACATCCTCGAGGACATCCCTGTCGTGCTCGCCAAGGCGAACCAGGCGCTCGCGACCCTCGACAAGTACCGCACGCGCCTCGACCAGGTCTCGACGCGCCTGACGGCGCTCGAGTTCGAGGGCGGGGTGACCCTGCACGACGTGCTGACGGTCCTCCAGCGCTCCGAGCTCGTCACACGGATGGCGGTCGAGATCGAGCGCTACATCGTCGAGCTCGGCACCGAGGGCCGGCTGATCGAGATGCAGCTCGAGGAGACGATGGTCGGGGTCGCCGGCGCCAAGGCGGCGCTCGTCCACGACTACCTGGCCGACTACTCGGAGGAGAGCTTCGCGCTCGTCGTCGACTCGATGGCGCGGCTGCCGCACCAGGACCTGCTCGACTTCGGGCGGCTCGCCGAGCTGCTCGGGTACGAGCGCAAGGTCAACACTTTGGACCACCCCGTGTCCCCGAGGGGCTACCGCATCCTCGGGGCGATCCCGCGCATTCCGAAGCTCGTCGTCCAGGCGATCGTGCGCGAGTTCGGCGGGTTGGACGAGATCCTCGCCGCCACCGATGCGGAGCTCGAGGCCGTCGAGGGAGTGGGAGAGATGCGGGCGAAGGAGATTCGCGAGGGCCTTCGCCGCCTACAAGAGATCAACCTCGTGGATCGATATCTGCAAACCTGATTGAGGCGCGCAGGACGCGCCGATCTGCCTAACAGGAGGAAACCATCAGCAACACGACGTTGGAGAACGCAGCAGGGGACCTCGAGATCAGCCGCGAGACGCCGCACATCGAGTACGAGGTCGGCGACTTCGTGGTCTACCCGCATCACGGGGCCGGGAAGGTCCTCAAGAAGGAGATCAAGGAGATGATCGGTGAGAAGCGGGAGTACCTCACGATCAAGATCCTCCACAACGACATGACGGTCATGGTCCCGACCGAGAACGCCGGCGTAGCCGGGCTGCGGCGCGTCATCGACGAGGAGGCCGTGGAGAAGGTCCTCGGCGTCCTGCGCGACGACGTCAGCCAGATGCCCAAGAACTGGAACCGCCGCTTCAAGCACAACCGGGACAAGATCAAGACCGGCGACGTCTTCGAGCTCGCCGAGGTCGTCCGCAATCTCGCGATCCGCGAGTCGGACAAGGGCCTCTCGACCGGCGAGAAGCAGATGTACACCCGCGCCAAGAAGATCCTCGCGTCCGAGCTGATGTACGCGCTCGAGATGGAGGAGGACGAGGCGGAGGAGCACCTCGACAAGCTGATCGAGGATGCCCACGCCGAGCGCACGGGCGCGGTGGCTGGCTAGCCCGGTAGCGACGGAAGGTCATATGTCCGTCGTCGGGATCGTTCCCGCCGCCGGAGCAGGCGAACGCCTTGGTGCCGATGTGCCCAAGGCGTTCGCCGTTCTTGGGCGGGCGTCCGATGGTCGAGTGGAGCCTCGGCGTGCTGCGCGAGGTCTGCGACCGCGTCGTGGTCGCCGTCCCGCCCGACCGGGTCGCGCCGCCCGACTTCGTCGCCGGCGGGACGACGCGCTCGGAGTCGGTGCGGAACGCGCTCGACGCCGCGCCGGAGGCGTCGGTCGTCGTCGTTCACGACGCCGCGCGGCCCGCTCGTGACGGTCGAGCTCGTGCGTCGCTGCATCGACGCGCTCGATGGCGTCGACGGCGTGATCGCGGCCATGCCCGTGACCGACACCGTCAAGGAGGTCGAGGGCGGGCTGGTGGTGCGGACGCCCGACCGCGGCCGCCTCTGGGCGGCCCAGACGCCCCAGGTGTTCCGCGCGGAGGCCCTGCGCGGCGCCGCGGGCGAGGCGACCGACGACGCCTCGCTCGTCGAGGCGATGGGCGGGCGCGTGCGCGTCATCGAGGGGATGCGGGAGAACTTCAAGGTCACGACCCCGCTCGACGCCCGCGTGGCGGAGATGCTCCTTGCTGACTGACTACCACCTGCACCTTCGGCCGGACGAGGACGGCACGCCTCCGGAGCGCTACTTCACCGAGGAGAACGTCGCGCGCTATCGCGAGGCGGCCTCCGAGCGCGGCATCGAGGAGCTGGGCGTGGCCGAGCACGTCCACCGCTTCAGCCGCGCCCTCGACGTGTGGCAGCACCCGTTCTGGAAGCGGTGGGCCGTGGACGACCTGGACGAGTACGTCGGGTTCGTGCGCGAGGAGACGGACCTGAAGCTGGGCATCGAGGCCGACTATGTGCCGGGACGCGAGGACCGGATGGCGACGCTGCTCGACGAGCACGACTGGGACTACGTGGTCGGGTCCGTGCACTTCATCCGCGACGACGCGGTGGACATGCGCGGCGACTGGGACGTCTGGAGGACCTCAGGCGACCCGGAAAAGGTGTGGGGCGCGTACTTCGAGACCCTGGGCGAAGCGGCCCGGACGGGCATGTTCGACGTGCTGGCCCACCCCGACCTCGTCAAGGTCTGGGGCGACCCGGTGCCGGAAGGGGACCTGCGGCGCTTCTACGATCGCGCCATGGACGGGATCGCGGAGTCGGACGTGGCCATCGAGGTCTCCACCGCCGGGCTTCGGAAGCCGGTGAGCGAGATCTACCCGGCGCGACCCTTTCTGGAGATGTGCCTCGAGGCCGGCAGGCCGGTCGCGCTCTCGTCCGATGCCCACCTGCCCGAGCAGATCGGCCACGAGTACGAGCGCGCCGCCGACTGGCTGGGCGAGATCGGCGTGACCGAGCTGGCCGTGTTCGAGCGCCGGCGAGCGCCGCCTGGAGGCGATCGGGTGAGCGACCGCGCCGGCATCGGGTTCGACTCGCACCGGCTGGAGGCGGGCCGCCCGCTCGTGCTGGGCGGCGTGCGGATCGAGGACGCGGAGAAGGGGCTCGCCGGCCATTCGGACGCCGACGTCCTCACGCACGCGATCATCGACGCCCTGCTCGGTGCCGCCGGGCTCGGCGACATCGGTCAGCACTTCCCCGACACGGACGACGCCTGGAAGGGCGCGAACAGCATGGGGCTCCTGAGCGACGTCTGCACGTTCCTCGAGGACCACGGCTGGACGGTGCGCCACGTCGACTGCACCCTGATCTGCGAGGCGCCGAAGATGGCGCCGTTCCGGGACGACATTCGCCAGTCGCTCGCGCGATGCATCGGGCTGAGGCCGATCGACGTGAACGTGAAGTTCACGACAAACGAGGGGATGGGGTTCGTCGGGCGCGGCGAGGGCATGGCCGCGCTCGCGGTCGCAAGCGTGGAGCGAGCGGATTGATCCGGATCCACGACACCCTGACCGGGGCGCCGAAGGCGCTCGAGCCGCGTGACGACGCGAAGGTCGGCATCTACGCCTGCGGCCCCACGGTCTACGGCCGGATCCACGTGGGCAACGCGCGCCCCTACGTCGTCTTCTCGCTGCTGAAGCGCTTCCTCGAGCACACGGGCCACGACGTGACCTTCGTGGTGAACGTCACCGACGTGAACGACAAGATCTACGACGCCGCGCGCGAGGCGGGCGTAGGCAGCGAGCAGCTCGCCGGCGACATGACGGCGCACTACGTGCGCGACACGGACCGGCTCGGCCTGGGCCGGCCCGGACCGCGAGCCGACGGCCACCGGCACGATGGACGCGATCGTCAATCTGATCGCGGACCTGATCGAGTCGGGGCATGCGTACGAGGCGGAGGGCGACGTCTACTTCCGCGTCGGGAGCTTCCCCGGCTACGGGAAGCTGTCGAACCGGCCGCTGGAGGAGATGCAGCAGGGCGAGGGCGACGACGCCGCGGCGCTGAAGGAGAGCCCGCAGGACTTCGCGCTCTGGAAGGCGCAGAAGGAGGGCGAGGACACCGCCTGGGACGCTCCCTGGGGCCGCGGCCGGCCCGGCTGGCACATCGAGTGCTCCGCGATGGCGGAGGAGATCCTCGGTCTCGACTTCGAGATCCACGGCGGCGGATCCGATCTCGTCTTCCCGCACCACGAGAACGAGATCGCCCAGACCGAGGCTGCGCGCGGGAAGCCGCTCGCGCGCCTGTGGATGCACAACGGGATGGTCAGGCTCGAGGGCGAGAAGATGGCGAAGTCGGTGGGCAACATCTTCCTGCTGCACGAGGCGCTCGACCAGGCCGGACGCGACGCGCTGATCATGTACTTCGTCTCGGGCCACTACCGCCAGCCCATCGCATACTCGGAGGAAGCGCTCGCCGAGGCGGCGGCGTCGGTGGACCGGATCCGCGACTTCGCGCGCCGGCTCGACCCGGACGCCTCGGCCGAGGGCATCGAGCCGTACGCCGAGCGTTTCTTCGCCGCGCTGGCGGACGACTTCAACACGCCCGGCCGCGCGCGCGGCGCTGTTCGACTGGATCGCGGAGGGCAACAAGCGCCTCGATGCCGGCGAGCGCGCTCGGCGTGGGCGCGCTCACGGAGATGCTCCAGGTGATCGGCCTGGAGAACCTGCTCGAGTCCGAGGAGGAGGCGACCCGATGAGGCCAAGCGCCTGAGGGACGAGCGCGAGGCGGCGCGCGAGGCGCGCGACTTCGCGACGGCCGACGCCAAGCGCGACGAGCTGGCTGAGCTCGGATGGGCGGTGCGCGACACGGCCGACGGGCCGAAGCTGGTCCGCCAGTCTTCGTGATCGTCTACGGGCGGAACCCGGTGCGCGAGGCGCAGCGCGGGCCGCGCGAGGTGATGCGGGTGTGGGAGGGGCTGCCGGACGAGGAGCTCGAGCGGATATGCGGCTCGCCCGACCACCAGGGGATCTGCGCCGAGGTCGAGCCGTACACCTACGCGGATCCGGACACGCTGCTCACCGACGAGGACGCCCTCGTGGTCGCCCTCGACGAGGTGCAGGACCCGCACAACCTGGGCGCGGTCATCCGGGTGGCGGAGGTCGCGGGCGTGTCGGGCGTGGTTATCCCGGAGCGGCGCTCGGCCGAGGTCACGCCCGCGGTCTGCAAGGCGTCCGCCGGCGCGGTCGAGCACCTCGCGGTCGCGCGCGTCCGCAACCTCGCCGACTGGCTGGGCGAGTCGAAGAAGTCGGGCGCCTGGGTCTACGGGGCGTCGCCCGACGGCATTCCGTACGGGGAGCCGGACTACCGCGGCCGGGTCGTGCTCGTCCTGGGCGCGGAGGGGAAGGGATTGCGGCCGCGCGTCGCCGACTCCTGCGACGAGCTGGTCGCGCTGCCGGTGCGGGGCCAGGTGGAATCGCTCAACGTGTCCACCGCCGCCGCCGCGCTGGTCTACGGAATCCTGCAATTTCGTATGCAGAGTTGACAAGGCTCCATAACGTCCGGAGAATCCTGTAGAAGTAACGCTGGACCTCAGCTTGATAGCTGAGAACAATTGAAAGGGCGCTGCCAGGGGAGGTAAGCGCGCCGGACTTCCACCGGGGACCTCAGGGTCCCGAGGAGAAGATTCCGTGGCAATCAGCTCTCCCCGTACGCAGGCGCATGGTTCTAACGCTGAAGCTGAGCTTGACGATCATTACCTGATCGCTCTCGCCAAGCAGGGCCGGCCGGACGCCTACGACATGATCGTCCGGCGCTACTACGGCTTCGTGCGCCTCAAGGCGTCCTCGTACTTCCTGATCGGCGGCGACTCGGACGACCTCATCCAGGAGGGCCTCGTCGGTCTCTACAAGGCCGTCCGCGACTACCGCTCCGACCGCGAGTCGAGCTTCCGCAACTTCGCCGAGCTCTGCATCACCCGCCAGATCATCACCGCGGTGAAGACGGCGACACGCAACAAGCACACGCCGCTCAACCAGTACGTCTCGTTCTCGCAGACGCCGGCCGCCTCCGGCGACAGCGAGCCGACGCTGGACGAGGTGCTCCCGGGCCCGTCGCACATCGACCCCGTCAACCAGGTGATCTCCACCGAGGAGCTGCACAGCCTGGTGGCATGCCTGTCGAGCGTCCTGTCGGAGCTCGAGAGCTCCGTCCTGTCGCTCTACCTCGACGGGCGCTCGTACGAGGAGGTCGCGGAGCGCCTCACGTGCGACACGAAGACGGTGGACAACGCGCTCCAGCGCGTGAAGCGCAAGGTGGGCGCGCACCTCGCCTCGCGCGCCGTCCCGCTGTAGGCCAATAGAGTCGGCGGCGTCTTGGACGCCGCCGACCTCGCATTCGCCGGCCCGCTCCGCCAGGCCGAGCTGATCCGCGACGGGGAGATCTCTCCGCGCGAGCTCGTGCAGGTCTACCTGGACCGCATCGAGCGGATCGAGCCAGACCTGAACGCGTTCCGGGTCGTCCTCGCCGAGCGCGCGCTGACCGAGGCCAAGCAGGCCGCGCGCCGCAAGCCGAGCCAGGAGCGCCCGCTGCTTGGCGTGCCGTTCGCGATCAAGGACAACCACGACCTCACCGGGGAGGTCACGACCCACGGCACGGGCGCCTACGACCGCGACGCCCGCGAAGGAGGACGCCGAGATCGTCCGCCGGCTAAGGGCGGCCGGCGCGATCCCGATCGGCAAGACGCACCTGCCCGAGCTCGCGATCTGCGGGTTCACGGAGTCCGCGACGTGGGGCGTGACGCGCAACCCGTGGAACCTGGACCGCAGCCCTGCCGGATCGAGCGGTGGGAGCGCGGCGGCGGTGGCCGCGGGGCTGGCGTCGTTCGCCACGGCCTCCGACGGCGCCGGCTCGATCCGCTATCCGGCCGCGAACTGCAGGATCTTCGGCCTGAAGCCCCAGCGCGGGCGCGTGTCGCTGATGCCGGACGCCGAGCACTGGCACGGGCTGTCGGTCGCCGGCGTGCATCACGCACTCCGTGCGCGACCAGGCCGCGATCCTCGACGTGATCGCGGGCCCGGCGCCGGGCGACGCCGACACGCCGCCGGCCTGGGACCGGCCGCTCGCGGAGGCCGCTGCGACGTGCGCCGCAGAAGCTGCGCGTCGGCGTTGCGCACCAAGTCGCCGATGCCCGGGATCCCGGTCGCCGGCGCACTGCCGGCACAGCGGTCGACGAGATCGCCGAACTGCTGCGCTCGCTCGGGCACGACGTCCGCCCGTGCGAGCCCGACTACGGCATGTTCGCCGCCAACGCCTTCGTCGCCCGGTACATGCACGGCATTCGCCAGGACGTGGAGCGAATGCCGCGCCCGGAGCGGCTCGAGCGGCGCACGCGCGGCTTCGGACGCCAAGGCGCGCTCTATGGGCCACTTCGTCGAGCGCGCCCGCGACCAGGAGGCCGTGTACGCGAAGCGCATCTTCGCGGCGTTCGACGAGCACGACGTGTTGCTCATGCCGATGACCGCGCAGCCACCGATCGAGGTGATGCGCTGGGAGGGGCTGGGCGCGACGCGAACGGTCAACGGGATGAGCCGCGTGTATCCGTTCGCGGCCGTCGTGGAACACGCTGGGAAACCCGGCCGCGTCGGTGCCTGCGCTGCTCGACGGCGGACGGCCTGCCGATCGCGATCCAGCTCGCGGGCCGTCCTAACGACGAGCACACGATCGTCGCGCTGGCCGCCCAGATCGAAGCAGAGCGGCCTTGGCCCGAGCGGCCGCCGATCGCCTAGCGCAACGGCTCGACGACGCGCACCTCGGTGCGGGCGCCGCGGTACGAAGGATGGCCGTCCCCGAGGACGCCGATGCCCTCGATGAGCGTGAAGAAGGCGCGTGCAAAGGGCGACCCGTTCGTCCGCGCTCGCACCTGATCCCAGTCCACCAGCTCCCGTAGGGAACGCGCCATCTGGAGGACGGACGTGTAGTCGACGTTGTGCTCGTGGAGCGCCAGCAGCTTCGTGCATAGGACGTCCTCGAGCGCCATGACCTTGATCGGCATCGCGAGCACCTCGAGGTCCTGCCCGCGTGCGATTACGGCGTCGTCGATCTCTATCCCCTTCGGATGGAAGATGAGGTCGACGAGGATCTCGCCGTCCCACGCTTTGTACAGCCAGCCCTCGGGCGGCCGCTCGGGCCGCAGGCCCTCCGCTTCGAGCACCTCCAGCGCACGCTCGGCATCCGCCGGCTTCACCATGAAGTCGAGGTCCTTGCGGCGCTCGGGCCCACCATGTGCCCAGAAAGCCAGGCTCCCGCCGAGCAGATAGGGAATTTCGTTGTCGCGCAGGGCGGCGACGACCTTCTTCAGGGTCTCAGCGATGTCGTCAAACGCGTGCTCAGTCGCGACGCCATGCAGTTCCCTGTACCCGTCGCTTCGGGTAAATGCACTCCGTGTCCATCCGCATAGCCGCTGCCGGCGACGTCCACATACGCGAGGCAAACCGCAAACAGCTCGCCGATTCCTTCGCCGCTCTCCAGGGTGAGGTCGACCTCGTCCTGCTCGCGGGCGACCTGACCACGCACGGCGAGCCGGAGCAGGGCGCCTGGCTCGGTGAGGCGTGCGCGGCCCTCGACGTCCCGATTTTCGCCGTTCTCGGAAATCACGACTGGCACGAGAACCGCGCCGACGAGCTGATCCCGGCGCTCGAGGAGGGCGGCATCACGGTGCTCGAGCGCGAGGCGCGCGTGGTCGAGCTCGAGGGCTGCGAGGTTGGCATCGTCGGCCTCAAGGGCTTCGTCGGCGGGTTCCCGGGCTCGAGCCTGCCCGACTTCGGCGAACCGCTCCTGCGCCAGGTGTACGCCCAGACAAGCGACGACGTGTCAGCGCTCGACGAGGGCCTGCGCGCGATCGCCCACTGCCCGTACCGGATCGTCCTCATGCACTACTCCCCGTGCGCCGAGACGCTTCGCGGCGAGCCGGAGGGGATCTGGGCGTTCCTGGGCAATGAGCGGATCGCGGCGCCTATTCGCGAGCACGAGCCGGATCTCGTCCTGCACGGGCACGCGCACGCAGGGACGTTCGAGGGCCAGATTGGCGCCTCGCCCGTCTACAACGTGTCGATCCCCGTGATGGGGCGGGACTTCTGGGTGCTCGAGCTGGCGTCCCTACGCACGGCCGACGACGCCGATCCACTAGTCCAGGCCGGGATAGAGCGTCATCCCGCCGTCCACGAACAGCGTGGTGCCGACGACGTAGCCCGCCTGGTCGGACGCGAGCCACGCGATGGCGCGCGCGATCTCCTCGCGATCGGCCCAGCGGCCGAGCGGGATCTGGTCGCGCGAGGCTGTCTTCGTCCACGCCCTCGTTGATCGGCGTCCTTGTTGCGCCCGGGGGCGACGGAGCAGACCCGGATCCCTCGCGGCGCGAGCTCCTTCGCGATCGACTGGACGAAGAGCTTCAGCCCGCCCTTCGACGCCGCGTAGTGCGAGAACCGCATCCACGGGATCACCTCGTGGACGCTCGTGTTCACGACGATCGTGCCGGTCTCCATCACGCGCGCGGCCTCGCGACAGCAGAGGAACGCGCCGGTGAGGTTCACGCCGATGACCTTCTCGCCACGACTCGAGCGGCATGTCGACCAGCTCGTACGGCTCCTCGAGCCCGGCGTTGTTCACGAGCAGGTCGAGCCCGCCGAGTGCCTTCGACGGCCTCGCGCGAAGCCGCGCGTCACGTCGTCCTCGCGCGCGACGTCCATCTGGACCGTCGTCAGCGCGCCCGCCCGCGGCCTCGATCGCCTCTGCCATCGCGCGCGCCGTCGAGTCGTCGCCCACGTGGTTGATCGCGACGGCGGCGCCATGGGCAGCGAGCTCGAACGCTGTCGCCTGCCCTATGCCCGAGTCCCCGCCGGTCACGAGCGCCCGGCGCCCCGCTAGCAACCGTGCGTCATCGGGGTATAGGCTCACCTCGAAGTCGCCCATCAGAAGGGTTTTCTCCCCGGATGGGCGAGGTATGAACCCGCCATGCAGGCAAACGATCTCGACCGGGAAACTCTGCGCAGGCTCGCCGGTGCGAAGGCCGCAAATGGCGGGAAGGCGATCAGCTTCTACCTGAACCTCGAGCCCACCGAGTTCGCGACGCCGCCGGCGCGTGCGTCGGCGATCCGCTCGCTTCTCGACGAGGGCGAGAAGAAGATGAAGGAGGTCGAGGGCGACGCCAAGCGCGCGCTGCGCGCGGACTTCCAGCGGGCGCGCGAGTTCTTCAGCCGCGACCTGCCAACCGATGGGGCGCGCGGACTTGCCGTGTTCTTCGCCGGCGAGAGCGACCTGTTCGAGGTCATCAGGCTGCCGCGAGCCCGTGCAGTCCGAGGTCGTGATCTCGGACTCGCCGTTCATCGAGCCGCTCGTCGACCTCGTCTCCGGCACGTGGTGCATCCTGCTCTGCAACCGGCGCACCGGGCGCATCTTCCGCGGCTCGAGCGACCGGATCGAGGAGGTGATCGCGGATCACCTCGGAGGACGTGCTTTCGCAGGCGGACGCCGGCGGCCTGTCGCAGGCGCGCTACGAGCGCGGCCAGGAAGAGGAGGTCCACCGCCACCTGAAGCGCGTCGCCGACGTGCTGCCAGCGCCGCTTTCGCCGCGCGGGCTTCGACCATCTCCTGGTCGGATCGCCGGAGGAGCTCACGTCGGACATCGAGCGAACGCTTCATCCCGACATCCAGCAGCGGCTCGCCGGTCGCCTGACGGTCGATGTCGAGAACACCAGCCGAGGACGCACGTGCTCGAGGCGGCGCGTCCGCTGATCGAGGAGCACGAGCGAAGGTGGAGCGCGACGCGCTCGACCGGCTGCAAGCAGGGCGTGGGTGCGGGCGGCGCGCGGTGTCGCCGGCCTCGACGACGTCCTCGGAGTGCTGAACGAGCGCCGCGTCGAGACGCTTCTGATCGAGGAGCGCTTCCAGATGCCGGGCACGGTGTGCCCGCAGTGCGGCTCGCTCTTCCCCGAAAACGTGGCGATCTGCCCGGCGGACGGGACGGCAACCGAGCGCTACGACGACATCGTCGAGGAGGCAGTCGAGCTGGCCGTCGACCAGTCCGCCGACGTGATCATCGCCACGCCACTTCGACGACCTCGAGGAGATGGGCGGGATCGGCGCGGTACTGCGCTTCTAGCGGTAGCCGGTCTCGCGCAGGAAACGACGTAGCCGCCTCGGGTAGCGGTCGCCGCAGGGGCAGAAGTCGTACCTGCCACGCCGGTTGTCGAGCTCACCGCGTCGCAGCGCCCGGCGCACGAGGCGCCAGCCCGCACGCGGCCGCCCGAGGAGGTAGCGCGTCGCCACGTAGGCCGCGAGCACGGGCTTGACGTCGCCGCCGTTCGCGCTCGCGCGGAAGTACTTGCGCCGCAGCTTCTTCGAGCCAGGCCGAACCTGCCCCGGGAAGCGCCGCGTGACGTCTCGAAACTCCCCGTCATCGAAGCGCCACACGTGCGGCAGGTAGCGCCAGCACGCGGCGCAGCCATAGGGATCGAGGAACCTGTCGTCGTGTGAGATGAACTCGGGGTGCCCACCGCCGAGGTTCGCGAGCCGCGGCCGCTTCGGGCCCCAGTTCTTCGAGCTGCGGGCAAACGTCTCGCCGCGCGCGCGGTAGACGAACGTGACCCAGCAGCAGTAGGCGCCGCCCGTGTAGAGGTCAACGAGCGCCTCGGGGCCGCCGCCGTCCAGGTCGCGCAGCGCGATCGAGCTGCCTGCGCTCGAAGCCCGCAGGCGAGCAGCGGCGGCCGCAGTCGAACTCGCGCTCGAACGCGACCTCCTCACCCTCGTAGATGCGAAGCGTGAAGTCGCCGTACGAGCGGGTGAACTCGTCACCGGTGCGGTCGTAGCTGAGCTCGGCGCGCGTGTCGCCGCGTGTGTCGCGCTCCGTAATCACGCGGGCGTCCGCGCTCGCGGTCCCGGCGAAGATGAAAAGAACCGCAAGAAGCCAGCGCACGCCGGAACCGTACGTAAGACTTATCGGGCGTGTCAGCGGAGCACGTCGCGATCGTGAAGTCGTCCTGGGCCGGCTGGCGCCAGCATTTGCGCGACCAGATGGTGCGGGACCTGGACGATGGCGTCGCCAAGCGGATCGACACGTGGAATGACAAGGCCGGCAGTCCCGACCTCCAGTCGCTCGAGTTCATGGACGGCGGCGACAACGTGCTGGTCTGCGCGGCCGTCATCGGCAAGCGCAAGGTCCTGTGGTTCAACTACACGCTGGAGGGCCCGCGGATCGTGGGCTGGGACGTCTACGAGAAAGAGGCCAAGGCGCGCAAGGCGGCCGGGCTGCCGAGCGTAGAGCCCGCTGTCGGACTCGAACCGACGACCCCGTCATTACAAGTGAAGCTGCTCTACCAGCTGAGCTAAGCGGGCGCGAGCCGAAGTCTAGGTCGCGGCGCCCACGGCGAGCTCGATGTCGCCGTGGCCGTTCGACGACACCGGCACCTCCGGCACGTCCACCTGGAACCCCTGGTTCAACCGCTCCTCGAGGACTCCCAGGACCACGGCGAAGAGCACGTGGCGCCATGTCGCCTGCGCGAGCGCGCGCCCGTTGCCCGCAAGCTTCGGGAGGTCACGACGCGCGGGGTGCACGCGGTCGACGACGCCGACCAGCGACCAAAACCCGAAGTTCTCGGTGAGCCCGGCAATCAGCGCCCTGCCCACAGGCGGGCCCGGCAGGAACGGCTTGGCGAGCGCATAGGCCGCGCCGAACGCCGCTCCGTTCGCAATGTGCATTGCAAGCCCCACGGCCGGCCACTCGTCGCCGCGGGTAACCGCCTTGCCGAGCAGCTCGACATCGGAGTACTCGACCCCGAAAACCCGCTTGTCAAGCGGTTCCTGGGCCGCCCAGACGGCCGCGCCGACGGCGCCGGCGGCCGCACCGCGCACACTGCGTTCGAGCCTCATTGCCGTGCAGCGTAACGCGGGAGGGGGACGCGGGTACACGGAAGGGATGGCTCGCGACCTGAGCGTTTACCACGCACGCACGCGCACGCGCGGGGTCAACCCGTTCGTCTACTGGCCCACACGCGTGGTTCTCCAGCCGTTTCTGATGCTGCTCTTCTGGCTGAAGCGGATCGGCCGCGAGCACATCCCCGCGACGGGTGGCGTCATCGTCTCCCCGAATCACCGCAGCTTCCTCGACCCCTGGGTCGTGGGCATTTGCCTGCGCCGCCCCGTCTACTTCGTCGCGAAGCAGGAGCTGTTCAGGAAGCGCTGGATGGGCTGGTTCCTGAATTCGCTGGGCGCGTTTCCGGTGAAGCGCGGCGAGTCGGACGCGGAGGCGATGGAGACCGCCCGGCTGCTCGTCGAGCGGGGCAACGCCCTCCTGATCTTCCCCGAGGGCACGCGCATCCGGCGCGGCTCTCTCGGCGACGCGAAGCGCGGCGTCGGCCGCCTCGCGCTCGAAACCGGCGCGCCCGGTCGTGCCCGTCGCCGTGATGGGCACCGAGCGGGCACGGCGCGGCTTCATCATCCGCCCGTGCAAGGTGCGCGTCCGCTGCGGGCGCCCTCTGACCTTCCCGCGTGTCGAGAACCCGTCCGCCCACCTGGCGGGCGAGGTCACGGCACGTATCTGGCCATGCGTCGAGCTCCAGTACGAGTGGCTCGGCGGGATTCCGGCGCTTCGTACTGCCGCCGTGGTCGGAGCGGGCCCGATGGGTACCGCCCTGGCGAGCTTGCTGGCGAAAGCCGGCCTCGAGGTCGAGCTCGGCTGCCGTACGCACGAACAGGCGGAGCGCATCGCAGGGAGCGGCGAGAACCAGGACCGGCTCCCCGGCGTCGAGCTTCCCGACGCCGTTACGGCGAAGCCCGTCTCGCGAATCGAGTTCCAGGCCGTTGACCTTGTCGTCTTCGCCGTTCCGAGCCGCGACCTGCCGGCCGCTGTCGGCGAGGTCGCCGCAAGCATCGGGCGCCGCACCGCGGTTGTCGTCTGCTCGAAGGGGCTCGTGCGGCCGTTCGGCATGCGCCCGTCCGAGTACGTCGCCGAGCGCGTCCTCGCGCGCGGCGTCGCGGCGCTCGCCGGACCTGCGCACGCCTTTGAGGCCGCGATGGGCGCCGCCTCGCTTGTCGTCGCCTCTGAAGACGCCGACTTGAGACGCCAGCTCGTTCGCCTGTTCGAGAAGGCGGGTACGGGCGTCGAGGAGACCGACGACGTGGTGGGCACCGAGCTCGCAGCGTGTGGCAAGAACGTCGCAGCACTGGCCGCAAGCGCCGCGGCGGTCCATCGCGTCAACGAAGCGGGCGCCGCCGCGAGCCGCGTCTTCGCCGAGGTGCACGCGCTGGCGAAGTACGAAGGTGCGCGGACCGAGACGTTCACCGGAACCGCCGGTGTGGGTGACCTGGTCGCGACGGTCATCGCCGAGGGCAGCCGCAACCGCCGTGCCGGCGAGATGCTCGCGCACGGTGTGCGCCCGGACGAGATCCGGGCGAGGCTGGGCGAGACGCCCGAGGCGCTCGATGCGATCCCGCTGCTCGAGCAGGTGCTGGAGCGGCGAGGCCTTCCGGCCCCCGCAGTCCACGAGCTTGCCGCGCTCGTCGAGGGCCGCGAGGAGCGCCCCGAGAAGGCGGCCGCGGCGCACTGACGGGGGTAGGCTCCGTGCGTGGAAGACACTCGCGACAAGGTCCGGCTCGATGCGGACTTCACCGAGCTGTACCGCGCCCATCTTCGCGACGTCTACAGCTACGCCTACTACCGGATCGGCAACCACCACGACGCCGAGGACATCACCGAGCAGACCTTCCTCCAGGCGTACCGGCACTTCGAACGTGCCCAGCGCGAGTCGCGCGGCCGGCCGCTGCGGCCCTGGCTCATCCGCATCGCCCACAACCTCGCGGCGAACTACTACCGCGACCGGTCGCGCAAGCCGCAGACGAATCTCGAGGACGCCGGCGTGCTGCCGACCTTCCACGACACGGCCGACCTGGTGGAGGGGCGCGAGGAGGTGCAGCACGTGCTCGCCGGAGTAGCCAAGCTTCCCGAGGACCGGCGCGACGCGCTCATCATGAGGTTCGCCCTCGACATGGACAACCGCGAGATCGCGCGTGCGCTGGGCCGCAGCGATGGCGCCACCAAGGTGTTGATCCATCGAGCGATCAAGCAGCTCGAGGAGGAGCTCGCGGATGAGTGAGGCACGGTTCGACGTGGAGGCACTGCTGCGATCGGCGCTTACGCCGGTCGAGCCGCCCGAGGCGCTGTCCGACCGGCTCGAGCGGCATCTCACCGAGCTCACGGACCTCGCGGCGGAGGAGCTGGCCGAGTGGGAGCTCGGCGCGATGCGCGACCCGCGCAACTGGGCCCGTCCCGTCGCGGCGGCCACCGTCATCGGCGTCGCCGGCGGCGCGCTGGTCGTCGTTCGCGCTCGCCAGCGGTCCAAGAAGAAGCAGGTCACGGGCCTGCGCGCCCTGGAACAGGGACTTCAGGACGTGGTGGAGCGAGTGGGGAAGACGCTCGACCGATGAAGACCGACGAGGAATGGCGCGCCGAGCTCGACCCTGACCGCTACCAGGTGCTGCGCTGCGCGGCGACCGAGCCGCCGTTCAGCGGCGAGTACGTGGATACGAAGGAGGACGGCACCTACAACTGCGCCGGCTGCGGGGCGAAGCTCTTCGACTCGGACACCAAGTTCGACTCAGGCACCGGCTGGCCGAGCTTCACGGAGCCGGCGGTCGAGGAGGCCGTCGAGCTGCGCGACGACGCGAGCCACGGCATGGTGCGGACAGAGGTCGTCTGCCGCAGCTGCGGCGGGCACCTGGGCCACGTCTTCGACGACGGCCCAGGCCCCGACGGCCAGCGCTACTGCATCAACTCGCTCGCGCTCGACCTCAACCAGCGGTAGGCGCTGTCGTCGGCGCCGGCTCGGCCGGCGTCGCGAACCCCGCGCCGAGGCCTGCCACGCCGATCAGCGCGTGCAGGATGTTGTCCTCGGTGTTGACCGGGATGAGCTTGAAGATCGAGTCGCCGTCTCCGTAGATGAAGCCGATGATCGCGACCACGACGTAGATCGCGCCGAAGGCGAGCGCGTAAGTCCGGGCGCCCGAATAGGACCCCGCCACCGCGAGGCCGATGACGCCGCTGAGGATGTGCACGAGGTTGTGCCAGCCGTTCACGTCCAGGATGCCGAGCACTGCTCGAACGCTCGACGAGCGTGTCGTCGCCCACCGCAAAGCTCGCCTCGTAGAAGAAGCCGAGGATCCCCGACCGCGACCAGCACGACGCCGAAGACCAGTGAATACAGCTGGGCGGGAGAACGTTCCGCCATCGATCCACCTCCAGTTGAGGCCGGGCTAGGGCCCGGTCCAGGTGCCTGCGTAGCAGGGATTCGACCCGCAGACGTCGATTACCTGCCCGCCGATCGACAGGAAGGCCGACTTCTGCATGCGTCCCGCGGGCGACCGCCGCGGGAACTCGTGCGGATCCTGGCCGGCGTCGGTCGGTGGCGTGTTCGTGGTGGGCGGCACGTCGGTGCCGACCGTCTCGCCGTTCTCGTCCCGCTTCGGCCCGATGTCCCAGAGCACGAGCGCAGAGCCGGCGAACGGGAAGCTCGGGATCCCGGCGATCGCGTAGTGCGGGTCGACGTCGCTGTCGCGGCCGGCGTCGACATACGGCGTGCGCGCGAAGGCCCCGATCGTGCGCGCCTCGACTTCGGCCGCGACCTGCGCGACCTGGTGGTCGCCGAGGCCGACGTGCAGCATCACCTCGTGGGGCGGGGTGTTCGGCAGCGGGTCGGTCGGTCATGTGGTGCGCGTACCCGTTCGCCTCGGCCCGGTCCCAGAGCGTCTGGATCAGCGAGAAGATCAGCTGGCGCTCGAGCTCGTTCGGATACGCCGTGTACATGAACCACGAGTACTCCGGCAGGTCGAGCTCGCTCGGCTGCTGGCCGGTGCCCCAGTCGACGCTGCGTGACAGAAGCGTGGAGTAGTTCATCCCCGGCACGCCGAGCACAGCCCGGTCGTGGTCCACGCCCACCGCGGCGAGCGCGCCGCCGATGATCCCGCCCTGGCTGTTGCCGTCGTAGAAGAGGCGGCGCGTGTCGATCAGGCTCTGCCCGCCCACCTGGAAGTTCGGATCGCTCGAGAAGCCGTCCGGGTGGATCATCAGCCGGCCGAGGTAGAGGAAGTTGATGAGCCCCTGCTGCACCCGGTCGGCGAGCTGCGGGAAGTTCGACATGTCCTCGAGGATCGTGAGGACGGTTCCGTAGTCGCAGTTGGGCAGCTGGCCGCGCTGGGCCTTCTCGAGGAACTCCGCTATGGCGTCCGGGCTGGCGTCCGTGTCGGGGAGGTCCGCACACGACATGCCGACCCAGTCGGTCGCGCAGAAGATGAGGTTGTGCTCGAGGCCGAAGTCGCGCAGCTGGCCCTGGTTTGCCTCACCGCGGCTGCCGAGGAGCCCGTGGCCGTAGAGCGACGGCCGTGACGCGCCCGGGGTCGTGGCGGACTTCGGGATGTTGCACTGGAAGCGCGCCGTCGTCGTGCTGCCCTCGGGGATCACCGGCGGGCCGTGCTTCGATCCCGGCGGGTAGGTGAAGGTGCCGCCGGACGCGCAGTTCGGCAGGTTGAGGTAGCACGGGACCGTGTAGCTCCCCTCGACGCGCAAGCGCGAGCTGCTCCTCCGGGTTGGGTGTGACCTTCTCGATCTCGAACTCGGGTGACTCGCCCTCCACCTTCAGGTCGGCCAGGTTCGTGTCGCCGAGCCGCGCGAACGCGTCGTCGCGAATGGTCAGGACTCGTTCCGACAGGTTGCGCTCGCTCGCGACCGTGAAGTCCCATGCGCGGTAGAGCGTGTCGCGGTCGATGCCCGCCTCGGCCAGCGTGCCGAAGAGGGACTCGAAGTGTCCGCGCCTGGCCTCGACGTCCTCGTTGGTCGTGAGGACGCGGTCGCGGTAGAGGCGGAACCCCTCAGGCGCGGCGAGGGTCTCGCCGTTCTCGCCCTTGAGGTTGCGCAGCGCGACGATGTATCGCTCGCCCTCGTCGAAGTTCACGCCCGGGCGGATCAGGAGCGTCACGTCCTCGGGCGATGCCGCGTTCGAGTCGATCTCCGCCCAGACGAGATGACGCTCGCGCGTGCGCGCGTTGAGCACCACGACCGGCTGGTGCGTTTCGAACGCCTGCGACATGTCGGTTACCGGCACCGCGCCCGTGGCGTCGAGCGCCTTCTGGGTCTCGAGGCCCGGAACCTTCGTCACGATCAGCGCGCCCGGGCTGAACCCGTCGTTGCGGTTGTAGGGAGCCGGCGCGATTCCCTTGCCGCCGCGGTTCTGCGGCATCGACGCGCCTTGGAGGTTCAGGCGCCGACCGGTGTCGGTCGTGGGATCGGCGACCGTGAAGTGGTCATTCGGGAACGGGAAGAGGCATGCGGCCTCGTCGATGTGATCGCATCGGTCGGCGTTCTGCGTCTCGTAGTCGATCGGGGCCCCGCGCGGAGGAGTCTCCGACGGAGGGACCGCCCCGCGGTGGCAGCGCGCGCTGTCGCGACGCAGCCGCTGGGCTCGTCGCGCGATGCGGCCGGGCCGTCCCGCTTCGCCGCGCAATCTGAGCGCGTTGGCGATCAGCGACATCCGCGTGCAGCCGGAGAGCTCGCGGCGGCCCGAGCGGATGAGGCGCAGCCGGACTGTGCGCGTGCGCCCCGCCGCGAGCTTGACCTGCCGCGTGCGGGTGATCACCACGCGGGCGCGGCGCTTGCCGGGCCGCTTGCGCGACGACGCGAAGACGCGGAAAGTTCCGGCACGCGTGCTTCGCACTCTCACGGGGACGCGCCGCTTGGCTAGGATCTTCCGCTGGCTGGACGTTGCGACGGACAGCTGGAGTCCCTTCCGCTCCTTCGCCGCGACGGCGTCGGAGCCGCCGGAGACGAGCAGGCTCGGAGCAGCGACTCCCGCCACGAGGCAGCCTCCCAGGACCCCGATCGTCACCCGCTTCGTCAAGGGCATGGAGGCTATCGTCCGGCGCATGGACGTGTGCTACCGGCATCCGAGCCGGGAGACGGCCGTGTCGTGCTCGAATTGCGGGCGGCCGATCTGCCCGGAATGCATGACGACGACGTCCGTCGGCATGCGGTGTCCCGAGTGCAGCGGCGAGCGGACGAAGGTGCGGACGGCCGCATCTGTTCGGCGCGGCGACGAGCCGATGGTCACCTACGTGCTGCTGGGCATCATCGTCCTGGTCCAGCTCGGCGCGATGGCGAGCGGGGCGAACGCGACCGGGTCGCAGTTCGGGGGCTCCCAGTTGATCAACGACGGCGCTGTCTCGCGACCGGAGATCGCGGACGGGGAGATCTGGCGCCTGCTCACGGCCGGCTTCCTCCACGCCGGGCTCGTTCACCTGCTCTTCAACGCGTTCGCGCTGTACGTGCTCGGCACGATGCTCGAGCCCGCGATCGGCCACCTGCGCTTCGCGATCATCTACTTCGTCTCGCTGTTCGCCGGCTCGTTCGGTGCTCTTGTCGTGGAGCCGGACGCGCTGACCGTGGGGGCGTCAGGAGCGATCTTCGGGCTGATGGGGGCGGCCGTGGTCGTGATGCGAAACCGTGGGATCAACCCGATGGAGAGCGGTATCGGCCTCTGGATCGGCATCAACCTCGTCTTCACCTTCGCCATCCCGGGCATTTCGATCGGCGGTCACCTCGGCGGGCTGATCGGCGGTGCGCTCGCCGCCTTCTTGATGTTCGACGTCGCGCGAGCGGCTGCGGATGCCGGCGGGGGCCCCGGCACTGCTCGGGGCGTGCGTGGGCATCCTGTCGGTTGTCGGCAGCGTCGTTCTGGCCGGCTAGCGCAGCAGCTCGTCGTAGAGGGCCTCGACCGCCGCCAGGCCAGCCTCGGGGCGGAACCTCTCCGCCACGTCCGCCGACGCGGCGGCTCCCATCGCAGCCGCGGCGCCGGGGTCATCGGCCAGCCGGCGGAGCGCAGCGGCAAGCGCGGTGGGATCGCCCGGCTCGACGAGCAGTCCGGTCTCCCCGTGGCGAATGATCTCGGGCAGCCCTCCGTGCGCAGCGGCCACCGCGGGAAGGCCGGCCGCGGCGGCCTCGAGAGCCACCAGGCCGAACGGCTCGGGCCTGGTCGACGGGACGGCAACCGCGTCTGAGGCGGCGAGCAGGGTGGAGATGTCGTCCCGAAAGCCGACAAGGCGGAGACGGGTGTCGAGCCCAAGCTCCGACTTCAGGTGCTCGAGCTCACGCTGGGGCTCCTCCGCGCCAGGCCACGGCGAGCCTGCGATCAGAGCGATTACCGGCGTGTTGGCCAGCGCGGGCTCCGCCAGGGCGCGCGCAAGCACGTCCTGCCCCTTCCAGTCGCTGATCCGGCCGGGCAGGGTGACCACGAAACTGCCCGGCTCGATCCCGAGCTCGGCGCGGGCGCTCTCGCGATCGCCGCGAGCCGCCGCGCTCGGGAGGCCGTCGTAGACAACCATCGCATTCGGCGCGCCGTCGAACTGCGCGGCGATCGCCTTTGACATGCACACGACGCGGTCGGCGCGCAGCAGCCGCCGGCGCCAGAGCCGCCAGGCGACAGGGACACGCGGGTAGAGCTCGCGTACGTGCAGCACGTGCGGCACGCCGATCCTGTCCGCCACCCTCTGTCCGGACAGGATCACCGACGTGTTCGAGTGCACGAGCGCGGCGCCGCGGCTGCGGGCGATGGCCTCGAGCTCGCTCTCGTCCGCCCGCAGCATGCTCCACACGGCGCGCGGCCCCAGCTCGGCACGCCGGAGGATCGAGAGGTTCGCCACGACGACCTCGACGCCGGCGTCCTCGAGCAGGCCGCCGAGCTCGCCGCGCTCGGGCAGGACCGCAACCGGCGTGAAGCGGTCCCGGTCGAGCCCGGACGCGAGCGCGAGCAGGAGCCGGTCGGCGCCATACCTGCCCGCGGAGGAATGGAGGAACAAGATCGGCTCCGTCATACAATCTCCTAGTCTGACCCGCCGTTGAGCCGGAACCTCTCCCGACGCGAGTTGCTCGTGACCGGCGCCATCGGCGGCGCCGCGCTTGCATTGCCGCTGCCCGAGGCGCTCGCGGCCGTGCGCCGCCGGCAGCCGCGCGAGTCGGTCCACTGCCTGCCGTTGCCGGACCGCTTCAGGCCGGGGGAGATCCTCCCGGACTGCTCGTTCGCGTCCTTCTCCCCGGACGGTGTCCGTGTCGCGCTTGCGACCCCGCGCGGCATCGAGATCCTGAACCGCGACGACGGCACCCGGGTCACGGCCACGGGGCCCGGCTTCACCCTCAACACCGGCGCCTGGCATCCCGCGGGGACGACGCTCATCGCGAGCGGCCCCGCCGAGGACGGCTCCGGGCCCTACCTCTACGCCATCTCCACGGCCGGGGTGACGCGCCTGCTGGGTGGGCATCCGGGTGCGGCCCGCGCCGCCAGCTTCTCGCCCGACGGCGCCAAGGTGGCCTTCACGTATCTCAACCGGTACCAGCACCAGATCTGCATGGCGGATTGGTCCGGGACGGAGCTCGCTGAACCCGCGCCAGCTGCTCCCGGTGAATCCCTACACCGAGTCGAATGTCGACCGGGTGATGTCCGCGCTCTCCTGGAACGAGACGCGCGGCTTCAGCCCCGATGGCCGGCGGCTCTACTTCGCGTCCGACCGCGGGGCGGGGATGCTCAACGTGAGCATCCACTACCTCAACCTCGGGAACGCCAAGCGGCGGCGTGTCACCTACGACGAGGGTGTGGCGGAGGGGATCGCGCTGTCGCCGGACGGGCAGGTGGTCTACACGGCCACCACACGCGCGCGCGACCCCGCCTTCCTCACGATGGTGACCGGCCCCGGCGTTCCGCCATTCCTCGGGTTCGTCGCGATGCCCACGCTGCACGACACGCTCGCCGCGAAGCGGCTCGCTCTGATCGGGAATGGCGACGTGCTCAGGATGGACTCGACATACGGGCTTCGAGCGCGGATCGTCGGCAACCGAAAGGACCTCGCCAAGAAGCTGAACGCCCCTGTCGACGGTGGCACGTACCGCCTCGTCACCTGCTCGATGTCGCCCGACGGGACCGAGCTCGCGGTCGCGATGCTCTCTGCCGTCGGATCGAACGTGCTCCTGCTCGAACGGCCCGCGCGCAACGTCCCGCCGGCCGTGCAGGTCCGGCCCGACGCCGAGACCCGCGGGCACCGTCCCGCTCTCGGCGGATCCGGTCGTGCCATTCGAGCGCGTGGTCGAATCGCCGCGGGGTGGGCGCGTCAGGTTGAAGATCCTGGGAGACCTCGCGTCGGGGCAGTTCGAGATGGAGTTCGACAACTTCAGCCCGAACGGCGTCTTCATCTACGGCGGCAGCGCCTCGTTTCTCACGCATGCGGGCGGCTTCAACCACCACGCCGACGTGCGGCACGTCAAGCTCGACAACGAGGAGGAGCAGAGCGTCTTCTACCGCGCCGACATGCAGGTGGACTGGCGCGGCGCAAGCGGTGGCGATCCGCCGGTGACCGGCGGCAGCCTGGCGGGCTCGTCGCGCTCGAGTGACGATGCGGCTGTCTGGGACGGCACCGTGTTCGCGCCGCAGGGGCGCTGGAAGGCGGGCAACAGGGGGCCGCGTCCGGTCCCGGGCGCCCAGAGCCTGCCGCCGGTGCGCTAGCCGACGAGCACCGACGCGTCGGGATGCAGGTCGGGCGCGAGGTCCGGGTGCACGGCGTGGGCCAGGATCTCGAGCCCGTCAACGAGCCGCGGTGACGGGCGGGAGAAGAATGAAGACGCATCGACGGCGACGATCCGCTCGGCTCCGAGCCCGGACAGCGTGTCGTGGTGGTCGAGCGCCTCGTCGGCGGCGCGCCGAACGTCGAAGCCGCACGGCATCACTACGACGACCTCAGGCGACGCGGCGGCGACCTCCTCCCAGCTCGCCGTGCGCGACTTCTCCCCGGGCAGCCCGAGCGGGTCCACGCCACCGGCAAGCTCGATCAGCTGGGGGATCCAGTGGCCACCGATGAAGGGCGGCGCGAGCCACTCGAGCGCGGCCACCGCTCGCGGCGTCGCGCCTTCGAGACGAGTCCGCACGGCATCGATCCGGTCGGCCGCATCGTCGAGCAGCTCGTCGGCCGCGCCCTCGTCCTCGGTGGCCTCGGCGAGCCGGCGCACATCGCCCAGCACCTCACCGAGCGTCATCGGGTCGAGCGAGATCACCTGTGGTTGCGACGGAATCTCCTCGGCGATCGCGCGCACATCGTCGATAGACACCGCGCACACCTCGCACAGCGCCTGGGTGACGATCAGGTCGGGCTCGAGCGAGAGCAGCTGCTCGGTGTCGAGCTCGTAGAGATGCTCGCCGCGGCCGGTGCGCTCCCGAACCGCCGCGTCGATCTCCTCGCTGGACAGGCCCTCGGGGATGACGGTGCGCGTCAGATGTGGCAGCTCCGCGGCCTCTGCCGGATAATCGCACTCGTGTGTGACCCCGACGACGTCGGGACCCAATCCGAGAGCGAACAATGTCTCCGTCGCGGAGGGAACGAGGCTTGCAATGCGCATGAGTGATGACGAGGTTAAGGACCGGCTGTCGAAGCTGGGGGGATGGGAGCGCGAGGGGGACGCGCTCGAGCGGCAGTTCGAGTTCGCCAACTTCGTCGGCTCCGTCGACTTCGTGAACCGGATCACGCCGGTCGCCGAGGAGATGAACCACCACCCAGATCTGTCGATCTCGTGGAACAAGGTGACGGTGTCACTGTCCACCCACTCCGAGGGAGGAATCACCGAGAACGACTTTGAGCTTGCGACGAAGATCGACTCTCTGGCTTAGCGCCGCGCTCGCGCTGGCCCTCGCCGGGCCCGCGGCCGGTCAAGGGCCGGCGCCGAATGAAGAGGTGCGCGTCTTCGCGATGGGCGCGAAGCTCAACATGCGCTGGCTCGAGACTCGCCAGACCTACCGCGACTACCTGTTCGCGCTGGCGGACAAGGCGGAGCGGGGGCCCGGGAAGCCCGTGATCGTCGAGGGCGCGGACGACATGGCATCGCACCGGACCGGCTCCGACCTCGTCGTTTGGCCGGAGTCCGTCGGCCTGTTCGCCTCGCTCACGGGGCCGCGCGCGGCGCCGGCGCGCGAATCCGGATCGCTCGAGGGCGCGATCGTCACGCTCGCCGGCATCTACTCCAAGGAGAACGAGTACTACGGCGCCAAGTACCCCGACCTGCCAGGCCGCGTCCCTTTCACGCGCCTGCTCGCCGTCTCGCTTACCGACACGTTCGGGCGCACCTTCCTCGAGCCGTTCGCCGAGATGGCTGATCGCTACGACGTGTGGCTCGCGACCGTCGGCGACATGGTTCAGGACTGGCAGATCGTCTGCGCGAGCCAGGCCGACTACGTCCCGCCGCCCACCGGCGAGCCCTGCGCCGAGGAGAACCCGCAGAAGGTGATGCAGCTTCGCGACCCCTTCGAGCCGGAGCGGACCTACGCGTACGAAGCCACGAAGCCGAACCCCTCGGTGGTCGCCTTCGTGTTCGATCCCGACGGCAAGCTGGTCGCGAAGCGCGTGAAGAGCTACATCACGCCGACGGAGCTCGGGCCCGACGAGGGCGCGCTCGGCCTCGACCTCGTGCCCGGGGCGGTCAGCCACTCCGACTCCGTGCCCGTGGACACTCCGGTCGGGCGATTCGCCTTCGTCATCTCGAAGCCGGCGTGGATGCCGGACGTCCTGCAGAAGATCGACCAGCGCCACACCGACCTTCTGCTGCAGCCGGAGTTCTTCGTCGGCGACCTGACACGCACGACGGGCATGTGGAGCCCGGACACCCTCCTCGCCTCGGGCTACAACGACGTGCTGCGCCACCCGAGCATCGAGACGCTCGTGCATCCGCAGATGGAGGGCGGCGTGTTCAGCTTCTACGCCGACCAGCCGTCGCACATGGCGGTCAAGCCGCGGACCGGCCGCGAGGAGAAGGGCTTCATCCTCGGCCAGCCCGGCCATCGCGGCCTGGTCCAGACGCTGCCGTGGGTCGTCCCGGACCCGATCCGGCCGAACGAGCCGATGGCCGAGCGCCGCAAGCGCCTCGGCGAGGCGGGGGAGAAGCTTGCGCCGGGCTCGGGAGAGGCATGTCCCGACCCGGCACAGCCTGGTCCGTGCGAGGACGGCCACACCGAGGGCGTCCTGTGGCGCGACATCGTCGTGAACCGCACGCCCGATTTCAGGCGCTACCGCGGGCCGCTCGCGGACACGCCGTTCACCGCGTCGAAGCCTCTCGCGCGGTCGCGCAGAAACCCAGCGCAATGTCGCCGTGGCAGGCGCGGGCGTACGCCGTCGCCACATTCGAGCAGCGGCGCGGAGCGCACGACCGGGTCTTCGCGGTCCGGAGCGGCGACGGCGGCAGGACGTGGTCGGGCCCGACCCGGCTCTCGAAGCCTGGCGCCGACGGATGGTGGCCGGCGGTCGCGGTGGGACCGCGGGCGGGTGACGCCGCCTGGGTGGAGGACGAGCGGGTTGTCTTTGCGCGCTCGGCGACGTGCCGCAGCTTCGGCGTCGCCGTCGGCGATCGACTCGTCGGGTGAGGCCGCACAGTGGAAGCCGGCGCTCGCCCAGGGTCGCGGCGACCTCGTCCACGCCGCCTTCATCGACGAGCGCGAAACGGGCCTCGACGATCTGCCTCAGGCGCACGTCTTCTACACGCGCATCCAGAAGGGGAAGGCGTCGCAGGCCGAGCGGCTCGACACCGGAGAGCCGGCGCCGCTGGCGACGAAGTTCGACAACTCGTGGGCGCCGAGCGTCGCGAGCCGTGGCAAGCGCGTGCTCGTCACGTGGCTCGACTTCCTGAACTACGACTGGGACGTCTTCAGCCGGCTGTCCACGGACAGCGGCCAGAGCTGGCGCGGCCAGCAGATCGTCAATGACACCCCGGAGGAGGACGAGGAGCTCGCCGATACGCCGCGCGCCGCGCTCGCCAAGGCCGCCGACCTGGTGGCGTGGACCGACTGGCGCAAGCGCGACTCGAGCGCGACGAAGCCGCACCAGATGTACGACATCTACCTCTCGCAGCCCGGCAAGGACAACGTGCAGGTCGACCCATACGGCGCGAAGCAGCTGTCCACGTTCGCGCCGGACATGTGCGCCGTCGGTCGCCGCGACGCGCTCGTCGCGTTCCAGGATGCGTCGAAGGGCCAGAACGACATCCGGGCGACCTACGTGAAGCGTGGGACGAAACGCGGAAAGGCGCACCGGGTGGACGACGCCGGTCCACGGGCCGGCAACGCGTGGCGGCCGCGGCTCGTGTGCGGTGGCGCGGAAGCGCTTGTGCTGTGGGAGGACGAGCGGGACGGCCCGGCGCAGATCTACTTCTCACGTGCGAAGCTCGACCGCCTCAGATGAAGGGGCCCGTCGGACTCGAGCTCTCGCGCAGGGACTTCCTGCGCGATACCAGCGTGCTCGGAGCCGCTGCGCTCATAGCGTCGGCGGTGCCGGTGGCGGAGCGGATCCTCGCGGCCAACCCCGCGTACGCGGCCGTCTCGACCGACGACGCCACGCTTCAGGCGTTCGCCGACACGATCGTCCCCGGCCGCAAGGCGGAGAAGACCGATCTCGGTGACGAGATCCATCCCGACGCGATCGCGGGCGTGGACGACGAGCCGGGCGCGGTCGAGGCCGACGTCCTCCGGCTCTACCACCACCCGCTGACCGGGTTCGACACGCTCGAGCCGGTCTTCCTGGCGGAGCTGGGCACGCGGTCGCTGCAGCAACGGCGGGCCATTCCTCGCGCTCGACTTCGACCAGCGCACAGCCGTCATTCTCGGTGCGCTGTCGTTCGACAACCCCGACCGGGTCCTGTACGAGGCCGCGGCTGCCGTGCCGTTCACCGCCTTCTGCGCAGCCGCCGTCCACGAGGTCGGCACGTCGGAGAACGCCTCCGGCTACCGCGTGATGGGCTACCCGGGCGCCGCGCCTCAGGGCTACCGCCGCTACTCCTACGGCCGGCAGCTCGCGCGTGACTTCACGAAGAAGGGCTACCTCTCCTAGACGATGGCCGAGCGCGTCGACGTCTGCATCGTCGGGTCGGGCTTCGGCGGCTCGATCGCCGCGTGGCGGCTGGCCGAGCTGTACCGGGCGGCCGACGTGGACCCGAAGAACATCCTCGTGCTCGAGCGCGGGCCGCGGTTCAAGCACACCGACTTCAAGCAGTCGATGTACATCGGGCACCTGTCGAACGTGTACAGCCTGATTCAGTCGTCGCAGGGCACCGGCGCGCAGGTCGTGGTCGCGAACGGGGTGGGCGGTGGATCGAACCTGTATCTCGCGGCGAGCATCCGCTCCCCGCGCGAGACGTTCGAGCGCCGCGACCACCATCCCGACGACGGGCCGGAGCGGCGGATGTGGCCGCAGGAGATCTCGCGAACCGGCGCTCGACCCGTACTACCGCCGCGCGGAGCTCGCCCTTCGGGTCGAGCGCCCGCGCTGGAACCAGGTGTCGAAGTCGGGCGGCGTGTGGGCCGCGACCCTGAATGCGGCGGGGTACACGTGCGACCGCGTTCCCTGCGCGATCGACCTGGAGCTCTGCCAGAACGTCAAGTGGTGCCACACCGGCTGCATCTACGGCGCCAAGAACACGGTGAACACGAACTACCTCGGCGCCGCCGAGAACGCCGGCGTGATGGTCCGGCCCGCGCGCCAGGTGGAGAGCGTGCGCCGCTCGACCGCGGACGGCTACCGCTACGTCGTCGACGTGTCGGTGCTCGACTGGGAGGGGGAGAACCCGAGCCGAGGCCCGACGGGGCAGACCGAGGAGATCGAGTGCAAGGTGCTGATCCTCGCCGCGGGCGCGATGGGCAACCCGCCGATCCTGATGCGCTCGCGAGGCGACCTGCCCACGCTTTCGGGCCGGCTCGGACGCCACCTCGGGATCAACGGCGACCACGTGGCGGCCGTGGAGTACGACCCGAAGAAGATCCGCGAGGTGCTCGGCCTGCCGGGCTACGGGCAGTTCTACAAGGGCCGGCCGATCACGACGATGACCTACGACTTCTGGCACGGCCGGCGCGCGCACCGCTTCGACGGCACGCGCTTCACGCTGCAGGAGATCTTCCTCTCGAGCCTTACCAACTTCCTCTACGACGACGGGCGCGAGCCCGGCGGGCGACCCGTCGTGGTGGGGCAAGCAGAAGAAGCGCGCGATCTCGACGTGGAACAACCGGATCGAGCTGCTCGCGATGGTCGAGGACACCCACGACGGCCGCTTCTTCCTCGACCCGCCTACGAATGGCGGCGCGATCCGTCCCAACGCGGGGCCGGTCGCGATCGGCCTGTTCGAGTACACGCTGTCGGCGGCGTCGACCCGCGTCCGCGAGGAGGCGAACGCCGCGATGAAGAAGATCGCCGAGCGCAAGGGCCTCGGCCGCTTCATGAAGCTGACCGAGACCCAGGGCGGCTATGCCTCGCATCCGCTCGGCGGCTGCCGGATGGCGGAGTCGGCCGAGTTCGGCGTCGTGGACCACCGCTGCGAGGTGTTCGGGAACGAGGGGCTCTTCTGCATGGACTCGTCCGCGATCCCGACCTCGCTGGGGGTCAACCCGTCGCTGACCATCGCGGCCGTGTGCGAGCGCGCCGCCGACCAGCTCACCGGCGCGGGCACACGAGCTCGGCCTGCCGCAGCGTCCGGACGGGCTTCAGGCACCGGACGCCGGGCCGCTTCCTGGGCGAGCGCTTCGTCCCCAAGAAGGGGGGCGGGCTGAAGGTGGTTCGCGGGTGACGCTCGAACCGGGTGCTAGCTTTTCGACGTCCGCGCATGAGCGACGACGACTCGTCTCGAAGTAGCCGCCCCCACGGGGGCCTCCCATGAGCTATGTGCTGCTGCTCACCGCGGTCGTCTTCTTCGTGCTCCTGAACGGGTTCTTCGTGGCGGCCGAGTTCGCGCTCGTCCGCTCCCGCCGCACGAGGATGGAGCAGCTCGCCGAGGAGGGCGAGCGCGGCGCCGCGCTCGCGCTGAAGCAGATCGAGCGCATCGACGAGTACCTGTCCGCGTGCCAGCTCGGCATCACGATGGCCTCGCTGGCGATCGGCTTCCTCGGCGAGCCGGCAATCGCCGACCTGCTCCGGGAGTTCACGGGCGAGGACCTGCCGGACTGGGTCACGCTCACGATCTCGGTGGGCTTCGCCTACTTCATCACCACCGCGCTGCACATCACCGTCGGCGAGCAGGTGCCGAAGATCTACGCGATCGTGCACGCGGAGCCGATCGCGCGCCGCACGGCCGGGGGCCTGGAGTTCTTCTTCGTCGTCATGCGGCCGCTGATTCGCGCCCTCAACGGGGTGTCGAACTGGATGCTGCGGCGGCCTGCGCACCGACCCGCGCGCGGAGTTCGACGAGGCCCAGAACGCCGAGGAGCTGAAGCTCCTGATCGCCCAGAGCGCCCACGGGGGGACGCTCGACCCGGGCGAGGCGGGCATGCTCTCCGGCGTCTTCCACCTGCACGAGCAGCAGGCGCGCCAGGTGATGACTCCGATCCCGGCGGTCGTCACGGTGGACACGTCGGAGAACGTCGAGACCGCTCTGCGGCGCTGCATCGCCTCGGGCCACACCCGCCTGCTCGTCACCGAGAACGGCAACACGGACCGCATCAAGGGCATCGTCCACGCGAACTCGCTCGCGCGCCTTCTCTTGAACCAGGGTCCGGAAGCCTCGATCGAGTCGGTCGTCAAGGACGCGCCGATCGTGCCGGAGACGAAGCCCCTCGACGATCTGCTGGCCGAGCTCCAGCGCGAGCGTGCGTCGATGGCCGTCGTGGTCGACGAGTACGGCCGCACCGAGGGCATCGTCACCGTCGAGGACATCGTCGAGGAGGTCGTCGGCGAGATCACGGACGAGACCGACCCGGCGGGCGGCGCCGTGCGCCGGCTCGCGAACGGCGACTGGTTCGTCCGCGGCCACGTGCCCATCAACGACCTGGTCGACTACGGCATCGAGCTCGAGGCGGACAGCGAGGCTTACAACTCCGTCGGCGGGTTCGTCTTCGGCCAGCTCGGCAGGTTGCCGAAACGGGGCGACATGGTGCGCGCGAACGGGTACTCGCTGCGTGTCGAAGCGGTGCGCGAGAACCGCGTCGAAGCCGTCCGCATTCGCGACCACGAGCCGGATTCGCGCAACGGTCGCAAGCGCCGCGAAACGGACGAGGAGTCCGTCCGCGAGGGGGACTAACTTCGACTGGCAAGAAGCTCCACTCCGAGGGAGGTCTTGCCGTATGTGGATCACGAGGCTGACGGATTCGCAGCGCGATGCGTTGAAGGCCCTGATCGCGGCTCAGGGTGAGATCGGCCCGTCTCTCTCGGGCGCCTACGACGCGCTTGGACCTCGCCCGCTGGGACGACCTGCCCGAGGCGGAGCTTCCATGGGATCGAGTCGCCGAGCTCGCCGGCGACGCAGGGCTGCGACGAGGCCGACGTGGTGTGGGACCTCGCGGCCGGCATGCGCGTGCCCCACAAGACGTCCGCGAAGCGGGCGGCGATGGTCAAGCGGAACCCGCGTACGGGCACGCGGCCGCCGGCGCGCAAGAAGGCCGCCTAGTCGCCGTAGTCGTAGAAGCCGGCGCCTGACTTCTTTCCGAGCCGGCCGGCGTCCGCCAGCTCGCGCACGCGGTTCGGCACGTCCGCCCCGATCGACTCGCCGATCGCGACCGCCACGTCGAGGCCCACGAAGTCGAGCAGCGCGAGCGGGCCCATCGGATGCCCCGCGCCCAGCTTCATGCATGAGTCGACGGCCTCGGGCGTCATGCCGTCCTCGACTAGGGCGACTGCGCTGAACAGGTAGGGGAAGAGCAGCCGGTTCACGACGAACCCGGGCACGTCGGGAACCTCGATCGCCGTCTTGTCGAGGTGCTCGCAGAACGCGCGCAGGCGGGTGCGCGTGTCGTCCGTCGCCTCGGGCGGGAAAGCCAGCTCGACGAGCTCCATCCGGTGGACGGGGTTGAAGAAGTGGAGCGCGCCGAAGCGCTCCGGACGGCCGCTCTCCCGTGCGAGATCGGTCACAGAGAGGGAGGACGTCGTGGACGCGAGCAGCGCGTCATCGGCAAGCGGAAGCCGCGAGTAGAGCGAGGTCTTCGAGCTCGTGGTCCTCGACGACGGCTTCGATGACCAAAGTGCGGTCGGAAAGCGCATCCAGGTCGGTGTAGACGTCGGCCTCCACCTTGTCCCGGGCGCGGTTTGCGGACTCCTCGGAGCGGGCCCAGAGGACCACGTCGCCGTGCTCGGTCGCGGCGCGCGCGATGCCGGTGGCGATGGCCCCGCTGCCGACGATGCCTATTCTTTCCTGCATAGGGGCGCGGAGCATATGCCCGCGACCACCAAACCAAGACTGCCGCCGGAGGAACTCTGAAATGGCGATGAATGGCAATGGCCGCCAGACGGGACGCGAAGTTGTGATCGTCGAGGCCGCCCGCACACCGATCGGACGCGGGCACCTCGAGAAGGGCTACTACAAGGACACCCACCCGAACGAGCTGCTGGGCGCCGCCTACCGCGCGGTCGTCGAGCGCGCCGGGCATCGATGCCGGGCGAGGTGGAGAACGTGATCGCGGGCTGCGTCATGCAGTTCGGCCCGCAGGGCCTGCACGTCGGCCGCAACGCGTGGCTGCAGAACGGCTTCCCGATCGAGACGTCGGCCACGACCATCGACCTGCAGTGCGGCTCCGCGCAGCAGGCGGTCAACCTGGCCGCGTCGCAGGTCGCCTCGGGCGTCCATGACGTCGTCATCGGCGGCGGCGTCGAGCACATGGGCAAGCTGCCGTTCGCCGCGAGCATGAAGACCCAGGAGGACTTCGGCTTCGCCTTCACGCCCGAGCTGATGGAGAAGCACAAGATCGTCGGCCAGGGCCTCGGCGCCGAGATGATCGCCGAGGAGTACGAGATCCCGCGGCCCGAGCTCGACGAGCTCGCGCTCCGCTCGCACCAGCTCGCGCACCAGGCCACCGAGGAGGGCCGCTTCGAGCGCGAGATGATCCCGATGCAGGTGAACGGCGACACGTACGTCACCGACCAGGGCATTCGCCCGGACACGAGCCTCGAGGCGCTCAGCCAGCTGAAGACCGTCTTCAAGGAGGACGGCGTGATCACGGCCGGCAACTCGTCGCAGATCTCGGACGGCGCCGCGGCGGTGCTGCTCACCACGCCTGAGAAGGCGAGCGAGCTCGGCCTGACGCCGCGCGCGCGCATCGTCGACCAGACGACCGTCGGCTGCGACCCGGTGAAGATGCTCGAGGGGCCGATCCCGGCCACGAAGAAGATCCTCGAGCGCAACGGGATCACGATGGACGACATCGACCTGTTCGAGATCAACGAGGCGTTCGCGCCCGTGGTCGCGGCCTGGCGCCGGGTCCACAACCCGGACATGGACCGCGTGAACGTGAACGGTGGCGCGATGGCGCTCGGTCACCCGCTGGGCTCGACCGGCGCCCGCCTGATCACGACGCTGCTGCACGAGCTCGAGCGCTCCGACAAGGAGGTCGGGTTCGTGACCATGTGCTGCGGCGGCGGCCTCGGCACGGGCACGCTCATCCAGCGGGTCTAGGCCCGCGTCTTGGCAGTTTCGGTCCCATGCGGTCGGGTAGGGGGACCGCATGGGATTCGACCCGTCACGGGTGTAGTCGTGATCGTCGCGATCGCGGCGGCCGTGCTCGCCTTCATCGTCATCGGCCGCAAGGCGGTCAAGGCGCCACGCCCGGACGAGGGCGTGAACGCGGGCACCGAGCTGAAGCCGCACGACCCCGGCCACGTCGGGCGTGTCGAGGAGTCCGAAGCCGAGAATCGCCCGACGGCGATCTGATGCCCGGCCCTGAGCAGTCATCCGCACGGCGGTCACGCTGCCCGTCACCGTCGGGCTCGGCATCGCACGCCGAGTCATCGGCGCGGTTGGCGGGCTGCTGCTCGGCGACGACGAGCCGGACACCGCGCCGCTGCCGACGGACGACCTCGAGGTCGCCATCGCGGCGGACGACGCGATGACGCGCGACCGCGAACCGGTCGAGGAGGCGCCGCTGCTGCCGGACGACGACCTCGAGGGCCACATCGAGCCCGAGGTCGAGGTGGTCGCGGAGTCGGCCGACGAAGAGGCGACCGAGCCGCCCGGGCGCCGAGATCCACGTCGACGACCGGCTGAGCTAGGCGCTGCGCTTCAGCAGGTACTCGATGTAGAGCGGGCGCAGCGCGTCCGCCAGCTCGCCCTCGCCGGAGTGGGTCAGGTCGTTGAGCCGGCCGCGCAGGGTCATCACGTCCTGCTCGGCCTCTTCCTCCTCGCCGATCGCCGCCTCCGCGGCGGGCAGCGCCCTCAGGAGCTGCCAGAAGAATCCGACGTCCATGTGCCGCTTCGCCTCGGAGAAGGCGCGGTCGTGCAGCTCCTTCGAGCTGAGCGCCTCGAGGTCGGAACGGTCCGCCATCTTTGGCAGACTAGCCGCATACGGACTCTGGCTCTCCCGCTCGTGCTCGCCGTGTTCCTTGTGCTGGCTGGTCCAGCGCATGCTGCTCCGTTCACCCTCAGCGGAGCTTGAGGAACAGCACAACCCGAACCTTGCGGTGGACGACCAGGGCGTCGGCCATCTCGTTTGGGATCACGACGTTCCCTTCGCGGGGTCGGGCACCGGGAGCGATCTGGTCGTCTACTGCCGCCTGCCGCGCAACGCGCAGAAGTGCGGAGCGACCCGCGTCTTCGAACTGCCGCAGGACGACTTCGCGGGGCCGAAGGTCCTCATCCACCCGGACGGGCGGATCCTGATCGTCAGCCTCCGGTGCTGCGGCGACAATCCGAACCCGGGCGGCAGCCTCGACGTGCTCTGGCTGATCGAGTCCTCGGACGGCGGGACGACGTGGTCCGCCCCGCGCGCGATCGGGAACGTCGAGCCGTCGGGTGACGCCGTCCTCGGTCCCGGCGAGTTCTCCGTCTCGGTGATCTCGAGCATCGTGACCGGCGGGACCTTCTACCAAGCGGCACCGCTCGACGGGTACACGGAAGAGCGCGCGAACGTGGGCGAGGCGGGGGAGGGTGTGAACAACCCCTTCGCATTCGGGACGGTCGCGTTCCAGGACCCGCTCACGCCGATCGCGGCGATGAGCGATCTGGACAACGTCTACTTCCGCAAGTGGGGCGGCTCGGGCAACTACAACGACCTCGCGACCTGGGGCCCGCTGGTCAATCTCGGCCCGGGCAGCGAGCCCGAGCTCGTGGGCGGCAAGCGGGGCGTCTACCTCTCCTACATGACGGAGGACTTTCCGCGCCAGTACAGGGTGAGGCGCTGGGGAGGGATGTCGTTCGGCGAGTCGCGGGAGCTGACCCCGAAGGCCAGCCCGCTGTGGTCCGACTTCTTCCAGGACGATGGCGGCCGGCTCCACTTCGTGTGGGCGGAGAACGAGGACGACACGATCAAGCGCCGGTTCTCCACTGACGGCACGAGCTGGAGCAACGTCGAGACGCTCACTCCGTCCGTGGACTCGACGTACTACAACGTCGAGACGGCGACGGCGCGCGACGGCGGGGGCTGGGCGGTCTGGGACCACAACGGGCAAGGGCCGGTGGAAGCGGTCCAGTTCGGCCCGACCGGCCCGGTGACACGACGAGGGCGAGGAAGCTGACGACTGCCCGCTCGAGCTGAAGGTCGGCAGCGCGCGCGTCGTGGCACGTGAGGGCTGCCTGAAGAAGGTGGCGGGGGCGAACAAGTACAGGACGAAGGGAGACGTCCGCGTCAACGGCATCGACCTCTATACGACGGGTGCCGGCGCGGGCTCGGCGAAGAGCGCGGCCACGGCCACGATCACGATCGACAAGGGCGCGAAGACGCTGACGACCGAGGGGAAGGTCGAAACGAAGGTGGGCAACATCGTCCTCGACCGCTCCAAGCTCGAGTGGAAGATCCCGCAGGACGGCGGCCAGATCCTCGACCTGGCGGGCAACCCGGCCGTTTTCGAGACCGCCGACTTCAAGGTCGAGTTCCTCGGGCTGCCCGTCTCAGGGCAGACCAGCCCGAAGATCAAGTCGGACGGCAGCGTCGAGATCCCCGTCCACCTCGGTCTTCCGAAGCCGTTCGGCGGCATGGGCGGGCTGGGCGAGATCACCGGCGACATCGTGCTGCGCGCGAACATCGGCCAGGGACTGAGGCTCTCGAGTCTCAGGATTCACGCGAAGAACGTCGGGCTCGGGATCGCGACGATCGAGGAGCTGATCATCGACTACATCGGTGATCCGTCGCGGCTCTACGGCAAGGCGAACCTCTTGCTGCCGGTCATCCAGAGCGCGCTCGAGACCGAGTTCCAGCTCCAGGGCGGAGAGTTCGACTACGGCAGGGCGAAGCTGACCTTCCCGTCCCAGGGCATCCCGGTGGCGACGGCCGTCTACCTGAAGACGATCAACTTCGGCGTCTCCACGAACCCCACGAAGATCGAGGGCGGCGCGACGATCAACGGCTTCGGCCAGATCGGCGGCACCGCCGTCCTGTCGGTGGATGGCCAGGTCAGCTACACGTTCCCGCAAGCGCCGAACCCCGGGGTCTTCCGGGTCGAGGGCGACGGCAAGCTGGTCGGCGTCGACTTCTTCAACGTGTTCGGGCAGTACGAGACGAGCGGGAAGATCACCTTCGGCGGACGCGTCCAGCTGGGTGATGACTCGCTCGGGATCTTCGGTGCGGCAGACGGCGCGCTCGACACGTCGACGCTGCGCTTCGACCTCGAGGGAGAGGCGGGTGTGTGCGCGGTTGGGTTCTGCGGCAGCGCGAAGCTCTTGATCTCCAGCAAGGCGATCGCCGGCTGTCTGGGCGGCAGTGCCGTCGGAGTTGGAGCCGCTTACGTCTGGAACGAAGGACTCGAGGGCTTCTGGAGCTGCGACCTGGGTGACTACAAAGCGATTCCGTCGAGTCACGTAGCGCAGAACGGCGTCCGCACGGTGGAGGTCAAGGGCGGACAGCCGCTGGCGAGCCTCATGGTTGCGGGGCAGGGAGCGCCGCCCCGCGTGACGGTGACCGGGCCGTCCGGCCAGACGATTGCGAGCAACGCGGATCAGTCGCAGGGAACGATGAGCGACGTGGGCGTCGTGCTCGTCCCGCCGGGGTCGAACACGACCGTCGTCAACCTGAACAAGCCGGAAGGCGGCGACTGGCAGGTCACGCTGCAGCCTGGTTCGTCCGCTGTAACAGGCATCTCGACGGCGAACGCGCTGCCCGAGCCGAACGTGAAGGTTGAGGTCACCGGCAGGGGCTACGACCGCAAGCTGACCTGGAGGATGCGCAAGATCGACGGCCAGGTCGTGCGGATCGTGGAGAACGGGAAGGGCGCCTACAACGAGATCGTCACTCCGAAGACGGCGCGGGGCAGCGTCCGGTTCCGGCCGGCCAACGGCAAGAAAGGCAAGCGCCGGCTCGTCGCCTTGATCGAACAGGACGGAATGCCGCGCGACCGGGTGCGCGCCGGCACGTACACCGCACCAGGCACGCAGCGCCCGTCGAAGCCCCGGTTCGTGAGGCTCGCGCGGCGCAACGGGAAGCTCGTCGTCACCTGGGGTCGCTCACGGGGCGCCGCCGAGTATGCGGTCCGGGCGAAGCTGCGCGACGGCCGGCGGATCGTCATCCCGACGAAGAAGCGCAAGCACACGATCGCGAACGTGCCTGGTATCGACAGCGGCAAGATCTCGGTCTACGGCATTGCCAGGGACGGCGTCACGTTCGGGAAGCCGGCCAAGGCGGGCTTCAAGGCGAAGCCGAAGAAGCTGAAGAAGAAACGCCGCCGCCGCTAGGCCGCGGCGTCGGCGATCGCGCGGACGATCGCCGGACGGTCGTCTCCGAACGGCATCGCGAGCAGCGTGTCCACGCCGGCCTGCTCGAACTCCGCGACGCGGGCCGGTAGCCCCGCGAGGTCGGTGCAGATGGCGTTCGACTCGATCAGCTCGTCACTGAGTGCGGCGGCCGCCGCGGCGCGGTCGCCCTCCATGAAGAGCCGCTGCACCTCGCGGGCCGACTCGCCGAAGCCGGCCCGCTCGGCCGCCTCGACGTAGAAGTTCTTCCCCTTCGCGCCCATGCCGCCCATGTAGATCGTGAGCCAGGGCCGCGCCAGGTCGCGCGCCCGCGCCGGATCGTCGTCCACGCACACCATCACCACCGGGGCGACGTCGATCTTCGCGGCCCGAGGCGCGGATGGGCGCGAGCAGCTCGTCGGCTCGGGCGGGATCGAACCCGAAGGGCAGCCAGCCATCGGCTATCTCGGCCGTCTGTTCGACGGCCTTCGGGCCCGACCGCCCCCAGGTAGATCGGGATCGGCTGCTGCACGGGCTTCGCGAGCAGCTTCAGGGGCTTCCCGAGCCCGGTCCCGTCCGTGATCGGCAGCTGGAACTCGCGACCCTCGTAGCTCAGCGGCCCCTCGCGTGCGAGCGCCGCCCGGACGATCTCGACGTACTCGCGCGTGCGCGACACCGGGCGTGAGAAATCGACCCCGTGCCAGCCTTCGCTCACCTGCGGTCCCGAGACCCCGAGCCCGAGGCGGAAGCGCCCGCCCGACATTGCGTCGAGCGTCGCCGCGGTCATGGCGGTCATCGCCGGGGTCCGCCCCGGGATCTGGAACAGCCCCGAGCCAAGGGCCACCCGCTCGGTGACGCCGCTCAGGCGGCCGAGGACCGACGCCGCGTCCTGGCCCCACGCCTCGGACACCCACACGGAGTCGAGCTCGAGCTCGTCCGCCAGCCGGGCGAGCTCGATCTGCTCCTCGAAGGAGAACCAGGGCCAATATGCAAGAAAGAGACCGGCTCGCACGTTGAGATGTTCGCACTAGTACATCCGTCGAGAGACGAATGTACTGGCGACATACTTGGGAACTCGGACTCACGGAGGAGACATGAGCCCAGGGACGGATCCCGTACCGATCCTCGTTGTCGAGGACAATCCGCGCTATGCGGAGCTGATCGAGCGCATGCTCGGCGGCGATTTTGCAGCTGACGCGCGCCGCCACGCTCGGCGACGCGGTTGAAGCCTTAGAGCAGACCACCAACTTCAGCTGCATCCTGCTGGACCTGCTTCTGCCCGGCATCGACCGGCTCGAGGCGGTGGACGCCGATCCGGTCGCTGGCGCCCGATTCCCCGATCGTGGTCCTGACCGGGATGGAGCACGGCGGGTTGGCAATCGATGCGATGAAGGCCGGCGTGCAGGACTACCTGTACAAGGGCGACGTCGACCCAGAGACGCTGCGCCGCTCGGTCCTGTACGCGATGGAGCGCAAGCGTGCGCAGCTCGCGCACGAGGCGCTGCACGACCCGCTCACGGCGCTGCCGAACAGGACGCTCTTCCGTGACCGATGTCTCCAGGCCCTCGGCGGGATCGGGCGCGTCACGTCCGGAGTCGGGGTGCTGTTCATCGACCTCGACAACTTCAAGAAGGTGAACGACAGCCTCGGACACGCCGCCGGCGACCGGCTGCTCGTGGAGGTGGGCGACCGGCTTCGTCACGCGCTTCGGGCCGGCGACACCGTGTCACGGTTCGGTGGCGACGAGTTCACCGTGCTCGGCGCGACGCTGGACAGTCGCCACGACGCGACGCAGCTCGCCCGGCGCGTTACCCAGGCGATCGGCCAGCCGTTCGAGCTGACCGACCGTCGTGTATCCCTCACCTGCAGCATCGGGATCGCGTTCACCTTCGACCGCGAGTCGGACCCGGACCTGCTGATCCACGACGCGGACATGGCGATGTACCGCGCCAAGGAGCGCGGCGGTGCGTGCTACGAGGTGTTCGGCCAGTCGCTGCGGGCGCGAACGACCAAGCGCCGTCAGATCGAGGACGAGCTGCGCGTGGCGCTCGCCGAGGACCAGCTCCGGGTGGCGTATCAGCCGCAGGTCGAGCTCGCGACGGGCCGGCTTGCCGGCCTCGAGGCGCTTGCCCGGTGGGACCACCCGGAGCGCGGGCTTGTCGCCGCCAGCGAGTTCATCCGCGTCGCCGAGGACACGGGGATGATCCACGACCTCGGGCCGCTGGGTGCTGATCCAGGCTTGCCGCGACTACGCGGCATGGCGGGCGGCCGGCGCGCTCGGGGGAGACGTCCGGATCGCGGTCAACCTCTCGCCGCGGCAGCTCGCGCGCGGGGAGGTCGTTGACGCGACCGCGAGCGCGCTTGCCGACACCGGGATCAACCCGCGCCGGCTGTGCCTCGAGGTCACCGAGGGCGCTGTCGTCTCGCACGGTGCGCGGGCGGGGAGCGTCTTGAAACGGCTGAAGGCGCTCGGCGTCTCGATCGCGATCGACGATTTCGGCGTCGGCTACGCCTCGCTCGGCTACCTCGAGCGCTTCCCGATCGACGTCCTGAAGATCGACCGCTCGCTCGTCGACGGCGTCGCGACCGAGGCGCGCAAGCAGCGCGTCGTCGCCACGGTGATGGCGCTCGCCGACACGCTCGGCCTGTCCGTCATCGCGGAGGGGATCGAGCTGCCGGAGGACGCCGAGGAGCTGATCGCGCTCGGCTGCCGGTTCGGGCAGGGCTTCCTGTACGCGCGGCCCACGGAGGGCCCGGTGCTCCTGCCGATGTAGAGTCCGCCGCCGAATGGCGACGGTCCAAGCGCCGGTCACACTCGATCTCCAGCCCACGCACGAGGAGCAGATGCTGCGGGAGGCCGTGCGGGGCATCGCGTCCGGGTTCGGCCCGGACTACATCCGCGACCGCGCCATGGCAGGCGAGCCGCCCACAGAGCTGTGGGATGCCCTCGCGACGCGTGGGTACCTGGGCATCAACCTGCCCGAGGAGCTGGGCGGCGGCGGGCTCGGGATGTCCGGGCTGTTCGCCGTCGGCGAGGAGCTCGCCGCAAACGGCACCCCGCTGCTCCTGATCGTCGTCTCGCCCGCGATCGTCGGGTCGATCATCGCCAAGCACGGCACCGAGGAGCAGAAGGAGAAGTTCGTCCGCCCGATCGCCGCGGGCACCACGAAGGTCGCGTTCGCCATCACCGAGCCGGACGCCGGCACGAACTCGCACAACATCTCCACGACGCTCACGCGCGAGAACGGCAAGTTCCTGCTGAGCGGCCAGAAGGTCTTCATCTCCGGCGTCGAGGACGCCGAATACGTCGCGGTCGTGGCGCGCGGCCGTCTCGACGACGGCGCAGCTCGGGCTGCCGTCGTTCTGCATCGTCGACGTGGACGCGCCCGGCTTCACGCGCCAGGAGATCCCGATGGTCAACCAGGGCGCCGACAAGCAGTGGACGCTCTTCTTCGACAAGGTCGAGCTCGAGGAGGACCGCCTGATCGGTGGCTACAACGGCGGCCTCGGCGCGATCTTCGACGGACTGAACCCCGAGCGGATCATGGGCGCCTCGCTGGCGCTCGGCCTAGGCCGCTACGCGCTCGACAAGGCGGCGCAGTACGCGCGCGAGCGAATCGTCTGGTCGGCGCCGATCGGCACGCACCAGGGCGTCGCGCATCCGCTCGCGGAGGCGAAGATCGAGCTCGAGCTCGCGCGGCTGATGGCGCAGAAGGCGGCCGCGCTCTACGACGCCGGCGCGAAGGGTGCGGGGGAGGCGTCGAACATGGCGAAGTACGCCGCGGCCGAGGCGGGGATCAAGTGCGTGGACCAGGCGATCCAGACGCACGGCGGCAACGGCTTCGCACTCGAGTACGGCGTCGCTCAGCTCTGGTGGGGAGTGCGGATCGCGCGCACGGCACCGGTGTCCCGTGAAATGATCCTCAACTACGTGGCCGAGCATTCGCTCGGGCTGCCGAAGTCCTACTGATGGATCTCACTCTCTCACCCGAGGAAGAGGCCTTCCGCGACGAGCTGCGCACGTGGCTCGAGGAGAACCATCCCGGCGAGGAGCCGAAGGGTGACGAGGAGGAGGCGTTCGCCTTCCGCCGCGAGTGGCAGACGAAGCTGCACGAGGGCGGCTGGGCCGGCGTGTCGTGGCCGAAGGAGTACGGCGGCCGCGGCGCCTCGCTGATCGAGCAGGCGATCTACAGCGCCGAGATGGTGCGCTCGCGCGCGCCGTCGCCGGCGAACGTCCTGGGCCTCGCGATGGGCGGCCCCACGGTCATCGGCCACGGGACCGAGGAGCAGAAGGAGCGCTTCATCCAGCCGATCCTCTCGGGCGAGGAGATCTGGTGCCAGGGCTTCTCGGAGCCCGAGTCCGGCTCCGACCTCGCGTCGCTCAAGACGAAGGCGGTCAAGGACAACGGCGACTGGGTCGTGACCGGTCAGAAGGTGTGGACGACGTTCGCCCACCACTCCAAGTGGTGCATGCTCGTGGCGCGCACCGACCCGGACGTGCCCAAGCACAAGGGCCTCACCTACTTCCTGATGGACATGGAGCAGGAGGCCGTCCAGGTGCGGCCGCTGCGCCAGATCACCGGGCAGGCGGAGTTCAACGAGCTCTTCCTCGAGGAGGCGCGGATCCCCGACGAGAACGTCATCGGCGGGGTCGGCAACGGCTGGATGGTCGCCATCACGACGCTGATGAACGAGCGCTCGGGCCTGGCCTTCGGCGCGATGGCGCAGGTCAGGCGCGACCTGAACGACCTGATCGAGCTGGCGCGCGAGAACGGCCTCGACGAGGACCCGGTCACGCGCCAGCGGATCGCGCAGCTCCACATGGAGGTCGAGGCGCTCAGGATCAACGCCTACCGCGGCCTCACCGCGATCATGAAGACGGGCCAGCCCGGGCCGGAGGGGTCGCTCGGCAAATGGGCATGGTCCGACATCAACCAGTCGCTCACCGAGGCGGCGATGGAGATCCGCGGGCCCGAGGCGCCGCTGATCGACGAGGCGTGGACCTACCGCTTCCTGCGCGCCCGCGCGAACTCGATCGAGGGCGGCACCACCGAGATCCTCAAGAACATCGTCGCCGAGCGCGTTCTCGGGCTTGCCCAAGCTGCGATGAACTTCGACTTCACCGACGACCAGCGCTCGATCAAGAGCACGGCGAAGGAGTTCCTCGCCGCGCGCTACAAGGCCGAGAAGCTGCGCGAGCTCGCCGAGGCGGGCGAGTACGACTCCGCGATCTGGGACGAGATGCGCGAGCTCGGCTGGGCCGGCATCTTCATCGACGAGGAGTACGAGGGCCAGGGGCTCGGGATCGTCGAGCTCGTGATCCTGATGGAGGAGATGGGCTACGCGCTCGCGCCGTCGCCGTTCTTCTCGAACGCCGCCGCCGGGCTCGTGATCCAGCACGCCGGCAGCGACGAGCAGAAGCGGAAGTGGCTGCCGGGGATCGCGTCCGGCGAGCAGCTCGGCACGGTCGGCGAGATCAAGAACGGCAGCGCGCCGCTGGTGCCCGACGCCGAGGATGCGGCGCTGATCGTGCTGTTCGACTGCGATCACGGCGCCAGCGTCGTCGAGCGGTCGGCGGCCGACGTCGAGAAGGTCGACACGATCGACTCGACGCGGAAGGTTCGCGAGCGTGTCCGCCGACGGCGGCGAGGCGCTCGAGGGCGACGTGCAGGGCGGGGCTCGACCGGGTCGCGACGGCGCTCTCGGCCGAGCTCACCGGGCTTGCGCAGCGCACGATGGAGATGGCGGTCGACTACGCAAGGAGCGCAAGCAGTTCGAGCGCCCGATCGGCGCCTACCAGGCGCGTCTCGCACCGCTGCGCGCAGATGCTGATGGAGGTCGAGTCGGCCCGCGCGCTCACGTACTTCGCCGCATACGCTGCCGATTCCGAGCCGGACGAGCTGTCACTCGCGGCGTCGGCGGCGAAGGCCTACGCCTCCGACGCCGGCTGGCGCGTGAGCGCGTCGTCGCTCCAGGTGCACGGCGGCATCGGCTTCACCTGGGAGCACGACCTCCACTTCTTCCTGAAGCGCGCGAAGACGGACGGCCACCTCTTCGGCACCGCGCGCCAGCACCGCGACCGGGTCGCGGAGCTCAGCATGGCTCGCGCCGGCGCCCCCGCCTAGCCCTCGAGCCGGCCGCCCACGAACTGCGTCAGGCCCGCCACGCGCTGGCGGATCTGCGCTAAAGCCGCGCTGCTCGAGTGCGTGAACGACCTCGTCGCGCTCGAACAGGCGCATGCCGCTTTGCCTCGCGATGAGCGACTCGCCCGTGCGGACCGGCGCCGACCGGTTGCGACACGAGGTGAAGATCGCGACCCGGCCGCCGGGCGTTAGCACGCGCTCGATCGAGTCGAGCGCCTGCATCGGGTCGGCGAACAGGTGCAGCGCGGCGAAGCAGCAGACCGCGTCAAAGCTCTCATCGCGGAAGGGCAGGTTCAGGGCGTCGCCGCGGACGTACGCCACCTGCTCCATCCCGCCGGTGTCCTCGAGCGCGCGGTTCAGCATCGTGGTCGAAGCGTCGAGCCCCACGACCAGGCCGGTGGGGCCTACCACGCGGGCGAAGTCGCGCGTGAAGTTGCCCGTTCCGCAGGCGATGTCGAGCACGCCGTCGCCCGGCACCAGCCCGAGCAGGAGCCGCGCGATCCGCCTCTCCTCGGCCATGCCGGGGCCGAAGACGCCCTTCGCGACGCGGCCGAGCGCCGGCCGCCACCAGCGCTCGTAGATCTCCGGCACGACGCGCGTGAGCATCAGGTTCTGCGTCAGGCCGGTGGAGGGGAGCCCCTCGGGCGGGAGCAGGTCGATGTAGCCGTTGTTGCCGGGAGGCCCGTCGGCCCTCAGCTCGTCGGTGAGGAGGGCGTGCGCTCTGGCCGCGCCGTTCACCGTCAGGTGCGGCGGATGCTCGGCAGCTCGCGCTCGCCGGGGAGAGCAGGACCGCGGTGCTCGCCGTCCACCGCGAGCTGCTCGAGCCGGGCGATCTCGCGCTCGCCCTCGACTCGCGCCGGGTGGTCGGGCGGCAGGCCGCCGATCAGGTTCTGGATCCGGTTGCGGATCTGCAGTGCGAAGTGCGGCGCCGACGCTCCCATGAGCTGGCGGATGTCCTCCACGGTCGGCTCGCGCTCGAGGCGGTCAAGGTGTTCGTACTCGCGACAGGGCGGAACTCTACGGCTCGTTGACGGCGACGGGTATCAGCGCAGTGACCTCGTCGATGCGGCCCTGCTGCTCGACCGAGATCGTGTCCTCGTCGCCGAGGATCCACGCGTGGTTGTAGACGCTGAGGCGGGGGTCGTTCTCGAATCCCGGCTGCACGTCCAGGAGGTAGCTCTCGAGCGAGCGCGGGAGCGTCTCGGAATCGTCCGTGAGCAGGAGCGGCGCGAAGACGCCGTTCGTCGCGAGCGATGCGGCGCCAACTGCGTCGATCGCGCGCGACGTGGACGCGATCGTGAAGTTCTGGCCCGGCACCTCGGCGCCCCAGCCAAACCCGCCCGACTGGAAGCGCGCGAACTCGATCGCGTTCTGCACGGGCGTCGGACCCTCGATCCGCTGGACGCGGCGCGCGAGCGGCCGCAGCTTCCTCTCGACCTGGGGGCCGATGACGCTCTCCGGTCCGATGATGAAGACGTCCGGCTTCTCGTGACGTTTCAGCGCCTGAACCGACGGCTCGGGAAGCTCGTTCCGCTCGGTGAGGATCACCGCGTCGCCCGAGCGCGCTGCCATCGCCGCGGCCGGCATCGCGTATTCGGCCCGCTCCCCGCTCGCGATCATCACGTCGTCCGACGGCTCGCCGGTTGCGACGGCGTGGAAGCGGTCGATCTCGGAGGCGAGCTCGTAAACGTCCTCGCCATCCACCGTGGTCGTCTTGCGGCCGCCCGGCTCGGGCGGCCGGGAGCCGATCCGGATCACCTCGGCGTCCTTCGTCAGGTCCGAGCCCTTTGGATCGAGCCGGTCGAGCGTGTCGGCGGACACGGCGGGAAGGTCGTCGTCGTCGGACAGCAGGATCGGCGCGGCGATCGACGTGCCGGCCAGGACTGATGCTGCGACCCCGCCCTGCCAGTTGTCCTTCTCCACCAGCACGACGGCGTTCGGGCGAGTGGTCTCGCTCGTGGCGGGCCAGACGGCGCCGGCCACGCCGGCGACGTCGGCGATCGGGTCCCCGCCACCCACGCGCGTCGTGTTCTTCGTGGCGGTGAACGGGAAGCCCGAGGTCCGCGGCGGCCTCGTCGTCGTCGGCCTTCACGCCGATCTGGGGTGGCGTGTCGCCGCCATCGTCCCCGATCGAGCAGCCCGCAAATAGCGCGCAACACGCGAGCAATAGCGACGGGAGACGAGTCACTGGGCTGACCTTAGCGCTCCGTTTCGAAGGGCGGTCGCGGTACGATTGACTGGTCAGTCAACGAAGGGATTGCCAGTGGATTTCCGCCTAACCGACGAGCAGGTCGAGTTCCAGCAGAAGTGCCGGAAGTTCTCGACGGACGTCATTCGGCCGGTCGCGGCCAAGTACGACCGCGAGCAGTCGGTGCCGTGGGACGTCATCAAGGAAGCGCGGAAGTGGGACCTCCACGGGCTCGAGTACATCCAGAAGGTCGCCAGCGACCCGGATGGCCTCTTCGGGGTGATCTACGCGGAGGAGCTCCACTGGGGCTGCGCCGGTATCGCCCTGGCGATTTCCGCTTCGTCACTTGCCGCCGCAGGCATCGCTTCGTCCGGCACGCCCGAGCAGATCGGCCGGTGGGTGCCCGAGTGCTACGGGACCGACGACGAGATCAAGATGGGCGCATACGCGGTGACCGAGGCGCAGGCAGGCTCGGACGTCAAGTCGCTGCGAACCACCGCGAAGCGCGACGGTGACGAGTGGGTCCTGAACGGGACCAAGGTCTTCATCTCGAACGGCGGCATCGCCGACGTCACGGTCGTGGTCGCCACCGTCGACCCGGAGCTCGGCCACCGCGGCCAGGCCTCCTTCGTCGTGCCGAAGGGCACGCCGGGCCTCTCGCAGGGCAAGAAGGAGGACAAGATCGGCATCCGCGCGTCGCAGACCGCCGAGGTCGTGCTCGAGGACTGCCGGATCCCGCTCGACTACCTGCTCGGCGGCATGGACAAGCTCGAGAAGAAGCTCGAGCGCGCCCGCTCCGGGCAATCGACCGGCCGCGCATCAGGCGCGCTCGCCACCTTCGAGATCACGCGACCGCTCGTCGGCGCGTCGGCGCTCGGCATCGCGCAGGCCGCCTACGAGTGGACGCTCGAGTACCTCGAGGACCACATCATCGAGAGCCAGCCCGCGCTCGAGGTGCAGCGCGTCCAGCAGGTGATGGCGGACGTCGCCACCGAGATCGAGGCCTCGCGACTGCTCGTGTGGCGCGCCGCGTGGATGGGCCGCAACGGCATCCCGATGACCGGCGGCCAGGGCTCGATGTCCAAGCTGAAGGCGGGCGACGTGACCATGTGGGCCACGACCACTCTGATGGACCTCGTCGGCCCCTACGCGCAGAGCACGGAGTGCCCGCTCGAGAAGTGGTTCCGCGACGCCAAGATCTACCAGATCTTCGAGGGCACGGCCCAGGTGCAGCGGCTCGTCGTGTCGCGCATGCAGCGGCAGGCCTACCAGGACAAGCTGAAGGAGGCGGCCGAGGTGCTCAAGCAGGCTCCCGGCACCCCCGCGGAGAACCCGATCGGAGACGCGGCGGAGGCCGTAGCGACCGCGTAGCCTGAACGCCGGTGTTCGCCGGCGCGATCATCGGTATCGTTATCGCGGAGGTCCTGTACCTCCGAGCGGTGCACGTGCTCGGAGGGCGCGGCTACGAGGTTCCCTTCTGGCAGCAGGTCGCCTGGCACGGCGGCATCGCGCTGACGGCGGCCGGGCTGCTGTCGCCGATCGACGGCCTGGCCGAGGACCTGCTGTCTGCGCACATGGCGCAGCACCTCCTGATCGCCGACCTGGCGGCTCCGCTCCTGCTCGTCGGGGTGCGGTCGCCGGTGTATGCGTTCTTCCTGCCGCGGCCAGCGCTGGTCGCAGTTGCGCGCCGCCGCGCGGCTGCGCAAGATGTTCCGCACGCTCCGCCGGCCGCTCGTCGCGATCCCGGTTTACGTCGCACTGCTCTACGGGTGGCACATGGCGTTCATGTTCGAGGGCGCGCTCTAGAACGACGCGCTGCACGTGCTCCAGCACTGGTCGTTCGTATTCGGCGCGCGTTCTGGTGTGGTGGGCGCCGCTCGACCCGAAGCGCCGCCGCCTGCACGGCGAGCTGTGGAAGATCGGCCACCTCATCGGCGCCCGCCTCGCCGGCATGTTCCTCGGGATGGCGTTCTTGATCATGCGCTCACCGGCGTACGACGCCTACGGCGACTCGCGCGCGCGAGCACGGCATGTCGCCGCTCGCCGACCAGCAGCTCGCCGGCGGGATGATGCTCGGGCTCGACTTCCTCGTGATGGTGTTCGCGCTGTGCCTGTTCTTCTGGGCGGCGGCGCGCGACGCGGACGAAGAGGAGGCGGCTACTCGCCCCGCCCGAGCTTGATCTCGTCGCGCTCGCGCAGTCGGTTGTCGCGGCGCAGCTGAGCCTCGCGCTGACGGCGGCGTTCCTCGTCGGTCTCCGGCTCGATCGGCGCCACCGCGGTGGGCTTGCCCTCGTCGTCGAGGGCGACCAGGGTCACGTAGGCGGTCGACGTATGGCTGATCTCGCCGGTGCGCACGTTCTCCGCCTGGACCCGAACGCCGATCTCCATCGATGTTCGCCACGCGGCGTTCACGGTCGCCATCACCGTCAGGAGCTGGCCCACGTAGACAGGCTGGGTGAAGGTCATGCGGTCGAGCGCAGCCGTGACCACGCGCGTGCCGCTATGCCTCAGTGCGGCAACCCCCGCGACCTCGTCCACCATCTTCATGATCGTGCCGCCGTGCACGTTGCCGGCGATGTTCGCGTCCTGGATGCCCATCCAACGGGTGAGGACGGACTGCGAGGCGGAGGGCGGCTTCGGCTGCACGCGGGCGGCTAGTCTAGGCGCCCCTGTCCCGAACTCTGAGGAGGCTTGCGATGCCAGGCCTGGCCGGCCGGATGTCGACAACGATCAAGGCGAAGATCTCGAAGATGCTGGACCGCGCCGAGGACCCGGCCGAGACTCTCGACTACGGGTACCGAAAGCAGCAGGAGCATCTGCAGCAGGTCAAGAAGGGCATCGCCGACGTCGTCACCGCGAAGAAGCGGATTCAGATGCAGTCGAAGAAGCTCGAGGAGCAGGTGGTCAAGCTCGACACCCAGGCGCGCCAGGCGATCTCGCAGAACCGCGAGGACCTCGCGCGGATGGCTCTCGAGCGCAAGACCGCGATCCAGGCCGAGCTCCAGGGCCTCGACACGCAGGTCACGCAGCTCGAGCAGCAGCAGGAGCAGCTGATCGAGAACGAGAAGCGCCTGCGCGGGAAGATCGAGGCCTTCCGGACGAAGAAGGAGGTCATCAAGGCGCAGTACTCGGCCGCCGAGGCGCAGGTGATGATCTCTGAGGCCGCGTCCGGCGTGGGCGAGGAGATGGCGGACCTCGGCCTCGCGATGCAGCGCGCCGAGGAGAAGACCGAAGACATGAAGGCGCGCGCCGACGCCGTCGGGGAGCTCGAGTCTGCCGGCGTCTTCGAGGACATCACGCAGCTCGGGGAGGGCGGCAGCGATATCGACCGCGAGCTCGCGCAGCTCTCACAGGGCTCCCAGGTGGACGACGAGCTCGCGAAGATGAAGGCCGAGCTCGGCTCCGGGTCCGGCGAGGACGCGCCGGCGCTCGAGCAGGGCGAGAAGGAGGAGAGCAAGTGATCGTCCGCATCTCGGGGGAGGGGCAGTTCCGCCTGCCCGACAACGACGCGGAGCGGCTCAACGACTTGGACAACGAGGCCGTTGCCGCTGTCGAAGGCGGTGACGAGGACAAGTTCCACAAGCTCTTCGACGAGATGCTCTCGCTCGTCGAGTCCGACGGCGAGGCCGTGGCTGACGACGAGCTGGTCGAGTCGGACGTGATCCTTCCGCCGCGCGACGTCTCGTTCGACGAGGCGGCAGGGGAGTTCACGGGCGAAGGATTGATCCCGGACTAGACCGGTCCCATGGAAGCGGCGGCTCCCAGTGACGCCGGGCCTGACTCGCACCGCGTACCTGCGCACGCTCCTTCTGGCGGCGGCCCTGGGCGTGCCCGTGGCTGCGGCGGCAGTCCTGTTTCAGACCGCCGTCCACGATCTGACCCATCTCCTGTGGGATGACATTCCCGACTGGCTCGACTGGAGCGAGCCCGCCTGGTGGTACGTGATCCTCGTGCCGGGCCTCGCTGGGCTGCTGGTCGCAGCCGCCTTGCGGCTGCCCGGTCACGGGGGGCACAGCCCGCTCGAAGGCTTGAGCATGGACGGCATCCGGCCCGTCGACCTCGGGAGCATCTTGCTGGCCGCTGTCGCGTCGCTCGGGTTCGGTCTCGTGCTCGGCCCGGAGGCGCCGCTGATCGCGATCGGGCTCGGGCTGCCTCCGCTCCTGGTCCATGTTCTCCGGCTGCAGGAGGCGGAGGGGCGGCTCCTGGTCCTTTCCGGGGCGTTCGCTGCGATCGCGGCGCTGTTCGGCGGGCCGATCGTCGCGTCCTTGATGTTGTTCGAGCTGGCCGCCAAGAGCGGCGCGGTTCCGGCGCGCGCGATCGGCAGGGCGCTGCTTCCGGGCTTCGTCGCGGCTGGGACGGGCGCGCTCATCTTCACGGGCGTCAACGACTGGTCCGGGCTGCACCAGCAGAATCTCTCGTTGCCGGACATTGCCGCCTACGACTCGGTGAGGATCGCCGACCTGGGCTGGAGCGTGGTCCTCGCGGTCGCGGTCGCGGTTGCGGTCATCGTCGCCCGGCGGCTCGGATTTGGCATCGCCGGGCCGGACGCCGGCTCGTCCCGTCGCCTCGCTCGTCGGCGCAGGCCTGCTCGTCGGCGTCCTCGCCGTCGTCTTCCGCGAGGTTGCGGACCGGCCGGTCGACTTCGTCCTCTTCTCCGGCCAGAGCGCGCTGGCGGAGCTCGTCGCCGAGGGTTCGGCCGGAGTACTGCTTGCCGTGGTGCTCGTGAAGGGACTCGCCTACGCGCTGTCGCTCGGCGCGGGCTTCCGCGGCGGCCCCGTCTTCCCGGCGATCGCGATCGGGTACGGCGCTCGCGGTTGCGGGGGCCGACATCTTGCCCGGGTTCGAGACCACTCCGGCGATCGCGGCGGGGATCGCGGCCGGGACGGCGGTACGTGCTGCAGGCGCCGTTCACCGGCGCCTTGCTCGCCTCGCTGCTCGTGGGCTCGTCAGCGGCCGATGTCGCGCCGATCGCGGTGCATCGCCGCGGCGGTGGGCGCGCTCGTCGCGGTGGCGTTGCCGGACCCGGCCGAGCACGGAGCGGCTACGCGAGGGCGCCGCGGCCGCCACGCGCTGACGAGCCCGGCGATCAGCGTCACGAGGAAGATCTGGCCGAGCAGCATCTCGAGGCCGGCGAACATCTTCCCCGGCTGGGCCGCGGGGACGAGATTCCCGTAACCGGTCGTCGTGAGGGTCGTGAAGCTGAAGAAGATGTAGTCGCCCGTCTCGTACCCGCCCTGCGTCGAAGAACGGCCCGTCCTGGAGCCGGTCCACGCCCACGTAGAGCGACGTGAACAGGAGGCCGAAGATCAGGTAGACGCTGATCGCGCCCAGGATCGTGCGGAAGCTCACCCGCGACTCGGTGAGGACGGCGCGCAGGACCGAGGCGGTCGCCGCCAGGAGGAGGACCAGCTGCGTCAGGGCCGCGGCGGCGAGGAATCCGGAGTGGTCGGCGAGCTCGGCGGTGACCGAGAGGGCGATGGCGATCAGGCCAAGGGCCGCCGCCACCCGCACGGTCCTCCGCTTGGCGCGGGACGTGCCGAGCGCGACCACGGCGCTCGTGCACGCGAGCGTCGTGACGAGGACCGCGCCCCAGCCCGAATAGCGGTTGAGCGACGCCGCCACGTAGGTCGCCAGGACCAGCAGGAGGACCAGCCCGAACGCGTCGGCGACTCGCGCGATGAGGGGTCCCGATGGACGTTCGCCCGCCATCGCGGGCCACATGTAGACCTAGAGGGGGATGTCCCAGAGCGGCAGGTCGCGCCCGAGCTCCTGCTCGAGCGGCAGCTCGTCCGACATCTGCGCCTTCAGCCTGAACTCGCGCTCGGAGTCGCGCTGCTGCTTCCCGGTCGGTACGAACGGATAGAAGCTGCCGCGCTTGTAGTTGTAGATCCAGTAGATCGGCTTGCCGTTCTCCTCGAACGCGAACACCGCGCACAGCAGCCGGTCGCCATAGCCGCCCGAATCGAGCTGCGACGAGACGGTGTTGACCGCCACCACGATGTCCTCGAAGTCCGGGTCGCGCAGGATCGCCCAGCGGTAGCCGTACTCGTCGGTCTTCGTCTCGGTGGTCGTGCCGGTGTCCTGCGCGGCCGAGGCGAGCAGCTCCTCGGTCTCCTTCATCAGCGTCTCGAAGTCGGCCGTGCCGAGCGGCTGGAAGACCAGCCCGGCGGATCCCCGCGCCTTGATCCCCAGCCCGGTCTCGAGCTGGACGTAGGCGGTCGACATCGCGAACAGCCGGTCCGGCGCCGGGCCGCTCAGCTTGCGGCGGCCGCCCAGTAGCGCGTCGAAGAAGCCCAACCTAGGCGGCGATCTGGAGCTGGCGCTCGTACTCCATGAGCCGCTCGATGCGCTTCTCCGTCGGCGGGTGCGTCATGAAGATCGTCTTGAGCGAGCCCTTGACGCTTGCGGGCACGATGAAGAACGCGTTCATGTTCTCCGCCGCGCGCAGGTCGCGCTGCGGAGTTTTCTGCATCTGCGTGGAGATCTTCTGAAGCGCGGATGCGAGCGCGCTCGGGCGGCCGGTAATGAGCGCGGCGCCGCGGTCGGCGGTGAACTCGCGGTAGCGCGAGAGCGCGAGCATCAGGAAGAACGAGATCACGTAGACGAGGATCGAGACGAGGAACACGATCATCCCGGCCGGCGTGTCGTCGTCGCTGCTGCCGAAGAAGAACGCGAACTGGGCGATCATCGAAGCGAGCGACGCGAAGAAGCTGGCCATGGTCATGATCAGCACGTCGCGGTTCTTCACGTGCGAGAGCTCGTGTGCCATGACGCCCTCGAGCTCGGTGGGGGTGAGCGTGTTCATGATGCCGGTGGTCGCGCACACGACCGCGCTCTTCTTCGAGCGCCCCATCGCGAACGCGTTCGGCATCGGCGTGTCGGCGACCGCGATCTTCGGCTTCGGCAGGTCGGCCTGGATGCAGAGCTTCTCGATCATCGCGTGGAGGCCGGGCGCCTGCTCCGGCGTGACCGTCCTTCGCGCCCATCGACGCGAGCGCGATCTTGTCCGAGAGGAAGAGCTGCGCGAGCAGGAGGCCCGCGCAGAACGACGACCATGATCCCGACGCCCGCGCCCAGCGAGAAGAGCACGGCCGCGAAGACCGCGTACAGCAGCCCCATCAGGAACATCGTCACGAGCATCCGGGTCTGGAGGCCCGTGTCACGCTTGAAAACTGCTCTCGGGGCGGCCATGGAGGGAAGTCTAGAGAGCAGAAGCCTTTTGCAAGAACCCGTGCAAATCGCAGGAAAACCGGGTTGCGTGCAGACCGATTGCTGCTAGTCTGCGCGCCGTCCCAACGCCGAGTCGCTCTGGAAAACAGGGGGAACGGGGGAACCGAAGGGTCACTGACCCAGGGGCGAATGGCCGCCAGGGGTGCGGCCTAGCGATATCGCGAGCCCGTCAGCTAACCCCGTAGGCACCAGGGGCGCCAAATATGAAAAGACATTTCGGGGTTGTCATAACCCTGGGCCTAGGCGGCCTACTTGTTGCTGCCTATGCCCGGGCTTTCCGCGCCGCTCTCCGAGCGGATCGATCAGACGCGCGAGCTCGTCCAGAGCAAGAAGTACAAGGAGCACGTCCTCTCGGAGACGATCGCGAGCTACAACGTTCGCATCGACTCGCTGCAGGGCGACATCAACGCGCTCCAGCGCAAGCAGAATCGCGTCCAGGCCGACCTGGATCAGAAGCGCGCGGAGCTGCTCGAGGTGCGCGGCAAGCTGGAGGAGGCCCGCGAGCGGCTCGAGAGGCTCCGCAAGGAGCTCGGCATCGCCGAGGACGCCCTGGCCACCCGCCTCGTCGAGCTCTACAAGGCCGACGAGCCGGATGTGCTCACCGTCGTGCTTCAGGCCGACGGCTTCGCCGACCTGCTCGAGCGGACCGAGTTCCTCGAGCGCGTGTCCGAGCAGGACCAGGCGATCATCGAGCGCGTCCGCGTCCTCAAGGCGGAGGCGAAGAAGCAGAAGGAGCTGCTGGCCGAGCTCGAGCAGCGCGTCGAGGATGCCGCGAACGCGATCCTGGCCCAGCGCAACGAGCTCGCGCGGGCGAAGAACCAGCTGCGTCGGCTCGCGGAACGAGCTCGCCGGCGTTCGCAACGACCGCCGGTCGGTCCTTCGCAGGTGCACGACAGCCGGATCGGGCTCGAGGGCGACCTGCGCGACGCTCGAGGCCGAGCAGGCGCGCGTCACCGCGCAGCTCCAGGGGGCGCCGGCGCCCGTCCAGCAGGGATCCGGGCAGCTGATCTGGCCGGTGAGCGGGCCCGTCGTCTCGGGCTTCGGGATGCGCTGGGGCCGCCTGCATGCGGGTCTCGACATCGCGGTGCCAGCGGGTACCGGCATCCGCGCCGCCGACGGCGGCCAGGTCGTCCTCGCCGCGTGGACCGGCGGCTACGGGAACTACGTCTGCATCCAGCACACCGGCAGCCTCTCCACCTGCTACGCGCACCTCTCGAGCTACGGCGTTTCGAGCGGCGCGTCCGTTTCGCAGGGGCAGGTGATCGGTTCGGTCGGCTGCACCGGCCACTGCTTCGGCGACCACCTCCACTTCGAGACGCGTGTCAACGGGTCGCCCGTGGATCCGATGGGCTACCTGTAGCGCGCCGCTAGCCTGCGCCGGGCTTGCAGCCCGAGATCCAGATAGGCCCGCTCGAGCTCCAGACGTTCGGGCTCTGCTTCGCCGCCGGCTTCATCTTCGCCGCGATGGTCCTCGCGCGGCACTTCAAGGAGCTGGGGAAGCCGGTGGACTGGGCCTACGAGATGATCTTCGCCGGGCTCGTCGGCGGCGTCGTGGGGTCCCGGGTCGACTATCTGATCCAGAACTGGGACGACGTGTCCGACGACCTGCTCGGCAACGTCTTCTCCGGATCCGGCCTCGTGTGGTTCGGCGGCCTGGTGGGCGGCGCGCTCGGCGTGGTCCTGTGGGCTTGGAGGCGCGGCTTCCTGGGCCCGCAGCTGCTCGACGTCGCCGCTGTGCCGCTGGCGCTCGGGTACGCGATCGGCCGTGTCGGCTGCCAGCTCTCGGGCGATGGCGACTACGGAGCCGAGTCGGACCTGCCGTGGGCGATGGCCTATCCGGACGGGACCGTGGCGACAACCGAGGAGGTCCATCCGACTCCGATCTACGAGAGCCTCGCCATGGGCCTGGTCGCGCTTGTGCTCTGGCGGATGCGCGGACAGGTTCGCGCTGGGCACGATCTTCGCGATCTACCTGGTGGCGGCCGGGGTCGAGCGCCTGCTCGTCGAATTCATCAGGAGAAACGACGATGTGGCGCTGGGACTCACCTTCGCGCAGCTCGTGAGCGTGGCTCTGATAGCGGCTGGAGCCGCATGGCTTGTGCAAAGGCGCGGGAGTCTGGTGGAAACGCGCCAAGCGGGCTAAAGTCCCTTCCAGGCAGTGCCGATGGCAGTCGGTGGGGAACGTTTGCCATGAGAGCCACCAAGGCTTACATCGCTAGTTTGGGGACAACCGGGCTTCTGCTCGCGTTCGCCGCTTCGCTCTTGCTTCTGGTCGGCACCCTGTTCGCCTTCGACGCGTGGCCCGGCGCCGACATCCGTGACGCCGTCGAGAGCGTCCTCTTGGACGACGAGGACGATGCCGAGGTCCAGGTCACCGGACCGGAGCAGGTCGCGCTCGACGCGGCGCCGGCAGCGCTCGCGGTTGCGGCCACACGGGCCGGAGGCGCGGCCCCCGGCGCGGCCGGCGGCGGCGGCGGCGGCACCGGCGGCTCGGGCGGCGGCGACACCACCGGCCCCGGCACGATCGACGCGGGCGGCGGAGGCGGCGGCGGAACCGGTGAGGGGATCGCGCCCACGACCGGCGGCGGAACGCCGATCCCGGGCGCCCCGGGGTCGACACCGCGCGAGGCACCAACGAGCTCGCCGACAGCACCGAGCAGGTCACGAACAACCTCGGCAACACAGTCGGGCAGGTCAGCCCTCAGCTCGGCAACACCGTGACCGAGACAGGACAGGCGCTCGGCGACATCGTCCGCGACCTCCCCGACGTCAACGTCGGGGGCGGCGGCGTCAAGATCGGCGACTAGCCTGACCCGCGTTGGGTCTGCGCCGCTCGCGCGATAAAGCGCAGCGACTCGCCCTGCATCTCCCCGTCGTGCTGCAGCGAGCGGTGGTGGCCGCCCGGCAGCACCAGCAGCCGCTTCGGCTCCTTCGCCGCAGCGTGCAGCTCCTGCGAGACGGTGTAGGGGATCTGCTCGTCGCCCTCGGCGTGCATGAGCAGGAGCGCGGTCTTCGGGCCGAGCCGTCCGACCGCCTCGTAGATGTCGAGCGCTTCCAGCCACGGTTCCATCGCCTCGCGGTCGGCGTCGAACTTGATGAGCTGCCCGGAGCGCAGGCCGCGCAGCAGGAGATCCTCGGGCGCCGGGCACAGCGCGACGACCGCGACCGCCTGGCCCCAGCCGGCCCCGGCATGGATCGCGACGAAGCCGCCCAGGCTCGAGCCGCGCAGCGCCACCGCCGGCGCCTCCTCTGCGAGCAGCTCGCACATCGTGACCGCGTCCTCGATCGCAGTCGGGCCGAACTTGCCCTCCGACCGGCCGTGCCCGCGGGCATCGAAAGCGAGTGCCGCGAAGCCGTGGTCGCGGGCGGCCCGCCCGTAGTCGAAGTGGTTCTCCTTCGCCGACCCCGCGCCGTGCGCGATCACGACGCCCGCCTTCGGATCTTCCTTGGGTGTGAAGAGCGCGTACGACAGGCCGTTGTGCGTGCCTAGACGGGGCGGTTCGGGTGCCTCGTGGATAATCGGGCCCATGGCGGCGACCACGCTATCCCAGGTCTATCCGCTCGGGTCCCGGCTGAACGAGGCGGGGCGGCTCGAGGTGGGCGGATGCGACGTGATCGAGCTCGCGAAGGAGTTCGGCACGCCGGCCTACGTGTACGCGGAGGACGACATGCGCGCCCGCGCGCGCGAGTTCCAGCAGGCGTTCGGCTCGCGCACCGAGCATTTCGAGGTCATCTACGCGAGCAAGGCCTTCCCGTGCACGGCCGCCTACCGCCTGTTCGCGGAGGAAGGCCTCTCCTGCGACGTGGCCAGCGCGGGAGAGCTCCACCTGGCGCTGGCCGGCGGGTTCGACCCGCAGCGGATCTACATGCACGGGAACAACAAGACCGAGGAGGAGCTTGACCTACGCGGTCGAGCGCGGCGTCGGCACGATCGTCCTCGACTCCTTCGACGAGATCGAGCGGCTCCAGCGGCTCGCGCCGCGTCAGCGCGTGATGCTGCGCGTCACACCCGGCATCAAGCCGTCCACGCACTCCTACATCCAGACCGGGCAGGTGGACTCGAAGTTCGGGTTCGCGATCGACGACGTCCCGCGCGCGCTGGCAGCGCTCGGGGAGCTCGAGCTGACCGGCCTGCACGCGCACATCGGTTCCCAGATCTTCGAGCTCGAGCCGTTCGAGAAGCTCGCCGAGGTGCTCGGCGCGCTGGGCGACTGGCCGCGGCTCAACCTCGGCGGCGGGCTGGGCATCGCGTACACCGCGGACGACGAGCCGCCTTCGATCGACGATTTCGCCGACGCCCTTCTCCGGCGCGCGCCGAAGGACGTGACCGTGCTGTGCGAGCCGGGACGCGCCCTCGTCGGGAACGCGGGCGTGACGATCTACACGGTCGGCACCGTGAAGGAGATCCCCGGTATCCGTACCTACGTCGCCGTCGACGGCGGCATGTCCGACAACCTGCGCCCGATGCTCTACGGCGCCCGCTACGAGGCTGAGATCGCCGACCGCTTCGGTGGTGACAATCTCTGCACCGTGGCGGGGATGCACTGCGAGTCGAGCGACATCCTCGTGCGCGACGTGATGCTCGACGAACCCAAGCCGGGCGACGTGCTCGTCATCCCCGCCACCGGCGCGTACGGGCACGCGATGGCGAACAACTACAACTCCCTGCGCCGCCCGCCGGTGATCTTCTGCAAGGACGGCGACGCGCGCGTCGTCGTCCGCCGCGAGACCTTCGACGACCTGACCGCGCGTGACGTCGTTTAGGGTCGGGCTCCTCGGCCGCGGGACGGTCGGAGGGGCGTTCCACGAGCTTCTCGAAGAGCGGGCGGGGACCATCGAGGCCGCCACCGGGCCTGCGCCCGGAGATCGCGGGCGTGCTGACCCGCAGCCAGGGCGACTTCGACGACATCCTCGAGAAGAGCGACCTGATCGTCGAGGTGATGGGCGGCACGGAGCCCGCGCGCGAGTACATCCTGCGCGCGCTCTCGGCCGGCAAGCACGTGGTGACGGCGAACAAGCAGGTGCTGTCCCAGTTCGGCGAGGAGATCTACGCCGCCGCGCGCGAGGGCGGCGCTCAGCTTCGCTTCGAGGCCTCGGTGGGCGGCGTCGTGCCCGTCATTCGCGTCATCCACGAGACGCTCGCGGCCGCGCACATCGAGCGCGTCCACGGGATCGTGAACGGGACCACCAACTTCATCCTCAGCGAGATGACGCGCACAGGCGAGACCTACGAGGAGGCGCTCGCGCAGGCGCAGGAGCTCGGCTACGCCGAGGCTGATCCGTCGGAGGACGTGAACGGCAAGGACGCCGCGGCGAAGATGGCGATCATCGCGCGCCTCGCTTTCAACGCGCCGGTCACGCTCGACCAGGTGCCGCACCAGGGCATCGAGAGCATCACGCCCGACGACATCGCGCACGCGAAACAGTTCGGCCTATCGCTCAAGCTGATCGGGAGCGCCGAGCGCGTGAACGGCGGCCTGTCGGTCCGCGTCTATCCCGCCTTCCTCTACGGCGAGCACCCGCTCGCGTCCGTGAACGGGGCCTTCAACGCGGTCACGATCGAATCGCCGGCCATCACCGAGATCACGCTGTCCGGTCCGGGGGCGGGAGGCAGCCAGACCGCGAGCGCGGTGCTGGGTGACGTCATCTCGGCGATGATCCCGCCGGCGTCGCTGCCGGCGCCCGCGGAGGAGGTCGAGCTGGTGACCGACGTCGAGTCGGCGTTCTACCTCCACCTCGAGGTGGCCGATCGTCCCGGGGTGCTTGCCCAGGTGGCGGAGCTGCTCGGGCTCCAGGGCGTCTCGGTCAAGTCGGTGGTGCAGCACGGGCTCGGCGACAACGCGCGGCTCGTGATGGTCATGCATCCGGTGCTCGAGTCGAAGTTCCTCGCGGCTGTCGAGCTGATCGGCCGGCTCGACTTCCTGCGTGCCGAGCCGCGGATCATCCGGGTGATCGAGGAGTTCTTCGACTGAGCCTCTGGCGCTACGCCGACCGGCTCCCCGTCGAGCCGCACGTGACCCTGGAGGAGGGGGACACGCCGCTGATCCCGGCTCCGGTCCTCTCGGAGCAGACGGGCTGCGAGGTGTGGCTGAAGTACGAGGGGCTGAACCCGACCGGCTCCTTCAAGGACCGTGGCATGACGGTGGCCGTCTCGGCCGCCGTCGAGGAGGGGGCGGAGGCCGTGATGTGCGCCTCCACCGGCAACACGGCGGCCAGCGCCGCGGCATACGCGGCGCGCGCCGGCCTGCGCGGCGCCGTGATCGTGCCCGAGGGGAAGATCGCCGCCGGGAAGCTCGCGCAGGCGCTGATGCACGGCGCGCGCGTGATCGCGCTGAAGGGCAACTTCGACGAGGCGCTGGCGCTCACGCGGCAGGTGGTCGAGCGCAACCCGATCGCGCTCGTCAACTCGTTGAACGACTTCCGCATCGAGGGTCAGAAGACGGGAGCGTTCGAGGTCTGCGACCAGCTCGGCGAGGCACCCGATGTCCTGTGCATCCCGGTCGGGAACGCGGGCAACGTGACGGCGTGGTGGAAGGGATTCCAGGAGTACGAGACCGCGCCGGTGCTCCACGGCTATCAGGCCGCCGGTGCCGCCCCGCTCGTCGAGGGCAAGGTCGTCGAGAATCCGGAGACCGTCGCGTCGGCAATCCGGATCGGCAACCCCGCCCGCTGGGAGGATGCGATGAATGCGTTCACGGCGTCCCGCGGCGAGGTGCGCGCGGTCAGCAGACGAGGAGATCCTCGCGGCCTACGAGCTGCTCGGCCGGCGCGAGGGCGTGTTCTGCGAGCCGGCCTCCGCGGCGTCCGTCGCCGGCCTCATCAAGTACGGCGCCGAGGGCCGCGTGGTGTGCGTCCTCACCGGCCACGGGCTCAAGGACCCGACCACGGCCATGAGCCAGGCCGGGTCCGTCGTGACCTGCGAGCCCGACCTCGACCAGGTCGAGTCGGCGGTGCTCGCGTAATGCGCCGGCACCGCTTCGTCCGCGTGCCGGCGTCGACCGCGAACCTCGGGCCCGGCTACGACTCGCTCGCAGCCGCCCTGTCGCTCAACCTCGAGCTCGAGGTCGAGGAGACGGGCGAGTTCTTCGTCCACACCGACGTGCCCGACGTGCCCACCGACCGCTCGAATCTCTGCGTGCGGGCGTTCGAGGCGCTCCATCCCGCGGACGGGCTGACCTTCCAGATCCGGTCTGAGATCCCGGTCAGCGCGGGACTGGGCTCGTCCGCCGCCGCGATCGTCGCCGGCCTGGTCGCGGCCGACCACCTATACGAGCTCGACGCGCCGATCTTCGAGGTGGCTCGCGAGCTGGAGGGCCATCCCGACAACGTCGCCGCGGCCCTTCGCGGCGGCTTCGTGATCTGCACCGAGGACGGGGCCGACCGGTTCGAGCCGCCGCCCGGGCTCGAGGCCGTGATCGCGATCCCGCCCATCCCCGTCCCCACCGAGAAGGCGCGCGCCGCGCTGCCGGACGAGGTGCCGATGACGGACGCCGTCCACAACGTGGGCCACACGGCGCTGCTCATGCTCGGCCTGCAGCGGAACGACCTGGACCTCATCGGACGCGGGCTGGATGACCGGCTTCACCAGCCCCACCGCGAGAGCCTCTATCCGCGCTCGATGGAGCTGGTCCGGAACGCCAGGCACCTGGGCGCCGTCGGTGCGTCGATATCAGGCGCCGGCCCGACCGTGCTGTTCTGGGTCCACTGGCAGCAGACGGGATCCGTGATGGACGCGGTCAGGCAGGCGGCGCCCGACTGCGACGTACGCCGGGTCCAGTTCAGCCCGCAGGGCGCGGACGTGAGAGACCTCTGACCTGGGGGCGGCGCCGCTAGAGGCGGGGGTTGCCCAGCACGAGGTGCGCGGGCACGTCGTCGGCCGGTTCGACGATGGCCGGCAGGGCGGGCTCGTCGTTGAAGCGAAGCTCGCCATGGCAGCGGGTGCAGGTGCCGACCGTGCGGAGGGCATGTGCGGCCGTAGGGCCGAACCACTCGAAGCCGCAGTCCGTGCAGGTGACGATGGCTTTATCCCTGTTCATCACCAGCAGTATCGACCCCCCAGCGGACGCCGGGATGGAACATTCGTCCAGTTTTGGCCAGGGCCCTAGGCCGCGCCGCCCACGAGCTCCGGGCGGCGGTCCGCCCACGGGCGCTCCGCCTCGATCTGCGCCCCCAGCGAGAGGAGAAGCTCCTCCCCGATCGGCGGCCCCGACCAGCTGGATCGAGGTCGGCAGGCCGTCGTCGCCCTGGAAGAGCGGCAGCGAGATCGCCGGCTGCCCGGTGACGTTCCACACGGCCGTGTAGGGCGTGAAGTCGGACGAGTCGGGGATGAGAGCCGTGAACGGCTCCTCCTCCTTCTGCGGGTTGATCGTCGCCGATCGGGACCGGACGCTGCCCGAGGCCCGGGGTGAGCAGCACGTCGATGTCGGACCACCAGCCGATCAGCTCGCGCGAGATCTGCTGAAGCCTGGTCAGGGAGCCGAGGTACTTGGTGCTGGGCAGCTGGAGGCCCTTCTGGAAGAGGTCCCACGAGAGCGGCTCGACCTTGTCTGGCGTCAGCTCGTAGCCCAGCGTTGCGGCGTAGCCCACGCCCACCGAGACCATCCCGGCCCACAGGTCCACGAAGGTGGCGACGATCTCGTCGGCGGGCCACTCGTAGTCGATCGGGACGATCTCGTGCCCGAGCGACTCGAGCAGCTGCGCCGCCTCCTCGGCGCCGCGCACGCTCTCGGCATGCGGGTCCACGCCCATCGGCTGGCGCGTGGTGAAGCCGATGCGCAGCTTGCCCGGATCGCGGCCGACCGCCTCGGCGAACGGGGCGCTGGGCGGGGGCGCCCAGGTGGCGTCGCCGGGCTCGTAGCCGGCGAGGATGTCGAGCGTCGCGGCGGCCTCGGCCACGGTGCGGCAGAGCGTGCCGTCGGTGGCCAGGAACGAGTCGCCGAACTCGGGCCCGCGCGAGATGCGGCCGCGGCTGGCCTTCAGGCCGACGAGCCCGCAGCAGGAGGCCGGGATCCGGATCGAGCCGCCGCCGTCACTCGCATGGGCTACCGGGACCATCCCGGCCGCCACGGCGGCGCCGGAGCCGCCTGACGAGCCACCGGGCGTGCGGCTCGGGTCCCACGGGTTGCGGGTCGGCCCGAAGCGGCGCGACTCGGTGACCGGCACGATCCCGAACTCCGGTGAGGCCGTGCGCCCTACGAACACGAAGCCCGGCCTCGCGCAGGCGGCGCGCGACGAAGCTGTCGTAGTCAGGCTTGAAATCCGCATACAGGTCGGAGCAGTTCGTGAGCGGCCAGCCCGGCGACCGCGACCCCGAGGTCCTTGATCGCGATCGGCACGCCCGCGAACGGGCGCTCGTCCCCGCTCGACACCGCGTCGGCCGCCGCCAGGGCCCCGTCGGCGTCGGTGAACGTGAAGGCGTTGATTTCGCCGTCGACCTCCTCGATGCGCCCGAGCGACTCCTCGACGAGCTCCCGCGAGCTGACCTCGCCGGATCGGACGAGCTCCGCAAGCTCGGTTATCGGGCGGAACAGAAGATCGCTCACGACGACGTCACCTCCTTGACGGGGACCGCGCCATTCTCACGCATGGCGCTCGACCCGGCGCGCCTCCTCCGCGAAGCCGATCCGGTCGAGCACCTCCTGGCCGAGGGCCAGGTAGTCGGCGCCGAGCTGGGGCGCGTAGTCGAGGATCGAGACGCCGCGCTCCGCGGACTCCGCGTAGCGGATCGACTGGCGGATGGCGGTGTCGAAGACCTTGCTCGCCGAACCGCTCGCGCAGCTGGTCAGGGCCTCGCGCGAGTGGAGCGTGCGCAGGTCGGCGATGTTCAGGACGACGCCGAGCCATTCGAGCTCGGGATGGAGGTTCTCCTTCGCCAGCTCGATCACCTCGAGCGCCTGCTCGACGCCCTGCAGGGAGAAGTACTGGGCCTCGGTCGAGATCAGCGCCTGGTCGGCCGCGACCAGCCCGTTCACGGTGAGCAGCCCGAGCGCCGGCGGGCAGTCGATCAGCACGACGTCGTGGCTGCGCTTGACCTCCTTCAGCGCGCGCTTCAGCGTGAGCTCGCGCCCCATCTTCCCGCCGAGGACGAGCTCCGCCTCGGCCAGGCCGAGGTTGGCCGGGAGGACGCCGTCGTAGAGCGCCTCGGTCGCCTTGCGGCGCCCGCCGAGCACGTCGGCGATCGTCGGGTCGGCGTCCGCCGGCACATCGAAGTAGTCGGAGAGGTTCCCCTGCGGGTCGAGGTCGACGCAGAGGACCGCGAGCCCGGCGCGCCGGAAGACGTCGGCCAGCGTCCGCACGGTCGTCGTCTTGCCAGTCCCGCCCTTCTGGGAGAGGACGGCGATGGTCAAGCGCCATCGCCGCGAGCTTACGTCACGCAGCGGTGACGTTCGGTGACCCGCTCGCGCGGGCCGATGCGCACCAGGAACAGCTGGAACCGGCCCACGGTGATCTGGTCGTCGTCTTCGAGCTCACGCCAGTCCACGCGCTCGCCGTTGACCCACACGCCGTTCAGGCTGCGGTCGTCCAGCACGCGGATCGCGCGCCCCTCGCGATGGATGAGCGCGTGGCGCCTCGAGACGGTGGGGTCGTCGAAGCGGACATGTGCTGCGAGGCTGCGTCCGAGTCGCGTCCAGCCCTCCTGGAGCGGGACTATCCGTACACGCTCGCCGTCGTCGTACGCGAGGTAGTCACCACGCGTGACGAGCGAGTCGCGCGCATCGCGAAGCCAGTCGGGCCGCTCCACGTCATGGGCGCCCCAGCTCCCGGTGTCGCCTGCCGCGAACATCGACGAACGGGCGAATCTCTCACTGCTGCAGCGCGGGCACGACGGTACGACGTCGCGCTCATGAAGGGCTATTGCATAGCCGCAGCGCTCGCAGTGGAATGAGCCTGCGCCGGCCAGTGTCCCGGCGGTGAAGGCCTCCATGCTTCCTCCTCCTCGAATGTGCGGATGTTAACGAGGGACCCGCGCCTCCGGCAACGCATTTGCCGCAAACTGCGGCGTTTCCCGCGCCGACCGGGTGCTGTCGGTTCCTTCCTGGGTGGCGGGAGGAGTACCCGGATCGGGGCAGAAACAACCTCTTGTGTCAGAGCTTGCACGCTGGATCCTTAAGAAAGGGCATCGGCTCGGTCCGCGAGGGGTGTCTTCACTGCAGCTCGTGCCGCACGGACGCCCGTGCCGGGTGAGTTCATCCACCGGCTGACATCGGGCCGCGTGGTCTGCTCGCTCTGCCTGGCGGAGGTCTCGGCGTCGAAGCGCGAGGGCGCCGCCGCCGAACGCGTGCACGCGGGCGAGCGCCAGATCTCGGTCGCGCGACGCGCTGCCTGACGCTGGCGAGCCATAGAATCGCGGCCCCGTGGGGCCCGTCACCGTCGAAACCGTGATCTCCGCTCGGCGCGAGGACGTTTTCGACTTCCTCGGCGACATCGCGAACCACGTCGCCTTCACGGATCACTACATGTCGAGCTTCCGGCTCGCGCGCGCCCGCTCGGACGGTCCCGGGGCGGCCGCGCGGTTCCGGCTCGAGAACCCCGGGCCGAAGCAGTGGGCGGAGGTCCAGTTCACCGTCTTCGAGCGGCCGCGGCGGATCGTCGAAGAAGGCAAGTCGGGCCGCTTCCTCCGTAACAAGTTCTGGACCGTCTGGGAACTGAGCCCGGAGGGCAAGGCGACACGGGTGGAACTGACTTTCTGGACAGAGCCGGCGACCCGGTGGGACTCCTTCAAGGAGGCCCTTGGCGCGCGCTCGTGGGTCAAGCGCCAGAACAGGACCGCGCTGGCGCGTCTGCGAAAGGTGTTCGAGGAGCCGCCGAAGGAGCCGCTCATGCGCGCGACCGTGGCCGGGCTGGAGGCCCGGGACCCTGCCCCGCTTCGGCGCCCGTCCGAGCACGGAACGGCTCAGGGCCAAGGGATAGACTGCCGCGCCCGATGGGCCTCCGCCGCCTCCTTCTCGCACTCGCGTGCGCCGCGACAGCGGCCACATTCTCCGGCTGCTTCCTCGAGGAGGAGAAGGAAGAGGGCGAGCCGCTGCGCGAGGGGCTGGCCGTGAAGGTCGGCGGAATCGAGTACACGGTCTACATCACGCGCGAGCTCAACCCGAGCCTGCCCGACGACCGCACCTACTGGACGGGCGAGGAGGCAGAGCCCGGGTTCGCGCTCTACGGCGTCTTCCTCCAGGCGTGCAACCGCAGCGACGAGGACGACGACCTCGAGGACGCTGACCTACGAGACGACCGAGGACTTCATCGTGGTGGACACGCAGGGCAACGAGTACGAGCCGCTCGAGGCCGAGGAGGAGAACGACTTCCAGTACCACGCGCAGGAGCTCGAGCCGGGTGCGTGCATCCCGGAGGAGGGAAGCCTCGCGCAGCAGGGCCCGACCGCCGGCTCGATGCTGCCGTTCCTGTTCCCGCTCGAGGCGGGCGAGAACAGGCCGCTCGAGCTGGAGATTCGCTCAGAGGGCGAAGAGGCCGCGGTCGAGCTGCGACCTCTAGTCGGCCAGCGCGGCCTGCAGCACGACCCGCGCCGCCGGCGCCGCCGTCTCGCCGCCGGCGCCGTTCCGCACCAGCAGCACCGCCACCGCGATCTCCGGGTTCTTCACCGGCGCGTATGCCGTGAACCAGGCGTCGGTGTCTGAGCCGGGCGTCTGCTCGACAGCTCGTCCTCCTCGTCGGTCGTGTCCTCGAGCTCGGCGGTGCCGGTCTTGCCCGCCACGCCGATCGGCGCCAGCGACGCGGCTGTGCCGGTGCCGTAGTTGACGACCCCGACCATGAGCTGCTCGAGCGTGCTGCGCCACCTTGCGCGAGGTGACGCGCGTCTTCTCGGGCGGGCCGTCGCGGACGACGGTCGGCGTCCGCCGCACGCCGCCCGACGCGACCGTCTGCGACATCGAGGCGAGCATCAGCGGGGTGGCGAGCACGCGACCCTGGCCGATCGCCGTCGCGCCGAGCTCGAGCGGCGATGCGATGTCGCTCGCCGCCGGCATCGTGCTCGGCATGGCGCCGGGAACCGCAGGGTCCTGGTTGAAGCCGTAGCGCTCGGCGGTGTCGACCAGCTTCTCCGCTCCGATCTTCACCCCGAGCGGCGCGAAGACCGAGTTGCACGAGTGCGCGAAGCTGTTCGCGAAGCTGCCGCCGCACGACTCGCCGTTCGCGTTCTCGAGCTCGACGCCGTCGATGATCGCTCGCGTCTCGATCGGGAACTCGGTCTTGGGCGTGACGAGCTTCTCCTCGAGCGCCGCCGTCGTGGTGATGATCTTGAACGTGGAGCCCGGCGGCTGGGGGGCGGAGAAGGCGATGCCGGCGAGCCCTCGGATCGCGCCGCTCTTCGCGTCGAGCGCGGCGATCCCGCCGAATCGGCCTGCGAGCGCCGTCGCCACCGCCTGCTGTACGCCCATGTCGATCGTCGTCCGAACCGGCTCGGCCGCCTTCGGCTCCGAGCTGGCGAGGACGCGCGCCCCGGCACGGAGCTCGCCACCAGGCGTGCCGGCCACCTTCTCCTCGAGGATCCGCTCGAGCCCCGACGTGCCCACCGGCGTGTCGGGCCCGAACCCGCGCGCGTAGATCGCCGCGCGCTCTTCCTCGAGCGTGGGTGCCGTGACCACGCCGGTGATCTCGGCTCCCGCCGTGCCCAGCGGCGAGGTGCGCGCCGACGCCGGTCCCTCGACGAGCGTGCTGCCGTCGCGGGCAAGGATCTTCGCGCGCTCCGGCGCCTCGGTCTCGCGCGAGAGCTCCTCCCCCGGCTCAGGCCCGGGAACACGAGGTGCGGCTGCCACGCGATCCGGCCGTCCTCGACCGGCAGGAGCATCGTGTCCTCGACCTCGCCGAAGATCCGCGTGCCGACGACCACGTGGACCCGGGCGTCGTCGCCCTCCTCCTGCGGGTCGTCCACGTCGATTTGCGTGGCCGTGGCGGTGCCCAGCGCCTCGTCGTAGGCGGCGCTGAGCTCCTGGGGCGTCGTCTCCTCTTGCGCGGACGGGGTGAGCAGCCGCCACATCGCGCCGTAGTCGCGCTCCTCCCAGGCTTCGCCGAAGTCCCGCGCGGCGCCCTCGGCCTCGGAGTCGGTCGTAGCTCCGACGAGCAGCCCAACCCCGAAGGCCACAACTGCGAGGACCGCAAGCGCTGCCGCCACTCGCCGTCTCAGGCGTACGTCCGAGGTCATATCGCCGTTAGTTTGGCTATGCCACCGGGGTACCCTGCCCTGAGGCGTGACAGCCATCGACTGGATAATCGTCGGCTTCACGCTAGCGATGGCGTTCTGGGGCTACGCGCAGGGGTTGATCGTCGGTGCGCTGTCGCTCATCGGCTTCGCGGGCGGCGCGGTGCTTGGCGCGCGTATCGGACCGCTGCTGCTCGAGGAGGGCGCGAAGTCGCCGTACGCGCCGCTCGTCTCGCTCGTCTGCGCCGGGGTGATCGGCGGCGTCCTCGCCTCGGGCCTGGAGATCCTCGGCTTTCACCTGCGCGCGCGGATCCCGCGCGAGATGGGTGTCCTCGACGGCGTCGGGGGCGCGGTCCTGCTCGGATGCCTCGCGCTCGGGATCGCCTGGATCGTCGGTGCTGTGGCGCTCCAGACGCCGGGGGCGCGCGACCTTCGCGAGGACGTGCAGAGGTCCGAGATCCTCCAGCGGCTCAACTCGGCGCTGCCGCCGTCGGGCCCGATCCTGAACGCGCTCGCCCGCTTCGATCCGCTGCCGCAGATCAGCGGACCGGCGCCGGAGGTCGGGCCGCCGGACTCGAAGATCGGCCGCGACCCGCAGGTGCAGGCGGCCGCCGCGAGCGTGGTCCGCGTGCTCGGCACGGCCTGCGGCCTCGGCGTGCAGGGGTCCGGCTGGATCGCAGAGGACGGTGTGGTGGTCACGAACGCGCACGTGGTCGCGGGCCAGGACGACACCACGGTGCAGCTGGAGGGCAGCGGGCCGCGCCACGACGCCGACGTGATCCTCTTCGACGTGAAGAACGACGTCGCGGTGCTGCGCTCGTCCGGGGTGTCGGGAACCGCGCCGCTCGCGATGCACGTGAACTCGAAGCCCGGCACGTCCGGGGCGATCCTCGGGTTCCCCGAGAACGGCTCCTACGACGTGGAGCCGGGAAGGCTCGGCGCCACCGTGACCGCGAACACGCAGGACGCCTACGGCCGCGGCCCGATCAGCCGTCGCATCACGACCCTTCGCGGCCACGTGCGCCACGGGAACTCGGGCGGGCCGATGGTGGACGGCCGCGGGCGCGTGGTCACGACGATCTTCGCCTCTGCGGCGAGCGGCGACCAGAAGGAGGGCTACGGCGTGCCCGACAGCATCGTGCGCGACGCCCTCGGGAAGGCGCAGGACCCGGTCGACACCGGGCCCTGCGTGCGGTAGTCAGCCTTATCGGGCATCGATCGGCCGTCCTTCGTGTTAGAACGCGGGTCTTGTTCTCTCCTCCTCGACTGCTCCCGCTTCTCCTCATCGGACTCGCCGTGATGAGCCCGCTCGCGAGCGGCTCGTCGGCACCTGACGAGCGCGACGCGTCCGCGAGCGCGCGCGACGCGAACCCCTGCCTGAAGCGCGCGACGCGCCAGGAGCTCAGGTGTCCCGACCTTCGGATGAGCCCTCCCGACAACCTGTTCCTGACGCGCACGCGAAGCGGCCGGCTGCGGCTGCACGCGGGGAACTCGATCAACAGCGTGGGGACGGGGCCGGCGGAGTTGCGCGGCCGCCGGGCGACGCGCTGGACGATGAGGGCGAAGCAGGTGATCTACCGCAAGGACGGCACCAAGCTGCGCCTGAAGACGGGCGCACGCCTCGGCTTCAAGGCGATCCCGGGGCAGTACCGCTACTGGAAGTTCATCCACGCCGCGCGCTTCGAGCTGTGGAAGCTCGACCGGCAGGGGCGGCGCAAGAAGCTCGTCGAGGTCGGGCCGAAGGTCTCGTACTGCCTGCGTGACCTGCAGCGGCGCAACCCGCAGCTTGCGCGCTCGCCCAGCACGTTCCACTACCCCGCGTGCAGCCAGGACATCACCCGTCGCCGCGTGACGCTCGGGACGTCGGTCGGCTGGTCCGACGTCTACCCGTCGACCTACCACGAGCAGTGGATCAACGTGACCGGCCGGCGCGGGTGCTTCGCGTATGTCCACGTCGCCGACCCGAAGAACGGCATCTACGAGACGAACGAGGACAACAACGAGGGCGAGACGATCGTCCGCCTGCCGTGGCGGGGCGCCGGGCGGCAGGGCTGTCCCGGCGAGAGCAAGAGCGGCGGGCCCGAGGGCGGCGCGGAGGCTCCCTCATCCGGCGATCCCTACTACCGCTAGAGGTAGACTCACCCCCGCAGGGGCAATCAGGGGCAACTCGGGAGGTTGGGTGCACTCCCTCGTCGAGGCAAGAAGCTGGATCGAGGCGCGCGTGGACGACGTTTACGGATCACGCGTCGGCAAGGTCGTGGACGTGTACTTCGACCCGGACGGGCACGAGGTGCACTGGATGCTGGTCCGAGTCGGCTCCGACGAAGGGCCGCTCACGCTGGTGCCGGTGCACTACTCGATCGCGAGCCGGGCGCACGTCTGGGTGCCGATCACGAAGGACCTGATCATGCGCGCCCCGCAACTGGAGAGCGGTCGGCGCGGTGAGCCGCGAGGACGAGCTCGAGTTCTGCTTCCACTACGGCGGCCTGCGCCGCCGCGGCGAGGCGCTTCGGCACCGCTCCGCGGACACGTTGACGGCCGTGCCGAGCGGCTCGATCGTGCCGTTCCCGCCGCCGGGCGCCGACGACTAGGGCCGCTCGCGCGCGGTGGCGCGCCGCAGCCAGGCGTTGACCGTCTCGCGCTGGAGCGCGAACCCGTCCCGCGGCAGCTTGCTGAGGATCTGGTCGGCGAACCGCTGGCAGACGTTCGGGGGCGGCTCGGACCCCGACGCATCGGTGAGGAGCACCCGCGCGAGCTCGAGGCGCGACCCCTTGCGCGTCCGTGCCCCAGTCGAATTGCCCGGCGAGGGGATGCAGCTGCTCGACGTCGGTCGCGCCGACGGCGTAGACGACCGGGCCTTCCTCCTGGAAGCGGCCGACGTAGATGCGAGAACCAGGCGTCTCCATGTTTCCCCCAGTCCGTACAACGGCGGCTGGGCGCCGAAGTCAAAGAGAGATGCACCTGGCGTGGACGACCGTCTGAGGGATTGCGCAGCTTTTTGCGCAGAACCCGCCACCCCCGCGCTCCAGACCACCCATACGGTGGTCTACAGCGCGGTCGGTCACACGTCAGGGCCTTACGGACGCGATCCGGACCTTCGAGGCGCCGGTTGCGTAGGGCCAGCCGCCTTCGGCCGGGACGAGGATCCGGAAGTGGATCCGCGTCGGGCGGCTGATGCGGCGGAAGCGGTAGCGGATCCGGAAGCGCCCTCGCTTGTCCGTGTGGCCGAGCTTGACGGCGGGCCGCCATTTGCGCCCGTCGAGGAACTGGATCTGGATCAGCTTCCCGGCTCGCGGGACCCGCGCCCTGAACAGCCCGACTCGGCCGCGGAACGTGATCGTGCCGCCGCGGCTGCAGCGAGCGCGGCTGCAGCCGCAGCTTCGCCCACCCGCGCACGAGCAAGGTGACCACGTCGGTGGCGGGCCGCAGCGACCGGTCGCCCGGGAAGCGCACCCGGACCTCGCGCGAGGCGCCTCGCGGCAGCCGTACGGCGTAGCGGCCGTTGCCGTCGGTGACGAGCTCGGTCAGCGGCTGCCAGTCGCCGCCGGCGATCCGCCGCGTCTCGATCGCGACGCGCGTGTCGGGCAGCAGCGCGCCGCCCGAGCGCAGCACGCCGCGGAGCCACGCCCGCTTGCGGTACCCGATCCTGATCCGCGGCCCGGCGCGGCCGGCACCTTCGGCGCCGCGGGCGAGTGTCGCGCTGAGGGTGGTGTCGCCGCGCAGCGGCAGGTCGACGACCATCTCGCGCCCGTCCTTGCGCAGGCTCGTGGTGGCGCTGTTGCCGACGGCGTCGGTCGCGGTGGCCTGGAGCTCGTAGGTGCCGCGCTCGAACTGGTCGTCGGGGATGGCGGCGACGAGGTCGGTGCCCTCGCGGCGCGTCTCGAGCGGGCGCCAGTCGGCGACGCCGCGCTGGCGGATCTGGATGAGGCCGCCGGTGACGCCGCTGTGCTCGTCGGAGGTCTCGACGCGGATCTCCGCCGGCGCGCTGCGCTCGTTGAGGAAGGCGAGCGAGGGGGCGGTGGTGTCGAGGCGGAGCTGCGTGGCTGCGGCGTTGCCCGTGGTCGGCGTTGCCGGCCTCGTCTTGCGAGCCAGACGTAGATGGTCCAGTCGCCATCGCGAGGCACCCGCAGGCCCGTGATCTGCGTCAGCCCTACCCCGCTTACCCGCGTGCCGTCGGTCGGCGTCTCCGGAGCGGAGCCGATCTTGTAGTAGGCCGCCGCGATCGGCGACCCACTCCCCTGATCCGGGTTCTGCCACGTCACCGAGAAGTCGTTCGTCCCCCGCCACCCATCGCCACCCTCGACCGCCAGGCCGATCGGATGCGCCGGGCGCGTTGTTGTCCACCCAGAACTCCTGCGCGCTCGACGCCGTCGCGCCACCCGCATCGCGTGACGTGACCGACAGCGTGTGACGCCCGTCGGCCAGCTGGCCCGGCTCGTTCAGCGTGAACTGGCCGCTCGTCGACGTCGCGCACGGGACCGGCTGCGTGTATCCGCCCGTCGGGAGCCGCGTGCAGGAGTGGTTGTTCGTGCGGTGGAGCGAGCCGTCCACCGTCAGCGTCGCCGACTCGATCCCGCTGCCGGCATCGGACGCCGAATACGCGAGCTGCTTCTGGCCGGAGTTCCACCCGGTCGAGACGCCGCCGAGCGACGGGGCGCCGGGCGGCGTGTAGTCGTCCACCACGGCGTGCGACTGCAGGTGCGTGATCTGCACCGCGCGGCCCGCGCCCGCCGAGTCCGGGCACGAAGACGAATCGCACGAGACACCCGCCCACAGGTGCTGAGCGTAGATCGGTGAGCCGCCGGGCGCGAGGCTGCCGAGCTGGTACTCCGTCTCGCCCCACGTTCCCGACTGCGGGAGCCAGGCCGGTGCAGCTCGCGAACGGCGTCGCGCACATCGCCATCTTCCAGTTCGTGCCGTTGCGCGCCGTGCCGTGCGACTTGATCGAGAACCCGGTGAAGCGCGCGCCGGCGTCCGGCGAACATGCTCGTGCCGGCGAAGGCGCCCTGCTGCAACGCGGTGCCGTCGCGCACGGACTGGATCTCCCAGCGCGAGCAGTAGTCGCCCTGGCGGAAGCGGTCGCCGGGCGACTGCTGTGCCTGCCATCCGTTCGGACACCCGGCGCCGTTCATGCCGAGTCCGTAGACGTGGAACGTGCCCGCCGCGGCCGGCTCAGCGCCGACTGCCTGCCAGCGCGAGGCCGGCGACGACGAGGCGCTTCAACAGGTGGGCCATCCGTTCTCCCTCGAACTTCTCCGTCACTCCGGTAGACGAAGTGCGCCCGAGGAATCTTGCTCCCCCGAAACGAAAAGCGCCCGGCGTTTGGCCGGGCGCTCTGTGGTTTCGGCAGGTTTTCGTGACCTAGAAGTCGTCCAGCTCCTCGTCATCGACGAACTCGTCGTCCTCGAGCACCTCGTCGTCGTCGAGAGCTCGTCCTCGTCCTCGAAGGAATCCTCGTCCTCGAAGAAGTCCTCGTCCGTCGAGGAACTCATCCTCGTCCGAGAACTCGTCCTCGTCCTCCAGGAGCTCGTCCTCGTCCAGCTCGTCGTCGTCGACCTTCGGCGTCGTCCGGTTGTGGACGGCCTTCGCCGTCGAGGACCTCGCCTCGGCACGCTGCAGGTGGTCTTGCGCCCCTTCGAGAGCGCGACCTTCGAGCGGACCTTGACGATGTGCTCGACGAGCACGTCGGCGGCGTTCATCTCGCCGTCCGTCGTTGTTGTCCGCCGTGTGGAAGCGCGCGTCGGAGACGTCGAACGTGAGCGAGCTGCCCTTGCAGGCCTTGGCCTGACCGCTCGCCTTCACGACGTGGACGGTCATGTTCGTGCCGTCGTTCGCCTCGACCATGCCCTTCACGTTCGCCGTGACGAGCTTGGTCTTCAGCGTCTTGGGCTTGCCCTGCTTGTGGGCCTTGCCGTGCTTGTTGCCCTTCGCGGGCTTGTCATCGGGCCGCTTTGCCGCAGCGCCGGCCGGGACCAGCAGCGCCAGGGCGGCGATCACGGCGGAGATCTTCAGATGCGAGTTCAAAGTGTCCCTTCCTTGGGAGTGGATTCCCTGGTTAACGGCCGAAAAGAGGGAAAAGTTCGCCCGCTGTGCAAAAACGCGGACGCATGTATGAAAAGCGCCCTGCTCAGGTCAACCTCTCTGCCGGTGCGTCTATCTTGAACAAGGACCGCATGGGCAAGACGCTCGTAATCGCAGAGAAGCCCTCCGTCGGCCGGGACCTGGCCGGCGCGCTCGCTGATTCCTTTACGGCGAGCAAGGACAAGACCTACATCGAGGGCGACAACTACGTCATCACGTGGGCGATCGGGCACCTCGTCGGGCTCGCCGAGCCGGACGCCTACGACGCGAAGCTGAAGAAGTGGCGCTACGCGGACCTGCCGATCGTCCCGAAGAAGTTCAAGCTCGTCCCCAACGACGACAAGTCGAAGAAGCAGCTCTCGGTCATCCACCGCTTCCTGCGCTCGGATGACATCGACAACGTCGTGAACGCATGCGACGCGGGCCGCGAGGGCGAGCTGATCTTCGCGTACGTGTATGAGACGGGGAAGGTCAAGAAGCCCGTCAAGCGGCTGTGGCTCTCGTCGATGACGCGCGCCGCGATCCAGGAGGCGTTCGAGCGGCTGCGCGACGGCGAGGAGATGCTGCCGCTCGAGGCGGCCGCGCGTTCCCGCTCCGAGGCGGACTGGATCGTCGGCATGAACGCCACGCGCGCGGCGTCGATCAGGCTGCGCGCCGCGTTCGACGGCGCGGTCTCGCTCGGCCGCGTCCAGACGCCGACGCTCGCGCTGGTCGCGCGCCGCGAGGTGGAGATCCGCAACTTCAAGCCCGAGCCGTACTGGCTCGTCGAGGCGAAGTTCGAGGCTGACGCCGAGCGCCGCTACGACGCCCGCTACCTCGGCGGCAAGCGCATCGCCGAGGACCTCGCGGCGGAGATCGTCGAGGCGTGCCGCGACAAGCCCGGCGAGATCACGAAGCTCGAGACCAAGGAGGAGCGCGAGCGCTCGCAGCTGCTGTACGACCTCACCTCGCTACAGCGCCATGCGAACACGCGGTACGGCTTCTCCGCGCGGCGCACGCTCGCGGCGGCGCAGAAGCTGTACGAGCAGCACAAGGCGATCACCTACCCGCGTACGAACTCGCGCTGGCTCTCCGGTGACCTCGTCGCCGAGATCCGGCCGACGGCCGAGCTCGTCGGGAAGAACCCGCAGTACGCGAAGGGCGCCGCGTTCGTCACGTCGCTCAAGGAGCTTCCGCTCGGCCGCGTGGTCAACGACAAGAAGGTCACCGACCACCACGCGATCATCCCGACGCGCTCCGAGCACAACATCAAGAAGATGGGCGAGGACGAGGTGAAGATCTACGACCTCGTCGCGAAGCGCTTCCTCGCGATCTTCCATCCCGAGGCCGTCTACGAGCGCACGCGCGTCGAGACGACCGTCGAGGAGCACGTCTTCCGCACGAGCGGCCGGCGCCTGCTCGAGGCGGGCTGGAAGGCCGTGTACGGCGAGGAGGTCGGCGGACGCCCAGCAGGCCGACGACGACTCGGGCGGCGACCAGTCCCTGCCGAAGCTCGAACAGGGCGAGACGGTCCAGACGCTGGCGGTCGAGTCGCTGCGCAAGGAGACCCAGCCGCCGCGGCGCTACACCGAGGCGTCGCTCCTGGCCGCGATGGAGACGGCGGGCAAGGACATCGAGGAGGCCGATCTGCGCGAGGCCATGAAGGACTCGGGCATCGGCACGCCGGCGACGCGCGCCGCGATCATCGAGCGGCTGCTGTCCGTCGGGTACATCGAGCGCGACGGCCGCGCGCTGCACGCGACCGAGAAGGGTGTGCAGGTGATCGGCCTGCTCGGCGAGCACCCGCTCACGTCGCCGCAGCTCACGGGCGAGTGGGAGAAGCGGCTCGAGCTGATCGCCGAGGGCGAGGAGAGCCGGCCGTCGTTCATGAACGACATCGCCAAGTTCACCGAGTCGACCGTGCAGGAGCTCGACAAGCTCAAGGGCGTGAAGATCGAGCGGGCGAACCTCGGCCCGTGCCCGGTCTGCGGCAAGGACATCATCGAGAACCGCAAGGGCTACTCGTGCTGGTCGAAGGACGACCCCGGCTGCGGCTTCGTCATCTGGAAGAAGAAGGCCGGCAAGAACCTCTCGGCAACGGTCGTGAAGGAGCTGATCGCCAGCCTCAAGGAGTCGATCGAGCGCGGCGACGACCCGCCCGTGGGCCGCACCGCGAAGCAGGTGACCGGCTTCCGCGGGCGCTCAGGCCGGAGCTTCCGCGCGAAGCTGAAGGTCGAGCCGTGGACCCGCGACGACGGCAGCCGCGCCTGGCGCGTCGAGTTCGACGAGGAGTGGGCCACGCAGCCGCGCGCGACTCCGCCCGCCGAGGACGACGGGAACGGTGACGGCAAGGCCGCGAAGGAGAAGGTCGCGAGGCCGAGGCGCTCGCCTCGGCGGCGACGCGGCTCGAAGACGCGAAGCGAAGCTCGAGCCAGAGCGCGCCTAGGGCTGCGGCGTCGGCATCTCCTCTTCCGGCACGTTCTCGAGGACTCGCACCAGCCGCGGCGGCCCTTCTTCGTCCACGACCACCATTCCGCCCGGCCAGTAGGGACCCTGGCCCGCGCTGCCGCCCGCGAGCTGCGGCGCCCATGTCCAGCTTCCGCAGTTCATGAGCCGCGCTCCCGTGGGCGCGCGCCAGTCGCCCTCGTCCGGCAGCGGGCCGGTGCGGTGCGTGTGCCCGTAGATCACCCAGCTCGCGTCGATCCCCAGCCGCTCGATCACCTGGCACAGCGCCGCGATGCCGGCGCGGCGAAGGGCGGGGCCCGTCATCTCCGTGCCGAACGGTCCCAGCCCGGCCGCGTTGAGCAGCCCGGCTGCGGCGGGGACGAGCCCTCGTCGCAGCGCGATCGATCGCGCTCGTGCGACGAGGTCCTTCGACTCCGGGTGCATCGCGCCCCACATGCGCACCGATGCTCCACTTGCCAAGCGGGCGCGCAGTCGTGGGACGCCCCTGCACGGTGGCGTAGACGAGCGCATAGATCGGCGCGAGGATCGCCTCGTACTGATCGGGGGTCCTGAGCTCGTCGGGGTCGTGGCCCTCGATCCGCGCGAAGGCGGAGATCGCGATCGTCTCGAGCGTCGGCACGCTCATGTGCAGGTCGAGGTAGTGGCCGTGGGTCGCGTAGACGTCGTCCCGCACGCGCAACCCGGGGTAGGCGAGCATGACCTCCACGTCGGGCATTCGACGCACGATCGTGCCGAGCGGACCGCTGCGCGGCGCCTTCACGCAGGAGTCGACCGGCAAGGGCAGCGGCTTCGGCCGCAGCTGACGACTCTCGAGCCAGCCGGAGACGAGCGGGTGGTCGTGGTTGCCTGCCGCCAGCACGACCTGGCGTCCCGCGAAGGCATCGTTCAGGTGCTCGGCGAACTCGTAGACGGTTTCCAGCGAGCGGCCGACGGGGGCCTCTCGCAGCTCGGCCATGTCGCCGAGCACGACGAGCCGGTCGACGTCGGCGGCCGCCTCGAAGAGCCGCTCGCGCATCGCCGGGATCCTCAGGAGGTCGTTTCCCGGGACCGTCCCGAGGTGCAGATCGGAGATCACCGCGGTGCGCACGAACGATCATTTCAGCGGTTAGCCTGAACGCGCACATGAGCGACCTCTTCTGCCGCCACAACCGCTTCACCGCCGACTGCCCGATCTGCTCCAAGGGCACCGTGTTGGAGAAGCACGGCCCGCCGCCGCGCGGGCGCGAAAGGCGCCGAAGCCGGCCGCGGAGAAGCCCGGTCGCCAGCAGTTCCGGGGGCCCTACGCGACGGCCGGTCCATACGAGCGCGAGGGCGAACGGGTCGAGGTCCGGCTCGAGAAGGTCCCCGGCGGCGTTCGCCTGGCGGAGTGGTCAGCCGGCGCGCTCCGCCGCGAGGCGCCCGTTCTGCCCGCAGCCGACCTCATCGCACTCATCGCGCAGGCGCGCGAGCGCGAGTTCCTCGCCGAGCGCGAGCTCGAGCAGCTCGCCTCGGCGGCCGGCGAGGAGCCGGGCGGCGAGCGCGGCGGAGTGGGGGGCGAGCCCCGGCCGCACGGGCGATATGCGCGATGAGCTCCGGGTCGAGTCGGTGGGCGAGGGCGACGTGCGGGTGGCGCGCTGGATCCTGCGCCCGGGCGGAGACTGGGAGCTGCAGGAGGCGCCGCCCATGCTGCCCGCCGCGCGCTTCGCCGAGGCGATCGCCTCGGCGCGGCGCGCGGGCGTGGCATAGACCTCCCGTGATGTCGTAGACCAGATCTACGCTGGCCGGATGCCCCTGAAGCTCGTCACGGGACCGGCCAACTCCGCCAAGGCGGGGGAGGTGCTGGGCGGCTATCGCGCCCGGCTGGACGAGGAGCCGGTGCTCGTCGTGCCCGAGTTTCGCGACGTCGAGCACGCCCAGCGGGAGATGGCCGCGAACGGCGCCGTGTTCGGCGTGCGGGTTGCGCGCTTCGGGTGGCTGTGGGGCCTGATCGCGCGCCGCGTTGGTTACTCCGCGCGTGTTGCTAGTTCGTTCCAGCGGGAGCTCCTGGTCGCCGAGGCCGTGGAGCGGGCGGAGCTGCGAGTCCTTGCGCCGTCGGCCCGCCAGCCCGGTTTCAGCCGCGCCGCGGCCCGCTTCCTCGCCGAGGTTGGCCGTGCCGGCATCGAGCCGGACGAGTTCGGCGCCGCGCTCAGCCAGTGGGCGGGCAGCGGGCCGCGACGCGCCTATGCCAGCGAGATCGCGCAGATCCACTCGGGCTACCGCGCGGCGCTCGAGCGCGCCGGGCTCGTCGATCGCGAGCTGTTCGCGTGGCGGACCCTCGATGCCTTCCGTGAGAACCCCGGCGCGTGGGGTGCGACGCCGGTCTTCGTGTACGGGTTCGACGACTTCACCGAGGTCGAGCTGGCGGGTATCGAGGTGCTCGCGGAGCACGTCGACGTGGCGCTCTCGTTTCCGTACGAGCCCGGCCGGCACGCTTTCGACGCCCTCTCGGAGACCTTCGAGCGGCTCGCCGCGCGTGCCGACGAGCACGTCGAGCTCGAAGGGGTGCCCGACCACTACGAGCCCGCGTCACGCGCCCCGCTGCACCACCTCGAGCGGCGCCTGTTCGACCCCACGGATGAGCGCCTCGAGGCCGGGTCGGCCGTGCGTTTCCACTCGGCCGGCGGCGAGCGCGCGGAGGTCGAGCTTGCCGCCGCCTCCGTCCTCGAGCAGCTGGCTGCCGGGACGCCCGCCGGGGACATCGCGGTCGTGTTCCGAAGCCCTGAGCGCTACGCGTCGCTTGTCGACCAGGTGTTCTCCGCCTACGGCATTCCGTTCTCGCTCGACCGCCGCATACGCGCTCGGACACACCCCGCTCGGCCGCGGCCTGCTCGCGCTGTTGCGGTGCGCGCTGCCCGAGCTCGGCGGCACCACCGACGACCTCCTCACCTACCTGCGCTCGCCCGGCCGCCTCGACGTGCCCGGGCTGGCGGACCGGCTCGAGGCGAGGGCGCGCCAGAAGGGAGTGCGCGATGTGGCCGAGGCGCGGAAGCTGTGGGAGGAGGACAACGAGAAGCTGTCGCTGACGGAGATCGACGCAGTGCGCGACGCCGCCGGCGACACGGCGAAGCTCCTCGCGGAGCTCGAGCGCCGCGTGGAGTGGCTTTTCGCGCGGCCGTACCTGCGTCGCGCGCACGTCTTCGGCCGCGACGAGGCCGACGTGCCGCGGACCTTCGCCGCGGCGCGCGACGCGCTCGCACAGATGCGCACGCTCGGTGACGCGGCTCCCACGGGTCGTCAACTCCACGAGGCCCTGCACGACATGACGGTCATGCTCGGCGATCCGCCTCAGCCCGACCGCGTCCAGGTGACCGGCCCGCTCGAGGTGCGCGCTCGCCGCTTCGAAGTGCTCTACCTGCTCGGGCTCCAGGAGGGCGAGTTCCCCACGCCCGCGCGCAGCGACCCGTTCCTGTCCGACGACGACCGGCTGGAGATAGCGCGCACGTCCGGGCTTGCGCTGCCCGTGCGCGAGGATCAACTCGACCGCGAGCGCTACCTGTTCTACGTCTGCGCGTCACGCGCCGAGCGGCTGCTGGTGCTGTCGTCGCGCACGAGCGATGAGGAGGGTGGCCCGCAGCAGCCCTCCTTCTTCCTCGAGGACGTCGCGCAGGTGCTCGACCTGCCCGAGCGCCCGCACGCCGTGCGCGGTCTCTCCGACGTGGTCTGGGACCTGGACGAGGCGCCCGACCCGCCAGGAATGGGAGCGCGCTGCGGCGGCGGCCGGGCCGCGCTTGCCGCCGGCCGTGCCGGACGGGCTCGCCAGCGAGGAGCTGGTGCGGCGGCTCGTCGAGGAGTTCCCGCTGTCCGCCGGCGCGATCGAAGCGTTCGCAGGCTGTCCGGTGAAGTGGCTCCTCGAACGGCGGCTGCGGCCGAAGGTGCTGGAGCCCGAGGCCGAGCAGCTGGTCCGAGGCGACTACGCGCACCATGTTCTCCAGCGCGTGTATTCGGAGCTCAGGGCGCGCGGCCAGCGCCGCGTCACCCGCGAGAACCTCGCCGACGCCGAGCGCCTGCTCATCGATGCGCTCCGCGAGTTCCAGGCGGACTTCCCGATCTCACCGGACCGCACCCGCGTGCGCACCGCCGTCAGGAAGCTGGAGTTCGACCTTCTGCGTTACCTGCGCGAGGAGGCCGACGACAGCAGCCGCTTCGAGCCGGAGGAGCTCGAGCTGTCATTCGGCGGCGAAGGAGACGAGCAGGTGTCGATCGGCATCGAGGGGCTCAGCCTCATCGGCCGCATCGACCGCGTGGACACCCACGGCGAGCCGCGCGATCGTGCGCGACTACAAGACGGGCCGCTCGCGCCCCGACTACGGCGCGAGCAAATGGATCGACGAGAACCGCCTCCAGATCGCGATCTACATGCTCGCGCTGCAGGAGGTCAGGCCGGAGCTCGAGGTGGTCGCCGGCGTGTACGACCCGCTCGCCGGCAGCGACCCCAGCCCGCGCGGCCTCCTCCTGGAAGACGCACGCGACGACCTCGGCAACGGCTGGACGCGCACGGACTGGCGCGAGCGGGAGGACTTCGAAGCGATCCTGGACGAGGCCCGCAAGGCCGTGAGCGAGGTGCTCGACCGGATGCGTGACGGCGACGTCCGGCCCTGCCCCGACTCGTGTGCGTGGAACGGCGGCTGCACGTTCCCCTCGATCTGCAGGCACGAGGCATGAGCATCGAGCTGACACCGCGAGCAGCGCGCCGCCGTCGAAGAGCGGGAGACCGGCCTGTTCGTGCACGCCAACGCGGGCAGCGGGAAGACCCGTGTCCTCGTCGAGCGCTTCGTGCGCGCGGTGGTCGAGGACGGCGTGGCGGTCGACCGGATCCTCGCGATCACGTTCACCGAGAAGGCCGCCGCCGAGCTGAGGGCACGGCTGCGGCGACGGTTCATCGAGCTCGGCGAGCGCGACCGCGCGCGCGAGGCGGAGGGCGCGTGGGTCTCGACGATCCACGGGTTCTGCTCGAAGCTCCTGCGGCGGCACGCGCTGCTCGCCGGCATCGATCCGGAGTACGAGGTGCTCGACGAGACGCGCGCGGCCCGGATCGCGATCGACTCCTTCGACCGGGCGCTCGAGGAGTTCCTCGACCCGGACGAGCCGAAGCGGCTGGACCTGGCCGCCGCTCACACGCCGGACGGCTGCGTCGCATGGTCACGACGGTGCACGCGAAGCGGCGCAGCGCGGGTGAGGAGCGGCCCGAGCTGCCGGAGACGGAGGAGCCCCGGCTGGGCGACGAGCGCAGCGGCCCTCGCCGCCGCGCTCCCGCCGGCGCTCGCGGAGCTGGGCGCGCAGGCCGGGTCGGCGAGCGTGGACACGGCCATCGAGAAGCTCGAGCGGTGCCGCGGACGCTGCTCGACGCGGTGCCCGAAGGCGACGTCGGCGATCCGGCCGTCTTCGCCGCGCTCGTGGTGAAGACAGGCCGCACAAAGGCGCTGCAGGGGTCCGCGATGCAGGCCGCGGGTGAGGCGCTCGAGGCCTGGGTCGGCGCATGCGCAGCCCGCCGGGCCTACGGCGACTACGTCCTGCTTCGCGAGCTGCTGCGCGGCTACACCGCGCGCTATGCGGAGGCGAAGGAGCGCGAGTCGGCGGTCGACTTCGACGACCTCGAGCTGCTTGACGTGCCGCCTGCTCGAGGACAACCCGTCGCTGCGCGAGCGCTACCGGGCGCAGTTCGAGCACGTGCTCGTGGACGAGTTCCAGGACACCAACCGGCTCCAGATCCGGCTGCTCGGGCTGCTGGCCGGCGAGGACGGACGGCTCTTCACGGTCGGCGACGAGTTCCAGTCGATCTACGGCTTCCGCCACGCGGACGTGGGCGTCTTCCGCGAGTTCCGCGATGAGGCGGCGAAGCGGGACCGCGTGCGCGCGCTCAGGACGAACTTCCGCAGCCGGCCCGAGATCCTGGAGTCGCTGAACGCCGCGTTCGCGCCCGGCTGGGGGGAGGCGTTCGAGCGGCTCGAGCCCGGGGCCGAGGAGCCCGCTGCGGCCGACCAGCTTCAGCTCGACCTGAACGGCTCGACGCCCGCGCACGGCGCGCCGGCCGTCGAGCTGATCGTGGTGGACCAGAAGACGGCGCGCTGGGATGACGCCGGCGACGAGCCGTTCGGCGCCGGGTTCGCCGACCTCGCCCCATGGCGCGCCGCCGAGATGCGGCTGCTCGCGGACCGCGTCCGGCGGCTGATCGACGAGGGCCGCCGCCCCGACGACATCGTGGTGCTCCTGCGAGCGGCCGTCGACATGCCGCGCTACGAGCGCGCGCTGCGCGAGCGCGGGGTCGAGACGTACGTCGTCGGCGGCCGCAACTACTGGACGCAGCAGCAGGTGGCCGACCTGCGCGCCTACATGGCGGTGCTCGCCAACCCGCTCGACGAGGAGGCTCTGTACTCGATGCTCGGGTCGCCGCTCGGCGGGCTGTCGCTCGACGCGATCGGCCTGCTCGGCCTGGCGGCGCGGCGGCTCGACCGGGACCCGTGGTGGGCTCTCACTGCCGACGACGGCTCGGACGGCCTGCTCGACTCCTTCCCGGAAGCCGACCGCGAGCGGATCCCGGCGCTCGTGGCGAGGATCGACGAGCACCGCGCGCTCGCGGCCACCGCGCCGCTCGAGCGCCTGCTCGACCGGGTCATCACGGACTCCGGATACGACCGGACCCTGCTGGCTCTGCCCGACGGCCGCCGCCGGATGGCGAACGTGCGCAAGCTCATGCGCCTGGCGCGCACGTTCGAGGCGGAGCAGGGTGGCGACCTGCGCTCGTTCATCGACTACCTCGCCGAGCAGGACGTGCTGGCCGCCCGCGAAGGTGAGGCGCCGCTCGAGGCGGAGGACCTGCATGCCGTGCGGCTGATGACGATCCACGCGGCAAAGGGGCTCGAGTTCCCGGTCGTCTGCGTCGCGGACCTCGGGCGCTCCGGCCGGGGAGACGACGACGCCCTGCGCGTAACGGAGGACGGGCGCGTGGGGCTGAAGATCGCGTCGATGGCGGGCGGCTCGGTGAAGGGCCTCGACCTGCAGGCGATCCAGGACGACCAGGAGCGCGAGCAGGACGAGGAGGAGCGCCGGATCTTCTACGTGGCGATGACGCGCGCACAGGAGCTGTTGGTGCTGTCGGGCGCGACGGACACCGAGAAGTGGCCAGAGCCTCGGCCGCTCGGCGTGCCGATGGATTGGATCTGGCGCGGGTTCGCGCCGGGCCTCGACAGCGGCGAGCCGCAGGGCGCCACGACCACGGTGCTCGCGGCGGAGAACGTGGACGAGCTGCTCGACTCGACCGCACGCTACGGCGGCGCGCTGGTGGGCGAGGACGCCTCCGTGCCGGTCGCGCCGCTCAAGGAGTTCGAGCGCTTCGAGGCCGCGCCGGCGCTGCCGGTCGGCCGGCTCTCCTACTCGGGGCTCGCGCGTTACCGGGCGTGCGGCTACCGCTTCTATCTCGAGCGAGTGGTCGGGCTGCGCGAGCTCGAGCGCCCGGCCGACGAGGAGGCGCAGCCGGAGCCGCCCGGGCTCGGACGAGCTGTCGCCGCTCCTGCGCGGGACGGTCGTCCACGAGCTGCTCGAGCGGCTCGACTTCGCGCAGCCGGTGGCGCCGACCGCCGACGAGGTCGCCGAGCGGCTCGGCTCCTACGGTGCGGACACGGGTGCTGCCGCCGTCGAGGACACGCTCCGCTTCGTCACGGCTTTCCTGGACGCGCCGCTGCGCGAGCGCCTCGCGGCGGCCGGCCGGGTCAGGCAGGAGCTCGCGTTCGCGTACGAGCTCGCGCCGCCGGCGGCCGGGGGGCGGAGCCTCCTGGTGAACGGCTTCGTGGACGTGTACGCCGAGGAGCCGGACCGGGTGCTGATCGTGGACTACAAGACGGACTCGCTCGAGGGAACGGACCCGGACTCGCTGGCCGACGCCCAGTACTCGATCCAGCGGCTCATCTATGCGCTCGCCGCGCTCCGCTCGGGCGCGCCCGCGGTCGAGGTCGCGTACTGCTTCCTCGAGCAGCCGGACGCGCCGGCGCGGCGCGAGTGGAGCGCCGACGACGCGCCCGCGCTCGAGCAGGAGCTGCTCGAGCTCGCCGCCGGCGTGATCGAGGGACGGTTCGAGCCGGCTGCCGAGCCGCACCTGCACCTCTGTGCGCAGTGCGCGGGGCGGCCGAGCCTCTGCTCGTGGGACCAGGCCGCTACGTCGCGTGTCCTCGACGCTACGCTCGAAGCGTGAGCGCCGAGCCGGATCAGCAGCCGCTGCCTGGGGTGGAGAAGGCTGGGATCGACGGGTTCCCAGGCCCGTTCGCCGTCGGCCGCTACGCGCGCGAGTTCCGCGACCGCCTTCGCCAGATGGCCCGCGTGTGCATCGTCGGCGAGGTGGTGAACGCCAAGACCGGAGGGAGCGGCGCGAACGTCTATTTCGAGCTGCGCGATTCGGAGGGCGCCATGCGCTGCGCGATGTGGCGCAACGAGTTCGAGCGCAGCGGGGTCCGGCCGGAGGACCTGAAGGACGGCGTGCAGGTCGTCGCGGCCGGCGGTCCCGACTACTACACGGGCGGGGCCAACGCCTCGCCGAGCCTCTCGTTCCGGGTCGTCGACATGCGGCTCGCCGGCGAGGGCGACCTCCTGGTGAAGCTCGACCGCCTGCGGCGCGAGCTCGCGGAGGAGGGGCTGTTCGAGCCGCAGAAGCAGCTGCCGCTGCCGCTCCTGCCGCGCTCGATCGGCGTCGTGACGGCCGAGGGCAGCGCCGCCCGGCGCGACTTCCTCGCTGGGCTCGAGCGCCGCTCGTGGCACGGCCGGATCGTCTGGGGATACGCGCCGGTGCAGGACAAGCGCGCGGCGCCCGCGATCCGGACGGCGATCGCCGACCTGGCGGCCACGGGCGGCGTCGACGTGATCGTCGTGACTCGCGGCGGCGGGTCGATCGCGGACCTCTGGGCGTTCTGCGACGAGGCGCTCTGCCGCACCGTCGCGCTCCTGTCCGTGCCGGTCATCAGCGCCGTCGGGCACGACGTCGACAGGACGCTGATCGACGACGTCGCCGCCGTCTCCTGCTCGACGCCCACCCACGCCGCCGAGGCTGCGGTCGGGGTCGACTGCGCGGCCGCCGCGGATCGCCTGCGGCACGCGGCCCGCCGGCTCGACGCGTGCGGGCGGGCGGCCGTGGTCCGCCGCGCCCGCGAGCTCGGCGGGCTCTCGCGCGCGCCGCGCGATCATCTCGACCGGCACCGGCGCGACCTCCACCAGAAGGCGCGCGAGCTCCGCGCCAGCGGCCGCCGCAACGTCGGGGCGCAGGTCGACTGGCAGGAGCGCGTCGCCGGCGTGGTGCTGGCTCGAAAGCGGGACGCGGCGGCAGCCTCGGTCTCTGCCCAGCACTCGCACGTCGCGGCCCGCGCCGCTCGTCTCGAACGAGCCGCCACGGCGCTCGCCGAGCGCAGGACCGCCGCGCTCGCGAAGCACACGGCCGCGCTTTTCGCGCACGATCCGGAGAGAACGCTCGAGCGCGGCTACGCACTGCTGCTGGACGAGTCGGGCGAGCCGCTCGGAAGCGCCGCCGCCGTCCGCGAAGCCGGATCCTTCACGGCGCGAATGTCCGACGCCGACGTGCGTGCAAAGGTGGACGAGTGAGCGCGCCCGAGAGCTACGAGTCCGCGGTCGAGCGGCTGGAGCAGATCATCGCCCGGCTCGACACCGGCCAGGCCGGCCTGCGCGAGACACTCGACCTCTGCCGCGAGGGAAAGACGCTGATCGACTACGCGGCGGGCGAGCTCGAGGCCGTCGGGAAGGGCCTGGAGGAGCTGCGCCTGGACGACCTGATCGCACGGCTCGAAGCAGCAGCGCCGCCGCAGCCCTAGCCACGCCTGCATCGTCGTCTCCATTCCGTCTGGCGCGCGTCCTACCTTCGCGCCATGCCACTGTGCTTCATCGAGCCCCAGGAGGCCATTCGCGTCGTCGCCGAGTCGGTCGGGCGTGAGGCCCGCCGGCAGCTTCTCAGTGAGGTGGTGTCCGCGTGGGTGGACGAGATTCCCGACGACGAGCTGGTGGTCCACTACTCGAAGGCGGTGGACGACCTCGACGATGACGACCTGTCGATGCTGGCCGCCTGGCACGCGTCGCTCGAGGTCGGCCAGCCGATCGCGAACAAGGAGTTCCTGCTCGGCGCCTTCGGCGGGCTCGGCGAGCACCGGCGCGAGGCGCTGAAGATCGCGGCGGGGTTCCGCGGCGACGATGCGTTCGCGCACGGCATCTCGGAGGAGCAGGCGCTCGACACCGTCCTGCCGTGGCTGTCCGAGGACCGCGCGATGGAGCTCGCGGCAGAGGCCCTCGAGCTTTACTGCTGGGATCGCTCGGGCTCGGAGAACTAGCCTCGGCGCTCCTTCTCGTCGCGGCGCTAGCCGCTGGCTGCGACGAGTCGGACGGGCGGGACGAGCCGGTCGCGCCGACCGCGCACCGCGGGCGGCTACGCCCGTGTGACCAAGGTGACCGACGGCGACACGATCCGGCTCGGGCGGCTCGGCTCGGTGCGGCTGATCGGGATCGACACGCCCGAGGTCTACGGCGGCGTCGAGTGCTTCGGGCGGGAGGCGTCGGATTTCGCGAAGCGGCTGCTGCCGCTGGGCACGCGCGTGCGCTACCGCGTCGGGATCGAGGAGCGCGACCGCTATGGCCGGCTGCTCGCCTACGTGTGGCTGCCCGATGGACGCATGTTCAACCGGGTCATGGTCCTGAAGGGGTATGCGCAGCCGCTCACGATCCCGCCCAACGTGGAGTTCGCCGACGTCTTCCGGGCCGCGGCTCGCGCGGCGCGCAGGGCAGGGCTCGGGCTCTGGCGCGCATGCGGCCCGAGTGCTTGAATCGGCACCCATGACCGCTGCTGCGCTTCCGGAACCCATCTGCGAGGTCTTCGACCGCTTCATCACGACCGAGTACACGACGATCGACCGCGGGCGGCCGATCACCTGGCCGGTGACGCCGTACCACCACCGCGACGAGGGCTGCGTCGACATCACAACCGGCCTCGGCTACCCGAAGAAGGCGTACGACGCCCGCGCGAACCCGAAGGTGTCGCTCCTGTTCTCGGATCCGACCGGATCCGGCATCGACGCTGCTCCGATGGTGCTCGTCCAGGGGACCGCCGACATGGACGACCGCGATCTTGACGCGAACCGCGAGCGCTACTGGCGCGAGTCGATCGAGAAGCTCCCCGCCACGAAGAGCATGCACCCGCCGAAGTTCATGCGCGGCGCCTTCTCCTGGTACTACACGCGCCTATACGTCCACGTCCGGCCCGAGCGCGTCTTCGTCTGGCCGGAGGGCGACGTCACCGACGAGCCCGAGCTGCTCGACTCGCACATGGAGGAGGTGCGGTCCGGCCACGACGAGGAGCCGGACGTCGTGCCCGAGCCGCCCGCCGGCAAGCCGCCGGTCTGGGACCGCCGGATGGACGAGCTCGGCGAGAAGTACACGAGCGGCGTCGTCTCGATCGTCTCGCCGGACGGCTTTCCGTTCTCGGTGCGCGTGCCGATCGACGTGGATCGCAGCGCGCGCCTCGTCCGGCTCGGGTCGGGTGCGGTCGGCATCCCGGTTCACCCCGGGCCGGCGTGCCTGGCCGTGCACGAGCACGCTCCCGATTTCACCTGGCAGCGGAACTTCCAGGTGCGCGGGGACCTCGTCGAGCGCGATGGCGAGTGGGTGCTCGTGCCGCAGAAGCTCGTCGGCGGCTTCGAGCTGCCGAAGGGGATGGTCGCGCGCTACAGGGCGAACTTCTCGAAGGTTTTGAGCTACCGCCGTCGCGCGAAGCGCGAGCTGGCAAAGCGCTAGACCGACTCCGTTTTCCGCAGATTGCGGGGTCGTCCAGAAAAAGTGCTTGACGTGCGGGGCCGCCTGGGTTCAAATGGAAAACAGAGACGCGGTTCCGAACGCAACCAAGAGTGGGCCACGAGATGAAGGGCCCGCCGCGAAGCCACAGGACCCCGGTCCAGTGGAGACGCATCTCAAACAGCGTTACGGGCCGCGTCTCGATTTACTTGTCTGGGCTCGGATCTCGCGATCGCCTGGAGCTGCGCTCGACGTAGTGGACCGTGCGCATACCGAGCGACCGGGCCGTCTCGCAGTTCACGTCGACGTCGTCCACGAATAGGCAGTCCGCCGGCTCGAGGCCGTCCCCGAGGCGCTCGAGCGTGAGCGCATAGATGTCCGGGTCGGGCTTGCGCATCCCGACGAAGGCGGAGTCCACGACAACCTCGAAGATCTCGTCGATCTCGGGCAGCTTCGCCCGCCACTGCGGCTCCCACTCGCGCACGTTGTTGGTGAGCAGCGCCATCCGCAGCCCTCGCCCGCGCAGCTCGCGCATGAGCTCGATCATCGGCGGGTTGGGGTGGAGGTGCTCGAAGTAGACGTCGCGCATCCCGCTCAGGCTGGTGCCCGGGTCCAGCTCGGCCTCGAGCATCCGGAGGAACTCGGCCTCCGTGAGCGTGCCCTTCTCGAGCTCGTAGAGCGGGTGCATGCCGCTCCGCTCGGTCGCGTCGGCCATCGCCTGGCCGAGCCGCTCGAAGGACAGGCCCGACTGGCGCTGCCAGGCGGCGAACGACTCGAACAGCGGCGACGTGAGCACCCCGCCGAAGTCGGAGATGACGGCGCGGACGGGCCTCGCATCGCTCACGCGGCGGCGGGCTCGGCGTCGTCGCGCCGCACGGTGAGCTCGTACAGCCCGGAGCCCACGTGGCCCTCCATGCGCCAGGTGAACGCACCCGCGTGGACGTACAGGCCCTCGAGCTCGAGCGAGGTGCCGGCCTGGACCGTGCCGAAGAGCCTGCGCGGGTAATCCTCGCCGGGGAACCAGAGCTCGAGGCCCGAGCTGTGCTGCCGTCCGTCCCCGTCGTAGACGGTCGAGACGCGCGCATCCTCGGGCGCACGCAGCTCCCCGTTCTCGACGAGCACCGCCGTCACCCGCTCGCTGCCGTGCCCGTGGGTTGAGCGCGGCCGCCGCGCCACGACCAGCGCCGCCAGCCCAGGCTCGAACACGGCCGAGATCGCCCTGCAGCAGGTCGAGGTCGCGCCACTCGGGCGGCCTGTGCGTCTCGGCCGCAGTCCCGAGGCCCGAGATCTTCTTCCGCCGACGCTGCCCTCGACAGAGCAGACGGTCACGGCGACGCCGCCGAGGTCGGCGGTGTCGGCGGTGGGGGTCAGGGTGACCTCGACGTCGCCGCTGCGCGCGCGCCTGCCATCCGTCGCCTGTCCGCTCGATCTCGGCGGGGCCGCGCTCCGCGCGGGCTTCGCGCCCTTCGAACAGCAGCGTCAGGCCCGAGCGGATCGTCCCGTGCACGCCCGCGCTCGAGTCGAAGAAGGAAAGCGCGACCGGCAGCTCGGCCGGCCCGGGGCTCACCGCGGCAGCCGCGGCGTACGCGGCTGGTAGCTCGTCGTCGTCGACCTCGCGTGGCGGTTCCCTCGACGTCGAACCCGGGTCGGCGGCGCCGCGCCGCTCCCGGCAACGCCGAACGCGACCCGCCCGCTGAGCGCGCGAACGAGCAGACGCCGCAGCAGCGCGCGTGTGGGCGGCAGCAGGAGCAGCAGCCCGACGATGTCGGTGATGAAGCCGGGCGTGATCGAGGAACGCGCCGCCGAAGATCACCATCACGCCGTCGAGCACCTCGCGATGCGGGACGCGGCCGGCCGCCATGGTCTCGTTGAACCTGCGCCAGACCGCGCGTCCCTGCGACTTGAGCAGCAGCGAGCCCACGATCGAATCGACCGCGAGCAGCAGGAGCGTGGGAACCACGCCGATCGAGTCCGCGACCGTGACGATCACGTACAGCTCGACCAGCGGGACGACTATGAAGATGACGAGCAGCAGCAGAAGCGGCATCAATCCCAGGCTACCCGCTGGCTACCATTGGCTCCGTGCCGACCAAAGACGACGTATACGACGCACTGTCGAATGTGATCGACCCGGAGCTGGGCCTCGACTTCGTCGAGCTCGGCCTGGTCTATGAGGTCGAGGTCGAGGACGGCGACGTCACTGTCACGTTCACGCTCACCTCGCCCGGCTGCCCGATCGGCCCGCAGGTCTCAGAGCAGATGAAGGAGTACGTCGGCGAGCTCGAGGGCGTCTACTGCGGTTCATCCGACGATGACGTTCTCGCCCCCGTGGACGCCGGATCTGATGAGCGAGGACGCGAAGTTCGCACTGGGCTACTGATCGGCGCCGTCGGCTTGCCGACGCCGGCGGCCTCCATCAGCTCGGCCAGCGCGTCGTCCAGGTAGTCCGCGAACACGTCCAGGTCGGGCATCGCGTCGTAGTCGCCGAGGAGGCCGAAGTCGACGCAGCCGTTGTAGCTCATAGCCGCCACGGCCATCGCGTGGTCCTCCGGGAGGAACGCGATCGGCGCCAGCTCCTGCAGCTCGCGGCCCAGCAGGTAGAGCGGGAACTGCGGCCCGGGGACATTCGTGACGATCAGGTTGAAGAGGCGCGTCGAGAAGTTGAGCCGCGACGCCTGGGCGAGCAGCGTTGGCGGCGCGAAGTCGTTCAGCCCCGAGATCACCTCGGCGCCGAGCGCCTGCTTCGACTGCTTCAGGTGTGCCATCGCCTCCTTCACGATCTCGAGCCGGTCGAGCGGGTCGGTGGCGTAGACGGGCAGCGGGCCGCGCATGGCGGCGATCTGGTTGCCCAGCTCGTCCTCCGCGCCGGCGGCACGGATCGAGACGGGCACGAGCGCCCGCAGCTCGAGTCCCTCGGTCCGCACGCCGCGCGTCCTGAGCCAGCGCCCGAGCGCGCCCGATACGACCGCCAGCAAGACGTCGTTGACCGTGCCGCCTACGGCGTTCTTGATCGCCTTGAAGTCCTCGAGCGAGCTGCGCACCCACCAGACCCGGCGGTGCGGCCCGATCGGGACGTTCAGCGGCGTCTCCGGCGCGGGGTTGAGGCCGGCCCAGACGATCTCGCCGATGCCCTCCGCGGCCTCACGGGCCGCGCGCACCGTCGCGCCGGGGTCGCGCGCCGCCTTCAGCAGGCTGCCGGCGATGTCCGCCGGAGTGCGGATCGCTCCCTTGACGCCCTCGGCGATGAGCTCGGCCTGGGTGGGCTCGGCCGCCGGGGTCCAGTCGTCCTTGTCCGCGATCTCGCCGGGGACGGGGGAGACGTCAAACAGGACCGTTGCCAGATCGACGCCGGACACGCCATCCACGAGCGCGTGGTGGGTCTTGTTGATCAGCGCGAACCGGTTGTCCTCGAGACCCTGGACGAGCCAGACCTCCCAGAGCGGCTTCGTGCGGTCGAGACGCTGAGAGAAGATCCGACCGGCGAGAAGGCGAAGCTGCTCGACGCCGCCGGGCGCCGGGAGCGCGGTGTGGCGGACGTGGTATCCGATGTTGAAGCGCGGGTCGTCGACCCACAGCGGCCGCCCCATCTCGAACCGCGGAACGGCGAGCTTCTGGCGGTAGCGCGGCACGAGGTGCAGCCGCGAGTCGATCTGGGCGAGGAAGTCCTCGCGCGCGGGTGGCGGCCCCTCGAAGATCATCACCGCGCCCACGTGCATATGCGACGCGTGGCCCTCCTGGTGGAGGAACGACGCGTCTACCGAGCTCAACCGGTCCTTGTGGGCTGTGGCCATGTTCCGACCATAACGGCCACAATCCGCCCGTGCGGCTCCTCGCGATAGCTCTGCTCGTCCCGCTGGTCGCGGTCGCCTGCAACGACACGGCGGATACGGCGCCGACTGGTGCCGACTCCCTCCAGGACCAGTTCGACTCTGCCCGCGCGTGGAAGGTCCTGAAGCACCAGGTGGCGCTCGGCGAGCGGCCGGCCGGCTCCGAGGCCTCGCGGGAGCTCGCGGCCTATCTGAAGCGGCGCGTGCCGAACGGCCGCTACCAGCGCGTCCCCGACGGCCTGCGCAACGTGGTGGGGAAGGTGCCTGGCCGCGACGGCGACCGGGTCGTGCTGGTCGGCGCGCACTACGACACGAAGGACATCCCCGGATTCGTCGGCGCGAACGACGGCGCGTCGGGAACGGCGGTCGCGCTGCAGCTCGCGCGCGAGATCGAGCCGCGCACCATCCGGCCGACGCTGCTGTTCGTGTTCTTCGACGGTGAGGAGAGCCCGCGCGGCGCGGCCGACCACGAGTTCGAGGAGAAGGGCCTGCGCGGCAGCAAGGTGGCCGCGCGCCGGTTCGCCGACAGGGTCGATCGGATGGTGCTTGCTCGACTTCGTCGGCGAAAAGGACCTTTCGATTCCGCGCGAGGAGTACTCGAGCCCCAGGATGTGGCGCAAGCTCCGCCGCGCGGCTGACCGAGCGGGCACGCCCGCGACCTTCCCTGCGGGCACGCAGGGAGGCATCCTCGACGACCACATCCCCTTCATCCAGCGCGGAATTCCGGCGATCGACCTGATCGACTTCGACTTCGACTGCTGGCACAGGACATGCGACGACCTGAGCGCGGTCTCCGAGGAGAGCCTCGACCGCACCGGCGAGACCGTCATGGAGCTCCTGCCTACACTCTGACCGTCGTGAGCAACGCCCCCGAAAAGCTCTATCCTGGCGGCTCCGCGCGGCTACTGCGCGGGCGTCGACCGGGCGGTCCAGACGGTCGAGCGCGCGCTCGAGCTGTACGGGCCGCCGGTCTACGTGCGCAAGGAGATCGTCCACAACAAGCACGTGGTCGAGCAGCTCGAGAAGCGCGGCGCCATCTTCGTCGACCAGGAGACCGAGGTGCCCGAGGGTGAGACGGTCGTGTTCTCGGCCCACGGGGTCGCCCCGACGGTCCACGCGAACGCCGAGGCGCGCGGGCTGCAGACGATCGACGCGACCTGCCCGCTCGTGACGAAGGTCCACGTCGAGGCCAAGAAGTTCGCGGCCGAGGGCTACACGATCGTGCTCATCGGTCACGAGGGCCACGAGGAGGTCGAGGGAACGATGGGGGAGGCGCCCGACCACATCGTCCTGATCGAGACCGAAGAGGACGTCGACAGCCTCGAGGTCGACGACCCGAGCCGGATCGCCTACATCTCGCAGACCACCCTGTCCGTGGACGAGACCAGGGCGATCATCGCGCGCCTGCGGGAGAAGTTCCCCGAGATCGTCGGGCCGCGCACCGACGACATCTGTTACGCGACCACGAACCGCCAGGCGGCCGTCCGCCAGATGGCGCGCGAGTGCGACCTCGTGCTGGTGATCGGGTCGAAGAACTCGTCGAACTCGAACCGGCTTGTCGAGGTCGCTCGCGTACACGGGGCCGAGTCGCACCTGATCGACAACGAGACCCAGGTGCTCGAGGAGTGGATCGAGGGCAAGCGCGTCGTCGGCATCAGCTCCGGCGCGAGCGCGCCCGAGGAGCTCGTCCAGCGGCTGGTCGAGTTCTTCCGCGAGCGCGGCACAAGCGACGTGTCGGAGTTCGAGGTCGTCCAGGAGGACGTTCGCTTCATGCTCCCGAAGGAGATCAGGAAGGCGCTTGCGGCGGCCGAGGCGTGACCTGCACCGCGTGCAGGCGTAGCCCCGGCGACTCTGCCTCGATGCGGCCGTCCGCGACCTCGTAGAGGCCGGGCGCGACGGAGCCGGACAGCACCGCCCACGCCGAGCCGCCGTCGTACTCGAAGACCGCGCCGGCGCCGGCGTCCTGGGCCTCGATGTAGTCCTCACCGTCGTTCCAGTCGCGCACGAGCTCGAGCCGGTCCCGATCGCCCGGCAGGACGATGTCGGCGGTCTGCGGCTCGAGCGTCCACGCCGGGCGCGTCCTCGGGCCGTAGCGGCTCGAGCGGCGCGGGCAGGTCGAGCTCGTCGTCGATCTCGAGCAGGAGCTCCTGGATGACCTCCTCGCACTCGCGGTAGTCGCCCTCCCCGTAGTGGATGTAGCGCAGCAGGCCGCGGCGGTCGAAGAGATAGCGGCCGGGCCAGCCCTTGTTCCCGTACTCGCGCCAGAGCTCGAAGTGGGTGTCGAGCACGACCGGGTGCTCGATCGCCGAGCGCCTCGATCGCGGCGGCCGCGGCGTCCTCGTCGTGCCCGAACGAGTAGCCGGGGGACTGGGCGGTCACGACCCGAAGGCCATGGTCGCCGTAGCGCTCGTGCCACGCCTTCAGGTACGGCAGCGTCCTGAGCGAGTTGATCCGGGCGAAGTCCCAGAACTCGACGAGCACCGCGTTGCGCCCCATCTGCTTGTCCATTCGCAGGAAGGCGACGTTGAGCCACCGGAGTCCCGGCGGGAACTCCGGGGCGTTGAGCTCGGCTCCGGGTGGCGTCCGCATGCTGGATAGGATGCCCGGGCCGCCGACCGATTGGAGACGCCGTGCCGCTTTTTGACCGCCTCGCCGATGCCCAACGCCGTTGCAACGTCCTCGAGCACCCGTTCTACACGCGGTGGTCGAACGGCGATCTGACCCGCGAGGAGCTGTCCTGGTACGCCGGCGAATACCGGCACGCCGTCATCGCTCTGGCGGAGGCAACCGCTGCTGCCGCCCGCGCCGCTGAGCCGGCGGTGCGTGCGCAGGTCAAGGAGCACGCGGCCGAAGAGGCCGCGCACATCGAGCTGTGGGACGCGTTCGCTCGCGCCGTGGACGCGGACCTCCAGCAGGAGCCGGCGGCCGAGACCGCCGAGTGCACCGCCGCATGGACCGCGGCGGGCGACGCGCTCGAGGGACTCGTCGTCCTCTACGCGATCGAGTCGGCGCAGCCGGCGATCGCGCTCACGAAGCTGGATGGGCTCATCGAGCACTACGGCCTCGACGAGGGCCCGGCCACCGAATACTTCGCGCTCCACGCGGAGCGGGACCACGAGCATGCGGCCCAGTCGCGCGAGCTCATCGAGGAGCGGCTCGCTGAGGCCGACGAGGATCGCCTCGTCGCGGTCGCGGAAGCGGCTCTGCGCGGCAACTGGACCCTCCTGGATGGGGTCGAGCGCCGCTTCGGGCGCTAGGGCGCCAGCGCCGAAACTTCCGCCCCCGGCGAGGGTTCGGGGCGGTGTAGGGTGGAGAGCATCCCCCATGCTCGCGGGGTTTCCGGGCGATTGACTCGGATAGCAAGTCCCGCGTACCCCGAACCAACAGGAGGAGCAAAGACTCGTGCGCAAGCTTCTAGTGGCGGCCGCTGTGGCCGCACTGGCTGTCGCCGGCTTCGCCGTGATGGCGACCGCCGACCAGGGCCAGGACAAGACGGAATGGACCTTTACCTTCGACAAGGAAGCCGGCGGCAAGCTGCAGAAGGCGGTCAACAAGCCCGCCGCCAGCGACAGCCTGATCCTTCCCGCGAAGGTCAACGACCAGGGCACGGCCGACGAGTCGGACGACGTCTACACGCCGCCCGAGAAGTCGACGATCGTGTTCCCGCAGGGCAGCGTCGTCGATACGGCCGCCCTCAAGCGGTGCGGCCTCAGCGCCAGCGACGTCGGACGCGGCGAGGAATGCCCGGGTAAGACGAGGCTCGGCGACGGCGAAGCCGTCTCGGTGGTCGGCGGCACGCCGGTCGGATCGAACGGCCAGCGGATGGGCGGCAGCAGGGTGAACGCCACGATCGAGGCGTTCAACCAGAAGAGCGGCATCCTCTTCGTCGTGCAGCCGTGCGGCAGTGGCACCGGTCCGACGACGGGCAAGGACTGCCGAGCCGGCCGGCAGCCCGATCGTCCTCGAGGGCAAGTGGTCGAAGGTGAACACCAAGCCGACGCTCGTGGTCCCGACACCTCCGGGGCTCGTCGCGATCGGCGTCACGATCGTCCGCTTCCATCTGGTGACCGACAAGCACACCAAGACCAAGACCGTCACGGTCAATGGTCAGCGCCGGCAGATCACGGTCTCCTACGTGACCACTCCGGAGGAGTGCGGTGGGACCTGGAAGAGCCAGGCCAAGGAGGAGTACGTCGACGGGTCGGCGCAGACGATCAAGGACTCCCAGAAGTGCAACAGGCCGTAAGCGAAAGCATCGGCTAGGTAGTCAAAGGGCCCCGCTTCGGCGGGGCCCTTTCTCTTTCTCACGTAATCCGGGCGCCTTGCCGATGGAATCCCGGTGAGCGTCAACGACCTCGTCCTCGTCCAGGGCATCAAGGACACCCGCCGGACCCTCGCCCACTGGCAGCGCGACCCGCTGGCGGTGGTCGGCGTATGGCTCGGGTGGAGCTTCCTCATCGCGGTCGCCCTGCTCGGCGCGGTCTACCTGATCGCCGTCAACACGACACCCGACTACGGGTCGCCGCTCAAGCTGCCGGGCCTCCACGAGCCGGCCGCCGCTCTCGGACTTCCTCCACCTGCTGTACCGCAACGGGCTCGTGCTCGCCCTCCACGCGATGGCATGCGTGGCCGGCTTCATCGCCGGCAGCTCGCTGCCGCTCTCGGCCGAGAACCGCACCGGCATCTCGCGCTGGGTGCACCAGAAGGCCGGCCCGCTGGCGATCGCGTTCGTCGTGGGGGCGACCGCCTTCTCGCTCGTCACCCAGGCCTACGTGCTGGGCAGCGGCGCGTCGACGCTGGCCTGGCAGGGCGGGGTCGATCCCGCCGCGCTGCTGGCGGTCGTGTCGGTGCACGCACTCCCGGAGCTCGTCGCCCTGTTCCTTCCGCTCGCGGCGTGGATGGTCGCGAGCCGCCAGGGGGATTGGCACGAGCTGCTCGCGGCCACGTTCGTCACGGTGGCGATTGCCGTCCCGGTGCTGATCGTGAGCGCGGTCGTCGAGCTCTTCCTCACACCGCGGCTGCTGGAGATGCTCGCCGCCTAACCTTTTCCGCATGAGCGTTCAGCTCGACCAGGTCTCGAAGAGCTTTGGGCTGACGCACGCGGTCGACAGCGTCACGCCTGGCGGTGCACCCGGGCGAGCTCTTCGCCGTGCTGGGCCCGTCCGGCTCTGGGAAGACGACCCTCCTGCGCCTGATCGCGGGGTTCGAGCGGCCGGATGCCGGCAGCGTGACCGTCGGCGGGCGCGACGTCGCGGGCAACGGCACCTGGGTGGCGCCCGAGCGCCGCCGGATCGGGATGGTCTTCCAGGACTACGCGCTCTTCCCGCACCTCACCGTCGAGCGCAACGTGGCGTTCGGATGCGGGCGCGGCAACCGCGATCGGCCGCAGCGCGCGCTCGAGCTCGTCGGGCTCCAGCACAAGGCCGACCGGCATCCGCACGAGCTCTCGGGCGGGGAGCGGCAGCGCGTCGCCTTGGCGCGCGCGCTCGCGCCGGAGCCCGACGTCGTGCTCCTCGACGAGCCCTTCTCGAGCCTCGACGCGACCCTCCGCGCGGACCTCCGGCGCGAGGTCGAGCTGATCCTGCGTGACGCGGGCGCTACCGCGATCCTCGTGACGCACGACCAGGAGGAGGCGCTCACGCTCGCCGACCGGCTCGCGCTGATGCGCGACGGCCGGATCGTGCAGGTGGGCGCGCCCGAGGCGGTCTACGCGCAGCCGGCCGAGCGCTGGGCGGCGCAGTTCGTGGGCGAGGTCAACGTGCTCCCCGGCGTGCTGCGCGGCGACTCGGTCCACACCGAGCTCGGCAGCTTCGACCTCGTGTCTCCGGCGGGAGCCGCGGCGACGGGCAGCGTCCACATCGCGGTTCGTCCCGAGCAGCTCGAGTTCCGCGCCGGACGCGAGCCGAACGCCGAGGTCGTCGAGCGCGAGTTCCGCGGTCACGACGTGCTCTACCGCCTGCGCCACTCGGCCGGGCGCACGCTGCTCGTGCAGCTCCCGTCGCTCGAGCTCTACGAGCCGGGGCAGCGTGTCTTCGTGCGGCCGGCGGAGTCGGCGCGCGCGCCGGTCGTCGACTAGCCGGCGGCTTCGAGCATCTCCAGGTCGTGCGCGATTCGCTCCGGCGTGGCCTGATCGATCGGAAAGCCGACGCGCTGGAAGCCGCGGCCGTCCACGAGCACGATCCGGGCCTGGTGCTCGGCGCGTGCCGACTGCGGCTGGACCGCATACCCGCGCCACACGGGCTCGAGCTCATCTCGGCTGCCGAGCACGAAGCTCATTCGCCCGAGCATCCGCTGCTCGGACAGAAACGCGCGCGCGCTCGCCGACGTGTCGCGCGGCGGCTCGACCGCGATCGCGAGCGCCGGCACGTCGCGGCCGAGCTCGTTCAGCGCGCCCTTCACCTGCTGCGCAGCGGGAGGGCAGGTGTCGTCGCAGTGCGTGTACAGGAAGGTGACCACGACCGGCTCGCCGCGGAAGTCGCGCATCGCGATCCGCTCGTCCTGCTCATCGGTCAGCTCGAAGTCCGGCGCCTTCACGCCGTCGGGGAGTCGAGAGCCGGCGAAGCCCGCGTAGGCCTCGTCGGGCGGCTCGTCGCTGCTCTCGACGATCGCGTATGCCGCCGCACCGAGGGCGAACAGGCCCGCCAGGAACAGCGCGATGAGCAGGCGCGGGTTCACGCGGGCGAGGGTACCCTTGCGGGGATGCGCGCTCTGGTCTGCACCGCGGGGGTCGTGCTTGCGCTTGCTCCAGGAGTCGCGCACGCCCAAGGGCCCGGCGACTTCTACGACGGCTCGGTCCCGTTCGAGTGCGTCCTCCAGCAGGCAGGGATGGAGGCCGAGTTCCCGGATCCCGACGCCGACCCGTTCTGCGTCGAGTACGACAAGCGCCACCAGAACGTGACGCAGCTCGGCGTCGTCGAGTTCCTGTCACTCGAGCCCGCGCGCGTCGCCGCCGCCACGCCGAAGTGCTTCTACTTCCAGCGCGACCACTGGGTCGGGTCGGTCGTCCAGGAGGACGGGCGGACCGAGACGTACTCATGGGACGGCTCGTACTACTTCGACAAGGCGAAGGGCGCGGGCGGCGCGTACGTGGAGAACTTCACGGTCAACAACCAGAGCGGCGACCCGACGGCCATGCCCGGCTTCCCCGAGGAGTGGAAGCCGTACTTCGGCTACGGGCGCGGCGGCTTCCACTCGACCGGGATCGGCGACGTGGACCCGTCATGCGTCGCGAAGGCGGAGGAGAGCCCGCCGTACCGGCGCGAGCCCGAGCCGCAGCCCGCGCCGCGCGGCTGTCCCGAGGCGGACGGCAGCGTCGGGCGCTCGATCGGCGGGCTTCGGCTGGGCGAGACCCGCGAGGCGACGCATCGCCGCCAACGGCGAGCCGCTGCGGCGGAAGGCGGGCTTCTTCCGCTACTGCGTGATCGGCGGCGGCAAGTACATGGTCGGGTTCGGCCGCGAGCGGGCTCAGTTCCTGCTCACGAGCAACCCCGGCTTCGACGTGAACGGCGTGCGGCGGCTGACGCCGAAGCGCCAGGCACGCCGGCGCCTCGATGGGGAGAAGGAGCTCTTCCGCACGTCGAAGACCGTCGTCTGGTCGGTCGAGAACGACGACCACACGCTGCTCGTCCTGCTTCGCGAAGGCAAGGTCGCGGCCCTCGCCAGCGCGGCTCCCGGGCTCTCGCTGCAAGCGCCTGAAGGCCTACTACAAGGCCTCGAAATAGGGCGCTACACTTAATGAAGTAAAAGCCGACCCGGATTGAGGAGTTTCAGGCAGATGGCCAGCGGCGCGGAGCTCATCCGCCAAGTCAAGGAGCGCATCGAAGAGGTGGACCCGCGCGAGGTTCACGATCTTGTCGAGGCCGGCCCGAACGGCACGGTCATCGTAGACGTGCGCGAGCAGCACGAGTTCGAGGAGGCCCACCTGCCTGGCGCGAAGCACGTGCCGCGCGGGCATCTCGAGTCGCGGATCGAGACGGCCGCCCCCGACAAGTCGAAGCGCGTGATCCTCTACTGCCAGTCCGGAAACCGCTCCGCGCTGGCCGCCGACACGATGCAGCAGCTCCTCGGCTACGAGGACGTCGCGTCCATGACGGGCGGCATCACCCTCTGGAAGGACCGCGGCTTCGACGTCGAGGTGCCTCAGTCGCTCACGGCGGAGCAGCGCTCGCGCTACTCACGCCATCTGCTGATTCCCGAGATCGGCCTCGAGGGCCAGATGAAGCTGCTCGACGCGAAGGTGCTGCTGCTCGGCGCCGGCGGGCTCGGCTCGCCGATCGCGCTGTATCTCGCCGCGGCCGGCGTCGGCACGCTCGGGATCGTCGACGACGACGTGGTTGACCTCTCGAACCTGCAGCGCCAGGTCGCGCACTCCGAGGAGCGGATCGGCATGCCCAAGGTGGACTCCGCCGAGATCGCGATCAAGGAGATCAACGCCGACGTCAACGTCGTGAAGTACGAGACGCGCCTCGACGCCTCGAACATCATGGAGATCATCGAGGGCTACGACGTGATCGTCGACGGCGTGGACAACTTCCCCACGCGCTACCTCCTGAACGACGCGACGGTCCGTCTCGCAGATCCCGGTCGTCTCCGCTTCGATCCTCGGCTTCGACGGCCAGCTTTCGGTCTTCCATCCCTACGAGGGCCCGTGCTACCGCTGCCTCTATCCGACGCCCCCGCCGGCCGAGCTCGCTCCGTCGTGCGGTGCGAACGGCGTGCTCGGCGTCCTGCCGGGCGTGATGGGCCTGCTCCAGGCCGTCGAGGTGATCAAGCTCGTGACCGGAGCGGGCGAGCCGCTCACCGGCAGGCTGCTCCTGTACGAGGCCCTGGGCGCGACGTTCACCGAGCTCAAGGTCCGCCGCGACCCGGATTGCCCGATCTGCTCGCGCGACCCCGATTCGATCTCCGACGACGAGATGGGCGTCTTCCCCGACTACGAAGCCTTCTGCGCCGCCTCCGGGTAGCCTGCCCGCGCTCATGCCACTCGCCAAGATCCCGCCGGTCCTCCGGAGCTCAACCGGGGGCGAGAAAGAGGTTGCCGTCGACGGCTACGACCGTCGGCGACGCGCTGCGGTCGCTGGCGTCGCAGCACCCCGACACCGAGCGGCAGCTCTTCGGCGACGGCGGCGAGCTGAACCGCTACGTCAACGTCTACAAGAACGACGAGGACGTCCGGGTGCTCGACGGGCTCGAGACGCAGCTGTCCGACTCGGACACGCTGATGATCTTGCCCGCGATGGCCGGTGGGTAGCCTTTTCTAGGTGCTGGCGCGCAGGTCGACAACCGCCCTTGCGGGGGCAAGTACGCCGACATCGTCTCGTCGATCGGGCACACGCCCCTCGTCGAGCTGAAGAAGCTCTCGCCGAAGCCCGAGGTTCGGATCTGGGCGAAGCTCGAGAGCGCTAATCCGACCGGCTCCGTCAAGGATCGCGTCGCCCGCGCGATGCTCGAGGACGCCGAGGCGCGCGGCGCCATCGCGCCCGGGCAGACGATCCTCGAGCCGACGTCCGGCAACACGGGCATCTCGCTGGCGATGATCTGCCAGCGCAAGGGCTATCCGCTGAAGGTCGTCATGCCGTCGAACGTCACCGAGGAGCGGACGCAGCTTCTGCGCATGTACGGCGCCGAGATCGTGTACTCGCCCGGCGAGCAGGGCTCGAACGGCGCTGTGGCGATGGCGCTCGAGATGGCCGAGGCCGACTCGTCCTGCTACATGCCCTACCAGTACGGGAACGAGGCGAACCCGCGCGCTCACTACGACGGCACGGCCGTCGAGATCCTGGAGGAGCTCGACGAGGTGGCGGCGTTCGTTGGCGGGCTTGGCACGGGCGGCACGCTGATGGGCAACGCGCGCCGGCTGAAGGAGGCCGACCCGAACACGCTGATCGTCGCGGCGGAGCCGCTTCAGGGCGAGCTGGTGCAGGGCCTCCGCTCGCTCGACGACGGCTTCATCCCGCCGATCATCGACCTCTCGCTGCTCGACCGGAAGATCTTCGTGTCGAACCGCGACGCGGTCGTATGGACGAAGAAGCTGATCGAGGAGGAGGGGATCTTCGTCGGCGTGTCGAGCGGCGCGGTCGCCGCGATCTCTCACCGCGTCGCGGCGGACCTCGAGAGCGGCAATGTCGTCACCGTTTTCCCGGACGGCGGGTGGAAGTACTTATCCTCGGGCGTGTATACAAAGACGCTCGAAGAGCTCGAGGCGGACGGCACGCTCGAGACCGCGTCCTTCTGGTAGCCGTCGCTACCCCCGCCGGTCGAAGTCGTCGTCCTCGTCGTCGCGGGTGTCGGACGTCAGCGCCGCTCTGAACTCGCGCATCCCTCGTCCGACGGAGCGCGCCATGTCGGGCAGGCGCTGCGGCCCGAGCACGATCAGCGCGATCACCAGCAGCACGGCTATCTCGAGCGGGCTGATGTTGAACACGGCGGCAGGTTAACCGTGCGGCAGAGTGACCTCGACGGTCGTCCCCTCGCCAGGCTGGGATCGCACCGTCAGCTCTCCCTCCATCGCCTGCGCGCGCTCGTGCATGCTGACCAGCCCGAAGCTGTCGGGCCTCCGGTCGCGCGCGATGTCGAAGCCGCGACCGTCGTCCACGATCGTCACCCGTAGCTGCGAGTCGGCGTCGATATCGATCCGGAGCATGCTCTGCCTGCCCGTGGCGGACCGCGTTCGACGTAGCCTCGCGGACGATTCGCTCGAGCGACTGGCGGGCGGCCGTCGCGAGCTGCGGGAGTGCCGGTGCAGCTGACCTCGACCTGCGGCTCCCATTCGCGATGGCGACGGCCTCCGCCGCCTTGCGCAGCGTGACGTCGAGCGGCTCGTCGATCGGGGTGGTCAGGGCCGAGATGGCCATGCGCGCCTCGCCCAGCGCGCGCTCCGCAGCGGTCGCCATGCGCAGGACGCCGCGATCGGTTGTCCCGCTGAGGCGGGCTCCCTCGCTGCGGATGTAGGCGAGCTCCTGGGCGAGCCCGTCGTGGAGCTCACGCGCCAGCCGGCGGCGTTCCTCGAAGATCGCGGCGTCGGCCGCGCGCCGCTGGTAGGTGAGCACCTCGCGGCTGATCCCGATCAGCAGAGCGATGTAGCTGGCGAGGCGAATGACGTCGCCGACGTAGACCCACTCCGAGTAGAGCGACGGGAACAGGAAGTAGTCGAGCCGTGCGACGGCCGCGAAGGCCGACGCGACCGCGACCCAGAGAAGAAGTGCGTCACGTTCGCGCTCGGCACGAAGCACGAAGCCGATCGTCGCCGCCGTGTACAGCGCGAGGATCGTCAAGTGGAGGCCCAGGACGAGGGCGTGTCCTTCGATGTGCGGTTCCTCTGCGTTCTCCGGTGAGAGGTCCACATCGACGCCGCGCGGCAGGTTGTCGCCGAACACCGCTGCGAAGATCGCGATGAGGGCGAGCGCCGCGGTCGTCAGGGCGAGACCGTGCGCGAGTGACCGGCGCGGCTGGACGAGGCGCCAGTTGGGCAGGAGCGCCGCGGCGGCGAAGCCGGCTGCCCCGAGGAGGCGCCCGGCGGCGGGTGCCCAGGTCGCGAAGTCCTCCGGGTTCTCCTCGAGCACGGCGGGCAGAACCGAGAAGAAAAGGTTGGTCGCGGCCAGCGCCGTCAGCGAGCAGGCCAGCAGGAGGTCCGTGGCCGACTGCGCCCGGACTGCGCGGCCGCCGAACAAGAGCGCTGCGAGCGCGGGCACGAGGAACGCCGCGGTCTCGATCGCCACGTGCAGCTCGTCGCTGCGATAGGCGAACTTCAGCTCGGGTAGGAGGCTTACGGCGAGCGTGACCGCGAGGCCCGCGATGACCGCGATGCTGACCGTGCGCCGCCCTCGGTCGACGAACCGGCGGCGCGGGGTACTCCGTTTGGGGCGGGACCCGCAGAAATTGTCGTTTCTGCTCGCATTTCTTGGTTAGACGATGCTACTTTCGAGCCAGGGGAGGACGGCGAACTAACCCTGTGAGTACCGACAGCGAAATCCGCGTCCTCCTCGCTGAGGATCACGCCCTTTTCAGGCAGGGGCTACGTGAGCTGCTCGACGCCGCCGGGCTCGCTGGTGATCGGTGAGGCGTCCGACGGCGTGACCGCGGTTCGCCTCACGCGGGAGCTGCGCCCCGATGTGGTTGTGATGGACCTGAACATGCCTCGCATGGATGGCATCGACGCCACCAGCGAAATCATGAAGGCTGAGAAGCCTCCTGTCGTGCTGGTCCTGACGGTTTCGACGACCAGCGACGACGTCCTCGACGCGATCGCCGCGGGCGCGACCGGCTACCTCTTGAAGGACGCCGCTGCCGACGAACTGGTCAACGCGGTGCGCAGTGCGAGCGAGGGGCGGTCGCCGCTGTCGCCGACCATCGCCGGGGCCGTCGTGCGGCGCGTGCGCGAACAGAGCAGCTCAACCGAGGAGCCAGAGAACCTGCACGCGCTCAGTGCACGCGAGACCGAGATCCTGCGGCTGGTCGCGCAGGGACGCGACAACACGGAGATCGCGCAGGAGCTCTACCTGAGTCCGAGCACAGTGAAGAACCACGTGTCGAGCATCCTCGACAAGCTCGGCGTGGACAGCCGAGTGCAGGCGGCGGTGCGCGCCGCGCGCGCGGGGATCGTCTAGGCCCGCTTGAACCGACGCCGGGGCGTCTCGGCCGGCGCTTCGTCCTGCGCGTAGTCGACGGCCGCGCGCAGTTCCTTGACGAGCTTCTTGAGACGCGCGAGCTCGACGACGAGTTCGTCGCTTCGGATTGCGAGCGCCGACGCCTCGCGGGCTGCCTCGAGATCCTCGGCGCTGTCGATCGCGGCCGCGGTGAGACGGCGCTTTACGCGCAGGCGCTCGGTCTCGAGCGCGAGGACCGCTGCGCACCCGTCCGTGTAGAGATCGTTGATCTCCCGCTGGGACGGCGATGACTCCTGCCCTCGGTAGCGCCCGAGCAACCCCTCGATGCGATCTTGCAGCGCAAGGGACGTCACGGACTCACCCTCATAAACGTTGTAGGGAGTCTCAGGGTTGAGGCGTCTTGCACCTGCTGGCTGCATGCACACAGGGTGCGCCAATCGGCGGACGAAAGCCATAGGCCGAACGGCCCCATCTTCTGTTCAAAAGGCTGAACGTCGCTGCCAAAGGCTGAAGCGGCTGCGCCATCCCCGCGCCGGCTTGAACAGGCCGGTTAGGGGTGAACGAACTTTCCACCCAGGTGGCCCATTGCGCCAAGAAGGGCGTCGGCGGAGGCTTCAATCAGGCGGTGGAAGGTTCAGCAGACCGAGGACTCGCTGATCGACACCGGCCGCACTAGCCTGCGGCCGGTGAAGATCACGCGCGAGCACCACGACGCTCTGATCGCGCACGCGCGCGAGGAGGCCCCGAACGAGTGCTGCGGCTACGTCCGCGGCCGCGACGGCCTGATCGAGGAGGTCGTGCGCTCGGAGAACCTGCGCGCGTCGCCCTACGGCTACGAGCTCGACCCGAAGAGCCTCTTGAAGGTCAACGAGCTCGACGACGAGGGCCACGAGGTCGGCATCTACCACTCACATCCGAAGAGCGGGCCCGAGCCGTCGCAGACCGACATCAACCTCGCGCACTACCCGCACTGGACCTACCTGATCGTGTCGCTCGCCGGCGAGCCCGAGGTGCGCGCCTGGCGGATCGCGGACGGCCGTGTCGAGGAAGAGCCCATCGAGCTCGCTTAGGTGCCCGCGCTGCGGGACCGAGCACCCGCTCGACGAGCGGTTCTGCTCCGAGTGCGGCTTTCCGCTCGTCTACGCCGGCTACGAGCGGATCGACCCCGAATACACGCGCGGGGACCTGGTGCGCGTGGCCGGCGGGCGCAACCAGGCCGAGGCCGAGCTGATCCAGAACCTCCTGCTCGAGGAGGGGATCCCGAGCATCGTCCGGCGCACCGCCGGCTTCGACGTGCCCGACTACCTGGCCGGCGGGCCGCGCGACGTGCTGGTGGCGGAATCCGCGGTCCGGCCGGCACGGCAGATGCTGCTGGAGGCGGATCTCGCGCCTCAGGAGCGCCCGGCAGAGGCTGACGACACCCGTGGCCTCCTCAAGACGACGCTGGTCGTCCTGGGCCTTGTAGCCGCCGCGATGCTCCTGGTCTGGCTGCTCTGGCTGGCCCTGCCGTCCTAGGCGCGAAAAAACCAAAAAGGTCCGCAAGTTTGTCCATTCGGGAACGTTGGGTGCCCTAGGAAGGCACCCGCCAGCCGAAAGGAACCAGCTTTGAAGCCCGTCGTCCTGCTCTCGCTCGTCTCGCTTGCCGTTTTCGCTCCCACCGCCGCTGCCCAGGTCGAGGAAACCGGCCGTGGCGAGGCAATCGAGCACGTCAAGAACATCGCGTACCCCAACCTCAACGCCGAGGAAGAGGTCAACGCGGGCACGGACATCGAGTTCGCCGACATCCAGGTGCCGGTCACGACCTCTACGAAGAAGGGCGGCAAGAAGCGCGCGCCGACGACGCAGGCGCGGACATTCGCCTTCGCGGGCTCCTACGGCGACGGCCTTCAGATCGTCGACATCACCGACCCTGCGAACTCGAAGCTCGTCTCGACCTGGGACTGCGGCGTCTCACAGGGCGACGTGCAGGTCTTCCAGCGCGAGGACCTCGGCGGACGCTGGTTCGTGACCTACACGCACGACGACGGCTACACCTTCCATCTCGAGTCCCAGTGCGCGAAGGATCTGGCGGCGATGGGCATCGACGTGACCGCGGTTCCGCCGCCGGATGACCCCGACGGCCAGCTCTGGACCCCCGAGTCCTTCTACGGCGCCGGTACGTACATCGCGGACGTCACCGACCCGTACAACCCGAAGACGGTCTCGTTCGTGCCCGTGAGCCGCGGCTCGCACAACCAGACCGTGCACCCCTCGGGTCGCTACCTCTACAACTCGAACTCGGACCTGATCACGAGCGTCCAGCCTTCGATCGAGGTCTACGACATCTCGGACATCAAGAACCCGCAGCAGGTCGCCGACCTCCCGCTGAAGTCGCTGCCGGGCCTCGGCACCGAGTCGCACGACATCGTCTTCTCCGAGGACGGCTCGCGCGCCTACGTGGCCGCGCTGTCGCACGGCGAAATCATCGATACGACTGAACCCGCCAACCCGAGCTCGATCGGCACGGTCGTCGACCCGGCGATCAACGTCTGGCACCAGATGGAGGACGTCACGATCGAGGACCCGATCCTCGGCGAGCGGCGGTTCCTGATCGCCGAGGACGAGGTCGCGGGCGCGTCGCCCACCGGCCAGTGCCCGAACGGCGGCGTGCACGTGTACGACATCACCGGCGACCTGGAGCAGAACCCGGTCAAGGTCGGCATGTGGAACATCGACGACGTCGGCCTGACCGAGGACGGCCTCGGCACCTGCACGGCGCACGTCTTCCAGATCCACGAGGAAGAGAAGCTGATGACGATCGCCTTCTACAACGGCGGCGTGCGCGTGGTCGACCTGAGCGGCCTCGTCGGCGTGGCGCTCGGCGAGAACGGCGTCGGCATGAAGCAGCTGGGCTGGTACCGCTTCGCGGACGGCGACACGTGGTCGGTCAAGGCTCCGTCCGTCAGCCGCGACGGCTTCTACATGTACGGCAACGACCACCGGCGTGGCTTCGACGTCTACAAGTGGACGCCGGCCGCGGCAGGGGGAGAGCGTCTCCGCCGGCAAGTGGCTGAACGCGGCGCAGGCCCTCGACGCTTCCCGGGAGATCAGCGCCGGCGGCGCCAAGCTCGGCAGCATCTGCATTCTGCGCGGCTGAGCGCGGTAGTGTCCCGGCTGCGTGCTGGGACGGGAGCTCACACGTAGGGACCTGATCGAGCGCGGCGGGGCTGTTGGGGTCGCCGCGTTCGTCGCGCAGCTTCCGGGCGTGCTCGCGGCGAAGGGCTGGCTCGAGGACGCGTACGCGCAGAGCGGGGACGTCGTCGTCGAGACCCTGAGCGGGCTTGGTCGCGTTCATCCTGCCCGGCAACGACCCGTACTCCGAGGCGCAGGGAACGAAGACCGACGAGCCCGGTGGGATCGCGGCCGGCACGGTGCCCGTCTTCATCCGCAACCTCGACGCGTTCGTGCCGGTGGCGATTCCGGGCGTGGGCACCGAGACGCTCCCCGCCTCGGGCGGCGTCGCGATGCTGCTGAACCGCTACGCGCTGGAGGTCAACCCGGCGGCGGGGGAGGGCGACGCGGTGTCGCCGTTCGCCCGCCTCACGTTCGAGGAGAAGGCGAAGGCGATGCAGCTGCTCGAGGCGGATCCGCTCTGGGACGACACGGAGTTCAAGTTCGTCTCGGGGATCCTGCCCGGCTTCGTCGGGTTCCTGGCGTGGTCGGAGGCCGGCGTGATCGACCCCGAGACACGCGAGCCGAAGGAGCAGGCCGGTCGGCTGGAAGCTCGCGAAGTTCGACGGCCCCGCCGAGGGGCACCCGGAGTTCCGCGGCTACTACCGCGGGCACAAGTCGGCGAGGAGGCGCCGCCGGCGTGCGTGACGTGATCGTGATCGGCGCGGGCGGCGGCGGGCCCGGTCGTCGCGAAGGAGCTCGCGGAGCGCGGACTGGACGTGCTGCTGCTCGAGGCGGGCGCCCGCAACGCCAAGCCCGCGGAGGAGTGGCGCCACCTCGAGAACGACGCGAACAACCCGGTCGACGGCTACTTCCGCTTCGGCCCGTCCGACCGGACGAAGCCCGCGTGGCTGCGCGAGCTGCCGCAGAACTCGTTCCTCTGGCAGGTCAGCGGCGTGGGGGGCACGACGCTCCACTACTACGGCAACAACCCGCGCGCGGCGCCCGGCGTCTTTCGCGGATACAAGGGAGACGACAAGGCCGCGTACGACCGCGAGCACGAGTTCCCGTTCAGCTACCGCAGCTTCATCCCCTACTACGAGTGGGTCGAGCACACGCTGCCGGTCCAGACGGCCGCGATGGGCACGAAGGAGGAGGTCTACCTCGAGGCCGCGGCGAAGATGGGACTGCCGCTCCAGCGCGGCAAGGACATCACGCGCAACGCGCACCGCCCGCAGGAGAACGCGATCCTCCAGCCGAAGGGGAACGCCGGCCGCACGGGCGATCCGGACAAGCTCACCTATCCCGACGCGCGCGGCTGCACGTTCTGCGGCTTCTGCTTCCAGGGGTGCTACGAGCCGCGCGGCGCGCCGCGCAACCTGACCGCCAAGCGCTCGACCGACAACTCGTACGTGCCGATGGCGCTGACGGCCGACAAGTGGCGCGAGGGCGGCAAGGCGGTCACGCTCGTGGCCGACGCGTTCGTCACGAGCGTCGACACCGCGGACGGCGAGGCGCGCGGCGTCACGTGGCGCGACACGAACACCGGGGAGGAGACGAGCGAGGAGGCGAAGGTCGTCGTGATGGCGGCGGGCTGCACCGAGAACCCGCGGCTCTGGCTCAACTCGGGGCTGCCGAACCCGAACGACTGGGTCGGGCGCGGCTACACCGACCACCACTTCGACTGGTTCATCGGCGTCCTGCCGCGCTACACGGGCTCGAGCAAGGGGCCCGGGCTCCGGCGCTCGCTGCGACTTCCCGGGCCGCGGCGGGCTCGAGAACGTCGGCCTGCCGCCGGCGCTCCAAGCGTTCTCCGCCACGTTCAGCGACGCCGGGATCGCGGGCCACTACGACAACGACGTCGGCCTCTCGAAGGCGGGCGCCGACACCATCGGCCGGCTGGTCGGCCCCGACCTCCGGCGGGCGCTCAGGAACATCGACCGGCTCCTCAACGTCCTCGTGATCACCGACGACGACGTGGAAGCCCAGAACCGCGTCACGCTGTCGACGATCCTGCCCGCCGACGAGAAGGGCCCGGTCCCGCGTGTCGAGTTCCACCAGCGCGCGCGCTCGCGCCGCACCCGGCGCAACCGGGAGTACCTGGCGAAGAAGGCGGCGAGGCTGCTGAAGGCCGCCGGCGCGCGCGAGATCCACCGCATCGCGTGGCCGCCGCTGATCCTGCACGTCCAGTCGACGATGCGGATGGGCCACGACGAGTCGAACTCGGTCCTCGACCCGGGCGGCGAGGCGCGGTCCGTGAAGCGCCTCTTCGTTGCGGACAACTCCGCCCTGCCGAACGCGATCGGCGGTCCCAACCCACGCTCACCACGCAGGCGCTCGCCACCCGCACGGCCGAGAAGATCTTCCAGCGCTACTTCGACGGCGACCCGTGGGTCAAGACGGAGTCTCCGGTGTCCTCGATCGACCCGCGAGGTCACGAAGGCCGTGCGCGCGCTGAAGCTGTAATAGCCTCCCGCGCCTTGGACTTCACGCCCTCCGATCGCGTCACGGCTCTCCTCGAGCGCGTGAACGGCTTCCTCGATGAGCACTACTACCCGCGCGAGCGCGAGCTCGTCGAGTCGCTCGACAAGGAGGTCACCCGGGACGGCGACAAGGCGTACTCCGACGCCATCGTCGAGCTGCGGGAGAAGGCGAAGGCAGAGGGACTGTGGAACCTCTTCATGCCGGACGAGGAGATCGGCGTCGGGCTGACCAACTGGGAGTACGGGATGCTCTGCGAGGTCATGGGCCGAAGCCTGGTCTCGCCCATGGTGTTCAACTGCTCGGCGCCCGACACGGGCAACATGGAGATCCTGCACCAGCACGGCACGCCGGAGCAGCAGGACAAGTTCCTCGAGCCGGTGCTGAACGGCCACCGCCGTAGCTGCTTCTCGATGACCGAGCCGGACACGTCGGGCTCGGACCCGACGAACATCCACTCGCGCGCCGAGCTGAAGGACGGCGAGTGGGTCATCAACGGCCACAAGTGGTTCACCTCCGGGGCGGTGGGCGCCGACTTCGCGATCGCGATGGTCGTGACCGAGCCCGAGGCGCCGCCGCACAAGCGCGCCAGCATGATCATCGTCCCGACCGATGCGCCGGGCTTCAACCTCGTCCGGCCGGTCTCTGTGATGGGCCACGACGGCGGGCCTGGCCATTGCGAGATCAAGTACGAGGACTGCCGGGTGCCGGAGGAGAACCTGCTCGGCACGCGCGGCGGTGGCTTCGTAATCGCGCAGGACCGGCTCGGCCCGGGCCGTATTCACCACTGCATGCGCGCGATCGGCGCCTCGGAGCGCGCGATCGAGCTGATGTGCAAGCGCGCGAACACGCGCGTCTCGTTCGGCGAGACGCTCGGCGAGAAGCAGTTCGTCCAGGACTTCGTCGCCAAGTCTCGGATCGAGATCGACTCGGCGCGGCTGATGGTGCTGCACGCCGCGTGGAAGATGGACACCGCCGGCAAGCGCGCCGCGCGCCAGGAGATCTCGATGATCAAGGTGCAGGCCGCGCAGATGTGCATGGAGGTGATCGACCGCGCGATCCAGGTGCACGGCGCGCTCGGCGTCTCCGATGACACGCCGCTCGCGGCGATGTGGCGCGGGCTGCGGATGCTGCGCCTCGCCGACGGGCCGGACGAGGTGCACAAGATGGTGATCGCGTTGAGGGAGCTCAATCGCTGGAAGGAGACGGCGTGACGACGGCACTGGCCACCGAGCAGCAGGACTTCGTCGAGGCCGTAGGCAACTTCTGCGAGCGCGAGAAGGACCTCTCCTTCCGCGAGACCACCGAGAAGATGGCCGAGCTCGGCTGGTGGGGCCTCCAGATCGACGAGCAGTACGGCGGCTCAGGCGGCTCGTTCATGGACGCGACGCTCTTCCTCGAGGAGATCTCCCACGGGCTCTCACCCGCCGCCGGCGCGTACGGCGTGACGCTCATCGTCGTAGGCGCACTGAACGCGTTCGGCACCGAGGAGCAGAAGGAAGAGCTGCTCGGCGGCGTCGCGAAGAGCGGCAACTGCCTGGCGATCGCGATGTCGGAGCCGGAGGCGGGATCGGACGTCGGCGCGCTCAAGACGCGCGCGGTCCGCGACAACGGCGAGTACGTGCTGAACGGGTCGAAGATGTGGATCTCGTACGCGCGCGAGGCGAGCCATGTGCTGATCGTGTGCCGCACGCAGGAGGGCTCGACGAAGCACGAGGGCCTGTCGATGATCTTCGTGCCGCGCGATGCCGAGGGCATGACGATGACGCCGATCGAGACGCTCGGCGGCGACGACACGAACGAGATCTACCTCGACAACGTCCGCGTTCCGGCCGAGAACCTCCTCGGGCAGGACGGCAACGGCTGGATTCAGCTCATGGCCGGCCTGAACAAGGAGCGCGTCATCCTCGGGGCGCAGGCGCTCGGGCTGGGCCAGCGCGCCTTCGACGACGCGCTCGCCTACGTGAAGGAGCGCAAGCAGTTCGGGCGCCCGATCGGAAGCTTCCAGGCGCAGCAGCACCGCTTCGCGCAGCTCGCGACCGAGCTCACGCAGGTGCGGCTGCTGGTTCGGCACGTCGCCCAGCTGACTGACGAGGACCCGAGCCGCATGCTTCCGAAGGAGGCGTCGATGGCCAAGCTCGCGGCGACCGAGCTGGCGAAGAAGTGCGCCCTCGAAGGCATGCAGTCGATGGGCGGGTACGGCTACGCGAGCGAGTACCCGATGGAGCGCTACCTACGCGCGGCTGTGGTGACCACGATCTTCGGCGGCACGTCGGAGATCCAGAAGAACATCATCGCCAAGACGCTCGGGCTTTAGGCTGAGCGCATGATCACAGGCACAGACTTCCTCATCATCGGATCCACCGACATCGACAGGTCGGTGAAGTTCTACGACGAGGTGCTCGAGCTCGAGCGGGGCAAGCAGTGGGGAAAGATGCCCGCACAGGAGTTCGAGACCGGGAACTTGACGATCGCCGTCATGCAGTCGGATGCGTTCGGGCTCGAGTTCAAGCCCAACACACATCCGCTCGAGTTCCGCGTCGAGGACTTCGACGCCGCCAAGTCCGAGCTCGAGTCGAAGGGCGTCGAGTTCGAAGGCGACACGATCGACTCGGGGGTCTGCTACCAGGCGTTCTTCCAGGGATCCGGACGGCAACGCGCTGGGGATCCACCACCGCTACGCCGAGGGCGCGCCGCCCTCCGAGCAGTGAGAGTCACGACGCGCTGAAGCTGTCCACGTAGCCGCGCCACTCCTGCTCGACCTCCTCCATCTCGCGCGCGAACGCGAGCTCGATCGCGTTGCGGGCCTGCCAGCTGTGCTCGACCTTCGCGAGCTCGACGCAGGCCTGGCGGCCGGCGGCCTTCGCCAGCAGGCTGAACACAGTCCCGCCGAGCAGCTGCGCGTCAGCCGCGGCCGGCGGGAATGACGGCTTCTTGCCCTCACGCATCCGGAGCGCGATCGCCGGTCGCAGGTGCTCCGTCTGGCCGGCCAGGTAGGTGGCCGCGCCCTCGCACACCCATGCGAGCTCGAGGTACTTGCGGAACGTCTTGATGTTGAAGGGCGGCGGCAGCGCGGGGTTGTGCTCCGCGAGCACGAGGTGGGCGTACTCGTGCTGGGGTGAGCGAGCGAGCGCCTGCCGGGAGCCGTGGACGTTCGAGGCGCGCGCCGCGAGCGCGTCCGGGGCCAGCACGTGGATCTCCCCGCGCGCGAACCAGCCCGCGAAGTAGCGCCGGCTGGCTGGCGCGAAGAACATCCGCGCCAGCGGCAGCCACGGGTGGGCCAGCGCGAGCTCGGTGGGGCTGGGGTGGATGACCACGGCGACGTCCCACGGCGTCCGCCCGAACAGCTCCTCCATCTCGCTCCGGAACTCCTCGAGCCGCTCGAGCACCTCCGCTGCCGCGTCGGCGTGACGCGTCTCGTGCCGCGCGGAGAAGGACATGGACTGCGACTCGACCCAGGCCACGGGGTTATCTTTCGCCGCGTGCGAGGGGGGACCTACGCCGTAGCGGTCGCCAGTGCCGTGGCGCTCATGCTGCCCGGCGCTGCATTTGCCCAGGAGACCGAAGTCGAGGGCTTCGACTTCGGCGGGTTCCGAAATGTGCTTCCCGGCGGGCAGGGCGAGACCGTCAACGCCACCGAGTTCGGCGCGTTCCAGGCCGGCGGGGAGCGGCCCAACACGTTCGTCGACCAGCTCCCGCTCTACAACGACCTCGTCCAGGCGGCGCCGACTCTCACCTCCGCGGACCTCGACAAGTACTTCAAGAGCGCCGCGTTCGGCACCGACAACACGCAGCTCGAGTCGACGCCGCGGCCCGGGGTCCAGATCTACCGCGATGCGAACAAGGTCCCCAAGGTGTTCGGCACGACTCGCTCGGACTCGATGTTCGGCGCCGGCTACGTGTCCGCGCAGGACCGGATGTTCCTGATGGACGTGCTGCGCCACACCGCCAGGGCGACACTGAGCGAGCTGGCCGGCCCGGCGAACCTCGAGATGGACGCGGCCCAGCTCCTGATCGCCGACTACGACGAGGAAGAGCTGCAGCAGATGCTCGACCGGAGCGCGGAGGCCACGGGGCCTGAGGGCGCTCAGCTCAAGCAGGACCTGCTCGACTTCGTCGACGGCATCAACGCCTACATCGCCGAGGCGCGCAGCGACCCCGACAAGATGCCGGTCGAGTACGCCGCGCTCGGCAAGGAGCTCGAGGACTGGAAGCCCACCGACACCGTCGCCATCGCGTCCCTGATCGGCGGCATCTTCGGCAAGGGCGGCGGCGAGGAGGCTCGCGTCTCGCTCGCGTACCAGGCGATCCTCGACCAATTCGGCAGGCGGGCCGGCAGGGGCGTCTACCAGGACTTCCGCAACTTCGACAATGCGGAGGCGCCCACCACCGCGCACAAGCCGTTCCCGTACCCGAGCTTCGGCAAGCCCAGGCGGCGCGCGCTCGCGATGATCGATCCGGGCTCGTTTCAAGCCGCGAACCCGGTCATTTCAGGCAGGGCGCCCGGGGAGGGCGAGAGCGTTGCGCGCCCGTTCCTCCAGCGGCGCGAGGCGTCGAACGTCCTCCTGGTGGCCGGCCGGGAGTCGCGGTCGGGCACGCCGATCGCCGTGATGGGACCGCAGGTGGGCTACTACTCGCCGCAGATCCTCATGGAGATGGAGATTCACGGGCCGGACGGGCTGCACGCGCGCGGTGCGACCTTCCCCGGGATCAGCCTCTACGTGCTGCTGGGCCGCGGCCAGGATTTCGCGTGGAGCGCGACGACGGCAAACACGGACGTCGTCGATCAGTTCGTCGAGAAGCTGTGCGAGCCCGATGGCTCGGCGCCGACGATCGACTCCGAGCACTACCTCTACAAGGGCGAGTGCGTCCCGTTCAAGGTGTCGGAGCGGCAGTTCGAGACCACGAAGGCGGTGACGGACCTGATCCCGCCGCCCGACCTCTCCCCGCCGCAGCAGGTGCACCTGCGCGTATTCCGGAGCGTCCACGGCCCGATCCAGGCGCGCGCGACCGTTGACGGCCAGCCGGTCGCGATCGCCGAGGCGCGCTCGACGTACTTCCACGAGCTCGAGTCGTCGCTCGCTTTCAAGCGGCTCAACTTCAACGAGGTGGATAGCGCGCGCAGCTTCCAGCGGACGATGCGAGACATCAACTTCGCGTTCAACTGGTTCTACGCGGACGACCGCGACATCGCCTGGACCTTGTCGGGCTGGTATCCGAAGCGCGCGAAGGGAACGCACCCCGACTTCCCCGCCTGGGGCACGGGCGAGTGGGACTGGCAGGGATTCGACACCTCCGACTACAGCTCGAAGCGCGTGTCGGTCGCGAAGCTCCCGCGGTCGCTGAACCCGGCTCAGGGTTATCTCGTCAACTGGAACAACAAGCAGGCGCCAGGCTGGCGCGCGGCCGACGACTACTGGAACTACGGCTCGATCCAGCGGATGACGCGGCTGGAGGACCGGGTGCGGCGCGGCATTCGCGGCAGGCGCAAGCTCGACCTCGCCGGGCTCACCCGCGCGATGGAGCTTGGCGCCACGACCGACCTGCGCGGCTGGGAGCTCTACCGCTGGCTGCGGCGCGTGACCGGTCGCGGGAACAGCGCCGAGACGCGCGAGGCGATCGGGCTGCTCGACGCATGGGTGCGAGAGGGTTCGCACCGGCGCGACGTGGACGGCGACAACGTGATCGAGCACGGACCGGCGATCGCGGTGATGGATGACTGGTGGTCGCTCCTCGTGCACGGGGTGTTCCAGCCGGTTCTCGGCCAGACGGTGTTCGAGGCCATCCGCGGCGTCCACACTTTCGGCAGCGCGCCGCCTGACGACGGCAGCGCGTTCGGGAGCGGCTGGTGGTCGGAGGTCCACACCGACCTGCGTAGCCTGGTCGGCGCGCGGGTGCGCGATCCATTGTCGCGGCCGTACTGTGGTGGAGGGAAGCGCCGCGCCTGCCGCCGGGTTCTGCTCGAGTCGCTGGCGCAGGCGGTGAGGGACGCGAAGGCCCGCTACGGCGCCTCGTCGCTGGGTGACATCCGGATGGAGGCGGTGTGCGACAACTCAGCTCTCTGCGACGAGATCGTCTTCACCGTCGCCGGTGCGGTTGGAATGGACGACATCCCCTGGCAGGACAGGCCGACTTTCCAGCAGATCGTCGAAGTCCAGGGCCACCGCCCGCGCTGATCATCCGACCGGCCGATGACGGCGTCGTCTGATCGTCTTTTTCCTGGACGAATGTCACTGGCAATTGTGAAAACCAGGCCTACATTGGACATATGGCCCAAATACTCGTCGGCCATCGCGCAATCGTGGCGGTCAACGGGCGCGCGTCCGGCATGCACGACCCGGAGGTCGTGCTGGACGCGATCCGTGCCGCGACGGCGGATACGGGCGTCGAGGTCAGAGGGGTCATCACCGACGGCGAGGACGACCTGCGCAACGCCATCGACGCCGCCCAGGGCGGCCGCCTCGTGCTGGCGGGCGGCGACGGCAGCGTCCACTTCGCGCTGAACGCGGCCGAGGGCCCGATCGAGATCGGGCTCGTGCCGATGGGCAAGGCCAACAACATCGCGCGGTCGCTCGGGCTGCCGCGTGACGTCCCGCGCGCCGCCCGGGTCGCGGTCACAGCGCCCGCGAAGCCGGTTGACGTGCTTCGCGTGGAGACCCCGGAGCGGACCCTGCTCGGGATCGAGGGCGTCAGCGCCGGCCTCCAGGCCGCGGCGCGCATGCGCTACGAGTCGGTCGACTCCGGCCACCTGCTCGAGGGCGTGAGCGCGTTCGCCGGCGCGCTCGCCGCCTACGAGCCGTGGCCGCTCGAGCTGCATCTCGATGGCGCGCTCGCGTACCAGGGGGACGCCGCCGGCGTCTTCCTCTCGAACTTCCCGCTCTTCGCGTACGGGTTCAAGATCGACCCGCTCGCCGACGTCGCCGACGGCCGGCTCGCAGCGGTCGTGCTTCAGGCAGAGAATCGACATCGCGTCGCGCGGCTCGTGCTGTCCGCGTACCGCGGGACGCTGCGCGGACGGCGGAACGTGACGGTCGCCCCGGCACACGAGGCTGTCCTGACGACGCCCGTGCCGATGGTGGTCGATTCGGAGGTGCTCGGAGAGACGACCGCGTCGGTCCGGGTGGAACAGGGGCTTCTGACAATCGCCGCGTGAACAGGCTGGCGCGCACATCGTTCGCGTTCCTCGCCGCATTCGGCCTTGCCGAGGTCGGCGTCGGGCTCGCGCGCGCCGCGACGACCACGTACGTGCCGGTTCTGCTCGACGACATCTCGCACTCGCCCGCGCTGATCGGGGCAGTCATGCTCGTGAACGCAGCCGCGGGCTTCGCCGTTCCGCTTGCGGTCGGGCTGTGGAGCGACCGCCGCTCGGGCGGCGGGCTGGGCCGCCGGACGCCGTTCGTCCTGGGTGGCGTGGCGGTGACGAGCGCCGGCCTGCTCGCGGTGGCGGCAGGTGCCGAGACTTCGTACCCGGTGCTCGGGCTCGCCGCGGGTTGTGTCTACCTCGGCCTGAACGCCACCGCGACCGCGCACCGGGCGGTCGTGATCGAGCGGTTCGAGGACAGCCGCCGCCCGGCGGCGACGAGCTCGCAGGAGCTCGCGATGCTGATCGGCGGCCTGCTCGGCCTGGCCGTCGGCGGCGCGCTGATCGAGGGACACGCTGCTCTCGTCTTCGTAGTTGCAGCGGTGGTCGCGCCGCTGCTCGCGGTGCCCACCGCGATCCTGCTCGTCCGGATGGAGCGGCGGCCACTCGCCGACCGCGCGCCGGAGGAGAAGAGAGCCACGCTGCGCTCCGCGCTGCGGCATCCGGGCGCGCGCGAGGTCCTGCTCGCCCAGATCCTGTGGGTGGCCGGCTACATCGCGCTGCCCGTCTTCTTCGTCCTGTACGCCGACCGGGTCCTCGACCTGGGCGCGGGCGCCGCGGCCGGGAATGCTCGCGGCCTTCGGCATTCTCACCGGCGCGGCCATGATCGTCGCGGGGCGTGCCCGGCCGGAGCGGGTGTTCCCGCTGCTCGTGCTTGGTGCCGCGCTGCTCGGCGGTGGCCTGCGTGGCCTCAGCGCCGGCGGCTCAGTCGCTGCCGCAGCGGTTCCGTTCGCCTGCGCAGCGGTCGGTGCGGGCCTCGTGACGGCCCTCGGCTTCCCGTACTTCGCCCGCTTCGTGCCGCAGGCCGAGGCTGGCAGCTATAGCGGGCTCTACTTCTCGGTCAGGGCGGTCGCGGCGACGGTCGCCGTCCCGATGGCCGGCGTCCTCATCGAGCTCACCGGCTCGTACCGGGCGCTGATGGCACAGGGTGCCTTCGCGCTCCTCGCGCTCGTGCCGCTCGCGCTCGCCCGTGCAGCGGGTCGCCGTCCGGCCGCGGCGCTGCGACCGCAGCCCAAGCGAGTCGCGGCGATCGTGCCATGCCATTCCGCCGCCGCTGCGGAGTCCGTTGTGCACCGCGTGCTTCCCCATGTCGAAGAGGTGGTCCTGGTCGACGACGGCGCCCCCGAGGCCGATGCAAGCGTGCTCCGCGCCATCGGCGACTGGCGGGGGGTGAGGCTCGTGCGCCTGGCCGCGAACGCCGGCAAGGGCGACGCGGTGGCGGCGGGCGCGGCCGTGCTGATGGCGCGTCCCGAGCCGCCCGATGCGCTGATCGTCGTCGACGCGGACGGCCAGCATCCGCCCGACCGCATTCCGGAATTCATCGAGGCGTCGGCGCAGTTCGACGTCGTCATCGGCGACCGGCGTGGCGACCGGGCGTCGATGCCGTGGACGCGGCGGTGCACGAACGCGGTCTCCAGCGCACTGCTCACCCTCGTCACAGGGCGGCGGATGCTCGACTCGCAGTGCGGCATGCGGCTCTACAGGACCGAGGCGCTCGAGCGTGCCCCGCTGCCGCCCGGCCGCTACGAGGCGGAGACGCGGCATCTGCGCTGCTGCGCTCCGTGCCGGGCTGGCGGTCGGCTGGGTGCCGATCCCTGCGATCTACGACGGCGAGCAGAGCGCATTCCGCCCGATTCGCGATACCTGGCGCGTGCTCGCGTCGATCGTCGGACCGAATCGGCGAAGCCGGCGCGTCCTGAGCCCGAACGCGGCGTTCGCCCGCACTTGGGCGATCCGGTTCGCACTGCTCGTGGCCGGCACGCTCGCCCTTGGCGCGCTGATGCCGCTGCTACAGCCGCTCGACGAGGCGCTGTTCATCGAGGTGAATTCGCTCGGCGCCGGGCCCGAATGGCTGCGCGACACGCTCGACCCGCATACGCGGAACTACATCCTGCTTTGCCTCGCGGCGACGATCGGCGCCTCGTTCTACGGCCGCCGTGCGGCGATCGGCGCGGCGCTCGCGACGACGATCGCCGCACTCTGGTCGGACGTGCTCGTCCAGCTCGTCTACATGCTCTTCGTGCGCGACAGGCCCGAGGAGGTGCTCGGGCGCTCAGGCGCTGCTGGTCGAGGGAGGGCACTGGGCGCACATCGCCTCGTTCCCGAGCGGCCACATGGTCGTCACGACGGCGATCGTCGTCGCCGGGATCGTCGGCCGTGCCCTGGCTGCGCGTGCCCTTCTGGATCTACTGCGGGCGTGATCGCGCTGACAAGGATCACATTCGGCGCGCATTTCCCGCTCGACGTGGTCGCCGGCATGGCGTTCGGCTACCCGATCGGCCTGTTCGCGTGGCAGCTGGTCTGCCGCTTCGGCCTCACCGGGCCGCGGCAAGAGCGGGCGAGACCGGCCGAGGCCTACGCGTAGACGAGGTCGCGGCCCGGGATGACCGGGACGGCCTCGGCGGCGATGTCCTCGATCTGCGCCTCGACGCGCGTCGAACTCCTCGTCCGACAGCACCGGGGTGCCCTCGAACGGCAGCTCGCGCTGTAGCTCGAGCCAGGAGTGGCAGCCCACGTAGTCGTCCTTCACCTTGACGGTGACGGGCCGCGGGATGCGGTAGGTGCGCAGCAGGATCACGTGGAGCGGGTGGCGCGGCTTCCAGCGCAGCCGCTCGCGCATGTACTGCTCGTTCCAGACGTAGTACGGGGAGAGCGCGTCCACGCAGCGCGGATCGGTGATCAGGTAGCTGGCCGCGACCTCGGCCCAGGCACGGATCCTCACCCGGTCCGGCTGCGGGATCCCGCCGTCACGCGAGAAGCCGCGCGGCGAGGGCTCGCCGTCCGACCAAACACCCTCCTCGAGTGCCCGCGGCAGCTCCGGCTGGTGCGCCTCCTTGACGAGGTCGTTGCGCTGGTGATCGAAGGTGGGGTAGAGGAAGAACCGGTCGTGCTCGATCTCGAAATGACGGTTCTCCTCGCGAATGCCGCCCTTGCGGAGCGTGAGCAGCTGCTCGCCCTCGGCAAGCGCCCGCACGGTCACGGCCCATTCTTTGAAAGCGACTGGCATTCGGAAGGAATCTTGCGCTTGCGCCGGGCGGCTGTCGATACTTGGCCCCGCGCAGCGCGGCGATTCTATGAAAGTTGACTGACAAGTCAACCCCGTTTTTCGGCTGTTCCAAACCGATCTGCGGCCTTTGCAGGGGAATCGCTCGACCAAATTTTGTGCGGTCGTGACACTTGTGACTTGTCACATGGCGCGCAGGCGCTACAGGTTGCGTACGAACCGGTGGACGAACTCGTCGCGCTGGTAGCCGAGGGCTCGCCACAGGCGATGCGCGCCGCCCTCCTCGCCTCCCACGAGCGCGGTGACCCGGTGGGCGCCCTGGGCGCGCAGCCGCTCGTGGCCGGCCTCCACGAGGCGCCTCGCGATGCCCTGGCGGCGGTGGGATGGGAGGACAGCGAGGCGGTACACGTTCCCGCGCCAGCCGTCCCAGCCGGCGATCAGGACGCCGACGACCGCGCCGCCGTCGTCTTCGGCGACGAGCAGGGCGCCGGGGTCGCGATCGAGCAGTTGCTGCACGACCTTGGGGTCGTCGGAGTCTGCGCGGCCGCGCTGCGGGCTTCGGCCCATACCGCGAGCACCGCTTCGATGTCGGCTGCCGTGGCTGCCCGGATCTCGTCGGTCATCCCGTTTGCTCCGCGACCGCTGCGAAGTCGTCGTCGTAGTGGCCGGCGTCGTCGGCCGCGGCGTATAGCCCCTCGGCTGCGCCCGCCACCGGCATCTGCACGCCGAGCGCCTCCGCCTCGGCGAGGCAGTGGCGGACGTCCTTGAGCATGTGGCCGAGCTTGAACAGCGGCTCGTAGTCCCGTTCGATGATCGGCCCCGCCTTCAGGTCCAGCATCGCCGACGCTCCCGATCCGGCCGCGACCACCTCGAGCAGCTTGTCGAGGTCGAGCTCGGCGCGGCGGCCGACGGCGATCCCCTCGGCGACCGCGACCGTGTTCACCGCGGCGATCGTGTTGTTGATCAGCTTGACCATCGAGCCGTGCCCCTGCGGGCCGACGTGGAGCACGAGCTTTCCCATCGCCTCGAACAGCGGCAGCGACCGCTCGTAGTCCGCTGCCTCGCCGCCGACCATGATCGTGAGCGTTCCGTCCTCCGCTTTCGGTTTCGATCCTGTTACCGGGGCGTCGAGAAACGCGATCTCCTGCTCCCCGAGCCGCTCACCGATCGCGCGGCTAGCGCTCGGCGCGATCGTGGACATGTCGATCGCGAGGCCCGCCGCCGGCCAATCCCTCCGCGGCGCCGTCGGGGCCGAACAGCACGGCTTCGACTTCGGGCGCGTCGACCACCATCGTGATCGCGATTCCCGCCTCGGCCGCGGCCGCGGCCGCGGTATCCGCGACCACGGCGCCGTGGGCTTCGGCGAGCTCCTCGGCACGCGCACGGGTGCGGTTCCACGCGTGGACCTCGAACCCGGCCCGGCACAGGTTCGCCGCCATCCGCGAGCCCATGATCCCGAGCCCCAGGAACGCGACCTTCTCAGGCTTCTCCATGTCCGCCTCCTCCCGGGGTCTCGATTCGCAACCTGTCTCCGGCGCGCAGGCTACCCGCCGCCTTCGGTGGCAGCTCCTCGCCGTTCAGCAGGTTGCGCCCGGACGCGCCGGGCTCGCCTCCCTCGGCACCCGGGGGCGCATGCCGGCGGCGCTCCGTGATCAGCGAGTAGTCCATCGGCTCGAGCGCCTCGAGCTCGCGGACGACGCCGTCGCCGCCACGCCGGTGCCCGTTGCCTCCCGAGCCACGCCGGACGGCGTACTCGACGGCGCGTAGCGGGAACTCGAGCTCGAGCGCCTCGATCGGCGTGTTGAGCGTGTTGCTCATCGCGACATGGACGCCGGTCGGCCCGTCGGCGTCGGGGCAGGCGCCCTGCCCGCCGCCCAGCGTCTCGTAGTAGGTGAAGGCGTCGTTCCCGAGCGTCAGGTTGTTCATCGTGCCCTGGCCGAGCGCGCGGCCGAACGCGGCGAGCACGAGGTCGGCGACACGCGAGGAGGTCTCGACATTTCCGGCCGCGACCGCGGCGGGCGGCTTGGCGTTGAGCAGCGATCCCTCCGGCGCGCGAACCGTGACCGGGCGCCACGCGCCCGCGCTCGGCGGGACGTCTGGGTCGGCGAGCACCCGTACCGCGAAGTAGCAGGCCGACAGCGTCACGGCGAGCGGGCAGTTCAGGTTGCCGTCGTGCTGGCCGGCGCTGCCGGTGAAGTCGAGCTCGAGCTCGTCACCGGCGACCGTGGCGCGCACGCTGCAGCGCGATGTCGGTGTCGTGCCACTCGAGCACGTCCTCGGCGGCGTGCTCGCCATCGGGAAGCTCCGCGATGCGCGCGCGCGTGCGGCGCTCGGCGTAGTCGAGCGTCTCCTCCATCGCATCGCGCAGCACGTCGACGCCGTGGGTCTCGGCGAGTGCCGCGAGCCGCGTTGCGCCGGTGCGGTTCGCGGCGATCTGTGCGCGCAGGTCCGCGCGCCGCTGCTCCGGGTTGCGCATCCGGCTCGCCAGCTCCGCGAGCAGGTCATCGTCGAGCCGCGACGGGGGAATCACGACGCCCTCCTCGTCCAGCGCGCGCGAGTCGGCGGGCATGCTCCCCGGCGTCCGGCCGCCGACATCGGCGTGGTGAGCGCGGTTCGCCGCGAAGCCGATCAGCTCGGTGTCGCTGAACACGGGCGAGATCAGCGTGATGTCCGGCAGGTGCGTGCCGCCGCGGTAGGGGTCGTTGAGGATCCAGGTGTCACCGGGGCGATGCTCCTCGCCGACCACCGCGGCGACGGCGCTCGGCATCGCTCCGAGATGAACCGGGATGTGCTCGGCCTGCATGACCATTTGCCCGCGCGGGTCGAAGAGCGCGGTCGAGGAATCCCGCCGCTCCTTGATGTTGGCCGAGTGCGCCGAGCGCACCAGCGCCGCGCCCATCTCGTCGCACGCCGAGCGCAGCGCGCCGAGCATCACCTGAAGGGTCACCGGGTCCATCAGGCGTCCCGCTCGAGCAGCCACGCGCCGCCCCGGTCGCGAACTGCGTTCCACCCAACGGGCACAACCAGCGTGGCCTCGTCGAGCGCGACGGTTGCCGGGCCGGCCACCGTCTCGCCCTCCTCGCGCGCGCCCGCGCGCGCGAGCGGCCCCCGGTAGCGCGACGCTGACCCGCACGGTCACGAGCTCGATCTCCGCATCGGGATCGTCGTACCCGTACCGCTCGCGGTGCGTCTCGTCGAAGGCGCGCCGGAGCTCATCCGGCGAACTGCCCCGTATGGACGGTCAGCTCGAAGGCCTGGCCTGCGTAACGCACGTCGAACGACTCCCTGACTTCGCCGGCGTCCGTGCCAAGGTCGTCGCGCGCCCGCCTCACGAGACGGGCGACAACGTCCTCGATCGCGGCGTCGGTCAGCCGTTCGCCGGACAGGAGGACGCTGTCCACGACGTCCACGCGGCGCTCCGAGACGACCATGCCGAGGGCGGAGAGGACGCCGGACGCGGGCGGCACGATCACGCGGCTCATTCCGAGCTCCTCGGCGACGGCGGCCCCGTGCATCGGCCCCGCGCCACCGAACGCCAGGAGTGCCAGGCCGCGCGGGTCGACGCCACGCTCGACGGTCATCACGCGCACCGCGGCGGCCATCTCGGCGTTCGCGACGCGCAGGATTCCCTCCGCCGTCTCGCGGATGCTCAGCCCGAGCTCATCCGCGAGCGACTTGACCGCTTGCTCGGCCGCGTCGCGATCAAGGTGGACGTCCCCGGCGAGCGGCACGGCTGGATCGAGGCGTTCGAGCAGCAGGTTGGCGTCGGTCACCGTGGGCTCGCTTCCGCCGCGCCCGTAACACGCCGGCCCGGGCACCGCGCCCGCCGACTGCGGGCCGACGCGCAGCGCTCCGCCGGCGTCGCGCCACGCGATGCTGCCGCCGCCCGCGCCCACGGTGTGCACATCCACCATCGGCAGCGCGAGTGCGCGGCCGGCTACCTCGCGGCCCCCGCTCTCACGGGCGCGGCCTTCCGACACCACGCTGACGTCGGACGAGGTGCCGCCCATGTCGAGGCACACCGCCTCGGGCGCATCCGTCTCGCGCGCGGCGGCTGCTGCGCCGACAGCACCCCCGGCCGGGCCCGACAGCACCGTCCACGCGCCGTGCCTGGCCGCCACGGCCGCGGGTGCGACGCCACCGCCCGAGAGCATGATCTCCGGCATCGGGAGGCCGGCGGCGACCGCGCGGTCGGCGAGCCGCTCGAGATAGCGGCGCAGGAGCGGCGACAGACGCCGCGTCGACGATCGTCGTGGCGCAGCGCTCGTACTCGCGGAACACGCCGGCCGTCTCGTGCGACAGCGAGACGTGGACGTCGTCGCCGAGCGCATCACGGCAGGCGACCTCGTGCTCCGGATGGCGGAAGCCCCACAGGAGGCACACGGCAGCCGAGTCGAACGGGCCGGCGGCCTGAACGCGCTCGCGCAGCTCGCCTTCGTCGAGCGAGCGCAGCACGCCGTCGGGCCCGCAGCGCTCCGGCACCGGCACGCGAAGCTCGGGAGGGACGAGCGGGGGAGGGTGCCCGGCGCACAGCCTGTACAGCTCGGCGCGTGCCTGGCGCCCGAGCTCCTCGATGTCGGTGAATCCCTCGGTTGCGAGCAGCGCCGTGCGCGCAACCTTTCCCTCGAGGAGCGCGTTCGTGCCCACGGTCATCCCGTGGACGAACCGCTCGACGTCTCCAGCCTGTGCGCCCGCGCGCTCGAGCGCGGCGCTGCACAGCATCGAGCACTCCCTCCGACTGGTCGTCGGGGGTGGTCGGTGCCTTTGCCGTTACGAGACCGTCCGCGGTGGCGAGCACCGCGTCCGTGAAGGTGCCTCCGACGTCTACGCCAAGGACCACACGGCGGACGCTAACTCAGGCGGCCACGACCTCCGCGCCGTGTCGAACTCTTCCTCGAGATGCTGGTGCGACGGGCAGTACTTGCTCCCGGGCAGCGGCACCCGCTGGCAGGCGGTTCCCTTGCGCGTGGTGGCGTGACAGCAGAGCGGGCTGCCGTCGAAGGTCACGCCCGCACGGGCATGCTCGTCGACGTATCCGATCGCGAGCTTGATGTGGCGCTGCACGACCGTCAAAACGCGCAGCTGGCTCTTGATCGGAAAGAAAACCCGGATCTCGTTGAACAGCGATCGCGCCGGGCGCGCGAAGTAGTACCTGTCGGTGGCGAGGCGCTCCATGGCGGACTCGCACGACCGGAGCACTCGCTGCCGGTTCTCATAAAGCTCGACCTGGTCCCCGCCTATTACTTCTCCTGCTAGCTCGCGGTAGATCGAGCGGCTGAATTGGTACACGGTGGGTGGCCCTCCTCCTTGGCCTTACGTCGTCATTCCCCCTCGACGACAGAACGTGCAGTATCCCCGGAAGCTTTTGGGACACCAAGAATCCACTGTTAAGGTCGTTTTAACTTCCGCGAGGACAGAGGAGAGACATGGCCACGCTGCTCGAGCTCACGCAACAGGTCGACCCAGGGACGGTCGCCGACGAGGGCAAACTGGGACGCGACATCCAGCTCATGACGCCGCAGCAGCTCTACGAGCTGTGGGAGCGCCAGCACTGGGCTTCGCAGGAGATCGACCTCAGCCAGGACCCCGGTCGACTGGGCCGCCCTGGACGAGCCGACCGCGAGGAATGCCTCTGGGGGCTGTCGTCCTTCTTCGTCGGCGAAGAGCGTGTGGCCACGCAGTTCTCGGGCCTCGTGATGGCGTACGAGGACGAGCAGGAGGAGGCGTTCCTCACGACGCAGCAGGTGGACGAGGCGCGCCACATGCAGTTCTTCGACCGCTGGTACCAGGAGGTGCCGGGTTACGGCGACGGGTCGATCTCGGGTCGACTCGAGATGGCGCGCCGCGACGTGAGCGACGCGTTCATCGAGCTGTTCGACGGCGTGCTGGTGGACGCCGGCAAGCGGCTGATCGACGACCCGCAGAACATCGACGCGAAGGTGGACTACATCGTCACCTACCACCTGCTGATCGAGGGCGTGCTTGCGCTGACGGGTCAGCACTTCATGACGCAGTTCTTCGAGACGCGCGGAATCCTGCCCGGCTTCGTCGAGGGGTTCACGAACATCTCGCGCGACGAGCATCGCCACGTCGCCTACGGCACGTGGTTCCTTCAGCAGAAGGCGCGCGAGGAGCGATACGCGAAGCGCATCCAGGACCGGATCACCGAGCTGCTCCCCGTCACCGCAGGCGTGCTCGTGCCGGCGGGCAAGTCACTCGGCGAGGACTACACGTTCATGGGTTACACGAGCCAGGAACAGGCCGAGTGGTCGTTCGCCGCATTGACGCGCCGGCTGAAGGTGATCGGCGTCGGCCTGCCCGTACCACGCATAAACGCATAAAGCACTCGCGCTCGGGTAGGGCAAAGGGGAACCCGATTTTGAAGACGGAGTGATTCCCCAATGGCCAAGGAGCTCAACGCACGAGACCTCAAGCTCGTGCAATACCTGAACGAGGCGTACGGCAAAGAAAGACAGCTCGAGACCGCGCTCACGGCGGACATCTCGATGACGACCGACAAGACGTATCGCAAGCGCCTCCAGGATCACCTGAAGGAGACGCGCGACCACGCACGGCGCCTGAAGAGCCGGATCAAGGCGCTCGGCGGCAAGGCCGAGGAGGCCTCGGTGCCGGGTCCGGAGCCGGTGAAGGACGTTGCGAGCAGCGCGGTCAGCCTCGCCAACCGCGCCGTCGCGGCCGCGAAGGGCCCCGCCCACATGCTGCGTGGCACCGGCGAGCAGGAGAAGCTCCTGAAGAACGCCAAGTCGCAGTACTGGAACGAGTTCGAGGAGATCGCGACCTACTACGCGATCGAGACGTTCGCTGACGTCGTCGGCGACAAGGAGACGCACGACCTGGCGAAGTCGATTCGCCGCGACGAGGAGCGCATGGCGCGTTATCTCGAGAAGCTGATCCCGAAGCTCGCGCGCACGACCGCGCGCGCCGAGGTTCCGGCGGCGTTGCGTAACGGCGGCGGCCGCAAGCGCCGCTCGTCGACGAAGCGCCGCAGCTCGTCGTCATCGCGCAGCTCGTCGTCCTCGAATGGCCGCGCGCGCAGCACGAAGAGCCGCAGCACGAAGAAGACCCGCAGCACGAAGAAGACTCGTGCGGCAGCACCGCACGCAGCACGAAGAGCCGCGCGCGCAGCACCACGCGCAAGACGAAGAGCAAGGCACGGTCGGCGGCGAAGGGCGCACGCTCCGCCGCGAAGACCGCGCGCACGAGCGCACGCGCTGCCAGCACGGCGGCGAAGCGCAGCCGCGCCGGCGCCAAGGGCGGCCGCAAGCGCGCGAAGAGCGGCTCCCGCTAGCCGTCAGTCCCAGCGTTCGAATCGCGGCGCGTCGTCGCCCCGGGCGACGGCGTGCATGCGATCGAACCGGGCGTCCGTGTCGGGGAAGTCGGAGCGCTGATGTGCGCCCCGGCTCTCCTCGTGCGCGAGCGCCGACGCCGCGATGATCCGCGCGAGCGGGAACGGTTGCTCGAGCAGTTCGCGCAGCCCCTCGGCGTCGCGCTCGATCCCGGCCATCCGCCACAGCGCCGTCCGCGTGTCGCGCGGCGGCACCGGATTCGGCCCCTCGGATGGTGGGTCGCCCGGGTCGCTCGGCGGGACGGGCTCGCCGAGTCCCGCCAACGCCGCGCGGCGGCCGAACACGAAGCACTCGGCAAGCGAGTTCGACGCCAGCCGGTTCGCGCCGTGCAGCCCGTTGCAGGCGCATTCGCCGACGCGCGTAGAGCCCGCGCAGCGATGACCCACCGTCGAGGTCCGTCGCGATCCCGCCCATCGTGTAGTGAGCGGCCGGTGCGACCGGCACGCGCTCGCGGTATGGGTCGATGCCCACCTCGTTCAGCGTGTTGACGACGTTCGGGAAGCGCCCGCGCTCGACCATCGACATGTCGAGCTCCACGCGGTCGCCGGCGTCGAGCTTGCGCTTCACGGCCAGCGCGACCTCGTCGCGCGGCGCGAGCTCGTTCACGAACCGCTCGCCCGAGCCGTCGTAGAGCAGCGCCCCCTCGCCACGCACCGCCTCGGTGATCAGGAAGCCGTCGCGCTCCCCTCCGGACGCGAGCGCCGTCGGATGGAACTGGATCATCTCCATGTCAGCCAGCGCGGCACCCGCGGCATGCGCCAGGGTCATGCCCGCACCGATCGCGCCGCGCGGGTTCGTCGTCCGCTGCCACAACGCGGCGGCGCCGCCCGTGGCCAGCACGGTTGCGCGTGCCACGACCGCGCGGCTGCCCATGTCCGGCTGGTCCGCCCGCACGCCGATGCAGCGCCCGTCGAGTGTCCAGATGGCCCCGGCGGTCGCGCCCTCGAGCACTTCGATCCGGTCGTCGCTGCGCCGCGATCGCCGACAGTTCGCGCGTGATGCGACGGCCGGTCGACGCTCCGCCTGCGTGGACGACGCGGCGCACCGAGTGGCCGCCCTCGAGTCCCAGCGCGAGCGCGCCGTGCCGGTCGGCGTCGAACCGGACGCCGAGTGACTCGAGGTCGCGCACGCGCGCGGGAGCCTCGCGACACAGGACACGCGCAGCGCTCTCCCGCGTCGTTCCGCGGCCCGCGGCGAGCGTGTCCGCCAGGTGGCGATCGGGAGAGTCGTCCGCCGCGATCGCGGCCGCGATGCCGCCCTGAGCCCAGTAGCTCGCCGATAGCGCGAGCGGCGAGCGCGACACGAGCACGACACGCGCGCCCTCGCGCGCCGCGGCGAGCGCGGCGTAAAGGCCCGCGGCGCCCGCGCCGACCACGGCGATGTCGGCTCGGATGGGCTCGCTCCGCGACTCCGCCATGAGGGGCGAACTACCGTATCGGGATCGGTTCGCCGCTCTACTTCCATCACGCGAGCTCGCTGGAGCACGACACGGGCCCGCACCCGGAGAACAAGGCGCGCATCCCCGCGATCGAGGCGGAGCTGGAGGCGCGCGGCTGGCTCGGGCTCGAGCGGCGCGAGGCGCCTGAGGCCGACGTCGCCGCCGTCACCGCGATCCACCCGCAGGGGTACGTCGATGCGATTCGCGGGGCGGCGGATGCAGGTGGCGGGGCGCTCGACGCCGACACGATCATGAGCCCCGGCTCGTATCGCGCAGCGCTGCACGCAGCCGGCGGCGCGTGCGCGATGGTCGACGAGCTCCTCGCGGGGCGCGCGCCGTTCGCCTTCTGCGGAATGCGCCCGCCCGGGCATCACGCCGAGCCCGCGACCGCGATGGGGTTCTGCCTCTTCAACAACGTCGCGATCGCCGCCCAGCACGCGCTCGACGACAGTGCCGAGCGGGTCCTCGTGCTCGACTGGGACGTGCACCACGGCAACGGGACGAACGACATCTTCCATTCCCGCGACGACGTGCTGTTCGCGAGCATCCACCAGTCGCCGCTCTATCCGGGAACCGGCCCGCTCACCGACGTGGGGACCGGGGCGGGCGAGGGTTTCTCGCTCAACCTGCCGGTGCCGCCCGGCTCCGGTGGCGACACCTTCCTCTCGCTTGTCCAGCACGTGGTCGCGCCGGCCGCGCGCGAGTTCCGCCCGTCGCTCGTCCTGGTCTCGGCCGGCTACGACGCGCACGCGGAGGACCCGCTCGCAACATGCGAGCTCGAGGACGCGCTCGTACGGAGCGCTCGCCGCATGCGTGCGCGAGCTCGCCGCAGAGCTGTCGGCGCCCGTCGGCGTCGTGCTCGAGGGCGGCTACGCGCTGGGTGCTCTTGCACGGTCGGTCGCAGCCACGATCGAAGCGCTCGGCGGGGATGCCACGGCGCCGGCGGTCGATCCGGACGCCGTCACCGCCCGCGCGGCCGAGCACCTGGGCCGCTGGTGGCCGCTCGCGGCGTAAGCCGAACTAGGGCCGGCGAGTGTCGTCGCTGACGAACGCGACCTGAGCTTCGGGGAAGCCCGCGCCGGCGTAGCGCGCCGCTTCGCGCGCGGCCTCGGTCTCCGTGTCGTAGCGGCCCGCGAACATCACCCACGCTCCGGGCTCGAGTGTCGGATACGCGTCCGAGTCGAGCACGCCGACCGGGATGCCCGCGCCGACTGCCGCGGTCGCGCGTGCGCGCGCGATGCTCTCGTCGGACATGCGCGCGAGTGACACCGTGTACGCCGCCGTGTCGTCGGGCCAGGCGGCGACGTCGGTGGGCTTCTCCTCGCTGCCGGGGGCCTGAGGCCGCTCCACGATGATCGCCGGCTTCGTGGCCTCGCGCTCGGCGTCCGACTCGACCTCGTTGAGGGCGAAGAGCACTCCCCCGATCGCGATCACCGCGATCACGCCGATGATGACGCCGGGCGTCGTCCAGCTCTGACGCGGCTCCGGCTCGGGGACGAGCCGCGTTCCGCACTGGAGGCAGAACGTCTCGTCTCCGTCTAGTGGCGTGTTGCAGGTGGGGCAGGCAGGCACAGCTTCGTAACAGTCTTGCGGGCCGGGCTGTTGCGGCGCGCGTTGAGGCGTGCGCCTCCGGTGCGCACGATCGGCCGCTCGTGCAACCAACCCCCGGGAGGTCTCTATGTACCGCGCATTCGGCTACGCGCACGCCACCCTCTACCGCACCCTGCGCGAGGCGCGCGGGCAGGGGACGGTCGAATACGTCGCGCTGATCCTGCTGGTCGCTCTGGTCATGGCCGGCGTCGTCGCCGCGATGAAGGGCTTCAAGACCGACGAAGGGCAGGCTCTCGGCGACGTGATCCTGTCGAAGATCAAGCAGGCGGTGCGGAAAGTCCAGTTCTGAGCGAAGCCACCGGCGCCCATGGCAACATGGGCGCCGTGGCGCACCCGCAAGCAGAGCTGCCGATCGCCGTCTTCGACTCGGGCGTCGGCGGTCTGACGGTCCTGCACGAATGCCTCGTCTCGCTACCGCACGAGGACTTCGTCTACCTCGGTGACACGGCTCGGTTCCCGTACGGGCCGCGCTCCCGCGAGGAGCTCGAGGCGTTCTCGATCGAGCTGGCGCGGATTCTGCTCTCCGGCGGCGCGAAGCTGCTGGTCGTGGCGTGCAACTCGGCGACTGCGGCCGCGCTGCCGATGCTCCGGCGCGAATTGGGCGCCGAGGTCGGAATCGTCTCCGTCATCGGGCCGGAGTCGCGGCTCGCGGCGCGGGCCACGCGCAACGGCGAGGTGGGGCTGCTCGCCACGCGAGGCCACCGTCGCCAGCGGTGCGTACGCGCAGGCGCTCGCCGAGCGCCAGCCGGGACGCGCGCCTCCATCCGGTCGCGTGCCCCGAGCTCGCGCCGCTGATCCAGGCGGGCGGCGAGGTGGACGACCGCGTCGTCGCGCAGGTGGAGGCGTACTGCGACCCGCTCCGCGACGCGGACGTCGACACGGTCATCCTGGGCTGCACGCACTATCCGCTGGTCCGGCCGATGCTGCAGCGCTGCCTCGGCCGCGGCGTCAAGGTCGTCACCTCGGGCCAGGCGATCGCCGACGAGGTCGAGGTCGCGCTTCGCCAGCGCGGCCTCGAGCGCGACGAGGACCGCCGCGGCGAGTACCGCTTCCTCTGCTCGGCCGACCCGGAGTCCTTCCGCGCGGTCGGCACGCGTTTCCTTCAGCTACCGATGGGAGAGGTTCGGCACGTGGACGTCACACCCGCTCCGAAGAGGGCGGCGGCATGAGCGGCGACCGCCGCGACGGCCGCCGCCCCGACGAGCTGCGGCCGCTCGACGATCGAGCCGGGCTTCATGCGCACCGCGACCGGCTCCGCGCTCATCTCGATGGGCGGGACGCGCGTGATCTGCACCGCCTCGGTCGAGGAGTCCGTGCCGAAGTGGATGGCGGGGAAGGGCCGCGGCTGGGTGACGGCCGAGTACGGGATGCTGCCCGCGTCCACCGGCGACCGAAAGCAGCGCGACGTCTCGAAGGGGCGCGCGGACGGCCGCACCGTCGAGATCCAGAGGCTGATCGGCCGGTCGCTGCGCGGGCGTCATCGACTTCGCCGGCGCTCGGCGAGCGCACCGTCTGGATCGACTGCGACGTGCTCGAGGCCGACGGTGGCACCCGCACGGCCGCGATCAGCGGCGGCTACGTGGCGCTTCAGCTCGCGCTGAACTCCCTGATCGAGAAGGGCAAGCTCGAGCGCCTGCCGCTCACGGGCTCGATCGCGGCGGTCTCGTGCGGGGTGGTGGACGGCCGCGCGCTGCTCGACCTCGACTACTCGGAGGACTCGACGGCGGAGGTCGATGCGAACGTCGTGATGACCGGCGACGGCGGCCTGGTCGAGGTCCAGGCCACGGCCGAGCGGACGCCGCTCTCGCGCGCGTCGCTGGACGAGCTCCTCGCTCTCGCCGCGGGCGGCATCGAGCAGATCCGCGCGGCGCAGGCCGCGGTCGCCGGGGAGCTGCCGGACCCGCGGCCGGCGTGAGGCTCGTCCTCGCCACCCGCAACGAGCACAAGCTGCGCGAGTTCCGCGTGCTGCTCGAGCCGCACGAGGTGATCGCCGCTTCCCGACGAGGTGACGCTGCCGCCCGAGACCGGCGAGACGTTCGAGGAGAACGCGCGTGCCAAGGCGGTCGCGGCGGCGGAGGCGACCGGCGCGGCTGCAGTGGCGGACGACTCCGGCATCGAGGCGGCGGCGCTCGGCGGCCGCCCGGGCGTGAGGTCGGCGCGCTACGCGGGCGAGGACGCGACCGACGAGGAGAACCTCGCGAAGCTGCTCGCCGAGGTGCCCGACGACGGCGACCGCCGCGTCGCGTACGTGTGCGCGCTGGCATATGCGGAGCCGGGGGCGAGCCGCGCGTCTTCACCGAGCGCTGCGAGGGCGAGCTCGCCGCGGAGCCGCGCGGCGACGGCGGCTTCGGCTACGACCCGGCGTTCGTGCCGACCGACCGCGACGATGGCCGGACGATGGCCGAGCTCGAGCGTGGCCGAGAAGGACGCGATCAGCCATCGCGGGCGCGCCGCGCGCGCCTTCCTCGACTGGGTCGGGAGACGGGCGATGACGCGCGGCCCGGCCGGGGTGCTGAACCCGACGCCGCCGCGCAAGACGCGCGCGGCGGCGATCTCGATCGCGTCGAACTGCACGCTGATCGCGCTCAAGCTCGTCGCCGGCGCGATCACCGGGTCGATCGCGATCATCACCGAGGCGGTCCACTCGGGGATCGACCTGATGGCGTCGCTCGTCGCCTACTTCTCGGTGCGCAAGGCCGACGAGCCGCCGGACGAGTCGCACCCGTACGGCCACGAGAAGGTCGAGAACGTCGCCGCGGGGATCGAGGGGATGCTGATCCTCGTCGGCGCCGGGATCATCATCTACGAGGCCGTCCGCCGGCTGGTCGATCACGCCGGACGTCGAGAACCTCGGCATCGGCATCGCGGTGATCGGCTTCTCGATGGTGGCCAACTTCGTCGTCTCGGGCTACCTGTACCGCCAGGCGCGGCTCACCGACTCGCCCGCGCTCGAGGGCGACGCCGCGCACCTGCGCACGGACGCGTTCACGTCGGGCGGCGTGCTGGTCGCGCTGGTGCTGGTCGAGGTCACGGGCATCGAGGAGCTCGACGCGATCACGGCGCTCATCGTGGCCGTCGCGATCGTCTGGGCCGGCATCCAGATACTCAGCCGCTCGAGCCGCGTGCTCGTGGACGAGGCGCTGCCCGAGGACGAGCTCGCGGCGGTGCGTGCCGCGATCGAGGAGTTCGGCTCCGAAGAGGTGATCGGGTTCCACAAGCTGCGCGCCCGCCGCGCGGGGTCGCGCCGCTACGTCGACATGCACGTCCAGTTCAGGTCGGGCACGACGCTCGAGCACGCGCACGAGCTCGCGCACGAGCTTCAGCGCGAGATCCGCGGCGCGTGCGCGGCGCGGACGTCCTGATCCACCTGGAGCCCGAGGAGAGTCGCGCGCGACTAGCGCAGGTTGACGGCGGCGGCTGCCGCGACGGCGAGCACCACGCCGAAGTAGCCCACGTAGCCCTCGACCAGCAGCAGGACGGCCGCGATCAGGCACAGGCCGACGGTCACCAGCCACGAGATTCGGGTGAGGGACACGCGAGTATTGTGGCCGCATCCCGGACGCGACCCTTACTCCCGACCGCGCGGCGGACTTCATCGAGAGCCTCTCGGCCGACGTCAAGGCGTGCGTCCTGCTCGATACGGGACGGGCAGGCTCGCCGCGGTGGACGCGGGCCATACCGACGATGGCGACGCGCTCGCCGAGCTGGCCCGGGAGCTGCTCGAGCAGCGCCGGCGCCCGGCAGGTCGAGGTCTCGACCGGCGCGGGGATCGTCTACGCGCTGCGCACGGACGACTGGACGCTTGCCGTCGTGGCGGGGAGGTTCGCGCTCTCGTCGCTCGTCTTCTTCGACATGCGCCGGGCGCTCGAGGAGCTCGCGGCGTGAAGGAGCAGCGGAAGGGCCCCCTCGGCCGTGTGGGAGACATCGCCGAGACGCTCGCGGCGGGCGCCAAGCGCAGGCAGCTCGCGCGCGAGCCGCGCGTGCTCCTCTACGACGATGCGGGTGAGCCGCGCGTGCTCCACGCCGGCATGAAGGGACGCGACGAGCTCGTCGACATCGCCGAGCGCATGGTCGGCCTGGTGGGGAAGCCATGACGCCTGCTCGCTCCCGAGCTCGCACAGGCCGCGCTCGGCCGCGCGCTGCAGCACGGCGGAGACTGGGCCGAGCTGTACGCGGAGGAGCGCACCGGCTTCGCGGTCTCGCTCGACGACCGGCGCGTCGAGCGTCCGCAGAGCGGCCGCGAGGTCGGCGCGTCGATCAGGATCATCAAGGGAGAGGCCACCTACTTCGGCCACGTGGATGGACTGGCCGAGCCGGACCTGCTCGCCCTCGCGGACTCGGTGTCCCAGGCGATGCGCGAGGAGGCCCGCGAGGCGCAGCCTGCCGAGCGCCGTCCAGCCGCGCCGGGCATACGAGGTGGCCGAGCCGCCCGAGGAGGTGGACGCCGCGCGCAAGGTCGAGCTGCTGCGCGCGTGCGACGAGACCGCCCGCGCCGCGGGGAGCGACGTCGCGCAGGTGAGCGCGAACTACGCCGAGGGGCGGCGCGTCGTCAACGTCTTCAACTCGGCGGGGTTCGCGGCCGGCGACGACAGGACGCGGGTGCGGCTCGGCGTGCAGGTCGTGGCCCGGCGCGACGACCGCGTCGAGACCGGGACCGACACCCGCGGCGGCCACGCCGGCTTCGAGCTCGTGGCGGAGCACCCCGAGGAGCTCGCGGAGTCGGCCGCGCGCAAGGCGATCGCCGCGCTCGACGCGAGTGGACGCTCCGGCAGGGCGTATGCCTGTCGTCGTCGGGAACGGCTTCGGCGGAGTGCTGCTGCACGAGGCGATCGGACACGGGCTGGAAGCGGACGCGGTACAGAAGAAGGCGAGCGTCTACGCGGGCCGCGTCGGGGACAAGCTGGCCGAGGACTTCGTGACCGCCTACGACGACGGCCGCCTCGATGGTGCATGGGGCAGCGACGCGATCGACGACGAGGGCACGCCGACGCAGCGCACGACGATCATCGAAGGCGGCCGGCTGACCTCCTACCTCTACGACAGCCTCCGCGCGCACAAGGGGAAGGCGCTCTCGACCGGCAACGGCCGGCGCGAGTCGTTCCGGCACTTGCCGCTGCCCCGGATGACGAACACGTACTTCGCGCCGGGCGAGGCGACGCCCGAGGACCTGATCGCCGGCACGGACCGCGGCCTGTACGCGGTCTCGTTCGGCGGCGGGCAGGTGGAGCCGGCAACGGGCGACTTCGTCTTCGGCGTCTCCGAGGGCTACCTGATCGAGGGCGGCAAGGTGACCGCGCCCGTGCGCGGCGCGACCTTGATCGGGAACGGGCCCGAGGCGCTCGCGGCGATCGACGGGATCGCCGCCGACCTGGACATCGCGACCGGCTTCTGCGGCAAGGGAGGCCAGCGAGTGCCTGCCGGGGTCGGCCAGCCGCACGTGCGGATCAAGGCCCTCACCGTCGGGGGCACCGGGTGACCCTCGAAGACGCCGCGGCGGCGGCGCTCGAAGCGGCGGAGTCGGCCGGCGCGACCGACGCCGAGGCCTGGGCGGAGGAGAGCCGGGGGCTCGAGGTTCGCGTGTACAAGGAGGCGGTCGAGTCGCTCACCGATGCGGGCGGTCGCGGCCTCGGGCTGCGCGTGTTCGTGGACGGCCGCGTCGGCTACGCCTACGGCACCGACCTGTCCGCCGAGGGCTTGCGCGACCTCGCCGAGGCCGCACACGCTGGCGCGGCGGCTGCCGACAGCGACGAGTTCGAGGGGCTCCCCGACGAGTTCGGCGCGACGGCGGTCGAGGGACTGCACTCGGCGGGGATGGCCGACTGGACCACCGACCGGAAGATCGAGCTCGCGATCGCCGTCGACAGGGCTGCGCGCGCGCCGCAAGGGAGTGACGCAGGTCGAGCAGACCGTGTACGCGGACTCACGCGGGCGCGTCGCGCTCGCGAACAGCCGCGGCTTCCAGGCGGGCTACGAGGCCTCCTCCGCATGGTCGTACTCGTCGGCGTTCGCGGGTGAGGGCGCCGACCTGATGACGGGGCTCGGTGTCGGCCTGGCGCGCGATCCCGGCGGGCTCGATGCAGAGGCGATCGGCACCGAGGCGGCCGAGCGCGCCCTCGCGCTCGTTGGCGCGCGGCAGCCGAAGAGCCGCCGCTGCCCGGTCGTGCTCGACGCGTTCGTCGCGGCGAGCTTCGCCGGCTTCATCGGCGGGATGCTGTCGGCCGACGCCGTCCAGCGTGGGCGGTCGCTGTTCGCCGGCAAGCTCGGCGAGGAGGTCGCGGCGTCCGAGCTGCGTCTGGCGGACGATCCCACCGATCCCGGCGGCCTCGCCAGCGCTCCCTTCGACGCCGAGGGATCGGCTACGCGCCGAAACGCGCTGATCGAGGAGGGCCGCCTGGCCACCTACCTGTACGACGCGCGCACCGCGCGGAAGGACGGCCGCGAGACAACGGCCAACGCGAGCCGCTCCTCGTACCGGTCGTCGCCGTCGGTCGGCACCTCGAACCTCGTGCTCGACGCCGGCGACTCGTCGCTCGACCAGCTCGTCGCGGACGCTGGCGACGGCCTGTTCGTCACGGATGTTGCCGGGCTCCACTCGGGCGTGAACCCCGTGTCAGGCACCTTCTCCGTGGGCGCCACGGGCAGGCTGATCAAGAAGGGCAAGCTGGGCCGCCCGGTACGCGAAATCACGATCGCGAGCGACCTCGTTTCGATGCTGAAGGCGGTGCGCAGCGTGGGCTCCGAGGCGCGCTGGGTGCCCTTCGGAGGCAGCGTGAAGGCGGCCCCGCTACTGCTCGAAGAGATGTCCGTGGGCGGCTCCTGAGCGGTTTCACGGCCCGTTTCACGCCGCTAGGTGCGCCAATTTCCGCTGTACAAGCGGAAAAACAGGGGTCTTCCGCCGGAACCGTTGTTAGCTTCGAATGCTCCTACAACCCCCGTTAAGGAGGAGAAGGTGACGAAGTCCGATTTCGTTGATCAGGTCGCGTCCGAGTCCGGCCTGTCGAAGGGTGACGCCACGAAGGCCGTGGAAGCCTCCCTGAAGGTGATCGAGGACACGCTGAAGCGCGGCGGTGAGATCAACTTCACCGGCTTCGGCAAGTTCTCCGTGGCCGATCGCGGCGCCCGCCAGGGTGTCAACCCACAGACAGGTGAGAGGATCCAGATCGCGGCCAGCAAGGTCCCGAAGTTCAGCGCGGGTTCGGCTCTGAAGAAGAGCATCAAGGAAACCGTCTGACGCATTTCGCAGATCGAGTTGCGGCGCTCGTCGATGAGCGCCGCAGCCAGATCGTCCTCGGCCTCGACCCCGACCCGTCACGTCTGTGGCCGGTCGCGGTCGGGGCCGAGTCTGTTTATGAGGCGATCACCGCGCATTGCCGCGCCGTGATCGACGCGACCGCGTCCACGTGCGTCGCGGTCAAGCTGCAGCTCGCGTGCTTCGAGCGGCTTGGCGCGGAAGGCTGGGGCGCGCTCGAGGAGACGGTCGCGGCGGCGCGCGACCACGGGCTGCTCGTGCTCGCCGATGGGAAGCGCGGGGACGTGCCGGTCACCGCGCGCGCCTATGCGCAGGCGCTGGTCGGTGAGACGCCAACGCCCTGGGGCGCTGTCCCCGGCCTCGGCGCCGACGCGTTCACGGCCAACCCTCTGCTCGGCCGCGACGCCCTCGAGCCATTCGTGGATGCCGCCGACGCATCCGGGGCCGGGTGCTTCGTCCTGGTGCGCACGTCGAACCCGGGCGCGGCTGACGTGCAGGACCTCGCGACCGAGCAGGGGCCCGTGCACGAGTTGCTCGCACGCCTCGTTGCCGAGCTCGGGGAGAGCCGGATCGGGGAGTGCGGCCTGTCGAACGTCGGTGCGGTGACCGGTGCGACGCGGCCGGAGCTGCTCGAGCGGCTCCGCGAGCTGATGCCGAGCGCGATCTTCCTGCTGCCCGGCGTCGGCGCGCAGGGCGGGAACGTCGACGACCTCGCTGCGGCGTTTCGTCCGCATCCCGGCCGCCGGGTTGGTAACCGCGTCACGCTCGATCGTGGACGCAGCCGGCGACGGCGACGATCACGCTCGCGCCGCGGCCGATGCGGCTGCGAAGCTGCGCGAAGCGGCTTGGGCGCTCGCTTGCTGACCGGCTGAGCGTCGTGTCCGCCGCCGTACCATTCCCATGGAGATGGACGGTCGACGCCGCAGCCCTGCGCGCCTGCTGGCGCCGATCGCGCTCGTCGCGTTCATCCTCGCGCTGCCTCATCGTCATCGCGGGCTCGGGCACGGACGAGGACTCCGGCAACGACGGCGACAGCGCCTCGCAGCAGCAGAGCGGTGTGGAGACGACGCCGACCGAGACCACAGCGACGGGCGAGGTCGAGCCGCGCGTGTCTGGCACCTTCTACACCGTGAAGACCGGCGACACGCTCGGCGGGATCGCCGAAACCGTCGGGATCCCGATCACACGGCTGCAGGAGCTGAACCCCGACCTCGACCCGCAGGCCCTGGTCTCAGGCCAGAAGATCAGACTCCGAGAGTGAGGGCCCGGGTCAGGCCGCTGCTTGCGGCACTAGCCGCCGTGCTAGTCATCGGCGGGCCGGCCGCGGCGGTCCCTGCCGACGCGCCGCCCATGACGAGCGGCGCCGCTGTGCTCGTCATGGACCAGCGCACGGGCGACGTGATGCTCGGCAAGAGCGCCGGCAGCGAGCGGCAGATCGCGAGCGCGACGAAGCTCATGACGGCGCTGCTCACGCTCGAGCGGGCCGATCTCGACGACGTGTTCCCGGCCGCGGAGTACGCCGCTTCGCCGGTCGAGTCGAAGATCAACCTGATGCCCGGGGAGCGCATGAAGGTGCGCGACCTCCTGACCGCGCTGCTGCTGGAGAGCGCCAACGACGCCGCGGCGACGCTCGCCGAGGGCATCGCAGGAACGCGCGAGGCGTTCGTACGCGAGATGAACCGGCGCGCGGTGGAGCTTGGGCTGCGCGACACGAGCTACACGAACCCGATCGGCTTCGACGACCCGGACAACCACTCGAGCGCGCGCGACCTTGCGCGGCTCGCGCGCAAGCTGCTGGCGAATCCTGAGTTCGCGCGGATCGTCGACCTGCCGATGGCGACGCTCCAGAGCGGCGCGCGGGTGCGGACGATCGACAACCGCAACCTGCTCGTGCAGCGCTACCCGTTCGTGAGCGGCGTCAAGACGGGGCACACGCAGGGGGCCGGGTATGTGCTCGTCGGCGCGGGGGCGGCAGGCGGAGGCCGCGTCATCACGGTGACGATGGGCGCTCCCAGCGAGGCGGCGCGTGACGCGGACACGCTCGCGCTGCTGCGGTGGGGGCTCGAGCAGTTCCACCGTGAGCGGGTGCTGCGGCCGGGCAAGCCGCTCGCAGAGCTGGATGTGAACTACCGCGACGAGACGGCCCCGGTCGGGGCGGCGCGGCCGGTCACGCTCGTGCTGCGCGAAGGCGAGAAGGCCACGACCGTGCTCGACGCGCCCGAGGAGCTCGACGGACCGCTCTCGAAGGGCGAGCGGGTGGGATCGGTCGAAGTGAGGCGCGACGGGGAGACGGTGCGTACGCGTTCCGCTGGTCACGCTCTCGGACGTCGAGGGCGCCAGCTTCTTCCGGAAGGTGATCAGGGCGCTTGGGATCCTCTTGATTGTCGCGATCGTGGTAGTCATCTTTCTACTTGTGTTCGTGGCCGTGCGTCGGAGGAGGGGGCAACGATGATCATCACCGTCACGCTGAACGCGGCGGTCGACAAGACCCTGGCGGTGCCGAATTTCCGCATTGGGCGCCGGCATCGCGCCGTCGAGCAGACGTCGATGGCCGGGGGCAAGGGCGTAAACGTCGCGCGCGCGCTCAAGACGCTCGGGCAGCCCGTGATCGCCACGGGCGTGGCCGGAGGGCCCACCGGGACGCGCATCATCGAGCAGCTGACCGACGAGGCGATCCTCAACGACTTCGTCCGCATCCGCGACGAGTCGCGTACCTCCACTGCGGTCGTCGACGACACGACCGGCGAGCAGACCGAGATCAACGAGCACGGGCCCGCCGTGTCCGAGCCCGAGATCGAGCTCTTCCGCGACAAGCTGCTCTACCTGGCGAAGGGCGCGGGAGTGTGCGTCTTCGCCGGCAGCCTCCCGCGCGGCGTCCCCGAGTCGCTGTATGCCGAGCTGATCAGCGAGCTGAAGGCGATGGGGGTCACGACGGTGATCGACGCCGAGGGCGAGCCGATGCGACTAGCGATGCGCAGCGAGCCGTCGATGGTCAGCCCCAACGAGCTCGAGGCCGAGGAGCTCGTTGGCCACGAGTTCGCCGACGACGACGACAAGCTGCGCGGCCTCCAGGAGATCGTGGAGCTCGGCCCCGGCGAGGTGGCGATGACGCTGCGCGTCGGGCTGCATCGGGCTGATCGGCGACGAGGGCGACCGCCGCCTGTACCGGGTCACGCTCGAGCCGCGCGAGACCCGCTCGACCGTCGGCTCGGGCGACGCGTTCCTCGCCGGATACGTGGCCGCGCGCTACACCGGCAGCCCCGCTCAGGAGTGCCTGCGCTTCGGCGTCGCCTGCGGCGCCGAGTCGACGCAGCACTTCGGCGCCGGCGTGCTCGACCCGCGCGAGGTCGAGCGTCTGATGCCCGAGGTGGAGGTCGAGGAGCTGCCCGCCGCGGTGACTACCTAGCGAGCGCCTCGGGCGGACCCCGCAAAACGCGGAAAACCCTGTCGGGGAGCGGCGCAATGGCGTTGCTACGCTGACCTCTCTCGTCCGCCGCCGAACCTAGGATGCCGCCATGGAAGTAGAGATCGGTCGAGGCAAGAAGGGCCGTCGCGCCTACGGCTTCGATGACATCGCGATCGTCCCGTCCCGCCGGACGCGCGACCCTGACGACATCGACATCAGCTGGACGCTTGGCCCGTACCGGTTCGAGCTTCCGCTCCTGGGCGCGGCCATGGACGGCGTCATCTCGCCGACCACGGCCGGCATCATCGGCAAGCTCGGCGGCCTCGGCGTCCTGAATCTCGAGGGCGTCTTCGCCCGCTACGAGGACGCGGAGGAGCAGCTCGAGCGGATCTCGGACCTCCCGAAGGAGGTCGCGACCGCCGAGATGCAGAGCATCTACCAGGCGCCGCTCGACCGCGAGCTGATGGTGCAGCGCGTGCGCGAGATCAAGGACCAGGGCGTCGTCGCCGCTGCCTCGCTCACACCGCAGCGCGTGCGCGAGTACTACGAGGACATGATCGAGGCGGGCCTCGACATCCTCGTCATCCAGGGCACGGTCGTCTCGGCGGAGCACGTCTCCACCGACGAGAGCCGGCCGCCGCTCAACCTGAAGGAGTTCATCCGCGAGGTCGAGGTTCCGGTCCTGGTCGGAGGGTGCGCGTCGTACTCGACGGGCCTTCACCTCATGCGCACGGGAGCGGCAGGCGTGCTCGTGGGCGTCGGCCCGGGTGCCGCGTGCACCACGCGCGGCGTGCTCGGCATCGGCGTCCCGCAGGCCACCGCGATCGCCGACGTGCAGGCGGCCCGCTCGCAGCACATGCTCGAGACGGGCGAGTACGTGAAGGTGATCGCCGACGGCGGCATGCGCAACGGCGGTGACATCTCGAAGGCCTTCGCGTGCGGTGCCGACGCGGCGATGATCGGCTCTCCGCTGGCGCGCGCGTACGAGGCGCCTGGTCGTGGCTTCCACTGGGGGATGGCCACGTTCCACCCGTCGCTTCCGCGCGGCGCACGTGTCAAGACCACCCAGAACGGCACGCTCGAGCAGATCCTGCTCGGCCCCGCTCACGAGAACGACGGCACCTTCAACCTGATGGGCAGCCTGCGCACCTCGATGGCCACCTGTGGCTACGAGGACATCCCCGCATTCCACAAGGCGGAGGTCATGGTCGCGCCGGCGCTCCAGAGCGAGGGCAAGCAGCTCCAGCGTGACCAGGAGATCGGCATGGGGGCCACCGCTGCGGCCGCCGCGGCGCCCGAGCCGGCCGGAGTCGGCAACGGCGGAGATCCGGTCGCGGAGTGACGCAGGGGGCGGCCACGCGGAACCGAAGCCGCCCCGCCTGAGCCTGCGACGACGCGCGAAGAGGTGCTGGTCCTCGACTTCGGGGGCCAGTACTCGCAGCTGATCGCGCGCAGGGTGCGCGAGTGCGGCGTCTTCTCGGAGCTGCTCGCGCACACGGTTCCGCTCGAGGAGATCCAGCGCCGCCGCCCGCGCGGGCTGATCCTCTCCGGCGGCCCCGCGTCGGTGTATGCCGACGGGGCGCCGAAGCTGCGGCTCGAGCTGCTCGAGCTCGGCATTCCGGTGCTTGGCATCTGCTACGGCATGCAGGCGATGGTGCTCGAACTGGGCGGCCGCGTGGACGGTGCGCCGGTGGGCGAGTTCGGCCGTTCGCGGCTCACCGTGCACGAGCCGGGCCGCCTGCTCGCCGAGCTTCCGGCCGAGCAGGCCTGCTGGATGTCGCACCGCGACACCGTGTACGAGGCGCCTCCCGGCGCCACGGCGCTGGCCTCCTCGACGGAGTCGCCCGTCGCTGCGTTCGAGGATCCCGACCGCGGCCTGTACGGCATCCAGTTCCATCCCGAGGTCGTCCACACGCCCTACGGCACGCAGATCCTCGAGCGCTTCCTGGGCGACATCTGCGGCTGCGAGCGCAACTGGACCGCAGCGTCCGTCATCGAGGAGCAGGTGGAGCGCATCCGCGCGCAGGTGGGGGACGGGCGCGTCATCTGCGGCCTCTCGGGCGGCGTCGACTCGTCGGTGGCCGCTCTGCTCGTCCACAAGGCGGTCGGCGACCAGCTCACGTGCGTCTTCGTCGACCACGGGCTGATGCGCAAGAACGAGGGCGACCAGGTCGTGGCGGCGTTCCGCGACACCTTCCACGTGCCGCTCGTCGCCGTCGATGCCGAGGAGCGCTTCCTCGACCGGCTGTGCCGGCACCACCGAGCCCGAGGCCAAGCGCAAGATCATCGGCACCGAATTCATCCGCGTGTTCGAGGAGGAGGCCGCGAAGCTCGGCAACCCGCGCTACCTCGTCCAGGGCACGCTCTACTCGGACGTGATCGAATCGGGCGGCGGCCACGGCGCGGCCACGATCAAGTCGCACCACAACGTCGGCGGCCTGCCCGAGGACCTCCAGTTCGAGCTCGTCGAGCCGCTGCGGGCGCTGTTCAAGGACGAGGTGCGACAGGTGGGGCTCGAGCTCGGGCTACCCGAGCGGCTCGTCTGGCGCCAGCCTTTCCCGGGACCGGGCCTCGGCATCCGGATCGTCGGCGGCGAGGTCACCAAGGAGCGGCTCGAGATCCTGCGCGACGCGGACTTCATCCTCCAGGACGAGATCCGCTCCGCCGGGCTCTATCGCGAGCTGTGGCAGTCGTTCTGCGTCCTGCCCGGCGACCTGCGCACTGTCGGCGTCCAGGGCGACGAGCGCACGTACGGCTACGTCGTCGTGATCCGCGCCGTCACCTCGGACGACGCCATGACCGCCGACTGGGCGCGGCTGCCGTACGACCTGATCGAGAAGATCGCCTCGCGCATGATCAACGAGATCAGGCACGTGAACCGGGTGGTGCTGGACGTGACGTCCAAGCCGCCCGGCACCATCGAGTGGGAATAGGCTCGCGGGCATGGGAATCATCTCCTGGATCTTCTGGGGCCTCTTCGTCGGCGCGATCGCGCGCCTGCTCCTGCCGGGCCGTCAGTCGATTGGGATCATCTGGACGATCCTGCTTGGCGTCGGCGGCTCGGTGGTCGGCGGCTTCCTCGCCACCGAGGTGATCGACATCGCCGACAGCGACGAGTTCGACTTCGGCAGCTTCCTCATCGCCATCGGCACCTCCGTGCTGCTCCTGGCGATCGCCTCGCGCTTCATCGGCGAGGGCGAAGAGAAGCGCGACGAGCCGGCGCGCTAGCGGCCTACCTGTCTCCCAGTGTCGTGTGACGCGGAAACAACGGCTGCTGGGTAGGAGGGCGGCAGGTTTGGCCCAAGAAGGGGTGACGCACGTTGACGGCCATAGTGACCGTCAACGTGCGCCACCCCCGTACGCGCTCTCAAGAGCCGAGCGTTACCTACCCAGCCGTCGTTCGCCCCGTAGTGACGGGCGCGCTCTACGACCAGCCGTCCCAGGTCTTCAGGTAGCGGTACGGGTCGAACGGGTTGCCGCCGTCGTACCAGCCGGGTGAGCTCCACATCTCGTAGTGGAGGTGGCAGCCCTGTGCGTTGCCCGTGTCGCCCACGCGGCCGATCATCTGACCGGTCTTCACGCGGTCGCCCGCGTGGAACGGCGAGCGCTCCTGCAGGTGCATGTAGACGTAGTCGTTCTTCGTCTCGTAGCCGTCGATCACCAGGTAGTAGCCGGCGGCCGAGTGGTACTGGTTGAACTGGACGCGCCCCGCGCGCGCGGCGACCAGCTTGGTGCCGCAGCGCGCGAAGACGTCTTGCCCCTGATGCGAGTGTCCTGAGCGGCCGGACCCGAAGCGCGCGCCCGACTGGCCGTAGTTGTGGCTGCCGCGGATCGGGAAGATGTGGCCGTAGAAGTCGAATGCGTCGCGCTGGGCTTCGCTGTCGCTCGAGCTCCTGGCGTAGGCGCCCGCGCTGTTCTGCGCGGTGACGCGGAAGACGTAGCGGCCCTGCTTGGCCTTGAGGCCCTGGGCGGCCTTGCCGCTCCAGCGGATCGTGTGCACGGTGTTGGGCTCGACGGCGCCCGGATTCCAGTGTGCGGACGACGACGCCGTCCGCGGCGCGCACGAGCTCGATCGTCACCGGGGTCGGCTCCGAGTCGTTCACCCGGTAGGAGAACTTGACCTGGGTGCCGGCGAAGAACGCCTTGCCGGTGCTGATGCCCGTGTCGAGCCTGGGCGCGCCCGGGTCGCGCGGGCCGGTGGCCGGGCTGAGCTCCGCGTTGCCCTCCGGCGGCGGAGGCGGCAGGACGGAGATCGAGTCGCTCGGGTCCGACCCGACCGTCGCTCGACTTCCACGCCGTGAGCGGGCCGCTGGCCGCCGAGAGGGGGACCTTCACGCGGAACGAGCGCGTGTCGCGTCGGGCTGACGCGGATCCTCACGTTGTCGCGCTTGGTGCTCTGGCTGCCGTGGAAGACGACATTCCGCACGTCCCGCAGGCTCCTGCCCTCCACGCGCACGGTGCCGCCGGCGCGGACGCGGGTCTTACCCGAGCACTGCGAGGCGCACTTGACGCTCGAGATGACCGGAACGGGCGTGTAGTCGGCGCCGCCGGTGCTGGTATCGGCAGCCAGGGCAGCGCCAGACGGCGTGGCCAAGGCCAGCGCAAGCGCTGAAATCGATCGCTTCCCGAGCGTCATCCCCGAATTTGCCTCTCATTTCTCCGGCCTACGGGGTTAGCTGACGGGCTCGCGCCGAATGAGCAGCGCTACAGGGCCGAGACGTTTCGTCATGCCCTGATTCGCCCCTTCGAGGACCTGGCGGCCCCCGATTGGATCCCCCGTTCCCCAGTGCTATGGCGGCTGTGCACCGGAGATTCGGCAGGCTTACGAACTGGCGCGGGAGTATAGACAGCCTTTCGGCGGCTTCCTCCGCGCTCCTTCACCCACTACAACGAGTGGGCGAGGGCTTTCTTTCGGCAGACGCACCGGAAAGCTTTATGCCACCATTGGCGATCCTCGCGCGGCCAGTCGTGCCGCGCGATTTCCTGTCCATGAAGACCTACGTAGCAACACCTACCGAGCGCGAGCGCAACTGGTTCGTGGTCGACGCCACCGGCCAGACGCTGGGGCGGCTGGCCACCCAGCTCGCCGACACCCTGCGCGGCAAGCGCAAGCCCGAGTACACGCCGCACTGCGACGTGGGCGATTTCGTGATCGTCGTCAATGCGGAGAAGATCTCCGTCACGGGGGACAAGCGCGAGAAGAAGCGCTACTACCGCCACTCGGGGTATCCGGGCGGGCTGCAGCACGCGCACCCTCGGACGACATGCTCGAGCGCAAGCCGGAGGAGGTCATCCGGCTGGCGGTCAAGGGCATGCTCCCGCGCAACCGCCTCGCCCGGCAGCAGCTACGCAAGCTCAAGGTCTACGCAGGGCCGGACCACCCGCATACCGCTCAGAAGCCTGAGCCCCTGGAGGTAAGGACTTGATCGAGGAACCCGAGCAGCCTGACGCTCCGGAAGAGCCCGAGGCCGAAGAGCCCCAGCCCGAGGAGCCGCAGGCCGAGGAGCCGCAGCCCGAGGAGCAGCCCGAGGCTGCCCAGGAGGCCGACGCGCCCGGCCCCGGAGGCTCAGGAACCCGAGGCGGGGGCGCCCGAGGCCGACGATGCCGCCCCGGCTGAGGATGCCGCTCCGGCTGAGGACGCCGCTCCGGCTGCCGAGGCGGCACCGGAGGAGCGCCCCGCTCGCGGCAAGGAGCGCGGCGAGAAGAAGGACAAGCCCGAGGTCATCCCGGGCGAGCACCTGACGCCAGACGTCTCGCTGGGACCGGAGGGCACGGAGACTGACATCGAGAAGCTGTTCGCCGAGCAGCCCGGCAGCGCCGGTCGACTACGCGGACGGCGAGGCGCCGGAGGCCCAGCCGGATGCCGAGGAGGCGCAGCCGGAGGCGGTCGTACGCACGCCGGTCGAGCTCGCCGCCGAGGCGCGCTACCGCGCGACCGGCAAGCGGAAGACGTCGGTGGCGCGGGTGATCCTGCGGCCCGGCAAGGGCGAGTACACGGTCAACGGGCGCTCGCTCGAGAACTACTTCCCGCGGCCGACGCTCCAGCACACGGCGCGCCAGCCGCTCGAGACCGCCGGCTATCAGGAGTCGATGGACGTGGTCGCGAAGATCCACGGTGGCGGCGTGTCGGCCCAGGCCGACGCCCTCCGCCACGGCGTCGCGCGCGCTCTCATCGAGGTCGACCCGCAGCTTCGGACCGATCTGAAGCGCCAAGGCTTCCTCACACGCGACGCCCGCGCCAAGGAGCGCAAGAAGGCGGGCCTCAAGAAGGCGCGCAAGCGGCCGCAGTTCTCGAAGCGGTAGTGGAGAAAGGCCGCCAGCGACGCGGCGCTTGTTCGGGACGGACGGGGTCCGCGGGGTCGCGGGCGAGTTCCTGACCGCCGAGCTGGCGCTGGGCCTTGGCCGCGCTGCCGCGAGCGTCTCGCGGGCGCAGCAGCCGCAGGTGCTGATCGTGCGCGACACACGCGAGTCGGGCCAGATGCTCGAGACCGCGCTTGCCGCCGGCGTGGCGGCGGCGGGCGGCCACGCGCTTCTCGGCGGCGTCCTGCCCACGCCCGGGGTGTCGCTGCTCATCCGGCGCTATGGCCTCGACCTCGGCGCGGTCGTGTCCGCCTCGCACAACCCGTACGCCGACAACGGGATCAAGTTCTTCGGCCCGGACGGCACGAAGCTCTCCGACGAGGAGGAAGCGCGTGTCGAGGCCGTCCTCGCAGAGCCGCGGCAGCCGCCGGAGTCCGGAAGGGTGCGCGAGTTGCACGGCGCCGCAGGCGACTACCTGCGCGAGCTCGAGCTTCGTTTCGAGGGACTCGACCTCGCCGGGAAGAAGGTGCTGCTCGACTGCGCCAACGGCGCGACGTACCGAGTGGCGCCGGAGATCTTCAGGCGGCTGGGCGCTGAAGTGACCGCGCTCGCCGTCGAACCCGACGGGCGCAACATCAACGAGGGTTGCGGGTCCACGCATGTCGATGCGCTCGCCGACGAGATGCGCGACCACGGGACACGACATCGGGTTCGCGTTCGACGGCGACGGCGACCGCGTGCTCGCAGTTGACCGGGAGGGGACGGTGGTGGACGGCGACGAGCTGATTGCGCTCGCCGCGCTCCACCTGCGCTCTGCCGGCCGGCTCCCCGGCGACGGCGTCGCGATCACGGTCATGACGAACTACGGCTTCCACCAGGCGATGCAGCGCGAGGGCATCTCGGTCGCGACCACGCCAGTGGGAGACCGGAACGTCCTCGTCGAGCTACTCAGGCGCGGCTGGGCGCTGGGCGGCGAGCAGTCCGGTCACATCATCGACACGAACTTCGTTCCGGCGGGCGACGGCATAGCGTCGGCTCTGCTCACGATGGAGGCGCTCGCCGGCAGCGACCTCGCTCAGCGCGGCGCGATGCAGAAGCTGCCGCAGCGCCTGGTCAACGTCCGCGTGGCGGACCGGGGCGCGCTCGAGCGCGCACAGGGGATCTGGGCGGCCGTGGAGCAGGAGGAGGCCGCGCTGGAGGGCCGCGGCCGCGTGCTCATCCGGCCGTCCGGCACCGAGCCGGTCGTCCGCGTGATGGTCGAGGCGCCCGACGAGAGCGAGTGCGAGGACGTCACCGCACGGCTCGTTGCGGCCGTAGAGCGGGAACTGGGCGCGCCCTAGACTCGCGCGTTATGTGCGGCATCGTCGGATACGTCGGCGACCGGCCCTGCCGTGAACTGCTGCTCCACGGGCTTCAGATGCTCGAGTACCGCGGCTACGACTCGGCCGGCCTCTCGCTGCTCGTGGACGGCCAGATCGACTCGGTCAAGGCCGTCGGGCACCTGTCAGAGCTGCAGGAGGCGGTCGCGCGCCGTAGCAACGGCGAGCGGGCCGTCCGACGAGTTCGAATCGACGACCGGCATCGCCCACACGCGCTGGGCGACGCACGGCGGCGTCACCGAGGACAACGCGCACCCGCACTTCGACACGAAGGATCGGGTCCACATCGTCCTCAACGGGATCGTCGAAAACCACACGCAGCTGCGCAAGCAGCTCCTCGAGGCCGGCGCGGAGTTCACGTCCGAGACCGACGCCGAGGTCGTCGCCCACCTGATCGCGCATCGCTACAAGGGCGACCTCGTGGAAGCCGTGCGGACCGCCTACAACGAGCTGCGCGGGCACTACGCCTTCGTGGCGATGACCGCCGACGAGCCCAACGTCCTCGTGGGCGCGCGCAAGGAGTGCCCGCTTATCGTCGGCGTCGGCGAGGGCGAGCAGTTCCTCGCCTCGGCGATCCCGGCGTTCCTGCGCGAGACGCGCAAGGTGAAGCTCGTGAACGACGGCGAGATCGTCGTGATCCGGCGCGAGGGAGTGGAGTTCCTCGAACGCCGACGGGAAGCCCCTCGAGCGCGAGACGATCGAGGTGGACTGGGACACCGAGACCGCGGAGAAGGGCGGCTACGAGACCTTCATGCTGAAGGAGATCTACGAGCAGCCGGACGCTGTGGCCGAGACGATCTCCGACCGCACGCCGGGCGACAGGGTGGAGCTGCCGGATACCGACCTCTCGGACGAGCTGCTCAAGGGGATTCGCCGGATCGTGATCGTCGCGTGCGGCACCTCCTACCACGCGGGGCTCGTCGGCCGCTACGCCATCGAGGAGTGGGCGCGCATGCCGGTCGAGATGGACATCGCGTCCGAGTACCGCTACCGCAACCCGGTGGTCGGCGAGGACGACCTCGTCATCGGCATCTCGCAGTCGGGCGAGACCGCGGACACGCTGGCGGCGATGCGGCTGGCGCGCAAGGCGGGCGCGACCGTCCTGGCGATCACGAACGTGATGGGCAGCCAGGCGACGCGCGACGCGGACGCGGTGCTGTTCACGCGCGCCGGGCTGGAGATCGGCGTGGCCGCGACGAAGACGTTCGTCTCGCAGGTCGCGACGATGTACCTGCTCGGCCTGAAGCTCGCGAGCGTTCGTGGCGCGCTGCCCGGACGACGAGATCGCGCACCTGATCGGCGAGCTGAAGCAATTGCCGCATCACATGACGGAGCTGCTCGAGCGCGTCGACGAGCCGGTAAAGGCCATCGCCGAGCACTGGAAGGACAGCGAGTTCTTCCTCTACCTCGGCCGCCACGTCGGCCTTCCGGTGGCGCTCGAGGGTGCGCTCAAGCTGAAGGAGATCTCGTACATCCCGACGGACGCCTACGCCGCGGGCGAGATGAAGCACGGCCCGATCGCGCTGCTCGACCAGTCGACCCCCGTCGTCTGCATCGCGACCGACATGCCGATTCTCGACAAGGTCCTCTCGAATGCCGCCGAGGTGCGGGCACGCGGCGCTCATGTGATCGCCGTGGCGACCGACGGCCAGGCCGGCATCGACGAGCAGACCGACGAGGTGATCTGCGTCCCCAAGAGCCACTGGCTGCTGCAGCCGATCCTCGCGATCATGCCGCTGCAGCTGCTCGCGTACTACATCGCGACGGCGCGCGGCCTGAACGTGGACAAGCCGCGCAACCTGGCGAAGACGGTTACGGTCGAATAGGCGGGCCGGTGGCCGGCGTCGGCATCGACCTGCTGGAGATCGACCGGCTCGAGCGCGCGCTCGAGCGGCGGCCGCGGCTGGCGGAGCGGCTCTTCACCGACGCGGAGCGCGAGTACGCCGCGGCGCGTGCGCGGCCCGGGCAGCACCTCGCGGCCCGCTTCTGCGCGAAGGAGGCCGTGGCGAAGGCGCTCGGGTTGGGTGGATGGGCGTTCACGGACGTGGAGGTGATCGCGACGGACACGGCTCCTGCGATCCGGCTGACCGGCACGCCTGGGGAGCGCGCGGCCGGCCGCACGGTGTCCGTGTCCCTGACGCACACGCGCACGACCGCAGCGGCGGTGGCGATCGCCGAATGAGCCTGCCCGAGTGGCTCGACCCGCTGTACGAGGCGGAGGAGATGCGCGCGGCCGACGCATGGGCGATCGAGCAGCGCGGCGTCCCCGGGGTGGATCTGATGGAGCGCGCCGGCGTCGGCCTGGCGCGCGTGACGGCAGCGGTCGCGGGCTCCGGGCCGATCCGCGTCGTCTGTGGCAAGGGCAACAACGGCGGCGACGGCCTGGTGGTCGCACGGCTGCTGCGCGAGGAGGGACGCCAGGTGGACGTGCTCGCCGTGGGCGACCTCTCCGGCACGAAGGGCGACGCGCGCCTGAACCTCGACCGGCTGCCGGGAGACCCGCCGCGCGAGTTCTCGCCTGAGGAGCTGAAAGGCTCGGCCGCGATCGTCGACGCGATGCTCGGCACCGGCTTCGAGGGCGCACCGCGTGAGCCGGTCGCGGGTGCGATCGCCGCGATCAACGACGCGGATGCGCCCACCGTCGCCTGCGACGTGCCGTCGGGCGTGAACGCGTCCACCGGCGAGGTCGAGGCGGATGCGGTGCGGGCCGACGTCACGGCCACCTTCCATGGGCCGAAGATCGGCCTGTACGTCGATCCGGGAAAGGGCCACGCCGGCACGGTCGAGGTGATCGAGATCGGCATCCCGCGCGGCGCGCCACGGCCCGAGCGGGCGGGGCTGATCGCGGAGCGCGCCCTCGATCTGGTGCCGCCGCGGCCGCGGTCAGGCACGAAGTTCAAGTCGGGCGTGGTGGTGGTCGCCGGCGGCGCACGTGGCCTGACGGGCGCCCCGACGATGGCGGCGCTTGCCGCGATGCGCACGGGCGCGGGCTACGTACAGGTGGCCGTGCCGGCGTCGACGGAGCCGACGCTTCGACCTGAAGCTGCTGGAGGCGATGACGCATGGCATGGCCGAGGACGACGGCGCGCATTCCCCGGCGAGCGTCGACGCGGTGCTCGAGCTGTGCGAAAAGGTCGGCGCACTCGTACTCGGGCCTGGGATCGGCCGGACCGACGGCGCCCTCGAATGGGCGCGCGAGGTCGCCCGCCGCGCGCCGGTGCCCGTCCTGATCGACGCCGATGGGCTGAACGCCCATGCGGGGCGGCTCGAGTCCCTTCGCGACCGGCCGGCGCCGACGGTCCTGACACCGCATGAGGGCGAGCTGGGGCGGCTGCTCGGGATGGAGTCGGCCGAGGTGCAGGCCGCGCGGCTCGACTGCGCGCGCGATGCCGCCGGGCGCAGCGGTGGAATTGTGGTGTTGAAGGGCGACGACACGATCGTGGCGCTGCCAGATGGCACGGCCGCCGTCAGCCCGGGCGCCACGCCCGCGCTGGCCACGGCCGGCACCGGCGACGTGCTCTCGGGCATCGGCGGTGCGCTGCTCGCGAAGCAGATGGAGCCGTTCGAGGCTGCCGCCGCCGCGGTGCTGGCGCACGCGCGCGCGGGCCGGGTTGCGGCGGACCGGCTCGGCGCGAACCACGTGATCGCCGGCGACGTGATCGACGCGATTCCGGAAGGGATGGCCACTTGAGCGCACCGGAACGGGCCGTCGCACGGATCGACCTCGGGGCGATCGAGCGCAACTGCGCTCACCTTAAGTCGCGGCTCACGGGCGGCGGGCTCCTGTGCGCGGTGGTCAAGGCCGACGCATACGGTCACGGTGACGTCTGGTGCGCGCGAGCCGCGCTCGACGGCGGCGCGGACTGGCTTGCGGTCGCGACCGCGGGCGAGGCCGAGGAGCTGCGCCGGCACGGCATCCGCGCGCGCATCCTCGTGATGGGCGCCCTGACGCGCGAGGACGCGCGCATCGCGCTTGCCTCGGCCGCCGACGTGGTTGCGTGGGACGAGCGATTCGTCGCGAGCCTGGAGGAGCTTGCGCGGGCCGACGACCTGCGCGCGAACGTCCATGTGAAGCTCGACACCGGCATGGGACGCCTGGGCGCGAAGGATGCCGCGCAGGCGCGCGACGTCGCGCTGGCCGTGGAGGCGGCGGCGCCGCTCGACCTCGTCGGAGCCATGACCCACTTCGCCACGGCGGACGAGCCGGACGACGAGCACTTCGGCCACCAGCTCGACCGCTTCGAGCCCTTCGTGGACGAGCTGCGGAAAGGACGCGAGGACCTCGTCGTGCACGCCGCGAACAGCGCGGGGACCTACCGCGACGAGCGCGCCCACTTCGACATGGTGCGCTGCGGGATAGCGGTGTACGGGCTCGACCCCTTCCACGAGGATCCCGCGGAGCGCGGCCTGGAGCCGGCCCTGCGGCTCGAGTCCTATGTCGCCGCGGTCAGGCGGTTCGAGCCGGGCGAGAGCGCGGGCTACGGACGCCGCTGGCACGCCGAGCAGCCGACGTGGGTCGGCACGCTTCCGATCGGCTACGGCGACGGCTGGCGCCGCGGGCTGACCAATAACGCGGAGGTGCTCGTGCGCGGACGGCGCTATCCGCTGGTCGGCACCGTCAGCATGGACAACATCACGATCGACCTGGGACCCGAGACGGATGTGGAGCCGGGGGACGGGGCGGTGCTGATCGGCGAGGACGGCGGCGAGCGCATCCTCTGCGAGGACGTCGCGCGGCGGCTCGACACAATCAACTACGAGATCACCTGTGGCCTGTCGCCGCGCGTACGGCGTGTCCACGGGCACCCGTGAGCGACGTCGCCGCCAAGGTCCAGGATTCGGAGCCCGTCCGCATCGTTCGCGATGCCGTCGGCGGCGGCACGCAGTCGGCCTGGGTGGTGGGTGGCGCGGTTCGCGACGCCGTCCTCGGCCGGCCGATCACCGACGTGGACCTGGTCACCGGGGGCGAGCCACAGGCGCTCGCGCGCGCAGTTTCGGCGGCGGCGGGTGGGCCGGCGTTTCCGCTCTCAGAGGAGTTCGGCGCCTGGCGGGTGATCACCGCGAAGGGGTTCGTCTGCGATGTCTCGCCGCTCCAGGGCGACTCGATCGAGAGCGATCTCGCGAAGCGCGACTTCAGCGCAAACGCGATGGCGGTTCCGCTCGACCGCGCGGAGCTCCTCGATCCGCATGGCGGCCAAGCCGACCTCGAGGCCGGAGTCCTGCGAGTGCTCGGCGAGCAGGCCTACGCCGACGACCCGCTCCGGCCGCTCAGGCTCGCGCGACTGGCGACGGAGCTCTCGCTCGAGCCCGACGCCGAGACGGAGCGCCTGACGCGCACGCACGCGAAGCGGGTCCCGGAGACCTCGCCCGAGCGTGTCTGGGCCGAGCTCCGCCGCCTCGTGACCGCGGAGCGGGTGCTCGACGGGCTCGCGCTCGCCGACCGCCTCGGGCTGACGGAGGCGGTGCTGCCCGAGCTGGCCGGCCTGCGCGGCGTCGAGCAGAGCCATTTCCACCATCTCGACGTCCATGACCACACGCTCGAGGTGCTCCGCGAGCAGCTCGTCTTGGAGAAGGGCCTCGATGAGGTCTTCGGCCCGTTGGCGCCGCGGCTGCAGGCCGTGCTCGACGAGCCGCTCGCCGACGAGCTCACGCGCATGCAGGCACTCCGCTTCGCCGCCTTGGTCCACGACATGGCCAAGCCGGCGACCAGGCGCGAGCTGCCAGACGGCCGCGTCTCGTTCATCGGGCACGACCAGGTGGGCGAGGACCTCGTCAAGGGGCTCTGCAGGCGGCTGCGGACGAGCGAGCGGCTCGCATCGTTCCTCGGCGGGATCACGCGCCACCACCTCGTGCTCGGCTTCCTCGTGCATCAGCGCCCGCTGGACCGGCGCGCCGTATATCGCTACCTGCGCACCTGCGACCCGGTCGAGATCGAGGTGACCGTGCTGTCGTGCGCCGACCGGCGCGCGACCCGCGGCCGCAACGCAGAGGCCGCGATCGCGAACCACCTCGACCTGGCCTACGAGATCATGGAATCGGCACTCGTGTGGCGCAGCGAGGGGCCGCCGAAGCCACCCCTGCGCGGGGACGAGCTCGCCCGCGAGCTGGGCATCGAGCGCGGGCCTGAGCTCGGGCGCCTGATCGAGGCGATCCGCGAGGCGGTGTTCGCGGGGGATGTGCAAGACCGCGATCAAGCGGTGGGCTATGCGCGCGCACTAGTGGAAAATCAGCAGCCGTGACAATCGTCGACTGCGCGGTCTACGAGCGCGGGGAGCGCTCCGACGTCTCACTCACCGAGGCGCACGAGGCCTACCTGCGCGACGGCGCGTTCGTGTGGATCGGGCTCCACGAGCCGACGCGCGCGGAGTTCGAGTCCGTAAGCGGCGAGTTCGACCTGCACGAGCTCGCGGTCGAGGACGCGATCAAGGCCCACCAGCGTCCGAAGCTCGAACGCTACGGCGAGGTGACCTTCCTCGTGCTGAAGACCGCGCGCTACGTCGAGCCCGACGAGATCGAGTTCGGCGAGATCCTGCTGTTCATCGCCGATGACTTCGTGGTGTCCGTCCGCCACGGTGAGGCCGTACCGCTGCATGGGGTGCGGACGAAGGTCGAGCACCGCTCGGACTTCCTGCGCTGCGGGCCGATGGCGGTGGTCCACGCGATCCTCGACGAGGTGGTCGACGGCTACGCGCCGGTGCTCACGGCACTGGAGCGCGACATCGAGGAGGTCGAGCAGGAGGTCTTCTCCGAAGACAGGCGTAACGCGGCCAGGCGCATCTACGAGCTGAAGCGCGAGGCGATCGACTTCGCGCGCGCGGTCACGCCGCTCGTCGAGCCGATCGAGCGGATGACGACGGGGACGACGCGCGTGCCGGACGAGCTCTCCACGTACTTCCGCGATGTGCTCGACCACCTGATCAGGCTGTCCCAACAGGTCGAGTCACTGCGCGAGGCGCTCACCAGCGTGCTCCAAGCGAACCTCGCCCAGGTCACCGTCCGCCAGAACGAGGACATGCGCAAGATCTCCGCCTGGGTCGCGATCATCGCCGTGCCCACGATGCTCGCCGGGATCTACGGCATGAACTTCGACCACATGCCCGAGCTCCGCTGGGAGCTGGGCTATCCGGGCGTCCTCACCCTGATGCTGGTGATCTGCTTCAGCCTCTGGCGGTACTTCAAGCGGATCGGCTGGCTGTAGGAGGTATAAACCCGGCGCGTGGCGGACGACTGCCTCTTCTGCAAGATCGTGGCGGGTGAGTTGCCCGCCGAGGTGGTCGACCAGGACGACCACACGGTGTCGTTCATGGACATCAACCCGTGGACGCGCGGTCACGCGCTTGTCATCCCGCGCACCCACTCGCGCAACCTCCTCGACATCGACGAGGCCGACCTCGCGCACGTGATGGCGGCGGCGAAGCGATTGGCGGTGCGCATGCGGGAGCGGCTCGGCTGCGACGGCGTGAACCTGCTGAACTCGTCCGAGCCGGCCGCGTGGCAGACGGTGTTCCACTTCCACGCGCACGTGATCCCGCGCTACGAGGACGATCCGCTGCGGCTGCCCGGCGCGCCCCAGCAGGTCGACCAGGACGAGCTGCGCGCAGTCGCGGAGCAACTTCGATGAGAGCGCAACGCCGGCGCCGCCGCCGTGTTCCTGCGGAGATGCGAGCGTTTTTGCTGACCCTCTTCGCCGCGCTGGGCCTGTGCGGCCTGGCGCTGGCTCAGGAGGCTGAGGACACCGTGTCGGACGGCGACGACTCCCGCTCGCAGGTCGACATCGCCGAGGCGCGCGCGATGCACGACACGAGCAACGACCGGCTCGCGCACATCATCCGGTTCCACGAGCCCATCGGCCCGCGCAACTTCCGCAACGCCGTGGCAGAGCACGGGCCGCCCGGCACGGTGTGCGTGGACATGTGGACCACGCGCATACCGCGCGAGGCGTCGCCGAACTTCGACGCATGCGTGACCCGCAGCCGCGACGGGGGCGACCTGGTTGCGAGCGTCAGCCGCCTGGGCGCACGCGGCAGCGTTCGCCGCGTTGGCTCCGCTTCCGCGGAGCTGACAAGCCGGCGGCGACTGGTCGTGCGATTCGACCCGGACCTGATTCGACGCCCGGCCGCTTACAGGTGGTCCGTGCAGGTGACCACATTCGAGCGCGGCTGCACGCGCCGCGGCTGCATCGACCTGGCGCCCCGCCGCGGCCGCACGGAACGGACGAAGCTCGGTACCCCTTGATAGCGTTTGCGCAGTTGGAGTCGGGATCTGGCCGGCTGTAAATGTCGACGTGCCGCAGTTCGGACGCGTAAGGCACCGAGCAGGGCGCAGAGAGAAAGGTGCTTGAACGCATGCCTACGGGAATCGTCAAGTGGTTCAACGACGAGAAGGGCTTCGGCTTCATCACGCCTGACGAGGGCGGCCGCGACCTCTTCGTCCATCACACCGGTATCGAGGGGAGCGGCTTCAAGACGCTCCAGGAGAACGCGAAAGTGTCCTATGAGTCCGAGGAGGGGCCGAAGGGCCCGAAGGCGGTGAACGTAACCGCCATCTAGGCGGGCGCTCGTGGGCAAGGAAGAGAAGATCGAGATGGAGGGCGAGATCACCGAGGCCCTCCCCAACACGATGTTCCGCGTGACGCTGGACAACGGTCACGAGGTCCTTGGCCACATCTCGGGCAAGATGCGCCGCCACTACATCCGCATCCTTCCGGGTGACCGGGTGAAGATCGAGCTGTCGCCGTACGACCTCGATCGCGGGCGCATCACCTACCGCTACAAGTAGCGTGGTCCGTCGCGGCGAGCCGGCCGACGCTGAGGCGATCGGCAGGCTCCTGCACGACTTCAACTGCGGAGTACGAGGAGTTCACGCCGGGGCCGGAGAAGATCGCGGCGAGCGTGCGCGCGAGCTGCTCGCGGGCGGGCGACACGGTCGGCCTCCTCGCGGGAGACGGACCGGACGGGTTCGCCGTACTGCGCTTTCGACCGTCGATCTGGATCGAGAAGCCCTCGAGTGCTACCTGGCGGAGCTGTACGTCGTGCCGGACAAGCGCGGGCAGCGGGATCGGTCGAGCGTTGATGGACGAGGTTTTCGCCGTCGCACGCGACGAAAGGCGCCGCCCACATCGAGCTGAACACGTCAGACGACGACGTCGCCGCGCGCGCTCTCTACGAGAAGCTCGGATTCACCAACCGCGAGGGCAAGCCGGACGGGCCGGTCATGTACTACTACGAGCGAGAGCTGTAGGCGGCGCCGCATCGACGAACTCGCGCCCGGTTGCCTGCTCCAGGTGCTCCGCTGCGTCGAAGAGGCGCGCCTCCTCGCCCCACGGCGCCTGTAGCTGCAGCGCCATCGGCAACCCGCTCGAATGGGTTCCCACGGGAACCGAGATGCCCGGGATGCCGGTGAGGTTCCCGAAGCCCGTCTGACGCAGGTTGCCGGGATCGGCCGGCGCGCGCCCGGCACGGGAGCTCGACCGTGGGGTTCTCGATCGGCGGCGCGGGGGCGGGCACGGTCGGCCACGCGAGCACGTCGCAGCGCTCGAAGGCCATGGTGAGCTCCCGGCGCAGGAGCGACCGGATGCGCGCCGCCTGGTGGACGATCACCGGCGTCATGAGCAGCTCGAACTTCGTCAGCGCGCGCAGGATCGGGTCGGCCACGGCGAGGTCGTCCGGCTCCAGCATGGGCAGGCTCTGGATCGTCAGGCAGATGAGCGACGCTGCCTGCTGCGTGCTCGGACGCCCGAGATCGACAACTCGACGCGTTCCCAGCCGGTGCTCCCGAGTGCTGCGTCACACGCCTGCTCGATCTCGGGGTCGAGGTTCGTCCACCACGGGTCGCGCACGACGCCCACGCGCAGCGGGCGGCCGTCGCCGCGGGTCAGGCTGCGCGCCATCAGCACCTCGCCGAAGACATGCGCGCGTCCGCGGCATCGCGGCAGATCGGCCCGATCGCGCCCATGTCGGAGTAGCCATGCGTGTAGCCGTCCACGTCGATGCCCCCGAAGGTGACCTTCATGCCGGTGACGCCGCAGTAGGCGGCGGGCAGGCGGACGCTTCCGCCGCCGTCGGTGCCGACCGCTGCTGCAACGAGGCGAGCGCCGACCGCCGACGCCGAGCCGCCCGAGGAGCCGCCCGCGCAGTGCGCCGGGTTCCAGGGGTTGCCCACCGGCCCCCACGAGGACACGTGGCCGGTCGAGCCCGCGCCCCAGAAGTGGCACTGCCCGATGCCGACGATCACGGCGCCGGCGTCACGGAGGCGCCGGTAGACGGCCGACTCGCCCGGCGGGAGCGCTTCCGAGGGCGCGCCGTCGCGCGGCGCGTACCACGGCAGCCGGAACATGTCCTTGACCACGACGGGAACGCCGTGCAGCGGCCCCTGAGGGGCGTCGGCGAGCATCTGCCGGGCTTCGTCGGGGAAGCGGACGACCACCGAGTTGAGCGCGCCGTCGCGTTCCTCGATGCGCGCAAAGGTGGCGCGCAGAAGCTCCTCGGCGTCGAGCTCGCCGGAGGCGACGGCGGCCGCCTGGTCCCGCAGCGACAGATCCTGGGGGTGACTCATTCGGAACCGGTCGGGAACCGATCCGACGGTGCTCGGCTCGGATCGAGGTCAGGCTCGGGCCAGACCTTGGTCAGGTCAGCGTCGACGAGCGCTCGCAGCTGCGGGCCATAGACGCCGTCGGCCACGCGCATCACCGCCAACTCGGAGTCGTCGACCTCATAGCCGAGGTTCTCGAGGCCAGCGCGCACATGTCGCTCGAACGCGTCGATTGGCGCAGCGTAACCGCAGCTCCGACCACCTTGTCGTGTTGAATGCCCGAACGTGAAGCGCCTACTGGCAATCACCACGGTGATCGTCGTGGCAGGGCTGGCCGTCGCGGCCTGGGCCCTTCCGCCACGCGAATACGGGTTCGAGCCGAGCAACCGGCCGGCTGCCGACTGCCCGCAGGAGCCCTGCCGGGCGACCGGCAAGATGACCGGCTTCCAGGTCAAGCAGCTGAAGACGGCCGACGGCACCCGGGTGACGGAGTTCCCGACGAAGGTGCGCAAGCGCAACAGCTGGCTCGTCGCATTCAGCCTCAAGATGGGCGATCCGACGGACCGCCAGAAGCGCTTCTTCAACCGCCTGTGGGGCAAGCCGGCGCAGGCGCGCATCTCGATTCTCGATCCGGAGCCGAAGGAGGGCGACCGCCGGAACCGTCGCCAGCGCTACCGCCTGCACAACCAGAGCCAGCGTTTCGACCTCACCCCGTACTTCGGGAAGAAGGCCTGGTTCGTGTTGCCCGAGCGGATGCACGTCGCGAAGGGCCAGGTCATCGCCCTGACGCTCCCGACCTGGGCGCCCGTGCTTGCCACTGACCTGCGCTCGCGCGAGCGCTGGCGCTCATCACGGCACCCGGACCACTGCGAGGACGTCACCCGTTCCTCCGCGCGCGAGAAGGTCGGGCGCCTTCGCGACTACAGGTGCGTGCACACGACCGCACGGCTCCTCTTCACCGCGCTCGTCGTCCCGAAGACAGCCGAGAACAAGCTAGCGCCAGCGCGGTACGATCCGCGCGTGAGCGCGGAGGGCTGGATCTTCGTGGTCGGCTTCCGAATCTTCGACGTCGGACTGCTCGTGCTGTGGCTCGTCTGGTTCTTCCGCATGCGTGACGATGACGCGGGCTCGAGCGACGACGGCAGCGACGACGAGGGCGGCGGGCCGCCGGTCCACCCGCCCGAGCCGTCCGGCGGCGGCGGGCTCGGCCTCCTGATCCCGGGCTCGCTGCGCGCGGACCGCAGGGTGCGTGACCACACGCGCCCGGCACGCCCCAGATCGCGCCGTGGCGAGCCACTGCGCCCGCAGCCCGCGCGGGTCAGGCGCCCGCGGCGCCCGGTCCCGGTTCGTTAGGCTCAGGCACCTAGGCCCCGGGGTTTTCGGCGCAGAAATCTCTCGAACTGCTCCGCCTCGGACCCGGGCGGTGGCGGCGTGTCGTTGTCCGGCGAGTCGGGCGTCGGCGCCGGCGCGGGCAGTCGGCTTCCGGTGCTGGCGCCGGCGCGGGAGTCGGCGTGGCGTCGGGGACCGTGTCGGCCGTGGTGTCGGTCGACTCGTCGATCGTGGACGTCTCCTCGCCGGGCACGCTCAGCGGGACCGTCGGGATCGTCGTGGCCTCGTCATCGTCGTCGTCACCGCCGCAACCGGCAATGCCGAGTGCGAACAGGCTCAGGATGAGTGCGATCCGCTGCTTGGTCATCTGGTGCCTAGCGCTCGATAGCGGGCATCCGCCTGCCGCAGTGCGGACAGTCGTTCACGTCCTTCGGCGCGAGCTGCTCGAGCGAGCAGCCACACATGCGCAGGTTCTCCGGCGACCACGGCAGGTTGCTCGGCGAGGGAGCGAGCGGGAGCAGCTTGCCCACGATCTCGAACTCCTCTCCGGTGTCGCGGTCGACGTAAACCTTGCCCGGCTCGGCCTCGAGAATGACTTCGCGGTCGGACCGGGCGCGGAGGCGGTACTTCTGTCGGGCGCCCATCGAGCGGGGAACCCTAGCGAGTGGGGGTGTCAGACACTGGAGAAGCGTTCCGCGACGGTGTCCCAGTTGATCGTGTTGAACCAGGCATCCAGGTAGTCCGGGCGCTTGTTCTGGTACTTCAGGTAGTAGGCGTGTTCCCACACGTCTACGCCCAGCAGCGGCGTCTGCCCGTTGCTCACAGGGTTGTCCTGGTTCGCCGTCGACGTGATCGCGAGGCCGGAGCCGTCGTGCACGAGCCACGCCCAGCCGGAGCCGAACTGGCCCACGCCCGCCTCCTTCAGCTTCGTCTTGAAGTCGTCGTAGGAGCCGAACGCCTCGTTGATCGCGTCGCCGAGATCACCTGACGGCTCGCCGCCGCCGTCCGGCGACATGCTCGTCCAGAAGAGGGAGTGGTTGTAGTGGCCGCCGGCGTTGTTGCGCACGGGGCCGCGCTTGTCGTCGGGCAGGTCGTCCAGCTTCGTGAGCACCTCGGCCACGTCGAGGTCCGCCCACTCGGTGCCCTCGAGCGCGGCGTTCGCCTTGTCCACGTAGGCCTGGTGGTGCTTGTCGTGGTGGATGCGCATCGTTTCCTCATCGATGTGCGGCTCGAGCGCGTCGTAGTCGTAGGGAAGGTCGGGCACGGAATAGGCCATTTCAGTCCTCCTCGATTGCAGGGAGAGGCCGCGCTGCGGCCGAGCGGTCTGCGACTTTATCGGGCATCAGGATCCTCGTATTTCACGGCTACCTGCTGCGGGGCACCGGCAGCAACGTCTACAACGCCAGCCTCGCGCAGGCGATGGTCCGGCTGGGCCATGAGGTGCACCTCCTGTGCCAGGACCGCGACGCGCGGGCGCTGCCGTGGGTGGACGCGATCGGAGGTTGGGACGGCGGCGAGCTCGAGGTCGAGACGCTGCGCGAGCCGGTCCGCTGCACCGTCTACACGCCGCCGATCGGACGCGTCCTTCCCGTGTACGTCGCCGACCGCTACGAGGGCTTCGACGCCAAGCCCTTCCAGGATCTGACGGACGCCGAGCTCGAGCACTACCTGGCGGCCAACGTGGAGGCGGTCCGGGACGTCGCCGAGCGCGCGCGCCCCGAGGCTGCGCTGGCGAACCACCTGGTGATGGGGCCCGTCATCCTGGCCCGCGCCGGTCTTCAGTACGCCGTGAAGATCCACGGCAGCGCGCTCGAGTACACGGTGAAGCCCCACCCGGAGCGCTTCCTGCCGCTGGCACGCGAGGGTCTCGACGGCGCCGCGGGCGTGCTCGTCGGCTCCCGCCACACCGGCGAGAGCCTCTGGGCGGCGCTCGACGATCCGTCGCTCCCCGATCGCACGCGGCTGGGCCCTCCCGGAGTGGACGTCCACACGTTTCGGCCGAGGCCGCACGACGAGGCCGTTGCCGGGCTGCGCGCGCTGGCCGACCGGCTCGAGGGTGCGCCCGCCGCGGGCTGGGGTGGCGACGAGGGGGCCGCGGACGCGCTGCGGGCGCTCGACCCGGGGCGCGACCGGATCGTGTCCTACGTGGGCAAGCTGATCGTCTCGAAGGGCGTGGACCTGCTGCTCGCGGCGTGGCCGCTCGTGGTCGCCGAGGTCCCGCAGGCGCGCCTGTGCGTCGTCGGGTTCGGCGAATACCGGGACGGCCTCAAGCGGCTGCTCGCGGCGATCGAGCAGGGCGACGTCGATGGCGCGCGCGAGGTCGCTCGCCGCGGGCGCGCGCTGGAGGGCGGCGCCGAGGCCGAGCTGCCGTACCTGGCCGCGTTCCTCGACGGTCTCGAGGGCGACGAGCGAGAGCGATGGCTCGCGGCGGCGCCCGAGGCCGCCGCACGGGTCCACTTCACCGGCCGGCTCGAGCACTCCGACCTGCCCGACCTGCTGCCCGCCTGCGAGGCGCAGGTCGTCCCCAGCACGTTCCCGGAGGCGTTCGGCATGGTTGCCGTCGAGGCGGCGGCCTGTGGCGCGCTTCCGCTCTCTGCGTCGCATTCGGGCCTCGCCGAGGTCACGGCGGTGCTCAGGGAGGCGGTGGAGGAGGATGTGCGGCCGCTGCTCGAGTTCGAGCGCGGCCCGGGAGCGGTCGTCGAGATCGCGGACAAGCTCGTGCGCTGGCTGACGCTCGACGACGACCGCCGCGCGGCTGCCGCGACGCCCTGTCGGACCTGGCGCGCGCCCGCTACGGCTGGGAGAGCGTGGCCGAATCCGTGATCGCGGCATCGCAGGGAGACCTGGCGGACCTGCCGCGCCCGGCCGCTCCTCCGTCCGAGCCGTTTTGATTGGATTCCCGCGCTTGCGCTCCATGGCTCGCAAATTCGCTGCATTCGTCTCGCTCGCCGCGCTGCTGGCGGTGCGCCGGCTGCGGCCGCGAGGAGCCGGCCGACCTCGTCAACGGCAAGGAGCTCTTCATCGGCGAAGGCACCTGCGGAAGCTGCCACGCGCTCGCGCGCGCCGGCACGAAGGGCACGCAGGGCCCCGACCTGGACGAGGCGTTCGAGCAGGCGCGCCTCGACGGCATGAACGCGGACACGGTGGAGGGCATCGTGCACCGCCAGATCGGGTTCCCGCGCCGCAACAGCATCATGCCCGCCGACCTCGTCACCGGCGACGACGCGCGCGACGTGGCCGCCTACGTCGGCGAGGTGGCCGGGATCCCGGGTGAGGACACCGGCGAGCTGGCCGACGTCGGCGTGCAGAAGGGCGGCAAGGCCACGGCGAAGAACGGCGTCCTCCAGATCGACGCCGACGAGTCGGGCGCGCTCGCCTTCACCGCCAGCACGGCCACGGCGCCGCCCGGCAGGATCGAGTTCGTGATGGACAACCCGTCGCCGATCGACCACAACATCGCGCTGGAGGGCGACGCGGAGGGCGATGTGGTCGGCAACGGCGGCACGTCGCGCTTCGAGGCCAACCTGAAGCCCGGCAAGTACACGTTCCTCTGCACCGTGCCCGGCCATGCCGAGGGCGGCATGGAGGGCGAGCTCACCGTCAAGTAGCGCTTCTAAAGAGGGTCAGACCCTCTTTAGAAAGGGAAGCGCGCCGCGTCCAGCTCGGGCGGCACGGTGGCATCGCGGCCCAGGATCATGTCCGCGACGAGCCGGGCGGATGCCGGCCCGATCGAGATTCCCCAAGGGCCGTGCCCGGCGCAGACGTAGAGGCCCTCGCCGAGCTGGCCCGATCAGCGGCCGCCCGTCGGCCGACACGGGGCGCGCGCATGCGCGCGTGGCCCGCACCGCGCCGATGCCGCGGAGGAAGCGCTTCCCGCGCTCGACAAGCATCTGTGCGGTGGCGCGCTCGTCCGGCTCCTCGTAGCGTGAAGCTCGAGCCGAGCCCGTGGCGCCCGTCGCTCGAGACGAGGCTGAACAGCCGGTCCACCGGCTCGCCCGCGCCGAGGGCGTCGGCGAGCTCCGGGATACCAGCCTCCTCGAGCACGTGCCGCGGCGGCGTGCTCGAGCTCGACCTCGGCCACGACGCCCCAGACTGCCTCGATCGGCCGCCAGCCGCCCGTCGGGTCGACCACCTGCGACGTCCAGGGACCGGCGGTCACGAGGGTCACCTGCGGCGTCGAGCTCGAACGACTCGGGCCAGCCGGCGAAGCTGACGCCGGCGGAGCGAGCGCGCTCGGCCAGCGCGTTCGTCGCGGCGGCCGGCGGCACCGCCCACGCCGTCTCCGTGCGGCATCCGTGCAGGCCCGGGGGAGAGGGACGGCTCGAGCTCGGTCAGCTCAGCCGGGTCGAGCAGCTGCGGGTCGAGCTCCGGCAGGGCGCTCGCACATCCGCCGCGAACGCCTCGAGCGGCGCCGGATCGGCGGCCACGCTGAGCAGGCCGTCCGGCGGGCGGTCGAGCGGGAACGCGTCCGTGCCGGGTGCCTCGAGCTCGCGGTAGATCGCCACGGTCTCCTCGTGCAAGCGCCGTCAGCGCCGGATCGAACGGATGCTGGACCGCGCCCGAGTTCCTGCCCGACGCCCCGGCGCCGATCGCGGTCTGCTCCGCGAGCGTGACCTCCGCGCCGCCCTCGGCGAGGAACGCAGCGGCGGAGACGCCCACGATGCCGCCGCCGATGACGGCGACGTCCATCAGGCCTCGACGAGGGGGCGCAGCGCCGCCACGACCGGCTGCGGCCCGGCTATGAGGCCGAACGGCTCGCCCGACGAGCTCCTCGACGGCGCCGCCGGCCTCCCTGACCAGCAGGCTGCCGGCGGCCCAGTCCCAGGCGTTCAGGCCGCGCTCGTAGTAGGCGTCGAGCCGGCCCGCCGCGAGCCAGGCGAGGTCGAGCGCGGCCGAGCCCGCTCTGCGGATGTCGCGGACGGCCGGCAGCACGCGCCGCGCCACCTCCGCCTGCCGGGCCCGCCAGCTCGAGTCGTATCCGAAGCCGGTGGCGACCAGCGCCTGCTCGAGCGGCGGCGCTTCGCGGACGCTGAATCGGGGCACCGCCGAGCGTCGCGCCCACGCCCCGCTCGGCGGCGAACAGCTCGTCGCGGTTCGGGTCATAGACCACTCCGGCCGCGGTGCCCTCGGCGTCCTCGAGCGCGACGCTCACGCACCAGTGCGGATAGCCGTAGAGATACGACACCGTTCCGTCGAGCGGGTCGAAGACCCAGCGCCGCCCGCTCTCGCCGGACTCGCTCGTGCCCTCCTCGGCCAGCAGGGCGTCCTCCGGCCGCTCGCGCGCGAGGACGTCCCGGATCAGCCGCTCCGCGTCGCGGTCTGCGTCCGAGACGAGGTCCGTGGCCGACGACTTCGATCCGACGCCCTGCGCCGGGCCACCGAAGCGCTCCAGGAGGAGCGCGCCCGCCTCGCGGGCGACCCGCTCGGCGAGGGCGAGGTCGGCGCTCAGAAGATCGCCCGCAGGATCAGGACGAGCACGACGATCGCGGCGATGGTGCCGGCCGCGTACAGCAGGAACTGGAACGCCTCCCGCTCGGAGCGGAGGGGGTTGATCAAAGGACGTAGATCGAGCTGTACACGATGATCCACATGACGTCGACGAAGTGCCAGTAGATACCGGGTATCTCGACCCCGCGGTGCTCCTTCGCCGTGAAGTGGCCGCGGAACGCGCGGATCGTCGCGAACAGGAGCAGCGTGAGCCCGACGAAGACGTGCGCGCCGTGCAGGCCGGTCAGGCCGTAGAAGATCGACGACTGCGCGGTGTCGCCGACGGCGAAGCCGACGTGGACGTACTCGTTGATCTGCACGGTGAGGAACGTGAGGCCGAGCAGGAAGGTGGTGAGCAGGCCGATCCGCAGCGCGGCGCGGTTCTCGCGCTTGGCGCCCTCGAGCGCCCAGTGCATGGTCACCGACGACGAGAGCAGGATCGCGGTGTTCACGCCGGCGATCGCGACCGGCAGGTGCATGCCCTCGGCCGGCCAGTCGTTGTCCGCCACGACCCGGATGAAGAAGTAGGCCGTGAAGAACGCTCCGAAGAGCATGACCTCGGAGATGATGAAAAGCAGCATCCCGAGCATCTGCGGCTCGACCCGGGACGACTGGTTCGCGGGCGGCGGGCCGTGGTGCTCGTCGTGCCCGTGGGCGTGCTCGGTGGCGGCGATCGAGGCCGACTCCATCAGCTCTTCACCTTCTCGCGCTCGGAGACGATGTGCTCGACCGGCCTCGACGTGGCGGCCTTGACGCGCTCGATCAGGTTGGCGCGCAGCCAGCCGGAGCGCTCGCCCTCGAAGGTCGAGATGAGGATGTCGTCGACCGCGTAGAACTGCATCGCGTTCTGGATCGCGGTGAAGGGATCGGGATGGCTCACCTGGCCGACCGCCTGGATCCCGTCGTCGGTGAGCCGCTTCAGCAGGTGCGCGAGGCGGTCGTGCGGGTCGCCGCTGCCGCCGCTCGCCGGGACGATCACGGTGAAGAGGTGGTTGCCCTCGCCGCTCTTCTCGACGATCCGCCGGTGGAGCGGCTCGGACTCCACGGTCTGGTTCGCCACGACGAGGGTGCGGTTGACGTCCTCGCGCTCGGCGTCGAGGTCGACGACCACGTGCTCGACCGGCAGCCCGCTGTCCTCCTCGAGGCGCGACACGAGGTCCTTGCGCATCCAGCCCGACCGCGTCTCCGGGTGCGTCGAGATGATCACCTCGTCGGCGCCCCACGCGTGGATCGCGTCCATGGTGGCGGCGTAGGGGTCGGGGTCCATGATCTCGCCCTGGGCCTCGATGCCGATCTCGCGCAGCTGCGCGAGCGTCGTCTGCAGCCGGTTGTCCGCCGCGCCGCGGGCGGCGTCGTCGTAGATGACCCAGCCGCCCTTGGGGTCGTTCTGCGGGCAGATGACGGTGACCTTCAGGTCACCCTTCTCCGCGCGCTTCCTGACGGCGTCGATCAGCGTGGTGCCGCCGACCGTTTCGTTCGCGACGACGAGGAGGTGCTTCATTCCGTGGGCACCGCGGCGGGTGCGGGTTTCTTGTCATCGAAGACCGCGTGCTGGGCACCAGGGATGCCGTACTCGTACGGGCCGCCGACGACGGTCGGCACCTTGTCGAAGTTGAACACGGGCGGCGGCGAGGACACCTGCCACTCGATCGTGTGCGCCCGCCACGGGTTCGCGGCGGCCTTCGGGCCGTGGCGCCACGACGTGATCATGTTGTAGAGCCAGATCAGCATCGAGAGGCCGAAGATGAAGCTCGACGCGGAGATGAGCGCGTTGAGCGTCGCGAACTGGTCCGCGTAGTCGGCCACGCGCCGCGGCATCCCGTCGACGCCGACGAAGTGCATCGGGCCGAAGGTCAGGTTGAAGAAGATGAACGACATCCAGAAGTGGAGCTTGCCGAGCCGCTCGTCGTACATCCGGCCGGTCATCTTCGGGAACCAGTGGTAGATGCCGGCGAAGATCGTGAACACCGAACCGCCGAACAGCACGTAGTGGATGTGCGCGACGACGAAGTACGTGTCGGACACGTGGATCACCACGGGGATGACGGCGAGGACGATCCCGGAGATCCCGCCGAGCGTGAACATCGTGATGAAGCCGAGCGCGAACAGCATCGGCGTGGTCAGGTGGATCACGCCTCGCCACAGCGTCGCGAGCCACGAGAAGATCTTGATCCCGGTCGGGACCGCGATCAGCATCGTCGTGATCATCATCGGGACGCGCAGCCACGAGTGCATGCCCGACACGAACATGTGGTGCGCCCAGACACTGAACCCGAGCACGACGATCGCCATCAGCGAGAAGGCCATCATCCGGTAGCCGAACACCGGTTTTCGGGCGTTCGTCGAGATGACCTCGCTGATGATCCCGAACCCGGGCAGCATCATGATGTAGACGGCCGGGTGCGAGTAGAACCAGAAGACGTGCTGGTACATGATCACGTCGCCGCCGTTGCGCCGAGAAGAAGAAGTCGGTGCTGCAGTGCGCGGTCGAACAGGACGAAGAACTGCGACCCGGCGATGAACGGCGTGGCGATCACGACGAGCAGCGACGTCGTGAAGTTCGCCCACACGAGCAGCGGCATGCGCCAGAACGTCATCCCCGGCGCGCGCATCGTGATGATCGTGACCAGGAAGTTCAGCGCGGTCGCGATCGACGAGGCGCCGGCGAACTGGACCCCGATCGTGAAGAACGTCTGGCCGAGCGGCGTCTCGGTGGAGAGCGGGGCGTAGGCCGTCCAGCCGGTCGCGAACGCGCCGCCGGGCGCGAAGAAGCTGGCGGTCATCATGATGCCCGGCGACCGGCAGCATCCAGTACGACAGCGCGTTCAGGCGCGGGAACGCCATGTCCGGCGCGCCGATCATCAGCGGCAGCACGTAGTTCGCGATCCCGGCGAAGACCGGGATGATGAACAGGAAGATCATCAGCGACGCGTGGACCGAGAAGAGGCCGTTGAAGGTGTTCGGGTCCACGAACTGCGAGCCCGGCGCGGCGAGCTCCGCGCGCATCAGCATCGCCATCAGCCCGCCGAGGAAGAAGAAGACGACCGTCGTGACGATGTACTGGATCCCGATCACCTTGTGATCGGTGTTCACGCGGAAGTAGTCGCGCCACGAGTACGCGCCGTGCCCCGAGTGGTCCTCCGGCCGCGTCGGCTTGCCGGACGGCCCAGTAGAACCAGTAGTCGAAGCAGCCGATGCCGACCAGGAAGCCGAGCGGCGCCCCGATCAGGATCACCGTGACGATCGCGTCCCAGTCCCACAGCGGCTCGTAGCCGTAGAGCGAGCGGACGCCGACCACGAGGAACATGCAGACCGCGGCCATGAACAGCGTCGCGAACAGGGCGCGGTACCAGCCGGGCGCGGTCCAGCGTCGCAGCGCGACCGCCATTACTCGCCCTTCTCCGTCTGGCTCAGTCCGAGCAGGTACTCCACGAGCGTGTCGATCTCCTCAGGCGTCAGCTGGTCCCCGAAGTTCCCGGGCATGGTATCCCCGGAGAAACCCTTCACCACGAAGGCTGGCGGGTCGACAATCGACTCCCGGACGTACTCCTCGGCGCTTGCGCGGGGCTCGCGGTCCTCGGCCACGGCGGCCAGATCGTTCAGGTCAGGGCCCACCGCGGCCGTGGCGTCGGCGTCGTCGAGCGTGTGGCACGCATTGCAGCCCGCGGAGATGAAGATCTCGCGGCCGGCCGCGATCGGATCCTCGCCCTCTTCGGGGGCCGCGCCGCCCTCGCGGCGCTCCTCGACCCAGGCCTCCCACTCGTCCTCGGGGACTACCCGGACCTGCTGGCGCATCGTGGCGTGGCCGATGCCGCACAGCTCGGCGCAGACGACCTCGTAAGTGCCTTCCTCGTGTCGGGGGTCACGCGCGTGGTCGGTCTCGATGCCGGGCACCGCGTCCTGCTTCATGCGGAAGGCGGGGACCCAGAACGAGTGGAGGACGTCCTTCGCGTGGATCTTGAAGTGGACGGGCCGGTCCACGGGCAGCACTAGCTCGTTCGACTTCGCCTTCTCGTCGGGATAGTCGAACGACCAGGTGAACTGCTCGCCCGTGACGTTCACCACCAGCTCGTCCGCCTTCTTGGCCTCGATGTCGTCGAGGACGATCCAGCCGTAGATCGCGAGCGCGCTGACGATGATGAAGGGGATCGTCACCCAGACGACCTCGAGCTTGGTGTTGCCGTGGATGTGGGCGCCGTCGCCCTTCTCGCCGGGCTTCGCGCGGAAGGCGATCACGCAGTAGATCGCGACCGTCATGACGAGCACGAAGACCGGCACCGACACGATCAGCAGGACGTCGTAGAGCGTGTCGATCTGGTCGGCCTGGGTCGAGCCCTGGCTCGGGAACCAGTCGATCTGGAGGCAGATCAGCACCCCGATCACGGACGCGACGATGCCGATCAGAAGCATCCGCGCGAGCGGGTGCTTCTGATGCGCGGGCCGCTGTTCCTCGGGCGTGCTGTCAGGCGTGCTCAAAGCGCGCGCGAGTCTATTCCAAGGCGGCCCTGCCGCCTCTGATCATAGGCGACATCCTGTCGCCGTAACCGCGCGGCTTCGCCGCGCTCGTAGGCGCCGTGGCCGTTGCTGGCGGCCTGGCGGCCCTTGAGGCTCGACGGCGACGTGCCGTGGTGGCGGCGGAAGGCCTTCGCGAACTGGGCCGGCTGGCGGTAGCCCACGCTCTGCGCGACCTCGCGGACCGGGATGGCGCCCTCGCGCAAGAGGCGCGCGGCGTGGCGCATGCGGACCTTCGCGAGGTACTCGCGGAAGCTGGTCTCGCCGACCTCGGCGAAGACGCGCTGGAGCTGGCGGCGGGAGGTCGCGATCTCGCGCGCGAGGGCGTCGAGGTCGAGGTCCTCGGCGTACTTGCGCTCGATCACCTGGACGGCCTCCTCGAACACAGCCCTGCGGCGCTGCTTTGTCGACTGCCTAACTGTGTCCACTGTCTGCACGAGTCCTCCTATTGGCGGTCTGCGAGGGGCGGTTGCCCTGCGATGGAATAACCCTGCACCGGCGCGTTCGAACCTTTCGAGAGGAAGGTGACGCGCGAGTCATTTTTTAGCAGATGGCGCGTAAGCGGTCCCTAAAACGCAACGGCGTCATTCACCGTGGCAGGACGCTGCACGCGCGGCAGTACGATTGCGGCAATCGGCACTACCAGCGAGGAGGATGGATGCAGGTACGGGACGGAATGAGCGCAACGGTCCTCACGGTGGGGCCCGGCCACACGCTTCGAGAGGCCGCACGAGCTCATGTCCCAGCGGAAGGTCGGCGCGGCGATCGTGATCGATCCCGAGCAGCCCGGCCCCGGCATCCTCACCGAGCGCGACATGCTCGACTCGCTCGGCGCGGGACAGGATCCCGATGTCGAGAAGGTCGGCGACCACCTCTCCGCCACGCTGACGTTCGCGGCGCCCGACTGGTCGCTCGAGCGGGCGGCCGAGGCGATGGTCCGCGGCGGCTTCCGCCACCTCGTGGTGGTCGACGGCGGCGAGACCGTCGGCGTCCTGTCGATGCGCGACATCGTGCGCTGCTGGACCGGCGACGGCGCGTCCTGCGACGTCGACGACAAGGCTGTCGGCCGCCTAAGAGCGGGCGAAGCCCGCGGTCGCTATCGATGCTCCTAGCGGGGAGCTGCGGAGATGTCCTCGCGGGTCTCCCGGATCCAGCGCGCGATCGCGACGATGGCGATCACCGCGCCGATCCCCACGATCACCCAGCTGAGGATCACGCCGACCAGCGCGATCGTGATGCCGAACGCGGTCCAGGCCGGCAGGTAGCTCGGCCCCGGCAGGTGAACCTGCTCGCCCGGCTCGGGCGCGGCGTCCTCGGCCGACATCGCGATCCGCTCGGCCATCAGGTGTAGACGAGGCCCGAGAAGAACGAGAGCGCGAAGACGATGAGCGCGATCGCTCCGGCGATCAGCGCCGTGCGCATGTTCTTGTAGGCCAGGCGGCGGTCCATGAGGGCCGCGACTTGTACCAGAATGCAGCAGTTGTGCCCAGCTTCGTCGGCGTCGACGTAGGCGGAACGAAGGTCGCCGCGGCGGCGATCGAGGGGGACGACGCGCGCCACGCCGTCGAGTATCCGACGCCGCTCGACTCGACCGAGGCGCTGCTCGAGTGCATCGAGACCGCGGTCCGCGAGGTCGGCGCCCAGGCGGGCGAGCCGGAGGCGGTCGGCATCGGCGTGCCCTCGCAGGTCGAGTGGGCGACCGGCACCGTGGTGGCCAGCGTGAACATCCCGCTGGAGAACGTCTCGCTGCGCGCCGAGCTCGGCCGGCGGTTCGGCGTTCCCGTCTACGTCGACAACGACGCAAGCTGCGCGGCGCTCGCCGAGGCGCACGCGGCTCGGCGCTCGCGAGCTCGTGATGCTGACGCTTGGGACGGGCGTCGGCGGCGGCGTCGTCACCGGGGGACGCATCTTTCGCGGCGCGCACGGCCTCGGCGCCGAGCTGGGGCACGTCGTGGTCGAGGCGGACGGGCCGGAGTGCCCGGGCGCGTGCAACAACCGCGGCTGCCTCGAGGCGCTCTGCTCGGGCACGGCACTCGAGCGCGCGGCCGGGAGGAAGGGACGCGAGGTCGTGGCCGCTGCGCGCGAAGGTGACGCGGATGCGCAGGCGCACCTCGATCAGCTCGGCCGCTACCTGGGTATCGGCATCTCGAACATGGTCAACGCGTTCCAGCCCGAGATCGTCGCGATCGGCGGCGGCCTGTCGGCGGCGGCCGACCTCTTCCTGGAGACGGCGGTCGCGGAGGCGGGCTCGCGCGCGCTTCCCGCGCTATGGGAGCGTGCGACCGTCCAGGTCGCGCAGACCGGCAACACCGCGGGCGTCATCGGCGCGGGGCTGCTGGCCTTGCAGGAGCACTCACGCGAAGTAGATACTCCGAGCACCTAACGGAAAAGGGGGAGGACGTATTGGAGACGGCCACGGCGCAGGACCTGGACCAGCTTTCCGTCAACACGATTCGGACGCTGTCCATGGACGCGGTCCAGAAGGCGAACTCGGGCCACCCCGGAACGCCGATGGCCCTCGCACCGATCACCTACGTGCTCTACACGCGGGTGATGAAGCACAACCCGGAGAACCCGGACTGGTTCGACCGCGACCGGTTCGTGCTCTCGGCCGGGCACGCCTCGATGCTCCTCTACTCGATGCTCTACCTCACGGGCTACGGGCTCGAGCTCGACGATCTGAAGAACTTCCGCCAGCTCGGCAGCCCGACCGCCGGGCACCCCGAGTACGGCCACGCCGCCGGCATCGAGACCACGACCGGCCCGCTCGGGCAGGGCATCTCGAACTCGGTCGGGCTCGCGCTCGCCGAGCGGATGTGGAACGCGACGCCTCGGCGACATCGTCGACCACTTCACGTACACGATCGCCTCGGACGGCGATCTGCAGGAGGGCGTCGCGTCCGAGGCGTGCTCGCTCGCGGGCCACCTGGGCCTCGGGCGCCTGATCGCGTTCTACGACGACAACCACATCTCGATCGAGGGCGACACCGAGCTGTCCTTCTCGGAGGACGTCGGCAAGCGCTTCGAGGCCTACGGCTGGCACGTGCAGAACCTGGGCGAGGACCTCGACCTCGGGCGGATCGAGGCGGCGATCGACGAGGCGAAGGGCGTCGAGGACCGGCCGTCGCTGATCATCGTCCGCACGCACATCGCGCCCGGCTCGCCGAACAAGCAGGACACCGAGGAGGCGCACGGCTCGCCGCTCGGCGAGGAGGAGGTCAAGCTCACGAAGCAGGCCTACAACTGGCCGAGCGAGGAGCCCTTCCACGTCCCGGAGGAGGTGCTCGCGCACTTCCGCCAGGCCATCGAGCGCGGCCGCGAGGCGGAGGCGGAGTGGAAGGAGCGCTACGACGCGTGGGCGCAGGACAACTCAGAGCTCGCCGCGGATCTCGAGCGCGACCCTGAAGCGCGAGCTCCCGGAGGGCTGGGACGGCGACGTGCCGAAGTTCGAGCCCGGCCGACGGCAACATCGCGACCCGCAAGGCATCGAGCAAGGTGATCCAGTGGGCCGGCCAAGGCCGTGCCCGAGCTCGTCGGCGGCTCGGCCGACCTGGCGCCGTCGACGCTGACGCTGATCGAAGACGGGGGAGCGTGAAGGCCGGCGACTACTCCGGCCGCAACCTCCACTTCGGCATCCGCGAGCACGGCATGGGGGCGATCGTCAACGGCCTCACCCTGCACGGGTTCCGCGCGTACGGCGCGACCTTCCTGATCTTCTCGCGACTACATGAAGGCGTCGATCCGGCTCGCCGCGCTGATGGGCATCCCGTCGACCTTCGTCTTCACGCACGACTCGATCGGGCTCGGCGAGGACGGCCCGACGCACCAGCCGATCGAGCAGCTCGCGTCACTGCGGGCGACGCCGAACGTCGACGTCGTGCGGCCCGCCGGCGCGAACGAGACGGCGCTCGCGTGGCGGCACGCGCTGAAGCAGACCGACCGGCCGACCGTGATGGCGCTCTCGCGTCAGGGCCTGCCGGTGTGGAACCCCTCCGGTGTCCCGCGCGACGCCATCGAGCGCGGGGCGTACGTGCTGCGCGAGTCGTACAAGGGCGCAGAGCCCGGCCTTGATCCTGATCGGGACCGGGTCCGAGGTGCACATCTGCAACCTGGCCGCCGACCTGCTGGAGGCCGACGGCATCGCGACCCGGGTGGTGTCGGCGCCGTGCCTCGACCGCTTCGCCGAGCAGGACGAGGCCTACCGCGACGAGGTGCTGCCGCCTGAGTGCCGCGCGCGCGTCTCCGTCGAGGCCGCGGCGACGCTCGGCTGGGACCGCTGGGTCGGGCGACGCGGGCCTCGCGGTCGGGCTGGACCGCTTCGGCGCGTCCGGCGCCGCAGAAGGACCTCTACGAGCACTTCGGCTTCACGCCGGAGGCGATTGCCGAACACGGCAGGAAGGTGGCGAAGGGATGAGCGTCCAGCAGTCGGGAGTCAACGAGAGGCTCGCCGCGCTGACGGCTGCCGGCACGAGCGTCTGGCTCGACCAGATCCGCCGCAACCTGATCGAGTCGGGGGAGCTCGAGCGGCTCGTGCGCGAGGACTCGCTCCGCGGCGTCACGTCGAACCCGTCGATCTTCGAGAAGGCGATCCTCGGCTCGGACGACTACGACGACGACATCAAGGCGGGCGCCGAGGAGGGCCTGTCGGCGAAGGAGATCTACGAGAGCATCGCGGTGAAGGACGTGCAGCTGGCGCGCGGACGTGCTGCGCCCGGTCTGGGACGAGAGCGGACGGGCACGACGGGTTCGTCTCGCTCGAGGTCTCACCCGACCTCGCGCTCGACACTCCGGCGGCACGCTGCGGGAGGCGCGCGACTTCTGGGGCCGGGTCGACCGCCCGAACCTGATGATCAAGATCCCGGGCACCGACGAGGGCTTGGAGGCGATCGAGGAGGCGATCGCCGAGGGCATCAACATCAACGTCACGCTGCTGTTCTCGGTCGAGTCGTACGAGCGCGTCACCGAGCGCTACATCCGCGGGATGGAGCGGCGGCTCGACGCCGGCGAGTCGATGGACGTCCACTCGGTCGCGAGCTTCTTCGTCTCGCGCGTGGACACCGAGGTCGACAAGCGGCTCGAGGCGGCCGGGCAACACCGACCTCCAGGGCACGGCCGCCGTCGCCAACGCGCGCGCGGCGTACGCGAAGTTCAAGGAGATCTTCGAGGGCGACCGCTTCGCGAAGCTGCGCGACGCGGGCTGCCCGGTGCAGCGCCCGCTGTGGGCGTCGACCGGGCGTCAAGAACCCGCACTACTCCGACACGAAGTACGTCGACGAGCTCGTCGCGCCGCACACCGTCAACACGATGCCGATGCCGACGCTGCTGGCGGCGGCCGAGCGGGCGGAGATCAGCGGCGCGACCGCCGACCAGGATCCGAGCGATGACCTCGCCAAGCTCGAGGCGGCGGGCATCGACATGCAGGACGTCACGAAGAAGCTGCTGACGCGATGGCATCGACGCGTTCGTCAAGTCCGTTCGACTCGCTGATCGACGGGCGTCGAGCAGGTGCGCGAGGCGATCGTCACGGGCCGCCCGGTCACGATCAAGAGCTCGATCCCCGACGACCTCGAGCCGGCGATCGCGGAGAAGGGCGGCGAGGCCAAGAGCGACGACGTCGCCCAGCGCATCTGGCGCAAGGACGACACGCTCTGGGGCGAGGCCGGCGCGCCGGAGGTGGCCGACCGCCTCGGCTGGCTCACGATCAGCGAGTCGATGCTGGACGAGGCGCAGGACCTCGAGGAGTGGGCCGAGGGCGTGAAGCGCGACGGCCTCACCGACTGCGCGCTGCTCGGCATGGGCGGATCGAGCCTCGGGCCCGAGGTGATCAGGCGGTCGTTCGGCCCGCTGGAGCACGGGCTGCGGCTGCACGTGCTCGACTCGACCGATCCCGGCGCGGTGGCCGAGCTCGAGCGCACCGTCGACGTCGTCGAAGACGCTGTTCCTCGTCTCGTCGAAGTCGGGCGGGACGGTCGAGACCCTGTCGCACTTCCGCTACTTCTTCGACAAGACGGGCGGGAACGGGTCGCAGTTCGTGGCGATCACCGACCCGGGCAGCCCGCTCCAGAAGCTGGCCGAGGAGAACGGCTTCCGGCGGGTGTTCTGCAACGACCCGGAGATCGGCGGCCGCTACTCGGTGATGTCGTACTTCGGGATCGTGCCGGCGGTCCTGATGGGAGCGAACATCCGCGGCCTGCTGAACCGCTGCCAGGTGGCGGAGCAGAACTGCACGAACTACGACACCACCACGTCGAACTCGGGGCTGTGGCTCGGGATCGCGATGGGAGCGCTGGCGCTCCAGCGGCGCGACAAGCTCACGTTCGTCGTCTCCGAGCCGATCGCGAGCTTCGGCCTGTGGGTCGAGCAGCTCATCGCCGAGTCGACCGGCAAGGAGGGGAAGGGAATCCTGCCGGTGGCCGACGAGCCGCTCGGGACGCCCGACGTCTACGGCGACGACCGCGTGTTCGCGTACCTGCGCGACACCGACAGCCCGGACGAGGAGACGGACGCGAAGGTCGAGGCGCTCGCGCGCGCCGGCCATCCGGTGATCACGCTCGCCACACACGGCGCGCTCGACCTCGGGCGGATCTTCTTCTTCGCCGAGTTCGCGACCGCGGTCGCCGGCTGGGCGCTCGAGATCAACCCGTTCGACCAGCCGAACGTGCAGGAGGCGAAGGACAACACCGGCAAGGTGCTGGAGCAGTTCGCCTCCGAGGGCGCGCTGCCCGAGGTCGAGGAGGGCACCGACGAGGCGCTCCGCGAGCTGCTCGCGGACGCCGAGCCGCCGAACTACGTGGCGATCATGGGCTACGTCCAGCCGTCGGAGGCGTTCGACGAGGCGATCGCCGAGCTGCGCACGGCGATCCGCGACGCGACGCGGTGCACGACGACCTTCGGCTACGGGCCGCGCTTCCTGCACTCGACCGGCCAGCTCCACAAGGGCGGGCCGCCGACCGGGCGCTTCCTCCAGATCGTCCACGACGGCGGCGAGGACATCGACGTGCCGGAGGCGGGCTACACGTTCGGGACGCTCAAGAACGCCCAGGCCACGGGCGACCTCCAGACGCTGCGCGCGCATGGCCTGCCCGCCGAGCGCGTGCGGCTCGAGGGCGACCCGGTCGAGGGGTCCGCGACAACTGACCGAGCGGATAAGGGGTTGATCGACTGATGCAACTCGGCTTCGTAGGCCTCGGCCGCATGGGCGGCAACATGGTCCACCGGATCCATCGCGACTCCGACCACGAGTGCGTGGCGTTCGACTTCTCCGAGGACGCCGTGCGCGAGGCCGAGTCGCACGGCGCCACCGGCGCGTCGTCGCTCGAGGACCTCGTGTCGAAGCTGGACGCGCCGCGCGCGGTGTGGATCATGGTCCCGGCCGGCGAGCCGACCACGGACACCGTCGAACAAGCTCGGCGAGCTGCTCGACGCGGGCGACACGATCATCGACGGCGGCAACAGCCGCTGGTCGGACGACAAGGAGCGCGCCGCCGCGCTCGAGCCGAAGGGCATCCACTACGTCGACGTCGGCACGAGCGGCGGCGTCTGGGGGCTCGAGGTCGGCTACTGCATGATGGTCGGCGGGCCCGACGAGGCGGTGGAGCGGCTCGCGCCGATCCTCGACGTGCTCGCCCCGCCGTCGGACGACGAGCACGGGCCGGGCTGGGGCCACTTCGGACCGACCGGCGCGGGGCACTACGTGAAGATGGTCCACAACGGCGTCGAGTACGGGATGATGCAGGCCTACGCCGAGGGCTTCGCACTGTTCGACGCGTGCGAGTACGAGCTCGACAACGCGAAGATCGCGCATCTCTGGATGCAGGGCTCGGTGGTGCGGTCGTGGCTGTGCGAGCTCGCCGCGCGCGCGTTCGAGCAGGAGGGCAACGACCTCGCGAACCTCGAGCCCTACGTCGAGGACTCCGGCGAGGGGCGCTGGACCGTCGAGGACGCGATCGACAAGCGGATCCCGGCGCCGGTGCTCACGACGTCGCTGTACGAGCGCTTCTCGAGCCGCGGCCAGAACGCGTTCGCGGCGCGGCTGAACGCGGCGCTCCGCGGCGCAGTTCGGCGGCCACGCCGTCAAGGAGAAGGCCGAAGTCCTGATGGCCACGACGGTCGCCGAGAACCCTCTGGTCGAAGGGCTCGAGCGGCTGCCGGTCCACCCGACGACGCTCGTCATCTTCGGCGCCACCGGCGACCTGGCGAAGCGCAAGCTCCTGCCGGCGATCTACAACCTCGCGCACGAGGGCGCGCTGCCCGAGCGCTTCAACCTGATCGGCGTCTCGCGCTCGGAGATGAGCGACGACGAGTACCGCGAGCTCGCGCGCGAGTCGATCACGCAGTTCTCGCGCCGCGAGGCGGACCCGCAGGTGCTCGACTCGCTGCTCGGCCGCATTCGCTACGTGGGCGGCACGTTCGACGAGCCGTCGGTCTACGAGCGGCTCGACGTCGTGCGCGCTCGAGTACGACGAGGAGGCCGGCATCCCGTTCAACCGCGTCTTCTACCTCTCGACCGCGCCGTCGTTCTTCCCGGTGATCGTGAAGCAGCTCGGCGAGCACGGCCTCGACCGGCGCGAGGACGCGGAGGTCCGCGTCGTGATCGAGAAGCCGTTCGGCACGAACCTGGAGGAGGCGCGGCAGCTGAACCGCGACGTGCTCGAGGTCCTCGACGAGTCGCAGGTCTACCGGATCGACCACTACCTCGGGAAGGAGACGGTCCAGAACATGCTGGCGTTCCGGTTCGCCAACGGCATGTTCGAGCCGCTCTGGAACCGCAACTACATCGACTACGTCCAGATCACCGCCGCCGAGGACATCGGCGTGGGGACGCGCGCGGGCTACTACGACACCTCGGGCGCGCTGCGCGACCTCGTGCAGAACCACATGCTCCAGCTGCTCGCGCTGCTCTGCATGGAGCCGCCGGTCAACTTCTCCGCCGACGAGGTCCGCGACGAGAAGGTGAAGGTGCTCCACGCGATCGACCCGCCGACCCCGGAGCAGTGCGAGGAGATGACGGTGCGCGGCGCAGTACTCCGCCGGGACGGCGGGCGGTGAGACCTCGCGCGCGTACCTCGAGGAGGACGGCGTGCCGGAGGGCTCGAGGACCGAGACGTACGCCGCGCTCAGGCTCGAGGTCGACAACTGGCGCTGGGCCGGCGTGCCGATCTACCTCAGGACCGGCAAGCGGCTCGCGCGCAAGGTCACGGAGATCGCGGTCACGCTCAAGCCGGTGCCGCACCTCGCCTTCTCGCAGGAGGGCTCGCTCGGCGTCCAGCCGAACCAGCTCGTCCTGACGATGCAGCCGAACGAGGGCGTCTCGCTGTCGCTCGTGGCGAAGATCCCGGGCACCCGCATGAAGCTGCGGCCGGTGAACATGGAGTTCCTCTACGGCACGGCGTTCCTGTCGCAGTCGCCCGAGGCCTACGAGCGCCTGATCATGGACGCGATGCGCGGAGACGCGACGCTGTTCACGCGCGACGACGAGGTCGAGGCGCAGTGGCGGATCATCGACCCGATCCTGAGGAGCTGGGCCGCGAGCGACGACCCCGTGCCGCAGTACGAGGCGGGCACCGACGGGCCGGCGGAGGCGGATGAGCTGATGGCCGAAGGGCATCGCTGGCGCGCGATCTGAGCGATGGCGGAGTTCGTCTGGTCTGAGCAGGACACGAGCCCCGGGCGCATCGAGGCGGCGCTTCGAGGGCTGCTGCAGGAGAGCTACGCCGAGGACGCGTTCACTCCCGCGCGCGTCCTCAACCTGATCGCGGTGGTGGACCGGGAGTGGCGCGGCGAGATCGAGAACCGGCTCGAGCGCGTCGGGCGATACCACCCGTCGCGCACGATCATCTGCTCCATCGAGCCCGGCCGGACACAGCTCGACGCTGTGGCGATCCTGTCGGGCCCGGACTCGAAGAAGCCCGGCGAGCTTGCCGATCGGGTCCGAGACGGTGATGGTCGACTGCGGCCCCGAGCACGTGCCGCGGCTCGACGCGCTGGTCGACGCGCTCGTCGTCACCGACCTTCCGAGCGTGGTCTGGTCGCCGCACCGCCACCCCGAGGCGATCGACGCCGTGCTGCCGCTGGTGCAGGTGGTCCTGATCGACTCGATCGAGGAGCCGGGCCTCTCGGACGCGGTCTCGCGCGCGGACCGGCTGGCGGAGGACGCGTACGTCGTCGATCTCGCGTGGCTGCGCTCGACCCCGTGGCGCGAGCGGGTGGCCGCGACGTTCGACCCGCCGCTGTGGCGCGCGCGAGCTCGCGCAGGTCAAGAAGATCACGCTGCAGGCACCATCCGGACTCGGCGATCGCGGGGCTGCTCTTCTTCGGCTGGCTCTGCTCCCGGCTCGACTGGCAGCCGGGCGCGCTGGTCCAGCAGAACGGCGCGCTCTACGGGCACGCGAGCACCCGCCGCCAGGAGATCGAGCTGTGCCTCGAGCCCGAGCCGCGGCAGGCGGCGCCTGGCCTGGCCGGCCTGGCGATCGAGACGGCGTCCGGCATGAAGCTGTCGCTCGATCGCGGCCCCGGCGGGCTGTCGGCCACGCGAGTGGCGCGCGACGGCCGCCTGTCGGAGTGGACGGTGCTCGGCGCCTCGCGCGGCGAGTCCGGGATCCTTGGGGAGGGGATCCGCCAGGCGCTTCTGCGCGACCCCACCTACCGGCCCGCGCTCGCGGCGGCCGGCGAGATGGTGCGATGAGCGACCGGGAGGTGATCGTCCTCGACGATCCCGCGGCCGAGGCTGCCGAGCGGCTCGCCGCCGCGGCGGACGCCGGCGGGCACATCGCGCTTGCGGGCGGCTCCACCCCGCGGCGCGCCTACGAGCAGGCCGCGGAGCTCGACGCCGACTGGTCGCACGCGACGCTCTGGTTCGGCGACGAGCGCTGCGTGCCGCCCGAACACGAGCACTCGAACTACGGGATGGTGCGGCGGTCGCTCCTGAGTCGCCTCGGCGTTGGCGCCGACGCGCCCGAGGTGCGGCGGATGGAGGGCGAGCGCGGCCCGCAGGAGGGCGCGGACGCGTACGAGGAGACGCTGCGCGAGGAGTTCGGCGACGCCGAGCCGCGCCTCGACCTCATCCTGCTCGGCCTCGGGCCCGACATGCACACGGCGTCGCTCTTCCCGGGCGATTCGGCGCTGGGCGCCGAAGGTCGCTACGCGGTGGGGGTCGAAACCCCGGGCATGGCTCCGCTCGTCCCGCGGATAACGCTGACGCTCGAAACGATCAACGCCGGGCGGAACGTCCTCTTCCTGATCGCGGGCGAGGACAAGGCCGACGCCGTGGCCGGGGCGTTCGGCGACGCGCCCGGGCCGCACGCGCCCGCCAGCCTGGTTCGCCCGGAGGCGGGCAACCTGACCCTGCTGCTCGACCCGGCCGCGGCGGCGCGCCTCCCGCGATGACCGACATCCCGTTCTGGAAGCGCAGCGCGTTCCCGCCGATCGCCGACTACGCGTTCCTGTCGGACTGCGAGGCGTGCGCGCTCGTGGCGCCGAGCGGCGGCGTCGAGTGGCTCTGCCTGCCGCGGATGGACTCGCCGTCGGTCTTCGGCGCGATCCTCGACCGCGACGCGGGTCACTTCCGGCTCGGCCCCGCGGACGTCAAGGTTCCCGCCGCTCGCCGCTACCTGCCGGGCACGATGGTGCTCGAGACGAGCTGGGGCACCTCGAGCGGCTGGATCATCGTCCGCGACGTGCTCCTGATCGGGCCCTGGCACCACGAGACGGAGCGCTCGCACACACACCGCCGCTCGCCTACCGACTACGACGCCGACCACGTGCTGCTGCAGGACGATCCGCTGCGTCAACGGCGAGGTGCAGATCAACTTGGATTGCATGCCCGTGTTCGACTACGGCCGTGTGCCCGGCGAGTGGGAGTACTCCAGTGCCGGCTACCACGAGGGTGTCTGCCGCGCGCCGGGCAGCGGGCACGACATCGAGCTCAAGCTGACCACCGACATGAACCTCGGCTTCGAGGGGCCGCGCGCCACGGCGCGGACGCTGATCAAGGAGGGCCAGACCCTCTTCGCCGCGCTGTCCGTGGTCGGAGCACCCGGCGCCGCAGACCTACGACGAGGCATACGAGCGGCTCGTCTGGACGGCGCACCACTGGCAGCACTGGCTCGACCGCGGGCAGTTCCCCGACCATCCGTGGCGCGCGCACCTGCAGCGCAGCGCACTGACGCTGAAGGGGCTCTCATACGCGCCGACAGGCGCGATGATCGCCGCCGCGACGACGTCGCTCCCCGAGACGCCCGGCGGCGAGCGCAACTGGGACTACCGCTACTCGTGGATCCGCGACTCCACGTTCACGCTCTGGGGCCTCTACTCGCTCGGGTTCGACTGGGAGGCGAACGACTTCTTCTACTTCATCGCCGACGTGGCGGAGGCCGAAGAGGGCCAGCTCCAGATCATGTACGGGATCGACGGCGAGGCGGAGCTGATCGAGAAGACGCTCGACCACCTGTCCGGCTACGAGGGCGCGCGGCCGGTCCGGATCGGCAACGGCGCGTACAAGCAGGACCAGCACGACGTCTGGGGAGCGGTGCTGGACTCGGTCTACCTCCACACGAAGTCGCGGGACTCTCTGCCCGAGCGCTCATGGCCGATCCTGAAGAAGCAGGTCGAGGCCGCGATCGAGAACTGGCGCGACCCGGACCGCGGGCTGTGGGAGGTCCGCGGCGAGCCCAAGCACTTCACCTCGTCGAAGCTCATGTGCTGGGTCGCGCTCGACCGCGGCGCGCGGCTCGCCGAGATTCGCGAGGAGCTCGACCTCGCCGCGAAGTGGCAGCAGATCGCGGACGAGATCAAGGCGGACATCTGCGAGAACGGGACGCGCGAGGACGGCGTCTTCACCCAGCACTACGACACCGACGCGCTCGACGCCTCCGTGCTGCTCATGCCGCTCGTGCGGTTCCTCCCGTCCGGATGACGAGCGCATATGCGCGACCGTGCGCGCGGTTCAGGACGAGCTGACCGAGGACGGGCTGGTCCTGCGCTACCGCGTGGACGAGACCGACGACGGCCTGAGCGGCGAGGAGGGCACGTTCGCGATCTGCTCGTTCTGGCTCGTGTCCGCGCTATCGGAGATCGGCGACCACGAGCAGGCGCGCGACCTGTGCGAGAAGCTGCTCTCGTACGCGTCTCCGCTCGGGCTCTACGCGGAGGAGATCGATCCGCGGACGGGCCGCCACCTCGGCAACTTCCCTCAGGCGTTCACGCACCTGGCGCTGATCAACGCGGTCATGCACGTGATCCGCACGGAGCAGATGCTCGAGGTCGGCGAGGGCTTCTCGACGACGCGCGAGTTCGACGAGACGCGAGGCGCGCGACGCCTAGGGCTTCGTCCCGGGCTCGTTCACGCCCTCCTCGGTCACGAGCCCCTCGCCGGGCTCGGATACGCGCTCGCCCTCCTTGCCGGCGTCATCCGGAATCTCGCCCCTGACCGGCTCCTCTTCGGGAACCTCGATCGGCTCTTCCGCGTCGGGGTTCTCGATCGAGCGGCTGTCGCCGGGCCCCTTGTCCATCGCTAGAGGCGGACGTCCACGACCATCGCGGCGAACAGCACCGCCAGGTACGCCAGCGAGAAGAGGTAGAGGCGGAGCGCTGAGCGGCGGTCGGCGCGCCGGAAGAGGACGACGGCGCCGGCGATGAACACGGCGCCGAGCACCATCGAGATCCCGAGATACGTGAGCCCGAACGCTCCGGCGCAGAACGGCAGCTGCGTGACCGCGTAGAGCAGGATCGTGTAGAGCAGGATCTGGCGGCGGGTCTCCTCCTCGCCGCGGACCACGGGCAGCATCGGCACGCCGGCCTTCGCGTACTCGTCCTTCATCAGCAGCGAGAGCGCCCAGAAGTGCGGCGGCGTCCAGAAGAACACGATCGCGAAGAGGTAGAGCGCGGTCCCCGACAGCCCGCCGGTGACGGCCGCCCAGGCGACGAGCGGCGGCACGGCGCCGGCGGCGCCGCCGATCACGATGTTCTGCGGCGTCGAGCGCTTCAGCCAGACGGTGTAGACGAAGACGTAGCCGAGGAAGCCGGACGCCGAGAGCGCAGCGGCCAGCGGGTTCACCGTGATCGAGAGAAGAACAACCGACGCGACCCCGAGCGCCCACCCCGAAGATCAGCGCAGCGCGCGGCGACACGCGCCCGGACGCGACCGGGCGATTGGCGGTGCGGCGTCATCACGGCATCGAGGTCGCGGTCGAACCAGTGGTTCACGGCGCCTGCGCCGCCCGCCGACAGCGCGCCGCCCAGGCAGGTCAGCGCCACGAGCGCGAGCGAGGGATCGCCCGCCACGAGCATCGTGGTGACCGTCGTGAACAGGAGCAGCGACTGCACCTTCGGCTTCGTCATCTCGAAGTAGTCCGAGACGACCGTGCGGAAGCTGGTCGGTGCGGCGGTGGCGACGCGGACGGCTTCCATCACGCGGCCGCCGGGTTCGCGACGGGCCCGCCGGCGAGGACGGGCGAGGGAACGCGGTAGAGCGTCAGCGTCATGGCGATGACAGTCCACCACAGCAGCGTCCCGAGGGCGAGGTGGAGCACGATCAGCGCCTCGTATTCGTCGAGCCAGACGTTCAGCGCGCCCACGAGGACCTGCACCGCGAGGATCCCCAGCGCCACCCAGGCGCCTCTCACGAGCTCGGCCGACGGCCGGCGCCGCAGGGTGAGCACCACGAGCGCCAGCACGAGCGCGACCGCGATGTACATGAACAATCGGTGCATCAGGTGGATGTCCACCAGCCGCGCCTCGCCGAACGGCATGAACTCGCCGTTGCACGGTGGGGAACTCCTTGCCGCACGCGTGGTGGGCGCCGTCGCCGAGCTGGTAGTCGGCGCGGCCGTAGTTCTGCGTCCCGGCCATGTACCCGCCGGCGATGATCGTGCAGAGCACCGCCACGGACGCCACCCACGCGAGCGGGCGATAGCGCGGCCCGGCGTCGGGCGGATCGGAGCCGATCGTCTCGGGCTTCGACGACCGCCAGATCCAGAACAGCACGGCGAGCAGCAGCATCGCCAGGCCGAGGTGCGCGGCCACGAGCTCCTCCTCGAGGTTCTCCTCGACCACCGCGCCGCCGAGGAGGCCCTGGGCGGCCACGAGCACGAAGCCGGCGATCGTCACGCGCACGAGAACGCGGTGCTCGCGGTGGTTGCGCCAGGCGAGCACGGCGAGCGCCAGCATCATCAGCCCGACGATCGAGGCCACGACGCGATGCGTGTACTCGATGATCGAGTTGAGATCGACGCCGGGCGCGACGTCGCCGTTGCAGAACGGCCAGCCGTGGAAGCCCGAGTCAGCGGGCCCGCAGCCGAGCCCGGAGTCGGACACGCGCACGATCCCGCCGATCACGATCAGCAGGAAGGTGAGGAGCAGCGTCGCGAGCGCGAGCTGCCGGAACCGGGGCGACGGTGCCGTCATCGCGAGCCGGACAGGCTAGTGAACGCGCCCTGGGTGGAGGTACAGTCGAGACATGGCCACAACGACGCTCAGCGGGACCGACCCGCTGGCGGCCGGCCGCGCCGCTCTCGAGCGCGCGGCATGGGACGAGGCTCGCGCGATCTTCGAGGCGGCTGCCGCCGACGGCGGCTCCGCCGAGGCGTGGGACGGGCTTGGCCAGGCCGCGTGGTGGCAGGGTGACGAGGAGGCCACATTCACCGCGCGCGAGCGAGCATTCCGCCTCTACCGGGCGGCGGGCGACGTGCGCCGCGCCGCGTGGGTGGCGATGTGGATCGCATCCGATCACTTCGACTTCCGCGGCGACGACGCGGTCGCAGCGGCGTGGCTGCGGCGTGGGCGCGAGCTGCTCGAGGGGCAGGAGCCGAGCAGGGAGCTCGGGTTCATCGCGCTGCTCGAGTGCGACCTCGCGTTCCTGGCGAAGCGCGACCCGGAGACCGCGCGCGCCGGCGCGTCCGAGGCGCTCGAGCTCGCGCGGCGAATCGGCGACGCCGACGTGGAGGTTGTCGCACTCGCGATGCTGGGGAGCACGCTGATTGCCTGCGGTGCGGTCGAGGAGGGCCTGGAGCGGCTCGCCGAGTGCGTCTCGCTCGCGGTTGCCGAGGAGTTCGACGAGATCGCCTCGCCGGGCTGGGCCTACTGCCACACCGTCGCGGCGTGCGCCGAAGTGGGGGATTTCGGCCGGGCCGAGCAGTGGTGCGACGTACTCCACGCGTGGTCTGCGACCTGGCGTGCTCGCCAGTTCTTCGGCATCTGCCGGACCGCCTACGGCGAGGTGCTTGCGGCACGCGGCGACTGGGACGCGGCCGAGGAAGAGTTGCGAAGCGCCATGGACGACCTCGAGTCAACGCGCCCGGCGCTGGCCGGGCCCGCCGCCGTGCGGCTTGGGCACCTGCGGCTGCGCCAGGGGAAGGAGGACGAGGCGCGGGCGCTGTTCGACAGGGCGCTGCCGCTGCCGCAGGCGGTGATCGCCATCGGGGAGCTGGATCTCGCAGGCGGCGACGCAACGGCCGCGACCGATGCCGCCGAGCGCGTTCTGCGCAACCTCCCCGACGGAAGCGTCCTCGACCGATTCCCGGCGCTCGAGCTGCTCGCCCGCGCGCATGCCGCCGGCGGCGATCACGAGCGTGCCCGGGAGCTGGCCGCTGAGGCGGAGCGCGACGCCGAGCGCCTCGCCACTCCGTACATGCGCGGCCGTGCCGCACGGGTCCAGGCCGACGTCCTGATGGCCGCGGGCGACCACGACGCGGCACGGCGAGCCGCCGAGGACGCGGTCGACCGCTTCGCCGCCTCGTCGGCGCCCTACGAGTGCGCGCACGCGCGTCTGCTGCTCGCGGCCGCGCTCGAGGCGCTCGGCCGCGGCGACCAGGCGGAGGCCGAGGCGCGCGCCGCGCGCGAGACGCTTGCGCTGCTGGGCGCCCGGCGGAGCCGGAGGACGGCCGCGCGGCCGAGTTGACCGTGCGTGAGGTGGAGATCCTGCGCCTGGTCGCGGACGGGCTGAGTGACGCCGAGATCGCCGCGCGGCTGTTCCTGAGCCCGCACACGGTTCACCGCCACGTGGCGAATATCCGCACGAAGCTCCGCGCGCCCTCGCGCGCGGCCGCGGTCGCCCACGCCACTCGCCTCGGCCTGCTCTAGCCGGCGACTGGCCGGTTCCGGCCATTCGGAATAGATGGCCGGTTTCGGCGAAGAAACCGCGCCCGCGCGGCAGAAGACTTGCCGCATGAACTCAGCTAAGCACCACATCCAGCGTCGACGAGCTCCGCTTCCGCCTGCAGGGAGGGCTGCACGAGCCGGGTGACGCGTACTACGAGGACTCCGTAACGCTCTTCAACACCATGATCGACCGCCGTCCGCGCTACGTCGCGGAGGCGATCACGATCGACGACGTCGTCGCCGCGCTCGCGTTCGCGCGTGAGAACGATCTGCCGATCGCAGTCCGCGCAGGCGGCCACTCGGTGGCCGGCCTGTCGCTGGTCGAGGACGGCGTCGTGATCGACCTCCGCGGGATGGGTGACATCGAGGTCGACCCCCAGCGCCGGATCGCGCGCGTGGGGGGCGGCGCCACCTGGGCGGCGGTGGATCGCGCGACCCAGGCTCACGGCCTGGCTGCCACCGGTGGACGCGTCTCGACGACCGGCGTGGCCGGGCTGACGCTCGGCGGCGGGTCCGGCTGGCTCGAGCGGAAGCACGGCTTGGCTGCCGACAACCTCGTCGCCGCCGAGCTCGTCACGGCGGACGGCCGGATCGTGCGCGCCTCGGAGGACGAGAATCCCGAGCTGCTGTGGGCGCTGCGCGGCGGCGGCGGCAACTTCGGCGTCGTGACGACGCTCGAGCTGGCGCTGCACCCGCTCGGCCCCGAGGTCTTCGCCGGACTGGCGCTCTTCGGCATCGAGCGGGCGCACGAAGTGCTGCGCGCGTTCCGCGACGTGATGAACTCGGCCGACGACGAGCTCTCGCTCGCTGCCGGCTTCTTCACCGCTCCCGATGAGGACGATGTTCCGGCCGACTTGCGTGGGCAGCCGGTCGTCGGGCGTCATCGGCATGTGGGCGGGAGATCCGGCCGACGGCGAAGGGGCGCTGGCCCCGATCCGCGCGCTGGCGCCGGACGCGGACTTCTTCGCGCCGACCGAGTACGCCGACTTCCAGTGCTCGCTCGACGACCCGCCGGGATACCGGAACTACTGGACCGCCGAGAATGTCGTCGACCTGCCCGACGAAGCGATCGACAAGATCGTCCAGCGCGCGGTCGAGCTCCCGGCGGGTCCGTCGCAGCTCTTCACCATTGCGTGGGGCGGCGCTGTCCGCCGCTTCGGCCCCGAGCACTCGCCACTCGCCGGCCGTCGAGGCGGGCTTCATCGTCCACCCGCTGCTCCTGTGGGAGGACCCGGGCGACGACGATCGTCTGATCGCCCTCGGCCGTGCGTTCCGCGAGGACATGGAGCCGTGGTCCGTGGGTGCGACGTACCCGAACTTCCTCGGCCAGGAGGGCAATGCCCGGATGCGCTCGGCCTATGGCGCGAGCGCCGACCGGCTCGCCGCGGTCAAGGACGAGTGGGACCCGCACGGCGTATTCCGCACCCACCAGGAGGATACGCAGCGAAATGACCATCTCCGCACCCATCCCCACCGGCGAGCTCGAGATCTGGGTCGAGCAGCGGGGCGAAGGACCCGACGTGCTGCTGATCGGCGGCCTCGGCGACCCCGCCGAGTCGTGGCAGTTCCAGCTCGACGGACTCGCGGACAGCTACCGGGTGATCGCATTCGACAACCGCGGCGTGGGGCGGACGGCCATGCCCGAGGGCCGCTCTCGGTGGCGACAATGGCGGACGACGCCGCCGTCGCTCCTGCGGGCGCTCGAGATCCCGGCGCCCACGTCGCCGGCTTCTCGATGGGCAGCGCCATCGCGCAGGAGCTGGCGCTGCGGCACCCGGACCTCGTCCGCAGCCTCGTGCTCGTGAGCACGTACGCCCGCCCGGACGCTCTCTTCCGGTCCCAGCTCGGCTTCTGGCGCTGGCTGCCGGAGGTCGCGCCGAGCGAGCGCGCCTTCTTCGAGGCGTTCTTCCCGTGGGTCTACACGCCGCAGGCGCACGCCGACGGCACGGTCGACCAGATCGTCGAGGAGGCGCTCGCCTTCCCGCACGAACAGTCCATCGAGGCCTTCCAGGCCCAGGTCGACGTCTGCCTCGACGCATGACACGACCGGTCGCCTCTCGCCGAGATCGCCGCGCCGACGCTCGTGCTCTCGGTCGGAGCTCGACACGATCCTGCCGCCGCGCTTCGGCCGCTTCGTCGCCGACGCAGATCCCGGACGCCCGCTTCGAGGTCATGCCCGGCCGAGGCCCACCAGCCCTTCCAGGAGATCCCGGACGAGATCGAACGCCCGCGTTGACGCCTTCTGGCGCGAGGTCTGAGAAAGGAAGGATTCGCGATGCCGTACGCATCGATAAACAACGTCGAGCTGTACTACGAGGTGCAGGGGAGCGGCCCTCCGCTCGTCCTGGTCCACGGGAGCTGGGACAGCCACGCCGTCTGGGACCAGGTCGCGGAGAGACTCGCTGACCGCTTCAGCGTCATCTCGTATGACCGCCGAAGCCATAGCCGCAGCGAGCGGCCATCCGGTCCGCAGACGCGGCGCCAGCAGGAGGACGACCTGGCCGCTCTGATCACGGAGCTGGCCGGCGAGCCCGCCTACGTCGCCGCAAACTCGTTCGGTGGCGTGATCTCCCTGGGCCTTGCCGCTCGGCGTCCCGAGCTGATCCGCGCTCTCACGGTTCACGAGCCGCCCGCGATGGGCGCCGCTGACAGTGGTGAGCTCGCGGAGCGCGCCCAGGCCGCCCTCTCCGCCGTTGACGCGGTCCTCTCCGAGATCGAGTCCGGTGCGGACGAGAGGGCAACGCGGCGCTTCGTCGAGGAGGTCGCGATCGGCCCCGGCGGGTGGGAGCTCTGCCCCGACGCGATGCGCACGGCGCTGGTGGAAAACGCGCCTGCGTTCGTCGCCGAGCAGCGCGACCCCGACGTCTTCGCGCTCGATTTCAGGGCGGTGCGCCTGTCCGGGTGCCCGATGCTGCTCACGAAGGGCGACGAGTCGCCGCTGTGGCTCCGGCAGCTGCTGGACCGGCTCGGCGAGCTTCTGCCCCTCGCGGCCAAGACGACGATTGCGGGCGCGGGGCATGTCCCGCACGAGACGAACGCGGCCGAGTACGCGGATGTGATCGACGCGTTCTTCCGCCAGTCGGCGGCTGTCGCAGCGTGACCTGGGCGCGCCGGGCGGCTAGGCGATTGGCTGAGCGACCGAGCCGGCCTGCTGCCCGGCGCCCTTGGCGACGTCGCGGCGGATGTCCTTCATCGGCTCGACCGACCGCACCGTCGGGATCGCGTCGAAGTTGTTCGGCGCGGGCGGCGACGTGGTGAACCACTCGAGCGTGTTGCCCTGCCACGGGTCGTTGCCGGCGCGCTTGCCCTTCTTGACCGAGCGGATGATGTTCACCAGCGTGATCAGCACGCCGATGCCGAGCAGGAACGAGCCGACGGTCGAGATCTGGTTGTAGATCTCCAGGTCGCCCTGGTCGGGGTATTGGTACACGCGCCGCGGCATGCCCGACAGGCCGGCCGAGTGCTGGATCAGGAACGTCAGGTTGAACCCGATGAACATGAACCAGAAGGAGAGCTTCCCGAGCCCCTCGGAGAGCATCCGGCCGCTCATCTTCGGGAACCAGTAGTAGATCCCGGCCATGATCCCGAACACCGCGCCGCCGAAGAGCGTGTAGTGGAAGTGGGCCACGACGAAGTAGGAGTCGTGGAGCTGCCAGTCCACGGGGAAGATCGCCAGCTGGATGCCGGTGATCCCGCCGATCACGAACAGGCTGATCATTCCGACGGCGAAGATCAGCGGCGTCTTGAAGACGATCGAGCCGCGCCACAGCGTCGCGAGCCAGTTGAAGATCTTGATGCCGGTGGGCACCGCGATCACCATCGAGCTGATCATGAAGAAGGCCAGCACGACCGTCGCCGTGGGCGTCGTGAACATGTGGTGCGCCCACACCAGCATCGACAGGAACGCGATGGCGGCGGTCGACGCGGCGACGGCCTTGTAACCGAAGATCGGCTTGCGCGCGAACACCGGCAGGACCTCGGAGATGATCCCGAACGCCGGCAGGACCATGATGTAGACCTCGGGGTGGCCGAAGAACCAGAACAGGTGCTGCCACAGCATCGGGTCGCCGCCGCCGATCGGGTCGAAGAACCCGGTGCCGAAGTGCCGGTCGGTCAGCAGCATCGTGACCGCAGCCGCGATCGCCGGGTAGGCGAGGATCACGAGGTAGCTGAAGATCAGGATCGTCCAGACGAACAGCGGCATCCGGCCCCAGCCCATCCCGCGCGTGCGCATGTTGTGGATGGTCGCTACGAAGTTGATCGCGCCGAGGACCGTGCTGGCGCCCGTGAGGTGGATCAGGAGGATCCATGCGTCAACGCCTCCGTCGGGGAGGAAGGCGTTGTCGGACAGCGGCGCGTACATCGTCCAGCCGGCCGTCGGGGGCTCGAAGAAGAGCGACGTGTAGAAGACGATCCCGCCGGTGACGAGCAGCCAGAACGACAGCGCGTTCAGGCGCGGGAACGCCATGTCGCGCGCGCCGATCATCAGCGGCACCATGTAGTTCGCGAAGCCCGCCAGGATCGGGATGACGAAGAGGAAGACCATCGTCGTCCCGTGCATCGTCACGAGGCCGTTGTAGGTCTGCGCGTCGATCAGCGTGCTCTCGGCCTGCGCGAGCTGGAGCCGCATGAGCAGCGCCTCGGCGCCGCCGACGACGAAGAAGACGAGCGCGGCGGCGAAGTACATGATCCCGATCCGCTTGTGGTCGGTCGTCGAGAGCCAGCCGAGCCAGCCCTTCGGGCGGCTCGCGGTATCCGCGCATCACGATCTCGGGACTCGGGCGGGTGGCGGTCGCTGCTTCCATCAGCCTTCGCCTCCTGTGTCCTCGGGATCAGCGCGCCTCGCGTTCCTCGCGCTGCTCGGCCAGGCCCGTCCTGGGCCTCCTTGATGTCGGCTGCCTGCCGCTCCGCCCACGCCTCGTACTCGTCCACCGGCAGGACGACCACTCGCGTGCGCATGTCGGCGTGGCCCTCGCCGCAGAGCTCGGCGCAGACGCCCTCGTAGACGCCCTCCTCGTCCGCGCGGAACCAGGTCTCGTTCTCGTGGCCCGGGATCACGTCGATCTTCCCGCCGAGCTTGGGCACCCACCAGGAGTGGGCGACGTCGGACGAGAAGCCCTTGATGGTGACCGTCGTGTTCACCGGCACGTACAGCGTGTGGAAGCTGAAGAGCTGGTCCTCCTGGCCCTCGTAGTCGTAGCGCCAGAGGTACTGCTGGCCGGTCACGCGGATGCGCAGCGCCTTGCCGCCCGGCGGCTCCTTCTGGTTGATCGTCGCGTAGTCGGAGCCTTCGGCGAGCTCGAGCCCGTCCGCGCGCGAGTCGGGCGGGTCCTTGATGTCGGGCAGGTAGATGAAGGTCACCGCGGCGAGGACGACGAGGATGAGCGCCGCGCCGATCGTCCACGAGATCTCGAGCGGCGTGTTGCCGCGAATCTGAGCGGGCTCGGGCCCGCCCTTGCGCGCGCGGAACTTGATCAGCGAGTAGATGAGGACGCGACTCGACGAGCAGGAAGATCACGAGCCCCATGTAGAGCGTGATCTTGTAGAGCGTGTCGATGTCGTTCGCGTTCTCCGACGGCCCCGACTCGGGGGTCAGCAGGTCCGCGGACGCCTCCGGCGCCAAGAGCAGCGCGGCGGCGAGGGCGGCCAGGAGGACGAGGGTCAGGCGAGGGCGCAAGGCGGCGAATTTATACCTGCTAGGCCCCGGTGAACTGCGGCTCGCGCTTCTCGATGAAGGCGCCCACACCCTCCTGGAAGTCCTTCGATCGCGCCAACGCGTGCTGCAGCTCGGCCTCGAGGTCGAGCTGGCCGGGCATGTCGGGGTAGAGCATCTTGTTCAGCGCCCGCTTGGTGCCGGCGTAGGAGCGCGTCGGGCCGGCGGCCAGCCGCTCGACGAGCGCGTTCGCCTCGTCCATCAGGCGGTCGTCGGGGTGCACCGCGTTGATCAGCCCCCAGTCGAGCGCACGCTGCGGCTCGATCCGCTCGCCGAGCATCGCCATCTGGAAGGCGCGCGCCTTGCCGATGGCCGCCGGGACGAACAGCGTCGAGCCGCCGTCCGGCATCAGCCCGATGTTCACGAACGCGAGGCCGAAGAAGGCGGATTCGGCGGCCAGGATCAGGTCGCAGGCCAGCGCGAGCGACAGGCCGATGCCGACCGCGGGGCCGTTGACCGCCGCGACGACGGGCTTCTCGAGCTCGCGGATGCCCACGATGATCGGGTGGTAGACCTCGTGGAGGGTCTCCGCCACGTTCGGCATGCCGTCCTCGGGGTGAGGGTCGAAGCCGGCCTTCAGGTCGGCGCCGGAGGAGAAGCCGCGGCCGGCCCCGGTGATCAGGACGGCGCGGACGGACGGATCCGCCGCATCCTCGTTCACCGCCTGCTTCAGCTCGGCGCCGAATTCGGAGGTCCAGGCGTTCAGGGTTTCGGGCCGGTTGAGGGTGATCCGGCCGATGCCGTCAGATTGCTCCCACTGGATCGTTGTGTAGGTCATGAACTGCATCCTCTCCGATCCGGACGTGTCATGATTCCCGCCGTGCGCAGGGGCCTGGTAGCAGGGGTGATCATCGCGCTTCTCGCGGCAGCGACCGCGTGGGCCGACGAGACGATCACCGCGCGTCCCGGTGAACATGTTCGGCGCGGCCGTCACGACGATCGACCAGGGCGAGAAGGTCACGTTCCAGAACATGGATCTCGCCGGTCACGACGTGACCGCGGCGAAGACCGGCGACGACGGCAAGCCGCTCTTCCGCTCCGAGCTCGTCTCTCCTGGCGGGTCCGGGCCGGTCGAGGGCACGCGAGTACCTGACACGGGCACGCTATCCGTTCATCTGCACGCGTCCATCCCGGGATGGAGGCCACGCTCGAGGTCACCTCGCAGGGCACGCCCGTGCCGCGGCCCGCAGCCCGGCGTGACCGTCAAGGTCGTCTCGCGGCGATCTCCAGCGCGTCGTCGACACCGGCAAGCTCAAGCTGAAGGTCCGCTCCAGCAAGGCGTCGCTCACGGTGGGCGCGCGCGCCAAGGCGGGCAAGAGCTCGATCGCGCTCGGCAGCAAGAAGGTGAAGTGGGACGGGGGAGAGGGCCCCGTCACGCTCAAGCTGTCCGACTCCGCGCGCAAGGCGCTCCGCAAGAAGAACAGCGCCAAGCTCATCGCCACGGTGACCGCTGACCACGGCGGCGGTCACACCGAGCGGTCGACGGCTCAGCGTACGCTGGACTAGCGATGCTCATCGATGCGGTGGAGTGGCTCGGCCACTCCGGGTTCCGGATCAGGGCCGGCCGCACGACGATCTACATCGACCCGTACCGGGTCGCGGAGAGCTGCGCCGCCGGCCGACCTGGTCCTCATCACCCACGGCCACTACGACCACTTCTCGCCGCAGCGACATCCAGGCGATCTCGCACAAGCGCACGTGGCTGATCGCGCCGGCCGCGGTGGCGGAGCGGGTCGGGGGGCGCGTGCTCTCGATCGCGCCGGGGGAGGTGATCGAGCCGGAGTTCGCCCACGGCGTGTCGATCCGGGCCATCGCCGCCTACAACACGTCGAAGCGCGACGCCGACGGCAAGGTGTTCCACGCGCGCGAGGCCGGCTGGGTGGGCTACGACGTGAACGTCCGCGGCGAGCGGCTGTACCACGCGGGCGACACCGACGTGATCCCGGAGATGGATCGAGGTGAGCGGCGTGGACGTCGCGCTGCTGCCCGTCAGCGGCGTCTACGTGATGACCGCGGAGGAGGCAGCGGAGGCGGCGCGGCGGATCCAGCCGCGGCTCGCCGTGCCGATGCACTGGGGCGAGCACATCGGGACGAAGGACGATGCTGAGCGCTTCGCCGAGTTGACGCCCGTGCCAGTCGCGATAATGGAGCCCGTCGGCTGACGAGGAGGGATCGAATGTGGATCGCACGCAGCAGGCCATGTCGGAGATGGCCCGGGAGGACCCGGAGCTCGCCGCCAGAGCTCGTCATCCAGACGCTGCCCGCCGCCGCCGCGAAGGTGCCCGGCAAGCTCGACCTACGGGCTCTTCGTCGAGCGGCGTCGGCGAGTACACGGTCGCGATCGACTCCGGCCGCGCCAGCGTCACGGAGGGCGTGAACGGCGGCACCGAGTTCAACCTGTCGACGAACCGCAGCGGGCTCGCCGCGCTGGCGGCGGGCACCAGCCCGATGCGGCTGATCGTCTCCGGCCGGGTGCGGATCCGCGGCAACCGCCTCCGCGCGCGCAAGCTGCGCGCGATGTCGAACGGCGCCGATCGACATGGCGGACGTGCTCGCGAACGGCGGCAACGTCGATCCCGACCTGCTCTACCGCTCGCTGCCGTACCTGATCGATCCCGTCGTGGACGCAGCGGCCACAGCTACCTCCTGCGCTACCGGATCGACGGCCGGTCGTGGGACATCGAGGTTCGCGACGGCGAGCCCGTGCGCGTGTCCGAGCCGGCGGACGGACCGCACGCCGGACTCGGTCGTCGAGGTCTCGGGCGAGACGTTCCGCAAGCTCGTCAGCCGCGAGCTGTCGCCCACCGACGCGATGCGGCTGCAGCTCACGTCGATCGAGGGGCAGATCTACCCGGTCACGCTGCTCGGGCGCTGGATCGACCGCTCGCAGGGCCGCGACGACGCCGAGCTCGTGCGCGAGAAGGAGCAGCGCGCGCTGCAGGAGTCGCGGGTCGGCAGCTGGGGCTCGACCGCGGGCGGCGCGTCGGCGTCGCCCGGACAGGGCGACCCCGCGCACGAGTCCGAGGGGAAGCGCCGCGCCGGCGGCGACCTGCTCAGCTACGGCCAGCTCTACGCGCTCTGGGAGAAGCAGAACTGGAAGGCGCACGAGCTCGACTTCACGGTCGACAAGGAGCAGTGGGTCACGACCCCGGCTGAGTCGCAGGCGCACACCGCCTGGAGCCTCGGCTCGTTCTACATCGGCGAGGAGCGCGTTACGGCCGACCTGGCGCCGTTCCTGCTGGCGGCTCCGAGCGGGGAGGTCGAGCTCTTCCTGGCCACGCAGCTCGTGGACGAGGCCCGGCACACCGCGTTCTTCGACCGCTTCGGCGGCGAGGTGATGGCGCTGTCGGCGGACGACCTGCGCGGGCGCATGCGCGAGCTCGAGGCGACGATGATCCCGGCCTGGCACGACACCTTCGACGGCGGCCTGCGCGACGTGGCGAATCGGATCAAGAGCGCGCCCGACGACCTCGACCTGTTCGTCGAGGGGATCTGCACCTACCACCTGATCATCGAGGGCGTGCTCGCGATGACCGGCCAGCGGCTGATCCTCAAGTACATGGAGGACCACTCGCTGTACCCGGGCTTCCAGAAGGGCTTCTCGCTGGTCGAGCGTGACGAGCACCGCCACATCGCGTTCGGGGTCAGGTTCCTCAAGGAGGTGATGCAGCAGGACGCAGCGCGCTTCGGGCCGATCATCGAGCGGCGCGTGCAACGAGCTCGTGCCGAAGGCGGTGCGCGTGTTCGTGCCGCCGTATGCGGACAGCGCGGAGAGCTTCGTCTCGTACGGCTACGACTCGACGCAGATCTACGGCTACGCGTACCGCGCGCTGAAGCGCCGGCTTGCCGTCATCGGGCTCGAGTGCCCGCCGGCCGAGGAGCTCATGCCCGGTCCGATCGCGGAGGGCGAACGGCCGATCAGGGTCTAGCGTGCTCGCGCGTATAAGGAGTGGGGAAGGAACCCACCTCCGAGGAAGGAACCCACTATCCGACGCAACCCCCGCCCACGCAGGCAGGTAGGCCCTGTCACCCTCCGGCTCGCCAAGGTCTTCGGCTTCCGATACGACAGGGCCCGCGACGCGTACGTGCTGCAGGGGCGTCGGCAACCGCATCGGCCCGGTGCTCCGCAACCGGCCGCCGATCGACAGCGCTGCAGGCGCAGATCGAGTGGTCGGACTCGATGGACGAGCTCGCCGCGCCGGACCGGGCGCTTCCAGGGCCAGGACCGCGACGTCTCGCAGGACCTGATCAAGCGCTAGGCGCGGATATCCTCGTCGCGCTTTGTCGCGCGCCCTTCGAACCGTCGCGGCCGCCGCGGTCGTGGCCGGGGTCGCGGCGCCGCTCCTCCGCCACAGGCTGAAGATTCCGACGGCCGGCCGTCAGCGCGCTCGCGTGGCAGGCGCCTTACGCCCTGACGGTCGCCGTGCCGCGCACGCGCCTGCGCGACGCCGGCGTGTACCTGCTCCAGATGCTCGCGTACGTCGCGCACTACGAGATGCCGAACGACGACCCCGAAGCGCTCCTGCGCAGGCTGAAGATCGACTACCCGATCAAGGTGGATCGGGCGCTCGGGCGCGGCCTCGCCCCGACCGTGCGCCTTCAGCGGAGCCTCGGCGGAGGGGAGGGGGTGGTGCGCCGCCACGACCTCTGGCTGTCCTGGGTCCACTGGAGCTGGTTCTTCGTTCCCCACACCACCGTCGCCTACGTGCTGTGGCGCTACCCGGAGAAGTTCCCGCGCGCCGCCGCCCAGATGGCGGCGACGTTCGACCTGGGCTGCGTCGTCTACTGGACGGTGCCCACGGCCCCGCCGTGGTGGGCCGCCGAAGAACGGGAATCTCGAGCCCGTGCGGCGGATCATGGTCGACGCTGGCGAGCACTACTGGGGAAGGCTCTGGCGGCCGCTTTACGATTCGCTTGCCGGGAACCCACTCGCCGCTATGCCATCTCTTCACTTCGGCACCTCCGTGATGGCGGCACACGTCCTATCGGACGTCGGCCGCGGGCACGGCGCGATCGGATGGGGCTACGCCGGCGCGCTCGGTTTCGCCCTGGTCTACCTGGGTGAGCACTACGTCGTGGACCTGCTCGCGGGCCTGACGCTCGCAGAGGCGGTCCGGCTGGGGGCGAACCGGCTGTGACGACAGAGCAGGAGCTCCACAGAACGCGAACTCGACGAGCAGGAGGACGCCCGTGTAGAGGAGGGCGCGAATCTTCTGCGGGATCGCCGCCGACTCGCGTACTTCGTGGCGGATCCTGGTGCTCGGGATCGTCGCGATCTACGTCGTCTTCCCGAAGATCGCGGGCTTCGAGGACTCGCTCGAGAAGATGGACGACGCGACGTGGTACTGGATCGTCGTCGCGATCGGCTTCAACTTCGCGGCGTTCGGCGCGTACGTGATGCTGTTCAAGGGAGTCCTCGGCGGCAGCATCGCGGAGAAGGTCAACGAACGGCTCGACACCCGCGCGAGCTACCAGATCACGATGGCCGGGCTCGCGGCGACGCGGATCTTCTCCGCCGCCGGGGTCGGCGGCATAGTGGTGACCTACTGGGCGCTGCGCAAGGCGGGGATGGAGCGCAGGCGGGCGGCTTGCCGGATGGTCGCGTTCCTCGCGCTCACGTACGTCGTGTACCTGGGGGCGCTGATCATCTTCGGCGATCCTGCTGCGCACCGGGCGTGCTGCCGGGCGCGAACCCACCCGGTGGGACGATCGTGCCGGCGGCGGTCGCCGGCGTCGTGCTCGCCCTGCTCGGGCTCGTCGCCCTCATCCCCGGCGACGTGGAGCGCCGGCTGGCGGAGTTCTCGCAGGGATACCGGCGCTCGCGCTTCGCCAAGCGTCTGGCGAGCGGCCCGGCCACGCTGGCCACCGGCATCCGGACGGCGATCGCATACGTGCGGCACCCCCGGCGCGGGTTCGCGGCGGTCGTGGGCGCCCTCGGCTTCTGGGCGGCGAACATCGGGATCCTCTGGGCCAGCTTCGAGGCCTACGGCGCGGACGTCGCCTTCGGCGTGATGGTGCAGGGCTTCTTCGTGGGCATGGCCGCGAACCTGATCCCGTCGCCGGCCGGCGGCGTCGGTTCGGTGGACGCCGGGATGATCGCCGCCTTCGTGCTGTTCGACATCCCGACCGCGACGGTCTTCGCGGCCGTCCTGACGTACCGTGTGATCGCGTTCTGGCTGCCGATTCCGCTAGGCATCATCGCCTACATCCAGCTCCGCAGTACCGTTGCGGGCTGGGAGGCCGAAGACCAGCGGACGGCCTATACTTCAGAAAGTAAAGTAAAGGCGGAGGCCACCACTTGAGCCAGGAAAACGGCAAAGTCGAGAACGTCATCATCATCGGCAGCGGGCCTGCCGGATACACGGCCGCGCTCTACACCGCCCGCGCGGACCTCGAGCCGCTCGTGTTCGAGGGGTTCGCCTGGGGCGGCCTGCTCCAGCAGACGACCGAGGTCGAGAACTACCCCGGCTACCGGGACGGCGTGATGGGCCCGGAGATGATGCAGGAGTTCCGCGACCAGGCGGAGCGCTTCGGCGCGCGGCTCGTGACCGAGGACGTCGACCGCGTCGAGCTCGCCGAGGACGGCGGCGTGCACAAGGTCTTCGTCGGCGACGCGGAGTATCGCGCGAAGGCGGTCATCCTGGCGATGGGCGCGGAGCCCAAGAAGCTCGGCGTGCCCGGCGAGGACGAGCTTGCCGCGCGCGGCGTTTCCTACTGCGCCACCTGCGACGCCGCGTTCTTCCGCGACAAGCCGACCATCGTGGTCGGCGGCGGCGACACCGCGATGGAGGACGCGCTCTTCCTGGCGAAGTTCGCCAAGGACGTGAAGATCGTCCACCGCCGTGACGAGTTCCGCGCCTCGGCGATCATGCTCGACCGCGCGAAGGACACCGAGAACATCGAGCTGCTCACGCCGTACGTCGTCGACACTTTCGAGGCCGGCGAGGACGGCGCGCTCGGCGAGCGCCGTGCTCAGAGAACACGAGGGCGGCGACGGACCGCGAGCTCGAGATCGACGGCGCGTTCATCGCGATCGGCCATCAGCCGAACTCGACAGCTCGTCGAGGGCCAGGTCGACCTCGACGACGAGGGCTACGTGGTCACCGAGGGCAAGTCAACGCGCACGAAGGTCCCGGGCGTCTTCGCCGCCGGCGACCTCGTCGACCACACCTACCGCCAGGCCGTGACGGCCGCGGGCAGCGGGTGTCAGGCGGCGCTCGACGCCGAGTGGTACCTGCGCGACCGGCCGCCGGATCCCGAGGCCCATTGGGCGTCGAAGGACGAGGCCACCGCACCGGCGGCTCCGCGCTAGCGCCCCCTCGACGACAACTGTGCAGTTGTGGCCCCTATAGGGGCCAAAAGCGCACAGTCGCGGCGGCGGGCGTGCCCGTATAACTCGCTACATGCGCGAGCGGTGGCGGAACTGGTCCGGCGAGCAGCTCTGCGCGCCCGTGCGCATCGAGCGGCCGGAGTCGGAAGAAGCGGTTGCGGATGCCGTTCGGCGGGCGGTCGCGGAAGGCCGCCGCATTCGGGTCTCGGCGTCTGGTCACTCCTTCACTGACATCGCCTGCACGGATGACGTGATGGTCCGGCTCGACGCCATGGACCGCGTCGTGTCCGTGAACGGCGAGCTCGTCGAGGTCGAGGCCGGCATCACGCTGCACCGGCTGGGCAAGGAGCTCGCCGACCGCGGGCTCGCCATGGAGAACCAGGGCGACATCGACCGCCAGCAGCTGGCGGGCGCGATCTCGACGGCCACCCACGGCACCGGCATCGGCTTCCCGAACCTGTCCGCGCAGGTGGTGGGCCTCCGGCTGGTTACGGCCGACGGCGAGGTGCGCGAGGTCACCGAGGAGGCGGACGCGGACCTGTTCCGCGCGGCGCGGGTGTCGCTCGGGGCGCTCGGCGTCATCACGCGCGTGACGTTGCGGTGCGTCCCGCTCTTCACGCTCACGCGCCTCGACCTGCCGCGTGATCTGGACGAGACGCTCGAGGCGCTGGACGACCTCGTGGCCTCGAACGACCACTTCGAGTTCTACGGCTTCCCATACACGGGACGCGTGATGACGCGCGAGAGCGAGCGCAGCGACCGCGCGACGGAACCGACAGAGCCCTGGAAGCGGTGGCTGAACGACGTGGTCGCCGAGAACGTGGTCCCGGCTGCGATCTTCCGCGTTGGACGCGCCGCGCCGTCGGTGATCCCGGCGCTCAACCGGCGGATCGTGCCGCTCATGCAGCCCTCGAAGGTGGTCGACCACGCCTACCGCGTCTACGCGAGCAGGCGGAACATCCCGTTCACGGAGATGGAGTACGGCATCCCGCGTGCGGCCGCGGCCGAGGCGGTGCGTCGCCTGGTCGACCTGATCGAGCGGCGCCGGCTGCCGGTCTCGATGCCGTACGAGGTGCGGTTCACGAAGGGCGACGACGCCTTCCTGAGCACGGCCGCCGGCCGCGACACCTGTTACATCGCCGTCCACCAGTACCGGGGGATGAACTTCGACGCGTACTTCCGCGGCGTCGAGCGGATCATGGACGACTACGACGGCCGCCCGCACTGGGGCAAGCGCCACTTCCAGACCGCCGCGACGCTGGCGCCGCGCTATCCCGAGTGGGACGCGTTCCAGGCCGTGCGCCGCCGCGTCGACCCGGACGGCGTCTTCACGAACGACTACACGGACCGCGTGCTCGGGTCGCTAGAGGAAGGTGCGGCCCTCGCCGCGGTACGTCGGCACCTGGTCGACGATGCGGCCGCCCGAGACCAGGTAGAGCGAGTCGAAGCGCTCGCACAACTCGCCCGCCTTGGCGTGCCGCATGTAGACGCGGTCGCCCACCTTGAGCCTGTTGGCCGCCGCGCCGTGGACCGGCGTCTGCACCTCGCCGCCGCCCTCCATCGAGTCGAGCTCGAGGCCGATGGGCAGGTGCGGGGTCGGGAGGCGGTAGTCGTCGGCCGGGCCTGAGGCCAGGTAGCCGCCGCCGAGGAGCGTCACCCAGCCGGGCGCCGGCCGGCGCGACACCGGCAGCGCGAACATCGCCGCGGGGCGGAGCTTGAACGAGGAGTAGTGGTCGAAGAGCGTGGGCGCGTAGAAACCCGAGCCGGCGGCCAGCTCGGTTACGGCGTCCTCGGCCGCCGTGAGCTCCAGGCTGCCCGTCCCGCCGCCGTTCACGAACTCGAGCGGCTTGACGCGCGAGACGGCCTCGACGATCGCCGCGCGCCGCTCGCGGATGTCGCTCACCGAGGACTTGCGCATTCGGCGGATCACCTCGGCACGCACGCGCTCGCGCGGGTTGTCGCCGACGCCTGCGATGTGGCCCTCGTAGCCCATCAGGCCCGCGAGATCGAAGCCGGGTCGGCGCTCGATCTCGCGCGCGAGCGCGACCGCCTGGTCCGGCGTCCGCACGGGCGAGCGCTTCGTCCCGATCTTCACCCGCCCGCCGGCGGTCCAGAACGAGAGGTCGATCTCGATGCACACGCGGATCGGCGCGCCCCCGGCAGCCTCCTCCTCGACGAAGTCGAGATGCTCGACGGAGTCGATGACGATCGCCGGCCGGGCCGGCCCTTCGATGGCGGCCAGCCGCGCAAGCTCCTGGCGGTCCGTCGTCGGGTAGGCGAGGAGCAGGTCCTCGAAGCCCATCTCCCACAGCCAGAGCGTCTCCGCCAGGGTGAACGTCATCAGCCCGCGGAACCCGGCGTCGTTCTCGAGCACCGACGCGATCAGCGGCCGGCACCGCAGCGACTTGGTCGCCACGCGGATCGGCTTGCCGGCCGCCCGCCGCACCATGTCGAGCCCGTTCGACCACAGCGCATCGAGGTCGACGAAGGCGAATGGGGCGTCTATCGACGCGAAGGCCGCCTCGTACCCCTCGTACGTCCCGGCGGCCGCTGTGCGCTCAGCGGTTGCCACGCGGCGATCCTAGACATATGCTCGCCCGGAATGAGACTCGCACTCCTTTTCGTCGTGGCAATCGCCATGGCATGCGTCCCGGCAGCGTCGGCGGGTGAAAAGGCCAGCACGACCGTGAAGCTCCAGAGCGTCGTCTTGGGCAGCGGCCAGACCTAGTGGGGCGGCGCCATTTCCTCACCCAGCAAGGCGTGCAAGAACAACCGCCGCGTGCTGGTCTTCCGCGTGCGCCCGGGTAAGGACCAGAAGCGCGGCTCGACCAAGTCCTACAAGGGCCTCGTGGCCAAGGGCTACTTCTGGAGCTACTCCGAACAGGGTGCGGCTCCGTCCGGGAAGTACTACGCGAAGGTCAGGCCCACGGACGGTGCGAGGGCGACAGGTCCGAAGACCGTTTCGGGCCTTCGTCGTAGCGGCTCATACGTAGATCGGGTTGCTGAGGATCCAGGTCCGCTCGCGGCCGTAGGCGTGGAGGTACGCCTCGACGCGGTAGGCGCCCGGGCCCGTCACCGGCTGCTCGAGCCGGCGGCCCGACACGGTCGCGACCTCCCGGCCGTCGCGGAGAAGCCGGATGCGGGCCTCGCGCGGGAGCCGGACGTGGAGCGTCTCGCCGTCGGATTCGAACGTGAACCCGCGCGCGGGCGCGAGCGAGTCCATCGCGATGTAGCAGCGCCCCTCGCGCAGCGCGTCGAACACGCTCTCGCGGGTCGGCTCGCCGTCGATCAGGACGTGCGTGCGGATGTGGCGGAACGTGCGCTTGTACGACATCAGCCGCAGCGGCACCCACCGTCCGACGCGGATTCCGACCTGGTGCGCGTCGAGCCCGCCGATCGCCACGACCGGGCGCTTGCGGCAGAGCTCGTCCCACGTGCGCATGTTCAGCTCGGGCGGATGGTCGACGTAGCGGTTGGGCGACGACGAGGAACTTGACCACGTCGCGCCACCGGTCGATCGACTGGCCGGTGTCGTTCACGAAGCTCCACAGCTCGAGCCCCTTCACGCAGTCCAGGTCGCGGAAGGGGATCCCGCGCCGCTTGAACAGCCTCGACCCCTGCGAGAAGGGATGGGCGGCGAAGCCGAACCCGCCCTGCGCCTCGACCGCCTCGCACACCTCGGCCGGCGAGCGGCCCTTCTTCTCGATGACCGTGTCGATCCCGAAGGCGAGGTAGTGGTTCTCGTCCGGCGTGACCTCCTCGCCGACCAGCAGGAGGACGTCGCCGTGCCAGCCCTCCTGGCCGTGATCGCGCGCCGCGAGCGTGTCGTGGTCGGTGAGCAGGACCACGTCGACGCCGGCCTTCGCCGCGCGCACGCATGATCTGGGGCACCGTGCCGGTCCCGTCGGACCAGGTCGAGTGGACGTGGATGACGCAGGCCAGATCGCGCACGTGGCTAGCATGACCTTATGGCAGTAATCGAAAGCCCCGAGACGGTCGGGATCCGGCCGTTCCACGAGTTCGACGAGGCGAATTCCCTCTGGCCGCGCGGGCAGCGCCTCGAGGCGATCCGCGAGGCAGCGGACAGCTTCCGCGCCCGTTTCAAGGAGCAGGGCCAGGTGCGCGCCGTTCGGACCGTCGACCTCGTGTCCGCCGGCTATCCGGTCAAGTTCGCCTTCGGCGGGACCGCGAAGGCGATCAACCCCTTCATCAACATCCGCAACCGGCTCGTAGTCGTGCAGTTCGAGAACTTCGAGGGCGAGACGAAGACGCTCGTCTGGGAGCCCACCGTGCCGGAGGGATCGCGCGAGGCGCCCTTCTACGCGCAGCTCGCCGAGAGGTACGGCGAGACGTTCGAGAAGATCGGCGCGAAGTTCTTCAACACGGTCGAGGAGGCGCTCACCAAGGTCGGGCTGAAGCCCGAGGACGTCGACTACGTCTCATTCGACCATCTGCACGTCCAGGACATGCGCCGCCTCATGGGCACCACGAAGCCCGTTGACGGCGAATCGCTTCCCAAGCCGCCCTTCTTCCCGAACGCGAAGTTCCTCTGCCAGCGCAAGGAGGTGGACACCTTCCATTCGCTCCACCCGATGCAGTGGGCGTGGTACGTGCCCGGCGGCATGGACGACGTGATCGAGGACAACCTCGTCCTGCTCGACGGCGACGTCGAGCTCGGGCATCGGCGTCGCGCTCGTGTGGACGCCGGGCCACACGGATGGGAACCAGTCGCTGTGCATCAACACGCCGGACGGCGTCTGGGTGTCGAGCGAGAACGGCGTGTGCGCGGACAACTGGCATCCGCACCTCTCGAAGATCCCCGGGGTGAAGGCGCAGGCGGAGTTCTTCAACCGCGAGGTGATCCTCAACTCGAACACGCTCGAGGACTCGATCGACCAGTACGACTCGATGGTCAAGGAGAAGTGCCTCGCCGATGCGAACCGCGAGGACCCCCGCTTCTTCAACGTCTTCCCCTCCTCGGAGATGGAGGGCTGGAGGCGCCAGTGGCCCGTGGTTCCGACCTTCGTCTACGGGGGAATGAACTACGGGGTGCTCAGTTGAGCGGGAACAGCTTCGACGCCAAGTCAAAGCTCGGCGACCACGAGATCTTCCGTCTCGATTCGCTTCAGTCGGACTACGACGTCGCGCGTCTGCCGTACTCGCTGAAGATCCTGCTCGAGAACCTGCTGCGGACCGAGGACGGCGAGAACGTCACCGCCGAGCACATCGAGGCGATCGCGAAGTGGGTGGCCACCGACGAGCCGTCGCAGGAGATCGCCTTCACGCCCGCGCGCGTGCTGATGCAGGACTTCACCGGCGTCCCGGCGATCGTCGACCTGGCCTCGATGCGCGACGCGATCGACGACCTCGGCGGCGACGCGGCGAAGATCAACCCGCTCGCTCCGGCCGAGCTGATCATCGACCACTCGATCCAGGTCGACCACTTCGCCGAGAAGCTCGCCTTCAAGCACAACGCCGAGCTCGAGTTCGAGCGCAACTACGAGCGCTACGCGTTCCTCCGCTGGGGACAGAGCGCGTTCGCCGACTTCAAGGTGGTGCCGCCGAACACCGGCATCTGCCACCAGGTGAACCTCGAGTACCTCGCGCGGGTCGTGTTCACGAAGGACGGCCAGGCGTATCCCGACACGCTGGTCGGCACCGACTCGCACACCACGATGATCAACGGCCTCGGCGTGCTCGGCTGGGGCGTCGGCGGCATCGAGGCCGAGGCGGCGATGCTCGGCCAGCCGATCTCGATGCTGATCCCGCAGGTCGTCGGGCTTCAAGCTCACCGGCGAGCTGCCCGAGGGCGCGACGGCCACCGACCTCGTCCTGACCGTCACGCAGATGCTGCGCGAGAAGGGCGTCGTCGGCAAGTTCGTCGAGTACTTCGGCGAGGGCCTGGCCAACCTCCCGCTGGCCGACCGGGCGACGATCGGGAACATGTCGCCCGAGTACGGCGCGACGTGCGGGATCTTCCCGGTGGACAAGGAGACGCTCCGCTACCTCGAGTTCACCGGCCGCCCGAAGGAGCTCGTCGACCTGGTCGAGGCGTACACGAAGGAGCAGGGCCTCTTCCACGACGAGGCAGCCGACGAGGCGACGTACTCGGACACGCTCGAGCTCGACCTGTCCACCGTCGAGCCCAGCCTCGCCGGGCCGAAGCGGCCGCAGGACCGGGTCGCGCTGAGCGAGGCGGCCGAGTCCTACCACGCCGCGCTCAACGAGATGATCTCGAGCGGCAACGGCAAGCCGCACCAACGGCACGCCCGACGAGGCCTCCTGGGAGTCGTTCCCCGCGAGCGACCCGCCGGCGCCCGGGTCGAGGATGGAGGCCGAGGGCGATCCGAACCCGCACCCTGGCGCGCCGACCGCGGTGGCCGAGGCCGATCCGGCGCACGCTGTCGTCAAGACCGAGGACGGGCAGGAGTTCGAGCTCGGCCACGGCGCCGTCGTGATCGCCGCGATCACGAGCTGCACGAACACCTCGAACCCGTCGGTGATGCTCGGCGCCGGCCTGCTCGCTCAGAAGGCGGTCGAGCGCGGCCTCGCGCAGAAGCCGTGGGTGAAGACGTCGCTCGCGCCGGGCTCGAAGGTCGTGACCGAGTACCTCGAGCGCTCCGGCCTGGACAAGCCGCTGGTCGAGCTCGGCTTCGACCTCGTCGGCTACGGCTGCACGACCTGCATCGGCAACTCGGGCCCGCTGCCGGAGGCGATCTCCGAGGCGATCGAGGAGTCGAACCTCGTGGTGTGCTCCGTGCTGTCCGGCAACCGCAACTTCGAGGGCCGGATCCACCCCGAGGTGAAGATGAACTACCTCGCGTCGCCGCCGCTGTGCGTCGCCTACGCGCTCGCCGGGCGGATGGACCTCGACATCGTGAACGACCCGATCGGCCAGGGCTCGGACGGCGAGGACGTCTACCTGCGCGACATCTGGCCTTCCCAGGAGGAGGTCAACGCCGCCGTCGAGTCGGCCGTCGAGTCGGAGATGTTCCGCAACAGCTACGGCGACACGCTGTTCGAGGGCGACGACAACTGGAAGGGGATCGACATCCCCGAGGGCGACCGCTACGAGTGGCAGGACGACTCGACCTACGTGCGCCGCGCGCCGTACTTCGAGGGCATGTCGCAGGAGCCGCCGGAGGGCTTCCAGCGGTCGAGGACGCGCGCATCCTCGCGCTGCTCGGCGACTCGGTCACGACCGACCACATCTCGCCCGCGGGCGCGTTCAAGGAGGACACGCCGGCCGGGAAGTACCTGCGCGAGCACGGCGTCGAGAAGAAGGACTTCAACTCGTACGGCTCACGGCGCGGCAATCACGAGGTGATGATGCGCGGCACGTTCGCGAACGTGCGCCTGCGGAACCTGCTCGCGCCCGGGCACCGAGGGCGGCTTCACGCTCCACCTCCCCGACGAGGAGGAGATGACGATCTTCGACGCCGCGATGAAGTACTCGGACGAGGGCGTGCCGCTGGGCGTGCTCGCGGGCAAGGAGTACGGATCGGGCTCGTCACGCGACTGGGCCGCGAAGGGCCCGCGCCTCCTGGGCGTCCGGTTCGTGATCGCCGAGAGCTACGAGCGCATCCACCGCTCGAACCTCGTCGGGATGGGGATCCTGCCGCTCCAGTTCCCCGACGGCGAGTCGGTCGAGTCGCTCGGGCTGACCGGCAAGGAGACGTACACGCTCGCGCCGCTGGAGGACGGTGCGAAGACCCTCAAGGTCACCGCCGACGACACGGAGTTCGAGGCGCGCGTCCGCATCGACACACCGAACGAATGGCAGTACTACCGCCACGGCGGCATCCTCCACTTCGTGCTCCGGCGGATGCTGCGGGACTCGAGCTGACCCTCCGCCACCACGACGGCTGCTTCGCCTGCGGGACGGGGCCGGGGCTTGGCCTCGAGCTGGACCTGCGCGACGACGGCAGCGTGAGCGGGGCGTTCACGCCGACCGTCGAGCTGCAGGGCCCGCCCGGCATGGCGCACGGCGGAGTGGTCGCGACCGCCTCGACGAGGCGATGTCGCTGTGCGTCCACCAGCAGACGCTCGCGTTCACCGCGCACTTCGAGATGGACCTGCACGGGCCCGGCGCCGCTCGACACGCGGGTCGAGCTCGAGGCGCGGATCGACCGGCGCGAGGGGCGCAAGATCTGGGCGAGCGCCGAGGCGCTCGGGGAGGGCGGGGTGGTGGCCACCGGGACGGCGTTGTTCGTAGAGGTAACGAGATGAGCGACGCAGCGACCGTGCACGCGATGTTCGAAGCGCTGAACGAGGAGGGGACCGAGGCCGCGCTCGCCTGGTTCGCGCGAGGACTTCCATGGCGTGGTGCCGCCCGAGTTCTCGGCCGAGCCCGACACCTACGACGGCCACGACGGCGTCCGGCGCTACTTCGACTCGTTCCACGAGATCGTCGCCGACCTGCGCTTCGAAGCGGAGGAGCTCGTGGAGGTCGCCCCGGATGTCGTCGCGGGCCGAGGCCTGATCACCGGGCAGCGGCCGCGAGAGCGGGATACCGATCGAAATGCGCGCTGCCGCTGGTGATCCGGCTGCGCGACGGCAAGCTGGTCGAGATGACGCCGTACCTCGAGTGGGAAGACGCCCTCGCCGCCGCTTCAGGCTCGGCGGAGGACGGCGACCAGTAGGCCCGGCCGCGGCGCCGGGTCGCTGTGGTCGAAGGCGCGGCCGGCCCACGCGTCGGCGTAGATGTTGTCGCCGCTGCGTTCGTACTCGCTGGCTGTGAACGATCTCGAGCTCCGGCTCGAACCGCGCGCACACGTCCCACGTGATCGTCTGCGGCTCCGACCAGGTGGGCTCGTGACCGACCTCGACGACCAGCACCAGATGGCCCGCCGGGCCGTAGCACCCGCTTGATCTCCGCGATCGTGCGGTCCAGGTCCTCGACGTGGTCGAGCGAGTTGAAGCTCGTGATGACGTCGAAGCTCGCGTCGTCGAACGGCATCTCCTCTGCCGCCGCGGCGACGTACTCCATGGGGTGCGAGTCGATCCCGAGCTCGCGGTAGTCCTCGGCGAGCGGATCCAGCCCGACGCGCCGCCGCGCCATCTCGGCCCAGTTCAGGCTTCCGCGCGGGCCGCAGCCGATGTCGAGCACGTCCTTGCCGGCGTAGAAGTTCGGCTCGACGCCGACGAGCCCGGTGAAGAGCCCGCCGTAGTGATCCCCGCGGAGCTCGCCCTCGGCGGCCTGCATATCCCGCCAGTACGAGAGCTCCTCCTTGCGCTTGCGCCTTCGCCGGTAGAGCTCGCGAAGGATTAGAGCCGCTCCTCGACCGCGCGGACCTTGTCGTCGAGCGTCTGGTCGGGCTTGTCGCGCCGCTCGTCGAGCTTGAGCACCGTGTAGACGCGCGGGACGTCCATCTCGAACGGCACTGCGTGGAGCTCGCCGACGACGTCGAGGATGTCCTCGGTCGAGCCCTCGAGCGAGGTGCCCATCGCGTGCATCCGGAAGCGAACGCGGTCCTGCGCGGCCAGGCGGCGCTGGATCTCGGCGATGTACTCGGAGGCGCTTGCCTGCGGCCGCCCGAGCGCCAGCACGGTCAGGTCGGCGGTGGCCACTAGGCCAGGCTGGTCCAGACCGTCTTCAGCTCGAGGTAGGCGTCGAGGTTCGCGTGGCCCATCTCGCGGCCGATGCCCGACGCCTTGTAGCCGCCGAACGGCGCCGCCGGGTCGGCGGGCGCGTACATGTTCACGTACACGTTTCCGGCCTGGAGGAGCTTCGCCATCTTGTGCGCGTTCGCGACGTCGCGGGTCCATACGCCCGCGGCCAGCCCGTACTCGGTGTCGTTCGCCCGCCGCGCGACCTCCTCGAGGTCGTCGTAGGGCATCGCGACGAGCACCGGGCCGAAGATCTCCTCGCGGGCGATCTTCATGTCGTCGGTGACGTTGGTGAACAGGGTCGGGTTGATGAAGTAGCCGGAGCCGTCGATGTTGCCGTCGCCGTTCCCGCCGCCGACGATGGCCTCGGCGCCCTCCTCGCGGCCGCCTTCGATGTAGGACATGACGCGCTCGAACTGCTCCTGGGAGACCACCGGGCCGAACTGCGTGGACTTGTCCAGGCCGGGCCCGACGCGGGCGCCCTTGGCCGCCTCGGCGAGCCCCGAGACGACCTCGTCGTACTGGTCCTTGTGGACGTAGAGCCGCGAGCCGGCGTTGCACGCCTGGCCGGTGTTGAAGTAGATCGCCATGAACGAGCCCTTGATGGCGGCGCCGAGGTCAGCGTCCGGCAGGATGATGTTCGGGCTCTTGCCGCCGAGCTCGAGCGTGACGCGCTTCAGCATCTTCCCGGCCTTCGCGCCGATCTCGCGGCCCACCTCGGTTGACCCGGTGAACGCGATCTTCGCGATGCCCGGGTGCTCGACCATGGCGGCGCCGGTGTCGCCGAAGCCGGTCAGCACGTTCACGACGCCGGGCGGGAACCCGGCCTCCTGGATCAGCTGACCGAGCCGGATCGCCGTCAGCGGCGTCTGCTCGGCGGGCTTCAGGATCACCGGGCAGCCGGCGGCCAGCGCGGGGGCGATCTTCCACGCGGCCATCAGCAGCGGGAAGTTCCACGGGATGATCTGGCCGCAGACGCCGACGGGCTCCTTGAGCGTGTAGACGAAGGCGTTCGGCCAGGTGACCGGGATCGTCTCGCCCTCGATCTTGGTGGGCCAGCCCGCGTAGTAGCGAAGGTGCCCGGCGGTGGCCGGCACGTCGACGGCGCCGGCGAACGTGACCGGCTTGCCGTTGTCGAGCGCCTCGAGCTCGGCGAGCTCGGCCGCGTTCTTGTCGACCAGGTCGGCCAGCTGGTGCATCAGCCGCTCGCGGCCTGAGGCGGGCATCTGGCCCCACGGCCCGTCGAGCGCCGCCTGCGCAGCCTTTACCGCGCGGTCTACGTCCTCGGTGCCCGCCTTGGCCACCTCGCAGATCACGTCGCCCGTCGCGGGGTCGATCGTCTCGAAGGTCTCGCCCGAGGCCGACTCGACCCACTCCTCGCCGATGAGGAGCTTGTGCGGGGCGGCCTCGATGAAGACGCGGGCGGAATCTGAAAGCTGGGCGGCGGTGGCGGTAGTCATGTCTGCAGCGTATCGCCGGGCCGCCGTCGCGTGGAACACGGCGCGGCCCTGCTGCGAGCGGCGGCGGAGGGCGCGTGCCAGCTCGTACCTGCGCGAGCGCGGGAAGACCTTCACCACGTCCGTGAAGCCGGCCGCGCGCAGCATGCCCTCGACTGCGGCCGGGTTCGGGCCCCACCAGTTCGTGTGGTCGCCGCCGAGCTCGCCCTCCGGATAGAAGGCGGCCGCCGGCTTGCGCTGGAGGACCAGGTCCACATGCGTCTCGAGCAGGAGGTGGCCTTCGTCACGCTCGCGACCGCCTCCAGCGCCCGGAGCGGGTCGCGCACGTGGTAGAGCACTCCCGCGAACAGGACGAGGTCGAAGGTGCCGACGCGCTCGGGGCTGAGGTCCTCGACGCGGATCTCGACGTCCTCGACGCGCGAGCCGAGCGCGGTCCGCGCCAGCTCGAACGACTCCTTCGAGCCGCGCGCCGCCTCGTGCCAGGCGAACCAGTCCGCGGCGACCACGCGCTCCGCTCCCCGGCGCTCGCACTCGAACGAGAAGAAGCCGTCCCACGCGCCCACGTCGAGGACGGCGAGGCCCGACATGTCGTCCGGGCAGCTGCAGCAGCGGCAGCCGGTCGCGCGGGTCGTCCACGCCGGGGGTGACGACCCCGCCCGGCAGCTCCATGACGTGGTACCAGGGGAGGCGTTCGACGTCTTCGCGGAGGCTCACGGCCCGCCGCGCACCAGGAGCGGGGCGGGGCGGTAGCGCTCGTCGCGGCGCTCGGCCAGATCCCGTCGATCGCGGCGAGCACGCGGTCGAACCCGATCGTGCGACCCCAGCCGACCGGGCCGCGCGGGTGGTTCAGGCCGAGCTCGAGGCCCGCGTCGACGTCGTCCGGCGTGCCGACGCCCTCTCCGACGGCGAACATCGCCTCGTTCACGAGCTGGGCGACTATCCGTCCCAGCACGAGCCCGGGCGCGTCCTCGACCCACTCGGTGTGGAAGCCGAGCCGGTTCCAGTGCAGGTCCACCTGCTCGTTGCGCTCCCCGGTCAGCTCGACGAGCGAAAGAGGACTCGACGGGAGGCACCACGTTGAAGCCGACGGCGCCGGGGTCGTCCATCGCGCGCAGGCTGCGGTCGGCGCAGAGGAGCATGGGGGGCAGGCCCAGCGCGCGGACCTCGACGGGGTCGCCCGGCTTCGGTGAGCACCTCGTAGCCCGCGGCCTGTGCCCGCTCCGCCAGCCCGTCCGCAACGGGGCCGCTGCCCGCGATCGTGATCGCGCGGTTCTCGCCGCCGCCCGGCTCGAGCGGGTCGGGGTCGGGCGGCCGGTGCTCGTCCTGCGCTGTAGTCGTAGTAGCCGCGCCCGCTCTTGCGCCCGTGGCGGCCGCCGCGCGCCATCCGCTCCTGGATCGGATTCGGCTTCCAGCGCGGCTCGCCGAAGCTCAGCTCGTTGAACGACTTCGCCACCTCGAAGCCCACGTCGATCCCGACCATGTCCATCAGCTCGAACGGGCCCATTCGAAAGCCGCCGCCCAGCCGGCAGATCCGGTCGATCTGCTCATGGGTGGCGATTCGCTCCTGGAGCAGCCGCAGCGCCTCGGTGTAGAACGGCCGGCCGCAGCGGTTGACGAGGAACCCCGGCCCATCCGCGGCGAGGATCACGCGCTTGCCCATCGCCTCGCCGAGCTCGCGGGCCGCTGTCCGCGGTCGCCTCGCTCGTGTCGATGCCCGGGGATCACCTCCACCAGGCGCATGAGCGGCGCCGGGTTGAAGAAGTGCATTCCCACGACATTCGCCGGCTCCGTCGCGGCGCTGGCGATGAAGGTGACCGGGATCGAGGAGGTGTTCGTGGCGATGACGGCCTCCGGCCCGCATATGGCCGAGAGGTCCTGAAAGAGCTGGCGCTTCAGGTCGAGGCGCTCCGGCGCCGCCTCGATGACGAAGTCACACCCCTCGAGCCCTTCCAGCGCGGCGGCTGTGTGCAGGCGTTCCGCCGCGGCGTCCGCGTCCTCGGCGCTCCAGCGCCCGCGCTCCGCGCCCTTCGCGAGGTTGGCTCGCGTCTTCTCGATGCCGGCGGCGAGCGCGTCCGCCACGGGGTCGTGCACGTGCGTCTCGACTCCCGCGAGCGCGCCGAGCTGCGCGATCCCGGCGCCCATCGTGCCGGCGCCGACCACTCCCAGGCGGCGAGGCAGCCCCACGGCTCAGGTCATTGCGTTCACACCGGTCGCGGCGCGACCGATGATCAGCTTCTGGATCTGCGAGGTGCCCTCGTACAGGGTGGTGACGCGCGCGTCGCGCAGGTAGCGCTCGACCGGGTAGTCGTCCACGTAGCCGGACCCGCCGTGCACCTGGATCGCGTTGTTCGCCGAGCGAACGGCGGCTTCGGTGGCGAAGAGCTTCGCGACGGACGTCTCCTTGGTGTTCGGCATGCCCTTGTCCTTCAGCCAGCCCGCGCGCCAGACGAGCGCCCGCGCGGCCTCGGTGTCCACGACCATGTCGGCGATCATCTCCTGCACGAGCTGGAAGCTCGCGATCGGCCGGTCGAACTGGATCCGCTGCGTCGAGTACTCGACGGACGCGTCCACGCAGCCCTGGCATATCCCGACGCAGCCGGCGGCGACGCTGAAGCGGCCGGAGTCGAGCGCGCTCATCGCGACCTTGAAGCCGTCGCCGACCTCGCCGAGGAGCGCCTCGTCGGGCACCTCGACCGCGTCGAGCGAGAGCTCCGCCGTGTCCGACGCCCGCAGGCCGAGCTTGCCGTGGATCTCGCTGGACGAGAACCCGTCGGAGTCGGTGGGGACGAGGAAAGCGGCGAGACCCTTGTGCTTCTTCTCGGGGTCGGTCTGGGCGAAGACCAGCGCGACCTTCGCGTAGTTGCCCATCGAAATCCACTGCTTCTGGCCCGAGATGGACCAGCCGCCGTCGATCTTCTTCGCGCGGGTCGAGAGGTTCGCTGCGTCGGATCCCGTGTTCGGCTCCGTCAGGCCGAAGCAGCCGAGGATCTCGCCCGAGCACAGTCGGGGCAGCCACTCGTGCTTCTGCTCCTCGGTGCCCCAGCGCTCGATTGAGCTGCAAACGAGGGAAGTCTGGACCGAGACCACGGTGCGCGCGGAGGAGTCGCCGCGCCCGACCTCCTCGACGATCAGCCCGTAGGTGAGGTAGTCGAGGCCGCGGCCGCCGTACTCCTCGGAGACGATCGCGCCGAGGAATCCCATGTCGGCGATCTTCTTGACCAGGTCGAGATCGAACCGCTCGTTGCGGTCGTTGTCTCTGGCCACCGGGATGATCTCGCCGTCGGCGAAATCACGCGCGGTTTCGCGGATCAGGCGCTGTTCGTCTGTCAGCTCGAAGTCGATCAAGACGCGGCATCGTACATACGGCCAAAGGGCAAGGGATTCGACCTGCGGACCGGGTACTACAGGTGTAGCTTCGGAGAAGCCCACCCTATGACGGACCGCGTACAACTCATGCATCAGGTCTGGGCCTGCGTCGAACAGGCCTTCATCGTCGGCGACCTAGAGCGCGCCCAGGCCCTCGAGCACTTCCTCACGGCTCTCGAGGAGATCACGCAGGACCAGCGCGAGCTCGTCGCGGACGAGATCCCGACCTAGCGACTGCGGAGCACTTCCAGGGCCTGCCGTTCGCCGGCGAACGCGAGCCGTGGCATGTCGTCGAGCCGGAACCAGGCCGCGTCGGTCTTCTCGGTCCGGTCGAGTTCGAACATGCTCCGCCTTCGAGCCGGCACAGGTAGGCGATGTCGATCGTGTGCTTGCCCGTGTCCCCGTACTCCGAGGTGAACGTGCCGATCACCTCGGTGGGGTAACCGTGAGGCCCGTCTCCTCGAGCACCTCGCGCACGACGGCCGTCGCTCGGACTCTCGCCCATCTCGACGAAGCCACCGGGAAGGTCCCACTCGCCCGCGATACGGCTCCTCGTTCCGCCTGAGGATCAGGTACTCGCCGTCGCGCTCGATCCAGCCCTGGACCGTGGGCGACGGGTTGTTGAAGTGGACGAAGTGCCCGCTCGGGCACGCGGGGCGGCCGGCATCGGGCGGTGACGGCTTGGGCTCGAGCGGCTCCCCGCAGAGCGGGCAGAAGCGGAAGTCGCTCAACCCGTCGTGGCTTCCACGGCGTGGAGAGCCTCGTGCGGGTCCAGGTAGACCGTGCCCCGTCGAAGCTTTCCGTCCTCCAGCTCCCACACGTGGGCCAGATGGAGGTCCAGCGGCAGGCCGCCCTTGCCGGGGCCGAAGATGCGCGCCACGATCACGACGCGGTCCTGGCCGGCCTCCGCGATGCGCTCGACATCCGCGTTCCACTCATGGCCGAAGGCCCCGTCGATGTCCGCCATGTACTTGCGGATCCCGTCGTGGCCGCGGTAGAGGTTGTCCGGCGCCGCCGCCGACCCGCCGAACTCGATATCCGGATGGGAGAGGGCGATCAGCGCCTCAGCGTCCTGGCGCTTGAACGCGTCGTATGCCGCCTGAACGACTTCCAGGTTCGTGCTCATGCACGAGCGAACCTAACGCTTCCGCGCTTGGCGCACAGCCACAAGCCGGTGTACGGTGGAAGCCATGGTCTCGCTACGCCGTCCCACACCCCTGCTCGCAGCCGTGATCGCGCTGCTCGTACTCGCTCCCGCCGCCAACACCGCAGGACGGGCCCAACCATGAGCTCTGGCAGGGCACGTGGAAGACGCGCACCAGTTCGGCACGCCCAAGCTGATACTCAAGCAAGACGGCTTCGACGTAGAGGGCGTCTACAGGGACAACGGCAAGGAGATCGGCAAGATCTGGGGCTCGCTGAGTGGCCGGAAGAACAGGACCTGGAGTGGAAGGTTCAAGGACCACGACGAGAGCAGCAAGGGCAAGTTCACGGTCAAGCTTGAGGAGGACGACGTCCACTTCGAGGGCACGTTCAAGACCTGCGGCCGTTTGATCTGCAGCGACCCGTACGACTGGAAAGGCGCGAAGCAGTAGCTCTCGCGTGCGCGGCTAAGCCGCTTCGACGACCATCGCCAGGCCCTGGCCCACGCCGATGCACATCGTGGCGGCGCCGCGCTTGACGCCGCGGCGGCGCATCTCCCACAGAAGGGTGGTCACGAGCCGCGCGCCCGAGCAGCCCAGCGGGTGACCGAGCGCGATCGCTCCGCCGTTCACGTTCAGCTTCTCGTGCGGGATGCCCAGCTCGCGCATGGACGCGAGCACCTGGGCCGCGAACGCCTCGTTCAGCTCCACCAGGTCGAGGTCATCGACGCTGAGGCCGGCCCTGTCCAGCGCCTTGCGCATCGCGGGCACGGGCCCTACGCCCATGTATCCGGGGTCGACGCCGGCGGCGCCCACCGACACGACCCGTCCGAGCGGCTCTGGGTCGCCGAGCTGCTTCAGGCCCTCGTCGGAGGCGACCACGAGGCACGCCGCGCCGTCGTTGATCTGGGACGAGTTGCCGGCGGTGACGCTCCCGCCCTCGCGGAATATCGCGCGCAGCTTGGCGAGCTTCTCGAGCGTGGTGTCGGGGCGGGGCCCCTCGTCGGAGTGGACCGTGACGGGCGGGCCCTTGGGCTGGGGCGCGTCCACGGTGACGATCTCCTCGTCGAACTTGCCCGCCTCACGGGCCGCGATCGCGCGCTGGTGCGACTCGAGCGCGAAGGCGTCCTGGTCCTCGCGCGAGACGCCGTACTTCTCGGCGACGTTCTCGGCCGTCTCGCCCATCGACTCGGTGGAGTAGTTCTCCGCCATCCGCGGGTTGACGAAGCGCCAGCCGATCGTGGTGTCGACCAGCTCGCGGTCGGCGCGGGGGAAGGCGCGGTCGGGCTTCAGCATCACGAACGGGGAGCGCGTCATCGACTCGACCCCGCCGGCGAGCAGGATGTCGCCGTCGCCGGTCTTGATCGAGCGGGCGGCCTGAGCGACGGCCTCGAGCCCCGAGGCGCACAGCCGGTTGACGGTCACGCCGGGCACCTCGACCGGCAGGCCGGCCAGCAGCGCGCCCATGCGCGCGACGTTGCGGTTGTCCTCGCCGGCGCCGTTCGTGCAGCCGAAGTAGACGTCCTCGATCGCCGAGCCGTCGAGATCGTTGCGCTCGACGGCGGCCTCGATGACGCGCGCGGCGAGGTCGTCGGGGCGGACCGTGGCCAGCTCGCCGGCGTAGCGGCCGATGGGTGTCCGGAGGGCGTCGACTATCCAGGCGTCTGACATAGGCGCAGATCGTAGACTCGTGCGGTGGAGTTGCTCGCCGTCATGGTCGCGCTCGCCCTCCTGCTGCTCGTGTTTCTCGCGATCGGCAAGTGGTATCCGGGCACCGGTGCCGACGTGCTGGACTGGAAGCCGACCCGCTCGTACGAGGACGAAATCCGGCTCGAGATCGAGGACATCGACGAGATGCTCGAGGCCTCGAACGAGCGCCGCCGCCGCACGGGGCGGCCCGAGCTGACGGAGGACCAGGTCCGCGACGAGGTCGAGCGCGACCTGATGGACCAGCAGGAGCGCCAGCGCGACTTCAGGGACGAGTAGTGGCGCGCATCCTGGTGGTCGGGGCGACCGGCCGCGCGCGTGAGCTGGAGGGGTCGGGGCACGTCGTCGAGGAGGCGGAGGGCGCGGATCCGGACCGGCTCGCCACGCTCACGCCGCTGCTCGAGGGCGTGACGGTCGTGTGCTGGCTGTTCGGAGAGTCGGGGCCCGAGCAGCTGCACGGGGACCGGCTCGAGTCGCTGGTCGAGTACCTCGTGGACACGCCGGTGCGCGGGCTGGTCTACGAGCGCTCGAGCGACCATCCGCGCGGCGAGCAGATCGTCGCCCGCGCGGCGGAGACCTTCAGGATCCCGTGCGTGGTCGTCTCGCCGGGCGACGACCTCGGCGAGGCGGTCGCGCAGGCGCTGGGCGCCTAGAAGCCGCCGCCGGCGATCGCGTAGATCGTGAGGGCGAGGGAAGCGATCGCAAGCAGGACCGCGATCGTCATCGAGGCGGCCCATGCCACCGACCGCAGCGAGCGACCGGCCGCTGCCGGTGCTGGCTCGGCGGGCTCGGGTTCGGCGGGCTCCGGCGCCGCCGGTTCGGGTTCGGCGGGCTCGGCTGGGGCGGGCACCTCCACGAGACGCAGCGGCTCCGGGTCCGGGAGCTCGACGGGCTCGGGGTCGGGCTCGGCCGCGATCTCCGGCTCGGGCATCTCGCGGGGCGCGTGGGCCTCCTCGAACGACGAGCACGAGCTGGTCGCGCGCCTGCCACAGCCTGCGCTCGTGCTCGACGCAGCGCTCGCAGTTCGCGAGATGTGCGGCCAGGCGGCGGGGCCCCGGGTCCGCGAGCGCGCCGTCGAGCTCGTCCGACAGGAGCCGCTCCGCGCGCTCGCACCATCCGCTCCCCGGCAGCGGGAAGGCCGCCCGGCGCAGCGCCTTGCGCGCCCGCGCGAGGGCTTCTGCCAGCTCGGGCTCGGCGATCCCGGTCTCGGCGCACACCTCGGGGCGGGTGCGCCCGACGAGGTCCACAAGGGAAAGCGCCTGGCGCGCGACGTCGTCCACGGCCGGCAGGGTGGCCTCGACGTGCGCGAGCGCCTGGGCCGGGTCAACGGGCCCGGACGGGCGCTGGGGGACGGGTCGGAGGGCGGCACGCTCCATCGCGCCCGAGGATACCCCTAGGAGACGAGGGGTGAGATCCGGCCCAGGAGGTGCTCGACGATCCGCGCGGTGGCGCCCCAGACGAAGTGGCGGCCGACCGTGTAGGTGGGCGTCTTGATCGGCACGCCCTTCTTCAGCAGCCGCTTCGACTCGAATCCGGCGACCATGTCGGGGAGCGACAGCTCGAGCACCTCCTCGACCTCGGTCGGCTGCGGCGTCCACGCATGGCCCGGCTTGATCACCCCGACGAACGGGTGGATCTTGTAGTTCGTCACGAACGTGCCCACCGGCTCGAGCGCGCCGACCATTTCGACGTCGGCGGGGGAGAGCCCGATCTCCTCCTCGGCCTCGCGCAGCGCGGTGGTGCGCAGGTCCTCGTCGGGGAAGTCCTGGCGCCCGCCCGGGAAGGAGATCTCGCCGGCGTGGCGCTTCAGGTCGTCGCGGCGCTTCGTGAAGACGGCGTGGAGGGCGCCACTGTCGAGATAGAGCGGCACGAGCACGGCCGCATCCTTGGTGCCGGGGGCGTCAAGCGCAGCCGCGTCCTCCGGCGAGAGAAGGAGCGGCCGCAGTTCGGCCGCCGTCGTCACACGAGCTCGAGCTTCTCGTCGAACATGACCTCGCCCTCGAGCGTGCGATGGACGGGGCACTTCGCGACGATCTGCATGAGCTTCTCCCGCTGCTCCTCGGGCAGCTCCTTCGGCAGCTTCACCCTCATCTGGAACTTCGTGGGCGAGCCGCGCTGCGCCGGCTCGTAGTCGACGTCCACGACCACCTCGCCGATGTCCCAGCCCTTGCGGTTCGCGTACATCTCCATCGTGATCGCGCTGCACGATGCGAGGCTGGCCGCCAGCAGCTGCTGCGGACTCGGGCCCTCGTCGCCGCCGCCGGTCTCCTCGGGCTCGTCGGCGACCAGGCGATGGTCGTTGGCGCCGAACTCGATCTCGTGCTTGAGGGTGCCGTTCGAGCGGCGGGCGATAGCTCTCATGTTCTCCCTTGGAAAAGCTCTGGTTGGTCGGTGTCGGCGTAGCGGGCCATCGCGTAGATGGTGTCCGACGCGCGGTTGAGGTAGCGCAGCACCGTCTCGTCGGCAAGGTCTCCCGCCTGCTTCAGATCGACTACCCGTCGCTCGGCGCGTCGAACCGCGGCGCGCGCCACGTCGAGCCGGGCGGACAGCTCGGTGCCGCCTGGGATCACGAATTTGGGCGGAAGGTCCACTCTCTCCATATAACGGTCGATCACCTCTTCGAGCGCGTCGACCATCTCCGCGGTGACCTTCGAGACGCCGTCCTGGAGGCGGCCGGCGGCCTCCGGGGCGGTGGCGAGCTCTGCACCCGCCACGAACAGCTCGTTCTGCAGCCGGAGGATGTCGGTGCTCAGCTCGGCGTCGTCGGTCGCGGCCGCGCGGCACAGCCCGAGGTAGGAGCAGGCTTCATCGATGGCGCCGTATGCCTCGGGGCGGCCGCCCGACTTCGGCACACGGCCGCCGTACCAGAGGCCGGTCGAGCCGTCATCGCCCTTGCGCGTGTAGATCTTGGTCACTCGAGGGGATTAAAGACCAAGCCCGTTGGGATCTTGGGGTAGAAGTAGGTGGACTTCGGCGGCATCGACTCTCCCGATCCGGCGACCTCCTGCACCTGCGTCCACGGGGATCCCGCGCATGTAGAAGGCGGCGTCGGCGCGGCCGCTGAGAACGGCCTCGATCGCGTCCGGCGTGTTCTTCGAATAGTCGAGCCCGCGCTTGTGGTCGATGTCGTCGTCGGTCATGCCGAGCGTGTCGCGCAGGATCAGGTTCTCGAGGACGCGCGTGTCGAGCGTGGGGTGGTCACCCGGCTTGAGCGTCAGGCGGTAGCCCTGCTTGTGGAAGGAGTCCATGTAGCCCATGACGATCCCGGGCAGGTCGCGCGGCGGCTCGAGCTCGTCGTGCTCGATCGGCTCGATGTCGAAGTGCTCCTTGATCGCCATGCCGAGCCGCTCCTGCACCTCGCGCGTCTTCAGGTCGGTGAGCAGCCTGTGGGTGGGGAAGATCGTCAGCCCGGAGTCGGACAGGCTGCAGAGGAACATCAGCACCCACTGGTGCTCGCCCTCGCCGCCGACCTCGTCCGCGTACACGCGCGCGGTCTCGTAGCGGTGGTGGCCGTCGGCGATCAGCAGCTCCTTGTCCGCGAGGATCGTGCGGACGGCCTCGATCGTGTCCGGGTCCGTGACGCGCCAGAGCCGGTTGTGGGTGCCGTCGTCGTCGCGGACCTCGTCGAAGGGCCCGTCTTGCGTATGCGGCTCGAGCACCTTCCACGCAGCGTCCTCGGGGTCAGGGAAGAGGCTGAAGATCGGCGACAGGTTCGCGCGCGTGGCGCGGGTCAGGTTGAGCCGGTCCTCCTTGGGGCCGGGGTGAGTGCGCTCGTGCGGGCGGATCCTCCCGGGGCCGTAGTCCTCTACGCGCACGCGCGCGAAGAAGCCATGGCGCGTGTAGGCGTTGCCGTCGGGGCCCTGGTAGCTCTGGGTCAGCGCCCAGATCGAGTCCTCGCGCTCGCGCACGAGGATTCCCTGCTGCAGCCAGTGCTCGTAGGTCGTCTGCGCATGCAGGTAGGGGTCGCCACCGTTGTCGGCGACCGGCAGGTCGATCTCGACGACGTTGAACGGGCTTTTCGAGACGAGCTTCGCGCGCATCTCGTCGTCGATGACGTCGTAGGGGGGAGCTGCCACGGCGTCCAGCGAGCCCACGGCGGACGGCTCGTAGCGGACGGCGCGCAGGGGACGGATCTCGGCCATGCGGCGCCGGACCCTAGCGCCCCGGCGGGGGCTAGTAGCGCGTGCCGAACGAAGTGGAGTAGGTGGCGGCGTTCTGGGTGCCGGACTGCGGCGCCCCGGTCACGATGCCGATCCCGATCTCGCGGAAGCGCGGATTCAGGATGTTCGCGCGGTGGCCCGGGCTGTGCATCCACGACCGGACGATCGACTTGGGCGTGGCGAGCTGGTAGCTGCCCCAAGCGAGGTTCTCGCCGAGCAGCCAACCCTCGCCGGGGTTCACGTAGTCCTGGCGCATGATCCGGTCGACGAAGTCGACGCCGCCCGGCGCCGTGTGTGAGAAGTAATTGCGGCGCACCATGTCGCTCGCGTGCCGGCGCGCGGCGCGTGCAAGGCGCCTGTTCGGCTTGAGCGCGCGGCGGCCATGCATCTTGCGCTGGTGGTTGAGGAGGCAGAGCGTGGTCTGCTTCACCGTCGCGTTGCTCACCTGCGCGGGATGCGCGTACTTGTTGTGGCAGTTCGCGGAGGCCGACGGCGGCGCAGCGACGAGGACCGCGAGCGCGGCCAGCCCCGAGAGGGCATACCAGCGAGCATTTCCGTTGCTCCGAGTCATCCGTCCATCCGTGTGGGGGGAGCCGCCTGCCGCGGCCTTGACTATCCGTTCGGCAACGGCCGTTGCAGCCTTTAAGTCAGTTCCTGTGCACTGGCCACTCCTACGGCGGGGCTAGACTCGCCTCGCGCGGGGCGTGGCGCAGCCTGGTAGCGCGCTGCCTTTGGGTGGCAGAGGTCCCCGGTTCGAATCCGGGCGCCCCGATCGGAGACGTGCCGCACGTTCACGGTGCATACGACCGTCAACGTGCGGAACCCGCCTAGCCTGGCGCGTGAGCGCGTGGCGACATGTGCGGGCGATCGCTCTATTGCCGGGCGTGGTCGCGGTCGTTGTCCCGGCGGCGCTGGTTGCGCGCGACGGGGTGGACTTCGAGCCGGTGCTCGTCGTCCTCGGCGTGCCGCTCCTTGTCGCCGGCTTTCTGATGTGGCTCTGGACCGTGCGGCTGTTCGCGCGCATCGGGAAGAGGCACGCTCGCGCCATGGGATCCGACGACCCAGCTCGTCGTCGAGGGGCCCGTACGCGCACGTGCGCAACCCGATGATCACGGCAGTTCTCGCGACGCTGGTGGGGGAGGCCCTGGTCTTCGGCTCCCTCGCGATCGCGATCTGGGCGGCGGTGTTCGCCGTGATCAACCACGTCTTCTTCCTCGCCTACGAGGAGCCGGCGGTGGAGCGGCGGTTCGGCGACGCCTACCGCCGCTACAAGGAGAACGTCCCGCGCTGGATCCCTCGGACGACCGCCTGGCGCCCATAATCTGAGCGACAGCCCCGGTAGCTCAGGGGACAGAGCGGCTGCCTTCTAAGCAGCGGGTCGGAGGTTCGAATCCTCCCCGGGGCGTTCCGAGATGCTTCTGAAAATCGACACTCAGACCGACGGCGACACCCTCGAGGTGACGCTCTCGGGCGAGTTCGACATGGGCTCCGTGGCGAAGTTTCGCGAGGCGGTCGAGGACGAGGCGGAGCCGTGGCGCCGCGCAGTCATCGACATGAGCGACGTGGTGTTCATGGACTCGTCCGGCCTGCAAGAGCTCGTGCGCGTGGACAACAGAGCCCGGGAGCGCGGTCTCGAGGTCGTTATCGCTAAACCAAGCGTGCCGGTGACGAGGCTGCTCGAGCTCACGGGCCTCGAGACGCACTTCAACATCCGCAACTGAAGCGTCCGGGCGGTACGCTCCAGCGCCATGGCTACCTGTCTGGTCACCGGTGGCGCCGGCTTCCTCGGCTCGCACCTGTGCGAAAACCTTCTCGAGCGCGGCAACCGCGTCGTCTGTGTGGACAACCTCGAAACGGGCTCGCTCAAGAACATCGAGCACCTGCGCGGCCCGGAGTTCCAGTGGGTCCAGACGGACATCACGAACTACTACGAGGTCGACGGGCCGGTGGACTTCATCTACCACATGGCCTCGCCGGCCAGCCCGATCGACTACGCGCGCCTGCCGCTGCACACGCTGAAGGTCGGCTCGCACGGCACGCACCACACGCTGGGAGTGGCGAAGGTGAAGCGCGCGCGCTTCCTGCTCGCCTCGACGTCAGAGGTCTACGGCGACCCGGAGATCCATCCGCAGCCCGAGACCTACTGGGGCAACGTGAACCCGATCGGCCCGCGCGGCGTGTACGACGAGGCGAAGCGCTACGCCGAGGCGCTCACGATGGCGTACCTCAGGCAGCAGGGCCTCGACACGTGCATCGCGCGCATCTTCAACACCTACGGGCCGCGCATGCGGCCGAACGACGGGCGCGCGATCCCGACCTTCCTCAACCAGGCGCTGAACGGCAAGCCGATCACTGTCTTCGGCGACGGGACCGCAGACCCGCAGCTTCTGTTACGTCGACGACCTCATCCGCGGGCTCATCGCCCTGTGCGAGTCGGACGTGCACGACCCAGTCAACATCGGCAACCCGCACGAGATGACGCTGCTCGAGATGGCCGAGACGGTCCGGGACCGCACCGGCACGAGCTCCGAGATCGTCTTCGAGGCGCTTCCGGTAGACGACCCGAAGGTGCGCCAGCCCGACATCACACGCGCGCGCGAGCTGCTCGGCTGGGAGCCGGAGGTCGAGCTGCGCGACGGGCTGGACAAGACGATCGAGCAAGCGCGCACCTGGGCCGGCGTCGAGAAGCGCGCGCCCGACGCGCAGCCGGTCGCCGGCGTCTCCGAGCCGTCCTGAGCGATGGCTCGGGACTCCGAGGTCAAGAATCTCGAGGCCATCTCGAAGGCCATCGACGCGCATAACTCCAACTGCCCGTTCCCGGCCGTCGCTGTCGCGATGAATCCGTTCGAGGTGGAGCGCCTGGGGTGGGACACGATCCGCGGCTTGCCGGTTCGTCCCGACCCGGAGATCGGCACCGGCGCCTTCCGGATCGTCTGCGCGCGTGAGGAATCTGAGCCGTCCGAGGTGGTCGAGGCGGTCGCCGAGGAAGCCGTCCCGGTCGTCACACCACCCGTCTAGGCCGCCCAGAACCGCTGCTAGATTGGCTCACGCCTGGTGGGCGTAGCTCAGTTGGTAGAGCTCCTGGTTGTGGTCCAGGCGGTCGCGGGTTCGAGTCCCGTCGCTCACCTTCACGGTCGGTTGCTTTCGGTCTATTTTATTTTTCTTCTCTTATTTATCTTCTTCTATCTCATCTCCTACTCGTAGCCGTGCGGCCAAGTACGCCGACGTCGTGCCGGACGGTCTCCCAAGGGTGGTCGGCCGCGTCTAATCGCACGATGACGAAGAACGTCGGAGGGGCTGCGGCCGCGGCTGGTGTCGTGCTGCTGACGCTGGCGGCAGGCCAGTTCGTGATGGCGCTGGACACGACAGTCATGAACACGGCGATCGCCACTGTCGCCGAGGATCTGGACACGACGGTGACCGGTATCCAGACGGCGATCACGATGTACACGTTGGTGATGGCGTCGCTGATGATCACCGGTGGCAAGATCGGCGAAATCATCGGACGCAAGAGGGCGTTCACGATCGGCTGCGTTGTCTATGCGGCAGGGTCGTTGACGACCGCTTTGTCCCCGAACCTGACGGTGCTGATGATCGGGTGGTCAGGCCTGGAGGGTCTGGGGGCGGTGCTGATCATGCCCGCGATCGTCGCGCTCGTCGCGGCCAATTTCGGCAAGCCCGACCGCCCGAGGGCATATGGGCTGGTCGCCGCCGCCGGCGCGATCGCCGCCGCGCTTGGACCGCTGATCGGTGGCCTGTTTACGACCTACGCATCGTGGCGGTGGGTCTTCGCGGGCGAGGTGCTGATCGTTGCGGTAATTCTCATGCTCGCCCGCCGTGTGAACGACACGCCAGCCGAGCAGGGCGTCAAGCTCGACCTATTCGGCACTGCACTGTCGGCGCTCGGCTTGGGCATGATCGTGTTCGGCATCCTGAAGTCCGGAACGTGGGGCGTGGTGCAGGCCAAGCCGGAGGCCCCGGAGTGGATCGGCCTCTCGCCGGTGATCTGGCTGCTGCTTGGCGGTGGCGTCGTCCTCGCGCTGTTCCTGCGCTGGGAGACGCTCCGCATCGGACGCGGGGAGGGCTCCTTGATCAACCCCAAGCTGCTGCGCCAACGTCCAGATGCGTTCCGGGGTCATCTCTTTCCTCTTCATGTTCCTCGTCCAGGCGGGGACGTTCTTCGTCGTGCCCCTGTTCCTGTCAGTCGCTCTGGGGCTATCGGCGGTCGAGACTGGCGTAAGGCTGCTGCCGATGTCGTTGACGTTGCTCCTGTTCGCCGTCGGCGTCCCGAAGATTGATCCCGGACGCCAACCCGCGGCGGGTCGTTAACGCGGGGTTCCTGCTGATTGTCAGCGGCTTGGTCCTGCTGGTCAGCCTGCTCGATATCGGCGCCGGGCCCGAGATCATCACCGGACCGCTGCTGCTGGTGGGCTCGGGACTCGGCGCGATGGCCTCCCAGCTCGGCAGCGTCACCGTCTCCGCGGTCACCGACGAGCAGAGCGGCGAGGTCGGCGGTATACAGAACACCGGCACCCAGCTTGGCGCCTCGATCGGTACCGCGCTCGCGGGCGCGATCCTCATCTCCGCAATGACGGCATCGTTCTTCAGCGGCATCCAGGACAATGCGGCGGTCCCCGACAACCTCGCCGTCGAAGGCCGAGGCCGAACTTGCAACAGGCGTGCCCTTCGTGTCCGACGAAGACCTGGAGACGGCGCTCGACGAAGCACGTGTCCCGGGGAACACCGCCGACGCCGTCGTCGACGAGAACGCCGAGGCCCGCATCGACGGCCTACGTTCCGCACTCGCGCTCCTCGCCCTCATCAGCCTGCTCGCCCCGCTCTTCACCCGCGGCATCCCAACGGTCCAGCCGGGCGCCACAGCTCAGGCAAACGCGCCACCGATCGAGGCGCCAGCCGCGGCATCGAGCGCTACCTAATCGCGTCGCTTGTCTGGCTCCGGTTGTTCGGATCCGCGCGGCGGCGTCACGGCTGGACCTGGA